>CAVRQM010000006.1:0-41829 GCA_963723455.1 uncultured Pseudomonadota bacterium | reverse complement strand
GGCGATGTCCTAGGCCTCTAGACGAACGGGACAGGCTTGGAGGCTTCCCGGTAACGGAGCCTCCGGGGTGGGTCAAGCGCGAGAGACCCGGGTGTGCCGCAACTCGCCTTGATCCGGCCGGCTCGGCCGAGATTTCAGCCGTATAGCAATGCGGCGACCCGGGCCGCCACGGCCCGCGGCTGTAGCGAGACCTGCGGCAGTCCCATCAGCTCGCCATCCATGCCGCGCGCCATCGGCCCGGCCACGAACAGGTTGGCTACGGGCCGGTCGTCCTCGCCGATGCAGCGGGCCTGCGAATCGATCTCGATTCCCAGCCCGCACAGGTCGGCCCGCAGCGCGCCGGCATCCGACAGGCTGCGTAGCAGCGTGCTGCTGTCCACCGCCGACACGTGGCCCGGTCCGACGCAGGCGACCACCGCCCCGACCCGGCGCTCGATCATCGCGTTTTCGGCGGCCCGGCGCGGGTGCAGTCGCGCGATCAGGCCGCCCTCCTCGGTCTCGATGGCGCGCAGCGACGCCGCCAGGACCTCCAGTCTGTCCTCGGCGATCGCGCCCGCGACGGCCTCGGCGATCTGCGGCGCGGACTGGTAGCGGTGGACGTCTCGGAAGGGGCGCAGGTGGCGCAGGAACCGCAGGCGCTCGGTGGGTGGCAGGCCACCCACGTGGCGGAACATGATTTCGGGGAGCCGACCGGACCGCCTCGCGCAGCAATTGGTCCACGTAGCGGCCGATCTCGGCGCGCTGCGCGTACAGCCGCCCGTCCGCCAGCATGGCCCGTGGATCGCGCTCGGGAATGTCAGCGTCGCGCAGCCAGCGATCGAGATGCAGGTCGTCCTCGGGAAACGGCGACATCCGCGCGGCGGCGACGTTGATCCGGTGCTCGGCGTCCGTAGTCGAGTAGGCCAAGCCCGCCCCCAGAATGGGGCGCGGCTCGATCACCTCCAGGCTGAGCGCCGCATCGGGCTGGTCGCGCAGCAGGTGCGCGGCGCACATCGCGCCGCAGAACCCGCCGCCCGCGATGACGATTTGGGGGAGAGGAGAGAGTGTGTGGTCCAGCAATGCCGGCCCGACGCCCCGCTTGCGGATCGAGCTTCGCGCCGAACGCGGCGGCCGGCAATCTCGGGCCGGCCGGCTCCGGCCCGAAAGCGTCCGGACGATCAGCCGCGCACCAGCCCGCCCACCGCCGATATGCCGGCCGCGCCGGGAAAGATGGTCGCCATCGCCGAGGCGGGCAGGCCCATATGCCCCTCCAGCACGCCCATGACGACGGAGCGGAAATCGACGGTCGGCGCCAGATCGCGCCCTTGATAGAGCTGGCTCGGGCCGAGGCCGGGCCAGGTCGTGACCACCTTTCCGCCGGCCACCGCGCCGCCCGCCAGCAGCATCGCGAACGCGGTGCCGTGATCCGTGCCGCCGCCGATCCCGCTATTCGCATAGGCCGTGCGGCCGAACTCGGTCATGGTCAGCACGACCGTGCTCGCCCAGGCGGAGCCGAGCGTCGTCTTCAGCGCCAAGAACGTCTTGTCCAGCTCGTCGAGCTTGATGTTCAGCTCGGCGGCCTGATTGGCGTGGGTGTCGTAGCTGTCGGTCTCCAGGGCCGCGACCCGCGGCCCGGTCGGGCTGGCCAGCAGTTCGCCCGCCGCCCAGCCCAGCTTGGCCAGCGGAGGCAGGCTGGAGGGCGTCGCCGCGCCCTGCTTCAGCACCTGGTTCAGCGTGCCGCGATCCGTGAAGCCGACCTGCAGCGCCGGGCCGAGCACCGGATCGTTCTGGTTGAGCGCCAGGATGTTCGCCGCCGTGCCCGGGGAGGGCTGCTTGAAATGGTCGGGCGCCCAGCCGGCCACGACTGTCGGGCCGCGGATCAGCAGCGGCGTCGTCTGGTTGATGGCGATGCCTGTCTGGATGTTGCCCGAAGGCGCCGGCATCATGCCCACCACCCGGTTGAGCCAGCCATCGGTCAGCAGTTCCGGGGCGCCGCCCTGCAGATAATCCTGGCCCTCGAAATGGCTGCGCGTGGAGGTGCCGCAATTGCCGACGGCATGCACCATCAGCGCCTGCCCCGCCTGATACAGGGCGCCCAAATTGGGCATTGCCGGGTGCAGCCCGAAGAAGCCGCCGAGATAGATCATGCCGCCGCTGGTGCCGACGGGGCCGGCCATCAGCGGCGCGCGCAGGATCGACAGGTTGCGGTCGCCGTACGGCGCCACCGCCGAAAGCCCGTCCAGGCCGCCGCGCAGGTTGATGACCACCAGGCGCGCGTTGCTGGGGGCGCCCGCGAAGGCGAGGGATTGGCGGCCCAGCGCGAAGGCCGCGCCCAGGCCCAGCAGGGCGGACCGGCGCTTCAGGAGCAGGCGGCCCGGCTTGCAGCAAGAGCCGGGCTGGCAGGAGGGGTCGGTATGCATGGGTCAGCGCCTCTGTGCTTCGGGTGAGCAGAACAGCAGCGTCAGCGCGGCCGCGGGCGAGCTTGCGCCGGTCATCATCGCGAGCGTGTTCGGCGACAGGAACGGGCCGAGACAGGATGCCGCCACGGCCGACGGGCTGATTCCGGTCAGCGTCGCGCAGAACGTGTTGATCCAGTCCATGCGCAGCAGCACCGCCTCCGGACTGGTCCAGTCCGCGGCCAGATCGGACCAGCCGTTGGGGAAGGGCGGGCACCACAGCGGCTGGCCGAGCGCGGTCAGCACGCTGTCGATGTTGGGCACCGTGGCCGCCGTGGCGCCGACCGCGCGCAGCGTGGCCACCACGAGGTCGATCGGCGTGCGCAGCTTGGTCAGCGGCGTCCAGGCGTTCGGTAGCCCGATCAGCGCCTGCGCCGCCGCGTCCAGACTGCCGCCGGTCCCGGCGAGCGCGTTTTCACCGTGGCGATGTCCGAGGCGGCCGGCGTGTCGGAGACGAAATGCGTCACCAGCTTGGTCGCCAGGTGCTGATACGTGTATGGGTGCGTCGCCAGCCATTGCAGCGCCGCGACGCAGCCGGTCTGGGTGCCGGGATAGGTATTGCCCATCAGGGTCTGGTTGCCCGGCTGGGCGCTTTTCCAATCGTAGTAGAAACCCTGCGGCGGCGTCGTCGCCTCGACCATCCATCCGGTGAGCAGATACGCCATCGCATCCACGTCGGCCTGCGTGTAGCCGGCCTGCACGCCGAGCGTGTACAGCTCCAGCGTCTCGCGCCCGAGATTCTCGTTGATGTTGAGCTGCGGGCCGCCGCTCTTGACCAGCGCGACGGCGCGGTGGCTGAGCGGGCCCACGGATTGCTGGTTGTTGAGCGAGGTGATCATCGCCGGGTGCGACATGACCGCCTGCAGCATGTCCGCGAAGGTGCCGGTGACGTGCGGGCGGATGGCGTCGCGGATGTAGGCGCCGGCGGTCACGGAGACCAGGTAGGGGCTGGCCATGACGGCGAAATGGTTGGCCCAGAACCAGACCAGGCGTTCGCGGAACGGCGCGGGCGTGACGACGGCGTTGGTCAGGTATGCCTGCGCCTCGTTCTGGAACAAAGCCAGGATCGCGGCGATCGCGTTGTTGCGGGCCGAGGTGCCCGGTGTCGCGCTGACCATCGTGTTCATCAGCGCGAGGCCGTAGGCGGCGGTCGGCATGCCCGCGACCGGCGTGGGGTCCGGAGCCGCCAGTTGAGCGCGCAGCCAGCCGACCGGATCGCTGGGGATAGCATCATCCGGGCGTCCGCCCAGGCCAAAGCGGGTGAACGCCTGCGCTGCCGCGATATTGCTTCCCAACGCGGTCATCGGCCTGCCTCTCTTGCCTGGGCGGGAAGCTGCTCGGGGTTGGGCAACGATCGGAGCATGGCTTGGTCTCACTTCATGGCATGTGGGCTTATTATTGAGACGGCGCGTTGCGATTTGCTGAAGGCCCTCGGTATCAGGCGGCTTGGGACGGACCGGCCATTTCCGTGCGACGCCGGTATCAACCGAAAGTGATTTATCGGCGCGACGCCGAATTGACGGCGCTGGCGCGCTGGATGATGTTCTTGATAAGTTCCTCAGCGCGCGTGTTGCAGCGGGCCAGCACGCCTCCATATAGTGTCCGAAGGGCCACAGTCTGCCATATCTAGTGTCACATCCATTGACCCGCCTAACCCTTTGAGCAGTAGAGTCAGGCGTTCACGCGAGTTCCGTCGCTTACCCGGGAGACCGCCATGCTCGATGCCGTCCAGATGCAAGGTCGCCACCAGGTCCGCGTCGATCGCTCGCGCGACGCGCTGATCACCGATTTCGGCCGCGCGACGCTGGACGACCGCTACCTGCTGCCGGGCGAGGGCTATCAGGACCTGTTCGCGCGCGTCGCCAGCTATTACGGCGACGATGCCGGCCACGCGCAGCGCATCTACGACTACATCAGCCGCATGTGGTTCATGCCGGCGACCCCGGTGCTGTCCAATGGCGGCACCAAGCGCGGCCTGCCGATCTCCTGCTTTCTCAACGAGGCATCCGACAGCCTGGACGGCATCGTGGGCCTGTGGAACGAGAATGTCTGGCTGGCCACCAAGGGCGGCGGCATCGGCAGCTATTGGGGCAACCTCCGCTCGATCGGCGAGAAGGTCGGCCAGAACGGCAAGACCTCCGGCGTGATCCCGTTCATCCGCGTGATGGACAGCCTGACGCTCGCGATCAGCCAGGGCAGCCTGCGGCGCGGCTCGGCGGCGGTGTACCTGCCGATCAGCCACCCGGAGATCGAGGAGTTCGTCGAGATCCGCCGCCCCACCGGCGGCGACCCGAACCGCAAGGCGCTGAACCTGCATCACGGCATCCTGGTCTCCGACGCATTCATGCGCGCGGTGGAGGCGACGACGAGTGGGCGCTGACCTCGCCCAAGGACGGCGCCATCGTCCGCCGCATCTCGGCGCGCGGCCTGTGGATCCGCATCCTGACCGCGCGGATCGAGACCGGCGAGCCGTATCTGGTGTTCAGCGACAAGGTGAACCGCGCGCGGCCGGAGCGGCAGAAGCTGGCCGGGCTGGAGGTGAAGACCTCGAATCTGTGCAGCGAGATCACGCTGCCGACCGGCATCGACCAGCACGGGCAGGCAGCGGACGGCGGTCTGCTGCCTGTCGTCGGTGAACCTGGAGACCTGGTTCGAGTGGAAGGACCACCCGGCCTTCATCGAGGACGTGATGCGCTTCCTCGATAACGTGCTGCAGGATTTCATCGACCGCGCGCCGCCGGGCATGGAACGGGCGCAGCTATGCCGCCATGCGCGAGCGCTCGGTCGGCCTCGGCGTGATGGGCTTCCACAGCTTCCTGCAATCGCAGAACGTGCCGTTCGAGGGCGTCATGGCGAAGGTGTGGAACAAGCGCATGTTCGCGCAGATCCGCGCGCAGGCCGATGCCGCGAGCCGCGTGCTGGCCGAAGAGCGCGGGCCGTGCCCGGACGCCGCCGAATACGGCGTCATGGAGCGGTTCTCGAACAAGATCGCGATCGCGCCGACCGCGTCCATCTCGATCATCGCCGGCAATGCCTCGCCCGGGCATCGAGCCGATCGCCGCCAACGTGTTCCTGCAAAAGACGCTGTCCGGCAGCTTCACGGTGCGCAACCGGCATCTGCAGATGCTGCTGGCCGAGCGAGGCCAGGACAACGAGGATGTCTGGTCGTCGATCACGCTGAACAAGGGCAGCGTGCAGCATCTGGATTTCCTGACCGACAACGAAAGGCGGTGTTCAAGACCGCGTTCGAGCTCGACCAGCGCTGGGTCATCGAGCACGCCGCCGACCGCACGCCGTATATCTGCCAGAGCCAGTCGGTGAACGTCTTCCTGCCGGCCAACGTGCATAAGCGCGACCTGCACCAGATCCACATGCTCGCCTGGAAGCGCGGGCTGAAGTCGCTGTACTACTGCCGCAGCCTGTCGATCCAGCGCGCCGACAACGTGAGCGAAAAGGCGGTGCGCCCGACCGAGTTCGTGGGCGCGGCCTCGCTCGAGGCGATGCTGCCGCTGGCGGCGGCACCGGCTCGGGTAGCCAATTACGAGGAGTGCCTGGCCTGTCAGTGACGGGGAATGATAACAATCGATAGTCGGGCCGCGCTCTCTCACCCCGGCCCTCTCCCAGAGGGAGAGGGAGTTCGGCCTCCTCTCCCCTTGGGAGTGGGTTTGGGCGAGGGAAGACGCACACGGTCCAACATCGTCCGGCTCTCGGCGGCGCAGGCCTTGGCCGGAGCAAACGCGTCGGTGACGTATGCGACGGGCGCCATCATCGGCTCCACGCTGGCGCCCGACCGCGCCCTGGCCACGCTGCCGATCTCCGTCTTCGTGGTCGGCATGGCGGCCGGCACCCTGCCGAACGGCTGGCTGTCGCGCCGGTTCGGGCGGCGGACCGCCTTCATGGCCGGAACCGGCTGCGGCGCGGCGGGCGGTTTGCTGGCGGCCCTGGCGCTGCTGATCGGCTCATTTTCGCTGTACTGCGCGGCAACCTTTCTGGGCGGGTTGTACGCAGCCGTGATCCAGTCGTTCCGCTTTGCCGCGGCCGACGGCGTCGAGCCGGCGTTCCGGCCGAAGGCGCTGTCCTGGGTCATGGCGGGCGGGGTGTTCTCGGGCGTGCTGGGTCCGCAGCTCGTCACCTGGACCATGAACCTCTGGCCGCCTTATCTGTTCGCCGTCAGCTATCTGGCCCAGGCCGCAGTGGCGCTGATCGCGACGGCGGTGCTGGCAGGCGTGCATCTGCCCCGGCCGCCCGCGATCGAACTGGCGGCGGGCCGGCCGCTCGGCGCCATCGTGCGCCAGCGGCGGTTCCTCGCCGCCGCCGTGTGCGGGGTCGTATCCTATACCCTGATGAACCTGGTGATGACCTCGGCCCCGCTGGCGATGCGGATGTGCGGGCTGCCGGTATCCGCGTCCAACCTCGCGATCCAGTGGCATGTGGTGGCCATGTATGCGCCAAGCTTCTTCACCGGCGCGCTGATCGCCCGCTTCGGCGCGCCGTGGATAGTGGCGGCCGGTCTCGCGCTGACTACGGCGGCGGCGCTCACCGCGATGTCGGGGACCACGGTCGCGCATTTCTGGGGCGGCCTGATCCTGCTGGGGTTGGGCTGGAACTTCGGCTTTGTCGGCGCGTCGGCGATGGTGTTGCAGACGCATCGCCCGGAGGAGCGCAACAGGGTTCAGGCGTTCAACGATTTCCTGGTCTTCGGCACGATGGCGGTCGGCTCGTTCGCGTCCGGACAGGTGCTGGCGCTGTACGGATGGAATGCTGTCAACCAGATCGTATTCCCGCCGCTGGTCTTCGCCGCCATCGTGTTGGCGGCGTCGGGCCTGTTCCGCCGCGCGGCGGTCCCTGCCGCCTGACGGCGGGCAACTCCGTCTGGCGCACGGCGCTTGCCTGCTTTGTTGCAATGCCGGACTCGGATAGAACCATTTCCCATGCCGCTGCTTACCGTCCGCCATGTCACCACTTATCGTTACCGGCAACCGGTGGCGTTCGGCGAGCATCGCGTCATGTTCCGCCCGCGGGACAGCTACGACCAGCGGCTGCTGGCCGCCGAGCTGTCGGTCACGCCGGAGCCGGCCTCGCTGCACTGGATGCACGACGTATTCGGCAATTGCGTGGCCATCGCCCGCTTTTCGGGCCGCGCGACCGAGCTGCGGTTCGAGAGCTGCATCCGCCTGGATCATGCGCCAGACCACGCCCTGAACTTCCCGATCGCAGCCCAGGCCGAGCGCTACCCGTTCAGCTACGACCAGGAGGACATGCCCGATCTGCTGCGCTCCATCGAGCGCAGCTATCCCGATCCGCGAGCGCGAACTGGCGCGATGGGCGCGGCGGTTCCTGCGCGCCGACCGGCCGATCGGCACGCTCGACCTGCTGTCGGCGATGACCCACGCGATCCGCCGTGACCTCACCTATGTCGCGCGCGAGGAGATGGGCGTCCAGGACCCGCTGCGAGACGCTGAAACTGGCGCAGCGGCAGTTGCCGCGATTTCGCCGTGCTGATGATCGAGGCCGTGCGTTCGCTGGGCCTGGCGGCCCGCTTCGTCTCCGGCTATCTCTATGTGCCGTCGGGCGCCGGGCCGGCGGCATGTCGGCGGCGGCTCCACCCATGCCTGGGTGCAGGTCTATCTGCCCGGCGCCGGCTGGATGGAGTTCGACCCGACCAACGGCATCGTCGGCAACCGCGACCTGATCCGCGTCGCGGTGGCGCGCGATCCGCGCAGGCGGTGCCGCTGTCGGGCACCTATACCGGGTTTCCGGCCGACAGCCTGGGCATGACGGTCGAGGTGGAGGTCAGCGCCGAGCCGTCCGCGACGCGAACCGCCGCACCGCCCGCCATCGGCGACACGCTCGCCAGCGGCATGTAGGAGACATCGCCCCGATGCGGATCCGCGCTGGATACGAGCATGAGCTACGACTGCGCCGCAGCCGACGCCGATGCTGCTGGTGGTGAACGTGCATCCCGACCGGGCCGCCGACCTGCGCACGCCGGGCGAGATCACCTACCGCCCGCTGTTCCGGCGCATGACCTATCATGGACGGGTTCGGCAATATCTGCACCCGCATCGTCGCGCCCGTCGGGCCGCGTGACGTCGCCACCGATTTCGTCGATCCAGGATTCCGGCCTGCCCGACCCGGTCGCGCCGGACGCCGGCGCAGCACCCCGGTCGAGGAGCTGCCGGACGACGTGCTGGTCTTCCTGCTCGGCAGCCGCTACTGCGAGACCGACCGCCTGACCGACACGGCCTGGTCGCTGTTCGGCCAGGCGCCGCCGGGCTGGGCGCGGGTGCAGGCGATCTGCGACTTCGTCCACGACCGCATCACCTTCGGCTACCAGCACGCGCGCGCCGACCCGCACCGCGTGGGAGGGCTATCAGGAGCGGCGTCGGCGTGTGCCGCGACTTCGCGCATCTGGCGGTCACGCTCTGCCGCTGCATGAACATCCCGGCGCGCTACTGCACCGGCTACCTGGGCGACATCGGCGTGCCGCCGGTCGACGACCCGATGGATTCTCGCGCCTGGTTCGAGGCGTATCTCGGCGGGCGCTGGTACACCTTCGACGCGCGCCACAACTTCCCGCGCATCGGCCGCATCCTGATGGCGCGCGGGCCGCGACGCGACCGACGTCGCGATCACGACCAGCTTCGGGCCGGCCATGCTGACCGGATTCCGGGTGATGACGGACGAGATCGTCGATCAGGGAGCAGGTGCCACGTCGTAGCCGGCTTCGGCGATGGCCGCGCGGATTGCCTCGTCGTCGGCAGCGCCGGTGATCGTGACCGAGCCGCCGGCAAGGTCCACGGCGACCGAGCCCACGCCCGGCACGTCGCGCACCGCTTGCTCGATCGCCGTGACGCAATGCTGGCAGGTCATGCCGGCGACCTGAATCCGGCTGGTCGGTTGCTGCTGCTGCGTCATTGCGGGTGCTTCGCCAGCCATGACTGCATCTCCATGATTTCCTTTTTCTGTGCCGCGATGATCGAGCGCGCAAGCCGCCGCATCTGCGGGTCGTGCCCGTCGCGCAGTTCGACCTTTGCCATGTCGATGGCGGCCTGGTGGTGCGGGATCATCATGCCCGCGAACAGTCGGTCGGCGGTGCCGGTCATGGGCAGCGCGGCCTCGGCCGTTTGCATTTTCCGCATGGCCTGCATCATGTCCATTCCGGCGCGGCCGCCGGCCGGCGGCGGTTCCGCGGCGCGGGCGGCCAGCGGCAGCGCCAGCGCCAGCGAGCAGGCGGCGCCGAGAAGCCGGGTTCGTGCAGACATTCCAAGATCCTCCGCTGCGACTGCCTGCATGTCGGGCTTGCCACGGGGGAAGGTCAATTGGCCGCTGGACCCTAAATGTGGTTGCCACTGACCCCCAACGCACCAGATAATGCGTTCAGCCAGCAGGAGGCGCCGATGGACGGCATGACGCATTCACGGGACGAACACCCGGTCCGCTTCGACCTGCTCACCGAAAACCCGGTGTACAAGCCTTTCCGCTACCCTTGGGCATACGAGGCCTGGCTGACCCAGCAGCGCCTGCATTGGCTGCCCGAGGAAGTGCCGCTGGCCGACGACGTGAAGGATTGGCACAAGAACCTGACCGCCAGCGAGCGCAACCTGCTGACGCAGATATTCCGGTTCTTCACCCAGGCCGATGTCGAGGTGAACAACTGCTACATGAAGCATTACAGCCAGGTGTTCAAACCCACCGAAGTGCTGATGATGCTTTCGGCCTTCTCGAATACCGAGACGATCCACGTGGCCGCGTACAGTCATCTGCTCGACACTATCGGGATGCCGGAGCTGGAATATACCGCATTCCTCAAATATAAGGAGATGAAGGACAAGTTCGACTACATGCAGTCCTTCACCGTCTCCAGCAAGCACGAGATCGCCAAGACGCTGGCCGCGTTCGGAGCGTTCACCGAGGGGCTGCAGCTATTCGCCAGCTTCGCCATGCTGCTGAACTTCCCGCGCTTCGGAAAGATGAAGGGGATGGGCCAGATCATCAGCTGGTCGGTGCGCGACGAGACGCTGCATTGCCTGTCGGTGATCCGCCTGTTCCGCACCTTCGTCCAGGAAAACCCGGAGATCTGGACCGAGGAGCTGCGGCGCGACATCTATCTGACCTGTGCCACCATCGTCGATCACGAGGACGCGTTCATCGACCTGTCGTTCGAAATGGGCCCGGTCGATGGCCTGGATGGCCCCTCGGTCAAGCAGTATATCCGCTTCATCGCCGACCGCCGGCTGGTGCAGCTCGGCATGAACCCGCTGTTCCATGTGGACCGCAATCCGCTGCCCTGGCTGGACGACATGCTGAACGCGGTGGAGCACGCCAATTTCTTCGAGAACCGCTCGACCGAATATTCGCGCGCCTCGACCACCGGCTCGTGGGAGGAGGCGTTTGCCGCCAGCGTGTTCGAGACGGCGCAGCCGGCGGGGGCGCCCGCATCCTGAATGGCCGTACGGAATATTGGCAGGTTCAGAACATGGCGAGAGGATTTACCTCTGAACCGGTCCCTCCCTTGAAACGCCACGGGCTGGCGGTCACGAAGAAAGTCCACCGCTTCTCCTCGGCTCAGGCGGCCGCCAATGCGTCAAGTTCCGTATGGTCGAGCAGCGCCATTCCCATATACGGGATGGCGACCATGTGTACCGGCTCCGTCCACCTTGCGAAGCCGGGCAGCGGAGGATGGACGTCGCTGTCCGAGTCACCGCTCAGGACCGCTACGTTCCTGTCGCGCAACCACGGCAGGCAGGCCGCGTGCAGCCCAGTTCCCAGCCTATACGAATTGCGCGCTCCGGCCCCGTTGCGCACGAACAGGATATCGCCCTCCCCGACACGAACTTCGTGCAGGCGCTCGGCGGCTTCCAGGTCTTCGGGTCGGATTGTCGATCCGGGATCCAGCGGTGCGCCTCGCACTTCCGCGATGTCCAGCAGCACGCCGCGACCGACTATGCCGACAGCCCCCATGTTCTCGATCCCGAGCCGCAGCGCGCCGGCTGGCGTCACGTCGTCGATCGGATAGCCGTTGTACATTCCGTGTTTTCCCTCTGGCGTAAACAGGTGGCAGAGGGCATCGACATGGGTGATGGCGAATCCATGGCAGGTCATGCCGATTTCGTCGATGCAGCCTGACTCTTCCGGTGGCGGGTCCTGATAGCGATGCATCTTGTAGTAGAAATTTCGCAAGTTCGGCGTGCTGGGTGAAACCTTGCGACCCAACGGGACGACGCGGCCGGTGCGGATCAGCGCCGCGGCCGCGAGGCGGGTTCTTGCCGTCATGAAGTTCATCGTCCCGAGCTGATCGGCGGGTCCCCACCTTCCCCAGTTGGAGAGGGCCGGCAGCATCGCCTCCAGATCGTCGTCATGGTCGATCGCCGCGGTTGCGACAGACGACGAATTGGCGGTCAGCGCTGGAGCCGCAACAGAGGCAGCCAACAGCGCTGTCGTACCCCCCAGCCAGCGACGACGCGAAAGCGCGGGCGGCGTCTGTCCGGTGCCGGAACAATCCATCTGATCACCTCTCCGCATCGCGCGCGCTTAGACTCGGCAAGGTTACGTGCAAGGGCCAATCCTATTGCCGAACAGCAATAAGGCTTGTCAGCCTGCGCCGGCAACGCCGATCTGCTGCGGATGCGGCGTCGGCGGCAGGTCCAGCAGCCGGGGCCTACGCCTCGCGTTCGAGCGCCTCGATATCGGCGTCGCTGAAGCCGAAATGGTGGGCTGCCTCGTGGATCAGCACGCTGCCGACCAGACGGGCCAGATCCTCGTCGGTCTCGATCCATTCCAGCAGGATCGCCTGCCGATACAGCACGATCATGTCGGGCGCGGTCGGCAGGTCGTCGGTGCGCCGCTGCGGCCGGGGCACGCCGCGATACACGCCGGTCAGGTCCCAGGCGGATTTGATGCCAAGATCGTCGAGCGTGTCGTCGTCGGCCAGTTCCTCGACGGCGATCGCCACCCCGGACAGATGCCGGCGCAGTCGCTCCGGAATGGCGGCGAGCGCCCGCTCGGCCATCGCCGCGATGGCCTCGGCGCTCGGGGGGGTGCCGGTCTGCGACGGGTCGGGCATGGCCGGCGTACAGGCCATGCCGGCCCGCTCGCCGTCAAGCGGGCGGGTTCAGGCGTGCTCGCGGATGCGCTGGCCGGCCAGCGCCGCCAGCGTGACCTTAGCCAGCGCGCCGCGGAACGCTGCCTCGGCGTCGCCGAAGGCTCCGGCCAGCACCTCGTGCGCGCCGCCTCCCGCCGGCGTGTCGGCGGGCCTCGGATGCAGCGGCACCAGCGGCCGCGCCGCGCCGGCGTTGATGGCGTCCCACACGTCGTCCAGGGTGATCGTGTCCGGCGGGCGGGCCAGGACCGCGCCGCCCGGCCCGCGATGCACGCGGACCAGGCCGGCCCGGGCCAGTTGGCCGGTGATCCGGCGGACCACCACGGGATTGGTATTGACGATGGCGGCCAGCCGGCTGCTGGTGGCGGGCAGGCCGGTCGGCGCCGGAGCGTCCCGCGATCCCGCCGCGCCGCGCCTGACATCGGCCAGGAGCAGCAGGATATGGGCGGCGACCGCGAAACGCGTGGCTACCATGATGAGGTCGTAATGCCCGAGCGCGAGCGCGGTTCCGCAGCCCTCCCGCCGCCCAGCTTCCCGGACCGCACCCAGGCGATCCGCCGCGCCGCCGCCCGCCTGTGCCTGGCGCTGGGCTGGACGCCGCTGCACGAGGTTGCGCTGCCGAACGGCCGGCGGGCGGACATCCTCGCCCTCCGCCCCGACGGCGGATTCGCGTGCATCGAGGTCAAATCCGGCGCCCGCGACTTCCTGAGCGATGCGAAATGGCCGGAATACCGCGACTACGCCGACGCGCTGCTGTTCGCGGTCGATGCGGAGTTTCCGCAGGGCCTGCTGCCCGAGGAGGCCGGGCTGATCGTCGCCTGCGACGGCCAGGCCGACCTGCTGCGCGCGCCACGCCCCCATCCGTTGCCTCCCGCGCGGCGGCGGGCGCTGCTGCACCGCTTCGCGCGGCTGGCGGCGACCCGGCTGTGTGCCCTGGAAGACCCGCTGGGGGCAGCCGAGGCGCGGGCCGCGCTGATGGCCGAGTAAGGTTGACGCAGGTCGCCGGCGATGGCCCTGTCGGGCAGACATCGCATCGGGAGAACGAGATGACAGACAAGCCTGCCAGACCGGTGCTGCTGACCGGCGCATCGGGCGCGTTGGGACGCCAGATCGCCGCCTATCTGGGCGGCAAGCTCGGCTGGGCGCTGGTGCTGACCGACATCGCGCCGTTCCCCGACAAGATTTCGTCGGGCAGCCGATTGTCGCCGCCGATCTGCAGGACGGGGTCGCGATGCTGCGGCTGGCCGAGGGCTGCGGCACCATCCTGCATTTCGGGGGCGTCTCGGTGGAACGCCCGTTCGAGGAGGTGATCGGCCCCAACATCCGCGGCCTGTACCATGTGTATGAGGCCGCGCGCCGCGAACACGCCCGGGTGCTGTTCGCCAGTTCCAACCACAGCATCGGCTTTCACGAACGTAGCGAGCCGCTCGACGATGACTGCCAGTTCCTCCCGGACGGATATTACGGCTTGTCGAAGGTGTACGCCGAGTTGATGGGGCGGATGTACTGGTTCAAGCACGGCGTCGAGAACGTCAATGTTCGCATCGGCAGCTGCTTCCCCGAGCCGGTCAACGCGCGGATGCTGTCAACCTGGCTGTCGTACGCCGATCTGTGCCGGCTGTGCGAACGCGCGACGCTGGCCGAGCGCGTGGAGACCTGCGTGATCTGGGGTGCCTCGAACAACGCGCGCACCTACTGGCGCCACGATGCGCGCGCGCTGCTCGGGTGGCAGCCGCGGGACAGCGCGGATGGATTTGCCGGCCAGCTCGCGGGCAAGGTCAGCGGTGATCCCGTCGAGGAACGCTATCAGGGCGGCAGCTATCCCGCGATGGAGTATTCGCGCACGCGGCCGTAGGGCTGGGCGTTGCCTGTAGGCCCGTCAGGCCGCCGCGGCGAGACGATGCACGCTGGCCAACTCCGGCGTCGCCATCTCGGCGATGTGGGCGTGGTGAGTGAACAGGATCGTCTGCGTCGTGGTCGCGAAGGCGGCCAGCACCCGCATCGCCGCCAGCGCGCGCCGGTCGTCGAAGCCGGCCAGCAGGTCGTCGGCGATCAGCGGCAGCGCCTCCGCCCCGCGCGACGCGTCCTCGATCGCCGCCAGCCGCAGCGCCAGGTACAGCTGGTCGCGGGTACCCTCGCTCAGCCGGTCCACGGGACAGGCGACGCCATCGGGGCGCACCGCTTCCAGCACCGCCGTCCCGTCCTCCGTTTCGCCCGGCGTCAGCCGCTCATAGCGGCGCTCCGTCAGCACGGAGAAAATCTCGCCGGCGCGGCGCAACAGCGGACCTTGCTACTGTGCGCGGAAGCGGTCGATGCCGGCGCGCAGCAGCATGTGCGCCAGCCGCAGCCGCGCGTAGCGGGCGGCGATCTCCTCGGTCTCGGCCATCGCATCGTGCATCGCCTGCGCGGCCCCCGCGGCGTCCTGCCCCTGCTCCATCCGGTGCAGCGCGGCGCGCAGTTCCGCCAGCCGGACGGCGCGCGCAACCTGGCTCGCGCCGATCGCCGCGAGCCGCACATCGATTGCGGCGATCCGGTCGGGCAGGGCGTCCAGGTCGCAATCGGCCGCTTGCGCGTCCAGTTCCGAGCGGCTGCTTCCGTCGTCCAGTTTGTGCAATTCCGCGGTGCGCGCCGCGATCTCTGCGGCCAGGACCGCGTGATGAGCGTCTTCGGCGATCGCTTGCTGTAGCTGCGCATCGTCGGCGGCTCCGGCCAGATTGCGCAGGACCGTCAGGGCCTGTTCGGCCCGGTCCACTTCGTCCGCCGATCGCTGGATCGCGGCGTTCAGTCTCGTGCGCTGCTCTGCCAGCTTCTCCCGGTCCTGAGCGGCGGCGCGGGCGTCGGCAAGACGGCGCGCCAGGGCGGCTGCGCATTCCTCCGCTGGAAGGTCCGCGAGCTCCGCGGCGGC
The DNA here is from genome assembly GCA_963723455.1 of uncultured Pseudomonadota bacterium. GTDB lineage: Bacteria > Pseudomonadota > Alphaproteobacteria > Acetobacterales > Acetobacteraceae > CAVRQM01. The sequence continues at coordinate 26,387 of CAVRQM010000006.1, read as the reverse complement.
GCGGAGGGCCGTTTGCGCCGCATCGTCGGCGAATGTCTCGATGGCTGCCGCCATCTCGGCGACCCGGAGGTTCGCTGTCCGCCAGTGTGCGGAGGCCGTCTCGACCTGCTGCCACAATTCGAGCGCCAGCTTGCCATCCGCCGCGGCCGCGTCGGCGGCAAGACCGAGGCCGGCGACGGTCCTCGCCCATCCGGAACGCCACTCGGCTGCATCCTTCTCAGCGGCGTCGAGACTGCGCTTTGTCCTCGCCGCTGCCTCCTCCGCCGCCTTCAGCGCGGTTGCGGCCCTGGCCGTCGCCTGCTCCGCGGCTTCCCGCTCGGCGCAGACGATCCCGGCCGCCCGCACCAGCGCGGCGAGCCGCCCGCCCGCCGCCGCTGCCTCGGCCGGCAGCAGGGCGGCCAGTGGCGACCAGGCGGCATCGTGACGACGCGCGAGAAGCCCGGCCTTGTTGTCCGCCTCTGCAACGCCGGCGTTGAGGCGCAGGATGGCCTCGCGCCGGCCCAGCCATTCGCGCATCTCCGCCGGGTCGGCCGGCTCGACTTCCGCGGGCTGCCACGCCGCGCGCCATCGCGCCGACGCCTCCTGGTGCGAGCGCAGCGCCGTCGCCTCGTGCGCGGCTGCAACCTCGCGCAGCACGCGGATTTCCGCCTCGCGGATGCGAAGCTGTTCGAACCTGACTACGCGCTCGACATCCGTGGCGCGCCGGTCGGCCAGCGCGTCGGCCGCGCGCAGCAGGGCCTCGAACGCATCCGGCAGTGCCGCATCGACGCCCAGCGCTTCCAGCTCGGCCGGCGACGGCGCGGGCCCCCTTCGACGCGATGGCGCCGGATCAGACTCCATGCCCGGTCACGGCGCCCGCGTGCGTCCAGAATCGCTTCCGCGGTGGGCAGGTCGCCCAGCGCGGAGATGCCGTGCAGCTCGGCGGCGATGGCTTCCAGTTCGGCATCGAGCGTGGCCACGCTGTCGCGACGGCGGCGCAAATCGTCCGCTGCCTTGTCGAGGGCTTTGGCATGGGCGGCCACGGCGGCTTGCAGCGGCACCGCCGCCGTTGCGAGCGCCGCGGCGGAACCGCCCCATAACGGCAGCGAGGCGAGCGCGTTCGCCTGTTCGGCGCGCGCGCCGCGCAGCGTCGCCTCGGCTGCCGCCCGGTCGGCGTCGAGCCTCCCCTCGGCCTTGGCCGCCTCGATGGCCGCGCGCAGGTCGGCCGAGGCCACCGGCGGCGGCAGCGCGGCGGCTTCCACCATCGCCGCATCGCGCACGGGGCAGGCGGCCGCGAACGCCGCGCGCGCGGCGTCCAGGCGCTCCGACAGCCGGGTATGCGCGTCGATGCTCCGGGCGACGGCCGCGCGGGTCAGGGCATCGGGGATGCGCGCGACCAGATCCTCCGCCTCGGCGGCCTGGCCGAGCCGGCGGGCGGCTTCCTGCATCGTCCGCCGATGACGTTCGGCCTCCTCGCGCTGTCCGCCGAGATCGCTGCGCGCCGCGCTGATCCGGTTGCGGTCGGCGCTCAGGCGGTCGATCGCCTCAGCCTCGGCCAGCAGCGCGGCATCGACCACCAGCGCATCCAGCCCGGCCTGCAGCTCGCTTTGGCGTTTGCGTTCGGCGGCGAGCGCGGTGGCCGCCGTCTCGCGCGCCAGCACCGCGGTCTGCCGTCGCTGCTCGGCGTCCGGCGGCAGCGCCGAGCGGGCCCCCAGTTCGGCGCGCGACCGCTCCGCCTCGGCCAGCGCGCGCCGGGCCGGCGCGGTGCGGCGGATGCGGTCGAGCGTGGCGCGCTCATCGCGCAGCGATCGGGACTCCTGCGCCTCCGCCTGCTCCTCCCGCTCCAGCCGCTCGGTCTCGCCGCGAGCGTGCGCGTGATCCGTGGGCAGCACGCTGCGTTCGTCCAGCGCCCTGCGCGCTTCGTCGAAACGGGCCCTGGCGGCGTGCAACGCCCGCTCCCCACGGCGGTCGCCGAACAGCGCCCCCGCCTGCCGGTCCAGCCGGGCTTCCACCGCGCGAAACCCATGCAGGCCGGTCTGCGCCTGCAGGATGCTCTCGCCGATCTCGCCCTGACCCGCGAGAATTGCCTTGCCGCCGCGCCGCAGCTCCTCGGCGTCCAGACCGAACACCCGGTCGAACCGCTCGCGGGTGGCGCCCCCGAGGAAAGCCTCGATCGCGCTCTCCGGCAGCGCCTCGCCATCGCCGTCCGCCAGGTCGCCGCCGCGCCGTCCCTTGCGGCGCACGAACCGGGCTTCGCGGCCATCGCCGGCGCGCAGCGTCGCGGCCACCAGCAGATTGCGCGTGCCATGCAGGAAATCGAACGGGCTGCGGTGCGGGAAGCCGAACAGGCAGTCGCCGATGGCCGCCAGCGCGGTCGATTTGCCGGCTTCGTTCGGTCCCAGCACGACATGCAACCCGTGCGTCGGCGGGAACAGCAGTTCCGCGTCGCTCAGATGGCCGTACCGCTCCAGCGCGAGGCGGGTGATCCTCAAGGCGCGCCACTCAGCGCGTGCGCCACTTCCTGCCAGGCATCGGCCGCAAGCAGCCGCAGCGCCTCGGCGGTGGTCGGCAGGGAGGGCGGCGCCGAGCCGGGCAGGCGGGGCATCTGGCTCGCTAGCCTACGCAAATCCTCCAGCGCGCGCGCCTGCAGGTCCGGGTCGTCGAGACCGGCCATGAACGCCTGCGCCAGCGCGGCCATCGCGCCGTCGTCGCCGATGTCCGTGCCGGGTGTCGCGGTGCGCAGGCGCACGCGCTCGATATGCAGCTCGCCGCTGATCCCGGCCGCGGCGTTGCGGCACTCGGCGTCGATGGCGTCGGGATCGGCCAGCATAGCGGCGTGCAGCGGGGTGACGCCGCCCAGCGCCACGCGCGCGATGAGCGGCCGCCCTTCCGCGCCGTCATTGGCCGCCGCCAGCGCGGCGCCGACGCGCGCGGACAGCTCGGCCAGGTTCTGCGCCCCATCCGCATCGACGGCCACCTGCGTCCAGCGCAGCACGTCGGTCGGGCAATGCGTCACGTTCACGATCTGGCGGTCCTGCACCTCGACGAGCGTGGCGCCCTTCGCCCCGGTCTCGCGCGGGTTGCGGCCCTGCGTATTGCCGGGGAACACCACGAACGGCCGTTCGTGCAGCGTCCGCCGGTCGTGGATGTGGCCCAGCGCCCAGTAGTCGTACCCCTTCAGCACCAGCGATTCGACGCGGCACGGCGCATAGGTCGCGTGCTCGCCCGGATCCTCGGCCGAGGTGTGCAGCAGGCCGATGTTCAGCCGCCCGGCTTCCCGCGCCGGATAGTCCGCCGACAGATCCTCAGGGACCGCACGGTTCGGGAACGAGCGTCCGTGGATCACCACCCCGAGTTCGTCGAACCCGACGCGGTCGCAGGTGCGCGACGACAGCTCGCGCACGTTGGGAGGCTGAACTAGTCTTTTTGTGATCTCCGATGCGAAATCGTGATTGCCGCGCACCAGCACGCAGGGACGGCCCAGCCGGCGCATTTCGGCCGCGAAGAACAGGCCGGTGCTGAAGTCGCGCCAATCGGCGTCGAACAGGTCGCCGGCGATCAGCACGAATGCCACGTCTTCCGCGATCGCCAGATCGACCAGGTTGGCGAAGGCGCGGCGCGTGCATTCGCGCGTCACGTGCGCGGGCACGACGGCGCGGCGGGTCAGCCCGGCGAGCGGACTGTCGAGATGGATATCGGCCGCGTGCAGGAACTTCATCAGGCTATGCGGTGCGGTCCTCGGCCGCCCCCAGCGCCGCCTGCGCCGCCGCCAGCCGGGCGACCGGCACGCGGTACGGGCTGCACGAGACGTAGTCCAGGCCCGACCTGCTCGCAGAACGCGATCGAGGCCGGGTCGCCGCCGTGCTCGCCGCAGATGCCCATTTTCAGGCCCGGCTTGGTCGCGCGGCCCGTTCTCGGCGGCGATGCGCATCATCGCGCCGACGCCCTCGATATCCAGCGAGACGAACGGGTCGCGTCGGCAGGATGCCCCGCTCGACATATCGCGGCAGGAACTTGCCCGCGTCGTCGCGCGACAGGCCGAACACCGTCTGCGTCAGGTCGTTGGTGCCGAAGCTGAAGAAGTCGGCGACCTCGGCGATGCGTGTCGGCGATGATCGCGGCGCGCGGCAGCTCGATCATGGTGCCGACGCTGTACTCGACGCGTGCGTCCCGGCTTGCGTCGAACACCTCGGCGGCCACGCGATCCACCTGCGGCGCGGGTGATCTCCAGCTCCGCTTCATGCCCACCAGCGGAATCATGATCTCCGGCACCGGCGCGCTGGCCGGTCTCCTCGGCGACGGCGAGCGCGCCCTCGAAGATGGCGCGCGCCTGCATCTCGTAGATCTCCGGATAGGTGATCCCCAGCCGGCAGCCGCGATGGCCCAGCATCGGGTTGGCCTCGGCCAGCTCCGCCAGCCGTCGGCGCATGGCCGCGACATCGGTGCCGAGCGCCTCGGCGACCTCGGCCAGTTCCGCCTCGGCGTGCGGCAGGAACTCGTGCAGCGGCGGATCGAGCAGGCGGATCGTCACCGGCAGGCCGGCCATGATGCGGAACAGGTCGCGGAAATCCTGCCGCTGGAACGGCAGCAGCCGCTCCAGCGCGGCGCGGCGGCCGCGCTCGTCGTGCGCCATGATCATCTGCCGCACGGCGCCGATGCGCTCGGGGTCGAAGAACATGTGCTCGGTGCGGCACAGGCCGATGCCCTCGGCGCCGAATTTGCGCGCGGTCTCGGCATCCAGCGGCGTTTCGGCGTTGGCGCGCACCCGCATCCGGCGCGCCTCGTCCGCCCAGTCCATCAGGGTGGCGAAGTCGCCCGACATCGCCGGCTCGATCATCGGCACCAGCCCCGGCGAACACTTCGCCGGTGGCGCCATCCAGGGTGATCGATCTCGCCGGCGCGCAGCGTGCGTCCGCCGGCGGACAGCGTCTGCGCGCCGTAATCCACCGTGACGCCGCCCGCGCCGGCAACGCAGGGCCGCCCCATGCCGCGCGCCACCACGGCCGCGTGGCTGGTCATGCCGCCGCGCGTGGTCAGGATGCCGCGCGCGGCGTGCATCCCGTGGATGTCCTCGGGGCTGGTCTCGATGCGCACCAGGATCACCGCTTCGCCCTTGGCGGCGCGGGCCTCGGCCTCGTCGGCGCTGAACACGACCGCGCCGCTGACGCCGCGCCGGGGCTCGCCGGCAGACCCTTGGCGAGCAGGGCGCGCGGCGCATTCGGGTCCAGCGTCGGGTGCAGCAGCTGGTCCAGCGCCGCCGGATTGACCCGGCGCACCGCCTCGTTGCGGTCGATCAGCCCCTCCTGCGCCATCTCGACGGCAATGCGCAGGCTGACGCCGCGGCGGTGCGCTTGCCGTTGCGCGTCTGCAGCATGTACAGCTTGCTCTGCTGGACGGTGAACTCGATGTCCTGCATGTCGCGGTAGTGCTGTTCCAGCGTGCCGCGCACCGCGAGCAGTTCGGCGTAGGCGCCGGGCAGCGCCTCCTCCATCGCCACCTCGCCGGGCTTGGCGCGCGCGCCGCGACAGCGGCTGCGGCGTGCGGATGCCGGCGACCACGTCCTCGCCCTGCGCATTCACCAGGATACTCGCCGTAGAACACGTTCTCGCCGGTCGACGGGTCGCGCGTGAAGCAGACGCCGGTGGCGCAATCGTCGCCCATGTTGCCGAACACCATCGCCTGCACGTTGACCGCGGTGCCCCAATCGGCCGGAATGTCGTGCAGCCGGCGATAGGTGTTGCGCGCGCGGGTTCATCCAGCTGCCGAACACCGCGCCGATGGCCCCCCAGAGCTGCTCCTCGCGGGTCCTGCGGGAACGGCTTGCCGGTTTCTTGCCGCAACCATCTCCTTGTAGCCATCGACCACGCGCTGCCAGTCCTGCGCGGTGAGCGCGGTGTCCTCGATCACGCCGGCGTCCAGCTTGACGTGCTCGATGATCTCCTCGAAGCGGTGGTGATCGACGCCGAGCACGACCGAGCCGTACATCTGGATGAAGCGGCGATAGCTGTCCCAGGCGAAGCGCGCGTCGCCGGAGCTTTCGCCCAGGCCCTCGACGGTCGCATCGTTCAGGCCGAGATTGAGCACCGTGTCCATCATGCCGGGCATCGAGACGCGCGCGCCGGAGCGGACGGAGACCAGCAGCGGCTGGCGCTTGATCGCCGAAGCGCAGGCCCACGGCGTTTTCGACGCGCGCCAGTGCCGCGCGCACCTGCCCGCTCCAGCTCCGTCGGGATAGTTGCCGGTCGTTCTTGTAGAACGCGGTGCAGACCTCGGTGGTGATCGTGAAGCCGGGCGGCACCGGCAGGCCGATGCTGGCCATCTCGGCCAGGTTGGCGCCCTTGCCGCCGAGCAGGTCGCGCATGTCCGCGCGGCCCTCGTTATGGCCGGCGCCGAAGCTGTAAACCCATTTGGTCATGGCGGCTCTCCGTTCAGCCTTCGATCTTCGAGAAGTCGGCGACGCGGTCCATCGTGGCGCGGACGCGATGCGAGCAGGCGCAAGCGATTGCGGCGCAAATTCGGGCTCGGGTCGTTGACAGTCACGTGATCGAAGAACGCGCAGTGGCGCGCGGAGCGCCGCCATCGGGCCAAGGCCGATCGAACGCTCCTCGTTCGCAGCAGGACGTCGACCGGACCTGCTCGGACCAATTGCTTAGCGCGAGGCCGAGCTCTTCTCCGGCGGTCACGCAGCAACGTTCAGTCGGACGTGCGCCGTCATGCGGACCGTCCTTGCGTTCCTCGATCCGCAGGATGTTAGCGGCCCGGCGATACGCGGCCAGCAGGTCGGCGCCGTCCTTCGTGCCGAGCAAGCGCGCGATGGTGTTGGTGCGCGCCAGCAGCCTCACGAGTCGTCATCCGTCCGGCGCCGAAAACCGCAGCGAGACATCATGCCGAGCGCGCTCCCTCGGCGCGCAGCTGAACGCGCAACCGCTCCACAGAAGAAGCCTGCACCTCCGGTTCGGGCCGTCGCTGGCTGAAGCCCGGCAGCCGGCTGCCGTCAATCATGCGCGTCACAGCCGCAGCCGCAGCCCATTTTCGCGGATGATCCGGATGACGCCGAGACCCGCGCGCCGCAACGCATAAGGATCGCCCGAGCCCGTCGGCCGCTCGCCGATCGCGAAAAACGCCGGCGAGCTGGTCCAGCTTGTCGGCGAGCGCCACCGCGATCGCCACCGGGCTCGCGCGGCACCGCGTCGTCCGGCCCCGCCGGCGCATAATGGTCGCGGATGGCATCGGCAACGTCGCGCATCTTCACCGTCATGCAGCGCGTAATAGCGGCCCATCACGCCCTGAAGCTCCGGAAACTCGCCCACCATGCCGGTGACAAGGTCCGCCTTGGCCAGTTCCGCCGCGCGCGCGGCCTGCGCGGCGTCGGCGCCGACCAGCGGCGCAATTTCGCTGCGCCAGCCGCCCCAGCCGCCGCACCCGATCGCCCTGGCTGCCGAGCTTCGCATGGAACGTGACGGCATCCAGCGCCGGCACGCGCGTCGGCCAGCGGCGTCTGCGGTCCAGATCCCAGAAATGCCGCGCATCGGCGAAGCGCGCGCGCAGCACGCGTTCGTTGCCGGCGACGATCGCCGCGCCGCCGTCATCGGCCTCGATATTGGCGACGAAGGCGAACCACGGCGCAGCCGCGCCTGCCGCATCGCGCAGCGCGAAATAGCGCTGGTTGACGCGCATCGACACCTGCATCACTTCGGGCGGCAAGTCCATGGACGCGGGGTCGATCCGGCCGAGCAGCGGCACCGGCCATTCCACCAGGCCGGCCACTTCGTCCAGCAGCCCGGTCATCCTCCACCACCGACAGGCCCGCGCCGTCGGCCAGCGCGCGCAACGCCGCGGCGATCGACGCGCGCCGTTCGGCCGCGTCCACCAGCACGCAACGCGCTCGCCAGCTTTTCCTGCCACTCAGCGCCGACGCCACCGCGAACGCGCCGGGCGCCAGGAAGCGATGGCCTTCGGTCATGTCGCCCGATGCCAGTCCGTGCCCGTCATCGGCGCCCTCGCGCAGGTCGAACGGCACCACCGCGCCATCCAGGAGGCAGACGATGCGGCGCAGCGGGCGGACCCAGGTGAACGCGCTGGTGCCGCCCCAGCGCATCGATTTCGGCCACGGGAATCGCCGCAGCAGCGCCGGGCATCGCGCGCGCGATCAGCGCCGGCCGGCGTCGATCGCCGGCAGCCGCTTGTCCAGCACCCAGTAATCGCCTTCCTGTCGCACCTGCTCGCGCGTGGCGCCGTGCTTGCGCAGGAACCCGGCCAGCGCCTGCTCCGGCGCGCCGACGCGCGGCCCGCGTTCGGTGCTGCTGGCTTGCGGCGACCTCCGGTCGCACCTCGGCCGCCAACGCGATCCGGCGCGGGCCGTAGAAGCGGCGCACGCGCGTCGGCGCCAGTGGCGCCAGCGCCCGCCGACCAGCCGCGCCAAATCCTCCGCCGCCCCGCGCCTGCATGCGCGCCGGGATCTCCTCGCTGAACAGTTCCAGGAGAATTCCGGCATGCTCAGTCCTTCAGCGCCGGTTCAATATCGGTTTGGGCGAAATCATTACCCTTGAACAGCAGGGGTTCGCGCGACTTCCTTAGCGAGGGCATAGGCGAAGCAGTCGCCGAAGTTCAGGCCGCGCCGTGTGCCGCCGCGGCCGTAGTGTCGGCAAGCCAGGCGGGCAGACGTCGGCCTGCTCGACGTTAACCGGCATGATTTCGATCCGTCAGCTTCGAGCATGAATTGCTCTAAGCGCGCCGTACGGCGTCGGCATCGCCGCGGCAATCAATCACTATCGCGGTCTCGAACCAATTCACGGCCGACATGCGGACGTCGTCGGCGTCCGATAATGGCCTGGGCCAATCTGTCTTCATCCGGCTCCTCGCAACACGATGGCGAGCAACGCGGAACCGTCGACGATCATCGCGGCAAGCCGTCGTCGTCATAGAGCCAATTATGGTCCGGACCGTGCAGCGGCTCAGCTTATGCGCCCGGATATCGGCGGCATTTCGCCAGCGCCAGCCGTTCCTCGCCGATCGCGCTCATGTTCCTCGCGTTCCAGCTCGCTCGCGCAGCGCCTCGGTGACAGCAGTCGTCAAGCTCTCACCCGTCAGTTCTGCCAGCTCCGACGCAAGGCGATAGGCGTCCTCACTCTTGATGTTTAGCTGCGTACCCACGTCGCCCTCGGTAGAAATCCGGCACATGGTAGAATACGAGCCGTGCGCCGCTTGTCACGCCTCCCCCGCCACCCACGCCTCGCAGCAGCCTTTCGCCAGCGCGCGCACCCGGCCGATATAGCTGGCACGCTCGGTCACGCTGATCACGCCGCGCGCATCCAGCAGATTGAACAGATGGCTCGCCTTGATGCACTGGTCGTAGGCCGGCAGCGCCAGCCTGCGCTCCAGCAACGGCCGCGCATTCCTGCTCGGCGTCGGCGAAGTGCCGCGACAGCATCGCCGTGTCGGCGAAGCTCGAAATTGTAGGCGCTGTACTCCCGCTCGGCGCGCAGGAACACGTCGCCGTAGCTGACGCCCGCGCCGTTGAAATCGAGGTCGAACACGTTCTCCACGTCCTGCACGTACATCGCCAGCCGCTCCAGCCCGTAGGTCATCTCGAAGCTGGGCAGCGCGACCGGCGATGCCGCCGACCTGCTGGAAATAGGTGAACTGGCCCACCTCCATGCCGTCGCACCAGACCTCCCAGCCCAGGCCCCAGGCGCCCAGCGTGGGGCTTTCCCAGTCGTCCTCGACGAAGCGGAAATCGTGCAGCAGCGGGTCCAGGCCGATGTCGCGGTAGCTGGCCAGCAGCAGTTCCTGCGCGTCCGCCGGGCTGGGCTTCATGATGACCTGATACTGGTAGTAGTGCTGCAGCCGGTTCGGGTTCTCGCCGTAGCGCCCGTCGCTCGGGCGGCGGCTCGGCTGCACGTAGGCGGCGCGCCAGGGCCGCGGCCCCAGCGCGCGCAGCGTGGTCGCCGGATGGAAGGTGCCGGCGCCCATCTCGACGTCATAGGGCTGCAGGATCACGCAGCCCTGCGCCGCCCAGAAGCCGTGCAGGCGCAGGATCAGCTCCTGAAAGCTGGGGCTTGTCGGGCGGCGTTCATCGCGAATGGTCGGCTCGGCTTTTCGCGGAGCGCACCATATGCGCTGCCCAAAACCGTCACAAGGCGGGCGCAAGCGGTCGCGCTTGAAGCAGCCCCGGTTGCGGGCCATCTGCCGCTCGTAACCGCATCCTGAGAGGATCGCCATGACCAACGAGGAACGCGACCTGATTACCCGCTTCATCGAGCGGGTCGCGGGGCGCCCGCCGGTGGCCCAGCTGCATCATCGTCGGCGCCGTACCCAGGCGCTCGCTGCCGCCGGTCGATCCGCGAGGCCGACGCGCTGATCGGCCAGCTGTTCACCCAGCATCCCGAGGCGCGCTACCGCATCACCCAGCTGGCCTTCGTGCAGGAGCACGCGCTGGAGAGCCGCGCAGAACCGCATCGCGGCGCTGCAGGCGCAGTGCAGCAGGCGCAGGCGGCGGGCGGCGGCGGCCGGCCGCCGGCCTCGCCCTGGGGCGCCGGCGCCCAGCCGCAGCAGTCGCAGCAGCATGGCGGCTTCTTCAGCAGATTGTTCGGCGGCCATTCGGCGCCGACGCGCAGCAGTCGCAGCCCGGCTATCCGCCGCCGCAGCAGCAGCAGCCGCAATACGCCCAGCCGCAATACGCGCCGCAATACGGCGGCGCGCCCGGCGGCATGTTCCAGCCGCAGGGGTCCGGCTTTCTCGGCGGCGCGCTGCGCACGGCGGCGGGCGTTGCTGGCGGGGTGGTCGCCGGGCAGGCGCTGATGAGTCTGTTTGAGGGCAACCGGGGCGGCGGCTTCGGCTTGGGTGCCGCCATGCCCGGAGGGGGCTTCGAATCCGGCGCGGGTTTCGGCACGCCCGGCGGGTGGGCGGATAGTGGCGGCCAGGGAGTCGACCAGGGCGGCGGTTTCGCGCCCGATCCGTATGACCAGGGTGGCGCGCTGAAAAGCGATCCCGCCAGCGATCCGTTCGCATCCGGGCGGGGCGGGGCGGACAATTCCGGTTGGACGCCAGCTGCCGACCAGTCGGGTATGGACCAGTCGGGCCTGGACCAGTCCGGCGGCGCCGATCCGTCCGGTGGCGGCGGCTGGCAGGATGCGGCCCCGGACCCTGGCGGGTGGGAACTCCGGCAGCAACAGCGATGACGGCGGCTGGACGGATTCCAGCAGCGACGCCTGAATTGCGAACGCGGCGGCGCTGCCCGCATGGTCAGCGCCGCCGCAGGGCGGCGGGCTGTTCGGTGAACAGGCTGGGGTGCGCCACCGGCGGCGGCAAAACGTCCGGCCAGGTCCAGTCGCCGGAGCCGAACAGGTCGCGCATCGCCTGCGGGTCGCAGTCGAAGGGCGGACCGCCGCCGCGTCCGGTCTGCATGAACAGGATCGCCAGCACCCCGTCCGGCCGAAGCCAGGCCTGCAGCCGCGCCGCATAGCCGGGCCATACCGCGGGCGGCAGGGCGCATGGCAGGTCTGGTCATAGATCGCGTCGAACGGCTCGGCCGATCTCCAGGCCAGCAGGTCGCTCCGCTCGACCACCGCATCCAGGCCGGCGAGCTGTTCGCGTTGGAAGGCCACGGCGCTCTCGGCGCCATCGACGATCGTGACCCGAAAGCCGGCGCGGGCCAGGGCCAGCGGTTCGGGGCTGCGGCCGGCGCCGGGCACCAGGATGCGCCCGGCGCCAATACCCCGCTCGCCAGCCAAGCCACGAACGCGGGGTGCAGTTCGCCCCGCTGCCACGGCGTCGTGCCGGATTGGAACTTGCGCTCCCATCGATAGCCTGCGTGGTATCGGTCACGCCGCCGGCTCCGGCAGGCGCAGCCAATGGGGCAGGCGGGGGGTCAGCCGGGCCAGCCCGCATTCCAGCGGTTGCGCCAGCGCGTCGATTCGCAGCTGCGCCAGCCCCAGATCGTCGCGGCTGGAGCGCATCGCGCCGACCTCCGTGCCGCCGCGAGACCACCGGCGTTCCGGGCGCCGGGAGTCGGGCCGGCGATGGCCACCGGCACCAGGCGGCGCTTGACCAGCCCGCGGTATTTTGTCCGCGCCGTCAGTTCCTGGCCCATGTAGCAGCCCTTGGACCAGGACACGCCGTGCAGTTCGTCGAACCCGGCCTCCAGCAGCACCGTCTTGTCCGGCTCCATGTCGCGCGAGCCGTCCGGCAGGCCGAGCGACAGGCGATGCGCGTCCCAGGCCGCGGCGTCCGGCGTTTGCGGCCAGCCGCGGGTCGGCGAATATCCGCCAGCCGGCATCCGGCAGCCGCGGGTCGGGGGCGGCGATGGCGCCGGCCGGCAGGTCCGCTGCGCCGCCCCAGGCGGCATGGACGGCGAGCTCGGCGGAAAGATCGTGCAGCACCACCTCGAGCGCAGCCGGTAGCGGTCGAGGCGCTGCACCAGCATCGGCACCTGCGCGCGCTCGCAGTCCAGCAGCAGGCGCTCGCCGTCGGCGAGAATGAAGAAATCGGCCAGCCATTTGCCTTGCGGCGTCAGCAGCGCCGCCCAGACGGCGCGGCCGGGCGCTGCCGCGGCCGACGTCGTTGGAGACCAGACCCTGCAGGAAGGCGACGCGATCCTCGCCCGCGACCTCCACCACGCCGCGATCGGGCAGCCGTGCGACTTTAGTCATGCACGGCGACATGGCTCCCGGTACGGCGGCGGCAAGACAGGCGCGGCGTGCCGGTGCTAATCAGCAGCCGGCGATGCAGCGGTGCCACGCATCCGAACCCGTCCGGCCCGCTGATGTGCGGCATCGCCGGCATCTCTCGCCGCCCCCGACGCGCCGCCGCCGGACCCGGCGGCGCTGCCGCGCCTGCAGCCGGCGCCTCGCGCATCGCGGCCCGGACGGCGCCGGCCACACCGTGGTCGGGCGCGTCGCCCTGGTGCATACGCGGCTCGCCATCATCGACCTCGCCGGCGGCGACCAGCCGCTGTTCGCCGGCTCGGCGGCCCTGGTCGGCAACGGCGAGATCTACAATTACCGCGAACTGCGCGCCGCGATGCCGGGCGTGCGTTTCGCCACCGCCAGCGACAACGAGCTGCCGCTGCATCTGTGGCTGCGCGACGGCGCCGGCCTACGCCGGCGAGCTGCGCGGCATGTATGCGCTGGCCATCCACGAGCGCGCCGCGCGCACGCGTGACGCTGTCGCGCGACCCGTTCGGCATCAAGCCGCTGTATGTGGCGCAGACCGCCGACTGCCTCGCCTTCGCCTCCGAGCCGCAGGCGCTGCTCGCCGCCGGCATCGTGCCGCGCGGCGCTGCGCCCGGCGGCGCGCGACGAATTGCTGCAGATGCAGTTCACCACCGGCGCCGAGACGATCTTTCCCGGCATCCGCCGCGTGCTGCCCGGCGAGACGCTGACCTGCGCCGAGGGCCGCATCGCTGGAGCGCCGACCGCTGGCGGCGCTGCCCGAAGGCGGGCCGGAGGAGATCGGCGAGGACGGCCGCGCTGGCGCGGCTGGACCGCGCGCTGGCGGAAAGCGTCGATCTGCACCAGCGCAGCGACGTGCCGTACGGCATGTTCCTGTCCGGCGGCATCGACAGCGCGGCGCTGCTGACCCTGATGGCGCGGCTGAACGACCGCCCGGTGCTGGCCTATCACCGCCGGCTTCGACGTGCCCGGCGCGGCCGACGAGCGCGAGCGGCCGCCGAGATCGCGCGCGGCGCTCGGCGCGCGGCACGAGACGGTGCGAGGTCGACCGAGGCGATGGTCTGGGCGGCATCTGCCGCGAGATCGTCGCCTGCATGGACGACCCGGCGGCGGATTACGCCATCATCCCGACCTGGTTCCTCGCCCGCCGCGCCCGCGCAGGACGTGAAGGTGGTGCTGTCCGGCGAGGGCGGCGACGAGATGTTCGCCGGCTATGGCCGCTACCGCAGCGCCATGCGGCCGTGGTGGCTGGGCGGGCGGGTGATGCGCGCGCGCGGCACATTCGACCGGCTGGACGTGCTGCGCGCGCTGCCGATCGCCTGGCGCGACGGCATCGCCGCCGCCGAGGCGCAGGCGGCGACGGCCGGCCGCTCCCGGCTGGCCGCCGCGCAGGCGACCGACATGGCCGACTGGCTGCCGCACGACCTGCTGCTGAAGCTGGACCGCTGCCTGATGGCGCACGCGGTCGAGGGCCGCACGCCGTTCCTGGATCCGCGGCATCGCCGCGGCGGCGTTCCGGCTGCCCGACGGCGCTGAAGGTGCGGCACGGCATGGGCAAGTGGCTGCTGCGGCAGTGGCTGGCGAAGAACTGCCCGGCGGCGCGGCCGTTCGCGAAGAAGCAGGGCTTTACGGTGCCGATCGGCGCCTGGATCGCCGGGCAGGGCGAGCGGCTGGGGCCGCTGGTCGCCGGCCAGCCGGGCATCGCCGAGATCGCCGAGCCGGCGCGCGTCGCCGCCCTGTTCCGCGCAGCCGACGGCCGGCGCGAGGGCGTCGCCGCCTGGCCGCTGCTGTTCTATGCGCTGTGGCATCGCACCCACATGCAGGGCCTGCCGCCCGGCGACGGCGATGTGTTCGATACGCTGGCGGAGTGCTGAGATGCGCCTGGTGGCGTGCCTGTATACCGCAGCGGACAATGTCGCCATATTCGATGCCGCCTGTCCGCCTGGACTGGCGCTGCGCCACACCGTCCGCCCCGACCTGCTGGCGGAAGCCGAACGTATCGGAGGCATGAGCGACGCGCTGGCGTGCCAGACGGCCGAGGTACTGCGAGACTTGGCGCGCGAGGCTTCGGTTGTTCTGCTGACTTGCTCGACTCTCGGTGCGGCCATAGGTCGGGCATCGCCCGCCAGCGTTCCCATCCTCCGGGCCGACGCGGCGCTGGCCGCAGCGGCGTTGCTTCGAACGGAACGGCTGACGGTGCTGTACACCGCGCCAACCTCGCTCGCGCCGACGCGCTCGCTGTTTGATGATGGATCAGGTCGGCTCGATATGCGGCTGGTGCCGGATGCGTGGCGGCAATTCCGGGCCGGCGAGCTCGATGCGTACCATCAATGCATCGCGGTTACGGCCGATGCGGCGTTCGCGTCGGGAGCCGTAACCGTCGCGCTCGCGCAGGCGTCGATGGCTCCGGCGGCGCGGCTGTGCCGTGCGGGCGTTCCATTGACCATCCCCGAAGCGGGGCTGCGGGCGGCGATGCAATGACCACGCATTTCGACCTGCTGATCCGCGGCGGCATCTGCGTGCTGCCCTGGGGCGAGGAGGCGGCCGATGTCGGCGTCCGCGACGGCCGCATCGCCGCGATCGGCGTCGCCGCCGACGCGACAGCGCCGAGCACGGTGATCGACGCGCGCGCGGCCTGCATGTGCTGCCGGGCCTGATCGACCCGCACGTGCATCTGCGCGACCCCGGCGACGCCGCCGTCGAGACCATCCCGACCGGCACCAAGGCCGCGGTGCTGGGCGGCCTCACGCGCCGTGTTCGACATGCCCAACACCTCGCCCGCCGATCACCGACGCGGCGAGCGCTCGCCGGGAAGCAGGAACATGTCGAGCGCGCCGCCTGGTGCGACATCGGCCTCTATGTCGGCGCGACCAAGACCAACATCGCGCGCAGCTCGCCGCGCTGGAAACCGGGCGCGGCGTGTGCGCGCATCAAGGTGTTCGCCGGCAGCTCGACCGGCGACCTGCTGGTCGAGGACGATGCGAGCCTCGAAGCGGGTGATGCGCGCCGGCCGCCGGCGCATCGCCTACCACAGCGAGGACGAGTACCGGCTGCAGGCGCGGCGCAGCCATGTTCCAGCGCGGCGATGCCGTATGGCGCGGCACATGGAATGGCGCGACGAGGAATGCGCCTTCCTCGGCACGCGGCGGCATCATGGCGCTGGCCGCGCGCGACCGGCCGGCCGGCGCATATCCTGCACGTCTCCACCGCCGAGGAACTCGCCTATCTCCAGCGATTTCCGCGACGTCGCCACCGTCGAGGTGCTGGTCAACCATCTGACGCAGGTCGCGCCGGACGCCTACGACCGGCTCGGCGGCCTCGCCGTGATGAACCCGCCGATCCGCGGCCGCGCGGCATCTGGAGGCGGCCTGGGCGGCGGTGCGCGACGGCACGCGTGGACACGATCGGCTCCGACCACGCGCCGCATCCGCGCGCCGCCAAGGAGCAGCCCTGGCCCGATTGCCCGGCCGGGCTGACCGGGGTGCAGACGCTGGTGCCGGTGATGCTGGACCATGTGAACGCCGGGCGGCTGTCGCTGGCGCGGCTGGTCGATCTGATGTGCGCCGGGGCCGGCGCGGGTCTATGGCGCGGTCGGCAAGGGCCGGATCGCCGCCGGCTACGACGCCGACTTCACGCTCGTCGACCTGCGCGCGCCGCCGCGATCGAGAACGCCTGGATCGTCTCGCCCTGCGGCTGGACGCCGTTCGCCGGCATGACGGTCACCGGCTGGCCGATCGCCACGATCGTGCGCGGCCAGCATCGTCATGCGCGACGACGAGGTGCTCGGGCGACCGCAGGGGCGGCTGGTGCGGTTCGCGAACTGAAGCCCACCCGCCTGGTTGCGACGGGCAAGCGACATACACACTGTTATGTGCTCGTTGAGGTGTTACGATGGCACTGTCACATATCCTTGGGTGTTATGATGATCGAGACGCGAACGGCAAAGCTGTTCAGGAACGGTGCGAACCAAGCCGGTCTGTTTGCCGGCCGAGTTCCGCTTTGAGGGCGACGAGATCTACGTGACCCGCGACGACCAGACGGGTGACGTGCTCCTTTCCAAGCGGCCAGGCGCGGCAACATCGGGGATGCATTCTTCGATCTGCTTGACAGCATCGACGTGCCGCCCGACTTCATGGCCGACCGGCCAATGAACCGGCCGCCGCTGAACCGTGACCTGTTCGGGGACGATGCTTGACGGTCCTGCACATGCTGGACACCGACACGGCCAGCTATGTCGTCAAAGGACGACCATCCGCTCTGGCGGAAAAGCTCGCGGCCATGCCGCCGCATCTGGTTTGCATATCGGTGATGACCCGCGCGGAACTGCTCTACGGTCTGAAGCGGCTGCCACCTGACCATCGGCTGCAGCTTGCGGTCCGGCGCTTCCTGCGCATCGTGCGCGTGCTGCCCTGGGACGCGGACGCAGCCGACTACTACGCCGACATCCGCCACCGGCTCGCCCCGCGGGCCAGCCGATCGGCGAGATGGACATGATGATCGCGGCGCACTCGCTATCGGCCGGCGCGGTTCTGGTGACCAACAACACGCGCCACTTCCAGCGCATCGGGCCACCTCTCGCGATGGTCAACTGGGTGGTTCGACTCTACACCGATCCATCTGCCGCCGCTGCAGATTCGGCAAGAACGCCGTCAACAGCCCGATCGCCGGCAGGAATGCGCATACGCGGTACACGAACGTGATCCCGTACGCGTCCGCCAGCTCGCCGAGCGCCGCTGCGCCCAGGCCGCCCAACCCGAACGCCAGCCCGAAAAACATGCCGGAAATCAGCCCGATTTTTCCCGGCACCAGCTCCTGCGCGAACACGATGATGGCGGAGAACGCCGAGGACAGGATCAGCCCGATCGGCACCACCAGCACCAGCGTCCAGCCCAGCCCCACATAGGGCAGCGCCAGCGTGAACGGCAGCACGCCCAGGATTGAGCCCCAGATCAGGTATTTCCGCCCGATCCGGTCGCCGATCGGGCCGCCCAGAAACGTGCCCACCGCGCCCGCCGCCAGAAACACGAACAGATCGATTTGCGCGTTCTGCACCGAGACGCCGAATTTGTGGATCAGGTAGAACGTGAAATACGTGCCCAGGCTGGCGAGATAGACGAATTTCGAGAACATCAGCGCCATTAGGATGCACAGCGCCGCCACCACGCGCCGCCGCGACAGCACGCCGATTACGTCGCCGACGCGCCCCGCTTGGGCCGCAACAAATGCAGATGGGCGCGGTACCAGCGGCCGACGTTGAACAGCACGATGGCGCCGACCAGCGCGATCAGGGCCACATAGCCGATGCTCCGCTGGCCCATCGGCAGCACCACGTACGCTGCCAGCAGCGGCCCCATGGACGACCCGGTATTGCCGCCGACCTGGAACAGCGCCTGCGCGAACCCGAATCGCCCCCCCGATGCCATTCGCGCCACGCGCGAACTCTCCGGGTGGAAGATCGAGCTGCCGACGCCCGACCAGCGCCGCCGATCCCAGGATCGACAAGAAGGAATGCGCGCGCGACAGCAGCACCAGCCCGATCAGGGTCGACCCCATCCCGGCCGCGAGCGAATACGGCAGCGGCCGGCGGTCCGTGTACGTCCCAACCAGCGGCTGCAAAATCGAGGCGGTCAGCTGAAACGCGAGCGTGATCAACCCGATCTGGCCGTAGCTCAGCGAGTACTCGTCGCGAAACATCGGATACGATGCCTGGATCACCGACTGCATCGTGTCGTTCATAAGATGCGAGGCGGACAGCGCCACCAGGATGCCAAGCGTCGCCTGTTCAGTGCCCGCGCGCTCCTCCGGCGCCCGTGGCGGCCGCCCCGGCGCGGACGAACGCGGCGGAAACCTGTTTCTGCATGGATCGGGTCTCGGCGCGTACGCGGGAAGGAATCGTTATACGGGCCCCGATGGATCCATGACATGCGGATTGCGCATCACGGCTCCCCGACGATCCATCCGCCGCCGTGGTGAAACGGCGCCGCCCCCGGGCCGTTGCAGGCGCATGTCCGACGATCCCTTTGAACCTGCCCTGGTACAACGCGTCGCCGAGCCGCGCCGCGTCCCGGCGCTCAGTCTGCTTCTGGGCTACGGGGCGATGCTGCCGCTTGCCGCCTGCGCGTTGGCCGCGTGGCTGGCGGGCGGCGATGTCGGCCGGATCGCCGCCATGCTCGGCGCCCTCTGGGGCGGGGTCATCCTGGCGTTCCTTGCCGGCGTGCGGCGCGGGCTGAGCTTGCGCACGGTCCGCGGCCCGACCGTCGCGCAGATCGCGACGATGCTGTGGCTGTTCCTGCTGGCGCTGCTGGCGCTAGGGCTGCTGCTGCTGTCCCGGATGGCGGCCGCGTTCGTGCTGCTGCTGGCCGGTTACGCGAGCGTCGGGCTGCTCGATCCCTGGGCGGCGCGCCGGGGCGAGGCGCCGCTGTTCTTCGAGCACCTGCGCCCGGCGCAGATGCTGGTTCCCGTGGCCAGCCCGGCGGCGTTGCTGGCGCGCAGCCTCGCCGGGTTCTGAACGCCTACAGATCCGGCCAGCGCGCGGTCCGGTTCGCCTGCTGCTCCGGCGTCAGGTTCGGCGCGTCGGCGACCGGCGGCGGATGGTCGGGCAGGGTGGCAGGGAAAGCCCAGCAATCGACCGTGCCCAGGCTGCGGGTGCAGAACTCGGGCGGCGGCGGCAGCCCCTCGCGCGGCACGCAATAGGTCTTGCCCTGTTCCAGCCGGACCACCGAGCAGTTGCGTCCCGAGATCGCCGAATAGGCCAGATCGCCCACGCCCCGGCCGAACACCGGAATCGACACCACCGCGTCCACCCCGGCCAGCGCGCCCACCGCCGCGTTGAAGGGCCCGCAGCCGGCAAGGGCCGCCAGCAGGATGGCGAAGAGCGCGGCGAGGGCGGGCGGGCGGCGCATGGCCCATCGTGCGGCGCCGAAGTGAACGCCCGGTTGCCGCCGGGCCCGCGCCCTGTTTGCCCCGGCGCGGCGCCACCGCTATGGTCCGCCCGACCGCCCCCGCCCCCGCCCCCGCCCGCGTGCGGACGTGGCCGGCCCGATCTTGGGGATTGCCTTGCCCGACATTTTTGACGAGGTCGATGAAGACCTCCGCGCCGAGCAGGTGCGGAACTGTTCATTCGGTACGGGGGCCTGCTGATCGCGGCCGCTGTCATGGTGGTCGCGGCGGCGGGCGCCTGGGAATTCTGGCAGTGGTACGACGCCCGCCAGCGCGCCGCCGTCGCGGAAAAATTCTTTGCCGCCATGAGCATCGCCGACGAGCATCCCGGCCCGGGGCGGCAAGCCGCCATCCCCGGCCTGGTGGCGGTCGAGCACTCGGGTTTTGCGGGCTATCGCACGCTGGCCCGGCTGCGCCACGCCGCCCTGCTCGCCGAGGCCAACAACGTGGCCGGCGCCGGCGCGCTGTGGAGCGCGGTCGCCGACGATTCCGCGGCCGACCGCACATTGCGCGACCTGGCGTCGCTGCAATGGGCCATGCGCGACCTGGACACCGGGAACCCCGCCGCGATCTCCGCCCGGCTGCAGCCATTGGCGCGGCCGGACAATCCCTGGCACGGCATGGCGCAGGAGGCGCAAGCCCTGCTGGCCCTGCGCGAGGGCAAAACCGATTCGGCCCGCGACCTGCTGAAACCGCTGGCCCAAGACCAAACCGCCCCGCAGGGCGTGCGCGAGCGCGCGCAGGGCCTGCTGACCCACCTCGACGCCTCGGCGCCGCCCGTGCCCGCCGCGCCGGGCAAGACGGGCGGCACGTGAACGCTCCGCGCCTCGCCCGCTCTCCGGCTCGCCCTCTTGCCCGCCGCTCCGCGCTGCTGTTGCCGCTGGCGACGGCCGGGTGCAGCCTGTTCGACGACTGGTTCGGCGAGACCAAGGCGCCCCTCCCCGGAGAGCGCATCCCGGTCATGGCGGCCAAGCGCGGCCTGGACATCGATAACCCGACCAGCCGGCCGGTCGCGCTGCCGCCGCCGGTCCGCAACGCGTCCTGGACCCAATCCGGCGGCGATCCGTCGCACGCCATGGGGCATTTGGCCGCGCGCGAAGTACTGGCCGTGGCGTGGCGGGAAAACATCGGCGAGGGCGGCGGCTACCGGCAGAAAATCACCTCGCGGCCGGTCATCGCCGATGGGCGCGTGTTCGCCATGGATAGCGACGCCGTGGTCACCGGTTTCGACGCGCGCAGCGGCCGCCGCCTATGGCGCATCGAAACCCAGGCCAAGAAGAACCGCAGCAGCAACGTCGGCGGCGGTCTGGCGCTGGATGGCGGCAGCCTGTTTGCCTCCACGGGCCGCGGCGATGCGCTGGCCCTCGACCCCGCGACCGGAAAAATCCGCTGGCGCAGCACGTTGGGCAACGCCGCGCGCGCTGCGCCCGACCGCCGCCGACGCAAGACTGTTCGTGCCGCTGATCGATGGCACGCTGCTGGCGTTGACGGCCGGCGACGGCAGCCGCGCCTGGCCCTATCAGGGCGGCGAGTCCGATACCGAGATGCTGGGCCTGCCTTCGCCGGCCTATGCCGACGGCGTGGTGGTGGCGGGGTTCGGCTCCGGCGACCTGGCCGCCCTGCGCGCCGCACCGGCGCGCTGGTCTGGACCGACACTCTGGCGTCCAACGCCGGGCCGCAACAGCCTGATCGACCTGCCTTCGGTGCGCGGCCATGCCGGTGATCGACTACGGCCAGGTGTTTGCGATCGGGCTCGGCGGGCTGATGGTCAGCCTCGACCTGCGCTCCGGACGGCGGGTGTGGGAGCGCGACGTGGGTTCCGGCGAGACGCCATGGCTGGCCGGCGACTGGCTGTTCGTGCTGACCGGCGACATGCAGGCTGTCGGCTCTGAACCGCAACGACGGCGCGGTCGCCTGGGTAACGCCGCTGCCGCGCTACGAGAACGAGAAGAAGCAGCAAGACCCGATCCGCTGGGTCGGTCCCACCCTGGTCGGCGACCGGCTGGTATTCGCCGGCCTCGACCACCGCGCGTGGCGCTCAGCCCCTATACCGGCAAGGTGCTCGGACAGCAGGACCTGCCCGCGGCCGCGGCGGTGGCGCCGGTGGTGGCCGATGGCACGCTGTACATCGTCACCGACGACGCGACCCTGCTGGCGCTGCGCTAGGAACCGGCCTGGATGCTGCCCGTGGTGGTCATCGCCGGCCGCCCGAATGTCGGCAAGTCGACGCTGTTCAACCGGCTTGCCGGGCGCCGCGTCGGCGCTGGTCGCCGACACGCCCGGCGTCACCCGCGACCGCAAGGAGGCGCGGCCATGCTGCGCGGGCGCGAGGTTCTGCTGGTCGATACGGCGGGGCTGGAGGAAGCGGCGCCCGAGACGCTGGCCGGGCGGATGCGCGCCTCGTCCGAGACCGCGGTTTCGCGACGCGGACCTGGTCCTGTTCGTGATCGACGCGCGCGCCGGCATCTCGCCGGCCGACCAGCATTTCGCCGACTGGCTGCGCCGCCATCGGCCGCCCGGTGCTGTGGTCGCCAACAAGGCGGAGGGCCGCGCCGGCGGCGACCGCGGCGCTGGAGGCATATTCGCTCGGCCTGGGCGAGCCGGTCGCCGTCTCGGCCGAGCACGGCGAGGGCTTGTCCGACCTGATGGGCGAAATCGCCGATCGCCTGCCGCCCGCCGAGGCGGACCGGAGGCGGAAGCGACAACGGCCGCTGAAGCTCGCCATCGTCGGCCGACCAAACGCCGGCAAATCCACGCTGCTGAACCGCCTGCTCGGCCAGGAGCGGATGATCACCGGCCCCGAGCCGGGCCTGACGCGCGACGCGGTCGCGGTGCGTTTGCACGATGCGGACGGCGATGATCGAGCTCATCGACACCGCCGGCATGCGCCGCGCGCGCGCGATCGACGCAGCCGCTGGAGAAGATGTCGGTCAGCGCCAGCATCGAGGCGCTGAAGATGGCCGAAGTGGTCGTGCTCGACCGTCGATGCGGCGCGGGGCCTGCACGAGCAGGATTTGCAGATCGCGCGCCTGATCGAGCGCGAGGGCCGCGCCTGCGTGGTGGCGCTGAACAAATGGGATTCTGGTCGCCGATCGCGACGCGGCGCGCAGGGCGGTATCGGACCGGCTGCAAACCTCCCTGGCGCAGATGCGGGGCATTCCGGTCGTGCCGCTCTCGGCGCTGACCGGCGCAGGGCGTGGACCGCTTGCTGCCGGCAGTGCGCGAGGCGGTGCGCGTCTGGAACATGCGCGTGCCAACGGCGCGCTGAACCGCTGGTTCGAGGCGGCGCTGGAGCGCCATCAGCCGCCGCTGGTCGATGGCCGCCGGCTGAAACTGCGCTACATCACCCAGGCCAAGGCCCGCCCGCCCACTTTCGTGGTCTTCGGCACCCGCGCCGAGCAGACGCCGGAAGACTACCGACGCTATCTGGTGAATGGCCTGCGCGAGGCGTTCGATCTGCCGGGCACGCCGATCCGGCTGCAGTTCCGCGGCACCACAACCCGTTCGACGAGGCTTGAGCTGCGTTAACGGTCCGGCAATCCGCGTCGTCTATATTTTTGGACGCAGGAGGCGCGCATGTTGTCTAACATTCCCCCGGCGGCCCTTGGTTCCGACCCGATGGCGCTGTGGCGCGCCGCGGCGGATGCGGCACCACCGCGCCGAGGCCAGCGCGATGCCCCGCCAGTGGTGCCGCAAGCAGTCATCCTGCCACGCACCGCCGCCTGGCTGAACTCACCGGCCGCAGCCGGCGAGGCAGCCGCGACGGCGGCGCCGGTCGGCCCTGTCTTTTCGTTTCAACAGGTCGCCTGACGCTGGGGGACGAGCGTCCGTCGCACGCGAGCCGCTCCGCGCCGGCGGGCGCCGAACCCCCGAACCCTTAGGCGCCGATACGGTCCTGTGCGATCGGATCAAGCAGGCCTCCCGGCTCGGCAAGCGGCCTTGCGGCGATCGGCATCGCGGCGATCGGTCCGGGGGCGGTTGCAATCTCCAAGCCGTGCTGCACAAGCTCCGGCGGCGGCGCACTGCCGGCGTAGCGCTCCACCAGGTAGAGCGGGCGCTGCTTGGTCTCGTTGAAGATGCGGCCGAGATATTCTCCGACCACGCCGATGGTGATGAGCTGCACGCCGCCGAGGAACAGCACCACCGCCATCAAGCTCGGATAGCCGGCAACCGGGTTGCCAAAGATCAGCGTGCGCAGAATCAGCTGCACGCCGAACACGACCGCGAATACCGCCACGCCGAGACCGAGATAGCTGGACAGCCGCAGCGGCACGACGGTGTGGCTGGTGATGCCCTCGATCGCGAAGTTGCACAGCTTCCAGTAGTTCCATTTGGTCCGGCCGGCATGGCGGGATGCCCGGTCGTACAGGACCGCCCTGCTCGGGAAGCCGACCCACGCGAACAGGCCTTTCATGAAACGGTGCTGCTCGCGCAGTTGCGTCACGGCGGTGACCACCCGCCGGCTCATCAGCCGGAAATCGCCGACATCGCGCGGCAGGTCCACCCGGCCGATCCGCGCCATCAACCGATAGAACAGATGCGCTGTGAGGCGCTTCAGCCAGGTCTCTCCATCGCGCACCCGGCGCTGGGCATAGACCATCTCGACGCCGTCCCGCCATGCCGCCACGAGGTCCGGGATGACCTCCGGCGGGTCCTGCAGATCGGCGTCGATCACGATCACCGCCTCGCCCCGCGCATGGTCCAGCCCGGCCGTGGTCGCGATCTCCTTGCCGAAATTGCGCGACAGATTGACCAATGCCACGTGCGGGCTGCGCCGCCGCAGCGCCTCCAGTAGCGACAGGGTTGCGTCGCGGCTGCCGTCGTTGACATAGACGACCTCCCACGCGCCGAGGCGGCCCATCACCGCCGCCAGCCGGCGGTGGAACTCCTCGATGCAATCGGCCTCGTTGAACACGGGGACGACCACCGAAAACACCGGCGCCCCCGGGTTTGCCGCCGGGTTCAGGGAGTGCGTGGCGTCAGCTGCCATGTTGGAAGCTCCGCGAGCTTGCCGATCGCCGCAACATGATAGTGCGCGATAAGGAAATTGTTGAGCCGCGCCTTGGTCAGGCCGTGCGCGGGCAGGTCGGCCCAGGGCGCGTTCCAGTCATGCGGGTCCAGGGCGGAGACCACGAACACGCGCCCGCCTCGTGCCAGCGTGGCGTCGATCGCCTGGCCGAGCTGGGTGAAAAAGGCGCCGGTCGTGCCCGCGCGATCCAGCACCTGATCCAGCAGCAGCTGCGGCACGCCCGGCAGGTCGAAAAACCCGAGATAGGGACCGCCCGGATAGGGCGCGAAACGAAGCAGCAGGTCATTCGGGGTGAACCGCGCCTGCAGCTCCGCCTGATAGCGCAGCAGCGGATAGCGCACGGTCGGCAAGCCGATCACCGCCAGGTTGACCGCCAGCGTGCCCGCCGCCCAGAGCGGCATGACCAGCCGCGTGGTCGCACGCTGGAACAGCGCCAGGAATAGCAGCAGCGTCGGCGCGGTCAGCTGGAACCAATGTTCGGGATCGTTCAGACCGTAATAGATCGTCCAGGCCTGGGCGCCGCACAGGAAGGCCACCGGCATCAGCCGCCCGGTCCCGCGCAGCACGTCCGCCGCCATCCGCAGGTAGATCGTCGCGAGCAGCGCGAGCGTCGCGCACCAGGGCAGCAACTGGGCGGCCAGAACCCCGGCATAGGGCCGCAACGAGGCGATCTGGCCGGCGATCCAGGCGCGCCCGATCGAGCCGAGCGCCGGCGCGGCCACGAGGTTGTTGACCGTCCCGAACAGCAGCCGGGCCAGGGTTGCCACCGCACCGTAGCCGGCCGGCTTCAGGTCGGCCTTGCCCTGCACCGAGGCGGCCAGCCCGGCCAGCGTCAGTTGCTGATGCGCGAACAGCACGAAGGCGACGCAGACCAGGATCGCGAACAGGCCGCCGCATACTCCGGCGAACAGGGCCGCCCGGCCCAGCGCCGCGGCGCGCGAACAACCGCCCCGGCGGCTCGCGACCAGCACCGCCAAGCTCGCGAACGGCGCCGTGGCGAGCGCGCTGACCAGCAGCGAGGCGGCCACGGCCAGCAGCCCGGCGCCGACGACGATGCCGCGAATCGCGGCGGCGCCGCGTTGTGCCGATCGTTCCCATACCATCAGCGCGTACAGCGCCGCGTTGACGAACGGGAACGCCACCAGCTTCATGTGGCCGGACGGGGCCAGCGTTATGACGCTGCAACTGCCGACCAGCAGCACGGTCGCGGCGATGCGCCGGCCCGGGCCGATGCCGAGCCGCAGCAGCAGCGCGTAGAACACACCGGCGGCAAGCGCGGTCGCCGCCGTGCTGATATGCTTCTGGCTGACCTCCGCCGCCTCGCCGAAGCCGATGAGCCGGTGCCACAGTAGCGTCACCGGCTGCAGATAGACGTGGGCTATGTCAAAGACGAAACGGTTCGAGTTGACCTGCGCCGCGAAGCGGGCGGCGTCGTGATAGGGCAGCTCGCCATACAGGGCGACGTAGAACGCGCCGGCCAGGAGCGCGGCGAGCGCAGCCTCGAGCAGCTGCGCGGTGGTTGGCGGAGCCAGCGGCGCCGGCGCCGGCGCGGCCAGCGCGCCCGCCTGGAACGTACGGCCGCCGATGGTGATCTGCTCGGACAACGGATGCGCCTATCCTCAGGATGCGATGGAGCATGGGAACGATAACAGAAACCGAACGACCCGGCCAGGAAACGTCTGCCAGCAGAACGAGTCCGATACGTGCGGTCAGCGTCCGAGCAGCCGCGCCGCCTCCGGCGCGAAATCATTGCCCTGGCGCGAGCTGAT
>CAVRQM010000005.1:0-1112088 GCA_963723455.1 uncultured Pseudomonadota bacterium | reverse complement strand
CCCACCAGCCACTGCTTTCGTAACCAGAATGATATTTCTCACTTGGTTAGTGAGATTGCTGGCGAGCTGATTTACGTTGTCGGTCAAATCTTTCCAAGTTCCGGCTACCCCGAGCACTTGAGCTTGCCCACCCAATTTCCCTTCTGTGCCTACTTCACGAGCCACGCGTGTTACTTCTGCAGCGAAGGCTCGCAGCTGATCAACCATCGTATTGATCGTCTCCTTTAGTTCGAGGATCTCACCCTTGGCTTCGACTGTAATCTTCTTAGATAGATCGCCATTAGCAACTGACGTTGTTACCAGTGCGATGTTACGTACTTGGTTCGTCAAATTACCCGCGAGCTGATTCACATTGTCCGTCAGATCTTTCCAAGTTCCAGCTACTCCAGACACTTGGGCTTGTCCTCCCAGCTTTCCCTCCGTACCGACTTCTCGAGCCACGCGGGTCACTTCAGCAGCAAAAGAATTGAGCTGATCTACCATCGTATTAATCGTATTTTTGAGTTCTAAGATTTCGCCTCTGGCTTCGACCGTAATCTTTTTCGAAAGATCACCCTTAGCAACAGCAGTTGTAACGGCCGCAATGTTTCGAACCTGGGAAGTAAGATTACCAGCGAGGAATTCACATTGTCCGTCAGATCTTTCCATGTACCCGAAACACCTGTCACTTCAGCTTGTGCTCCCAGTTTTCCTTCCGTACCAACTTCGCGAGCCACTCGGGTTACTTCAGACGCAAATGCTCGAAGTTGCTCCACCATCGTGTTGATGGTGTTTTTGAGTTCAAGGATTTCTCCCTTGGCTTCGAACTGTAATCTTCTGGCGAAAGATCACCATTCGCAACAGCGGTGGTGACGGCCGCAATATTTCTGACCTGGTTGGTGAGGTTACCCGCCAAGGCATTGACCTGATCCGTAAGATCCTTCCAGGTTCCAGCAACTCCTTTCACTTCAGCCTGTGCTCCTAGATTTCCTTCAGTACCGACCTCGCGAGCTACGCGGGTGACTTCAGAAGCAAAGGCCCGGAGTTGATCTACCATCGTGTTGATGGTGTCTTTGAGTTCTAAGATCTCACCCTTGCTTCAACTGTGATCTGCTTCGAAAGATCTCCGTTTGCAACTGAGTGGTGACGAGGGCGATGTTTCGCACTTGATTTGTGAGATTCCCTGCAAGTTGATTCACATTGTCCGTGAGTTCTCTCCAGGTGCCACCGACACCAGGTACTTGAGCTTGTCCATCCCAATTTCCCTTCGATACCGACTTCACTGCTACACGTGTGACTTCAGCCGCGAAAGATTGAGCTGATCTACCATCGTATTGATCGTGTTCTTGAGTTCTAGAATTTCTCCTTGAGCTAACACGGTGATTTTCTTCGAGAGATCCCCGTTGGCGACGGCCGTTGTGACAGCGGCAATATTTCGCACTTGGTTAGTGAGATTTCCGCCAACTGATTCACATTGTCTGTGAGATCCTTCCAAGTCCCTGCAAGCCCTTCACTTCAGCTTGGCCGCCGAATTTCCTTCGTTCCGACTTCTTACGACACGAGTCACTTCAGCGGAAAACGAGTTGAGCTGATCTACCATCTTATTGATAGTATCTTTCAGCTCTAAAATCTCGCCCTCGGCTTCAACAGTAATTTTTTGCGAAAGGTCGCCATTGGCGACCGCCGTAGCTACTTGAGCGATATTTCGGACTTGGTTTGTGAGATTTCCTAGCGAGCATGTTCACGTTCTCAGTGAGGTCTTTCCAAGTACCGGAAACCCCTTTTACTTCGGCCTGTCCCCCGAGCTTTCCCTCCGTTCCCACCTCTTTTGCGACGCGCGTGACTTCAGCGGCAAAGGAATTGAGTTGATCCACCATCGTATTGATGGTGTTCTTTAAGTTCCAGAATTTCACCTTTCACATTCGACCGTGATTTTCTGGGAGAGATCCCCATTGGCGACTGCTGTAGTAACATTAGCAATATTCCGCACCTGGCGGTCAAGTTCGCCGGCGAGGCCATTGACGTTGTCTGTCAGATCTTTCCAAGTACCGGAAACTCCTTTACATCGGCCTGGCCGCCGAGCTTCCCTTCGGTGCCGACCTCTTTTGCAACACGGGTCACCTCAGATGAGAAGGATTTAAGTGTGTCCACCATTGTATTGAAAACTTCCTTGAGCTGAAGGATCTCGCCCTTGACATCCACTGTAATTTTTTGCTCAAGATCGCCTTTTGCAATCGCCGTTGTTACTTTCGCAACTTCGAATTGGACCGTGAGGTTGGATGCCATGAGGTTTACGTTATCGGTAAGCCCTTTCCAGGTACCAGCGACACCCTTGACATCGGCTTGCCCCTCGAGCTTGCCTTCCGTACCGACCTCACGCGCAACGCGAGTCACTTCGGACGCAAACGATCTGAGAGTATCCACCATTTTGTTGACCACTTCTTTCATCTGAAGAATCTCGCCCTTTACATCGACCGTAATTTTCTGCTCAAGATCGCCGTTAGCAATCGCCGTTGCGACTTTCGAAACGTCTCTGAACTGGATTGTAAGGTTAGAAGTCATCACATTCACGCTATCCGTGAGTTCTTTCCAGGCGCCCGATACCCCTTTCACATCTGCTTGAATCCCAGCTTCCCTTCGTTCCCACCTGTTTGGCAACGCGACGTCTCTCGGAAGAGAAGGTTCCCAGTGTATCCACCATCTTATTGATCACGTCTTTGATCTGAAGGATTTCACCCTTCACTTCGACCGTAATCTTCTGGGCGAGATCACCATTCGCAATCGCAGATGAAACTCTGGATACATCACGAAGTTGGACTGTCAAATTAGAAGCCATTGCGTTTACGTTGTCTGTCAATCCTTCCAAGTTCCAGAAGCACCTTTGACATCGGCTTGGCCGCCAAGTTTACCTTCAGTCCCCACTTCCTTGCGACACGAGTCACTTCTGAGGCAAAAGCTCTAAGCTGGTCTACCATCGTATTGATGGTGTCCTTGACTTCAAGAATTTCCCCCTTTGCGCTGACAGTTACCTTTTGGGAAAGATCTCCTGCGGCAACGGCTCTATACTCGAGCGACTTTTTCTTGGGCGAGCGAGTTCTCCAATTACAGAGTTCAAGGAATCAATATTCCTTGCCCATCCTCCAACCGCGCCATTGACTGATGTCCGTCCCGATAGTTTCCCTTCCTCGGCGACAACAGAGCTCACTCGTGTGAATTCTTGAGTGATACTTTCGGTCCGGCGAAGGATTTGATTTCCAGAAGAACCGAAATCTCGGCAAGGGGGCCACTTCGCAACTCTGAAACCTGAACCGAGAAATCACCATCGCGATAGGATCTCAAAGCTTCGCGCATGAGTATCAGCTGAAATTCGAGGCCCTCTCTTTTCAGACCTCGCTGATGCGCCGTGGAAACAACGCTAAGACCCGAAGTACGCCGTTCAATTCCCGTGGCGTCTTTTGTGTGCCCTTCTTTTTTGGTGATGTGGGAGACTCGTGAAGCCCTCATATATCCTTACTTTCAGGGTAGAGGTGGATCATTTTGCCCCCAATCGTCCCGTGAAAAGCAAAAAAAAGCATACTATTTAATGAACCAACTCTTTGCGCTTTGCTATGGATGGATTGATGGGCAGAGAAGTCGTAGAAGTGGAACTGAATCATTTCTCTTTCAAGCGTGTAACATTCACCCCGAGTGGCCTTAGGGTAGTTTATGACACCCTAAAGGTCGGCATAGATTAGAATAATGAAAGCAGATATCCATCGCCTTGTCTTGCGCAAAGCGGGGATCACTATCAATCGCATAAAACACGGTGCAATTCGGATTATTGGCCAGACATTCATACTTTGCTGTGACATCTATTTCAGTGATTTCATCGAAAGGAATGAGACCTGGAGATTCTTCAGCAACAGAGAAGGTATTGACTGGCTTCCCCGCATTCCGCGGCGAAGGCTATCTTCGGGGAGTCTGAAAGAAAAACCGCTGCGACTATCAGTCCAAAAAAAAGGCTCAAGTTTCGTGTTCGAATAGATTTGTAACTATTGGCAGAGTTTTTCTAGCGTCCCCACCTGAGCGATCGTTCAATTTATGAAATATAAAACCGAGATAGCTCCCCATGCAAATTCAAAACCATCGGAACCGATTATCAGCTAGACTGTGAATAGCTCTCCGGCCTAAATGCTACGAGATTTTGGGCTGAGGTTTTGGGCTATTGAAGAGTTTCGTTTTCGGCTCAAATTTCCTCGGCACTCAACGTGGATAGCCATTCACTAGAAAACAATCAGAAATTAAAAGAGTAGAATCGAGAGGATTTTATGCGAAACACCGAGAGAAGCAGTCTTCACAATTGTTCTGTTAAGTTGCTATATTGCATGGCGCAATCGCTTTGCACTGCAACGGCGCTTTGAGTCTTTAGGAATTAGAACCCCATTTTTAACTGGAAGTGTCAAGGAGGTTGCTCGTTCAGCTGTTTCAAAAGTCAGCGGGAAAATGGAGCAAGGAGCGTTAGTTGCAGAAAATGTTATGAAAAAACAGGCAAGTTAGCCTATTTTTCGATCGTGATACCGGTTCTCGCTTTTCCCAAACAATTGGGCACCTTGTTTTGGTTCGATACTTTGGCTGTTTCGAATCACAGAAAGTTTAATGAACTCGGCTCCAAAATAGAAAATCATCGCCGAATAGTAGACCCAAGTCAGAAGAACTATTAAAGATCCTGCTGCACCATACGAGGAAGACACCGAGCCGTGAGCGATGTAAAGGCCGATCAACCACTTTCCAAACGAAAATAATATCGAGGTAAGAAGTGATCCGGTCAAAAGCCTTCTCCAACTGAGTTTCACATCGGGAAGAAATTTGTAAACCGACGCAAATAGCATCGTGATTACGGCGATAGACACAATGAAGCTCAAAAGCCGCCATAATTGGGAAGTTCCAAGGTATTTTACTGCACCAGAAATAAGTGTACTTACTATGAGAGAAACTTAGTAATAAAAAGGAGATTACGCCGATCATCGCAAGTGTAAAGATTCTGCGCATCAACCAATTTAAGAAACCCTTTCCCACTGGAGCCTGAACTTTCCAAATCATGTTCAAGGACGTTTGCAGTTGCTGGAAGACGCCGGTAGCTCCAATGATAAGCGTAAGAACACTTAGAGAAGTAGCAATCACACCAGAATGTGGGTGATTAGATGCATTTTGAACCATATTTTGTACAGCTTCTCGCATTCCGCCACCCCCACCAATCCTTGAATTTCTCCGAAAATTCTCTGTTGGCTAGCTTGCTCGCCTAAAATAAATCCTGCAATAGCGATTGCGATAACTAGCAAAGGAGCAATCGAAAAAGGGTGTAATAGGCTAAAGAAGCGGAGTGCAAAGTTATGCTGTCGCTCGACCAAGCCTTCGCTGCTCTGGTAAAGATCCTCAAGCCGGCGGTGCGCATCACGTCCATCGGATGCGCCGACGCCGGCAGCGCCTCCAGCACGCGGCGGACGGCGTGCGGGATGCCGCGCATCGCGCGCAGCCGGGCCTTGTAGGCGGCGAGTTCGATCGCGGTCGGCAGGCGCTCGTGCACCAGCAGATGCGCGATTTCCTCGAACTCGCATTGCTCGGCGATGTCGAGGATGTCGTAGCCGCGGTAATGCAGGTCGTTGCCGGTGCGCCCGACGGTGCACAGCGCGGTGTTGCCGGCGACCACGCCGGACAGGGCGACCGATTTCTTGGGTTTTGGCGTGATAGCTTCGTTCATGGCTTGGTCCTTGGCATGTCAGCAGGGCGGCGCCGCATCAGAATAGTCCTTGTGCGCCGGTCGCCAGTGCCCCGTCCGGCAAAGCGATGTTCAGCTCCGCCAGCTCCTCCGTGCGCAAACTCTCCAGCCGGTCCACCACGCCCAGGAACCGCTCCGCCTCGCCCGCCTCCAGGATGCCTTCAGTCAGCGTCCTGAACTTGCGCACGTACTCCGCCCGCCGCCAGGGGGTTGCGCCCAGCGGATGCGCGTTGGCCACCGCCAGTTCGTCTTGCAGCGCGCTGCCGTCCTGCATGCGGATCACCACCCGACCGCCGAACGCCTTGATCAACGGGTCATCCGCGTGATAGCGCCGCGTCCATTCCGGATCTTCAACGGTACGGATCTTGCGCCACAGGCGGACGGTATCCGGCCGCGCCGCGCGCTCCGGCAGATAGCTGCGCACATGGTGCCACGCGCCATCCTGAAGCGCCACCGCGACGATGTACATGATCGAGTGGTCCAGCGTCTCGCGGCTCGCGGCGGGATCGAACTTCTGCGGATCGTTCGCGCCGGTGCCGATGACGTAGTGCGTATGGTGGCTGGTCTGGATCACCACCTCCTCCACCGCGTCCCAGTCCGCAACACGCTTGCCCATGCGGAACGCCAGGTCGATCAGCGCCTGGCTTTGGTACTCGGCCGAATGTTCCTTGGTGTAGGTGTCAAGAATCGCCCGCTTCGCCTCGCCCGGCCCCGGCAGCGTCACCCGATAGAGCGCGTCCCGCCCGTCCAGCAGCCATGCGATGACGAAGTCCTCGCCCTCATAGATCGGGCTCGGCGCGCCCTCGCCGCGCATGGCGCGATCCACCGCCTCGATCGCCAGCTTGCCCGCGTGCGCCGGGGCGAACGCCTTCCACGACGAAATCTCGCCCTTGCGGCTCTGGCGCGTCGCGGTGGTCACATGCAGCGCCTGCTGGATCGCCTGGTACGTGGTCTCGACCGGCAGGCCCAGCAGCGTCCCGATGCCGGCGGCGACGGACGGACCTAGATGCGCCACGTGGTCGATCTTGTGCCTGTGCAGCGAGATCGCGCGCACCAGGTCGACCTGGATCTCGTACCCGGTGGCCAGCGCGCGCAACAGCGCAGCGCCGTCGCGGCCGCATTGCTGCGCCACTGCCAAAATCGGCGGGATGTTGTCGCCCGGATGGCTGTATTCGGCGGCGAGGAACGTGTCGTGGAAGTCAAGCTCGCGTACCGCGGTCCCGTTCGCCCAGGCCGCCCACTCGGCATGCGCCCGCAGGTTCGGCGCGCAGCCGAACACTGTCGCACCGCCCGCGCGCGGATGCGCCAGGGCCTGCGCTCGCGCGGTCGTGACCGGGCGACGATTGATGGCGGCGATGGCGACGGCTGCGTTGTCGATGATGCGGCTGCCGATCATCTCCGCCGCCTCGGGCGTCACCGCCACCGGATCCGCCGCGACCTCGGCGATCTTCCAGGCCAGCTGCTCGTGCCGCGGCAGGCGGTCGGCTTCGGGATGGACGCGGACCTCGTGCAGCTGCATGGCCTCTTCCGCGGGCGTATGCCCCGCTTTGCCTAGTAGTCGAGCCAGGTGAACCCGTCTACGCTCGGCCGCGGGATGGAAACGAACCGAGACTATAGCGAAACCTATGCGGCGTGCCGTCGCGACCCCGCCGGCTGGTGGGCGGAGGCGGCCGAGGCGATCGAATGGGCGGCCCGCTGGGACCGCGTGTTCGACCCCGACGGCGGGCCGTACGGGCGCTGGTTCGCGGGCGGCGCGCTCAACACCTGCCATAACTGCCTGGATCGCCACGTCGCCGCCGGCCGCGGCGCGCAAGCCGCGCTTATCTGGGATTTGCCGATGGCCGGCGAGAGCCGGCGCTACAGCTATGCCGAGCTACTGGACCGCGTGGCGCGGCTGGCCGGGGCGCTGGCGGCGCTGGGCGTGCGGCGCGGCGACCGGGTGGTGATCTACATGCCGATGGTGCCCGAAGCGGCGATGGCCATGCTCGCCTGCGCGCGGCTGGGCGCGGTGCATTCGGTGGTGTTCGGCGGCTTCGCGGCGCCGGAACTGGCCAAGCGGATCGACGATGCGCAGCCAGTGGCGATCGTCTCGGCCAGCTGCGGGCTGGAGCCGGGGAGGGTGGTCGCCTACACGCCGCTGCTGAACGCCGCGCTGGCGTTGTCGGCGCATCAGGTTCGCGCCTGCCTGGTCCTGCAGCGGCCGATGCTCCTGGCGGCGCTGACGTCCGGTCGGGACCATGACCTCGCCGAGGCGATGGATCGTGCAGCACCGCACCCGCCGGTGCCGGTCGCGGCCACCGATCCGCTGTATATCCTGTACACCTCCGGCACCACTGGCCGGCCGAAGGGCGTGGTGCGCGACAATGGCGGGCACGCGGTGGCGCTGCTCCGTTCGATTGGCATGGTGTATGGCCTGTCCGCCGGCGACGTGATGTGGACAGCATCGGATGTCGGCTGGGTGGTCGGGCACAGCTACATCGTCTATGCGCCGCTGCTGGCCGGGCTGACCACCGTCATGTACGAGGGCAAGCCGGTCGGCACGCCGGATGCCGGCGCGTTCTGGAGAGTCTGCGCCGAGCATGGCGTGCAGGCGTTCTTCACCGCGCCGACCGCGCTGCGCGCGATCCGCCAGCAGGATCCCGAGGGCGCGCTGATCGCCCGTCACGACCTGTCGCGCCTGCAGGCGCTGTACCTGGCCGGCGAGCGCTGCGACCCGCCGACCGCGACCTGGATCCAGGCGCTGCTGGACCGCCCGGTGATCGACCATTGGTGGCAGACCGAAACCGGGTGGGCGATCACCGCGAATTTCCGCGGCCTCGGATTGCTGCCCTGGCGGCCCGGCTCCGGCGGTCGTGCGGCGCCCGGCTATGACGTGCAAGCGCTCGATGACCACGGCCGGCCCGCGCCGCCCGGCGAGGTCGGCAACCTCGCCATCCGCCTGCCCATGCCACCCGGCTGCGCGCCGACCCTATGGGGCGACGACGAGCGTTTCAGCGCGGCTTACCTGGCTGACTTCCCCGGCTTCTACCGCACCGGCGACGCCGGCTGCATCGATGCCCAGGGCGATGTCTGGGTCATGGGCCGCACCGATGACGTCATCAACACCGCCGGCCACCGGCTGTCCACCGGGGCGATGGAGGAGGTGCTGGCCGCCCATCCCGACGTCGCGGAATGCGCGGTGGTGGGCGTCGCCGACCCGATCAAGGGCCAGGTTCCGCTGGGGCTGGTGGTGCTGAAGGCTGGGGTGACGCGGGCGCCCGGCGAGCTGCTGGCCGAGTTGGTCGCCCTGGTGCGCGAGCGGATCGGTCCGGTCGCGTCGTTCAAGGACGCGCGCATCGTGCAGCGCCTGCCCAAGACACGCTCCGGCAAGATTTTGCGTTCGACGATCCGCGCACTGGCCGATGGCCAGACCCCGATCGTGCCGCCGACCATCGACGATGCCGGCGTGCTCGACGACATCGCCCGCGCGCTGCGTCCTGCCGTCACGGAGATCGCATGAAGGCCATCGTCCTGCACAAGACCGACGCCGCGCCGGACGCCAGGCTCGAGGATTTCCCCGACGCCGAACTGATGGCCGGCGAGCTGCGCATCCGGGTCAGCCATTCCACGCTGAACTACAAGGACGGGCTGGCGATCGTGCGCGGCGGGCCGGTGGTGCGGCGCTGGCCGATGATTCCCGGCATCGACCTGGTCGGCACGATCGAACACAGCGACAGCCCGGACTGGGGCGTGGGCGAGGCGGTGCTGGTCAACGGCTGGGGCATGGGCGAGGCGCATCTGGGCGCCTATGCCGAGCGCGTGCGCGTGCCCGCCGGCTGGCCGATCCCGCTGCCGCACGGGCTGACTCCGGCGCAATCGATGGCGATCGGCACTGCCGGCTATACCGCCATGCTGTGCCTGATGGCGCTGGAGCGGCACGGCCTGACCCCGGCCACCGGACCGCTGCTGGTGACCGGGGCGGCGGGCGGCGTCGGGTCGATCGCGGTGGCGCTGGCGGCGCGCGCCGGCTGGCACGTCGTGGCCAGCACCGGCCGCGCCGCCGAGACCGGCTACCTGCGCGGGCTGGGCGCCGCCGAGATCCTCGACCGCGCCGCGCTGTCCGGCCCCGGCAAGCCGCTTGCCCGCGAGCGCTGGGGGGCGGCGATCGACAGCGTGGGATCGCACACCCTGGCCAGCGTGCTTGCCGGGACGCGAGAGGGCGGAGCGGTCGCCGCGTGCGGCCTGGCGCAGGGCATGGACCTGCCGGCGACCGTGGCGCCGTTCATCCTGCGCGGGGTCTCGCTGCTCGGCATCAACAGCGTGACCTGCCCGCGTCCGCTGCGCCAGGCCGCATGGCGGCGCCTGGCCAGCGACCTGGATCGCGACAAGCTCGCGGGCATGACGCAAAGCGTGACCCTGGCCGAGGTGATCGCGCTCGCGCCGCGGATCCTGGCCGGCGAGGTGCGGGGCAGGGTGGTGGTGGAGATCGCCTGACTGGAACGCTCGGATTTGCGGCGCGCTCAGTTCGAGCCTCCGGTTCTGGCATCTTGCCAGTCGGCATAGGAACGACCAACTCTGGACATATGACACTGGAGCCGGCCATGCCGCGCCTCGTCGCGCTGGACACCGCGCCGCCTGATTTCGCGCCGGCGCCGATCACCGACGCCGAGGCGGCGGCGATGTTTCGCGCATGCGTCAACCTGTTCCGGGCGTGGCGGGTGTCGGATGCCGAGGCATCGGTGCTGCTCGATCTGCAGCCACGCACCTTTGCCCGCTGGAAAGCCGGCCTGGTCGGCCGCATCGACCGCGACCAGAAGGCGCGGCTGTCGAACCTGATGGCGATCCACAAGGCGCTGCGCATCATCTTCCGCGACCCGGCACGGTCGTACGCCTGGGTCCGCCTTGCCAATGAGGCGTTTCACGGCCGCTCGGCGCTCGACGTGATGCTGGGGGGCGAGTTGACCGATCTGATGCGGGTGCGGCGCTACCTGGATGCTGAACGCGGCGCGTGGTGATCGCCGCCTCAGGCGTGCCGACCGCGCCGGTCTGCTGGCGGCAGGCCCGCCGCATCATTCGCAGCATCTTTCCGCCGGTCGATCTGTTCGAGGACATTGCCGATCCGGCCGACTGGCCGCTGCTGATCTCGGCCGAGCAGAAGACCAACCCGCGCCTGATGGACAGCATCGGCGCGCTTGACCTGGTGCCGGCAGAGCGCCGGGTGGGCGGCGCGGGGGCATCCTGGCTGATGGCGCCGTTCACCCATGTCAGCCCGGACCGCCCGAGCCGCTTCAGCGCCGGACGCTACGGCGTGCTGTATGTCGGCGAGAGTTTCGATGTGGCCCTGTTCGAGACCATGTACCACCACGCCCGGTTCATGGCGGCGACCGCGCAGAGGCCGGGCTGGACCTCGCAGTTCCGCGAACTGGTGATGGACGTGAACGCCACGCTGCACGACCTTCGCGGGCTTGACGGCACGCAGGCGGTGCTGGCGCCGGACGACTACACGGCCGGGCAGGCGCTGGGCGCCGCGCTGCGCACGCTGGGGTCGGATGGCGTCGCCTACCCCAGCGTGCGCTGGCCGGGCGGCTCGTGCGCCGGCCTGTTCTATCCGGATTGCGTCGGATCGCCGGCGCAGGGGCGGCATCTGGAATATCACTGGGACGGGGCGAGGGTCGATTTGTACCGCGACGCGGGCGCGCGGCAGGTGTCCCGGGTCGTTGTTTGAACGATCAGCCGGAGATGTCGACTTGAACGCGTTGCGTGAACGGCAAATTGCTCTTCTAATCCGAAGTGGTGAGGTTCGCTTTGCTATCGGAAACCCAAGTGCGTTGACCATGAACTCTTGGAAGATGTGGGCCACCAGGGCAGGTGACGTCTACATCGCTTGCCGGGACAACATCAGAAATACGAAAGTAAGTCTACATGCGTCCGGTCGTTGGAGTGGGATTCACGACCGAAGCAGCAGGTCAGAGCAATGATTTCCTGGGTCCCGATCGGAATCGAGCTTGGGATGTATGGGACGAGCCGCAGCCGTCACTCCCCAACACAGTGATCGCGTTCAAGTTCGTGTTTCCTACGTCAGAGTTGGCGTTGCGGCCGGAGGAGAGGGCGTCAAAGATTTGGAAGAACGTCATCTTCGTTGAGGCCTCGCCAGCCGGGAGGTAACTGTGGTGACCCTGTTCGTAACGTTGGGGGAACCGGCTTTACGGCACGCATCACAGCCGAGCTTCTGCCTAGCATCGCTTAACCTTCAAAAGCGCCTCCCGCGCAGCCGTGGCCAAGCGGTCGGCGCGTTCGTTCATCTCGTCTCCGGAATGTCCGCGCACCCAGCGCCAGTCCACCTGATGCGCCGCCGCCGCGTCCAGGATGCGCCGCCACAGATCCATGTTGGCCACCGGATCGCCGGCCGCGTTGCGCCAGTTGCGGCGCACCCAGCCGGTGTGCCAGCGGGTGATGCCGTTGCGCACGTATTCGCTGTCGGTGTGCAGCAGCACGCGGCACGGCCGGGTCAGCGCCTCCAGCGCCGCCGCCGCCGCAGTCAGCTCCATGCGGTTGTTGGTGGTCGCCGGGTCGGCCCCGGACAACTCGCGCACCGTCTCGCCGAAGCGCAGCAGCGCCGCCCAGCCACCGGGGCCGGGGTTGGGCTTGCAGCCGCCATCGGTCCAGATCTCCACCGCCTCGACGGCGGACGCCGGTTCAGACGCCATAGGCATGGGCGTCCCGGGCGGCGCGGTGGAAGCGCAGGCGGCGGGCGAAGACCATTGGGTCCTTGCGCGTGACCAGCGCCCCCGCAGGCGTCGCCAGCCAGTCATACATCCGGGTCAGGGTGAACCGCAGCGCCGCCCCCGCGCACAGCACCGGCAGCGCTTCGCGCTCGGCCGGCAGCAACGGGCGCTGCGCCTCGTAGCCGCCGATCATCGCCCGCGCCTTCGTCACGTTCAGCGAAAT
Source organism: uncultured Pseudomonadota bacterium (assembly GCA_963723455.1). Taxonomy (GTDB): domain Bacteria; phylum Pseudomonadota; class Alphaproteobacteria; order Acetobacterales; family Acetobacteraceae; genus CAVRQM01. Next base: position 1,099,427 of record CAVRQM010000005.1, on the reverse strand, counting down.
GTCCGCCTCGAAGCACCAGGCGTTCAGGCACACCGCCAGATCGTAGGCCAGCAGGTCGGTGGCCGCGAAATAGAAGTCGATCAGCCCCGATAGCCGCTCGCTCAGGAAGAACACGTTGTCCGGGAACAGGTCGGCATGGATGTGCCCGAAAGGCAGGCCGGCACCCGGCCAGGCACGCAGCACGTCGTCGGTCGCCTCGGCCAGCTCGTCAAGCAATCCCGGCGGCAGCGACGCGGCGTCCGAATGCTCGCGGCTGCGCGCCAGCAGCGGCGCCCAGCCGGACGGCCCCAGCGCATTGGCCCGGGTGGGCGCGAACTCCGCGCCGGCGCGATGCAGGTCGGCCAACGCCCCGCCCACCTGCGCGCATTGCTCGACGCGCGGCCGGCGCGGCCACACGCCGGGCAGGAAGGTGCTGATCGCCGCCGCCCGGCCGCATAGTTGGCGCAAGGCGGTCCCGTCGCGCCCCGGCACCGGGCGCGGGCAGACGATGCCGCGCCCGGCCAGATGCTGCATCAGGCCCAGGAAATACGGCAGCTCGGCCACGTCCACGCGCTTCTCGTACAGCGTCAGGATGAAATCGCCGGCCTCGGTGCGCAGCAGGAAGTTGCTGTTTTCCACGCCCTCGGCGATGCCCTTGCAGGACACCGCGCCACCGATGTCGTATTCGGCCAGAAAGCCGGCCAGCGCGTCGTCGGAAACCTCGGTATAGACCGCCATCGGCACGCCGTTCCTGTTCCGCCGCCTTTGCTAGAGGAGCCTGGTGCGGCTGACCAGGGGCGGATGCCGGGGCGCGGCTACCCGGCGCTCGCCGCGGCGGCGGCGCGCAGCAGCACCAGGTCGTCGCGGTGGATCATCTCGTCGCGGCCGCGCCAGCCGAGGATCGCCTCGATCGCGGCGCTGCGGTGCCCGGCGATGCGCCGCGCATCCGCCGAGCCATAGGCGGACAGGCCGCGCGCCAGCGCCGCGCCGTCAGCGTCGCGCACCTCGACCGCATCGCCGCGCTCGAAACTGCCCTCGACGCCGCGCACCCCGGCAGGCAGCAGCGACTTGCCGGCGGCCAGCGCGCGCGCCGCACCGGCATCGACCAACAGGCGCCCCTGCGGGTGCAGCGTGCCCAGGATCCAGCGCTTGCGCGCACTCGGGCCGTCCGGCGCCGGCAGGAACCACGTGCAGCGCGCGCCCTCGGCCAGCGCGCGCAGCGGGTGTGCCGGGTGGCCCAGCGCGATCGCCATCGCCACGCCGGCGCCGGTGGCGATGCGCGCGGCCGCCAGCTTGGTGCGCATCCCGCCGCTGGAATAGCCGGGCGGCGGCTCGCCGCCCATCGCCTCGATCTCGGCGGTCAGCGCCGCGACCTGCGGCACATGCGCGGCGGCGGCATCGCGCTTCGGATCGGCGGTGTACAGACCGTCGATGTCGCTCAGCAGCACCAACTGGTCGGCCTGCACCATCTCGGCCACCCTGGCGGCCAGCCGATCGTTGTCGCCGAAGCGGATCTCCGTGGTCGCCACGGTGTCGTTCTCGTTGATCACCGGCACGCAGCCGAGCCGCAGCAGGGTGGCCAGCGTCGCCCGGGCGTTGAGGTAGCGGCGGCGGTCCTCGGTGTCGCCCAAGGTCAGCAGCAGCTGCGCCGCGGTCAGCCGCTCGGCCGACAGCGCCTCGGACCAGGCCTGCGCCAGCCGGATCTGGCCGACTGCGGCGGCGGCCTGCTTTTCCTCCAGCCGCAGCCGGCCGCCGGTCATGCCAAGCGCGCGGCGTGCCAGCGCGATCGCGCCGGAGCTGACCACGATCACCTCGGTCCCGCGCGCCCGCGCCGCGGCGATGTCCGACGCGACGCCCGCCAGCCATGCCGCGCGCGGGGCGGCGGTCGCCGCATCGACCACCAGCGCGCTGCCGATCTTGACCACCAGCCGTCGCGCGGCCGCCAGATCGGGAGTCATGCGGGCACGGCGGCCCGTCCAGTCCGCGCGGCCGCCACCGCCGGCCACAGGGCGCGCAGCACATCGGGCACGCCCTGCCCCGAGACGCCTGAAATCAGGTGCACCGCCTGGCCCGACGCCCGGGCGAGCGCCGCGCGCCGGGCGGCGGCCTCGCGCGGCGTCATGGCGTCGGCCTTGTTCAGCGCCAGCACCTCCGGCTTGTCCGCCAGCCCGCCCCCGTATTCCGCCAACTCGGCGCGCACCGTCCGCCACGCATCGACCACATCGCCGGCGGCGCCATCCACCAGATGCAGCAGCACCGCGCAGCGCTCGACATGCCCGAGGAAGCGGTCGCCCAGGCCCGCGCCCTCATGCGCGCCCTCGATCAGCCCGGGAATGTCGGCGATCACCAGATCCTGCGTGTCCGACAGCCGCACCACGCCGAGCTGCGGGTGCAGCGTGGTGAATGGGTAGTCCGCGATCTTCGGCCGCGCCGCCGACACTACGGACAGGAAGGTGCTCTTGCCGGCATTCGGCAGTCCGACGATCCCGGCGTCGGCGATCAGCTTCAGCCGCAGCCAGACCCAGCGCTCCTCGCCCGGGAACCCCTTCGTCGCGCGGCGTGGCGCGCGGTTGGTGCTGGATTTGAAATGACTGTTGCCGAAGCCGCCATCGCCGCCGCGCAGCAGGATCACCCGCTTGCCCGGCGCGTCCAGGTCGGCCAGCAGGGTCTCGCGGTCGTCGTCGAAGATCTGCGTGCCGATCGGCGCCGCGATCACCACGTCGCGGGCGCCGGCCCCGGTGCGGTCCGCGCCGGATCCGTTGCCGCCCTTGGGCGCGCGGAAATGCTGGGTGTAGCGGAAGTCGATAAGCGTGTTCAGGTTCGGTTGGGCGACGAAGATCACATGCCCGCCGCGGCCGCCATCGCCGCCATCGGGGCCGCCGAACTCGATGAACCGCTCGCGCCGGAACGCCACCACGCCGTCCCCGCCATCGCCGGAGCGGCAGTAGATTTTCGCCTGATCGAGAAACTTCATGCTGAGAGTCCGAACGAAAACGGGGGCCGGCTGCGCGCCGACCCCCGCGATGCTGGGCTACGGCCAGAGCCGCCTATTCGGCGGCGACCGGCAGCCTGGCCACGGAGACCTGCACGCGGCCCTCGGCGCGGTGCTCGAACTTCACGTGGCCTTCGACCAGGGCGAAGATCGTGTGGTCGCGGCCGAGGCCGACATTGGCGCCCGGCTTCACCTTGGTGCCGCGCTGGCGAATAATAATGTTGCCGGCCAGCACATGCTCGCCGCCGTATTTCTTCACGCCGAGCCGCCGGCCCTCGGTATCGCGGCCGTTGCGCGACGATCCGCCAGCCTTCTTGTGTGCCATGGGTGGGTGTCCTGCTCAGGCCGCGTTGATTTCGGCCACGCGCAGCACGGTGACATGCTGGCGGTGGCCGTTGCGGCGGCGGCTGTTCTGCCGACGGCGCTTCTTGAAGATGATGACGGTGTCCAGCCGGTCCTGCGCCACCACGGTCGCGGTCACGCTGGCGCCGGCCACGGTCGGCGCGCCCACGGTCAGGCCGCCGTCGCTGCCGACGGCCAGGACGTCGGTGAAGGTGATGGTGCTGCCGGCCTCGGCCTCCAGCTTCTCGACCTTCAGCACGTCATTGGGCATGACGCGGTACTGTTTCCCGCCGGTGCGGATCACTGCGAACATCGTGGCCAGTCCTGTCAGGCGGCGCGGCGGCCGCGCCATGCGCGAAAAGGCCACCGCGTCGCGGTCGCCGGAAGCCGCGGGAGGTAGCGAAGGCAGGCGCATCTGTCAACCGGCGCAGCGGCCCGGATTGCCGGCCTCGCCCCGGAGCCGCCCGAGCGCCGTCCCCGGCTCGGCGGGGCGTTGCGCGGTGGCGGGTCGCTGCTATAAGGCGCGGCCGCTCAGGAGAGGTGCCAGAGTGGTCGATCGGGACGGTCTCGAAAACCGTTGTGCGTGCAAGCGTACCGTGGGTTCGAATCCCACCCTCTCCGCCAGCGCCTTCCAAAACGCCCCCATCAAAGGTGGGATTGACCCGGATTTGTGGACACCCCGAACGCTTTCGCGAAAGGTGTCATCATGCTCAAGACCCATGTTCCGTATTCGCCTGAATTCCGCCGCCAGTTGACCCGGCTTCGGCGGGAGAACAGGCAGCTCCGTGTGGAGCGCGACATCCTCTCAAAAGCCGCGGCCTGGTTTGCCCGAGAGACCGGCGCGGTGCCGTCGGGCTCTTCCGGTTCATGAGCACGAACCAGGCCTGCCTCCCGATTGCCACCATGGCGCGCGTGCTCGGCGTGTCCAAGGCTGGTTTCTACGCTTGGCGGCAGCGTCCGCCATCCAACCACGCGGTGGCCGACGCTGCATTGCTGAAACGGGTTCGGACCGTACACGCCAGCTCGCGCCAGACCTATGGCGCGCCACGCGTTCACGCCGATCTGCGGGGCCGAGGTGAGCGACACGGCCGCAAACGGATCGCGCGGCTGATGCGCGAGGCCGGGCTGGTTGATGCCAGCCGTCGGCGTGGCGGGCCGACGACAACCAGGCGCGACAAGGATGCCCGACCGGCGCCGGACCTGGTGGATCGCAACTTCACGGCGTCCGGACCAGATCAGCTTTGGGTTGCCGACATCGCGTATGTGCCGACGGCTGCCGGGTTTCTGTATCTTGCTGTCGTGCTGGACGCCTGGAGCCGCAAGATCGTCGGCTGGTCGATGGCGAACCATCTGCGGGCGGAGCTGGTGCTGGACGCGATGGAAGCGGCGGTGGGTCAGCGCCGACCCAAGGACGTCATCCACCATAGCGACCAGGGCAGCCAATATACGTCTGTTGACTTCGGAAAACGCTGTGGCGAGGCGGGTGTCCGGCCTTCGATGGGATCTGTCGGCGATGCCTACGACAACGCCATGGCGGAGAGCTTCTTCTCGACGCTGGAAGCCGAGTTGCTCAGCCGCCGCCGGTTCGCATCGCAGGCTGAGGCCCGCATGGCGTGCTTCAGCTACATCGAGGGCTGGTATAACCCGGCACGCCTGCACTCAGGCCTGGGATACCGGTCACCGATGACCTGCGAAGCGGAAAGGGAGGCAGCCCTGACCGAGCCGTAGCCCGCATGCCTCCAAACTGTCCACGAGAACGGGGCAATCTCTGTATCCGCTACGGCGGCCCGGCGTCCTCGGCCCAAGGCCGCATCCCCGCCACCGTCGTGGCGAGCGCTGTCGCCTGCTTCCGGTTGAGCATGATATGGCCGAAGCAGCCGCTCCCGGTCGGCGTCTTGCGTCGGGGCGCGGGCGCAGCCAATCCCGCGAGCCCGGCCTTGCGGACCCGCGCTGAATCGGGAATAGTTTCCCCAACAATCTGAACGTGACGGGGCCGTTGAGTATGGACGAGGTCGGCGCGGATAGTCCGGTCTTGGGCGTTCCCGACGTGCTGCAGACCACCGAGGAGCCGCCGCCGCCGCCGCTGCTGATCGCCGTGCGGTTCCAGCCGGTGCTCAACGCCGCCGTGCTGCACAACTCGGTGCCCGCCCTGTGCGAACTGGCGATCGAGAACACCTCGGATCGCGATTTCGCGCAGGTGACCCTCGACCTCGACAGCGAACCGCCGGTCTTCGCCCCGCGCGCCTGGGTCATCCAGCACATCGCCGCCGGCCAGATCCGGCTGGTGCGCGACCTCGACGTGCAACTCGATGCGCCGTTCGTCGCCTCGCTGACCGAGGCGATGCCGTGCCAGGCGCGGCTTGCGGTGCGCCACGGCGCGTCGGTGCTGGCGACGCGGACCGAGGACATCCGGCTGCTGCCCGCCAATTTCTGGGGCGGCGTGGTGGGGCTGCCGGACCTGCTCGCCGCCTTTGTCGAGCCGAACGACCCGGTGGTGGCGCGCATCGTCCGCGCGGCTTCGGACCTGCTGCTCGCGCAGGGCAGGCGGGAGACGATGGAGGGCTACCAGTCCGGCGACAAGACGCGGGTCTGGGACCAGGTGCATGCGATCTGGAGCGCGGTGTGCGCGCTGGACATCCGCTACGTCGCCGCGCCGCCGTCGTTCGAGCAGTCGGGGCAGCGCATCCGCAGGCCGGGTCAGATCGTCGAGGAGACGCTGGCCAACTGCCTGGATGCGACGTTGCTGCTGGCCGCCTGCCTTGAACATATTGGCCTGCATCCGCTTGTCGTGCTGACCGAAGGGCACGCCTTTGCCGGGGTCTGGTACACCGAGCGCACGAACGGCAGGCCGGTGCCGGAAGATCCCGCGGGCCTGCGCAATGCCGCGGCACTGGACGACATGCTGCTGTTTGAGAGCACGCTCGCCACCCGGCCCGGACACCCGCCGCTGGCCGCCGCGCGGGACGCGGCGATGGCGCAGCTCGACCCTGGCCGGGACCACGCCTTCGATTCGGTCATCGACGTGTTCCAGGCCCGCCGACGCCGCATCCGGCCGCTGCCGGCGCTGATCGGGCCGCACGCGCCGCTGCCCGGCGCGGATCCGGCCGGACCGGCCGCGCCCGCGACCCCGGTGCTTGAACCGGCGCCCGCGCTGCGCGCCGAGGTGGAGGATGCTCCCGCCGCGATCGAGGCGCGGCGCCTGGATCGCATTGGGCGCTGGCGACAGCGGCTGCTGGATCTGACCGGCCGCAATCGCCTGCTGAACCTGCCGGTGACCAGCAAGCAGGTCCTGGCGATCGCCTGCCCCGACATCGCGCGGCTCGAGGCAATGCTGGCCGAGTTGCGCGGCCAGCAGCGCAAGCCGCCGCTGCGTTTCCGCCCCTCGCCGGAACTGATGGCCGGTCGCGATCCGCGCAGCGCGCAGATCCACGGCGGCCGCACGCTGGAGGATGCCGCCCGGGAATTTTGCAGGGAGGCCCTGACGCGGCGCGAACTGGTCGGCAGCCTCGATGAGAACGGCTTGCAGGCGACGTTGACGACCATCTACCGCGCCGCCCGCAACAACCAGCAGGAGGGCGGGGCCAATACGCTGTTCCTGACATTGGGCTCTCTGCTGTGGAAAAAGCAGGATCGCGAGAAGCCGTACCGCGCGCCGCTGATCCTGGTCCCCGTGCTCCTGGAGCGGCACAGCATACGCTCCGGCTTCACGCTGCGCACGCATGACGACGAGACCAGCCTCAACGCCACCCTGCTCGAAATGCTGCGGCAGGATTTCGCCGTGGATTTCCCGGGCCTGCCGGATGCGCCCGCTGACGGAACCGGCCTCGACGTTGCGGCGATCCTCGACACGATCCGCCGCAAGCTGCGCCACATTCCGGGATGGGAAGTGGCCGAGGATGTCTCGCTGACCAACCTGTCGTTCACCAAGTTCCTGATGTGGAAGGATTTGACCGACCGGATCGAGGCGCTGCGGCGCAACCCGGTGGTGCGGCGGCTGATCGATCCGCCGGGCGCGCCCGGCAACGAGCTGGCCGGCACGGTCAGCCTTGGCGGTGAACGCGACGCGGCGAGGCTGGATCGCGAGCTGGAAGCCGCCGGCCTGGTCTGCCCGCTGGAGGCTGACTCGTCGCAGGCCCGCGCCGTCGCCCGCGCCGCCACCGGCGCCAGCTTCGTGATGATCGGGCCGCCCGGCACCGGCAAGAGCCAGACCATCGCCAACATCATCGCCAACACGCTGGCGCAGGGCCGCACGGTGCTGTTCGTGGCCGAGAAGCGGGCGGCGCTGGAGGTGGTGCAGCGACGGCTGGAACAGGCCGAGCTGAGCGATTTCTGCCTTGACCTGTTCTCGTCCAAGGCCAGCAAGCTGTCGGTGCTGCAACAGCTCGATCGGGCGCGCAACAGCCTGGAGCCGTTCCAGGAGGCCGGGTGGGAGCTTGCCAGCCAGCAGACTGCGGCATTGCGTGCCGAGCTGAACGCCTATGTGCGGGCGTTGCACGATCGCGCGGCGAACGGCTGGACGCCGTTCCGCGCGATGGGGCTGGTGCTGCGCGCCGAGGATGAGCGGATACCCAGGCTGTCGCTGGCCTGGCCGGGGCGCAACGCCCACACGCCGGCCGACTATCAGCGGATGGTCGAGCTGGTCGAGGAACTCAGGGCGGCGTGGGAGCGGACCGGCGAGACCGTGCAAAGCGCGTCGCTCGCCGGCATCGACGCCGATGCCTGGTCGCCGCCCTGGGAGCAACGCCTGCTCGATGCCGGACGCGCGGCCATGGCGAGCCTGCAGCGCCTGCGGGACGCCGCCCATTCCGCAAGCAATGCGATCGGCCTGACGCAGACCGGCACGCGCGAGTCGCTTGCGGCGCTCGACCGGCTGTGCGCGTTGCTGCAGACGGCCGCCGCGGCCGATGGTGGCTGGGCCCTGGCCGACGACAGCCAGGCGATGCGGGACGCGCTGCGCGAAGCGGCCGGGCGGGTGCGGGAGCATGCCCGGCTGCGCCAGTCGCTTGCCGGGTCATGGCAGCGCCGTCCGGGCGAGGCCGCTGTCCTGCTGCGCGCCGCCTTGGAAACGGCGCGGCGTGCTGCGATGCTGCTCGGGACATCGCCGGACGGGTCGCGCGCGGCGCTCGACCGACAGGACCACGCGTGCAAGGTGCTGCTGGACATGCCGCCGGCTTCCGGCTGGGCGCTCGCCGACGGTGCGGCCGCGATCCATGCGCGGGTCGCGGCGGCGGCCGCGCGGGTGCGGCGCCACGCCGTCCTGCGCCGGGAGATGCAGGGCGCCTGGGCGGCTGCGGCGATGGCGCTGCCGCTGGTCGAACTGCGCAACGCCTGGGCGATCGGCGCTGCCAAATGGGCGTTGCCGCGCAAGCTCGCGCTTGGCGCGCTTCGCAAACGCCTGGCCGCCGCGGCCGCCGGCCCGCTGCCGGAGGATTGCGGCGCCGATCTGGTCCGGCTTGCGGAATTGCAGACGATCGAGCGCGAACTGGCGACAGCGGGTCTGGACTCGGCACTGGGCGCGCAATGGCGCGGACTGGACACCGATTTCGAGACGATCGAGGCGGGCCATGCCTGGGCGCAGCGCCTGCGGGCGGCGCTCAGCGCAGGCGTGCCGCAGCATCTTCGTGATCTCGCGTCGCGCCGCCCCGACGTGCTTGGGCCGGACGGCCAGGTGGGCGCGGTGCTGGCTGCATGTCGAGCCGCGCGCGCCGCGGCGCAGGCGGGGTGCGGCGGCGCGCTGCCGGACGATTGCAGCGCGGAGCTGGCAAGGCTGGACGCGCTTGCGGCGATTGAGCTTCATCTCGACGCCTCCCCGCTCGGCCAGGCGATCGGGCATCGCTGGCGCGGGCTGCAGACCGATTTCGACAGCCTGGCGGCGGGCGCCGCATGGGCGGAGCAGGCGCGCACAGCGATGGCGGCCTGCGTCGCCGGGCCGCACGCTCTGGCCGGCCTGCGGCGTTCGGTGCGCAGCCTGGCGACGGACGCGATCGACCTGCTCGCCCCCGGCGCGGCCGTCGCGCGGACGGTCGAGGATTTCCGCGCGGCGTGGGATGCGACGAACACGACGCTCGACGCCCTGGCCCCGCTCTGCGGCAGCGCGCCGGCGGACCGTGTTGCGGCGGACTTGGCGTGCTGGCCAGAGCAGTTGCAACGGATGTTCGCCGGCTGGGCGGAGTCCGCGCGCGCGCTGCGCGAGTGGTGCGGCTGGCGCGCGCTGTCGGGCCGCGCGGCCTCGATGGGTCTGGCTCCGCTGGTCGCGGCGCTGACCGAGGGATTGATCGCGCCGCGCGATGCCGTCCGGGTGTTCGAGGCGAACTACGCCCGCTGGTGGATCGGCCTGACGGTCGAGGAGTCACCAGTTTTGCGCGGTTTCGCCGCATCCACGCATGAGACGCGCATCGAGCGCTTCCGGGATCTGGATCGGCGCATGCTGGGCCTCGCCTCGCGTCTGGTCCGGTTGCGGCTGGCGAGCGCCATCCAGAGCGACAATGCCGGCCCGCGCGACCCCGAATACGCGTTGCTGAACCACGAACTGCAGAAGCGCACGCGGCACGTCCCGGTGCGCCAGTTGGCGCGGGGGATGCCGCGCGTGCTGCGCCGCCTGACGCCCTGCCTGATGATGAGCCCGCTTTCGGTCGCGCAGTTCCTGCCGACGGACGCCGAACCGTTCGACCTGGTGATCTTCGACGAAGCCTCGCAGATCGCTACATGGGACGCGATCGGCGCGGTCGGGCGCGGGCAGACAGGTGGTCGTCGTCGGCGATCCGCAGCAATTGCCGCCCACCGACTTCTTCGCGCGCCAGGACGATGCCGAGGAGTCCGCAGATCCGGCCGAGCAGGATCTGGAATCGGTGCTGAACGAGTGCCGCAGCCGCGGCATGGCGGAGCTGGAGCTGAACTGGCACTATCGCAGCCGCCACGAGAGCCTCATCACCTTTTCCAACCACACCTATTACGGCGGCCGGCTGGTCACGTTTCCCTCGCCGGTCGCGCAGGATCAGGCGGTCTCGTTCCGCTACGTGAGCGACGGGGTGTATGGCCGGTCCGGGTCGCGCACCAATCCGATCGAGGCGCAGCGCGTGGTGGCGGAGACGGTGCGCCGGCTGGAGGCGATGATCGCCGGCGGCAGTCCGGCCGAAAGCATCGGCATCGTCACGTTCAACGCGCAGCAGCAATCGCTGATCGAGACGCTGCTGGATCGCGAGCGCGAGAGCAACCCGGCCCTGGAGCCGTTCTTCAGCGAGACCGCCGCCGAGCCGGTGCTGATCAAGAACCTGGAAGGCGTGCAGGGCGAGGAGCGCGACGTGATGCTGTTCTCGCTCACCTTCGGGCCGGATGCGGCGGGCAAGGTCGCGATGAACTTCGGGCCGCTGAACAGCAGCGGCGGCGAGCGGCGGCTGAATGTCGCGGTCACCCGCGCGCGCAACGAACTTGTGGTGTTCGGCAGTCTGCGCGCCGAGCAGCTCGACCTCGCGCGGACCAATGCGCTGGGGATCCGTCACCTGAAGCAGTTCCTGGCCTATGCGGAGCGCGGCGCCAAGGCGTTCGCGGGCATCGAGGAAAGCGGGATCGGCGACTACGACAGCCCGTTCGAGGCGGCGGTTGCCGACCGGTTGCGCGCGCAGGGGTGGGAGGTGCGCGCGCAGATCGGCGTGTCCGGCTTCCGCATCGACCTCGGCGTGGTCGATCCCGACGCCGCGGGCGCCTACCTGGCCGGCGTGGAATGCGACGGCGCGACCTACCACCGCGGCGCGACCGCGCGCGACCGCGACCGGCTGCGTCAGTCCGTGCTGGAGGGACTTGGGTGGGCGATCCTGCGCATCTGGTCAACCGACTGGTGGACCAACGCGGATCGCGAGGCGGCGCGGCTGCACTCGTCGCTCAGGGCGCTGCTGGACCTCCGGCGCCGGCAGCGCGAGGCCGAGACGGCGCGGCCGCGCGAGGCGATCGCATCTGGGGCCGAGCCGGCGCCGGCCCCCGCCGAACAGCCGGAGGTCGCGGTCGCGGATCCGGCGCTGTTCTATGATGCGTCATATCGGCCGCGCCTGGCCGCGCTGCTTGCGACGACGCTGGCCGAACTGGGACCGCTGCGTGAGGATGTGCTGGCGCAGATTGTGGCGCGGGCGCACGGCTTCGAGCGTACCGGGGGTGACATCCGCGCCCGCGTCCTGGCCGCCCTGCCGCCCGGCAGCGTGCTGAGCCATGAGGCGGTGGGCACCTTCGTATGGCCGCCCGCATGCGGGCCCGCGGGGTTGTCGGTATTCCGGCCGCCAGCGCCGGGCGGCAGCCGGGATCCGACCGAAATCCCGATGGAAGAACTGCTGGTGCTGGCCCGGAAGGCGCTGTCGGGCGCGCCGGACGAGGAGGCGGCGTTGCTGGCCATGCGCGATGCGTGCGGGCTGCAGCGCCTGCGCGACCGTTCACGGCAACGCTGCGCGGAGGCGCTCGGCCGCGCCCGCCAGCGCGCGGCGGTCTCGGGCCGCGCAGTCCAATGACGCCGCTGAGCGGTCACCGCCGCTCGAACAGGGTCAGCGCCACCGGCTTGCCGGTCGAGTAGTCGAACCCCCGCACGGTGGCAAACGCGGTCGGCGACGCCTGGCGCGGTGCTCCCTCCTCGGCGGCAATCAGGAACCGGCCGACCTGCGGCCCGGCCACCGCCACCACGCGCCCGCCGGCCGCCATCAGGAAGCGCGCCGCAGCCGCCGCATCCAGCCAGCGCGTGCCGGTGCCGGCGGCGAACATCAGGCTCGGCTCGGCGTAGCCGACCGCGGCGAAGCCGCTGACCGGGCGGGTGTGCAGCCAGGCGGAAACGCGGGCTGAGACCCAGAGCGGCGACAGGTTCGGCAGTTCGATAGCCAGGATCGCCCACCACAGCAGCGGCGCCGCCAGCAGGCCCGACCAGACCGCGCGACGCTGATCGCGCCCGGCGCGCAGCACGCAGACCGCCACCGCCGCCGCGGCCAGCAGGCCCGGGCCGCCGAGCAGCAGCCGCGCCGCGTCGCCCACGCCGATCGCCGCCGGCAACGCCGCCGCGCCGATGCCGAACACACCTGCCGCGAGCAGGAACAGCAACGCGGAAACGGCCGACAGCCAGCGCCAGCGCACCCCGCCGCCCGACATGGCCCAGCCGGACGCCAGCAGGCACAGCGCCGGGTATAGCGGCAGCACGTAATGCGGCAGCTTGGTCGGGACCAGCTCGAACACCAGCCAGGATGGAACGATCCAGGCCAGCAGGAACCGGGTCTGCGGGGTCCGCGGCGCGCCGCCCAGGCAGAGGGCAGGGCGCGCAACGCCGCGAACCCGGCGGGGAACAGCGTCACCGACAGCAGCAGCAGATAGGTATCCGGGCGGCGCGCCATGCGCGTCGTCGCCGCCGGCCAGCTTGCGGCCCAGGTCGCCGCCCACCGCGTCGGCCAGGAACGGCCATGCGTCGCCGTCTCGATGGCGACGAACCAGGGCAGCACCACCAGCAACGCCAGCGGCACGCCCCAGGTCGGCCGCAGCGCCGCCAGCCATCGGGCGCGACGGTCCGCCGCGACCAGCGCCAGCGCCGTCAGCCCAGCCACCATCGGCGTAATCGGGCCTTTCAGCAGGATGCCCGCGCCCATCGCCAGCCAGAACAGCGCCGCCTGTGACCGCCCGACCCGCTCGGACGACAGATAGGCGCGGGCCAGCACGCCCATCGCCAGCGTGGTCGCGCCCAGCAACGCCGCGTCGGTCTTGGCCAGATGCGCCTCGACCGTCAGCAGCGCCGAGCCGCCCAGCATCGCCGCCGCCAGCAGCGCCGCTCGCGCGCTCCTGTATGCGCCGGCCGACTTCCGTAGGTCGCCAGCACGCCGCACAGCGCGCCCAGCAATGACGGCAGGCGGTATGGCCAGATCGTGTCGTCCCGCGCGACCCCGGCCGCCCGCGCCGCGGCGGCGGACGCGGCCTGCAGCCAGTAGATGCCGATCGGCTTGCGGTTGCGCGCCTCCGCCCCGTTGCGGATGTCGATGTAGTCGCCGCTTTCGATCATTTGCTCGGCTGGCCTGGGCGAAGCGGGATTCGTCGCGGTCGGTCGCCGGGATGGTGAACCAGCCCGGCAGCCAGCACAGCAGGCAGTACGCCACCAGCAGCAGGCGCGGGCGGCGGTCCGCCAGCAGGCTGAGGCGCGCGAGCATCGCGGCTGCTGTAGGACGGCGCTGCCGGGGCGGCAAGCGCGGCGCCGGTGCGGCCCTGGCGCGACGGTGCGATCGGGACTAGCACCGCGGCCATGTCCGATCCCACGCGCCGGGCCGCGTTCGACCTGCTGGCCGGCGTGCTCGACCGCCACCGCCCGCTTGAGGATGCGCTCGACGCCCTGCCGCCCAGCGACCAGCGCGACCGCGCCGCGGCGCATCGCCTGGCGGCCGCCGTGCTGCGCCGCCTCGGCAGCCTGGATGCGGTGATCGAGCCGCATCTGCGCCGCGCGCCGCCGACCCCGGTGCGACACATCCTGCGCCTCGGCGCCGCCGGCCTGTTGCTTCTGGACACGCCGGCCCATGCCGCCGTCGCGACCGCGGTGGAACTGGCCCGCACGCAGCGCCTTGCGCCATTTGCGGGGCTGGTCAACGCGGTGCTGCGCCGCATCGCCGCCGAGGGCGCGGCGGCCCTGGCCGGTCTGGACGGGCCGCGCCTGGACACTCCAGGATGGCTGTGGACCGCCTGGGGCGAGCAGGCGCGCGGCATCGCTGAGGCGCACCAGGCGCCGGCTGCGCTCGATCTGTCGATCATGCCGGGCCGCGAGCCGCCGCCGGGCGGCCAGGCGTTGCCGACCGGAACCCGGCGCTACCCGCCCGGGCTGCGGCCGCCGGAGCTGGCAGGGTTATGATGCCGGCGCGTTCTGGGTGCAGGACGCCGCGGCAGCGTTGCCGGGACTGCTGCTGCAGCCGCGTCCGGGCGAGCGCATCGCGGATCTGTGCGCCGCGCCCGGCGGCAAGACGGCGCAGCTGGCCGCGTCCGGGCGCAGGTCTGCGCGATCGAGCGCGACCCGGCCCGCCTTGGTCGCCTGCGCGACAACCTGGCCCGGCTGCGGCTGTCCGCCGAGCTGGTCGTTGCCGACGCGAGCAACCTGGCGGCCGCCGCAGGCGCTGGACGCGGTGCTGCTGGATGCGCCGTGCAGCGCCACCGGCACCATCCGCCGCCACCCCGATGTGCCGCATCTGAAACGCGCGTCCGACATCGCGGGGCTGGCCGCCGGGCAGGACCGGCTGCTGGATGCCGCCTGCGCCATGCTGCGTCCGGGCGGGAGGCTGGTCTATGCGGTGTGCTCGCTGCAGGCCGAGGAGGGCGTGCGGCGGGCCGAGGCGGCGCTGGCACGGCTGCCGCTGGCCGCCGACCCGGTGCCCCCCGGAACGTTGCCGGATTTGGAGTCTGCCATCCTGCCCGGCGGCTGGCTGCGCACCACGCCGGCGCTGTGGCCGGAGCGCGGCGGGATGGACGGGTTTTTCGTGGCGCGCTTCCACCGCCACTGAGCGCGGCGCTTGCTTGTGCGCCACGCCGCGCGCCCTCTAGAACGGTGCGATGTCGCGAATCGTCGAAGCTCACAGCCTGCTGCCCGGCAGGCGCGCCCGGCCGGGCAAGCCGGCCGCGTGCGGACACCACCCGGACTGATGGCGGACGGACGCATGGGGCTCGACCCTGGCCGCTGGCTGCGCGATGCGCGGCGGCACATGGCGCGGCTGCCCAGCCTGCGGATGCGTGGCGCGCCGGACGCGCCGGCCCTGCCGGTACGCGATCCCTGGCCCGGCGATCCCGGCCGGGGCGCGGCGTTGCTGAAGGGCGAGCTGGTGGCGTCGGGCAGCGCCGCGAGCCTGCTGCCGGGCGGCGGCAGTGATCGCTCCGGCGGCTCTGGCGGCTTCATGCTGGCGGGCGGCTCGCCGGCGCTGCGGGCGCACGCGCACGGCTTCGCCTGGCTGCGCGACTTGCGCGCGCTCGGCACCGATGCCGCGCGGATGCGCGCGCGCGCGCTGGTGGGCGACTGGATTGCGGCGGCGGCGGCCGATCCGCTCGCCGCGCGCCCCGACGTGGCGGGCAGCCGCATCACCGCTTGGCTGGGACATTACGATTTCTTCGCAGCCTCGGCCGATGACGAGTTCCGCCAGCGGCTGATGGGTCGCGTCGTCGCCGATGCCCGCGGGCTGGCGGCGCTGCTGCCCACCGAGGAGCTGGACGGGCGGGCGCTGACCGCATTGAAGGGCGTGATCGCCGCCGCGGTGGCGCTGCCGGAGCACGCGGCCTTTCTGGGCCGCGCGCTGCGCGTGCTGCCCGGCGAGCTGGCCCGCCAGGTGCTGCCGGATGGCAGCCATTGCGAGCGCAGCCCGGCGATGCTGCTGGCCGCGTTGCAGGATCTGATCGAGATCCGCGCCCTGCTGCAATCCGCCGGCGCCGCCGCGCCGCCCGCGCTCGGGCTGGCGATCGAGCGCATGCTGCCCGCCTTGCGCGCCTTGCGCCACGGCGACGGCGGCCTCGCTTTGTTCAACGGCAGCAAGGAAATGGATCCGGTGCTGATCGACCTGGTGGCCAACCAGGCCGGCCGCGCCGGGCGCGCCGCCACGGCGCTGGCGGAGGGCGGGTTTCAGCGCCTGCAAGCCGGGCGCACCGTGCTGGTGGTCGATTGCGGCGCGCCGGCCGGCCCCAAGCTGGATCGCCACGCGCACGCCGGCACACTGGCCTTCGAGCTGTCGGTCGGGCGCGACCGCATGATCGTCAACGTCGGCGCCGCCCCCGCCGCCGGCCCGGAATGGCGGCAGGCGACCCGCGCCACCGCCGCGCACAGCACGCTGGTCTTGGCCGATACCTCCAGCAGCGAGCTGCGCGACACCGGGCTGGGCCGCCGCCCGGAACATGTCGAGGTGCAGCGGCAGGAGGCCAACGGCGCGCACTGGCTGGAAGCCAGCCATGACGGCTGGCGTCGCCCGTTCGCCGCGGTGCATCGCCGCCGCCTGTACCTTGCGGAGAGCGGCGAGGATGTGCGCGGCGAGGATGCCGTCGAGGTCGGCCAGTCCCCACCCGTATCTCGTGCGCTTTCACCTTCATCCCACCGTCGATGCCAGCCTGCAGCAGGATGGCGAGGCGGTGCTGCTGCGCCTGCCCTCTGGCACCGGCTGGCGGCTGCGCGCCGAGGGCGCGCGCATGACGCTGGAGGAAAGCCTGTATCTGGGCGGGGCCGAGCCGCGCCGGGCCGAGCAGGTGGTGCTGACCGGCTACCAGGACGGCGCGCAGCATGTGAAATGGGCGATCACGAAGGTCGGGTAGCGATGGATAGCGACACGATCCTGGTCTGGGGCGCGGTCGCGATCGGCGGCACGGTGGGCGCGTGCTTCGCGCATGCCGGACTGGACGTGGCGTCCGTCAGCGCCGACCCGGGCCATGTCGCGACGGTTGCGCAACGGTTTCGGCCAAAGCGACCGCCGAGCGGGCAGGTCATGTCAGGTCAGGTCAGGGCAAGACGGCCGCGACAGGCGGCGCGGAGTGCGGCATGATCCGCGTCTCGGACGATTCGCGGAGCAGGCGATGAGCGGAGCGGAGAACTGGGTGCGGGTGGCGACGGCCGACCTGCCGCAAGGCGAAATGCAGGCGGTGGAGGTCGGGCGCACCAGCCTGGCGATCTATCACCTCGATGACGGTTCATGGCACGCCAGTGACAACGAATGCACGCACGCCTTCGCCATGCTGACCGACGGCTGGCTTGAGGGTTGCGAGGTGGAGTGCCCGCTGCACGCCGGCCGCTTCGACGTGCGCTCCGGCAAGGGCCTGTGCCCGCCGATCGACCAGCCGCTGCGCACCTACCCCGTCCGCATCGACGGCGATGCGGTGATGGTTCGGATGGACGGGCAGTAGGCCGACACGGAACTAGGCTGCGAGCGGAACGCCGCGAGCTCGCACGCCGCTACGGCGTGACGCTGTGTGCCGCGACGCGCTCGACCGCCGCCGGTGCGGTCAGCCGCCGCCGCAGCGCCACCGCCTGCGTCGGCGGTGCGAAACACGGGCGGGGCACGTAGCGGCCTGCCCCGCGCACCGTGCGCAGGTCGCCATCCGTCCACACCAGCTTGCCCCCCGCGACCGTGTGCCGCGCCAGGCCGGTCACGGTCATGCCCTCGAACACGTTGAAATCGACATTCTGGTGATGCGTCCTGGCCGAGATCGTGCGGCTGGCCTGCGCGTCCCAGACCACGATGTCGGCGTCCGCGCCTGGCTCGACCGCGCCCTTGCGCGGATGGATGTTGAAGATGCGCGCCGTGTTGGTGCTGGTGATGGCGACGAACTCGCTCGGCGTGATCCGGCCCTGGCCGACGCCGTGGTGCCACAGGATGCTCATGCGGTCCTCGATCCCGCCTGTCCCGTTCGGGATTTTCGTGAAATCGTCGCGTCCGCCGGCCTTCTGCGGCGCGCAGAAGCAGCAATGATCGGTGGCCGTGGTCTGCAACGCTCCGCTGACCAGCCCGGCCCACAGCGCATCCTGATGGTGCCTGGCGCGGAACGGCGGGCTCATCACATGGGCCGCGGCAGTGGCCCAGTCCGGGTTGCGGTACACGCTCTCGTCGATCACCAGATGCTGCGCCAGCACTTCGCCATACACACGCTGGCCGCGGCTGCGGGCATGCGCGATGGCGTGCGTCGCCTCCTCGGTCGAGACATGCACGATGTAGATCGGCGCCCCCAGGACATTGGCGATGGCGATGACGCGCTGCGCGGCCTCGCCCTCGACCGCCGGCGGGCGGGACAGGGCATGGCCTTCCGGCCCGGTGATGCCGGCGGCCAGCATCTGCCGCTGCAGGTGGAACACCGCGTCGCCGTTCTCGGCGTGGATGTTGCAGATCGCGCCGAGTTCCAACGCGCGGCCGATGGAGTGCAGCAGCACCCCGTCATCGACCATCAGCGCGCCCTTGTACGCCATGAAATGCTTGAAGCTGTTGACGCCGTGCTCGCGCGTCAGCGTCGCCATCTGCTCGGCCACCGCATCGGACCACCAGGTCACGGCGACGTGGAAACTGAAATCGGTGGCGGCCTTCTCCGCCTTGCGGCTCCAATCGTGCCAGGCGTCCACCAGCGACGTGCCGGGCGGCGGGATCGCGAAGTCGATGATCGTGGTGGTGCCCCCCGCCGCCGCGGCCGAGGTGCCGGTGAAGAAGTCCTCCGAGGCGACGGTGCCCATGAAGGGCAGTTCCATGTGCGTGTGCGGGTCGATGCCGCCGGGCATCACCAGCATGCCGCCGGCATCCACCACCTCCGCGCCGGCCGGTGGCTTGATCGCTTCGGCGACGGCGGCGATGACGCCGCCCTCGCACAGCACGTCGGCGCGGAACTGGCGGTCGGCGGTGACGATCGTGCCGCCGCGGATGAGCAGGGTCATGGGACGCCTCCGGTGATGGCGGATGGCAGCATCCGTGCCGCCCGGCGGTCAAGCGCGCCGCCGCCGGGACAGTGATTCACTCGGGCAGGAATCCGTCCGCCATCGCCTGATCGGGCGTCCACGGGCACAGGGCCTGGGACAGCCGGCCTGCGCGCAGCAGCGCCGCCTGTTCGGCGGTCCACGCGTAGAAATCGCGGTCGTGATGCGCGGCGTTGCTCATGGCGGGGTGTAGGCTTCCATAACGTCCCGCTCGACGGAGGCCGGTGCATCCAGGCAGTCGGCGATCGTGCCGCCCGCGCCGCGCGCGCCCAAGATATGGTGCTGGTGCCACAGCGCGTAGAATAGCAGGCTCCAGGCCGGCTGCGGCGCGCTCTCGGCGGCCACGAAGGCGGCCAGCACTTTCGCTCGCGGCAATGCGGCCGCAACGCCCGGCTGCGCCGCCACCATGCGCGCGAGCGCCGGCCCGCGCGCCGCGATCCAGGCGCCGACCGGCGGCTTGAATCCCTTCTTGCGGGCGAACGCGCCGGCCTCGGGGAAGGCGTCGGCCAGCCAGCGCCGCAACAGCACCTTGCCGAAGCGCAGCCCGGCGCGCTGCGCATCGGGCAGCCGCAACGCGAACTCGGCCACATGCGGGTCGAGGAACGGGGTCCGTCCCTCCACCCCGTGCGCCATCAGCATCCGGTCGAGCTTGCCCAGCAGATCGTTGGGCAGCCATTCGGCCACGTCCACCGCCTGCGCTGCCTGCATCGGCGTGCGCCCGCCCGCCAGCGCCGCCTCGGCCCCGGCGATGCCGTCGCGCCAGCCCGGCAGGTCGGCCGCGAACACGCCGCTCGCGCGCGGCCGCCGCGCCAGCCAGCGCCACGGGGCGCGGCGCTTGCGATACCGCGCATAGCCGCCGAACAGCTCGTCGGAGCCCTCGCCGCACAGCGCCACCTTCAGTCCGGCGGCGCGGGCCGCCTGGCCCAGCACGTAGCTCGGCAACACCGCGGCATCGGTGGTCGGGTCGTCCATCGCTGCGGCGACGCGCGGCGCCAGACGCCAGAAATCCGCCTCGGTCATCACCAGCCGCTCGCAATCCGCTCCGGCGATGCGGGCCAGCCGCTCCGCCTCGGCGCTTTCGTCGGCGACGCCCGCGCCCTCCCACCCGACGGTCAGCGCATGGATCCGGCTGCCCGTGGCGCGGCGCATCAGCGCCAGCAGGGCGGCGGAATCGATGCCGCCGGACAGGAACAGGCCATACGGCACGTCGGCGCGAAGATGCGCGGCGACGCTGTCCAGCAGCACCGACTCCAGCCGCGCCAGCGCCTCGCCGCGCCCGATCAGCTGCGGGCGGCCGGCGGGCAGGGCGGGCCGGACGTGGCGCGAGACGATGCGGCCGCGCTCGATCACCAGCGTCTCGCCCGGCAGCACGCGGCGGATGCCAGGGAATATCGTCTGTGTCCCGGTGGTGAACTTCAGCTGCAGCAACTCGTTGCGGCGGGTCACGTCGATCGCCCGCGCGCCCAGCCCGGCCGCCAGCAGCGCCTGCGGCTCGCTGGCGAAGGCGAACAGATGCTCCGTGGCGAGGCAGTACAGCGGCTTGATGCCGAACGGATCGCGCGCCAGCAGCAGGCGGCCGGACCGCGGATCATGCAGGGCGATCGCATACATGCCGCGCAGGCTGTCGGCGAACGCCGTGCCATCGCGTTCGTACAAAAAGACCGGCGGCTCGCAGTCCGAGCGGGTGCGGAACGGCGTGGCCGGCATGGCGCGGCGCAGATCCGGGTCGTTGTAGATCTCGCCGTTGGCCACCAGCGCCACGCCGCCCGGCGTCAGCAGCGGCTGGTCGCCGGTCGCCAGATCGACGATCGCCAGCCGCAGATGCACCAGCCCGGTGTCGCCGCGCGTCAGCACCGCGCCGCCATCCGGCCCGCGATGCGCCAGCGCCGCGCGCATCGCGGCCAATATAGCATCGTCGGGCGGAGATCCGTCGGTGGTCTGGATGCCTGCAATTCCGCACATCGCCCCGCTCTACACGCTGCGCCGCGCCGCGTGATAGGTGGCTGCCATGCGCATCCTGTTCATCACCTCCAACCGCATCGGCGACGCCGTGCTCTCGACGGGACTGCTCGACCACCTGATCCGCGCTCATCCCGACGCTCGCATCACCGTCGCCTGCGGCCCGGCGGCCAAGGGCGTGTTCGCCCGGATGCCCGGCCGCGACCGCACCATCGTCATGGAAAAGCAGCCATACGGCCGACACTGGCTGCCACTCTGGGCGGCCAGTGTCGGCACGCGATGGGATCTGGTGGTGGATATCCGCGCCTCGGCGATCGCCTGGCTGGTGCCGACGCGGCGGCGGGCCATCATGCGCCGGCGGCCGGGCCACAAGATCGAGCAACTCGCGGCGATCCTGCGCCTGGATCCGCCGCCGCTGCCGGTCGCCTGGACCGCGGCCGAGGACCGGGCGCTGGCGGTCCGGCTGCTGCCGGAGGGCGGCCCCATCGTCGCACTCGGCCCGACCGCCAACTGGACTGGCAAGATCTGGCCGCCCGACCGGTTCGTGGCGTTGTTCCGCGCGCTCGCCGCCGGATCGATGCCGGGCGCCAGGGTCGCGGTGTTCTCCGGCCCCGGCGCGTACGAGCGCGCGCTGGCGGCGCCGGTGCTGGCGGCCCTGCCGGGGGCGATCGACCTCGCGGGCAGCCTGGAACTGCCGCAGGCCGCCGCCTGCCTGGCGCGCTGCGCGCTATTCGTGGGCAACGATTCCGGCCTGATGCATCTGGCCGCCGCCGCCGGCGCCCCGACGCTCGGCCTGTTCGGCCCGACGCCAGCGGCTGAATACGCGCCGGCCGGCGTGCGGACGACCGTCGCACGCTCGCCGGACGGCAGCATGACCGGGCTGGGCGTGGAGGCGGCGCTGTGTGCTGCCGCAGGCCTGCTCGCGCTGCCGCGCGCCGCCTAGCCGCACCGCCGGTTCGCCTGCTCGCGGGAGTCGCCCCCCGCGAGCAGGCTCACAACGAGGTCAGGAAAGCTTGCGCGCGCGGCGGAGGGCCAGCAGGCAAAAGATGGACGAGCCGAGAATCGCGAGCGAGCCAGGCTCCGGGACCGACGTGACGAGCGACGAGGTAAAACCGACGTCGCTCAGAGGATCGCTTGTATTGTAGTCATCATGTGCAATGCTGATCGAACCATCAGAAAATGATGCGAAATGGTCGAATCCAGTAAAGAAGTCGAATTCGAGAATCGATGCCCGTATAATTGAAGCCGGTTATCGCTCCGTTGCTGACCGTGATCGTGCCACCGGAGTAGGCATCGGACGCAAGATCGAGCGGCAGCGGCTGCGGAAGGCCCGTGGGGCCGGCCGCGTCGACGTAGAAATGGGTCGGGCTCGACGTGGCGTTGTCGGTCAGGCCGGTGATCTCACCGGAAACGGTCTCGCCATTCCCGGTCAGCGACCAGTTGAAGTCGAGAGTCGTTGCTCGCGCAGCCACGCCGCCCCATGCCGAGGCAACCACGATCACGCAGGCAGCGCGCAGGCACATTCTGATATTCATTGTTGACCCTTGTCAGTAACGTCACGTGCGGGTGCGCAACGTTGCAGTTTTCATGCCTGATCCGGCAAGGCCGCAGTTACAGGCGCTTAAGCTCGGACCTGCTCGCTCCGGCAATCCTGCTGTAAGGAATCTCGACAGTTTGGCGTCAGCAGTGCAGGACCCGCGCCCGCTGGCCGCTGGCAGGCGCGCCGCCGGCGCCCGACAGTCCGGGCGTCTCCTGCGCCCGCCATTGATATGGACAATCCGGTCGCAGCAGCGTTCCCTGCGCCCGAGGTTTGGAATCACTGACTCATGCGTGTCGCGCAGGTGATGGCCGGCGCCGCGCATGGCGGCGCGGAGTTGTTCTTTGAGCGGCTCTGCGCCGCCCTGCGCACGTCGGGCGACGCGGTCCTGCCGGTGATCCGCCATGATACGGCGCGTGCGGTGCGGTTGCGCGCGGCCGGCCTGCAGCCGGTCGAGCTGGGCTTTGGCGGCGCTTTCGACCTGCGGACCACGCCCCGCCTTGGTCGAGTGCTGCGGGCGTTCGCGCCGGATGTGGTGGTGAGCTGGATGAATCGCGCGACGGCGCAGATGCCAGCGGGCGACTGGGTGCATGTCGGCCGTCTCGGCGGCTATTACGACCTGCGCCACTATCGGCGCTGCGATCACCTGGTCGGCAACACGCAGGGCATCGTGCGCTGGCTGCGTGCGCAGGGCTGGTCGGCCGCCCGCACCCACTATGTGCCGAACTTCGCCGACGACCTCGCGGGCGTCGCGCCCGCCGACCTGCCGGGCGCGCGCGGCGCGACGCTGCTGGGGCTGGGACGGCTGCACACCGACAAGGGGTTCGACACGCTGATTGCCGCGCTGGCGCTGCTGCCGCATGCGACGCTGGCCATCGCCGGGTCCGGGCCGGAACGCGCCAGGCTGCGGCGGCAGGCGGAGGCAGCCGGCCGCACGCACTTTCTCGGCTGGCGTGAGGATGTTGGCGGCCTGCTGGCGGCGGCGGACGTGTTCGTCTGCTCTTCGCGGGTCGAGCCGCTGGGCAACATGGTGATCGAGGCCTGGAGCGCCGGCTGCCCGGTGGTCGCCTGCGACGCGGACGGCCCGCGCGAACTGATCCGCGACGGCCAGGACGGCTTGCTGGTGCCGCGCGAGGATCCCGACGCCCTGGCGGACGCGATTCGGCGCGTGCTGGCCGACCCGGCGTTGCGCGCGACGCTGATCGCGTCGGGGCGGCGACGCTTCGAGCAGGAGTTTGCCCGCGCAACCGTCGTCGAGCGGTGGCGCGGCTTCCTGGCCGGGGTCGCGGCGGTGGGCGCGCCGCTATCGGTCGGCTGATCCCCGCCCGGCCCGGTCGCGGTCCGCCAACGTCAGCCGCCGCGGCCCTGGAACGCCATCCCGTGCGGGCCGGACAAGCCGGTGACGATCGGCACGGTGACGCCATTGTTCAGGAACAGCGTGCCGACGAATGCCGGCACCGCCGGCGAGGTCGGGGTGGCGGGCACCCCGGTCGAGGCGGTGTAGGCGTGGCCGGGGATGAAGCGGTCGCTGGTCAGCGCGTACACGGTGTTGGCCGGCGTGTCCGAGATATACAGCGTGCCGGCGTGCCCGGTTGCGAACACCGTGTCGTCCACCTGCACGCCCCCGGCCAGCGGCACCTGCAACAGGAACGGGCGGCTTCCCGGACGCACCTGCACCTCGATCACCTGGGCGTCACCCTGGTCGTCGAGCAGGATGTTGCCGTTCGGCATGACGGTCAGCGAATCCGGGTCCGTCAGGTTCAGGTTCACCGCCTCATGCGTCAGCGCGTTGATCGCCAGACTGTCGCCGCTGACCACCGTCTCCGGCACCATGCCGCTATCGGTCGCGACCATGCTGACCAGCGCCGGATGGCGGTTGACGCCGGCGGCGTCGAGCTTGGGGTTCGACGCGCTGATATAGACCCGGTCGGCCACGAAGGCCGCGTCGTCGTAGCCGCCGCGATCGACCGGATGCAGCTTGACCGGCGGATCGCGGCGCCCGGTCGCCGGATCGACGACGATCAGCTTCGGCGATGCGTCCTCATTCTCAAGCACCCAGAGCTTGCCGGAATACGGGTCGATGCGCAGGCCGTCATTGTGGCCGCGCACCGACAGGGTCAGCGCGATCGAGCCGTCCATGTTGAACTCGACAATGCTGCTGCTGCCGCTGGATCCGTCCGGCGGCACGCCGTTGCCGAAGCCGACCCAGACATGGCCGCCGGCGGCGACGATCGAGTCGGGCGCGCTGACGCCCGCCGGGGCTGCAAACACCTTGAGCGTGTAGCCGGGAGCCGCCTTGGGCGGCGTTGTGGGTTGCGCCGCGACGGGCAGCGCATGGCCGGTGATGACGCAGCACGCGCCCAGCAGCACGGCCCGAAAATCACCTGTGGCACCTGTCACGGACACCTCCTGCTGCGTCTCGGCGGTCCGGTCACATACGAGCAAACTCAGCGGGCTGCGGTGAACTATTTATGAACCGTGCGAGCGGCGGGGGTCAGGCCGCCCGGCGCGCCGCGCGGCGGCCGTCCGCCCAGTCCCGCGGTGACCGCGTCCGCGGTGCGCCGCACCAAGCTGCCCAGCTCCGCGATGCGCTCGTCGGTGATCCGCGCCATCGGTCCCAGCACCGACACCGCCGCCACCGCCTGCTCGGCTTCGTCATGGACCAGGGCCGCCACGCAGCGCAGGCCGACCGCGTGCTCCTCGTCGTCCACGGCGTAGCCGCGCGCCCGCGACAAGGCGAGGTCCTGGCGCAGCGCCGCGGGCGTGTGCCGTGTCTTGACGGTCAGCTTCGGCAATCCGCGGCGGTGCAGGATGCGCGACAGCTCGCGCTCGCCCATCGCGGTCAGCAGGGCCTTGCCGACGCTGGAGCAATGCAGCGGCACCCGCGCGCCCGGGCGGGCGAAGGCGCGCATCATCTGCCGGCACTCCACCTGCGCCAGATACACCGCATAGCCCTCGTCCTCCTCGGCCAGGTTGACCGTCTCGCCGCTCTCCTCCATCAGCCGGCGCATCAGCGGGCGAGCCACGCCGACCAGGCTGCGGCTGCGGATGAAGCCGCTGCCGGCGACGAACGCCTGCACGCCGACGCTCCACAGCCGGCGCTCGGCGTCGAACTGCACGTAGCGTTCCTGCTGCAGCGTGGTCAGCAGGCGGTGCGCGGTGGACGGCGACAGGCCGACCTGCTGGGCCATGTCGGTCAGCGTCGCGCCCTCCTCGGCATCGGCCAGCCGGTTGACGATGGACAGCGCGCGGACCAGCGACTGCACCTGATCGCTGCGCTCGGCGGGCTTGCCGCGCGCCGGGCGGATTGGGGCGGCTCTGGCCATCGGGACGCTCCGTGTGTGTGTTGGTGGATCGCAAGCCGTTGGCTGCGATGGGGGATTAAGACCGGTTCCCGCATTGCGGAAAAGCCTCCGCGAAGCCGGCGCCGGCGGCTAGGTTGGGTGTGAGCAAGGGAGGCGGCAATGGCCCGGATGCGTGCGTGCGAGGCGGCGGTGCATGTCATGGAGCGCGAGGGCGTCACGGTGACGTTCGGCGTGCCGGGCGCCGCGATCAACCCGCTCTATGCCGCGATCCGCCCGCGCAACCGGATGAGCCACATCCTCGCCCGCCACGTCGAGGGCGCCTCGCACATGGCAGAGGGCTACACGCGCGCCCGCGCCGGCAATATCGGGGTGTGCATCGGCACGTCTGGTCCGGCGGGGACGGACATGATTACCGGCCTGTATTCCGCCTGGGCCGACAGCATCCCGATCCTGTGCATCACCGGCCAGGCGCCGCGCGCCCGCATGTACAAGGAGGATTTTCAGGCCGTCGATATCGAGAGCATCGCCAAGCCGGTCACCAAATGGGCGGTGACGGTGCGCGAGCCGGGGCTGGTGCCGCGGGTGTTCCAGCAGGCCTTCCACGTCATGCGGTCGGGGCGGCCCGGGCCGGTGCTGATCGACCTGCCGGCCGACGTGCAGATGGCGGAGATCGAGTTCGATGTGGAAACCTACGCGCCGCTGCCGATCTACAAGCCCGCCGCGACCCGCGCGCAGATCGACCGCGCGCTGGCGATGCTGGACGCGGCCGAGCGGCCGCTGATCGTGGCAGGCGGCGGCATCATCAACGCCGACGCCTCCGACCTGCTGGTGGAGTTCGCCGAGCTGACCGGCGTGCCGGTGATCCCGACCTTGATGGGATGGGGGTCGATCCCCGACGACCATCCGCTGATGGCCGGCATGGTCGGGTTACAGACCAGCCACCGCTACGGCAACGCGACCCTGCTGGCGTCGGATTTCGTGCTGGGCATCGGCAACCGCTGGGCCAACCGGCACACCGGCTCGGTCGAGGTGTACACCAGCGGCCGGACCTTCGTGCATGTCGATATCGAGCCGACGCAGATCGGGCGCGTGTTCAACCCGGATTTCGGCATCGTGTCCGACGCCAGGGCGGCCCTGGCGCTGTTCGTGCAGGCGGCGCGCGAACGCAGCGGGCCGGACCGCGGCGCCTGGGCCGCCGCATGCGCTGACCGCAAGCGGGTGATGCAGCGGCGCACCGACTACGACGACGTGCCGATGAAGCCGCAGCGCGTCTATGCCGAAATGAACCGCGCATTCGGCCGCGACACCTGCTACGTCACCACGATCGGCCTGTCGCAGATCGCCGGCGGCCAGTTCCTGCACGTCTACCATCCGCGCAACTGGATCAATTGCGGCCAGGCCGGGCCCCTCGGCTGGACAATGCCGGCGGCACTCGGCGTGCGCGCGGCAGATCCGGAGCGGGAGATCGTGGCGCTGTCCGGCGACTACGACTTCCAGTTCATGATCGAGGAGCTTGCGGTCGGCGCGCAGCACAAGCTGCCGTACTTGCATGTGCTGGTGAACAACTCCTATCTGGGGTTGATCCGCCAGGCGCAGCGCGGCTTCCAGATGGATTACGGCGTGTCCCTGGCGTTCGACAACGTCAACGCGCCCGAACTGAACGGCTACGGCGTGGATCATGTCGCGGTGGCCGAGGGGCTGGGCTGCAAGGCGATCCGCGTGACCGAGCCGGGCCGCATCCAGGACGCGTTCGCGCAGGCGCGCGCCTGGATGGCGGAATACCGTGTGCCGGTGGTGGTCGAGCTGATCCTGGAGCGCGTGACCAACGTGGCGATGGGCACCGAGATCAACGCCATCACCGAGTTCGAGGAGGTGCTGGATCTGCCGAGCGAGCGGCGGGAGTATGCCGAGACGGTGGATTGAGCGCGGTCGGGCCGCACGAACGCAAAAGGGAGCGAGATGAGCAAGATCGGATTCGTGGGGCTGGGCATCATGGGCCGGCCGATGGCCGGGCACCTGATCGCGGGCGGCCACGCGCTGTTCGCCTATGATCTCGCACCGGTGCCGGCCGACCTGACCGAACGCGGTGCGACGGCCTGCGAGTTGGCCGAGGCGGTGGCGCAGGCGGCGGACATCGTCATCACCATGGTGCCCGACACGCCGCACGTGGAGGCCGCGTTGTTCGCGGAACGCGGCGTCGCCGCCGGCCTGTCGCGCGGCAAGCTGGTGATCGACATGAGCTCGATCTCGCCGATCGCCACCAAGGAGATCGCGCGGCGCATCAACACGCTCGGCTGCGACTACCTGGACGCGCCGGTCTCGGGCGGCGAGGTGGGCGCCAAGCAGGCGACGCTGACCATCATGGTGGGCGGCCCGCAGGCGGCGTTCGACCGCGCCCGGCCGCTGTTCGAGCTGATGGGCAAGAACATCACCCTGGTCGGCGGCAACGGCGACGGCCAGACCACCAAGGTCGCGAACCAGATCATCGTGGCGCTGACCATCGAGGCGGTCGGCGAGGCATTGCTGTTCGCCTCCAAGGCCGGCGCGGATCCGGCCCGCGTGCGCGCGGCGCTGATGGGCGGGTTCGCCTCCTCGCGCATCCTGGAGCTGCATGGCGAACGCATGATCCAGCGCCGCTTCGACCCGGGCTTCCGCATCGAGCTGCACCAGAAGGATCTCAATCTGGCGCTGCAAGGCGCGCGCGCCCTGGGCGTGGCGCTGCCGAACACCGCCAGCACGCAGCAATTGTTCAATGTCGCGGTGGCCAATGGCGGCAAGGCCTGGGACCACTCGGGCCTGGTCCGCGCGCTGGAGCTGATGTCGGGTCACGAAATCGGCCAGAACCAGAGCATGAACCAGATTTTGGACTGAAGTCAGCGACAAATGGACCGTCATGGCCGGGCTTGACCCGGCCATCCACTGGCGCCTCGGTGCGCCCTTGGGTCCCGGGCCAAGCCCGGGGATGACGATATTGGGGAGCGACCCATCGGATGGCCGGGCGCGAGCGCACGCTGCTGCTTGACATGTTCAGCGCCGCGGTCGCCGCGGCGTCTCCGGCGCTGTGCGTGCCGGCTCACCTGCCGCCGCCGCCGCGCGGCCGGACTGTGGTGGTGGGCGCCGGCAAGGCGGCGGCGGCGATGGCGCAGGCGGTCGAGGCGCATTGGCCCGCCGACCGGCCGCTCTCCGGCCTGGTGGTGACGCGCTACGGCCATCTGGATGCGCCGACCCGGCGGATCGAGGTGGTCGAGGCCGCGCATCCGGTGCCCGACGCGGCCGGCGAGACGGCGGCGCGGCGCATCCTGGCCCTGGCCTCGGGGCTGACCGCGGACGATCTGCTGCTGTGCCTGATTTCCGGCGGCGGCTCGGCGCTGCTGGCGCTACCGGCCCCGGGCGTGACGCTGGGCGACAAGCAGGCGATCAACCAGGCGCTGCTGCGCAGCGGGGCGGCGATCGGCGAGATGAACTGCGTGCGCAAGCATCTCTCGGCGATCAAGGGCGGCCGCCTGGCGCTGGCCGCGTCGCCGGCGCCGGTGCTGGCGCTGCTGATCTCCGACGTGCCGGGCGACGACCCCTCGGTCATCGCCTCCGGCCCGACCGTGGCCGATCCGACCAGCCGCGCGGAGTCGCAGGCAATCCTCGCGCGCTACAGGATCGAGGTGCCTGCGGCCGCCGCGCGCTGGCTGGCCTCGCCCGAGTTCGGAGACGCCCAAGCCGGGCGACGCTCGACTGGCGCACGCGCGCGCGCATCTGGTCGCCACCCCCCGGCAGTCGCTGGCCGCCGCCGCAATGGTGGCGCGTGCCGCCGGGGTCACGCCGTTGCTGCTGGGCGACGCGATCGAGGGCGAGGCGGCGGAGGTCGCGCGCGTCATGGCCGGGATCGCCCGCTCCTGCGCCGAGGCCGGCGAACCGGCCGCGCCCCCGTGCGTGCTGTTGTCCGGCGGCGAGACCACGGTCACCGTGCGCGGGGCGGGTCGGGGCGGCCGCAATGCCGAGTTCCTGCTGGCGCTGGCGGTGGCGCTTGACGGGCGCCCCGGCATTCACGCCATCGCCGCCGACACCGACGGCATCGACGGCACCGAGGACAATGCAGGCGCGCTGCTCACCCCCGATTTCCCCGCCCGCATGGCCGCACTCGGCCTGAACGCCCGTGCGCGCCTGGCCGACAATGACGGCCATGGCGTGTTCGCGGCGCTCGGCGACCTGGTGGTCACCGGCCCGACGCGCACCAATGTCAACGATTTCCGCGCCATCCTGATCGGCGCGGACTGAGGAGCGAACAGCATGGTGTCCATGCCCGTCTGCGATGCCGGGGTGATGGCCCGCCGCGAGGACATCGTTGCCGCCCTGCGCCGCATCGTGCCCGGCGAGGGCGTGATCGACAGCGAGGCCGAACGCCGCGCCTATGAGAGCGACGGCCTGACCGCGTACCGGCAACTGCCGCTGGTGGTGGTGCTGCCCAGCACCACGCAGCAGGTCTCCGACGTGCTGCGCTATTGTGCGGCGAACGCGGTGAAGGTGGTGCCGCGCGGCTCGGGCACCTCGCTGTCGGGCGGCGCGCTGCCGCTGGGCGATGGCGTATTGCTGGGGCTTGGCAAGTTCAACCGCATCCTGGAGGTGGATTTCGACAACCGCTGCGCCGTGGTGCAGCCGGGCGTGACCAATCTCGGCATCACCACCGCCGTCCAGCACGCCGGATTCTATTACGCACCCGATCCGTCAAGCCAGATCGCCTGCAGCATCGGCGGCAATGTGGCCGAAAACTCCGGCGGCGTGCATTGCCTGAAATACGGCCTGACCACCAACAACCTGCTCGGCATCGAGATGGTGATGATGGATGGGGAGATCGTGCGGTTCGGCGGCAAGCAGTTCGACGCGCCGGGCTACGACCTGCTCGGCATCATGACGGGCTCCGAAGGGCTGCTCGGCGTGGTGACCGAGGTCACCGTGCGCCTGCTGCGCAAGCCGCCGACGGCGCGCGCCGTGCTGATCGGGTTCGCCTCAAGCGAGAGCGCCGGCGACTGCGTGGCCGCGATCATCGCCGCGGGCATCATCCCGGCCGGCATGGAGATGATGGACGGACCAGCGATCGCAGCGGCCGAGGCGTTCGTGCATGCGGGCTACCCGCTGGACGTTGAGGCGCTGCTGATCGTGGAGCTGGACGGCTGCGCGCCGGAAGTGGACCACCTGATCGACATCATCGAACGCATTTCCGGCGAACACGGCGCCACCTCGGCGCGGGTCAGCCGCAACGAGGTGGAGCGCAACGATTTCTGGGCCGGACGCAAGGCGGCGTTCGGCGCCGTGGGCCGGATCTCGCCCGACTATTACTGTATGGACGGCACCATCCCGCGCCGCACGCTGCCGATCGTGCTGGCGCGGATGCGCGAGCTGTCCGAACAGTACGGGCTGCGCGTGGCCAACGTGTTCCATGCCGGCGACGGCAACCTGCATCCGCTGATCCTGTACGACGCCAATGTGCCGGGCGAGCTGGAGCGCACCGAGGCATTCGGCGCCGACATCCTGCGGCTATGCGTCGAGGTCGGCGGCGTGCTGACCGGCGAACACGGCGTCGGCGTGGAAAAGCGCGACCTGATGGGCACGATGTTCGACGAGACGGATCTGAACCAGCAGCAGCGGCTGAAATGCGCCTTCGATCCGGGAGGGCTGCTGAACCCTGGAAAAGTCTTTCCAACGCTGCATCGGTGCGCCGAATTGGGGCGTCTACACGTGCATCGCGGACAACTGCCGTTTCCCGAGCTGCCGCGGTTCTGATGACAAGACGAATGCATTTGCAACCGTCATCGCCGGGCTTGATCCGGCCATCCGTTCCCGCAACGATCTTTGGGACGGTTGCCCTGGGTTGCTGGTCTGCGCCATGACCCATTTCACACCCGGCGATGCGCAGGAGGTCTCGGAGGTCCTGGGTTGGGCCTGCGCCGACGAGGAGCCGATGGAGTTGCTGGCCGGCGGCTCAAAACGGCCGTTCGGCCGGCCATTGCAGACCGCGCACACGCTCGATCTGTCACGCTTGGCCGGCATCCTGGATTACGAGCCGGCCGAGTTGGTGCTGACTGCGCGGGCGGCCACGCCGCTCGCCGAGATCGAGGCGGCGCTGGCCGACCGCCGGCAGATGCTGGCTTTTGAGCCGCCGGACTGGCGGGCGCTGCTGGGTACCGGCGAGCATGGGCAGACCCTGGGCGGGGTGATCGCCTGCAACCTGTCTGGCCCGCGCCGCATCGCCGGGGGCGCGGCGCGCGACCACCTGCTCGGTTTTCACGCCGTCAACGGGCGCGGCGAGCGGTTCAAGGCCGGCGGCAAGGTGGTCAAGAACGTCACCGGCTATGATCTTTGCAAGCTGCTGGCCGGCTCGCACGGCACGCTCGCGGCGCTGACCGAACTCAGCATTAAGGTGCTGCCACGGCCGGAGACGGCGAGCACGCTGCTGTTCGCCGGCCTGGATGACGCGGTTGCGCTGCGCCTCCTGTCCGCCGCGATGTGCTCGCCGCACGAGGTTTCCGGCGCGGCGCACCTGCCGCGGGCGGCCGCTGCGCGGTCCAGCGTGGCAAGGTTCGGCGCAGCGGTCACGGCGCTGCGGCTGGAAGGCCCGGCGCCGTCCGTCGCGCATCGGGCCGAGGCGCTGCGTCGCGAATTGGGCGACGCCGATGCGCTGGACGCAGCGGCGACGGCGCGCCTGTGGCGCGAGGTCGGCGATGCCTCGCTGCTGGCCGAGCCGCGGGAGCGATCGGTATGGCGGCTGTCTGTCCCGCCCGCCTCGGGGCGGCGACTGTCGCGGCGATCGGTCGCGCGCTTGCGGTCGAGGCGATCTATGACTGGGGCGGCGGCTTGATCTGGCTCGCGGTCGATGCGTCGGCGGAGGCATGCGGCGCGGCGTCGATCCGTGCTGCGGTGGCGACGGCATCGGGCACGCGACGCTGATCCGCGCGCCGGAGGCGGCGCGCGCGCGGCGCCGGTGTTCTCAGCCCGCGGCACCGCGGTCGCCGCGCTGTCGGCGCGGGTGAAGACCAGTTTCGATCCGCGCCGGGTGCTCAATCCCGGCCGAATGTATGCGGGCATCTGAGGATGCAGACCATTTCGCCCCGGCGCACCTCGCCGACCCGGACATCGCAGCATCCGAGAAGATCCTGCGCAGCTGCGTGCATTGCGGCTTCTGCACCGCGACCTGCCCGACCTATGTGCTGCTCGGCGACGAACTCGACAGCCCGCGCGGCCGCATCTACCTGATCAAGGACATGCTGGAGCAGGGCGGCCGGCCACCGACAGAAGGTCAAGCATATCGACCGCTGCCTGTCCTGCCTGTCCTGCATGACCACCTGCCCGTCGGGCGTGAATTACATGCACCTGGTCGATCACGCGCGCCGGCATATCGAGGCGACCTATCGCCGGCCGTGGCCCGATCGCGCTGCGGCGCGCTGCTGAATGCGGTGCTGCCGCGCCCGCGCCTGTTCCGCGCGGCGCTGCTGGGCAGCGCGCTGGCGCGGCCGCTCGCGCGCGCTCTGCCGGCCCGGCTGCGCGCACTGTTCGCGCTGGCCCCGCGATCGGTGCCGCCCGCCTCGGCGATGGACCGACCGCAGGTGTTTCCCGCCAGGGCGAGCCGCGCAGGCGCGTGGCGCTGCTGACCGGCTGCGCCCAGCGCGTGCTGGCGCCGCAGATCAACGAGGCGACGATCCGGCTGCTGACGCGGCACGGCTGCGAGGTCGTGGTGGCCGAGGGCGCCGGCTGCTGCGGCGCGCTGACCCATCATCTCGGCCGCGACGCGCATGATTTCTGCGCGCGCGAATTCGACGCGTGGACGCGCGTGGCGCGCGCGGGGCTGGATGCGGTCGTCGATCAACGCCTCGGGCTGCGGCACCACGGTCAAGGATTACGGCTTCATGTTGCGCGGCGATCCGGCCCATGCGGCGAGCAGGCCGCCGCGGTGTCGGCGATGGCGCGCGACGTCACCGAGCTGATGGCCGAGCTCGGGCTGCGCGCGCCGGCGGTGGCGACCGGCCAGCGCGTCGCCTACCACTGCGCCTGCTCGCTGCAGCACGGCCAGCAGATCCGCCGCGAGCCGAAAGCGCTGCTGCAGGCAGCCGGCTTCGAAGTGGTGGACATCCCCGAGGGCCATCTGTGCTGCGGTTCGGCCGGCACCTACAACCTGCTGCAACCCGCCATCGCCACCCACCTGCGCGACCGCAAGCTGGAGAACATCGCGCGGATCGGTCCGCAGATCATCGCCGCCGGCAATATCGGCTGCATGACGCAGATCGCGACCGGGACCACGGTGCCGGTCGTGCATACCGTTGAGTTGCTCGACTGGGCCACGGGCGGGCCGATGCCGGCGGGACTGTCGGCGCTCGCGACGGCCTAGACTCTCAGCAAACCCGATACCGGCGCTGCCGCCTGGCTGCCGGGGAACACCTGGCCGAGCGTGGCTGCGTCCAGGCCCAGATGCGGCCCGATCAGGCCCTTTGCCAGCGCGCGCAGATCGGTGGTCGGCGCCAGGTCGCGGCCATCCAGCAGCCGCGCATCCGCCACCCCCGGCCAGTCACCCCGCACCCGGCCGCCCGAAACCGCGCCGCCGGCGACGAACGCGACCGTGGCGGTGCCATGGTCGGTGCCGCCGGTGCCATTGACGCGCACGGTGCGGCCAAACTCGGTCATCACCAGCACCACTGTCTGCCGCCATGCCGGCCCCAGCCCCCGCTGCAACGCCAGCAGGCCGGCGGCGAGCTGTCCGAGCGGGCCGGCGAGCCGGTTGACCTGCGCCTCATGCGTGTCCCAGCCGCCGATCTCCAGGGCCGCGAGGCGCGGACCCTTGGAATCGGCCAGCAGTCGCGCAGCCTCGGCGGCCAGCACCGGGAACGCGCCGCGGTCGCGCGGCAGCGCCTCCCCGGCCAGCACCGCGTCGGTGAACCCGCGCTCGCGCAGGCCGGAGGCGATGGCCGGCCCGATCAGCCGGTCGCGCGGCGCCAGCGCCGCGACCTGCACATACAGGTCCGGGTCGGCTCGGGCAGCGCGTGCGGCAGCCAGCTGGCGACCGTGGCGCGGCCGCGCAGCAGCAGCGGCACCGACTGCCCGACCGCGATCGCCTCGCCGGCGTCGGACCGTCCCCCCGGCAGCGCCTGCACCACGCGGTTCAGCCAGCCGCAGGTCAGCCGGTGGTCGGCGCCGGATTCCAGGCAGTCCTGCGCCTCGAAATGGCTGCGCACACGCCAGTCGCCGGCCACGGCGTGCACGATCAGCAGGTCGCCGGCCGCGTACATCGGCTGCAGCGGCGCCAGCGCCGGATGCAGGCCGTAGAAGCCGCCCAGATCCAGCATCCCGCCCGGCAAGCCGACCGCCGCCGGAACCAGCGCCGCGCGCTGCGCCGCCAGCGCGGGGTCGCCGTACGGCGCCACCGCCGCCAACCCGTCCAGCGCGCCGCGCAGGATGATGGCCACGAAGCGTTGCTGGGTGTCCGCCGCCGCCACCGCCAGCGAGGCCCGCGCCCAGCGTCACCGCCGCACCCAGGCCCAGCAGGGCCGACCGTCGCGTGAGTGCGCATCGCTGTCCGTTCCTATCTGCGCATGAACTCGGGCGAGGCGAGCAGCAGCGCCAGCGCCTCCCGCCGCGATCCGGCACGCTGCACCCGCGCCAGCGTGTCCGGCGCGGCCAGCGGGCCCAGCGCGTCGCCCGCCACCTGCATCGGATCCAGCTCCGGCCGCCGGCCGGCCAGCGCCCAGGCCCAGTCGATCCGCCGTACCAGCGCCTCGCCGCCCGCCCAGTCGGCGGCGGTGTCCGGCCAGCCATTCGGCAATGGCGCCCCGAACACCGGTTGGCCCAGCAGCGCCTGCCATTGCGCGATCTGCTGCGGCGGCTCGGGCGGCGCGCCGGTCGCCCGCAGCGCGGCGGCCACGTAGTCGAACGGCGTGCGCAGCTTGCCGAGCGAACCGTGCCACGCCTCCGGGCATTCGGTTGCCGCCAGGGCGGCCGCGCGCACATCGCCGTCGCTGTCGCGCAGCGCCGTCTCGATCCGATGCACCGCGGCCGGCGGCGGCGCGTCCGCGACAAGATGCACGGCCAGCTTGCGCGCCAGGTTGCGGTAGGTCGCCGGATGGGTGCCGAGCCAGGCCAGCGCCTCGGCCCCGCCCTGCTCGCCGGCAGGGAACGTCCGGCCCATCACCGTCTGCGTCCCCGGCTGGTGCGCCGCCGGATGGAACGCGTAGCCGGGGGCTGGCCGGGCGAGGTCGACCGACCAGCCGGTCAGCACGGCGGCGAAGGCGGTCACGTCCGCCTGGGTGTAGCCGGCCGCCGGGGTGACGGTGTGCAGTTCCAGGCATTCGCGCGCGGAGATTTTCGTTCAGCCCGACATGGCGTCGGCGGCCCACCAGGCTGTCCGGGCCGATCGAATGGGCGTTGTCCAGGTAGATCAGCATCGCCGGGTGGCGCATCACGGCCAGCAGCATGTCGGCGAACCGCCCGTTCACATGCGGCCGGATCGCGTCGCGCAGATACGGGCCGAGGCACGGCGCCACCTGGCCCTTGCGCGTGCTGACAGTGAAATGGTTGGCCCAGAACCAGACCAGCCGCTCACGGAACGGGGTCTGCGTGGCCACCAGATTTGCCATGATCGCGCCCAGCTCCGCCCGCCACAACTGCGGAACCCTGGCCTTGCCCGGCTCCGGCAGCGCGCCGGCCTTGCGATCCTGACGGTCCTGCACCAGCGCGGACAGCATCTCGGCGATGCCCGGGGCAGGGCGGGCGAGGTCGGGATCCGGCCCGTCCAGCTGTCCGCGCAGCCACGCGTGCGGATCGGCGGGCAGGCTCTCGCCGGCGCGGCGGCCCAGCCCGAAGCGGATCAGCGCGCGACTGGCGTCAGGGTCCATGCCGACAATCTAGCCGCGCCGCGGCTGCCGATGTGTTACCAAAGGTGACCGCCGGGCTTGCAAAATCGGCCGCGCCGGCGCATGTCACGCGCCTGCTCGCCTGAAGGTCCGGGTTGGGGCGCGGGGACATCCGTCCGCCGCGCCTTTCGGCCTAGGCTTGCCTGTTCACCATGACCGTCCGCAAAGACCGTCCGCTCGACCCCTGGAGGCCGCCATGTCTGCCACGCCGCTCGACAAGATCCGCAATATCGGGATCACCGCTCATATCGACGCGGGCAAGACCACCACGACCGAGCGCATCCTGTACTACACCGGCGTGTCGCACCGTATCGGCGAGGTGCATGACGGCAACACCACGACCGACTACATGGAGCAGGAACGCGAGCGCGGCATCACCATCACCTCGGCGGCGGTTACCTGCGAGTGGAAGGACCACCGCATCAACATCATCGACACGCCGGGCCATATCGACTTCAACATCGAGGTGAACCGCTCGTTGCGCGTGCTCGACGGCGCGGTGTTCATCATCGAGGGCGTGGCCGGCGTGCAGCCGCAGTCGGAGACCAACTGGCGTCTCGCCGACCGCTACAACGTGCCGCGCATCATCTTCATCAACAAGCTGGACCGCACCGGCGCGGATTTCTACCGCGCCTTCGACACGCTGAAGGAGAAGCTCGACATCGTGGCGCTGCCACTGCAGCTGCCGATCGGCGTCGAGGATACGTTCGCCGGCGTGGTCGATCTGGTCGAGATGAAGGCGATCATCTGGGAAGGCGGCGAGCTGGGCGCCAAGTTCCACGACGAGGAGATCCCGGCCGACCTGATGGAGCGGGCCAAGGATACCGCCAGCTGCTGCTCGACACCGCGCTGTCGGTCGATGACGCCGGCATGGAGGAATATTTCGACAAGGGCGACGTGTCCGCCGAGACGCTGAAGCGGGCGATCAAGACCGGCACGATCAGCGGCGCGTTCCGCCCGGTGCTGTGCGGCACGGCGTTCAAGAACAAGGGAGTGCAGCCGCTGCTGGATGCAGTGCTGGACTACCTGCCGTCGCCGATCGACGTGCCCGGCATTTCCATCGCCGCCGAGGAAGGCGAGGAGGATGGCGAGCACAGCGACCGCCGCCGCATCAAGGCCGATCCCACCGCGCCGTTCGCCGGGCTCGCGTTCAAGATCATCAACGACAAATACGGCACGCTGACCTTCGTGCGCGTCTATGCCGGCACGCTGCGCAGCGGCGACACCGTGCTGAACACCACGAAAGAGGGCAAGGAACGCGTCGGCCGCATGTTCCAGATGCACGCCGACAAGCGCGCCGAGATCAAGGAAGTCTCGGCCGGCGACATCGCGGCGTTCGTCGGGCTGAAGGACACCGGCACCGGCGACACGCTGGCCAGCGCGGATGATCCGGTGGTGCTGGAGCGGATGGCTTTCCCGGTCCCGGTCATCGACATCTCCGTCGAGCCTAAGACCAAGGACAGCGTCGAGAAGATGACGATCGGCCTGCAAAAGCTGGCCGGCGAGGATCCGTCGCTGCGGCTCAAGACCGACCAGGAGAGCGGCCAGACCATCCTGTCCGGGATGGGGGAGCTGCACCTGGAAATCATCATCGACCGGCTGCGCCGCGAATACGGCGTGGAGGCGAATATCGGCGCGCCGCAGGTCGCCTATCGCGAGACCATCAGCAAGACGCACACCGAGACCTACACCCACAAGAAGCAGTCCGGCGGCTCCGGCCAGTATGCCGAGGTCAAGATCGTGTTCGCGCCGCAGGAGCGCAACGCGGGCGTGCTGTTCGAGAACAAGGTCGTCGGCGGCACGGTGCCCAAGGAGTACATCCCGGCGGTGGAGAAGGGCATCCGCGTGCAGGCCGATACCGGCGTGCTTGCCGGCTTCCCGACGGTGGACTTCGAGTACACGCTGACGGACGGCAAGTACCACGACGTCGACTCCTCGGCGCTGGCGTTCGAGATCGCGGCCAAGGCGTGCTTCCGCGAGGGCATGAAGAAGGCCGGCCCGGTGATCCTGGAGCCGATCATGGACGTGGAGGTGACCACGCCGCAGGACCATGTCGGCGACGTGGTGGGCGACCTGAACCGCCGCCGCGGCATGATCCAGAGCCAGGAGAGCAGCGGCAGCACGGTGATGGTGCGCGGGCACGTGCCGCTGAAGGAGATGTTCGGCTACATCAGCGACCTGCGCAGCATGACCAAGGGCCGCGCGTCCTTCACCATGCAATTCCACCATTACGACCCGGTGCCGCGCAACATCGCCGACGAGATCATGGCCAAGTCCGCCTGATCCGGGGCGGCGGCGGTCCTGCCGCACAGGCGGGACCGCCGCGCCATCCCGTCGCAGCCGCGAGCCGTGTCGCCGTAGCATGAGGGGCCGCAGCGATCGTATCCTCGGGCTGGACATGCTGCGCGGGCTGGCAATCCTGCTGGTCATGTTGTCTCACTGGGACAACAACTTTTCCATCTGGTACCGGCGCCCGCTGCCGCCCGAGCTGTTCACCAGCGACATCGGCGTCGAACTGTTCTTCGCGCTGAGCGGGTTCCTGATCGGGCGCATCCTGTTCGACATCGCCGACCGCGCGCCAACCTGGCGCAGCGTCGGGGTGTTCCTGGCGCGGCGATGGATGCGCACGCTACCGGCGTACTTCGCGTGGCTGCTGCTGCTAGCGGTGTGCTTCCCTCCGCCGCCCGGGCACCATCGGGACTACGTGGCGCGGTTCGCCACGATGACGCAGAACCTGCTGCAACCGATGCCCCGGGACTTCTGGTTCTCGGTCGCCTGGTCGTTGGGCGTCGAGGAGTGGTTCTACCTGCTGTTCGGCATCGGTGCGATCGGCGGCGTGATCCTGCTGGGCGGTCGGCGGCGGGCGGTGTGGATTGCGCTGTCGCTGCTGCTGATCGCGCCGCCGATCCTGCGCCTGACGGTTCCGGCCTATGTCGATTTCGCCAGCGGCGTCGGCAAGATGGTGCCGTTCCGTCTGGACGAGATCGGCTACGGCGTGGTGCTGGCGGCGCTGTATCGGCGTCGCAACTGGATGTTTGATCACCCGGTCCTGCCGCTGCTGCTCGGGTTGTATTTGATCGCGGCGGCGTGGTGGTGGTGGCTGCCGCTGTCGTTCCACCTGCATGTCGTGTTCCGCAATCAGGCGGCGGTGATCGGCTGCGTGCTGTGCATCCCCGCCGCCCTGCGCGTCCGCGTCGCGCCGACGTGGCTTGCCGTCCCCGCGCGCCACCTCAGCCGACTGTCGTACGCGCTGTACCTGGTGCACGCGACAGTGATGGCCGACATCGCGCAGGATCTGCTGGCGCGACACCTGATCACCGCCGGCGCGGCCGTGGCAATCAGCGTGCTGGGAGCCTTCGCCGTCGCCGAGCTGCTTTCGCGCTGCGTCGAGCAGCCGCTCATGGCGCGCCGGCCGCCGCAATTCAGATCTGCATCCGCACCCGGCAGGCCGGAGCCGCTCGCCGCGGACAGGGCGGGGGAACCGGGAATTGCCGGCTAGCTAGGACACCAGCCTCGCCCAGCGGTGGCCATTGCGTGCCAGCATCGCCTCGCTTTCGGCCGGTCCCGCGGTGCCGGCTTCGTATTCCTCGACCGGCAGCCCGCCTTCGGCCGCCGCGTCCAGCACTGGCTGCACCGCCGCCCATCCGGCCTCGATGTTGTCGGCGCGCTGGAACAGCGTGGCATCGCCGGTGAACACGTCGTACAGCAGCGTCTCGTAGCCCGTGGCGCTGCCGATCTTGAAATAGTCGCTGTACTTCATGTCCATCGTGACGCCGCCCAGCTTGACCTTCGGCCCCGGTATCTTGGCGCTGAACTGCAGGCTGACGCCCTCGCTGGGCTGGATGTGCAGCGTCATCACGTTCGGCGTCAGCCGGTCCACCGGGCTATCGCGGAACAGCGCGTACGGCGCCTGCTTGAAGTGCACCACGATCTCGGTCTTGCGGATGGTCATGCGCTTGCCGGTGCGGACATAAAACGGCACGCCGGCCCAGCGCCAGTTGTCGATGCCGAACTTCAATGCAATGTAGGTTTCCGTGTTCGAGTGCGGATCGACGCCCGGCTCGGCGCGATAGGCGGGCACATCCTCGCCGCGCAGCTTGCCGCCGGCATACTGGCCGCGCACCACGCAGTTGTGCAGCCCCTCGGTGGTGTAGTGGTGGATCGCCTCGATCACCTTGGCCTTCTCGCTGCGCACCGCGTCGGCGTCGAAGCTGTTGGGCGGCTCCATCGCCACCATCGACAGCAACTGGAACATGTGGTTCGGCACCATGTCGCGCAGCGCGCCGGTCGGCTCGTAGAACTTCGCGCGCTGCTCGACGCCGATCGTCTCGGCGGCGGTGATCTCCACGTAGTCGATGTGCTCGCGGTTCCACAGCGGCTCGAATATGCCGTTGGAAAAGCGCAGCGCCATGATGTTCTGCACCGTCTCCTTGCCGAGGAAGTGGTCGATCCGATAGATCTGGCTCTCGTCGGCCACCTTGAGGATGCGCTTGTTCAGCGCCTTCGCCGACGGCAGGTCATGGCCGAACGGTTTTTCGATCACCACGCGCCGGAAGCGGCCATCATCCTCGTCGAGCAGCTTGGCCTCGGCCAGTTTATCGACCACCGGGCCGAAGAACTGATCGGCGACCGCCAGATAGAACACCGCGCAGCGATCGCCGACCCACTCGCCGATCGCCTTGAATGTCGCCGGATCGGCGAAGTCGGCAGACTGGTAGGACAGGCGATCGACCAGCCATTTCAGCTTGCCTTCATCAAGGCTTTTCGGCGCGAACTCGCCGCCGCGATCGCGAACGAACGATTTCATCATGTCCGACTGTTCCTTGCGGAACGCGGCGTCGTCGCCCGGCGCGCGGTCCACGCCGCGCACCTCGAACTTGTCGGCCAGCAGCCCCGCCACGGACAGGTTGTACAGCGCCGGCATCAGCAGCCGCTTCGTCAGGTCGCCGTGCGCGCCAAAGATCACCATGGCACAGGCGGGCGCGGGATCGGCCTTGGCGAGCGCGCTCGGGTCGTCGGACAGCACCGTGTCGAGAACGTCCACCATCGGCTCAGCCCTTTCCTTTGGATCTGGCCGCCTGCTTGCGCGCGGCGTCGTACACCGCCTGCACGCTGAAGCCGAACTTCTCCTGCAGTTTCGCCAGCGGTGCGGACGCGCCGAACGTGTGCATGGCGATGATCGCGCCATCCAGGCCGGTATAGCGGTCCCAGCCCATCGTCGCCGCCTGCTCAACGGCGACGCGCGCGGTGACGTGACGCGGCAGCACGCTCGCGCGGTACGCCTCGTCCTGCTTCTCGAACAGGTCCCAGGACGGCATCGAGACCACGCGCGCACGGATTCCCTCGCCGGCCAGCTTCTCGGCCGCGCCCAGCACCAGCGACAATTCGCTGCCGGTGGCCATCAGGATCACGTCCGGCTCGCCGCCGTCCGCTTCGTGCAGGATGTAGGCCCCGCGCCGCAGGCCGGAGGCCTTGGCGTATTTCTCGCGGTCGATCGTCGGCAGCGCCTGGCGCGACAACGCCAGCGACACCGGCTCATGCAACTCAGCCATCGCCACGCGCCACGCCTCGGCGACTTCGTTCGCGTCGCCCGGCCGGATGGTGATCATCCCCGGAATGGCGCGCAGCGTGGCCAACTGCTCGATCGGCTGGTGCGTCGGCCCATCCTCGCCGACGCCGATGCTGTCGTGGGTGAAGATGTAGATGACCGGCAGCTCCATGATCGCCGACAGGCGGATCGGCGCTTTCATGTAGTCGGAG
Organism: uncultured Pseudomonadota bacterium; assembly: GCA_963723455.1. Lineage (GTDB taxonomy): Bacteria > Pseudomonadota > Alphaproteobacteria > Acetobacterales > Acetobacteraceae > CAVRQM01. The sequence continues at coordinate 1,057,258 of CAVRQM010000005.1, read as the reverse complement.
AAGATCAGGAAGCCCGAGGCGTAGCTGCGCAGCCCGTACGTCGCCATGCCGTTGACGATCGCGCCCATCGCGTGCTCGCGGATGCCGAAATGCAGGTTGCGGCCGCCATAGCTGTCGGCCTCGAAGCTGCCCGCGCCCTGGAACGTCATGTTGCTTTTGGTGGACGGGGACAGGTCGGCCGCGCCGCCGATCAGCCAGGGCACGTGCGGGCCGATCGCGTTCAGCACCTTTTGACTGCTGTCGCGCGAAGCCAAGCCCTTCGCGTCGGCCGGGAAGCTCGGGATGTCCGCATCCCAGCCTTCGGGCAGCTTGTGGTGCGCGATCATGTCCAGTTCGGCCGCCAGGCCGGGGTATTCCGTCCGGTAGCGGGCGAACAAAGTCTCCCACTCCGATGACAGCCTGGCCCCGCGCGCGCCCAGCTTCTCGGCGAACCGCTCGCGCACCCCGTCGGGCACCAGGAACTGCGCATCCTCCGGCCAGCCATAGGATTTCTTGGCGCCCTTGACCTCCTCCACGCCCAACGCCTCGCCATGCGCCTCGCGGGTGCCGGCGCGTTTCGGCGCGCCGATGCCAATGACGCTGTGGACGCGGATGAAGCTGGGGCGGCCAGTTTCCGCCTTCGCCGCCTGGAGCGCCGCCAGCATCGCGGCGGTGTCCTCGGAGTGGGCCACGTCCTGCACATGCCAGCCATAGGCGGCGAAGCGGGCCATCACGTCCTCGTCGAAGGCGAGATCCGTGCTGCCCTCGATGGTGATGCGGTTGCTGTCATAGATCCAGCGTCAGGTTGCCCAGCCGCAGATGCGCCGCGGTTGAGGCCGCCTCGCTGGACACCCCCTCCATCATGTCGCCGTCGCCGGCCAGCACCCACACGTGATGGTCGAACAGCTCGAAGCCCGGCTTGTTGTAGCGGCTGGCCAGCATCCGCTCGGCCATCGCCATGCCCACCGAGTTGCCGCAGCCCTGGCCCAGCGGGCCGGTGGTGGTCTCGACCCCGGTGGTCATGCGGTATTCGGGGTGACCGGGAGTCTTGCTGGACAACTGCCGGAACTGCTTCAGGTCGTCGATGCTCAGCGCCGGCTTGCCCTCGGGATCGGTGACGCCGGACAGGAAGATCAGCGAGTACAGCAGCATGGAGGCGTGCCCGACCGACAGCACGAAGCGGTCGCGGTTTAGCCAGTCGGGGCGGCGCGGGTCGTAGTGTGGACATCTCCTGCCAAAGCGTGTAGGCAACCGGGGCCATTGCCATCGGGGTGCCGGGGTGGCCGGAATTGGCCTTCTGCACCGCATCCATCGACAGCGTGCGGATGGTGTCGATCGCCGTTTTGTCGATGCCGGTCTTGCCTTGGGAGTCGCTCATGCGCGGGGCCACCTTCGGTTTGCGTTTGCAGACATATCGCATTCGGCGGCGGAAGGAACATGCCGCCCCTGTTGACGTGGCCGTGAAGCCGGGGCCGCCCGCCCACACGCGGTTCTGACTGGCCAGCCGGCAGACCCGGGCACAGGGTCGCGCCGCCCCAAGCGGAGGACCACCATGCAGCGTCGAGACCTGTTCAAGACCGCAGCGGCGACCGGGCTGGCGGCAACCGCCCTGGCCGCCGGCGCCCAGGCGCAGGACCAGAACCCGCGCGACACGCCCGGCCCGCTGCCCAAGCTGACCGACCCGGGCGAGTTGCGCGGCGAGATGCTGTATCGCCGCTTCGGCAGCACCGGAGAGACCGTATCCGCCCTGGGTTTCGGCGGCTCGCATTTTGCCAAGCCCGCGGTGAGCGAGGCCGAAATCGATCCGGCTGTGCCACGAGGCGATCGACCGCGGCATGACATTCATGGACAATTCCTGGGACTACAACAAAGGCCTCTCCGAAGAGCGCATGGGCAAGGCGCTGGAAGCCGGCAAATATCGCAGCCGCGTGTTCCTGATGACCAAGGTCGATGGCCGCGACGCCGCCACCGCGAAGCGGCAGCTCGAGGATTTGCTGCTGCGGCTGCGCACCGACCATGTCGATCTGTGGCAGTTCCATGAGACCCTGCGCTGGGAAGATCCCGACCGGGTGTTTGCGACGGGCGGCGCAATCGAGACCGCGATGGCTGCGCGAAAGGCTGGCAAGGTCCGCTTCATCGGCTTCACCGGGCACAAGGATCCGCACATCCATCTGTACATGCTGGCAGTCGCCAAGCAGCATGGCTTCCAGTTCGACGCGGTGCTGTTCCCGAGCAACGTGATGGACGCGCATTTCCGCAGCTTCGCCCGCCAGGTGATGCCGGCGGCGCTGGCGCAAGGCATCGCGGTGCAGACGATGAAGCCGATGGGCGGTGCGGACGGCGTCATCCTGAAATCCGGCGCCGTTACGCCGGTCGAGTGCCTGCACTATGCGCTGAATCTGCCGACCTCGGTGGTGATCACCGGCATCGACGACCAGCGCGCGCTCGATGGCGCGTTCCAGGCCGCCAAGACGTTCAAGCCGATGGACGACGCGGCGGTGGGCGCGATCCTGGCCAAAACGGAAAAGCTGGCGCCGACCGGGGAATACGAGCTGTTCAAGACCTCGGCGCATTTCGACAGCACGGCGCAGAACCCCGAATGGCTGGGCAAGCCGAGTCCGCTGGTGGACAAGCTCGCGCCGAAGAACGCCGGCTGAGCGCAACGCCCCGGCTGGCGGCTGGCGGCTGGACCTGGGCTCATGCCGGTCCTAGAAGGCCGGCATGACCGCACCCGTTCCGATCCGCCTGGTCGTCAGCGACGTCGATGGCACGCTGGTCCGGCATGACAAGACGCTGGCCCCGTCCACCATCGAGGCGACGCGCAGCCTGCGGCGGCACGGCATCGGGCTGGCCCTGGTCAGCAGCCGGCCGGCGCGCGGGCTGGACGTGCTGCTGGCCCCGCTCGGCATCGACACGCCGCGCGCCGGGTTCAACGGCGCGGAGGTGCTCAGCCCGGCGGGCGAACAGCTGCAGGAACTGACCATACCCGAGGCGGTGGCGCGCGAGACGGTCGCGCGCATGCAGGCGGCCGGCGTTGATCCCTGGGTGTTCGCCGGAGGCCAGTGGATCCTGACGAATCCGCACGCCCACTACATTCCGCGCGAACGGCTGTCGATCAGCCTGGACTACACGCTGGCCGCCGATTTCGCGCCGCATCTGGCCCGGGTCCACAAGATCATGGGAACGCATACCGATTTCGCGCTGATGGGCCGCATGGAGGCGGAGCTGCGGGCTGCCCTGGGCGACGGCGCGGCGGTGGCGCGCAGTCAGAACTATTACCTGGACGTGACGCACGCGCATGCCAACAAGGGATACGCCGCGCTGACGCTGGCCCGGCTGCTCGACATCGACCCGCAGGCGATGGCGTGCATCGGCGACATGCCGAACGACACGCCGATGTTCTCGGTGTGCGGCCTGGCGATCGCGATGGGCAATGCACCGACGCGGTGAAGGCGCTGGCGCACGCGGTGAGCGGCAGCAACGAGGCCGATGGCTGGGGCGAGGCGATCGACCGCTTCGTGCTGCCGCACGCGGGCGGCGACCGCATGTGAGCCTGTCCCGGCAGGGTTCGGGCCGAATGGCCGATGATGTGCACCCTCACACTCTCCGTCACCTCGCAGGAGCCTCGCCGTGACAGGCCCAACGCATCCCGCAGCCCAGGCCGTGCCCAGGCAGATCCTGATCGTCATGGGCGTGTCGGGCAGCGGCAAGACGACGATCGCGGCGCCGCTGGCAGCCCGACTGGGCTGGACGTTCATGGAGGGAGACGACCTGCATCCGCCGGCCAACGTCGCCAAGATGCACGCCGGCCGGCCGCTGGACGATGAGGACCGCTGGCCCTGGCTGGACGCCATCGCCGCCTGGATCGACGCGCGCCAGGCGGCCGGCGAGCCGGGCGTGGTGACCTGTTCGGCGCTGAAACGGGCATACCGCGACCGGCTGATCGGTGCCCGGCGCGGTGTGCGATTTGTGTTCCTGCATGCCGATCGGGCGCTGCTGGCCGATCGCCTGGCGCATCGTACCGGGCATTTCATGCCGCCAAGCCTGCTTGACAGCCAGATCGAAACGCTGGAGCCGCCTACCCCGGACGAGCATGCGCTCAGCGTCGATCTCGGGCCGCCGCCGGACGAGGTGATCGAGACGATCCTGCGTCGTCTGGCCCAGGACGGGCCGCCTGGCTAGTCCGCGCGCGCCCCGCCTCGCTGCCCTGGTCGAAGCGGTTCTGGCAAACGAGCGTCCCGGCCACGCCCTGTTGCAGGCCCTGGAGCGGCTCGACGCCGAGGGCGATCCGCACGCGCAGGTCGCGGTATTCGAGGCCGTGATGTGGCGGACCGAGCCGCGCGAATACTGGGTCTGGTACCGCATGAGCCGGGTCTATGCCGAGCTGGGCCGCTCCGACATGGGCTTCGTCTGCGCGGCGCGCGCCGCGCAGATCCACCCCGACTGGGATGCGACGTCCACGCCGTACCGCGACCTCTATTTGCATTTTCGGGGCAGCGGCGATGCCGCCTCGGCGGCTGCGGTGGCGCGGCAGCAGCAGCGTCACGCGCCGGATCGGCCGGTCGCGGACGCCGCCGAGATCGACGCGCTGTTTAACTCGCTCGGTCTTGAACCGCGAACCCGGACGGCCGCTCCTGAGCATGACGCGGTGCTGGAACGGCTTGCCGCGATCATCCGCGCGACCTTCGGCCAGCCGCGCATCCGGATCGGGGCCGAGACGACGGCCGACGACGTGCCCGGCTGGGATTCGCTGTCGCACGCCCGGCTGCTGCTGGCGATCGAGCAGGATTTCGCGATCCGGCTCGAGGCACGCGAATATCTGGAGCTGGCCGATGTGGGCGCGATCGCCAAGCTCATCGCGCGCCGGCTTGCTGGTGCCCGAGGTTCTGACACCCGACGCAAGCTGATCGTCTGGGGCAACTGCCAGGCCGGGGCGCTGGGCGTGGTGCTGGCCAACACTCCCGCCGTCGCCGCGCATCATCAGGTCGTGACGCATGACGTTTGGGCGCGCGGCGACACGCTGGCCCGCGACCTGGCCGATTTCGAGGATGCGGACGTGCTGCTGGCGCAGGATTTGCGCAACTGGCGCGACCACCCGCGGCAAGGCTCGCTGCCGGCCGGACTGCGCGTGCTGCGCTTCCCGTTCTGCTACATGCAGGCGCTCTGGCCGTTCGATGCGATGGTGGCGGGCGCGGATGAGGCGATGCTGCGGGCGATGCGCGCGGCGGAGGCGGCGGGGGAGGCGTTTGCGTTCGGCTTCCAGGACGGGCTGCTGGCGCGGCTGCGCGAGCAGGTGCCCGACCCCCACGAACGGTTCCGGCGCTATCGCGATTTCGACTTCGCCGGGGCGCCCGACCTCTCGCGCCTCGCCGAACTCGACCAGGCGCGCCTGCTGGCCGACGACGCCCGGCTCGGCTGCGGCATCGGCCGCTACATCGCAGACACCTTCCGTCGCGTGCGGCTGTTCCACGCCATCGCCCATCCGACGACCGGGCTGATCCAGCGCCTCGCCGCGGAGCTTTTGTCCACGCTTGGCATCGATCCCGGCAAAACCGGCGTCGCCTCGTACGACGACTACATGGGCCAGTATCAGGTGCCGTTGCACCCGCGCGTCATTCACAGCCTCGGGCTGGAATGGGCAGCAGCGGATACCCGCTACAATTTCCACGGGAACGAGCAGCTGACCTTCGAGCAGTATGCCCGGCGCTACATCGCCTTGGGCGGGTAGGCGGCGGGCCAAACCCACCGCCTTCAGCCCTGCTCAGGTGATCGTCTTGAGGAAATTGGCCAGCTTGGTCGCCGCGGTCGCCTTGTCGGTCTGATCCAGCGCACCGAGTTCGGCCGCCAGCCGGTCCATCGCCGCCTCGTAGATCTGGCGCTCGGAAAAGCTCTGGTCGGGCTGCCCGGCGTTGCGATGCAGGTCGCGCACCACCTCGGCGATGGCCAGCGGGTCGCCGGAGTTGATCTTCGCCTCGTATTCCTGGGCCCGGCGCGACCACATGGTGCGCTTGATGCGCGCCCGCCCGCGCAGCACCGCCAGCGCCTCATCGAAGATCTTGCGCGTCGCCAGCTTGCGCAGTCCGGCGGTGCGGGCCTTGGCAACCGGCACGCGCAGGGTCATGCGGTTTTCCTCGAAGGTGATGTGGATCAACTCCAGGCGATGCCCGGCGATGTCCTCCACCGCGATCTTCTCCACCCGCCCGACCCCGTGAGTTGGATAGACCACGTGATCGCCCTCGACGAAAATCTCGTCCTTGCCGGAGTTGCGCGAGATCACCGGCGGACGCCCGTTCATCGGACCCTGCGGCACCGACGGGCGATGGGCGACGACGGCCGGGATTGGCGCCGCCTGCGCGCTCACCGTCTCGGCCTGGTGGTCGGCCCCGTTCACCGCCACCGGTGCCGGCCGGCTGGCGTCCGGAGCGGCAATCGGCGCGGGCGAACTTGCCTCGACCGCCTGGGCCGGGTCTTGGCGCGGCTTGGACGGGGCGGCCTTCGCGACCGCGGGCTTCGGCGGCGCCGACTTGGCAGCCGCCGGCTTGCTGGCCGGCTGCGGGGCTGGCGCGGCCTTGACCGGATCTGGGGCTGCGGCCGCTGGCTTGGCCTTGGCCTGCGTCGGCTTGCCCTGCGCCTTGATCCCCTCGTGCCTGGGCAATTCGTGTTTGGCCGGCTCGTGTTTGGATGTCTCGTGCTTGACAGGGGCGACCGTACTCGCAGCGGCGACGCTCCGGCCAGCCTGGGCGACCCGCTCCGCCTGGACTTGTTCAGCCGCGGCAGGATCTGTACGGGCCGACACGCCAGAAGCCTTCATTCAAAGCGATCCTTTGCTTTCCTCGCACATCCGAGACGTGCCGGCGACGCCCGCAAGCTCCCGAAGGAGGCTTGCGGATCGCGGCACATCGGCCGGATCGACAGCCGCAGGGGGCGGTCAGACATCGCAGCGCGCAAGGCGCGATGTCCCGGACATCGGTCTTTGTCTGGCCGACCTCAAGGGACGCTGCAGCGTCCGCCACGACTCTGTTGTAACACGACCGGGGACAGGCGTCACCGCCTGTTCGCGGTCATCTGCCATTCATCCGCAGGACAAGACAGGCGGCCGACGCACGCGATCGCGTGCGCCGCTCGGCGGTCAGGGCGTTCCCGGCTCGGGCGAGAAGAGCGCGGCCTTGTCGGGCTTGCCCTTCCAATCGTCCGCGTCGGCCGGCGCTTCGCCCTTGCGCGTGATGTTCGGCCACTGTCCCGCAAACGTGCGATTCTGCTCGGCCCAGGTGGCGGCGCGGTCGTCGCTGTCGGGCACGATGGCCTCGGCCGGGCATTCCGGCTCGCACACCCCGCAATCGATGCACTCGTCCGGGTGGATCACCAGCATGTTCTCGCCGACATAGAAGCAGTCCACCGGACACACCTCCACGCAGTCCATGTATTTGCAGCGGATGCAATTATCGAGGACCACGTAGGTCATCGGTCACTCCTGGGTGGTAGCGATCGGGCAATCGCCAGGCTGGCTGCCGGCAAGCGGGGCGGGGTGCGGATATGCCGTGTCCGTCCCGGCGTCGCAACCCCCGCGCCCGCTGCTTCCGTTCGCGCCGGATTCGGGCAACTCGCGATACAGCGCCCGTGCCGCCGCCGGCGGTCCGCGGCGCCCGGCCAGCGCGATCACCTCGACCACCAGCACGGCGCGCGGCAGCGGCACGGTCAGCACGTCGCCGACGCGCAGCCTGGCATGCGGCTTGTCGGTCGGCTGGCGGTTGATGCGCAGGCTGCCGGTCTGCGCCAGGCGGGCGCAGTCGGCGCGGTGGCGCATGAAGCGGGCGCACCACAGCCACTTGTCCAGGCGCTGCCAGCCGACGTCCGTGCCGCCATCCTCGCTCACAGGCGCAGCGACGCCAGCGCGGCAAACGGCCCCTGCGGCCGCGCCGGCCGCGCCGCGACCATCTCGGCGCGCCGCGTCCTGAGCGTCGCCATCATCGCCGGGGCAGGCGGGCCGAACTGCTCGGCGGCCAGCGCCTCGGCCGGGAACAGCCGCACGCCCAGCGCGTGCAGGACCGCCGGCAGCACCTCGGCGCGGATTGACAGGCGTGAGGCAAGGTTCGCCGGCAGCGGCACCCGCCGGCCGCGGCTGGCCCAGGCCAGCTCGGCGGCGATGCGCTCGGCGACGTCCAGGCGCAGCAGCACCGGCCCCGCCGCCACCCAGCCCAGGGCTCGGGCGAGACCGTCCGGCCAGTCGGCCGGCGGCGCGATGGCGATCAGCCCGGGGGCGGGCAGGGATGGAGTCGGCGCACCGTTCCACAGCGCCCACAGCAGCGCGCGCATCTGCGCCGCGCGCGGCTTCAGCAGGGACGGCACGAACAGCGCGAACCGGCCGCCGCGGACGCCCAGGGCCTTGAGCTGCCCATGCTGCGCCACCGGCATGTCGTGCCCGGCCGGCGGATCGGCCACGCCCAGCGCCTGTTCCAGCACATGCAGCGTCCCGCGCAGCGCCTTGCTGTGCGCCGCCGCCGCCACCGCCGCCGCCAGGGGCGCCAGCGCCTCGGCGATGCGGGCATCGACCATGCGTTGCAGGCGCAGCCGGATCCGCTCGCGCTGCGGCCCGTCAAGGAACTCGCTGTCCGTCACCTCGACCTGCGGCGTCAGCGGACTGGCGCCCGGCCGCAGCCGCGCCACCGGCGCGCCATCCCAGGCGAGCTGCTGCGTCGGCAGCCAGGCGAACGCGGCGTCGGGCGCAGCCTCCAGCCGGCCGACCCGCAGCGGCATCTCCTGGCGCAGCGCGCGGCGCGCGGCGCGCAGCACCATCCGGCGCTCATCGCCCACCGAGTCCGGGTCGGGCGTGAAGGCAAAGCCCGCGACGCGGCCGACCGGGTGGCCCTCGACCACGACCTCGCCATCGCGGGCGACCGCCGAGAACAGCGTCTCGGTGTCCCCCGCCTCCAGCCGTCGCAGCAGACGGGCCGCGCGGCGATCCACGAACCGGGTGGTCAGCCGCTCGTGCAACGCGTCGGACAGCAGATCCTCCACCGCGCGGGCGCGCGTCTGCCAGTGTTCGGCGTCGCGCACCCAGTCCGACCGTGCGGCCACATAGGTCCAGACCCGCACGCCGGCCAGGCGCTGCATCAGCGTGTCGATGTCGCCATCGTCGCGGGCCAGGGCGGCGATCTGGCCGGCGATCCAGTCCGCCGGCACGCCGCCATCGCGCGCCACATGGCTGAAGATCCTGGCGCACAGCTTGATGTGGCTGTCATCGGCGATCTTGCGGAAATCCGGCACCTGGCAGGCGTCCCACAGCAGCCGCACCCGGCCGCGCCCCCGCGCCATCGCGCGGATGTCCGGCTCGCGCGCCAGCGCCGCCAGGGTCTCCAGGTCGGTCGCATCGCGCCCGCGCACCAGGCCGGGCCGCGGCGGCGGCGCGGTCAGCGAGTCCAGCAGCCGGTCCACATGAGAGAAATCCAGTTCGGAATTGCGCCAGGTCAGCTGGTCCAGCGGCTCGAAACGGTGCTCCTCGACCGCCACCACCAGGTCGTCGTCCAGCGGCGGGCACTCGCCCGTGGTGCCGAACGTGCCGTCTCGCATGCCGCGCCCCGCCCGCCCGGCGATCTGCGCGACCTCGGCGGCGGTCAGCGGGCGCGGCCGGTGGCCGTCGAACTTGAACAGCCGGGCGAAGGCGACATGGTCCACATCCATGTTCAGCCCCATGCCGATCGCATCGGTGGCGACTAGGAAATCCACCTCCTTGTCCTGATACAGCGCGACCTGGGCGTTGCGGGTGCGTGGCGACAGCCGGCCCATCACGACGGCGCAGCCGCCGCGCCGCCTGCGGATCAGTTCGGCGATGGCATAGACCTCGGCGGCGCTGAACGCGACGACGGCGCTGCGCGGCGGCAGGCGGGTCAGCTTCTGCGGCCCGACATAGGTGAGCTGGCTCAGCCGCGGCCGGGTCTCGATCTCGGCCTGCGGGACCAGCCGGTGCAGCAGGGGGCGGATCGTCTCGGCGCCCAGGAGCATGGTCTCGACCAGACCGCGCGCGTGCAGCAGACGGTCGGTGAAGACGTGACCGCGGTCGGGGTCGGCGCAGAGCTGGATCTCGTCCACCGCCACGAATTCGGCATGGCGATCCAGCGGCATGGCCTCGACGGTGCAGGAAAACCAGCGCGCGCCGGGCGGGATGATCTTCTCCTCGCCGGTGATCAGCGCGACGTTTCGGGCGCCCTTGCTGGCCACCATGCGGTCGTAGTTCTCGCGCGCCAGCAGGCGCAGCGGGAACCCGATGATGCCCGAGCTATGCGCCAGCAGACGCTCGATGGCCAGATGCGTCTTGCCCGTGTTGGTAGGCCCGAGCACGGCGCGCACCCGGGGAGCGAATCCCGACATGGCATGATGGTTGGGTCGTGCGGCGGCGAAAGCAAGCGATGGCTTCGGCAGCGCTCGGGCGCGGAAATGCGCCTCACGCATGAGCGTGATGCGTGCAATTTTCTGAACCGCACTTGTGCAACGTGAAAAGGCTGCGCACTATTCCTCGCATGCAGGACGTAGTGACGGGCGATTACCGGGAATTGGGCGGCCTTGACGGGTCGGCGCTGATGCGCGCGGCCATACAGGGCCGATTGCGCGGGCAGGTGGCTGTGGTGTCATCCTTTGGCACCGAGTCGGCCGTGCTACTGGCGATGGCGGCCGAAATTGACCAGGACGTGCCGGTGCTGTTCCTCGATACGCGCCGCCATTTCCCCGAGACGATCGACTATCGAGACGATCTGGTGCGCCGGTTGGGCCTGCGCGACGTGCGCAGTCTGGCACCTGACGCCGGCGACCTGGCGCGCGACGATCCGGCCGGCGGGTTGGCGGCCGACGACCCCGATGCGTGCTGCGCGCTGCGCAAGGTGGCACCGCTGGAGGCGGGATTGTCCGGCTTTGCGGCGTGGATCAGCGGGCGCAAGCGCTACCAGGCCGCCGGACGCGCCGCGCTGCCGTCCGTCGAGCAGGTCGATGGGCGCCTGAAGCTCAATCCCCTGGCCAGTTGGAGCATCGCGGACGTGGCCGCCGAGCATGTCCGGCGCGGCCTGCCGTCGCATCCGCTGACCTCACAGGGCTTCCGCTCGATCGGCTGCGCGCCATGCACCCGGCCCGTCGCCGCCGAAGAGGATCTGCGGGCCGGGCGCTGGGCCGGTTTGGCCAAGACCGAGTGCGGCATCCACCGCGCCGCCGATGGCCGGCTGGTGCGCGCCGCTCCCTGACGCAGCCCCCGCGACGGCTCCCGGAACGGAGCGCCGCGGGGTTACGCGCGCCTCAGTCGGCTTCCGCTTCCGTCTTCAGATGCGCGAGGCCGCCGCCATAGACGCCGCTGATCGACTTGACGGCCGCTGCGTCGTCCATCCCGGCCTGCGGCGTCGATGACGGATCGGCCCGCATGAAGGTGCCGCGCCAATCGACGATGCTGCCGCGGCCGGGGTCCGGGCGCACGCTGATGGTCGAGACGTAGCTGGTGACCGGCAGCACCTTCACGTTCGCCGGATTGTCGGTGATCCGATAGGTGTACTGCATGTCCGGCGCGTCGTAGGCAACCAACTGCTCGACCAGCTTCGGGCCGCCCAGATCCAGCGTCCGCACCGAGCCGGGCGTGTTGCCTTGGGTGGCGGTGGACGCCTTGATCGCCGGGTGCCAAGTCAGGTCGGAGAAATTGCGCACCATGCTCCAGATCTTGGCCGGCGGTGCCGCGATCGCAACCGACTGATCGACATGCAGCGGGGTTGGCGCGTCCGCCCGGGCGGTTCCGACCTGGCCGCTCAGCCCGGCCGCAGCGGCCGCCCAGAGCAGCGCGGCGGCCTGCGTGGATTCTATGCTTCAACTCGTCATTCCCCCGGTGTTCGATCGATCCCTGCGTCCGATCGTTCCGGCGAGCATTAGGTGTCGGCGGGCGGTTTGCCTAGCCGCCGCCGATGCCGCGCAGCACCACGCCGGTTCCGTCGCATGTTGTGCACGCCGCGCTGCCGCGGCGGCCGCTGCCGTGGCAATCGGGACAGACATCCTCGCCTGCCCCGGGGGTGCCGGGCGGCGCTTCGTCGCCCGGACGCGGCGGGACGGGAACCGGGTCGGTGCTGCTCTGGGCCATGGCGGGCTGTCCCTGTGCGGTTGCCCTGGCTTCAACAGCGCTGGCGCGACCCGGTTCTTCTGCTCAGTCGCCGACCAGCACGACGCCCGGCTGCCGCCCGGGAGCGGGCGGGACGAGCAGGGTGCCCGGCTCAAGCTCGACCAGCGAATCGGGGCGCAGGGTGCGCAGCAGGTCGGCCTGGGACTCGCCTTCGGCCAGGACCACGAGATCGACGCAGGACAGCCCCGCGAACGCCGCCGCAAGGTCGCCCTGCCCGCCGTCGCCGCCGGCCGCCCGCGTCACCGCCACGATCAGCCGGTCGCAATCGGACCGCGCCCGCTCCAATTGCGACGTCTGCTCGGGATCGGGGCCGGCCGCGCCGGCTTGCGACTGCGGCTGCGCGCGCCACACGCACAGGCTCAGTCGCAATCCGGCGCGGCGCCAGCGTTCCACCCGCTCGGCCGCCACTTCGGGATCGAGCTGCTTGCCGGCCGCCGCCGGGGTCAGGCTTGCCAGCAGGTCGCGCGGCCGCACCACCGCCGTTCCGACCCGTCCGACCACGAACGAGGCCGCGGCATTGGCCAGCCCCGCCGCGGTCTCGACCTGCAGGCCGCTGGCCAGCGCCGCGCCCAGCATCGCCAGCACGGTGTCGCCGGTGCCGGAGATGTCAATGATCTCCGCCGCCCGGTTGTGCAGATGCAAGATCAGCGGCTCCGTCCCGGCCTCGGCCAGCCGGCTCGCCAGCGTGATGCTCATGCCGCTGCGCACCACGACCACCGCGCCCATCGCGTGCGCGCGCCCCAGCTCGCAGGCCGACTGCGCGACGCTGGCGTCCGTCTCCGCCGCGCCGCCGGTGACCGCCGCGACATCGGGCCAGCCGGTCGCCAGCACGTCGGCTCCGGCGAAGCGGGCGAAGTCGGGGCCGCGCGTGCCGACCACGACCGGGCGGCCGATGTCGCGCCCGGCGGCGACCAGGGCGCGGGCTACCTCGCCGGTCAGCACGCCCTTGCGATAGTCCGAGAGGATGGTCACCGAGGTCGCGGCCATCGCCTCGCGCGCGATGCGCAACAGGCGCTCGGCCAGTTTAGGGTGGACCGGCGCGGAATCCTCGCGGTCGGCGCGCAGCAACTGCTGCCCGTGCGCCACGAACCGGGTCTTCTGCGTGGTGATGCGGCCGCCCTGCACCAGCAGCCACGGCTCGACCCCCGGCTGGCCGCCGATCAGCCCGGTCAGGTCCGATCCCGCCTGGTCGTCGCCCACCACCGAGACGAATGCCACGGCGGCGCCCAGCGCGCCCAGGTTGCGCACCACGTTGCCGGCGCCGCCGGGCACGTCCTGCTCGCGCTGCACGCCCAGGACCGGCGACCGGCGCCTCCGGGCTGATTCGCCTGGGTCTCGCCGTGCACCCAGCGATCCAGCATCACGTCGCCCACCACCAGCACCGACGCGCGCGCCAGATGCTGCGCAGACCGGGCGAGCGCCGCATAAGTCAGGTCATCCTGCGTGCCGCACGGGTCCGCCGCCGACGCGCGCTGCCCCGTCGAGCGGTCCGCATCCGGCCGGTCCGAATCCGGCGGTGCGAATCCGCGACGCTGGCCCGGTCAGCCGCTGGGTGTCCAGGCGCCTCGTCCGCGGTGGCATCCATCATTCAGCGCGTAGCGAAGCCGCCGGGCGCTGGCAAGCTGTCCACATCGTAACCCGGTGTTAATCCCAGCCCGCCAGCCTTGCAGCCGGCCCGGAGCTGCCGTCCGCTGCCCCGCCGCATCCTGGTTCGAGGGACCGCCGCCGCACGATGCGTCCTGACGCTGCCCCGCATGGCGCCGCCGAGCAGCGCCTGCTCGACGCCGCCCGGCGGTCGGGCCGCCATGCCCGGCCGGGGCAGGCGCTGGTGGTGCATCTGTCCGCCCTGCTGCCTCCCGCGCCCCGTCCGCATCACGGCCGCATCGCGCGGGCGATGCTGCACGACGCCGCGCAGCGCCAGGGCGGCGAGGTGCTGGCGATGGGCAATGGAGACCTGGTGCTGCTGTGCCCGGGGACCGCGCAGGCGGCGGCCGCGGCTGGCGACGGCGACCTGCCCGGCCTGCTCGCGCGGCTGCTGCAGGCCGATGCCGCCGATCCCGTGACCCTGGTCAGCCTGTGGCCGCTGCCGGCGATGTCGGCGTCGCTGCTGGCCTATGCCGCCGCGCGCGGTTTCGACCCGCCCGGAATGTCGCCCGGAATGCCGTCCGGCGCCGGGCACACCGGGACGCCTGCGGCGGCGCAGACCGGCGCAGTCGATGCGTTGGCCGCGCTGGCCGACGCCGCTCAGGTCACCGACCTGCTGCGGCGGCAGACCGCGATACTGCTGCCCGGGCCGCGCCGTCGGTGTCCGCCCCGCAGCTGCTGCCGCTGTTCCGTGAAATCTCGTTCTCGATCGCCGGGCTGGAGGCGCGGGTGGTCGGCGGCGCGCCGGCGCGCGCCGATCCGTTCCTGTTCCGCCATTTGGCCGGCCGGCTCGATCGGCGCATGCTCGATGTGCTGACCGCCGCCGTGGGCACCGGCTCGGCGTTCGACGCCCTGGCGCGCGGCGCGCCGCCGCTGCACCTGAATCTGACCATGGCGGCCGTCGCCTCGCCCGCCTTCGCGCGCCTCGCCGCGGCATGCTCGACGTTCGGGTCGCGCGCGATCGGCGTCGAGCTGTCGCTGATGGAGGTGTTGGCCGATCCCGCCCTGTTCGCGCAGGCGCGGGTGGCGGTGGCGGCCGCGGGATGCGCGCTGGTGCTGGACGACGTGAGCCACCACGCCATCAGCCTGACGCGACTGGCGCCGCTGCGGCCGGACCTGGTCAAGCTGGCCTGGTCGCCGCGCATGGCGAGCCTCGCGCCGGAACCGGCCGACCGCCTGGATGCTGCACTCGCGGGCCTGCCCGCCGCACGCCTGCTGCTGGCCCGCGCGCACAGCGAGGCGGCGTTGCGCTGGGGCCTGGCGCGCGGCATCAGGCGGTTCCAGGGCAGCCATGTGGACGCCATGCTGGCCGCGTCGCGGCTCAGTTCGTGCGCCGCCGCGGATGCCTGCACGCTGCGCCAATGCGCCGAGCGCGCCGCAGCGGCCGGGTCGCTGTCGCGCCGGTTCTGCCGCAATCTCGGCCTGCTCGACGCGGCGGCGCCGGCTGCCGCCGCCGGGGTCACCCGGCGCGTGCTGGAAGCTGCGTGACCCGGCCGGCCCCCGCCGCCCGCGACACGCTGGCCTCGGGATCGCAGGCCGGAAGATCACAGGCCGGAAGATCGCAGGCCGGGAGATCACAGGCGGCGAGATCGCACGCCGGGAGATCGCAGGCGGGCGCGCCGGTGGCGGCGCTGCTGCGGCTGCTGGACGCCTGCATCGCCGCTGGAGTCAGCCGCAACGCCCTGCTGCTGCGCCTGTCGCGTCTGCCGCCGGCGATGACGCGGCCGCATCATCTGCGGCTGGCGCAGGCGGCGCTGGAGCCGCTGCTGCGCGCCGACCGCGCCCAGTCGTTCCGCCTGTCGTCGGACCCGGCCGGCGATGTCGTCGTGGCCTGGCGCGGCGAGGCGGACGCGGCGCTGCAGGCCAGCCTGTCAGCGATCGGCCGCCTGTTCGCCGACCTGGACCTGCCGGACCTGACCGACCTGGTGGAGACGCTGGACCTGCCGCGCCATCAGGCGATCCTGCTGCGCTCAATCGACGCGGCGCGGCCGCCCGCGCCCGCCGCCCCGGCGATGCTGCCGGCGCTGGACACCGTGGCCCTGGCGACGCTGGAGGCGCGGCTGGCGCGCGCCGACGTGTCCCGCTTCGCCCGCCGGCGCGACGTCTGCTCGCTGGGGCCGGACGGCCGCTTCGTCCTGCGCTGGGAAAAGCGCTTTCTCTCGGTCGAGGAACTCTCGGCGACGCTGGCGCCCGACCATGCGGCGCAAGCCGATCCCTGGCTGTTCCGCCGGCTGACGCGCACGCTGGACCATCGCATGATGGCGCTGCTCGCAGCCCCGGGGGAACTGCGCGAGGCCGGGCCGTTCGCCCTGAACCTGAACGTCGGCAGCATCCTCGACCCCGCGTTCCTGCGCTTCGACGCGGCGCTGCCGGCGGCGTTGCGCGGGCGGGTGGTGCTGGACCTGCTGCCCGCCGACGTGCTGGGCGATCCGGCGGCGTTCCTGTTTGCCCGTGATTTCGCCCGTGCGCGCGGCTACCGGCTGCTGCTGCGCTCAGTCAGCGCCGAGCTGATCGACGTGCTGCCGCTGGGGCTGAGCGGCCTGGACCTGCTGCAGCTCCGCTGGTCACCGGCGCTGGCCTCGGTGACTGCCCTGCCGTCGGATCCCGGCGCGACCGTGCTGGCGCGCGCGGACACGCCGGAGGCGGTGGCCTGGGGGCGCGCGCGCGGCATCCAGTTGTTCGCTGGCCGCCTGGCGGTCCGCGGCGCCCGTGCGCCGTCCGCCGCACGCGCATCGGACTCGCGCGAGCGTGCTCTTGGCGAGGCCGTGGCCCCGGCCTAAGCCGTCGCGCATGCAGCCGGTGGCGATGGACGTGATCGAGGCCCGTGCCCTGTCCAAGCGCTATGGGCGCACGCTCGCGGTCGATGGCATCGACTTCTCGGTGGCGCGCGGCGCCACGGTCGGGCTGCTCGGCGGCAACGGCGCCGGGAAAAGCACCACCATCGCCATGCTGCTCGGCCTGCTGATCCCGTCGGGCGGCAGCATCCGCATCCTGGGGCACGACATGGCGCGCGACCGCTTTGCCGCGCTGGCGCGCATGAACTTCTCGTCGCCCTATGTCGCGCTGCCGGCGAAGCTGTCGGTGGCCGAGAACCTTCGCGTGTACTGTCACCTGTACGACGTGCCGCGCCCGGCGCAGCGGATCGCCGAGCTGGCGCGCGAGCTCGATTTGGGCGACCTGCTGGGCCGCCCGGCCGGCGAGCTGTCGGCCGGGCAGAAAACCCGCGTGGCGCTGGCCAAGTCGTTGGTCAACCGGCCCGAGGTGCTGCTGCTGGACGAGCCGACCGCGAGCCTGGACCCCGATACCGGCGATTTGGTGCGCGGCTGGCTGGAGCGGTATCGCGCGGCCAGCGGCTGCACCATGCTGCTGGCCTCGCACAACATGGCCGAGGTCGAGCGGCTGTGCGATCAGGTGCTGGTGATGCGGCGCGGCCGCATCGTCGATCGCGGCGCGCCCGACGCGCTGCTGGCCCGCTACGGCCGCGACGATCTGGAGCAGGTGTTCCTGGACATCGCCCGCGGCCGCGGCGCGCCCGGGGAACCAGCGTGGGCGCCGGCATGACCGGGCCGGCAATGCGCCCGGCGGCGCGGCGGGTCTGGGGCCTGATGTACCGGCACCTGGCGCTGTACCGCCGCTCCTGGCCGCGGCTGCTGGAGCTGATGTACTGGCCGGTGCTGCAAATGCTGGTCTGGGGGTTCACCGCACGGTTCTTCGCCGCGCGCATCGGCAATCCCGGCGTGGTGGTGGCCGGCACCCTGCTGGGCGGGGTGCTGCTGTGGGAGGTGGCGATCCGCAGCCAGCTCGGTGTCGCGGCCAGCTTTCTCGAGGAGATCTGGTCGCGCAACCTGGGCCATGTCTTCGTCAGCCCGCTGCGTCCGGCCGAGCTCGTCGCGGCCCTGATCGGCATGTCGGTGCTGCGCATGGTGGCCGGCATCCTGCCTGCGGTGCTGCTGGCCTGGGCGCTCTATGCGTTCGACGTGTTCTCGCTGGGGCCGGTGCTGGTGCTGTTCGTCGTCAACCTGATGGCGATGGGCTGGTGGATGTCGCTCGGCGTGGTCAGCCTGATTTTGCGCCACGGCGCCGGGGCCGAGGCGCTGGCATGGTCGCTGATGTTCGGCTTCGCCCCGCTCTGTGCGATCTACTACCCGGTCGCGGTGCTGCCGGCGGTGCTGCAGCCGGTGGCCCTGGCGCTGCCGGCGACGCATGTGTTCGAGGGCATGCGCGCGGCGCTGGCGCATGGCGCGATCGCCTGGGGGCATCTGGCCTGGGCGGCGGGGCTGAACGTGCTATGGCTCGCCGCCGCCTGCCTGCTGTTCGCGCGGCAGTTCCGGGCTGCGCGCGAGCGCGGCGCCCTCATCTCCATCGGCGAATAGAGAACCCTGCATGACCGAGACCCAATTCTGGCTGATCCGCCATGCCATCGTGGCGGAGAACGAGCTTGGCCGCATCTACGGCAACAACGACGTCGAGCTGTGCCCGCACAATCTGGTCGCGCAGGCGCCGATGCATGCGGCATTGGCCCGGCGCCTGCCGCCGCCCGGACGGCGCACCGTCTGGCTGGCCTCGCCGCTGTCGCGCACCCAGCGCACCGCCGCAGCCATCTTCGCCGCTGGCTATCCGAAGCAGGATCTGCTGATCGAGCCCGGCCTGATCGAACTCAGCTTCGGCGAGTGGCAGGGGCTTGAGCATCGCGAATTGCCGCCGCGCCTGACACTGCCGCCGCACGGCTTCTGGTCGATGGCCGGCGCGGAGCGGCCGCCCGGCGGCGAGAGCATGCAGGACGGCATCGCCCGGGTCGGCCCGATGCTGGAGCGTCTGGCCGAGACCTATCCCGACATGGACGTGATCGCAGCCACCCATGGCGGCACCATCCGCGCCGCCGTGGCGCACGCGCTGGACATCGGCGCCGACAATGCCCTGCATCTGTCGGTCGAGAACCTGTCGCTGACCCGGCTCGACCGGCTGGACCAGGGCTGGCGGGTGGCCTGCGTCAATGAATTGCCCGGAGTGTGATGCTCTGGCCGCCTGCGACTCGGGCTGCGACTCTGGTTGAGGCTTGCGCGGCAACGACCTGATCCGACAAGGTGCCCCAATCTTTTGAGGGGAGGCGTGCGATGCTGCGTTCCGTGTTGGCCGTCGTCCTGCTGTGTCTGGCTGGTTGCGCGACCGGGTCGCCCACCACCGAGGAGCAGGATCTGGTCGATCGCTCCACGCTGACGGTGCAGGGCATGATGACGGCGCGCGAGGGCCACGACGCGCAGCCGCTGCTGCAGCGGGCGCGCGGCGTATTGGTCTGCCCGCAGCTGTTCAAGGCCGGCTTCGTGCTCGGCGGCTCCGGCGGCGGCTGCGTGCTGGTCGGGCGCGGGATGCCGGGACCGGGCGGCGGCGGCGGCTGGTCCAGCCCGGCGTTCTACCAGCTGAGCAGCGGCAGCATCGGTCTGCAGGTCGGCATCCAGGACAGCGAGCTGATGCTGATCGTGCTGACCCAGCGCGGTCTGCAGGCGCTGATCGACAGCCAGTTCAAGATCGGCGCCAATGCCGGCCTGGCCTTCGCCACCCTGGGCACCGGGGTCGAGGGCGCCACCACTGCCGCGCTGCGCGCCGACATTGTGGCGTTCTCCCGCAGCCGCGGTCTGTTCGCCGGCCTGTCGCTGGACGGCAGCCTGATCGACGTGCTCAGCCGCTGGAACGCCGCCTATTACGGACGGCCGATCGGCGCGCAGGAGATCGTGCTGGAAGGCCAGGGCAACAACCCGGGCGCCGCACCTCTGCGTGAGATGCTGGCCCGCTTCTCCGGCCCGGGCTAAATCCTGTCGGGTGAGCGACGACAGCACCCCGCAGGCCGGCATCCGATTCTGGGAGACCAAGCGCCTGGACGAGATGAGCCGGGCGGAGTGGGAGAGCCTGTGCGACGGCTGCGGCCGCTGCTGCCTGCACAAGCTGCGCCATGACGACGAATCGCTGAGCTTCACCAACGTCTCGTGCAAGCTGCTGGACACGCAGTCATGCCGCTGCACCGACTACGCCCGGCGGCGGCGGCTTGTGCCGGACTGCGTTGCATTGACCCCCGCTTCGCTGGCGCAGATCGACTGGCTGCCGCCGTCCTGCGCCTATCGCCGTCTGGCCGAGGGCCGGCCGCTCGCCTGGTGGCACCCGCTGGTCTCCGGCGATCCCGAGACCGTGCATCGCGCCGGGGCCTCGGTGCGCGGCCGGGCGATCAGCGAGGAGCGGGCGGGCCCGCTGGAGGACCACATCGCGGACTGGCCCGGCCGGTCGCCGCGGGCGCGGCGCGGCGCGGGATAGGCGGCGCGCCTGCTGGCCGGCGCGTCAGGGCGATTGCCCGGACCGTCAAGGTTTGTCACTATGGCAGCGCAATGGACCCGGTGCCCTCAGAGTTGCTGGCGCTGCCTGGCGGCCCGGCCCGCGTGGAGTGGCGTCGCAGCCAGCGGGCGCGCCGCATCAGCCTGCGCATCGACCCGCGTGGCGGCGCGGTGGTGGTGACCTTGCCGCCCCGCGCCGGGCGCGTCGCCGGGATGGCGCTGCTGATGGACCATGCGACCTGGGTGGCCGAGCGGCTGGCGGCTTTGCCGGGGCTGACCCCGTTCGCCGACGGCGCCAGCGTCCCGCTGCACGGCGTTGAACACCGCATCCGCCATGCGCCCGGCCGCGGCGGGACGGTGTGGGTGGAGGAGCGGGAGATCCTGGTCGCCGGGGCGGCGGAGTTCCTGCCGCGACGGGTCGCCGATTTCATGCGCGCCGAGGCGCGGCGGCGGCTGGCCGCGCTGGTGGCGCAGAAGGCCGCGCTGGCCGGCCTGACGCCGCGCCGGATCACCGTCAAGGACACGAAAAGCCGCTGGGGCAGCTGTGCCGCGAGCCGCAACCTGGCGTTCAGCTGGCGGCTGGTGATGGCCCCGCGCCATGTGCAGGACTACGTGGCCGCGCATGAGGTCGCGCATCTGCGGCACATGAACCACGGCGCGCGGTTCTGGGCGCTGGTGGGCGAACTGACCCCGCACACCGATGCGGCGGTGATCTGGCTGCGCACCGAGGGGCCAAAATTGCTGCGGGTGGGGTAGGTTCGCAGGGGAACGAACGTGCGCCGAGAGTTGCGGGCCAGCCGGCAGGGGACAGGGCCGCTCGTTTCGGCTCGGGCCACGTATCGACACGATGACACAGGTTGCCGAGCAGATCATCGGGTTGTATCGACGCCACGCCGACACCTGGGCGCAGCAGCGCGCGAGCCAGCCAGGGCATCCTCCGATGGAGGCGGCATGGCTTGACCGTTTTCTCGGCCTGCTTCTACCTCGCCGCGCCGTCCTCGATATCGGCTGCGGATCAGGCGAGCCGATGGGCCGCTACCTTGTCGAGCACGGGTGCGAGTTGACCGGCGTGGACTCGGCACCGGAGATGATTGCGATTTGCCGGCGCCGCCACACCGGGCAAAATTGGCTGGTAGCGGATATGCGGACCTTGTCGCTCCGCTCCTCGTTCGACGGCATTATCGCCTGGGACAGCTTCTTTCACCTGTCTCACGACGAGCAGCGCCGCATGTTCCGGACGTTCCGAGCACATGCGGCGCCCCGTACAGTCCTCATGTTTACGAGCGGCCCACGTCATGGCGAAGCAATGGGCACATTCGAAGGTGAGCCGCTGTATCACGCAAGCCTGGACGGCGCGGAGTACCAGTCCTTGCTCGGCGAGAATGGCTTTGCGGTTCTGGATCACGTCGTTGAAGATGTGACTTGCGGTCGCCACACGGTCTGGCTCGCTGCGTGCCGTTAGGCGGGTTGCCCAGAACGTCCACGACTGGCCGGAAACGACGCCAGCCAGCCGCCCGGCGGCTGCCTACGCCCCGAACACGTCCCGGTCCCAGTAGGGCGTACCGCCGAACCGGGCCACCAGCATGTCGATGAATGCGCGGGTGCGCGAGGGCAAATGCCGCGCGGAAGCGTGGACCGCGTAAAGCGCGATCGGCGGCGGCTCGTATTCAGACAGCACGACCTGCAGATGACCGGCCAGCACCGCGCGGTGGATGATGAAGGTCGGCAGGACGGCGATGCCGTAGCCGGCGATCGCCGCCTCACGCATCGCGTCGCCATTGTTGATGCTCAGCACCGATGGGATCTCGACCGGCTGAACCGCTCCCGTCTGCGGATCACGGAACCGCCAATGCGCGCTGCGCTCGATGTTCGAGTATGCGAAGCCGCGATGCGCCGACAATCCGGCCGGGGTCGCGGGCGCGCCCATGCGGCGCAGGTAATCCGGGCTGGCGCAGGCGGCGTGGCGGATCGGCGCGATCCGGCGCGCGATCAGGCTGGAATCCTTCAGCGCGCTGATCCGAACCGCCAGGTCGAAATCCCTCGCGCACCACGTCGATCAGGCGGTCGTCCAGCTCCAGCTCGATCGCGATGCGCGGGTGATCGGCCTGGAAGGCGCAGATGGCGGCGGTCAGGCAATGAATGCCGAACGACATCGGGCCGCTGATCCGCAAGCGCCCGGCTAGCTCGACGCCGCCCTGCGACGCCGCGTCCTCGGCCTCGTCCACGGCGGCCAGCAGCGCCACGCAGCGGTCGTAGAACGCGGTCCCGGCGTCGGTCAGCCGAAACTGGCGCGTCGTGCGGTCCAGCAGGCGGGTGCCCAGCCTGTCTTCCAGCTCGCGAACGCGGCGGCTGATTGCCGACTTGACGATGCCGAGCTGTATGGCGGCTGCCCCAAAACTGCGGGTCTGCACCACGGCTGCGAAGGTGCGCATGTCCTCGAATCGATCCGGCATCGGCGCTCCCGGCGCGGCGGAAGCCGCCGCTGCCCCTATAGCAGCGGGCGGATGACGAAGGGGAGGGCGACCGGCGCGGCGGATGCGGGCGGCGGGACAGCGGCCGAGGCCTCGAACGGCTGTGCCACGGCATTCCCGCTCGCATCCTCCAGCGCCGGACTGACCACCAGCCAATAGGCGCCGGGCTGCCACGCGACGCGCGGGATAAAGCGCCAGGCCGCCTCCCCCGGGTCCAGCCGCGCCTCACCGGCAACCGTCGCGCCGGCTGCCGACACGATCGCCATCAGTCCCGCATCCAGCGCGTCGATCGCGCGATCGAAGCCGACGACAACGGCGGCGCGCGAGCCTGCCGGCGCGGCGTGCAGCATCCAGTGATCCGGGCGCGGCCCGGACTGCAGCGCCGCCACGACATGCCAGCGCTTGATCGAGCGGTGGTCGAAGGCGAGCGTCACCGTTTCGCCCGCGCGCAGCACCCGCCCAAAGGCGAGGTTCGCCGCCACGCCGGTCTTGAGCCTGGCTGGGTCGAACAGCACAGTGAGCATCGTGCCGTCCGGCGACCACAGTTCCTGGTCAACAAACGGCACTTGGCCCGCGTCGAGCGCGGCGCCATGCAGGGACAGTCGCGGCAGCACCGGCTCGTCCGGCGGCGCGGCGAACCGGATCGTGACGCGCAACAGGTTCGCGGGTATGTCCGGACCGGACGGATACACGGCGACGATGCGCGCCGGCGGGCCAGCGCCCAGGCAGGCGACCGCCGCGGCCGCCGCCGCGAACGCCGCGACGCGCGCCCGTTGCGCCATCTCAAGGCTTGCTCTGCGCGCCGAATCCCTCCTCGTGTTCCAGCGCGTCCACCACCGGTTTGATGTACTTGACCTGGAACGGCGAGGAATAGGTGTAGCCCGGGAAGTCGTACTCCGAGACGAAGTCGGCAATGCGGATCCTGAACGCCTTGTCGATTGAGACGAGTTGCAGGCGCCCGTCGGCGAGGTCGCGGCGGAGCGCGACGAAGAAGTGGTCGTTCTGGTTGTCGATCGCCGTGACGTCGGCCAGCGGCATGGTCGTCGCGGGCACGCCGGCGGTGGCGCCGAACGCGACCGGCTGCGCAAGTCCGGGCCTGGCGTCGGCGGCGGCGATGTCGCTGACCTTGACCATGTCCGCGCCGCGCTGGTCGTTGGTGATGAGGATATACGGCACCGGCTGGTTCGGCTCGCCGCCGTCGAACGCCACCATGCCGTTCGCCACGTCGCCATAGCCGAACTCGGCGATGGTCTTGCCCTGCACATGCGCCCCGTCCCGCAGCGCCGCGACCGGGATCGTCACCAGCGGCGAGCACAAATAGCTTGCAACCAGCGTATCCTGCCCGTTCAGCGTGGCGAACGACATGACCCGGATCGGCGCCCGCGTTTCGATCTGGTTGTGCGAGGTGTGATACATCGCAATCGACGACAGCGTCTGCTTGCCGTCGAACGGGTAGGACAGCACCCGCAGCGACGAGGCGAAGGTCGCGTTGGACAGCCCGGCGACATACAGTTTTCCGTCATGCCACTTCATGTCGGTGACGGTGAAGCTGCGTAGCGGCGTCCGGTTCCAGAACTTGAACGTCGTTTCCGGCGGGCTTTGCAGCCTGGCCGCGCGCGCCGGCACACGCGCCATATCCAAAGTGCGCAATTGGCCGTCGGGTGTGGCGACCAGGATCGCCGGACGCTGCTCCGGCCCGACCGCGACCGCGATATAGGCCTCGTCGGTTCCCGGCCGCTGCGCCAGATCCTTGATCGCCACATCATCGGCGGCCAACCGCGCACGTATCGCTGCGGTCAGGTCCAGGACATTGAACGGAGCGCCCTTGGCCGGCGGCGCCTTGGGCAGCGACAGGGCCTCGATCTGTCCGCCTTTCCAATCGGCCGCGAACAGGGTATCGACCGGTCCGAAGGCGAGCCGCGAGACCGAGGCGAGATCGGCGGCGCGCGCCGCTCCGGCGGTGGCCACGCCAACCAACATCAGGCCGGCGATGCTCGTCGAAGCCAGCATACGTTGCAGCATGTGGAGTCTCCCCTGTTGTTCCGGCCCGGCGACAGGTCCTCGTCCCGCCGTCGCCGCACAGGCCCGCGCGGCAGAACACTCCGTCCCTCGCCGGAGAACGACCCGTGCGGGGCGGGGCGGGGCGCTGGCGGAGGCAGACGCGCCCGGCTAGGCTGTTGCGATGCACACCGACACGCGTCCAAATTCGGGTTTCGGCGAGCCGAGCCATGCCTGCGCCCGCGCGCTCCGCATCGGTGCCGCCGCCGCGTGACCCGGCTGCGCATCGCCACCTGGAACATCAACTCGCTGCGGCTGCGCCTGCCGCTGCTGCGCCACCTGCAGGACGCGCTCGCCCCCGACGTGCTGTGCCTGCAGGAGACCAAGGTGCCGGACGAGCTGTTCCCGATGGCCGACGTGCTGGCCGCCGGCTATCCGCACGTCGCGCATCGCGGGATGAAGGGCTATAACGGCGTCGCCATCCTGTCGCGCGTGAACCTCACCGTGCTGGACGATGCGCCGGATTGGTGCGCGCGCGGCGACTGCCGCCATATGGCGGTGGCGCTGCACACCGGCGCGGACCCGATCGAGCTGCACGACTTCTATGTGCCGGCCGGCGGCGACATTCCGGACCCGGCGCTCAATCCGAAGTTCGCGCACAAGCTGGAGTTCGTTTCCCAGGCGGCGCGCTGGTTCGCGGCGCGTCCCGGGCTGCGCCGCTCGGTCCTGGTCGGCGACCTGAACATCGCGCCGCTGGAACACGATGTCTGGAGCCACCGGCAGCTGCTCGGCGTAGTCAGCCACACCCCGGTCGAGGTGGCCGCGCTGCTGCATTGGCAGGCGCAGGGCTGGCACGACGCGGTGCGCCATTTCGTGCCGCCCGACCGGAAGCTGTACACATGGTGGTCGTACCGCAACCGCGACTGGCGCGCGTCCGATCGCGGCCGGCGGCTGGATCACGTCTGGGTCACGCCCGACCTCGCGCCCGGGCTGGTGCGCCATGTGATACACACCGACGCCCGCGACTGGCAGCAGGGGTCGGATCATGTGCCGGTCTGCGTCGAGCTGGAGGTCTGATGCCGCGCATCCTGTGCTACGGCGACAGCAACACCTGGGGCTTCGCCTCGGCGCCCGAGCCGCCGGCGCCGCGCTACGGCCGCGCCGACCGCTGGCCCTGCGTCATGGCCGCAACGCTCGGCGCGGACGTGGAATTGATCGAGGAGGGGCTGAACGGCCGCACCACCGATGTCGCGGATCCGACGCATCCGGAGATCACCGGCGCCGGGCTGGACGGGTCG
Organism: uncultured Pseudomonadota bacterium; assembly: GCA_963723455.1. Taxonomy (GTDB): domain Bacteria; phylum Pseudomonadota; class Alphaproteobacteria; order Acetobacterales; family Acetobacteraceae; genus CAVRQM01. Next base: position 1,031,409 of record CAVRQM010000005.1, on the reverse strand, counting down.
GCGTATCTGCCGGCCTGCCTGGCGAGCCACCTGCCGCTCGATCTTGTCGTCATCCTGCTGGGCACCAACGACCTGAAGGCGATGTTCGGCCGCTCGCCGCTGCGCATCGCCCTGGGCGCGGCGCGTCTGCTTGGCATCGCGCGCGACATCGGCGCGGGCGTGGGCACGCCCTACGCCAGCCCGGACGTGCTGCTGATCGCCCCGCCGCCGCTGGGCGCGATGACGCATTTCACCGAGATGTTCGCCGGCGGCCACGACAAGGCGCGCGCGCTGCCGGCGCTGTATGCGCAGGCGGCGTCGCTGGCCGGGGCGGGTTTCCTCGACGCCGGCGCGGTGATCGCCTCGGACGGCGCCGACGGGCTGCACTGGACGGCGCAAACCCAGCGGCGGCTGGGTGCGGCGGTGGCGGAGTCGGTTCGCAACCGGATCGGGCTGTCCTGATCCGGCCGCGGCATGGCAGGATGCCTCCGTCAGGCAGGAGGCAACGATGCTCGAACCGATGGGAACGCTGCTGATCCATATGTCGCCGGCCCTGGTCATGGGCGCGCTGTTGCTGGTCAATCTGGCGACGCGCCGGCAAAGCGATGTCCGGCGCGGCACGCAGGACGCGCGGCGGATGCGCGCGGCGCTGGATGTCGAGCTGCGCGCGCTGCTGGACGCCTACACCGAAAACCTCGGCCTGATCGCCGCCGGTTCGCCGTTCCTGGTCTCGACGCGCTCGGTCGGGGCGATGTACCGCGGCGCGCTCGGCCGGGTGCTGGCGACGCTGGACGAGCCGGCGCTGGCCGCGGTGGTGGCGGCGTTCGCCCACCAGCAGCGGGTCGAGGCGTTCCTGTCGGCCTGCACGCGGCCGAATGGCGGGCACGGCGTGCTGGTGCTGCCGCGCCGGACGCCGATGCAGGAGATGAAGCGGCGCTACGCCGATGGCTGCCGCGAGGTCGAGCGGGCGCTGGAAGCGCTGCGGCTGCCGCAGGCCGAGCCGGTCGTCGCCGCCCGCCGGCTCGGCCGCGCCCGCCAGGCAGTCGCGGCATAAAGCGGGGTCCGGGGCCGCCGGCCCCGGCGGGTCCATAGGGCGGCGCGCTTGGCTGCCTTCCGCCCGATCCGCGTGCTGGCCGTGGGACGCATGGGCACCGGCCCGGAGGCGGCGCTGTATGCGCGCTATGCCGCCAGGCTGCGCCCCGCGCCCGTGCTGGTCGAAATCACCGAGGCGCGCGGCAGCCCGGCGGTGACGAAGCGGCGGGAGGCCGTGGCGTTGCTGGGCGCGGTGCCCGAGGGCGCGTTCGCGGTGGCGCTCGATCAGGGCGGCAGCACGCTGGACAGCATCGGATTCGCCGCCCTGCTGGCGGACGCGCGGCCGGGGGCGCTGTGCTTCCTGCTCGGCGGCGCGGAGGGACTGGACGGCAGCGTCCTGGCGCGCGCCGACCGGGTGCTGTCGCTGGGCGCGATGACCTGGCCGCATCTGCTGGCGCGCGCGATGCTGGCCGAACAGCTGTTCCGCGCCTACAGCATCGCCACCGGCCACCCGTACCATCGCGCCGGCCGCCCGTGATCGAGGAGCCATGCCCATGACCGACGCCAGGCGACCCGTGCTGCTGGTGATCCTGGACGGCTGGGGCTGGCGCGAGGCGGCGGCGGACAACGCCATCCTGCAAGCGGATACGCCGCATTTCGACCGGCTATGGGCGGAATGCCCGCACGCCCTCCTGCGCACCTCGGGGCGGGATGTCGGCCTGCCGGACGGGCAGATGGGCAATTCCGAAGTTGGACACACCAATATCGGCGCCGGGCGCGTGGTGATGCAGGATCTGCCGCGCATCGACGCCGCCGTCGAGGACGGCAGCCTGGCGAGCCTGCCGGCGCTGACCGGGCTGGTCGCGGCGCTGCGCCGCTCGGGCGGGGCCTGCCATCTGCTCGGTCTGCTGTCGCCGGGCGGCGTGCACGCGCATCAGGATCACGCGCTGGCGCTGGCCCGCGCCCTGGATGCGGCGGGCGTCGCCACCTGGCTGCACGCCTTCACCGACGGCCGCGACTGCCCGCCGCTGTCGGCCGCGCAGATCGTGCCCGCGGTGCAGGCGCATCTGCCGCCGTCGACGCGCTTCGCCACGATCGGCGGGCGCTACTACGCGATGGACCGGGACAATCGCTGGGAGCGGGTCGGCAAGGCGTATCTGGCGATGGCGCATGCGCAGGGGCCGCGCTTCGCCGACGCTGCCAGCGTGGTGGACAGCGCGCACCAGCAGGACGTGACCGACGAGTTCATCGTGCCGGCGGTAATCGGCGAGTATTCCGGGATGCGCGACGGCGACGGCCTGCTGTGCTTCAACTTCCGCGCCGACCGGGTGCGCGAGATCCTGGCCGCGCTGCTGGATCCCGGTTTCGCCGGCTTCGCGCGCGGCGACGCGCCGCGCTTCGCCGCCGGCGTCGGCCTGACGCGCTACAGCGACGACCTGGCCACGCGCATGGGCGCGCTGTTCGCGCCGCAGCCGATGGGCGACCTGCTGGGCGAGGTCGTCGCCAGCGCCGGGCGCACCCAGCTGCGCATGGCCGAGACCGAGAAATACCCGCACGTCACGTACTTCCTGAACGGCGGCCGCGAGGCGGCATTCACCGGCGAGGACCGGATCATGGTGCCCTCGCCGAAGGTCGCCACCTATGATCTGCAGCCGGAAATGTCCGCGCCGGAACTGACCGCCCGCGCGGTCGCGGCGATCGAGGCGGGCGGACACGACCTGATCGTGCTCAACTTTGCCAATCCCGACATGGTCGGCCACACCGGCTCGCTTGAGGCGGCGGTCAGCGCGGTGGAGACGGTCGATGCGGCGCTGGGCGAAATCGCCCGCGCGCTGAGGCGGGCTGGCGGCGCGGCCCTGGTGATCGCCGACCACGGCAATTGCGAGTTGATGCGCGACCCGGACACCGGCGGCCCGCACACCGCGCACACCACCAATCCGGTGCCGGCGATCCTGGTCGGCCGGCCCGGCGGCCGGCTGCGGGACGGCCGCCTGGCCGATGTCGCGCCGACCCTGCTGGCGCTGCTGGGTGTGGCGCAGCCCGCCGCCATGACGGGCCGCAACCTGGCGGCATGAGCCGGCGACGCCGTTGAGGGCTGGATGGGCGTTGCTTCTGCTGCTGGCAGCGGCGGCCCCGGCGTCGCGCCAGTTGCAGGACGCGCAGCGCGCGCAGACCGCCGACATGGCCGCGCAAAGCGCCGCGCAGGCGCAGGCGCGGGCGGCGGAGCTGGAGGCGCAGCGCCTCGCCGCCCAGCGGGTCGCCGCGGCGACCCGCCTGCGCGCCGCCGAGGAACTCGTTGGGCGCCGCCCTGCAGCAGGTCGATGACCTTGCGGCGCGCCACCGTGCGGCGGCGGCGCGCGAGGCCGAGGACGCGCGCGCGCTGACGCCGCTGCTGCCGTTGATCGAACGGCTGTCGCTGTTTCCCGCCGAGACGCTGCTGGCCGCCCCGGCCACGCCCGAGGACGCAGTGCGCGGCGCGCTGGTCGTCGGTGGCCTGATGCGCCAGCTGCGCGAGCGCGCCGCGCGCGTGTCCACGGAACGGCAGCAGGTGGCGGCGTTGCAGGCAGATCTCGACGCGGCGCTGCCGCGGCTGCGGGCGGCCGAGCAGGCGCAGCGCAGCCAGGCCGCGTCGCTCGATTCGGCGCTGGCGCAGGCACGGCTGGCGCATCAGGCGGCTCGCACTCAGGCCGACCTTGCGGCGGGCCGGGCCGAGGCGGACGCCGCCCGCGCCGCGAGCCTGCGCGACGCCGTCGCGGCGCTGGATGCGGCGCGGGTCAAGGCGACCCGGGAGGCGACCCGGGAGGCGGCGCGAACGGCGGCGCGGGCTGCGGCGCGCGCGATGCCGCCGGCCCGTGCAGCCAGCTCCGCCGCAGCGCCCCCGGCGGCTCTCGGCCACGGCGCCTGGGTCGCTCCGGCATCCGGCCGCCTGCTGCGCGGGTTCGGCGCGGCGGGTGACGCCGGCCCGGCCACCGGGATGACCGTGCAGCCGCCGCCGGGCGCGCGGGTTGTCTCGCCCTGCGCCGGCCGCGCGATGTTCGCCGCGCCGTTCCGCAGCTACGGCCAACTGGTCATCGTCGATTGCGGCGGCGGCAGCGACGTGGTGCTGGCCGGGCTGGGCCGTCTGGATGTGGCGGCCGGGCAGGCGGTGCAGCGCGGCGAGCCGGTTGGCGTGATGGCGGGGCAGGGCGGCACGCTGTATGTGGAGCTGCGGCGAGGCGGCCAGGCGATCGACCCCGCTCCGTATTTGCGCCCGGGCTTGTAGTCGCGCGATACTGGCGCCCGGGCGGCGCGAGACCATTTTCCGCAAAGGCGGCGTCCGAAGGGATTTTCCGGCATGAAGTTTCGCACTGGCCTGCTTCTCGGCGCCGCGTTTGCGGCCGGCATTGCCGCAGGCCCCGTGGCGCATTGGGCGGCCCCGCGCCTGGGCGGCTCGCTGGTCGCCTCGGCCCGCGCGCAGAACAGCGGCAACGCCGAGACCTACCGGCTGCTGACGCTGTTCGGCGATGTGTTCGACCGGGTGCGCGCCGAGTATGTCGAGCCGGTCAACGACCGCGACCTGGTCGAGAACGCCATCAACGGCATGCTGACCGGGCTGGACCCGCACAGCAATTACATGAACGCCAAGGCGTTCCGCGACATGCAGGTGCAGACGCATGGCGAGTTCGGCGGCCTGGGGCTGGAGGTCACGCAGGATAACGGTTTCGTCAAGGTCATCAGCCCGATCGACGACACCCCGGCCAGCCGCGCCGGCATCAAGCCGGGCGACCTGATCCTGGAGCTGGACGGCCAGACCGTGCAGGGCCTTACGCTGAACGATGCGGTGGACCGGATGCGCGGGCCGCCGAACAGCAAGATCACGCTGCAGATCAAGCGCGCCGGGGTGGACACGCCGGTCGTCGTCAGCATGACCCGCGAGATCATCAAGATCGAGGTCGTCAAGGACCACCTGGAGGGCAACGACGTCGCCTATATCCGCCTGACCGGCTTCAACGAGCAGACCGACAGCGGCATGCGGCACGCCTTCGACAAGCTGCGCGCCCAGGCCGGCGGGCACCTGCGCGGCGTGGTGCTGGATCTGCGCAACAATCCCGGCGGATTGCTGGATCAGGCGGTGGCGGTCTCGGACGATCTCATCGACCACGGCGAGATCGTCAGCACCCGCGCGCGTAACCCCGACGACAGCCAGCGCTGGGACGCCAAGGACGGCGACATCACCGATGGCCTGCCGCTGGTGGTGCTGATCAACAACGGCTCGGCTTCGGCCAGCGAGATCGTGGCCGGCGCGCTGCAGGACCATCGCCGCGCAATTCTGGTGGGCCAGCGCAGCTTCGGCAAAGGCAGCGTGCAGACCGTCATCCCGCTGCCCGGCAACGGCGCTATGCGGCTGACCACGGCGCGCTACTACACGCCGTCCGGCCGCTCGATCCAGGGACTCGGCATCACCCCGGACGTGCCGGTGAAGGAGAGCCGTACCGACGTGCCCGAGTTCGGGCCGGAGCGCGAGGCGGATCTGAACCACACGCTGAAGAACACCGGCGGCACGCCCACGACGGAAAAGGCGCCGCCGCGCACCGACCTGCCGCCGATGGTGCATGACATTCCGCAGGTGCCCCCGGCCGGCTGGCCCGCCTTCGATCCGGCTAAGCCGTCCACAGATTTCCAGCTGCAGCAGGCGCTGGCCGTGGTTCGCGCGATGCCGACGAGCACGCACGCCTCGCGCTGACCCGGCCTGTCCGCGGGACGGATGAGGCGTGAGCGCGGCTGACACGCCGCCCCGCGCCGCCAGCCGCCCTTCGCTGCTGTCGTGGCTGCGTGGCTGGCGGGCGCTGGGCGTGTTCTGGGCCGTCGTGCTGCTGCTGCTGGCCGGTGGCGCGGGGGTGCTGGACTTCCTCGGGCCGCCGACGCATGCGCATGCGCCGGCTGCTGCCGGGACAGGGACGCCTGCTCCCGCGGCGCACGCCGCGGTCGCGGGTCGGCTGCCGCCGCTGGCCATTCCCGGCGCCGCGACGCCGCCGGCGGTCGCCGGCCCCAGCGCCGCGCCGCCGGCCGCCGTGGTCCGTCCGGTCGTGAGCCATGCGCCCGGAACCATCGCGCCACCGCAGCCGGCGCTGGAGGAGGCGTCGAAAGCCTATCCGGGCAGCGTCCTGCCGCGCATCGGCGCCGACCGGGTCTCGCCGATGCAGGCCTACGCCGCCGCCGCCGATCCCGCCGAGGCCCGGCCGCGCATCGCCATCCTGATGGCCGGCATCGGACTATCGGCGAGCCAGAGCGAGGACGCCATCGCCTCGCTGCCTGGCGCCGTGTCGCTGGCCGTCTCGCCCTATGCCTATCGCCCACAGGCGCTGCTGGCCGAGGCGCGGGCGCGCGGGCACGAATACCTGGTCAGCATCCCGATGGAGCCGCAGGGCTACCCACTGGACGATGCCGGCGACCATGCGCTGATGACCGGCAACACCGACGCAAAGAACCTGTCGCTGCTCGACTGGGCGCTGAGCCGCTTCGCCGGCTATGTCGGAGCCACCGGCGCGCTGGGCGGCGGCCTGCGCGGCGAGCGCTTTGCCGCGAGCCCGCCGCAGATGGCGCCGGTGATGGCCGAACTGGCGGCGCGCGGGCTGCTGTATGTCGACCCGCGCCCGGGCGCCGCGCGGCCGCCGGAGGTGGTCGGGCGCGGCGTGGATCTGGTGCTCGACGAGCCGGCGGTGCGCACCGAGATCGAGGCGAAGCTGGCGCGGCTGGAGCAGATCGCGCGCGATCGCGGCTCGGCGATCGGGCTTGCCGGCCTGCCGCGCCCGGTGACCGTCGATCGCATCGCGGCCTGGGCCAACACGCTGGCCACCCGCGGCCTCGCGCTGATGCCGGTCAGCGCGGTGGCGCCGATCGTGCCGCCGCCGGGGCCGAAATCGGCGGCCGCGCTGTCCGGCGCAGGGGCGCCATGAGCGGGGCGCCATGAGCGGGGCGCCATGAGCGGGGCGGAGAGGCCGTACCGCCCGAATGTCGGTGCAGCCCTGTTCGACCGGCGCGGTTTGGTACTGGTATGCCGCCGCGCCGACCTGCCGCGCGACGTGGCCGAGGTGACCGGCTGGCAACTGCCGCAAGGCGGCATCGACCCGGGCGAGGATCCGCGCGCCGCTGTGCTGCGCGAACTGGCCGAGGAGATCGGCACGGCGGACGCGGACATCCTGGCCGAGCACGATGACTGGCTGACCTACGACTTTCCGGCGCATCACCGCACCGGGGGCATCAAGCAGGCCTTCGTCGGCCAGCGCCAGCGCTGGTTCGCGCTGCGGTTCAGGGGGACGGATGCGGACATCCGCTTCGACGCGCACGGCGCGCCGGAGTTCGACGCGTTCCGCTGGGTGCGGCTGTCCAGCATCCCGGAGCTCGCGGTGGCGTGGAAGCGGCCGGTCTATGAGGCTGTGGCTATGGCGTTCGCTGGGTTTGGAGGCTGACAAGGCGAGGACCGCTGGCCCCTGCCGCGTCGATAGCAAAACAGCCGCAACCAGGGCGGCAGATGCACGGCGCTCATCAGCAGGTACATCGGTACCATTCCCGCCAGTGCAGACCCGCGCCCGGCCGAGCAGATCATGTGCATCGGGCCGTCGCCGAGAACAGCCGTCATCAGCGCCATGATCGCGAAGCCCGGCGTGGCGGCAAGGCACAGCCAATCGGGTAGGCCGAGGGCGGCCGCGCCGCCCCCGGCATCCAGGCCCGCGCCGCCGGTCGGGTCCGCAGGACCGGCCTTGATCATGCCTCCGCGCCCGCCTCGACGTTGCGGAAGGCGGCCTCTCCGGCATCCGACACCGCTATCCACGTTCGGTCGGGCGAGGCCTCCGCGGCGTAATTGTCGTGCCAGTTCCACCATTTGTAGGGCAGGCTCTGGGGGTAGCCCTCCGGCGAGTCCTCCCACGTCTCCTGGCGACCGAGCGGCGTCGCGTCGAGATAGCTCCAGGTGGTCCCCATCGCCTCGTCGCCGCGGAAGTTGATGAAATAGGTGCGAAACACGCGCTCGCCGTCACGGAAGAAAACATTGTGGCCATGCCACTGATCCACGCCGAAATCAGCGTCGAAGCCGTCGGTGATGGTGTACCAGGGCATCTTCCAGTCCATCCGAGCCTTCAGCCGCGCGATGTCCGCCTGCGGTGCGCGCGAGGCGTACGCGAGCGTGGTGTCGCGGGCGTTCAGATGGGCGACGTGGGCGACCTGATCGGCTCCGAAGGAGCAGCCGCGGCAGGCATGGTCGGGCCAGCCGAACACCCCGGGTTCGAAGAAGGCGCGGTAGATGATCAGTTGACGCCGGCCTTCGAAAAGATCGAGCAGGCTGACCCTGCCCTGGGGCCCGTCGAATTCGTACGGCTTATCGACCTGCATCCATGGCATCCGCCGGCGTTCGGCGGCCAGCGCGTCATGGGCCCGCATCTGCGCCTTCTCCTGCCCGAGCAGTTGCAGGCGCGCAGTCTCCCACGCCTGCGGTGAGACGATCGGTGGTGTGTGCATGGCGAGCTGTCCGCCCTTCCTGTCGTTTGCGGGTGATGTCGTCATAGTCGTTGCGATCTCCCTGTCGGACGAACGACCTGTCGTCCGTCACGAGTCAACTTGGCAGCGGAGAGTCGCAGGACGGGAGTGACAAGCGTGGCGGGATTCGGATGGACTCGCTGATCACGGCGGCGGCACGGGCACTCGCCAGGGGCGATCTGCTCGGCGCCCTCAACCGGGTCGCCCTGCGCGACGACGCGCCCGGTCTCGCGCTGCGGGGCATCGCGATGGCGCAACTCGGAGACCTTGTTCGAGCCAAGGCGCTGCTGCGGCGGGCGGCGCGCGCGTTCGGACCGAAACAGCCGGTGGCGCGCGCCAGGTGCGTCGTTGCCGAAGCCGAAATCGCACTCGTCTCGCGCGACCTGGGCTGGCCAGCGAGGGCGCTCGACGCGGCGCGGGCGACGCTCGAAGCGCATGGCGACCGGGTGAACGCTGCGCATGCGGGCAATCTGGAGGCCCGGCGCCTGCTCCTCATCGGCCGCATCGACGAGGCCGAGCGCGCCCTCGCCGGGATCGATCCCGCATCGCTCCCACCCGCATCGCGGGCCGCCCGCGAGCTGGCGATTGCGGGAATAGCGATCCGGCGGTTGCAGACGACGGCGGCGCGAACGGCGCTCGCCCGGGCCGAGGCCGCCGCGCGCGAGGCGGATATCCCCGCGCTCACCGCGGAAGTCGAGAGCGCATACCTGTTGATGAACACGGCCGCAGCGCGCCTGATCGTCGGCGGCGAGGAACGCCCGCTGCTGCTCGAGCAGGTCGAAGCCCTGCTGGCTTCGGAAGCCCTCGTCGTCGATGCGTGCCGCCATGCCGTGCGGAACGCGGGCAGGGCGGTCTCGCTCGCAACGCGCCCGGTCTTGTTTGCGCTCGTCCGCGCGCTGGCGGAACAGTGGCCCGGCGACACGTCAAGAAGCACGCTCGTCGCACGCGCCTTCCGGGCCAGGCATGCCGACGAATCGCATCGCGCACGCTTGCGGGTCGAGATCGGGCGGCTTCGCGTGGAGCTTCGGGCGTTGGCAGACGTGACCGCGACGAAGCGAGGCTTCACGCTCGCGCCGCGGTCCGCGCCCGAGGTCGTCGTCCTGGCGCCGCCCGTGGACGGGCAGCACGCGGCGGTGCTCGCCTTTTTGGCCGACGGCGAGGCGTGGTCGAGTTCCGCGTTGGCGATCGCGCTCGGCGCCAGCCCGCGCACCGTGCAGCGGGCGCTCGATTTACTTGCGGCTGCGGGCGAGGTGCAGTCGCTCGCGCGCGGGCGGGCGCGCCGCTGGACCGCCCGGTCCGTGCCGGGATTCCCGACAACCTTGTTGCTCCCCGGCCCGCTGCCGAGCGACTAGAACGGAGGCATGAAACGCTCCGCAGCCGAGATCCTCCGCGAGTATGGCCCATTCCCGGATGCCGACCAGGTGCATGGGGTCACCTATGATCGCCGGCACATCTGGTTTGCGTCTGGAGACAGGCTGCACGCGCTCGATCCGGAAAGCGGAAAGACGGTGCGCGCGATCGACGTTCCGGCTCATGCCGGAACCGCCTTCGACGGGCGGCACCTGTTTCAGATCGCCGAGGATCGCATCCAGAAGATCGATCCGCAAACCGGCCGTGTTCTCGCCACGATCCCGGCGCCCGGCGGCGGCGGCGATTCGGGGCTTGCATGGGCCGAAGGGGCGCTGTGGGTGGGCCAGCACCGCGGCCGGAAGATCCACCAGATTGATCCGCAGACCGGGGCGATCCTGCGCACCATCGACTCTAAGCGCATCGTCACCGGGGTGACCTGGATCGACGGCGAACTCTGGCATGGCACCTGGGAAGGCGACGGAAGCGACGTGAGGCGGATAAATCCCGGGACCGGAGAGGTCCTGGAAAAGCTTGAAATGCCTCCCGGAATGGGCGTCTCGGGACTCGAGTCCGATGGCGGCGATCTGTTCTTCTGCGGAGGCGGAGCCAGCGGCAAGGTGCGGACCATTCGTCGGCCGCGACGGGGGCCGTCTGACGCAAGCGGCTCGGCCGATTAGGGCAGCTTCGCGCAGTCTCGCCCGCTCTACCCAACATCGGCTCGGTGACGCACCGCTGCCCGGGGCGTATCACACCTCCGCACGCGCGGGCGCGCTGCATGCGATCCGATCACACCGGCCCGGGAGACAGACGATGCGCCAATGCCTGTTCGCGACCCTTCTCCTGCTGCCAGCGCTGCCGGCCCTGGCCGCGACTGGGCCGGCGCGGATCGGCTCGGTGGACACCACCTTCAAGCTGCTCGGCCGCAACGATCGCATCGTGGTCGATCGCTACGACGATCCGCGGGTCGATGGCGTCAGCTGCTATGTCAGCCGCGCGGAGACCGGCGGCGTGAAGGGTTCGCTCGGCCTGGCCACCGACCCCAACCGTTTCTCCATCGCCTGCCGCGCCACCGGGCCGGTGACGCCGCACGGCGACCTGCCGCGCAGCGAGGTGGTGTTCGGCGCGGCCGCCAGCCCGTTTTTCAAAGAAATCCGGGTCAGCCGGCTATACGATCCGGACAAGCGCGTGCTGGTCTATCTGGTCTGGTCCACGATCTCGCTGGGCGCCGGCGGCAGCGCCTATAACAGCATCACCGCGGTTCCTCTCGAAACCCACTGACTCGTTCGGCGCCGGACAAACGCTTCGGTAAGTTCGCGCGGATCAGCCGCGCATGCCGCAACGAAAAAGCCCTCCTCCCGACTGGGAGGAGGGCGCTTCGGATCAGGATGCGGGCTCCTTCAGTCGTCGAAATCCGGACGCGCCAGATTGATCGCGAAGTCCGACGGCGGACGCACCGTCTTCTCGCCCGGGTACGGCCGCTTGAAGCCGGTCGCCGCATACCAGTCGAAGTGATTGAGCGTGTACGGGTCCACCGCGTCGGGCTTGGCGGTCTTGCCGGCGAACATCCGGGCCTTCTCCTTCATCCAGGCCTTCTGCAGCTTGCTGGCCGGCTCGTTGCTCGCCATCACGCCCAGATTGAGCGGGATCTGGTTCTGCACGTGCGTCCAGGGCGACAGGTTCGGCGTGTTGCTGAAATCGGTGAACATCGGCGAGGCGACGAGATCGAACTGGTTCATCGGCGGCAGGCCGAGGATCTGCTCGATCGTGCGGGTCATGTTGACCTGCGTGTAGTACGTGTGGTCGGTCTTTCCGTACTGCACGGCATAGGGGCTGACCACGTAGCCCGGGCTGCGGTGCCCATCGACGTGATCGACGCCGTTCTGCGCGTCGTCCTCCTCCATGAAGATCGCCGACGATCCCCACACGCTGCTGTGGCTGACGATGTCGATGATCCGACCCACGGCGAGATCGTTGTCGGCCTGCTCGGCCAGCACCGTCGGCGGGCCGCCGGTATGGTCGTCCATGATCCACAGGATGCTCAGCGCAGGCACGGTGTCTTGCGGCGACGTCGCTGTTGAAGTCCTGCAACCACAGATCGACGCGGAACTGGTCGGGGATGTTCAGGTCGAACTGCGGGAAGTTCGGGATCAGGTGCTGCTTGACGCGACGGGATCGACGAACTCGACGCTGACCGCGTTCTGGTATTTCAGCGTGGGCTCCTTGCCGTTCTCGAACGCCTGCGAGTTCGGCATACAGCTGCGACCAGCTTGGGTGACCGAGGGGAGTGGGCCAGAACTCGTTTTCCGAATACTCGCCGAAGATCTTCACCGGCAGGCCCGCCGCGACGACTTCCTGCCAGATGAAGCCCTTTTTCGTATAGGCCAGCGCGTCGCCGGCATTGCCGCCCGGATAGCTGCGCATCCAGTCGGGGGACTGGATATCGTCCGCGTACGGCGCCATCCCCTCCACGATCCACTGATGGCCGTCGGCCGACTGGCGTGCCGGGTCATAGAAATTGTCCAGCAGCGGGAAACGCTGCACCAGCGCGTGCACGTTCGGCGTGGCCGTGCCGCCGAACACCGCCAGGCTGGCGTCGCCGTTGCCCGCCGCCACGTCGCCGAGAATCTGGTCGTAGGTGCGGTTCTCGCGGATGATCAGGAAGACGTGCTTGATCAGCGACGGCTCGCCGATATGCGCCGGGATCGCCACCGGCGCCGCGTTCGGGTTGGCCGCCGCCGGCGGAGGCGATGTTCGCCGCCAGATCCCAGTGGTTGTTCTGCTTCACCTGCCGCGTGTACCCAGCGAGCTGCGACGACAGCTTGGCCAGCGGGATCAGGCTGACCGTGCCGGTGTCCTGGTGCGTGTTGTAGCCGGTCACGCCGTAATCGGTCTCGAACGAGGCGCGCGTGCCGATGCCCTTGTCGTTGGACACGACCAGCTGGTTGTTGTTGCTGTCCAGGACGACCGAGCCCGGTGCAAAGCCCACCGGAATCAGGCCGAGCACCGGGGTGGTGGTCGCGCCGCTGAGATCGACGACCGCGACCGCGTTGGCGTTGTACAGCGCGACATAGGCGATTCCGGCATTCTGATCGACGGCGATCCCGGTCGGCGCCGCGCCATAGGCGGGGCCTTGCCCCGGCACCGCGGGCGGCAGCCGCAGGTCGATTTTGCGCATCACCTGGTTGGTGCCCGTGTCGATCACCGAAATGGTGTCGTCATAGGTGTTCGACACCAGCAGATACGCGCCGAACAGCGCCATGCCGGTCGGGTGCAGGCCGGTCTTGATCGAGGCGATGACCTTCTGCGTGGCCAGGTCGACCACCGACACGGTGCCGGTGATGGCGAAGCCGTTCACCGGGTCGGCCACGATCGGCGTGCCCGAGGACAGCACCTGGAAATCCGACCGCTTGGCCGGCCGGCCGCCCTCGTTGCTGACATAGGCGATGTTGTTGCTGACCACGATGCTGTGCGGCGCGTTGCCGACCCGGATCTGGCTGGCCAGCACCGGCGGGCTCTTGGTCAGGTCGATCGTGGCCAGCGTGTTGTTCTGGTTCAGCAGCGCGTAGGCGCTCTTGCGGTCCTTGGAGAACGCGACGCCGCCCGGATACGACGTGCCGGGAGTGTAGAGTTCGCTGCATGGCCGGCCGTAGTCGCCGATCGGGCTGTTCGGGAAGCACTTGATGAACGAGGTGTTCGGCGGCACCGAGACGCGGGCGAAGTCGCTCAGCAGGCCGGTCGGCCCGACCTTGGCGATGGCGACGAAGCTGCTGTCCTGGCTGAACATCAGGTATTTGCCGTCGGGCGAGTAGGTGATCCCGCCGTAGCTGCCGCTCGGATCCTGGAACGCCAGATAGCTTTGCAGCACCTGACCGGACTGGGTGTCGATCACCTCGACCGGCTGGGCCGCGCCCATCGTCAGCACGACCGCGGTGTGGCTGCGCGGCGCGGGGTTCACGGCCACGGCCTTGGCGCGGACCTGGATGCCCAGGCTCACCTGCGTTCCGGCCGGCGTGATGATCTGGCCGCTGCCAACGACGGTCGAGCCGTTCTTCTGCGGGCCGGTGGTGTAGGTGGGAAACTGCGAGGACGGCGCGGCCAAGGCCGGAGCGGCAAGTCCCACCGCCAGAAGACCGGCGAGCGGGCGCAGCCGTTCTGTTCGAGACATCAGCGGATCTCCCTTTTATTATTCGGCATCAGACAAGACCGGATGGACCGCGACGCGGCCCCCGTTGCGACGGCGAGCAACTTGACGTCGCGTCCGGAAGCTAACCGGATTTTCACGATGCTGCTCGCGAGGATGTTTGATATCCCGGTTACAGTTGCGTGACGCTTCGGCGTCGAGCTTCGTGGCGGTCAGCCCTGGTCCAGCAGTTCGCGCAGCGGCCCGAGCCAGGGTTCGTAGCGTGTCCAGCGGCGCACGGCGTCGCGATAGATCGGTTGTCGCGCCTGCCATCTGCTCGGCGTCCTGACGATGCGCGGATTGCGGTCGGGGCGGAGACACGCCTCGCTCCATGCCAGCCCGCACGCCGCAATGATCCGCCGGATCGCCGGCTCGGGGTTGCTGGTCAGATCCTCGTAGTCGATCTCGATGAATCGCGCCGCGGGCAGCACGCGCCGCCAATGCTCGGCAAGCCGCCGGTAGCTGCGGAAATACGCGACCAGCTCCGCGCCGCCGGTCGGAAACGCCAGATGCGGGTTGAAATGCGTCTGGTGGATCGACAACGCCGTATCGATTTCGGCGCGACGGCAATGGATGATCGTGGCGCCCGGCAGCGCCAGGTGGATCAGCCCGGCCCAGAGGAAGTTGAACGGCATCTTGTCGGTCACCCGCGCCGCCTTTGGCCCGATCGCGCGCAACACGCCGAGGTAGTCGGCCGCCGCGCGGGCCGTGGAACGGCAACGACCCGGCGGGGTCGGCCTGCAGCCAAGCCGCGCCGCGCTCGTTCCAGAAGTTCAGCTCGCCGCCGGCCGCGACCTCGGGATGGCTGGACACGATCTGCTCGGTCAGCGTCGTGCCCGATCGCGGCATGCCGACGATCAGCACCGGCATCGGATCGGCCTCGGCGGAGCAGGCAGCCCGAGCGATCAGCTCGGGCGTGAACCGGGCGATCAGCCGGCTGACCTGTGCGTCGAACTCGGCCGGGTCGAAGGCCACCAGCCCGCGGCGCACCGCGTCGGCCGCATCGAAGTGGCCCATCGCCTGCTCGTGGTCGCCAACATCGTCGGCCGCCTTGCCCAAGGCCAGATGCACCCGCAGGCGCTGCTCGGCCGGCAGGCCGGGCGTGGCGAGGCTGTCGCGCATCCTGGCCGGCAGGTCGGCATCATCGGCGGTGATCCGCCGGCACCGAACCAGGTCGTAATAGCACCCGGCCATCAGCGGCGCGCTCGCGATGGCGCGGCCGAAGCAGTCCCGCGCCTCCTCGAAACGGCCGGCATCGGCCAGCAGGTTGCCAAGCATGTCGTGCGCCAGGGCGTTCGCCCGGTCGAGCGCCAGCGTCTGCCGCAACACCCGCTCGGCCTCCACGTCGCGATCCTCGGCCAGCAGCGCCCGCGCCCGGCCAAGCCGGCCGAAGCGGGTCTTGGGTCCCGTCGCGGCCGCGCGGCGAAAGCAGCCGATCGCCTCCTGGCGGTGGCCCAGCGTGAACACCAGGGCGCCGGCCCGATACCAGGCCTCGGTCAGCGTGGGCAGCAATTCGGTGGCGCGATCATAGGCGACGATCGCGGCGCGTGCGTCGCCGAGCCGTTCCAGGGCGATGCCGAGGCGGAACTGCGCGTCGGCGTAGCGCGGATTGCTCGGCAACGGCGCGCTGGAACGCGGCGACCGCCTCCGGCAGTTGGCCGACCTCCAGGCAGGCGAGGCCGAAATCGTGCTGGATCGTCGGATTGTCAGGCTGCCAGGCCGCCGCCTCGCGCAGCGGGCCGATGGCCTCGCCCGGCCTGCCGTCCCTCAGCAGTTGGACGGCCTGGGCGAGCCTGCGCGACACGGACATGGCGTGAAGCTCCATCGCTTGTCGGCGGCGCGATGTCTCAGGCCGGCGCGTCGTCCAGCTCGGCGCCCCACATGCGCTCCAGGGCGTACAGGGTGCGCGCCTCGGGCTTGAACAGATGCACCACGATGTCGCCGGCGTCGATCAGCACCCAGTCCGAGCCGGTTGCGCCCTCGATCTGCACTCGTTTCAGACCGGCGTCGTGCAGCTTGTCCTCCAGATGCGTCGCCATCGCCGCGATCTGGCGGTCGGCCAGTCCGGTCGCGATCACCATGCGGTCGGCGAACGAGGCGCGGCCGGCGAGGTCCAGCGCGACCACCTGCTCGGCCTTGTCGTCCTCCAGGCTGGCGACGATCACGCCCTGAAGATGATCAAGCCGCGACGGCTCGGCCTGTTCGCGCGCCGCCTTGCCTCCGGGCGCGGGACCGGCGACCGCGGCCTTCTTGCGCGGCGTGCCCGGCTTTGGCGGCGCGGCCGCCATCAGTCGCGCCGGCGCTGCGCCGCGGGGCGCCGGGCGCTTGCGCGGCGCTGCTCCCGGCGGCGGCAGCGACGGCGGCTCAGGCGGCGACGGGGGGGCGGGCGGCTTGCGGGCGATGGTCGGGGACCTCCGGTTGGCGGGCACGAATGGCAGTCGCCGAGGCGGCGTGCAAGCGGCCCGGCAGGAACACCCAGGCTGGCGGAGCGAGGTCGGCCAGCCGATGCGCCCGGTCGGCAGGCAGCCGCGCCGCGCGCAGCCGTTGCGCCGCCCGGCCGGCCAACGCCGGGCCAGTGTATGAGGGGCGCGGCAGGACGGCAAAGGGAACCGCGCGCGCAATCTCCAGCCAGCCGTTCCAGCGCGGCAGTTGCCGCAGGTTGTCCGCACCCATCAGCCAGACGAAGCGCGCGCGCGGGAAACGCTGGCGCAGCCGGCGCAGCGTATCCACCGTGTACTGCGTGCCGAGCCGCCGCTCGATCCCGGTGGCGATGACGCGCCGGCCATCGGCGACGGAGCGGGCGCTGGCCAGGCGCGAGGCGAAGTCGCCCATACCGTCGCGCGGTTTCAGCGGATTGCCCGGCGAGACGACCAGCCAGACCTGATCCAGCCCCAATCGGCGCATCGCCTCGCGCGCGACGTGGCGGTGTCCCGCATGGGCCGGATTGAACGAGCCGCCCAGCAGCCCGATGCGCACGCGTCTCCGGTCCCCCCAGGTCGGGATCGGGTCAGCGTCGCTCATCAGCGTGTCTCAGGGGCGGACCTGCCCGCTGCCGTGGATCACGTAGCGGAACGAGGTCAGCTGCTCCAGCCCGACCGGCCCGCGCGCGTGTACCCGCCCGGTGGCGATGCCGATCTCCGCGCCGAAACCGAACTCTCCGCCGTCGCAGAACTGGGTCGAGGCGTTCCACAGCCCGACCGCGCTGGACAGGCCCGACAGGAAGCGCTGTGCCGCGACAGGGTCCGCGGTGACGATCGCTTCGGTGTGCTCGCTGCCGTGGCGGCTGATGTGCTGCAGCGCCGCGTCCACCCCATCGACAACGGCGACCGACAAAGTGGGGCCGAGCCACTCGGTCGAGAAATCCGCATCGGTGGCCGCCGGGAGCTCGGGCAGAATGGCGCGCGCCCGGGAGTCGGCGCGGAACCCGCAACCCAGGGCGGCGAGGTCGGCGATCAGCGACGGCAGCAGCGACGGCGCGATCGCCGCGTCGATCAGCAGCGTCTCGGTCGCGCCGCAGACGCCGGTCCGCCGCATCTTGGCGTTGGCCAGGACGGCGCGCGCCATCGCGGGATCGGCAGCGGCATGGACATAGGTATGGCAAAGACCTTCCGCATGGGCCAGCACCGGCACCCGCGCCTCGCTCTGCACGCGGCGCACCAGCGACTTCCCGCCGCGCGGGATGATCAGGTCGATCTGTCCCGCGGCGGCCAGCATTGCGGCGACATGGGCGCGGTCGCCCGAGGGCGGGATCTGGACCGCGTCCGGCGGCGCGCCGGCCCGGCGCAGCCCGTCGAGCATCGCGGCGTGAATCGCCCTGGCGGAGTGCAGCGAGTCCGAGCCGCCGCGCAGGATGACGGCGTTGCCGGACTTGATGCACAGCCCGGCCGCGTCGGCGCCCGACATTGGGGCGGGATTCATAGATCATGCCGAGCACCCCGATCGGCGTGGCGATGCGGCGGATGCGCAGTCCGTTCGGCCGCGTCCAGTCGGCCAGGCTGCGCCCGAACGGGTCGGCCAGGCCGGCGATGGCCTCCAGCCCCGCCGCCATCGCCGCCACGCGATCCGGCGTAAGCGCCAGCCGGTCGCGGAACGCGGCGGTCCCGCCGGCGGCGTCGAAGGCGGCAACATCGCGCGAGTTGGCATCCAGGATCGCCTCGCAGCCCGCCCGCATCGCCTGCGCCGCGGCGACCAGGGCGGCATTGCGCATCTCCGCCGGGCTGCCCGCCAGGACCTGTGAGGCCGCGCGCGCCCGAGAAGCGGCATCGCCGAGCCAGGAGGCGCCCGCATCGGAGGACATGTGCATCGCGCCGGCAACGGACCACGCCGCCGGGCGGCTGGCAAGGCGAGCTCTGCCGGCGTATGGCGACGGGTGCGGAAACGTGCTTGTGCGTGCGCCGTTGCAGACTGATAGGCGGTCCGACGCGCGACGCCATCCGACCGACACGGAGATGCCATGCCCGGCCTGATGCACGGCTTTCCCTCGCTGCTGGCGGCGTTCCTGGCGTCTCTGGTCGAGTTCGTCGAGGCGCTGACGGTGGTGCTGGCGGTCGGCGTCACGCGCGGCTGGCGCGGCGCGCTGGCCGGCACGGCGGCGGCGCTGGCGCTGCTGGCGCTGCTGGTGCTGGTGTTCGGGCCCGGGCTGTCACGGATCCCGCTGCACGACCTGCAACTGGTCGTGGGCGTGCTGCTGCTGCTGTTCGGGCTGCGCTGGCTGCGCAAGGCGATCCTGCGCTCGGCCGGGCGCATCCCGATGCGCGACGAGGCGGCGGCGTTCGCCAGGACCACCGCCTCGCTCGGCGCTGCAGCGCCGCATCGCGGCGGCTGGGACCGGCTGGCGGTGGCCACCTCGTTCCAGATCGTCATGCTGGAAGGGACCGAGGTGGTGTTCATCGTCATCGCGCTGGGCGCGGCCGGCGGACTGCTGTTGCCGGCGACGGTGGGCGCGCTCGTCGCGCTGGTCGTCGTGGTGCTGCTCGGCGCGGCCCTGCACGCGCCGCTGGCGCGCATACCGGAGAACGCGCTCAAGTTCGTGGTCGGCTGCCTGCTGAGCGGCTTCGGCACGTTCTGGGTTGGCGAGGCGATCGGGATTGCGTGGCCGGGCACGGACTGGTCGATCCTGGCGCTGGTGGCCGGGTTCCTGGCGGTGGCCGTGGCGCTGGTCGCGGCCAAGCGCCGCGCACCAGTCGCCGGCAGCCCGGCATGAGGGCCGCCGGCGCGATCCTGCGCGAGCTGGTCGGGCTGTTCGTCGATGACGGGGCGCTGGCCGTGCTGGCGCTGCTGTGGCTGGCAATTTCGTGGTGGCTGCTGCCGCTGCTGGCCGGCCCGGTCGCCTGCGCGGTGCTGCTGTTTGCCGGGCTGGCTGCCGTCCTGGCCTACAGCGTCGCGCGCGCCTGACCGGCCACGGCGGAATTGACAGGAACGGGTCCGTGAACCCACTCTGACGCAATGGGTCGGACATTCGTGCCGGCGCCGGGGAAGCCGTTTCCCGGTGGCTCGCTGGACGGCGTGGCGCTGTGGCGGTCCGGCAGGGCAGCCGGCGCGGCCCTGGTCGATAGCTGGGCCGGCCTGCTGGTGCTGGGTGTGGCGCTGCTGGCCCGGCTGCACGACATCGCCGCCAAGCCCTATTGGCTGGACGAGGTCACCACCCTGCAGCGGTCGAGCCGCTCGTTCCTCGGGCTGATCACCGACTCGCTCAGCCACCACCACCTGCCGGCATATTTCGTGCTGACCGCGCTGCTGCAGCCGTTCGGCAACGACGAGGGCGTGATGCGGCTGCCCTCGGCGGTATTTGGCGCGCTGGCCTGCTGGGTGGTGTGGCGCATCGGGCGCATGGCGGGCGGGCGTGGCGCCGGCCTTGCGGGCGGGCTGCTGCTGGCGCTGTCGCCGATGCAGGTGCAGTACGGGCAGGAGGCGCGATCCTATGCGCTGCTGACGCTGTGCATCGCGATCGCCCTGCACGGGCTGGTGGCGCTGGCCATGGACCCGCGCCGCGCAGCGCTGCCCTGGCGCGACCGTCGCGCCAGCCGCGGCGACTGGGCGGCGTACGGGTTTGGCACCGTGGCGGCGCTGAACGTGCTCAGCGTGGCGCTGTTCTGGGTGGCCGCGGCCAGCCTTGCCGCGCTGCTGATCGCGCGCAGTCCCGGCCTCGACCGGCGCGGCTTCCTGCGCAACTGGCTCGCCGCGCACGGCATCGTCGCCGCGCTCTCGCTGCCCTGGTTCATCGCCATGTACGTCCTGGCCGACGGGCAGATGGCCAACGGACTGGACTGGGTGCCGGCGCTGACGCGCGAACGGCTGTGGTCCACGCTGTCGGTGGTCTATCTGCACGGCATCTCCAGCCTCATCAGCTTCCAGCTGTTCCCGTCCGGCGTGCCCTGGTTCGGCGCGGTCGTGGTCGCGCTGGCGGCGGCCGGAGTGCTGGCGCTATGGCGGCGGCGCGGCGGCGTGCTGGCGGCCCTGGGCTTCGGCGCCGTGCTGCTGCCGGTCAGCCTGGCCGCGATCTCGCTGGTGCATCCGGTGTGGATGCCGCGCTACGTGCTATGGAGCGCGGTGCCGTTCTTCGCGCTGACCGGGGTCGGCGTGGCGGTGCTGCCGCCGCGGCTTCGGGTGGTCGCGGCGCTGGGCTTGGGCGCCCTGGCCGGCTGGAACCTCGCACCTTACTACGATACCGAGACGAAGCCGCGCTGGGATCTGGCGGCGGCCGACCTGCGCGCCGATCTGCGGCCGGGCGATACCGTGCTGGTGGACGACCCGGCGGCGATCCGCATGATGAACGTGTACCTGAGGCGCAGCGCCGACAAGCTGACCCGGCAACGCTGGACCGGCGATGTCGGCCAAGCGGTCGCCGCCCTGTCGGCGGGCGGGCGGGTCTGGGCGGTGCAGGGCACCATCGGGCAGGCCGACGAGCGCACCATCGAGGGCTTTCTGGACAAGATCGCGCCGCTGGGCCAGCCGACGGTACGCGATGTCGAGGGGCTGGACATCCTGCTGCTGCGCTTCGATCCGGCGGACAGATAGCCGCCGTTGCGGTTTCGCTTGACTTGGCCGCGCGCCGGTCTAAGTCTCCCGCTCAACTGCAATCCAGCCTGCGCCGGCTCTGGCGCGGGCGAGACGTGTTACCTCCATCCTGATCGGATGGCCGGACCACGCAAACCTCCCGGCCCCCGGCTCTTTCCCAGCCGGCGCCGCCCACAAGGACACACGCATCCACATGGCATCCCGCGCCACCGCACTCGCCTACGCCGAACCCATAGATCACATGCACGGCGAGGACTTCGCCTCGCTGCTCGACGAGACGCTCGGCCGCGACAGCGGCTTTGAGGGCTCCGTCGTCACCGGCCGCGTGGTGCGCCTGACAGACGAGTTCGCGATCGTCGATGTCGGCCTGAAAAGCGAAGGCCGCGTCGCGCTCAAGGAGTTCGGCGCCCCCGGCGCCGGCCAGGTCGAGGTCAAGCCCGGCGACCACATCGAGCTGTTTGTCGAACGCTATGAGGATCGCGACGGCAGCATCGTGCTGTCGCGCGAGAAGGCCCGGCGCGAGGAGGCCTGGACCAACCTGGAACGCGCCTTCGCCGAGCAGAAGCGCGTTGACGGCACGATCTACGGCCGGGTCAAGGGCGGCTTCACCGTCGATCTCGGCGGCGCGGTGGCGTTCCTGCCGGGCAGCCAGGTGGACATTCGCCCGGTGCGCGACGTCGGCCCGCTGATGGGCACGCCGCAGCCGTTCCAGATCCTCAAGATGGACCGCGCCCGCGGCAACATCGTGGTGTCGCGCCGCGCGGTGCTGGAGGAGACTCGCGCCGAGCAGCGCAGCGAGCTGATCCAGGGCCTCAAGGAAGGCATGATCCTGGACGGCGTGGTCAAGAACATCACCGATTACGGCGCGTTCGTGGATCTCGGCGGCGTCGATGGCCTGCTGCACGTGACCGACATCGCCTGGCGGCGCATCAACCACCCCAGCGAGGCGCTGCAGATCGGCCAGCAGGTCAAGGTGCAGGTGATCCGCTTCAACAGCGAGACCCAGCGCATCAGCCTCGGCATGAAGCAGCTCGAGGCCGACCCGTGGGAAGGCGTCGCGGCCAAATACCCGCCCGGGGCGAAGTACACCGGTCGCGTCACCAACATCACCGATTACGGCGCCTTCGTGGAGCTGGAGCCGGGCGTGGAAGGCCTGGTCCATGTCTCGGAGATGAGCTGGACCAAGAAGAACGTCCACCCCGGCAAGATCGTGGCCACCAGCCAGGAAGTCGAGGTGATGGTGCTGGACGTGGACAGCGCCAAGCGCCGCATCTCGCTGGGTCTGAAGCAGGTTCAGCGCAACCCGTGGGAGGAGTTCCTGGAGGAGCACCCCGTGGGCAGCACCGTCGAGGGCGAGATCCGCAACATCACCGAGTTCGGCCTGTTCATCGGCGTCGGCGCGGACATCGACGGCATGGTGCACATGTCCGACCTGTCCTGGGACGAGCCGGGCGAGCTGGCCATCGCGAAATACGAAAAGGGCCAGACGGCGCGCGCCAAGGTGCTGGACGTGGATGTCGAAAAGGAGCGCATCAGCCTCGGCGTCAAGCAGTTGCAGGACGACCCGGCGGCCAGCGTGCTGGATCGCGTCCACAAGGGCGACGTCGTGACCTGCGTGGTGACCGCGGTGCAGTCCAACGGCATCGAGGTCAAGGTGGACGAGGTGCTGACCGGCTTCATCCGCCGGGCCGAACTCTCGGCCGACAAGGGCGAGCAGCGCCCCGACCGCTTCGCCGTGGGCGAGAAGGTCGACGCGCTGGTGCAGTCGGTGGACCGCGCCTCGCGCAAGCTGACCCTGACGATCAAGGGCCGCGAGCAGACCGAGAACAAGCAGGCGATCGCCGAGTTCGGCACGTCGGACAGCGGCGCGTCGCTGGGCGACATCCTGGGCGCCGCCATCCGCCGCCGCAACCAGCAGGCGGAATAGCCGGAACGGCGCGCCGGCGCGCGCATGAGCCTGGAAACTGACCTGCTGCTTGACCGCAGGCGGCTGAAACGCCGCCTCGCGGTCTGGCGCGTGGTCGGCGTGCTGGGCCTGCTCGGCTGCGTGCTGATCGCGGTCGGACGCGCCGGGAGCGGGCTGCCGCGGGCGCATCTGGCGCGGCTGACCGTCAGCGGCGTCATCGGCGGCGAGCGCAAGCTGGCCGAGCAGGTGACGGCGCTGGCCGGCGATCCCGGCGTTAAGGGCCTGATCGTCGAGATCGACAGCCCCGGCGGCAGCGTCGCCGGCGGCGAGGCGCTGCACGACGCCATCGCCACCGTCGCCGCGCGCAAGCCGGTTGTCGCGGTGATGGACGGGGTCGCCGCCTCGGCGGGCTATATGATCGCAGCCCCGGCCGCGCGCATCTTCGCCCGCGGCACGACGCTCACCGGCTCGATCGGCGTGATCCTGCAGACCGGCGAGATCTCCGGGCTGCTCGACAAGCTCGGCGTCACCGCCGAGGCGATCACCTCCGGGCCGCTGAAGGACCAGCCGAGCCTGACCCAGCCGCTCAGCGACCAGGGGCGGCAGGTGCTGCATGGGCTGGTGATGGACACCTACGAGCAGTTCGTCGCGATGGTCGCCGCCGGCCGGCACATGAGCGTCGAGCAGGTGCGCGCGCTGGCTGACGGGCGCGCCTATACCGGCCATCAGGCGCTGCCGCTGCACCTGATCGACCAGATCGGCGGCGAGGCGGAGGCGCGGGCCTGGCTGGCCGCCAGTCGCGGCGTGCCGCAATCGCTCCCGGTGCGCGATGTCGAGCGCAAGACCTGGCTGCAGCGCAGTCTGGGCGCCAGCTTAGGCGGCGGGCTGCTTGGCGCGTTGCTGGGCGAGGATTTGAAAAGCGTGCTTGGTCAAAGCGTTAGGCTTGACGGTTTGGTGGCGCTCTGGCAGCCTTCCCTGGCCGGGCAGTAACGCCGACTGCTCGCAGGGGGACGCGCGATGACCAAATCCGAGCTGATCGCCGAGCTGTCCCGCGACAACCCGCATCTGCTGGGCCGCGACATCGAGACGATCGTGGCGACCATTTTCGACGAGATCACCGCGGCGCTGGCGCGCGGCGAGCGGATCGAACTGCGCGGCTTCGGCGCGTTCACCGTCAAGCGCCGCGACGCGCGCACCGGCCGCAACCCGCGCACCGGGGCGGCGGTGCCGGTCGAAGAAAAGGCGGTGCCGTTCTTCAAGGCGGGCAAGGAGCTGCGCGAGCGCGTCAATCGCGGCAAGCCCGCCGCGCCGGCCCGCCGCCGCGCCGGCAGCGCCGCGATCCTGGCCTGAGCGCGCCGGCATGCTGCGCATCCTGATCGCCCTGCCGCTGCTGCTGCTGCTGGTGCTGTTCGCGCTCTCCAACACGCAGGGGGTGCGGCTGGGCCTGTGGCCGACCGACCTGACGCTGGACCTGCCGCTGGCGGTCGCGGTGCTGGCGGCAATGGGCATCGCCTTCCTGATCGGCGCGATCGTGCTGTGGGTCAGCGTGCTGGGCGCGCGCATGCGCGCGCGCCGGGCCGAGCACACGGCCCGGCTGCTGGAGGCGCAGATCGCGCAGTTGCAGGCGGAACTCGGGGCGCTGCGTGCCCGCGCCGAGGCGATGCCGTCCAGCGCCGGCGACGGGCGCGCGCTCGTGTCATCGTGGCGGGGCTGATCGCCGCCCTCGATACGGCGGATCTACCCCGCGCACGGGCATGGGCGGCGGCGCTGGCGCCGCATTGCGGAGTGCTGAAGCTGGGGCTGGAGTTCTTCGCCGCGCACGGGGCAACGGGTGTGCGTGAGGCGACGGACGCGCCGGTGTTCCTGGATCTGAAACTGCACGATATTCCCAACACCGTGGCCGGGGCGGTGCGCGCGGTGCTGCCGTTGCGCCCGCGCATGCTGACGCTGCATGCGGCGGGCGGCGGCGCCATGATCGCCTCGGCGCGCGAGGCGGCGGAGACGGCGGACGCGGATCGGCCCCTGCTGTTGGCCGTCACGGTGCTGACCAGCCTGGATGCGGAGGCGCTGCACGCGACCGGCGTGGCCGGCGGCGTGCGCCAGCAGGTGCTGCGCCTGGCGCGGCTGGCGATGGCGGCGGGCGCGGACGGCTTGGTGTGCGCGCCGCCAGAGGTCGCGATGCTGCGCGACGCGCTGGGAACGGGGCCGGTGCTGGTGGTCCCCGGCGTGCGCCCAGAGGGCAGCCAGCGCGGCGATCAGGCGCGGGTGGCAACTCCTCTGGACGTGGCGCGGGCGGGAGCCGACTGGCTGGTCGTGGGGCGGCCGATCACGCTCGCGCCGGACCCGGCGGCTGCGGCAAGACGGATCGCGGCGGAGATCGGGTGCGGGGGCGATTGACCGGGTGAGCCAGCCGCCCTTTGACCCCTCATGGCCGTGCCCGACACGGCAAGGTGTGTCGGGTCAGGCCATCTGGCGATCCTTGGCCGCGGCGACCCGTTCCGCTTCCAGCATGTAGTCCCGGGTCAGCGGCAGCGCCTCCTGGTCGCGCACCAGCTGAATTTGCATGTTCATGTTGCCTTCGCGGCGAAACGCGAGTTCCGCGCCGGCCAGATAGAACTCGAACATGCGGCAGAACCGCTGGTCGTACAGGCCGGCGATCGCGTCTCGGTTGGCGGCGAAGCGGCGGCGCCAGTGGCGGATCGTGCGGGCGTAGTGCAGCCGCAGGATCTCGATGTCGGTGATCATCAGCCCGGCCTTTTCCACGGCGGGCACCACCTCGGACACAGCAGGGGAATAGCCGCCTGGGAAGATGTATTTGGCGAACCAGGGATTGGTGAAACCCGGCCCGTCGCTGCGGCCGATGCTGTGGATCAGCGCCACGCCGTCCGGGGCGAGCGAGCGCTTCACCACCTCGAAGAACGTGCGGTAGTGCACCACGCCGACATGCTCGAACATGCCCACCGACACGATGCGGTCGAAGCGGCGGTGCAGGGCGCGATAGTCCAGCAGCTCGAAGCTGACTCGGTCCGACAAGCCCTCCGCGGCGGCCCGCGCGCGCGCCTCGCCGAGCTGTTCGGTGGACAGCGTGATCCCGGTCACCCGCGCACCGAAGTCGCGGGCCAGCGTCACCGCCATGCCGCCCCAGCCGCAGCCGATGTCCAGCACCTCCAGATCCGGCCGATCCAGCCGCAGCTTGGCCGCGATGTGCCGTTTCTTCGCGGCCTGCGCCTCCTCCAGCGTCTCGTCGCCGCGCGCGAAATAACCGCAGGAATATTGCCGGTCGCGGTCCAGGAACAGGCTGTATAGCCGCCCGTTCAGGTCATAGTGGTGCGCCACGTTGCGCCGCGCCCGCCAGGCCGGGTTGAACTGCGACAGCCGGCGCTTCATGTGCCCGATCGCGGCCCGCAACTGCACCATTTCCTGCTGCGAGGTTTCCGCCACCAGGTTGGTCAGCAGGACGTCGAGCACTTCGTAGATGCTGCAATCGACCGGCACCAGGCCGCCGTCCATGTAGGCCTCGCCCATGGCAAGGCCCGGATTGAGCGCGACCCGGCGCACCGTGCGCGCGTCGCGCAAGGCGATCAGCGCCTCGGGGCCAGGCTCGCCGGTATAGGTGGACAGGGTGCCGTCGGGCCAGCGCACCGACAGCCGGCCTAGCACGATGTAGCGTTTCAGAACCTGATCGAGCAACGAGCGCACCGCATACCTCCATCGGGACACGATGGATATGGCGGAGACACTTACCTCGGTTCAAGCGCCAGAATGCTCCCGCGGGCGCCGCCCACGGGAGAGTGAAGCACGCGAGCGCGAGGCGTCAGGCCGGCTCGGCTGAAGGCTCGCCGGCGTCGAACATCGACTCCGCCTCGGCCTCGTCCTCGTCGCCGGCATTGGCGCCGACCCGCTCGCCGCGCGCTTGCCGCTCGGCTTCCTCCGGGCTGCGCGCGACGTTGACCACCACCGGGATCGAGACTTCCGGGTGCAGCACCACCCGCACGGTCGCCAACCCGAGCGTCTTGATCGGGTGCGGCAGCACGACCTGCGAGCGATCGACGCTGAGGCCGCCGGCGGTGCAGGCCTCCGAGATGTCGCGCGAGGACACCGAGCCGTACAGGCCGCCGCCCTCGCCGGCCTGGCGGATGATGACCACCGACAGGCCGTGCACGCGCTCGGCCAGGCGCTCGGCCTCGCCACGGCGCTTGATGTTCTGCGCTTCGAGCTGCGTGCGCTGCTGCTCGAAGCGGGCGATGTTGTCCTTGCTGGCGCGGATCGCCTTGCGCTGCGGCAGCAGGTAGTTGCGCGCGAAACCCGGCTTGACGCGCACCAGCTCGCCCATCTGGCCGAGCTTCTCCACGCGCTGCAAAAGGATGAGTTCGACGGCTGGCATGACGGCGTCCCTCTCAGCTCACGATGTACGGCAGCAGCGCGAGGAAGCGGGCGCGCTTGATCGCCTGCGCCAGCTCGCGCTGCTTCTTGCCCGAGACGGCGGTGATGCGGCTGGGCACGATCTTGCCGCGCTCGGACAGGAAGCGCGACAGCAGGCGCACGTCCTTGTAGTCGATCTTCGGCGCATTGGGGCCGGAGAACGGGCAGGACTTGCGGCGGCGGTAGAACGGGCGGCGGGCGCCCACGGCCGAACGACGATCGGCCGGCCCCACATCGGCGCCGCCCCGGTCGGAGCCGCCACGGTCGGACTGGATACGTTCTGACATGGCTTGCTCCTATTCCTCGACGCCGCGGAAGCCGCCGTCGCGTTCCTCGGCCGGGCCGGCGTCGCGGGCGCGGAACTCCTCGCGGTCGTCATAGCCGCGCTTGCGGCCGCTCTCGAACCGCCCGGCCGGCTTGGGGCCGCGGAAGCCGCGCTCGCGCTCGTCGGAACGGCGGGTCAGCACCGCGCTCGGCGCCTCGTCGATGGCGTCCACGCGGATCGTCATGAACCGCAGCACGTCCTCGTTCAGCCCGAGCTGGCGCTCCATCTCGACCACCGCGGCCGGCTTCACGTCCAGGCCCAGGAGCATGTAGTGCCCCTTGCGGTTCTTGTTGATGCGATAGGCCAGCGTGCGCAGGCCCCAGTATTCGCGCTTCTGGATTGCGCCGCCGTCCGGCTCGACCTGGGCGGCGATGGTGTCGGCGATCGCCTCGACCTGTTGCTGAGTCACGTCGTTGCGTGCGATCAGCACGCATTCGTATAGCGGCATGGTGCCCCTCTGGCTTGTCTCTGCCCCCGAACCGCGTGGTTCCGCGCCACGATGGCGCGCGAGCATAGCCGGACGGGGCCGACCCATCCGGCAGGGAAGGGCCGCGTTATACACGCCTGCCGCCCATCCGCAAGCGCACAGGAGCAGTCTCGATGCAGCTGACAATCCCGGTCATCTACGGCTCGGTCCGCAGCGACCGCCAGGGCATCCGCGCCGCCCGCTACCTGGTGGCGCAACTGCAGGGCCGCGGCCACGCCGCGACGCTGGTGGACCCGCTGGAGCGGCGGCTGCCGCTGCTGGACCGCATGTACAAGGAATACCCCAGGGGCGAGGCGCCGGCGGTAATGGAGGAACTGGCCACGCTGTATCGCGGCGCCGATGCCTTCGTGATCTGCAGCGGGGAATACAACAACGGCATCCCGCCGGCGCTGAAGAACCTGCTGGACCACTTCCTGGAGGAATATTTCTGGCGCCCGTCGGCGATCGCCTGCTACTCCGCCGGGGCGTTCGGCGGCGTGCGCGCGGCCATGCAGTTGCGGATGTCCCTGGCGGAGATGGGCATGTCCAGCATCCCGTCGCTGCTGCCGTTTCCCCGCATCTCGCAGGCGGTGACCGAATCGGGCGAGCTGACCGATCCAGGATTCCAGGGTCGCGCCGACCGGTTTTTCGCGGAGCTTGAGTGGTACGCCGAGGCGCTGCAGGCGCGGCGAGGGCAGGGAGTGCCGTACTGACGGCTGGATTTGCGGAAGCTACCCCTGGCCGCTGGCGTCGCCTCCGGACCCCGCGGCCCGAAACAGAAGCCAGTCACCGCGCCGACGATGCGTCTCAGGAACGTCCGTTCGCAACGTTCCTATTCGCGGAGGTTGATGTACCTGTCGCCGATCGTCAAATTCCTGTCGCCGTCAGCGGAGTCGCCGGCGAGCTTCGCCAGCTCAACTTGAAACTCGCGTCGCTCATCGGAGCCACCCCCGGTCCGCCGTGCGCGGCGAACCGATACGATGCGACAAGTTTGAACTCTTTGAGGCGGCAAGGTAGCGTCCGTTCGCCGGCAGCACACGGCCCCCCGAAGGCTGGGCTGAGCGACCGGCTGACCCGAAAGGCACCCATCATGCTGAAGTTCTACTTCCACCCGTCGCCGAACCCGATGAAGGTCGTGCTGTTCCTGGAGGAGACCGGCCTGCCGCACGAGGTCGTGCCGGTGGATACCCGCAAGGGCGAGCAGCACCTGCCGGCGTTCCTCGCGGTCAATCCCAACGCCAAGACGCCGGCCATCGACGATGACGGGACGCTCGTGTTCGATTCGAATGCGATCCTGCTCTATCTGGCCGAGAAGACCGGGCAATTCCTGCCGCCGGCCGCGCATCGGGGCGAGCTGCTGTCGTGGCTGATGTTCGTCGCCACCGGCATCGGCCCGTATTCCGGGCAGGCGGTGCATTTCAGCCATTTCGCGCCGAAGAACGACTACGCCATCAACCGCTATACGAAGGACGTCGAGCGGCACTACCGCATCCTCGATGAGCGGCTGGCGACCCGCGAGTACCTGGTGGGCGACGCCTACGGTATTGCCGACATGGCGCTGTGGGGCTGGGTCAACGCGCTGCCGTTCGTGCTGGGCAAGGAGAAGGCGGAGAGCTACGGCCACGTCATGCGCTGGCACCAGCGCATCAACCAGCGTCCCGCCGCCGCGCGCGCCGCGGAATGGCGGGGACGGTTCGCGTTCAAGCAGGAGATGGACGAGGACTCCCGCCGGGCGCTGTTCCCGCAGAACCAGGCGGCGTAGGGCCGGAGGTTTCCCGCCTTCAGCGCAGCGCGACGCGCGACGCCACGGGGATCGGCGCGGCGCGGTACGCTGCCAAGCCGCGTCCGATGACGCCCGCCGCCATCGGGATGATCCGCGCCGCGCCGGCATGGTTCGACAGCATGAACGCGCCGCGCGCGGCCGGCGCCCCCATGCTCGTCAGGCCGGGTTGCGCCTGCTGCTCGTCGGGCAGCACCGCCATCACCTTGCGCTGGTAATCCGCCCCCAGCTCCGGCGTTGCGGAGTGATACCACGCGGTTGCGGTCGCCCAGCTACCGGTCTGGGCGTGCAGGTCGCCCAGAAAGCGGGCGGCGAAGGCGGCGTTGCGCGCCGGGTCGAACGCGTCCTCCAGCGAGGCGAACGCCTCCGGGTGGAACAGCAGGCTGACCTGCATGCAGCCGACGTCGATCGAGCGCATCCCGGCCGCCTGCAGCGCGCGCACCGCGGCGATCGCCTCGGCCTTGGTCCGATAGACGTGGTCGGCGCCCTCGGCGTTGATGCTCCACGGCCACGGGTCGATCCTCCCGGATCGCTCGTCGCGCCGGCCGCTCTCAACCCGGCCGATCGCTGCCATCAGGTGCGCCGGGATGCCGCCCTGGCGCTCGGCCGCGTCGATCGCCGCCCGGCACGCCAGCCCGGGGGAGGCCGCAGCCTGCGGCCACGCGGCGGCGGCTGCATCGGGCGGGGCTGCGACCGGGGCAGGCAGGGATCGAGCCAGCATCCAGATCGGCGGCATTGCCGCGCGCGCCGGAACCCGGCCGGCCAGCAGCGCAAGCGCGACGGACAGCGCTCGCAGCAGAGTACGCACGGGTTCGGATTTGGCGCGCATGCCGGCAGCCTAGCCGGCAGCGGTTGCGCAACCCTTACCGCGGGGGCTGCGGGCGCCGGACGCGGATCAGGCGCCGAGCTGGCGGCGGATGGCGTCGATCAGCGCCTGCACGTTGTTGCCGTTGCGCGACAGATAGCTGGCGTAGTCGCTGCGCTGCGTCAGCCGCAGGCTGGTGCCCTCGGCCAGCACGTCGAGGATCTTCGGCTCGCCGCCGACATCGCCCACCACCCACTGCACCTCGGCTGGCGCCGAGTTGGGCCGGGTGACGGTGGTGGACACCGCGATATGGCCCTCGGCCTGCGTGGTCCGACCCATCGCGAAGTTGACGCCGCGATACTCGCCCAGGTGGCCGGTGATGTTGGCGGCCAGCACGCGATGGAACAGCGTCGTATATTGCTGCTGCTGCGCCGGACTCGCCTGCCGCCAGAACCGTCCCAGGCAGAACCGCGCCACGCCGTCCACATCGACGCTGCGCTCGACGATGGCGGCGAGCTGCGCCTTTTTCTGCTCCGGCGTGCCGGGGCCATTGGCGACGGCGGCGAGCGCCCGGCCGGTCTGCTCGACGAAGGCGCTGGCCTGGGCCGGCGACTGCGCCACGGCGCGGCCGATCCAGCCTAGCCGGGCAACCAGGGCGCCGGAGGCCGCGGCGAGCATCAGATGGCGACGTGTCAGCATGATGATCCTGTTCCCGTCGAAGAATCGCGCAGGCTATTTCAGCGTGGGCGCGGTGCCCACGCCCACCCCGGGTTCCGGCGTCGTGGCGGCGGGCGCTGCGGCCGGCGGCGCCGCGGCGCTGGCCTCGGCGGCGCCCTGCGCGCCGGGATACCAGGCCGGGATCGTGGCGCGGTCGTCGTCGCGCGTCTGCTGGATCTGGGCGGTGCGATGCTGGCGGTACAGGCTTCGGAACGTTGCGTACGGGTCGAGCGCAGTCTTCTGGATCTGGTCGATGTCGTCGATATGCGCGGCGCGCGCGTCCACTGCGCTGACGCCGAAGCGCGTCCAGTACAGCGCGGTGACCGTGGTGCCGCGCCCGACCCAGGTGAACGGATCGAGTGCGATGTCGCCGCCGATGCCCACCGCGTCGCGCGGATCGGACGGGCCGAACAGCGGCAAAAACAGGTACGGCCCGCCCGGCAGGCCCCACAGCGCCAGGGTCACGCCGAAATCGGTGTCGTGCTGCGGCCAGCCCCAGCCGGTCGCCACGTCGAACACGCCGCCGACGCCGACCGTGGTGTTGATCAGCAGGCGCATCAGCGTGTCGCCGGCGCGGCGCGGCTTGCCCTGCAGCATGTCGTCGGCCAGCGTCACCGGGTTGGACAGATTGGTCAGGAACTCATGCGTGTGGGTGCGCACCACCTCGGGCACCACGTCGCGATACGCGATGGCGGCCGGGCGCAGCACCGCCTGATCCAGGCTGTTGTTGATCCGGTACGACACCCGGTTCGCCGGCTCCAGCGGGTCGTTGGTGGCGCGATACTCGGCCAGCGCCTCGGGGTCGGAGGCCGGCGGCGGGGTGGCGCAGGCCGCCAGCAGCCAGGGCGCGGCCAGGCTTGCGGCCAGGGCGAACGCCCTGAGCGCACGCGACGGAAAAACTGGCGGCGCACCACCCATCACAACCTCACGGACGTTTCGGATTGCGTGAGCACCGCGTTCGGGCAAGGGGGCGGCCGGTGTCATGCAAAGCCTGATCGTGCTGCATCAGATATTGATGAGACGTATAGCAGGCGAGACATGGCACACAAGGCGTTGACACGGGACGGCGGGACACGGCACGGCGAGGGCTACGCCGTCGGGCCGGCGAAGTTGCGCCGCCGACACGCCCGCCCAAGATAGCGGGGCGAACGGCCGCCGGATCGTGGCCGTCTGACCACAGCCCGCCGCCCCGGGCCGCCGCTATACCGGATTTGACGCTTGATTGGACGCACCGCATGAACCACGCCGCTGCCAACGCCAGGCTGCCGCCGCTGGAACGCTGGCTGACCGGCCCGCGCTTCGCGGCGTTGCCGGCGCGCGAGGCGCATCTGCCGGCGCCGAAGCTCTCGTTCGAGTTCTTCCCCCCGCGCAGCGAGGCGCTGGAGACGCAGCTATGGTCCTGCATCCGCCGGCTGGAGCCGCTGGCGCCGCGCTTCGTCTCGGTCACCTACGGGGCTGGCGGCAGCACGCAGGCGCGCACCCACGCCACCCTGGCGCGCATCGTCGCCGAGACTACCCTGATTCCCGCCGCGCACCTGACCTGCGTCGGCGCCAGCCGGGCCGAGGTCGATGCGGTGGCGCGCGGCTACTGGCATAGCGGGGTGCGCCACATCGTCGCCTTGCGCGGCGACATGCCGGGCGAGGGGCCGTACGCGCCGCACCCGGAGGGCTATGCCTATGCCGCCGACCTGGTGGCCGGGCTGCGCCGCGTGGCGCCGTTCGAGATTTCGGTGGCCGCTTATCCCGAAACTCATCCCGCGGCGTCCAGCCCGGATGCCGACCTGGACAATCTGCGCCGCAAACTCGATGCCGGGGCGACGCGCGCGATCACCCAATATTTCTTCGAGGGCGAGACTTACCTGCGCTTCCTGGACCGCTGCCTGGCGGCCGGCATCACCGCGCCGATCGTGCCCGGCATCATGCCGGTGTCCAATTTTGCCCAGGCGCAGAAATTCTCCGCCATGTGCGGCGCCAGCGTGCCGGACTGGCTGGGCCGCATGTTCGAGGGCACCGAGAGCGACCCGGACACCAGGCGCATGGTCGCCGCGGTGGTCGCCGCCGAGCAGGTGCGGCTGCTGCAGGCCAACGGCATCGACGAGTTCCACTTCTACACGCTCAATCGCCCCGACCTGGTGTTCGCCATCGCGCATATCCTGGGCGTGCGGGCGGCCACCGAAGGCTGACATGCCGTGTCGCGGGACCGGCCATGACCAGCCCTGACTACCTGCACGCGCTCAACCCCGAGCAGCGCGAGGCGGTCGAGACGGTGGACGGGCCGCTGCTGGTGCTGGCCGGCGCGGGCACCGGCAAGACGCGGGTGCTGACCACCCGGTTCGCGCATATCCTGATGAGCGGCCGCGCCTATCCCGGGCAGGTGCTGGCGGTGACGTTCACCAACCGCGCGGCGCGCGAAATGCGCGAGCGGGTGGCGACGATCCTGGGCCGGCCCGCGGAGGGGCTGTGGCTCGGCACGTTCCATGCGCTGTGCGCGCGCATGCTGCGCCGCCACGCCGAGCATGTCGGGCTGACGCCGGCGTTCAACATTCTCGACAGCGACGACCAGCTGCGGCTGCTGAAGCAGGTCATGGAGCCGCTGCGCATCGACCCCAAGCGCTTCACGCCGCAGGCGATGATGGGGCTGATCCAGCGCTGGAAGGATCGCGGACTGACGCCGGCGCGCATCACCCGCGCCGAGGACAGCGATTTCGCCAATGGGCGCGGGACGGAGGTGTACGCCGCCTATCAGGAGCGGCTGCGCACGCTGAACACCGCGGATTTCGGCGACCTGCTGCTGCACATGACCGAGATCCTGCGCACCCAGCCCGATGTGCTGGCGCAGTACCATCGCGCGTTCCGCTACATCCTGGTGGATGAGTACCAGGACACCAACCTCGTCCAGTACCTGTGGCTGCGGCTGCTGGCGCAGGAGCGGCGCAACATCTGCTGCGTCGGCGACGACGACCAGAGCATCTACTCCTGGCGCGGCGCGGAGATCGAGAACATATTGCGTTTCGAGAAGGACTTTCCCGGCGCGCGCATCGTCCGGCTGGAGCGCAACTACCGCTCGACCGCGCCGATCCTGGCCGCCGCCTCCGGGCTGATCGCCAACAACGAGGGCCGGCTCGGCAAGACCCTGCGCTCCGGGCGCGACGATGCGGCGGGCGAGCGCGTCCATGTGGTCGGGCTGTGGGACAGCGACGAGGAGGCGCGCATGGTGGCCGGGCGCATGGAGGCGTTGCAGCGCGACGGGCATGCGCTGGCGCAGATGGCGGTGCTGGTGCGCGCCGGGTTCCAGACCCGTGCGTTCGAGGAGCGGCTGATCGCCATCGGCATGCCGTACCGGGTGATCGGCGGCCTGCGCTTCTACGAACGCCAGGAGATTCGCGACGCCATCGCCTACGCGCGCGTGCTGCAAAGCCCGGCGGACGACCTGGCGTTCGAGCGCATCGTCAACCTGCCGCGCCGCGGCGTCGGCGAACAGGCGCTGCGCGGCTTGCACGACCACGCCCGCAGCAACTCGGTGCCGCTCACGGCGGCGGCGGCGGGGCTGGTCGAGGGCGGACAACTCCGCGGCAAGGTCCGCGACGGCATGCGCGATCTGCTGCGCGGCTTCGAGCGCTGGCGCGAACAGCTGGCGCGCGACGGGCATGTGACCACGCTCGCGACCATGCTGGACGAGAGCGGCTACATGGCGATGTGGCAGAACGACAAGTCGCCGGAGGCACCGGGCCGGCTGGAGAACCTGAAGGAGCTGGTCCGCGCGCTGTCCGACTACGACACGCTCGCAGGGTTCCTCGATCACGTCAGCCTGGTGATGGAGAACGAGGAGAACCCGGACGCCGACCGCGTGGGGCTGATGACGCTGCACGCCGCGAAGGGGCTGGAGTTCGACACGGTGTTCCTGCCCGGCTGGGAGGAAGGGCTGTTCCCCAGCCAGCGGACGATGGACGAGAGCGGGCTGAAGGGCCTGGAGGAGGAGCGGCGGCTGGCCTATGTCGGCCTGACCCGCGCCCGCAAGCGCGCGGTGGTCAGCCACGCCGCGAACCGCCGGATCTATGCCAACTGGCAGAGCAGCATCCCCAGCCGCTTCATTGACGAGCTGCCCGATGCCGAGATTGAGCGCAGCGGATCGACCGCCCTGGGACGCGAGCGGATGCTGAACGGCCCGACCGTGTTCCCCGGCCAGTTCCCGCTGCTGGCGCGCCGCCTGCGCGACGTGGAGGCGTGGGAGCAGGCGCCGCGCCAGGCGCCGACCGAGGCGATCCCGGTCGGCGCGCGGGTATTCCACGAGAAGTTCGGCTACGGCACGGTCACCGCGTCGGAGGACCACAAGCTCGACATCGCCTTTGAGAAAGCCGGCGCGAAGCGGCTGCTCGACAGCTTCGTGCAGCGCGCGTGACCCCGCTGCGCCACGCGACCGCCCTGGAGACGCTGCGCGTGACGGTGCCGGAGGCGGCGCTGGAGGCGTACGAGGCGGCGTTCGAGCAGGCTTGCGGCACGGTCGGGTTCTTCCTGGACGAGGCAACCGGCGACTGGACCATCGAGGGCGTCAAGCAGCAGGGCGCGGACGAGGCGGCGCTGCTTGTGGCCCTGGCGGTCGCCGCGGCGGCCAGCGGCGTCGAGGCGGAACTGAGCCGGACCCCGACGCCTGCCGAGGATTGGCTGGCGCGCACCGCCTCGGCGTTTCCCGAGCAGCGCGTCGGGCGGCGGTTCGTCGTCCGCGGGACTGCATCTGCCGCCGGCCCGGACGGCCGGGCGGATCACGCTGGTCCTGGATGCCGCGCTGGCCTTCGGCTCCGGCGAGCACGGCACCACGCGGGCCTGCCTGCGCGCGCTGGAACTGGTCGCGCATCGCCGGCCGCGACGCATCCTGGATCTGGGCACCGGGACCGGGATCCTGGCGATGGCGGCGGCGCGGCTGCTGCGCCGCCCGGTCCTGGCGTCCGACATCGACCCGTGGTCGGTGCGGACCGCGCGCGACAACGTGCGGCAGAACGGGCTGGGCGGTCTGGTGCGCGTCGGCCGCGCCGATGGCTGGCGATCAGGCCGGCTGCGGCGGGGCGGACTTTATGATCTGGTGCTGGCCAACATCCTGGCGCGCCCGCTGGTGGCGATGGCGCCGGCGCTGGCCGCCAATCTTGCGCCGGGCGGGCGCGCGATCCTGTCCGGGCTGCTGGTCCGCCAGGCGTCCTGGGTGCTGTCGGCGCACCGGCGGCAGGGGTTGGTTCTGGAGGCGCGCCTGCACGAGGGCGGATGGGCCGCCCTTGTGCTGCGCCGCCCGGCAGGATCAGGAGGCTGAAATCAGCCCCGTCACCTCAGGCGGCGCGGCCGGCCGCGAAGCCGCGGTCGAACACGCGATTCAGATCGCCGCGCGCCAGGCCGATATCGGCCAGCTCGTGATCGCTCAATGTCGCCAGCTCGTTGATGACGGCGCGACGGCGCGGCTGCTCGGCCAGCCACTGGGCGGCGCCCGCCAGACGCGCCCGCAGGCCGCGCGGCGCGGTCGGGGCATGATGCGTGGCGATGGTGCGCGGCGCATAGTCGGGCGCGTAGCCGGGCGCACGCTGCGGCGAATACTGCGCCGGCGCGTCGAACGCGAACTCGGCCTTGGCGGTGATGACGCTCATTTCGGTAGTCCCTCTGTCCAGGCGCGGCGGAACGTCGCCCTTTGATGCAGCGCAACATAGGATCGGACCGGGTTCGTGAAAAATGCCGGTTAACCGTTACAGCCATGCATAAGCTGCGTGGCTGACTAACGAGCTATGACTTATTTGTGACCCAATCCTGAAAGTCGCGTCGCATGGCATCATCGCAACTCGCTGATATGCGTACCGAACTCCGCCGGCAGGGGGTGGAGGGCTGCATTGTCCCCCGTGCCGACGAGCATCTGGGGGAGTACGTGCCGCCGGCGGCCGAGCGGCTGGCTTGGCTGACCGGGTTCACCGGCAGCGCCGGGCTGGCGATCGTGCTGCCCGGGCGCGCCTGCCTGTTCGTGGACGGCCGCTACACTTTGCAGGCGGCAGCGCAGACCGATCCGGCGCTGTGGGAGCGCCAGCACATCACCGACCAGCCGCCCGCCGCCTGGCTGGCGCAGGCGGCGCCGGGCGCCCGGATCGGCTATGACCCGCTGCTGGTCAGCGAGGACGCGGTGCAGCGGTTCACCGATGCCGGCTGCGAGATGGTGGCGCTGGAGCGCAACCCGATTGACGCGATCTGGCGCGATCGTCCGCCGCCGCCGATGGGACCGGCCTGGGCGCACCCCCTGGCGCTGGCCGGGCGCAGCTCTGCCGAGAAGCGGGCCGACCTGGCGGCCGCGCTGCGCGAGCAGCGGCAGCAGGCGGCGGTGCTGACCGATCCCGCCTCGATCGCCTGGCTGCTCAACCTGCGCGGCTCAGACGTGGCGTTCACCCCGATCCCGCTCGCCTTCGCCGTGCTGCACGACGATGAGCGGGTGGACCTGTTCATCGCCCCGGAGAAGCTGCCCGCCGCGGTGCGCGAGGCCCTGGGCAATGCCGTCGCGGCGCACGGGCGCGAGGCGCTGGGACCGGCGCTGGACGGCATGGGCGGCCAGCGGGTGCGCGTCGATGCGGCCGGCAGCCCGGCCTGGTTCGCGCAGCGGCTGCGCGCCGCCGGCGCGACCGTGGTCGCCGGCATGGATCCGTGCCTGCTGCCCAAGGCGCGGAAAAATACCGTCGAGCAGGACGGCGCCCGTTCGGCGCATCATCGCGACGGCGTTGCGGTGTGCCGCTTCCTGCATTTCCTGTCGCAGGCGCGGCCTCCGGGACTGACGGAGATGGCGGCGGCCGAGCGCCTGCTGGCGCTGCGCCGCGAGCAGGAAGATTTCCGCGACGAGAGCTTTCCCGCGATCAGCTCGGCCGGCGAGCATGGCGCGATCATCCATTACCGGGTCGATGCCGGGTCGGACCGCGCGCTGCGCGACGACGAGCTGTACCTGATCGATTCCGGCGCGCAGTACGGCAGCGGCACGACCGACGTGACCCGCACCATCTGGACCGGCCCCGGCCGCCCGGACGCGACGCTGCGCGACCGCTACACCCGCGTACTGAAGGGCCACATCGGCATCGCGACGCTGGTGTTCCCGCAGGGCGCCACCGGCGCGCACCTGGACGGGTTCGCCCGCCATGCGCTGTGGCAGGCCGGCCTGGATTTCGACCACGGCACCGGGCACGGCGTCGGCAGCTACCTGTCGGTGCATGAAGGCCCGGTCAGCATCAGCCGCCAGGCGCGCCCGGTGCCGCTGGAGCCGGGGATGATCCTGTCCAACGAGCCGGGATTCTACGCCCCCGGCGAATACGGCATCCGGCTGGAGAACCTGGTGCTGGTGCAGCCGGCCGCGTTCGAGGGCGAGCGCCGGTTCCTGCGCATGGAGACGCTGACGCTGGCGCCGTTCGACCGCGCGATGATCGAGCCTGACCTACTGACTGAAGCCGAGCGGGCGTGGCTCGACGCCTATCATGCCTGGGTGCTGGCGGAAATCGGCCCGGCACTCGGTGCCGCGGAGCGGACGTGGCTTGTGGAGGCATGCGCCGCGATCCGGCCGTGAGTCCTGGACATCCTGCTGTAGCGGCTCAGCAATCTGCCTACTCCGCTGTCTCCGGCACCAGCTCCGCAAAGCCGGCCGCCGCCGGTCCGGCGGCCTCGGCGTCGGTCAGCATCCGCCAGACCCCGCCGACCAGCACCTCGACCGGACGGAACCGCGCCTTGTAGGCCATCTTCGGGCTTTCTGGCACCCAGTAGCCCAGATACACGTACGGCAGCCCGCAGGCGCGCGCGCGCTCGATCAGCCACAGGATCGCCAGCGTGCCGAGCGAGCGCCTTTCAAGCCCGGGCAGGAAGAACGAGTACACCGCCGACAGCCCGTCGCCGAGCTTGTCGGTCAGGCAGGCGCTCACCAGCCGGTCGTCGGCGTCGCGGAACTCGACCACCATCGTCTCGATCGGCGTGTCCTCGACCATGGCGCGGAAGTCGTAGAAGCTCATCGTCGCCATGTCGCCGTCGCCATGGCGGGCCTGCTGGTAGCGCTGGAACAGTTGGAACTGCTCGGCGGTGGCGCGCGCCGGCACCTCGAACCCTTCAAGGCCGGCATTGGCCTTGATGATGCGGCGCAGCGTGCGCTCGGGGCGGAACGTCGCCGTCGGAATGCGGATCGGCACGCAGGCCTGGCAGGACGGGCAGACCGGGGCATAGGCGATGTTGTGGCTGCGCCGGAAGCCGGCGCGCGACAGGCGGTCGTGCAGCGTCTCGGCGTCCGGGCCGGTGATCTCGGTCACGACCTTCCGCTCTGTCCGCCCGGCGATATACGGGCAGGGCAGCGGGGCGGTGGTGTAGAAGAACTGCGGCCGGCGCGGCGGCTTGTAGCTCATACGTATCGAGTGCCTCCGCGCGAAGC
Organism: uncultured Pseudomonadota bacterium; assembly: GCA_963723455.1. GTDB lineage: Bacteria > Pseudomonadota > Alphaproteobacteria > Acetobacterales > Acetobacteraceae > CAVRQM01. Next base: position 991,508 of record CAVRQM010000005.1, on the reverse strand, counting down.
ATCCCAGACTGCGGCCGGACTGGTCAACGCTTCTTCAAGGCTGCGCCGGCGCACGACGACCAGCCCCGAGACAAGGTCATGCAGCGTGCGGTGGCGCACGGTCAGCAGGGCGAAGCCGAACCAGATCGCCCCCAGCGCCATCGTCGCCATGAAGCCCAACGTCCAGATCAGCGCCTCCAGCGGCGTCGGCTGGCCCAGATCGGCGTCACGCCGGACCGTCAGCCCCAGCAGGCGCTGCCCCGGCGTGGCCGACCCGGCGGAGGCGACCGACAGCCAGTTGTACAGCAGCGGCACCGCCGGCAGCGCGCCCAGCAACGGCAGCCCCAGGCCCAGGGTCAGCAATCCGAATGCCAGCAGGGCCACCCATAGCGCGCCGCACAACACGGCCAGGATCAGGCCATCGACCAGGAACGCCCAGATCCGCCGCCCCAGCACGCCCCCGGTCAGCAGCGCGCCGCGCGGGGCCGGCGCCAGGGCCGGCGTCCAGCTCTGATGATTGCCGTAGCTCATTGCGCATCTCCATCGGGAACCAGGGTGATATGGGTGTCCGACGGCGCGGAATCCGCCCCCAGCGTGATGGTGTCTCCATTGCGCCAGCGGGTCAGGAAGTTGCGCGCAAAACGGCTGACCGGATCGCCGGACTGGCCGGGGGCGACCATGAACAGGCTGCGGTCGAGATCGGCCAGATCGTAGTCGGCGCGGAAGCTCGCGCCATGCACCGCCTGGAAATCGCCGTCGCGAAAGCCGCCGCGGTCGATCGTGGTGTCGTCGCCGGGGGCCGGGATGCGGCCCTCGACCAGCCGCTCCAGCCACGGCATGGCGCGCAGCAGCGGATCGGCGAACACCGCCGGGTGCGCCACGCCCCATCGCCACTGAAGCGGATCGCCGCCGTACCGGGCCGACAGGCTGGCCACCGAGGCCGACAGGGCGGCGGCCAGCATGGCGTCGCAGTCGGGGGCGCACAGGCTCTCAGCCCCGCCGCCCAGCGCCGCGGCCGCCAGATCCGGCCAGGGCGCCGCGGCCTCGCGCGCCGCGGCCGGCACGCGCAGCCGCGCCAGGACGGCATCGGCGAACCGGCGCAGCCAGTCGTTGACCAGCAGCGGCTGCGGCAGGTCGATCGCCATGCGGCCGTCCCAGCCGGCCAGCAGCGCCAGCGCCGCCGCGTCGCGCGGCGCGGCCGGATGCACGGCGCGCAGCCGCGCCAGCAGGTCCTGGGCGAACACGCTGACTGCGTCGGCCTGCATGCGCGCGAAATCGCCGGCGCTCAAACGGTCGGATCCGGCCAGCAGCGCGCGGATGCGCCGGGCGCGGAAATCACCGTACCAGTCGCGGCCGAGGAAAATCCCGTCCTCCGGCGGCGCGATCCGCTCGTTGGCGTTGACCAGCCGGCCGCTGGACGGGGCGATGATGCGCGGCAGCAGCCGGCCCGAGGCGAAGGCGATCCAGTCATGCGCGCCGTCCGCGCCCGATTGCGGCCGGCTGCCGTCGCCGGCGCGGCGGATCGGCACGCGGCCGGTCACGAACAGGGCGATGCCGTCGCGATCGGCGACCAGCAGGTTCTGCACCGGCGAGGCGATGGCGGCGCCGGCCGCGCCGGCCTCGATGACGTTGGCGGCCCGGTCCAGCGCCAGCAGCCCGGCCGCCTGCGAGTCGCCCGGCATCAGGTTCGCCGCCGACAGCGCCAGCATCGGGCCGGCCGGATCGACCAGATCGCTGACCAGCGGCCCGTGCCGGGTCGAGCGCACCTGCAGGATGTCGTCCGCGCCGCCGCGCACATGGATGACTTCCGCGCGCGTGGCGATCGGCTGCGGGCCGTCCGGCGTGGCGTAGCGCCCGGCCCCGGCCGGCTGCTCGATAAACAGATCCTGGGTGTCCGCGCCGGTGGTGGTGAAGGTCCAGGCGATGTGCCGGTTGCGGCCCAGCACCAACATCGGCACGCCCGGCGCGGTGGCGCCGGCCAGGGTCTCGGGCGGGCCGTGCGCCGGCGCAATGTCGATGCGCGCCAGATACCAGAACTCCGGGCAGGGAGAAGCCAAGATGCGGGTCGCCGGCCAGCAGCGGCGCATGGCTGGCCGAGTGCGTGCCGTCCACCGCCCATTCGTTGCTGGCCTCGGACGGCAGCGTGAAGGCGGCCGGAAAGGTCGGGACCAGTGCTGCCAGCCGGGCCGCGGTGGCGGCCAGACGCGGGTCGGGCAGCGCGCTCGCCTCGGGATGGCCGCCGCCGGGCTGGTCCGGCCACAGCGCGTCGATCTGCGCCGGGTCCATTGTCCGCGACAGCGCCAGCCGCGCCAGCTCGGCGCGCCAGTTGCCGGACAGATAGACCGACATGGTCTTGCCCCACAGCAGCGAATTGATCGGCGTCCAGGGCTGCGGCGCGCCGAGCGGCACGAACTCGATCGCCGCGAAGCGGCCGCGCCGGGCGATCCAGGCATTGACGCCGCGCGCATACGCCTCCAGCACGCGGCGCGGCTGCGCCGGCATCGCCGCCCATTCCGCCGCCGCCGCCTGCCGCAAGCCCAGCAGGCGCATGTAGCGGTCGAAGGGCAGGGTGGCGCGCCCGGCGATCTCCGACAGCCGGCCGGAGGCGGCACGGCGCATCAGCTCCATCTGGAACATCCGCGCGCGGGCGTGCAGGAAGCCGAGAGCGGCGGCCGCATCCTGCGCGTCGGCGGCGCGGATGCGCGGGATGTCGTCGGCGTCGAGCGCGATCGCCACCGGCGCGTGCAGCCCGGTGATGGCGGCGTGCAGGTCGCCGCCCGGCAGCGTCAGCCAGACGACGCAAGCCGCCGCCGCGCCGGCCAGCAGCACGACCGCCGCGGCCAGGCCCAGCAGGACGCGCAGCAGACGCAGGACCGGCCGCATCCGCGCATCATGGCGCAGGCCGCCGGGCGCTGCCACCGCGCAAGCGGAGCGCGCCGCCCGGGCGGACTGGCGGCGCGCGCCGGGTCAGGCCTTGGCGGCGAGCTGCTGGGCCATCTGCAGATGCTCCTTGATGATCGGCAGGGTCTTTTCGGCGAACGCCTTGACCTGCGGATCGCTGCCTTTCTGGATCTCGGTCTGCAGCAAGGCGGCCATCTGCTGGTGATCGGTGACCTGGCCCTCGATATAGGCATGGTCGAACTGGCCGGCGGGGAGCTGCTGCAGCTTCGTCGCTTCCTGCTGGTGCATGGGATCGAGGCCGGCTGGCGGAGTCACGCCTTTGCTTTGCGCGAGTTGCATCAGCTCCTGATTGTTCGGTGTGTGGTCGGCGATCATGTGCTGGCCGAACTGCTTGACCTGCGGCGACTGCGCCTTGGTCTCGGCCATCTGCCCGCCCTGCACCTCGGCCATGCCGCCGATGGCGGCCTGGTCGATGAAGGTCTTGTCCTGCGCAGAGAGCGGCGCTGCGACGGCGGCGGCAAGCGGTGTCGCGCACAAGATGGCGGCGATCAGCGTGGCTTTGGTCATGGCGAATGCTCCGTGACGGTTGGGTCGGCGTAGCTGGCGAACGTGGCCCCGCGCGCGCCGTTGCAGCGGCGCGCGGTCACGCCTCGGTGGCCGCCGTCGCCGCAATCAGCACCACCAGCTTCAGGCCGGGCCAGCCGATCGCCGCGAACGCCAGCTGGTCGAGGTGGATCTCGCCCTGCCTGGGATGCTGGAACCGCCGCGCGCCGCCCTCGCGTCCCTGCACCCCGCGCGCGGCCCAGGCGGCGCGGAAGGCCGGGCTGGCGGCGGCCAGATCGTCGAGCAGCCGGCGTACCGGCGGCTCGTGCAGCCGGCCGGCGGCGTCGGCGCGGAACTCGGCGACGACGCGGTGGCTGCGCTCGGGCCAGTCGGCCACCAGCCGGCGGGCGTCGGGGTTCTGGAACAGGAAGCGCAGCAGGTTGTGGCCGCCCGCTTGATCGGGTCGGTCGAGCCAGCCGCAGAACAGCGCCTCGGCCGCGCCGTTCCAGCCGCGCGCCTCGCACAGGTCGTCGAGCAGGTAGGCCGGCCCGTCGATCGCGCGCAGGCAGGCGAGCAGCGTCTCCGGCAGGTCCGCCTGTCCCGCCGCCGCCGGGTGCGGGTCGGCGCGGCCGGCCAGGGCGAACAGATAGGCGCGCTCGGCCCGCGACAGGCTCAGCGCGCCGGACAGACGCGCCAGCGCCAGGGCCGAAACCGCGACGGTGCGGCCCTGTTCGATCCAGGTGAGCCACGTCACGCTGATGCCGGCGGACGCGGCCAGCTCCTCGCGCCGCAGCCCGGCGGTGCGACGCCGGGCGTGCCCGTCGCCAGACGGCGGCGCGGCCCGTTCACGCATCGCGCGGACGAAGCCGCCAAGCTCGGATCGCGGGAGGATCATGGCAGGATACATACCAGTATCCTTGCCCCTCTGCCTGCGCCGCGCCGATCGGCGTAGCACGGCCGCATCGCCATGTTCGCAAGGGAGCGCACCATGAACGCCCAGCCGCACCAGCCCGACCGCGCCACGAGCCAGCCGCCCAGCCAATCGCCGAATCAGCCCCCGACTCAGCAGGGCCTGGCGGCACGCCAGTTCGGCGCGCAGGCGTCGGCGTACCTGACCAGCGCCGTACACTCCCAGGGCGCCGACCTCGACGCGCTGGCCGAGCTGGTGCGCGCGCGGCCGGGCTGCCGCGTGCTGGACCTGGGCAGCGGCGGCGGCCATGTCGCCTATGTCGCGGCGGCGGCCGGCGGCGAGGTCACCGCCTATGACCTGTCGCCCGAGATGCTCTCAGTCGTCGCCGCCGAGGCCGCCCGGCGCGGCCTGGCGATCGCCACGCAGCAGGGTTCGGCCGAGCGGCTGCCGTTCGCCGACGCCTCGTTCGACCTGGTTCTGTCGCGCTACAGCGCGCATCACTGGACCGATTTCTCCGCCGGCCTGCGCGAGGCGGCACGCGTGCTGCGGCCGGACGGGCAGGCGGCGTTCTCGGACGTGGTCTCGCCCGGCGTGGCGCTGCTGGACACCTACCTGCAAGCGGTCGAGGTGCTGCGCGACGTGTCGCACGTCCGCAACCGGTCGGTCGCCGAATGGCAGGTCGCGGCGGCGCAGGCGGGCCTGCTGGCCGGCGCGGTCACGCCGGCCCGGCTACGGCTGGAGTTCGCCGCCTGGATCGCGCGCATCGCCACGCCGCCGGTGTTCGCCGCCGCAATCCGCGCGCTGCAGGCCGCCACCAGCGAGGCGGTGCTGCGGCATTTCGCGATCGAGGCGGACGGCAGCTTCGCCATCGACACGGCGACGATGCTGTTCCGGCGGGCGTGACGGCCCGGCACCCTCACCCAACCCTCTCCTAACGGGAGAGGACGTTCTGGTCCCTCTTCCTTGGGAGAGGGACGGGGCGAGGGCCGCCGCCCCGAACGGGGTTACTTCAGGATGATCTCCACCCGCCGGTTCTGCGGCTCGCGGACCCCTTGCGCCGTCGGCACCAGCGGGTTGGTCTCGCCGAAGCCGCGGGTGGTGATCTCGTTGCGCTGCACGCCGTCGCGCACCAGCTCGCCGGCCACCGCGTCGGCGCGGCGCACGCTGAGCCGCTGGTTGTAGGCGGGCGAGCCGGACAGGTCGGTGTAGCCGTTCACCTCGATGCGCGTCACCTGCACGCGCGCGACGTTGGCGGCGGCCTCGCCGATGATCTGGCGGGCGCGGTCGGTCAGGTCGGCGCGGTCCCAGTCGAAGAACACGAGATAGGTGCGCGACGGCGCCGGGGCAGGGGCGGCGACCGGGGCGGGCGCGGGCGGCGGCGGCGGGGCCGGCACGTTGAACGCATAGCGCAGGCCGACCAGCACCGAATGGTTGAAGTCGTCGGCGACCTTGAGGTTGGAGGCCGACGGCACGCCCGGCGCGATCAGCTGGCTGTTGTACTTGCGGTCGTTCGGCGTGCTGTAGAAGCGGTATTCGGCGGTCAGCGACAGGCCCGGGACGACGCTGTACAGCGGGAACGACAGGCCGGCGATCACCTGATAGGCGAACATGTCGGTGCCGTTGTTGACGTTCAGCGAGCTGTAGCCCGGCGCGTCGCCGAACGGCACGTTGACACCGCGCCATTGGTTGTGCGCCCAGCCGGCGCCGATCCCGACATACGGGTTCAGCCCGTCCAGGCCCAGCATCGACAGGCCGATGTCGCCGAAGCTGAAATCGTACAGGGCGTTGACCATCGCGCCGTATTTCTGCTCGCTGCCGCTGGCCCGGAAAGCCGGGCTGGCCAGACTGACGGTGCGCAGGTCGTTGTTGCGGTAATTGCCCTCCAACTCGACCCGCAGACCGTTGCCGAGGCCGTAGCCGATGCTGGCGACGCCGCCATATCCCACGTCGAATTTCGGGTTCGATCCGGCGGCAGGAATGGTGCCGCTCGGGGTACTCAGCCGCTTGACGGTCTCGTCCTGCAAGATATTGCCCATCGCCCCGGCGCCGACATACAGGCCGGTCACCGGCTGGGCGAAGGAAGCGACCGGCAGCGCCATCGGCAGCCCGATGATCGTCGCCGCCAGCAATGCGTGTCTCATGCTCATGGGGTATGCGTCCTTCGTGTCGTGCCGAGTGCCCGAATGGGCGTGCCGGGGAATGCGATCCTGCGTCGCGCCGGAACAACTGCGCCCTCCCTAGCGCAGTTCCAGGGTTCCCGCTGCGCAAGGCTTCGTGAACAGCGTTTCGAATGCGGCTGTGGCGGGACAGCATCAGCGGTGGTTGCCTGAAGGAAGCGAAACAAATGCGCGTCGGCTCTACTGCATATCTTCTTGGCGGAACGTTCCGTCATCTGTCCTGGGTCGAGTGGGGCGACCCTCACGCGCCCGTGATTTTGTGCGTCCACGGCCTCACCCGCAACGGTCGCGATTTCGATGCGCTGGCGGACGGGCTGGCCGACCGCTTCCGCGTGGTCTGCCCGGACCTGCCGGGACGCGGGCTGTCGCAATGGCTCGATCGGCCGGAGCAGTATGCGCTGCCGAGCTACGTCGCCGCGCTGTCGCATCTGCTGGCCGCGACCGGCGGGCCGGTGGGCTGGGTCGGCACCTCGCTGGGCGGCATCTGCGGCATGGCGGTCGCGGCGATGCCGGGCAACCCGGTTTCGAGGCTGGTGCTGAACGACATCGGCCCGTTCATCCCGGCCGCGGCGCTGGCGCGCATCCGCGACTACCTGGCGGCGGCCCCGGCCGAGTTCGCCGACCGCCCGGCGCTGGAGGCGGAGTTGCGGCGGGTGCACGCGCCGTTCGGGCGGCTGACCGATGCGCAATGGGCGCATCTCGCCCGCCACTCCGGCCGCGCGCTGGCGAACGGGCGGCTGGCGCTGCACTACGATCCGGCGATCCGCGAGCCGATCCTGGCCAGCCCGCCCGAGGACGTGAACCTGTCGGCAATGTGGTCCGCCATCACCGTGCCGCGCTTGGTGCTGCGCGGCGCGGACAGCGACCTGCTGCTGGAATTGACACTGGCCGGGATGACCCGCGATGGCGCGCGAACGATCAGCGTGCCCGGTTGCGGCCACGCGCCGGCGCTGATGGATGCCGCCACGATCGCCGCGGTGCGCGCGTTCCTGCTGGGCGAGGCGGATGCGGCCTAGCGGCGCGCGCGCAGATACGCCGCGAACGCCTGCAGCGTGGCGTCCGAGACGTGGTGCTCGATGCCCTCGGCGTCCTGCTCGGCCGCCTCGTCGGGCACGCCGACCGCGCGCAGCAGGTCCACCACCAGCCGGTGACGCGCCCGCACCCGCGCGGCCAGGCGCTCGCCCTGCTCGGTCAGGAACACGCCGCGATACGGCCGTGCGGTGGCCAGGCCCTCGCGCTTCAGCCGGCTGATCGTCTTGATCGCGGTCGCGTGCGACACGCCGAGCCGGCGCGCGATGTCGGTCGGCCGCGCCTCGCCGCCGGCCGCCAGCAGATCGGCGATCAGTTCGGCGTAGTCCTCCAGCAGCGCGGTTGACTGCGCGGTGCGGGTCTTGCCGAAGCGGCGGGCCTGCGTCGGCTCCTCCGGCAAGGCCGTGGGCAGGCCCGTGGCGTCGGGAGCGGACTGCATGCGCCCTGCGTATCACGCAGCGTTGCAGTTGCAATGGCCGCCGCCGGCTTCACATCACAGGCCCGACAATGTAGTCTTGGCTACACCTCAACAAGCGTAGCGGGGTTGGATCGCGTGAGTGAGCTGGCTGTGCCGCGGACCGATGCCCTCGCCCGCGAAGACGCGCTGCGCGCCCGCGACCGTCTGAAGGTTGCGCAAAGCCGGGCCGGCGGGCGCCGGCTGCGGCTGCTGTGGCTGCTGGCCGGCCCCGGCGTGCTGGTCATGCTGGGGGAGAACGACGGCCCCAGCATGGTGTCGTACGCCACCACCGGGGCGACCTATGGCGTGGGGTTCTTCGTCCCGTTCATCCTGCTGACCTTCCTGATGGCCTTTGTGGTGCAGGAGATGACGGTGCGCCTGGGCGCTGCCACGCATCGCGGCCATGCCGAGCTGATCTTCCAGCGGTTCGGCCCGTTCTGGGGCTATTTCGCGATGGCCGACCTGGTGCTGGGAAACCTGCTGACGCTGGTGACCGAGTTCATCGCGGTCCAGGCCGGCGGCCTGTATTTCGGAATACCGCCGGTGCTGTCGGTGGCGGCCGGGGCGGCGCTGGTGCTGGCCTCGCTGGCGCTGCGCCGCTATGCGACATGGGAGCGCGTGGTGATGACGCTGGCCGCCGGCAACCTGCTGTTCATCCCGGCCGCGCTGTATGCGCACCCCAGCGGCGCGGCGCTACTGCATGCGGTGGTCGCCTGGGGGCCGCTGCCGGGCGGCCTGAACGCCGCGTTCGTGACGCTGATCCTGGCCAATGTCGGTGCCACGGTGACGCCTTGGATGCTGTTCTTCCAGCAGAGCGCGGTGGTGGACAAGGGCCTGACCCGCGCCGATCTGGCGCAAGGGCGGCTGGATACGGCGATCGGCGCGCTGGTCGCGGCGGTGGCGGCGATCGCCACGCTGGTCGCCGCCGCGCCGCTGTTCGCCGCCCATGTCGATGTCTCGACATTCGCGAGCGGGGCGGATTTCGCCACCGCGCTGCGCCCGATGCTGGGCAGCACCGGGGCGACGCTGTTCGCGCTCGGCATCATTGAGGCGGGGCTGGTCGCAGCGGCCACCATATCGGCCAGCTCGTCCTATGCGCTGGCCGAGACGATGTCGCACAGCCACAGCCTGAACCTGGATTTCTCGCAGGGGCGCCTGTTCTACGCCTCGGCGATCGTCTCGACCGCGCTGGCGGCCGCGATCGTGCTGATTCCCGGCGCGCCGCTGCTGGCGATGACGCTGACCGTGAACGTGATCGCCACCTTGCTGATGCCGCCGGCGCTGCTGCTGCTGCTGCTGCTGGTCAACGACCGCGAGATCATGGGCGGCCTGGCCAATCGCTGGCCCGCGAACCTGGCCGGCGGCGCGATCGTCGTGGCGATCTGCGCGATCGGCGCGGTCTATGGCGTAATCACGGTGTTTCCTCACCTGCTGGCAGGATAGGCGGCGATGCAGCACGATGCGATGGCGATGCGCGCGCTGGAGCCGGCGCAGCGGAGCGAGGCGAAGCGACGCAGGTTGCCGCGCCGGCATCTGGGTCGCGGCACGCTGGCGCTGCTGGTGCTGCTGCGGGTGTACGTGCTGGTGGCAATCCCGATCGTGGGGTACGCGTTCGTCCACGCGCTGCTGGCGTCGCGGTAGCGAGGCGGCCGAGGGGCTGTCGGCCCCTCACCCAACCCTCTCCCTGCGGGAGAGGGCCGGGGAAGGGGCGCTTCGCCTCCGGCTACCGGATCCCGGCTTCGATCAGGCCGACCAGGCCGCCGATCGTCTGCGGCGTGATGACCCCGGCTCCGGTGTTCAGCGACAGTCCGGGCATCTTGTACTTCGCCGACATCACGCATTGCACGACCGGAAAGAAGCCCTGCAGGTACAGCAACTGGTCCAGGGTCGCCGACACGTAGCCGGATTTCAGCCCGTCGATCGTGGCCGGCGCGAGGTCGATGCCGCCCACGGTGATCTCGCCCGGCTTCTTGCCCGACTTTTTCAGCACCTCGGCCAGGATGCCGGTGACGCCGCCGTGCTGGGTGCCGATCGCCTTCAGCTTCGGGTGCGATTGGATGTAGGCGGTCAGCACCGGGACGGCCAGCGTCGGATCGGTGTTGGCCTCCTGCGTGATCTCCAGGCGATCGACCTTCAGCCCGGCCTTTTGCAGCGTGTCGGCCAGGCCCTTTTCCGATTGGCCGCGCTCGGCTTGGCTGAACACGCCATAGACCATCGCCTCGTCGCCGGATTTCAGGTTGCCGTCCTTGATCATGTTGTTCGCGGTCAGCGTGCCGCCGGCATACAGATCGACGCCGGCGTAGCCGAAGCCCTTGGGGCCGAACTCGGACTGCAGCGGCGTCAGCGGGCTGTTGCCGTCGGTGACGACGATGCCCTGCTCGACCGCCTGCTTGACCAGGTCGTGAAAGGCGTCGCTGCCGGGATGGCCCATGATGACGATGCAGGATGGCTTGGCGGCCAGCGCCTGCTTGAACTGCTGCACCATCGTCTCCGGCGCCCAGGCGGAGAACTGCGCGTTCAGCCGGTCCACGCCCAGCGCGGTCGCCGCCGCCGAGGCGCCGGTCTGCCGCGCGAGCGTGGACCCGTCGCCCGGGTTGCCGCCCATCTGCATGTAGATCGTGACGCCCTTGCCGGGCGCCTCCTCGGCGGCGCGCGCGCCCCCGGCGACGGCGAGCAGGGCGGCGGTGGCGAGCAGGAGAGTCTTCATCGGTTTCCTCCGTTTCTGGTTCGGATCAAGTCGGGCGTGGGCTCAGCGTGGTCCGCCGGCGGCGGCCGGGCGCGGCACCGGCGGCGGGGCGCGGCGGAACCGGGCGAACAGCGCGGCGCGCCGGGCCGGCTGTTCGACCAGCAGGTAGAACACGATCGCAATCAGGAAGATCAGCCCCTGCACCGTGCGCACCCAGGCGCCGGTCAGCCCCGACGCGACCAGCCCGGCCTCCAGCATCCAGATGATCAGGCAACCGAAGATCGTGCCGACGATGGTGGCGCTGCCGCCGAAGATGCTGGTGCCGCCGATCAGCACCGCGGCGATGGCGGTCAGCAGGTATCCCTCGCCCTGGTTGCCGAAGTAGTTCTTGTTTTCCAGCGTCAGCATGATGGCGGCGACCGCGGCCAGCGCGCCCATCAGCGTGAACAGCTTGATCTTCTCGCGCGTCACGTTGATGCCGACCACGCGCGCGACATCGTTGCTGTCGCCCAGGAACAGCACATGTTCGCCGAAGCGGTGGCGGTTCAGGATGAACCACAGGAACACCACGATCAGCGCCGTCCACAGCGCCTGCACCGATATCTGGTCCTGCCAGGCGATCGAGTTCGGATCGCCGAACACGCCGACGATGCTGGTATAGACGCTGCTCGCCTCGGCGCCGCGCAGCGCGTAGCTCTTGCCGCCGGACAGCACGGTGGCCATGCCGGACCAGAAGAATTGCGAGCCGAGCGTCGCGATGAAGCTCGGGATGCCGACGCGCGCGATCAGCAGGCCGTTGACCACGCCCACCAGCATCCCCGACGCCAGCGCGCCGGCCACCGCGAGCCAGCCGAGATGGTACTGCTTGAACAGGATCGCGAACACGAAGCCGGAGAAGGCGATCACCGCCGGGAACGACAGGTCAATCTCGCCGGCGCCGATCACGAAGGTCAGGCCGGTCGCCAGCAGCACCAGCGGCGGCGCGGTGGACAGCAACGTGGTGTAGATGTTCGGCCGCAGGAACACCTCCGGCGCGGTGGACATGAACAGCGCCAGGATCAGCACGAACACCACGATGATCGGCAGGCCCTCGATGCGCGACCAGATCGACGGCGCTGCCGGCGCGCGGGCCATCAGATCCTGCTCCGCAGAGGGGCCATCAGCGATGCCCCTGCAGGTTGATGAGGTACTCCGTAAGTTCCGGCACCGTCATGTCGCGCGGCTGCACGTCGGCCACGATCTCGCCGCGGTCCAGCACCACCATGCGGTCGGCCACCTCATGCACATGCGCCAGATTGTGCTCGATGTAGATGCAGGCGCGTCCCGACGCCTTGATGCGCCGCACGAAGTCCAACACCTTGCGCACCTCCTTGACCGCCAGCGCCACCGTCGGCTCGTCGAGGATGATCAGGTCGGAGTTGAAGTGCATCGCCCGTCCGATGGCGATGCCCTGCCGCTCGCCGCCCGACAGCTGGCCCACGGTGCTGTCCACCGTGATGCCGACGCCGCGGAAGCCGATCGTGTTGAGCAGGATGTCGGCGGCGATGCGCTTCTGCTCGCGCACGCGGATGAAACCGAAGCGGTCGGTGATCTGGCGGCCGACGAAGAAGTTGCGCCATAGCGGCTGCTTCTCGCCCAGCGACTTGTCCTGGTACACGGTCTCGATCGACAGCGCGTGCGCCGCGCCGACCGAGAAGCGACCGGCATCGATCTGCTGGTCGCGCACGAAGATCCGCCCGGCGCTCGGCGCCATCACCCCGGTCAGGGTCTTGATCAGGGTGGATTTGCCGGCGCCGTTGTCGCCGATCAGGCCGACGATCTCGTTGCGGCCGATCGCGAGGTTGATGTCGCGCAGCGCCTGCACGGCGCCGAAGTATTTCTGCACGCCCTCCATGCGGACGATGTGCTGGAACTCCGCCGCCACGCGCGACCCCGTTTCTTCCCTTGCACATTCATCCGACAATATGCGGCTGGCGTCAACGTCCGGCCGGGCCGCGCCCCTGCCAGCGTGGCCCCGACAGCGGATGTGTTACCAACCGCACGCTCCAGGCGTTGCCCTGGACGGCGAGCATCAGGAGCGGCCGTGGCTGTGCAGTCCGATCTTGTTCCCGCGACCGCCGCCTCCGCTGCGCGGCCGAAATCGGCGGGGCACGCCCGGCGCGCCGCCGAAATCTGCGCCCTCGTGCTGGTCGGCCTCGGCCTGCGCCTGTTCCATCTGGGGCAGGCGTCGCTGTGGAACGACGAGCTGTTCTCGCGCTACTATTATGACCTGTTCGGTCCTGGCTTCCTGCTCGGGCACGGGCTGGCGCTCGAGTCCTCGCCGCCGACCTACTATCTGCTGCTGCAAGGCTGGATGCGGCTGTTCGGCAGCAGCGAGGCGGCGCTGCGCTCGCTGTCGGTGGCAGCGTCGATGGCGACGGTCGGGCTGGTCTATCTGCTGGCGCGCGAGTTGCTGGCGCGCCGGGCGGCGATGATCGCCGCCTGGCTGGCGGCGGCTGTGCCCGCTGGACATCCTGTTCGCCCAGGAGGCGCGGATGTACGCGCTGCTGCTGGCGCCGTTCACGGTGGCGATGATCGGGCTGGCGCGGTTCCTCCACCGACCCGACCGGCGCGGCGGCCTGCTGCTGTATGCGGTTGGGGCGGTGGGCGCGATCTGCTGCCACATTACCATGGTCATCGTCACCGCCGGGCTGGGCGCCGCCGGGCTGCTGCATCTGCTGCTGACGCCGCAGCCGGGGCGGGGGCGGCTGCTGGCGCGCTGGGTGGTGGGCAACGCCGTCGTGGTCGCCATCGTGCTTCCGGGGCTGCTCGTGATGCGGGTGTTCAGCGCGCGCCAGAGCCTCGCCTGGATGCCGCCGCTGTCGCCGCGCGACGTGGCCGCGGCGCTCAGCAGCGTCGCCACCAGCGCGGTGGTGCCGATGCGCCTGCCCGGGGCGGAGCTTGCCCTGCTGCTGCTGCTGGCGACCGGTGCGGCGGTTCTGGCGCGCGGCGTGCCGCCGGTGGCGCGCAGCGTGCTGCTGGCCGCGCCGGCGTTCGGCGTGGCGCTGATGCTGCTGGCCAGCCTGAAGCAGCCGGTGCTGACGCCGCGCACGCTGCTATGGGCGACGGTGCCGCTCTGCGTGCTAATCGCGCACGGGCTGGCGGCGCGCTCGGCGGCGCGACCGTTCCTGCTCGCGGCGACGCTGCTGGCTTTCGGCAGCGGCCTGCTGTGGCAAGTCGCGCTGACCGACGAGGTGAACAAGACGCCGTGGCGCCGGCTGTTCACGCAGAACGCCGCCGACATGCGCCGCGCCGACCTGATCGTGCTCGGCCTGAAGGCGACGCCGCTTGCCGCCGCCTACTATCTGCCTGGGGCCGCCCATGTCGAGCAATGGCGCGGTTCGATGGCGCCCAGCCTGGAGGGCACGATGATCCCGGCGCGGCTGGGCGTGCCGGCCATCGACGACGCGCAGATCCGCCAGGCGATCGCGCAGGGGCGGCATGTCTGGGTGATCGCCCAATGGGACGACGTGCAGCGCCTGCCGGCGCTGCTGGCGCAGGTCAGGCCGCCGGCGCGGCGCATCGACTATCTGTGCGGCGGCACGCAGCCGTGCCTGTCGGCGCTGGAATGGCCGGCCGCGCCGTAGCGCGCCCGCGCCCCGTGGCCCTGGCGTTTTCGCCGGGGCGAAGGCAGGCTGGCCGGAAAGCACGGGGGAGCGTTCATGCAGGCAGACACCCACATCATCCTGGACCCGCGGTTCCGCTCGCTGGTGTTCGGGCATACGCGCCTGGAGAAGCTGTATACCGGCTGCCGCTGGGCCGAGGGGCCGGCCTATTTCGCCGCCGGGCGCTATCTGGTGTGGTCCGACATCCCGAACGATCGGCTGCTGCGCTACGACGAGTGCGACGGCAGCGTGTCGGTGTTCCGCCAGCCGTCGCGCAACGAGAACGGCCACACCGTCGATCGGCAGGGCCGGCTGATCTCCTGCGAGCATCGCGGCCGCTGCGTCAGCCGCACCGAACATGACGGCAGCCGCACCGTGCTGGCGGCGCGGTTCGAGGGCAGGCAGCTCAACTCGCCGAACGACGTGGTGGTGAAGTCCGACGGCACGATCTGGTTCACCGACCCGACCTACGGCATCGACAGCCAGTACGAGGGCGATCAGGCCGACAGCGAGATCGGCGCGAGCCATGTCTATCGCCTGGACCCGGCCAGCGGCGCGCTGAGCGTCGTCGTGGACGACCTGCTGAAGCCGAACGGGCTGGCGTTCTCGCCGGACGAGAGCCTGTTGTACGTGGTCGATACCGGCAACACGCACGATCCGGACGTGACGCCGAAGATCTGCGTCTATCCGGTGGGCGGCGAGGGGACCGCGCTGGGCGCGGGACGGCTGTTCAGCGAGTGCGATTCGGGCCTGTACGACGGGCTGCGGGTGGACGAGCGCGGGCATGTCTGGACCTCGGCCGGCGACGGCGTGCATTGCTTGCACCCGGACGGCACGCTGATCGGCAAGATCCCGGTGCCCGAGATCGTGGCGAACGTCTGTTTCGGCGGCATCAAGCGCAACCGGCTGTTCATCTGCGGCCAGACGTCGCTCTACTCGTTGTTCGTCAACGCGCACGGCATCAGGCTGTATTGACGGCCGGCTCAGGATGGGTCCGCTCGTCCGGTCCAGGGGTTCGTCACCGCCGATCCGAGATCCGCATAGTGCCTGACGTTCCTGGTCGCTACGGTGGCCCCGTGCGCCAGCGCGATCCCGGCGATCAGCGTGTCGCGCACATCCACGCTGCGCCCGGCCGCCTCACGCCGGGCCGCGAGGCTTGCCGCCGCTTCGGCGGCGGCGCGGTCGAGCGGCGCCACATGACCAGCCAGATCCTCACGCAGCAGGTCGTCCAGCGCCGCCTGGAGTGCCGCGCGGCGGCGGCCCCGGGCCATTCGGTCGACGCCAAACCGGAGTTCGAAGACTGTGACCGAGGTGGTCCAGATCGCCGCCGGGTCCTGGCGATCAAGCCAATCGATCACCGCATCGTCGGGCGGCTCGCGCATCAACGCCGAGAGGACGTTGGTATCGAGCAGGATCACGCGGGTCCAAAATCAGCAGGACGCCCCCACTCGCCAGCCATGTCCCCCAGCTCGGCATCGAGGCCCAGGCCCGCGAAGCGGCGGGCGATGCGACTGCCCAGCCCGGTTCCGACTGGCGCCTCAACCGGCTGGTCGGCGGCGGCGCGGAGGATGTCGCGTACTTCTTCCTCCATGCTCCGACCGCGCAGCGCGGCGCGGCGACGCAGCCGCTGCTTGACTGCCTCATCGAGATTGCGAACCAGCAACTGCGCCATAGTGCCTCCGCTCGCGTGATAGCACGATAGCGCCGATGGCGATAGCCCGGCCACATGACCGGCGGCTACATCTCGGTCCCGGCGTGGCGCAGCAGCCCAGCCACGCCGCAGGCCACGATCACCACGCTGCCGGCGATCACCGACGGCGCCACGCCCACCGCGGCGAACAGCGCCGGCGACCCGGCCAGGGCAACCAGCGTGCCGAGATTCCACATCACCAGCGTCGCGCGCATCGCCGCCGCCTGGTCCGCGCCGTCCAGCCGGGTCTGGCGCAGCACCGCCACCGGGATGTCGGACATCGGCCCGCCCACCGCGCCGATCGCGGCGCCCGCGCACATTCCGGCCAGCATCCAGCGCGGCGGCAGCAGCAATGCGGACAGGCCGAGCACGCCGAGGCCGCCGCCCAGCACCAGATCGGCGGCGAACACCATGCGGCCGGGGAAGCGCGGCAGGCTGGTGCCGCCGATCGCCAGCGCGCCCAGCAGGTTGGTGCTGCCATAGCTGGCCATCACCAGCCCGAACCCGGCGATGCCCGGCCGCCCCGGCCCGGTCAACAGCAGCGGCACGGCCAGGAACATGATCGCGTACCAGATGCCGGCGCCGGGTGCCGCGGTCAGCAGCGTGAAGCCCAGCATCGGCCGCGACCGCATCGCGCGAAAGCCGCGCAGCATGCCGGCCACCCAGTCCTGCGGCGGGTGCGGCGGCGGCGCGGGCAGGGGACGCAGCCGCACGGTCGCCGCGATCGCGAGCGCCGAGACCAGGAACGTCGCGATGTCCGCGGTGACGTAGTGGACCAGCGGCACCAGCGCCGCCAGTACGCCCACCAGCCCCGGTCCGACCAGGCGGGCCATGCGGTCGGTGGTCTCCAGCAGCCCGTTGGCAGCCGGCAGCAGCGCCGGGTCGCCGGCCAGCGGCGGCAGCATCGCCTGCAGCGCCGGGCGGAACAGCGCCTGTCCGGCGGCCAGCGCCAGCACCGCGAGCACCAGCGTCCAGGCCGGCGGCCGCCCGGCCGCCAGCCAGGCAAGCAGCAGCACCGTCAGCGCCAAAGCGCGGCCCAGATCGGCGGCGATCATCAGCCGGCGCGGCAGCATGCGGTCGGCCCAGCGTCCGGCCAGCATGGCGACCACCAGGACCGCCGCCGGCTGCAGCGCGGTCAGGTAGCCGGCGCGCTCGCCCAGCACCTGCACCGCGACCCAGCTCAGCGCCACCATGAACAGCTGGTCGCCGATCGCCGAGGTCGCCAGCCCGGCCCACAGGCAGGCCAGGGCCGGGTGGCGCAGCGGCCGCAGCGCCCGGGGCAGTGGCAGCGTGACGGACATGCTCAGCCGCGCGTACGCAGCCAGTCCTGCAGGGTCAGCCGGGCGCGGGTGAACACGCCGGGGCCGCTGGCGCGCACATAGCCGCCAGCCCCCTGCACCCGGCCGACCAGATCCAGCTTCGGGGTGTCGATGTGGCAGCGCGCAGCGTCCGCCACCGCGTCGTCGCGCACATGCATGGCCAGCACCCGGCCAACGACCAGGGTGCGCCGGTTGCCGAACTCGACGATGCTGTGCCGCTCGCACTCGAACGCCACCGGGCTTTCGGCGATGCGCGGCGGCGCGATCATCGCGCTGGGCAGGGGCGTCAATCCGGCGGCGGCCAGCTCGTCGGTGCCGGCATCGAACTGGATGCCGGTGACGTGCATCGCGTCCATCAGCGCGTACGGCACCAGATTGACCACGAACTGCCCGGTGGCGCGGATGTTGGCGGCGGTGTCCTTGTACTGCGTCTCCTCGTCGCGCCCGCCGATGCCGATGCACAGCACCGGCGGATCGTCGCCGAAGGCGTTGAAGAACGAAAACGGCGCGGCGTTCAGCCTGCCGCCGGTGTCCTGCGACACCACCCAGGCGATCGGCCGCGGCACGATGGTCGAGGCCAGCAGCTTGTAGCGGTCCGGGGGCGAGAGCGTGGCGAAGTCGAACAGCATCGGCGGGCGCTCCGGCGGCGGCAACGGGGCCGGGACACTGGCGGCGCGGCCGGCCGCTGTCCAGCCGCGCCCGGCCTACCGCCAGAGCGGGTCGAGCGGCGGCCGTCCGTCCAGCACCGCGGCGATGTTGTCCAGCGCGCGGAACCCCATCGCGTTGCGGCTTTCCAGCGTGGCGCTGCCCATGTGCGGCGTCAGGAACACGTTGGGCCGCGCCGCCAGCCGCTCGTCGAAGGCCGGCTCGGTGCGGAACACGTCGAGCCCGGCGGCGAACAGGTGGCCGGAGTCCAGCGCCGCCAGCAGCGCGTCCTCGTCCACCAGCGAGCCGCGCGAGGCGTTGACGAACACCGCGCCGTCCGGCAGCGCGGCGAACGCCGCCGCGTCCATCATCCCGGCCGTTTCCGGGCCGCCCGGCGCATTCAGGCTGAGTACCTGGCAATGCGGCAGCATGGCGTGCAGGTCGGCGTAATAGGCGGCGCCCGCCTCCAGCGCCGGCGGCAGGCGGCGCGGCTGGCTGTACAGGATGGTCATGCCGAAGCCGCGCGCGCGCTGCGCCACCGCCCGGCCGATGCGGCCCATGCCGACGATGCCCAGCGTGCGGCCGGACACGCGCACGCCCAGCATCTCGCCCAGGCCGTAGCCGCGCCGCCAGCCGGCGCGCATGATGGCGCCGTACTCGTGCGCGCGCCGGCACGCGGCCAGGATCAGCAGCATGGTCAGATCCGCGGTGCAGTCTGTCAGCACGTCTGGCGTGTTGGTCACGATCAGCCCGCGCGCCCGCGCCGCGCCCACGTCGATGTGCTCGTAGCCCGCGCTGGTGGTCGCGGCGATGCGCAGCCGCGCCGGCAGGCGGCCGATCAGCGCCGCATCCAGCTTCAGGTGCGAGCTGGTCATCAGCGCCTCGGCCTGCGTCGCCGCAAGCGCCTGCAACGTCGCCGCCGCGTCAAGGTCGCGGTCGCCGGGAAACGGCGCGTCGAACTCGGCGGCGATGCGCGCCTGCACGTCGGCCGGCATGTGCCGTGTGACCACCAGCCGGTGTTTCATCCGCAACCCTCCGCGCGACCGGCGGCGATGATGGCCCCTTGCCGGCCGCGTCGGAAGGGGCGCAGGTTTTGCCGATGCTGCCAAACCTGGCGCCCGACATCGGCCTCGCCGAACGCCTGTTCGACGCTCTGCGCGAGGCCACGTTCGACGGCGTCGGCATCACCCGCGCGGCCTATGGCGAGGGCGAGCGGATCGCGCACGCGCTGGTGCGCGAACCGGCCGAGGCGCTGGGGCTGGAGATCGCGGTCGATGCCGCCGGCAACCTGCTGATGACACTGCCCGGCGCGGATCGCGCGCGGCCGCGCGTGGTGATCGGCAGCCATCTGGACAGCGTGGCGCAGGGCGGCAATTTCGACGGCGCGGCCGGCGTCCTGGCCGGGCTGGCGGTGGCGTCCGGGATGCGCCGTGCCGGGTTCGTGCCGGGCTGCGACCTGACCGTGCTGGCGATCCGCGCCGAGGAAGCCGGCTCCTGGTTTCCCACCAGTTTTCCCGGCAGCCGCGCGGCGCTCGGCACGCTGCCGCCCGAGGCGCTGGCGGTGCGGCGCATGGATAGCGGCCGCACGCTGGCCGAGCACATGGCCGAGCAGGGCTTTGATCCCGACGCGGTGCGGCGCGGCGCCTGCCTGCTGCCGCCGGCGCGCGTCGCCGCCTATGTCGAGCTGCACATCGAGCAGGGGCCGGTGCTTGACGCGGCCGAACTGCCGGTGGGCATCGTCAGCGGCATCCCCGGATCGCGCCGCCTGCGCGCGGCGCGCTGCCTGGGCGAATACAACCATTCCGGCGCCACCCCGCGCCGGTTCCGCCGCGACGCCGCGATCGCGGTGGCGGAGCTGGCGGTGGCGCTGGACGCGCGCTGGCTGGAGCTGGAGGCGCGGGGGCACGCGCTGGTGGCGACGTTCTGCGTGCTGGGCACCACGGCCGAGGCCGGCTTCACCAAGATCGCCGGCGAGGCGCGGTTCGAGCTGGATGTGCGCAGCCTGGACTCAGACGCAGTGGAGGCGATCTTCGCCGCGCTGCACGCGCTGGTCCCGCGCATCGCGGCGCGGCGCGGCGTGCGCTTCGAGCTGGGGCCGGAGAGCGGCAGCGTGGCCACGCCGATGCACCAGGACGTGCGCGCGGGGCTGGCCACGGCGGCGCGGGCGCTGGGTGTGGCGCATCGCGAGATGCCGAGCGGCGGCGGCCACGATGCGGTGGCATTCGCGCAGGCGGGCGTGCCGGCGGGCATGGTGTTCGTGCGCAACCAGCACGGCAGCCACAACCCGCACGAGGCGATGCGTATGGAGGACTTCGCGGCGGCGACGGCGGTGGTTGGACGGTGGGCGGCGGAGGTGACGGCGTAAGTGGGCCGGACAGCATTGGACGCAACGGCGGCGCCGGTTGTCGCAGAAGGGATATTATGGAAACGGACGGCCGTTTGCGTGATCGCTGGAGCAGCATCGCCCTTGCATCGATCTTTGCAGTTCGGACAGAAGCGCCACAAAGGCCGCTGCGGCGTTGGGTCGCGGTGATGCCACCCGCATCACCCCGGCCGTGTGCTGCGGTGGGATAGCCGTGCAGACGGCGAGCCAAGGAGATGACCGATGGAAATCAAGCGAGCCGGCTCCCAACCCTCCGGCCGCGGACCGGCGGACTGGTTCACCGGCACGGTCCGCATCGACCCGCTGTTCAGCCCGCCCGACCCGGCCCGGGTCGCCGCCGCCCTGGTCACGTTCGAGCCGGGCGCGCGCACCGCGTGGCACACGCACCCGCTCGGCCAGAGCCTGGTCGTCACCGCCGGCTGCGGCTGGGCGCAGCGCGACGGCGGCCCGGTCGAGGAGATCCGGCCCGGCGACGTGGTCTGGTTCGCGCCCGGCGAGAAACATTGGCACGGCGCGTCTGCCACCACTGCAATGAGCCACATCGCCATCCAGGAAAAGCTGAATGGCTCGCCGGTGGACTGGCTGGAACAGGTCAGCGACGCGCAATACCGGCGCTGACGATCGCTTCTTGGCACGGCAGGAGACATGACATGCAAAAGCGCAAACTCGGCAGCGCAGGGTTGGAGGTTTCGGCCATCGGCTTCGGCTGCATGGGCCTGAGTCAGAGCTACGGTCCCTTGCCCGACCGGCAGGACGCCACCGCGCTGATCCGCACGGCGGTCGAGCGGGGCGTCACGTTGTTCGACACCGCCGAAATCTATGGCCCGTTTGCCAACGAGGAACTGGTCGGCGAAGCTTTGGCGTCGGTTCGCGAGCGGGTGGTGATCGCCACTAAGTTCGGCTTCGACATCGACCCGGCGACCCGCCAGCAGCGCGGCGTGAACAGCCGCCCGGAGCACATAAGGCAGGTCGCGGAGGCGTCGCTGAAGCGTCTCGGCACCGATGCATCGACCTGTTCTACCAGCACCGCGTCGATCCGGGCGTGCCGATCGAGGACGTGGCCGGCGCGGTCGCGGAGTTGATCCGGCAGGGCAAGGTCAGGCATTTCGGCCTGTCCGAGGCAGGCGCGCAGACCATCCGCCGCGCCCATGCGGTGCAGCCGGTCGCCGCCGTGCAGAGCGAGTATTCGCTGTGGTGGCGCCGCCCCGAGGCGGAGGTGCTGCCGGTCTGCGAGGAACTCGGCATCGGCTTCGTCCCGTACAGCCCGCTGGGCAGAGGTTTCCTGACCGGCAAGATCGACGAGACCACGACGTTCGACGGGTCCGATTTTCGCAATGCCATGCCGCGCTTCGCGCCCGAGGCGAGGAAGGCCAACCAGGCGCTGATCGCCGTATTGGCCGGGACGGCCAAGCGCAAGCAGGCGACGCCCGCGCAAGTGGCGCTGGCCTGGCTGCTGGCGCGCAAGCCCTGGATCGTGCCGATCCCGGGCACCAAAAGGCTGGAGCGCCTGGATGAGAATCTCGGCGCGGCGCGGCTCGCGCTGACCCGGGACGAACTGCGCGAGCTTGAGGACGCGGCGGGCAAGGTCGAGGTGCGGGGCGCGCGCTACCCCGAGCATCTGGAGCGGATGACCGGGCTTTGAGAGACGTGAGTCACGCGGCGCGCGCGTGAAGCCTCATAAAGCTCGCCGTCACATGAGCTTGTCCAGCGTCAGCGGCAGGTTGCGCAGCCGCTTGCCGGTTGCGTGAAAGATCGCGTTGGCGACCGCCGCGGCGGTGCCGGTGATGCCGATCTCGCCGATGCCGCGCGCGCCCATCGGCGCGTGCGGATCGGGAATGTCGGTCCAGATCACCTCGATCTCGGGCACGTCCATGTGCACCGGAACGTGATATTCGGCGAGACTCGGATTCATGATCCGCCCCGAGCGCTCGTCGAACTGCGTCTCCTCCATCAGCGCCATGCCGAGGCCCATGATGATGCCGCCACGGAACTGGCTGGCGGCCGTCTTGGCATTCAGGATGCGGCCGCAATCGAACGAGCCCGAGGAAGCGGCTCGACCCGGACCTCGCCGGTCACGTCATTCACCCTGACCTCGCAGAACATCGCGCCGTGCGAATGCATCGACCAGTGCTGCGTCTCCTCGGGCGGCGGCGCGCCCGCTTCGGCCACCACCGCGTCACGGCCAGCGCGGCCGAGTATGGAGGCATAGCTCTCCCGTCGCGCCGGATCGGCCAGGCTGGCAAGCCCGCCGTCCAGGCCGCCCACCTCGTCCGGCGTCAGTCCGGCCAGCGGCGAGTCGTTGCCCGCCAGTTGCAGAAGGTCGCCCGCCAGCACGCGCTGGGCCGCGGCGACCGCTGCGCCGATAGCCGCGGTCTGTTGCGAACCGCCGGCCAGGACCGCGCCGGGCATGCCCGAGTCGCCGTAGGCGAACGTCACCTTGTCCAGATCCAGCCCAAGCCGCTCGGCCGCGACCTGGCTCTGCACGGTGGCCGTGCCCATGCCCATCTCGTGCGCGGCGATCTCGACCCTGGCGCGGCCGTCTTTGGTCAGCGTGATCCGCGCCGCGCCGCCCGGCATCCGGTAGTACGGATAGGTGGCGGTCGCGCAGCCCATGCCGACCAGCCACTCGCCGTCGCGCACCGCCCCGGGCGCCGGGCTGCGCTTCGACCAGCCGAACCGTTCGGCGCCGGCCCGCCACGCCTCGGCGATGTTGCGAGACGAGAAGGGTCTGCCGTCCGTTGGATCCGTCTCGGGTTCGTTGCGGATGCGCAGCTCGATCGGATCGACGCCCAGCCGCACGGCCAGTTCATCCACCGCACATTCCAGGCCGAACGTGCCCACCGCCTCGCCCGGCGCGCGCATGAACGTGTTGGCGAGCATGTCCAGATACGCCACCTCCACGTCGAGCATGAAGCTGCCGGCAGCGTAGGCGCTGCGCGTCGGCAGGATGAACGGCTCGGGCAAGGCGTTATGGCGCGTCATCGCCACCGTGCCGGTATGGATGATGGCGTCGAAGCGCCCGTCGGATTCGGCGCCGATAGCCACCCGCTGCTCGGTCACGGTGCGGCCGCCGATCATCCGGTACACGCCCTCACGCGACAGGGCGATGCGCACGGGACGGCCGGCGAGCCGCGCCGCTGCGGCGCCCAGCACCTGATGCTGCCACAACGTCTTGGAGCCGAAGCCGCCGCCGACATAGGGCGAAGTGACGTGGACCTGCTTTTCGTCCAGGCCGAACACGCGGGCAAGCGACCACGCCGTATGGGTGACCGCCTGGCTGGCGTCATGCACCATGAGTTCGTCGCCGGTCCACGCCAGCGTCGCCGCGTGCGGCTCGATGGCGTTGTGGTTGTGGCGCGGCGTACGATAGACGGCATCGACCTTGACCGAAGCCGCGGCCAGCGCCGCCTGCGCGTCGCCGATCTGCAGCCTCAGCGGCTGGCCCATGAACACGCCCGGCTCGGTGCCCTTCGCCCTGGCCGCGTCGAGTGCGGTGATCGCCGGCTCCGTCCGGTAGGTCGCATGGACCAGCGACCTGGCGTGATCGGCCTGCTCCTGCGTTTCGGCCAGCACCACCGCGATCGGCTGGCCGTTCCAATGGATGCTGTCGTCCTGCATGACCGGCAGGTCGTCGCCGCCTGCGGCCTTCTCGCCGGTCAGGAACAGCGGCATCGGCTGCATCCGCGGCGCATTCCTGTAGGTCATCACAAGGACCACGCCGGGCGCCGCCTCGGCCTCGCCGGTGTCGAGCGTGGCGATGCGTCCGCGCGGCACGGCGCTGAACGCGAGCGCCGCGTAGACCATGCCGTCGAGCGGAAACTCGGCCGCGAACCTCGCCTTGCCTTGCACCTTCAGCGGGCCGTCGATGCGCGACACCGGCGCGCCGATCAGGCCATGCTTGCGGCCGCCCAGCGGGTCGGGCCTGCCGCCGGGCAGCCAGCCCTCCGGCGCCAGTTCGACGGCTTGCCATCGCCAGCCGGCCCGGCCTGTCCTCGACGCTGCTCATGCCGCTTCTCCCGCCAGCGCGCCGAGAACGGCGGTGATCGTGCGTGTCGCCAGCTCGATCTTGAACCCGTTGTCACGCAGCGGTGCTGCGTCCGGCGAACTCCGCCTCGGCCGCTGCACGGAAGTCGTCGCGCGGTCGCAGGTTTGCCCCGTAGCGCGCCCTCCGCCTTCGTCGCCCGCCACGGCCGGGGCGCGACGCCGCCCAGCGCCAGCCGCACGTCCTTGACCGTGCCGCGCTCCACCTCCAGCACGGCGGCGACGGAGACCAGCGCGAACGCGTAGCTCGCCCGGTCGCGCACTTTACGGTAGGTGGAGCGCGCCGCGCCGGACGGTGCCGGCAGCGCGACCGCGGTGATCAGCTCGCCCGGCCGCAACACCGTCTCGATCTCTGGATGATCGCCGGGCAGCCGGTAGAACTCGGTGAGCGGCACCGTGCGCGCGCCCGCAGCGCCGTGCAGGCGCACGGTGGCGTCCAGCGCGGCCAGCGCCACGCACATGTCGGACGGATGCGTAGCCACGCAGGCGGCCGAGGCGCCCAGGATCGCATGATTGCGGTTGAACCCGCCGATCGCATCGCAGCCCTGGCCCGGTGAGCGCTTGTTGCACCGCGATCCGTCATCGTCATAAAAATACGTGCAGCGCGTGCGCTGCAGGATGTTGCCGCCCACGGTTGCCATATTGCGGATCTGCGCCGACGCGCCCGCCAGGATCGCGCGGGACAGCACCGGATAACGCAGGCGCACGGCACGATGTTCGGCGACGGCGGTGTTCCTTGCGGCCGCACCGATCAGCAGGCCGCCGTCATCGCTTTCCGCAATGCCCGACGATAGGTGCGTGACATCGACAAGCGCCGCCGGACTCTCGATCGTCTCGCGCATCAGATCGACAAGATTGGTGCCGCCGCCAAGATATTTCGCGCGGTCGGCGCCGCCGAGCCGGACCGCTTCGGCGACGTCGCCGGCGCGGGAGTAGCTGAACTGCATCATGCCGCGGCCTTCTGGTTGTCGCACGGTCGGCCGGGCAGTTCCCCCGGCCCGGGTTCCGACGGCATAGGTTTCGGCGATTGCCGCCACGATGCCGTTATGCGCTCCGCAACGACACAGATTGCCGCTCATGCGCTCGCGGAGTTCATCGTGGCTGAGCGCCACCGTGTCCGCCGACAGGTCGGCGGTGACCACGCTCGGCACGCCGCGCGCCAGCTCGGCGGCCATGCCCACCGCCGAGCAGATCTGGCCGGGCGTGCAGTAGCCGCACTGAAAGCCGTCATGCTCGATGAACGCCTGCTGCAACGGGTGCAGCCCGCTCTCGCCCGACAGCCCTTCGATGGTGGTGACGTGGCGGCCGTCGTACTGCACCGCGAGCGCGAGGCATGACAGGATGCGCTCGCCATCCACCAGCACCGTGCAGGCGCCGCATGCGCCCTGGTTGCAGCCTTTCTTGGTGCCGCTGAGATGCAGCCCTTCGCGCAGCAGGTCGAGCAGCGACACCCGTGCGTCGGTCGGCAGAGCGGCCTGATGTCCGTTGATCGTGATTGGCATGGTGTCAGTTCCTTCGAGCCCGGCCCTGCAACCAAGGTGGCGCAAAGCACGCTTGCTGGGGATCGTTCCGTGGCCCGCTCCCCGCCCGGCGTCGCAACGCCGGGCTGACGCCGGTACCGGTACTCCTGTTTCAGGCAGTGTCAAAGGCCAGCCGCGCGGATGCCCATGCGCTGCAGCAGCTGATCTGGTCCGGACCCGATCCAGCACAAGTCCGGCGCCTACAGCTTCAACTGCCTGCCCACCTCGACGAACCGTTGCGCCGGCAGCTGGAAGCGGTCGAACGTGCGCAGCGCGTTGCGGTGCATGAAGGCGAACAGCATGCGCCGCCATGCCGGCAGCAGCCGCTCGCCCGGCGGCGCCGGCACCACCTCGTCATGCGCGCCGAAATAGATCGCCTGGTCCAGATCCAGCTCGCAGCCACGCTCGCGCGCGTCCATCAGCACGGCATGCAAATCGGGCACCTCGACGAAGCCGAAATGCGCGGTCAAGTGCCAAAATCCGTCGGCCACGCGCTCGATCTCGACGCGCTCCGCCGCGGGCACGCGCGGCCGTTCCTCGAAGCGCAGCGTCAGCGACACCAGGCTGCGGTGCAGCGCGCCCATGTCGCGCACATGGCGCACCATGATCGCCGGCACCGGACGGCTGGCGCCGGTCAGGAACACCGCGGTTCCCGGCACGCGCGGAATCTCGCCGTCGATAAGCCGTTGCAGGAAGCGCGCCGGCTCCTCGCGCGCGCCGCCCAGCCGCGTGCGGGCAGCGTCGGTGCCGCGCCGCCAGGTGGTCATCATGGTGAACAGCAGCACGCCCAGCAGCAGCGGGATCCAGCCACCATCGGCAATCTTCATCAGGTTGGCGGCGAAGAACACCAGATCGACGATCAGGAACCCGCCGGCGACGGCGCCGGCCAGCGCCGCCGACCAGCGCCATCGCTCGGTCATGGCGTGGAACAGCAATGCAGTGGTCAGCAGCATCGTCGTCGAGACCGCCGTGCCATAGGCGCCGGCCAGCCGGTCGGAGCTGCCGAACGCCGCTGTCAGCGCCAGCGTCACCGCCATCAGCGCCCAGTTCACGAACGGCACGTAGATCTGGCCGTATTCGCGGTCCGAGGTCTGGCGGATGCGCAGGCCCGGCAGCCAGCCGAGTTGCATCGCCTGCCGGGTCAACGAGAACGCGCCGGTGATGATCGCCTGGCTGGCGATGATCGTGGCCAGCGTCGCCAGCACCACCATCGGCGCCACCGCCCATTGCGGCACCGTCAGCCAGAACGGGTTGGCGTCCTTTGCCACTCCGCCCTGCATCAGCAGCGCGGTCTGGCCGGCGTAGCTCAGCAGCAAGGCCGGAAGCACCGCGCCATACCAGGCGGCGCGGATCGGGTGGCGGCCGATGCTGCCCATATCGGCATACAGCGCCTCGGCCCCGGTCACAGCCAGGAACACGCCGCCCAGCACGATCAGGCTGCCGTGTCCGTGATGCGCCAGGAAGCCGATCGCATGGCGGGGGTCGATCGCCGCCAGCACCGCCGGGTGCCGCGCCACGCCGATCAGCCCGATCACCCCGATCGCCGCGAACCAGGCCAGCATCACCGGCCCGAACACCGAGCCGATGCGCGCCGTGCCCAGCGCCTGCGCGGCGAACAGCGCCAGCAGCACCGCCACCGCCGCCGGCATCACGTACGGCTTCAGCGCCGTGGTGACGACGTTGACCCCCTCCAGCGCCGACAGCACCGAAATCGCCGGCGTGATCGCGCCGTCGCCATACAGCAGCGCCGCGCCGAACAGCCCCATCGCCACCAGCAGCCAGCGCCGATGCGGGTCGTTGCCGGTGACCAGCGACATCAATGCGAGAATACCGCCCTCGCCGTTGTTGTCGGCGCGCATGACGAACAGGCAGTATTTGACCGACACCGTTATCAGCAGCGCCCAGACGATCAGCGACAGCAGCCCCAGCGCCGCGCCCGCGTCGATTGTCCCGGCCGCGCCCACCACGGTCTGCATCGTGTAGAGCGGGCTGGTGCCGAGATCGCCATAGACGATGCCCAGCGCGGCCAGCATCAGCGCCGGCGTGGCGCGGCGGTCCGCCCCCTTGTCGGCCCCTTTGTCTGGCCCCGTGCCGGCCCCATTGTCGGCCCCATTGTCGGCCCCAGTGTCGGGCGCGGCTGCGCTCACTGCATGTCCAGCGTCATGCCGTCGAAGCCCGGCTCGACGCCGCGCGGCAGGGTGCGGCACAGCCAGCCCCAATCCAGATCGGTGCCCATATGCGTCAGCACCGTCCGGCGCGGCCGCAGCCGCCCGACCCATTCCAACACGCGCGCCACCCAGGCATGGGTGCGGTGCGCCTCGCGCTGGAAGCAGCCGACCACCCAGGTATCCACGCCGTCCAGTGCGGCGAACGCCGCGTCGTCCAGGGCCACCGCGTCGGTCGAGTAGCCAAAGCCGCCGATGCGCAGGCCCAGCGTCGGCATGAATCCGTGATCCTGCTCGAACAGGCGGATGCGCAGGCCGGCGGCGTCGATGGTGTCGCCGGGCGCCACGATACGCGGCTCCAGCACCGGGCGGAAGAAGTTGGGCTTCTCCCACGGGCGGAACGCGTAGTCGAAGCGGCGGCGCAGCTCGTCCAGCGTGGCTTGCGTCGCGAACGCCTCCAGCGGCCCGTCCGCCAGCCGGTTGAGCATGCGCACGTCGTCGATGCCGGTGATGTGGTCGGCATGGGCATGGGTGAACAGCAGCGCATCGACCCGCGTGACCGCAGCGGCCAGCAGCTGCGCGCGCATGTCCGGCGCGGTATCGACCAGCAGCGTCCGGCCCGCCTGCCCGATCAGGATGGAGCTGCGCAGCCGCCGGTTGCGCGGCTCGGCCGGGTCGCACTCGCCCCAGTCGCCTCGCCCATCCGCGCCGCCGATCATCGGCACCCCGGCGGAGCCGCCGGTGCCCAGCAGGGTGACCCGCACCGCTACGCCGCCTTGCGGAACACGCGGCGGAAATTGGCCGTGGTCAGCTCGGCCAGCGCCTCGGGCGACAGGCCGCGCAGCCGGGCCAGCACGGCGGCGGTATCGGCCACCCAGGCCGGCTCGTTGCGCCGGCCGCGATGCGGCACCGGGGCCAGGTACGGCGCATCGGTCTCGACCAGCAGCCGGTCGGCCGGAACGTCGCGGGCGATGTCGCGGATTTCCTGCGATTTCGGAAAGGTCAGGATGCCGGAGAAGCTGATATAGCCGCCGATCCGCAGCGCCGCCTCGGCCAGCCCGCGGCCGGAGCTGAAGCAATGCAGAAGGAAACTGAACTCGCCACCGGTATCACGCTCATCTTGCAGGATCTCGGCGATGTCCTGATCGGCGTCGCGGGCGTGGATCACCAGCGGCAGACCGGCCAGCCGCGCGGCGCGGATATGGGCGCGGAAGCTGGCCTGCTGCACCTCGCGCGCGGCCTTGTCATAGAAGTAGTCGAGACCGGATTCGCCGATGCCGACCACCTTCGGCGGCTGCGCCAGCGCGGCGATTGTCTTTGGTTCAGGAACAGGGTGTTCGCCGGCATTGTGCGGATGCACGCCAACGGTGCACCAGACGTTCGGATAGGCTTCGGCGATGCCGCGCACCAGGTCGGACTGGGTCAGCCTTGTGCCGATCGTCACCATCTCGCCGACCCCCGCCGCCGCCGCGCGCGCCAGCACGCCGGCGAGGTCGTCGCCCTGGAAGTAGTCGAGGTGGCAGTGGGAATCGATCAGGAACGTCACCGCCGGACTACCCCGGTCCTGACGGATCGCCGGAGAGCGGTCACGCCGCCTCCTCGACAAACCGGGGGAACACCCCCTCGGGCGCCGGCAATGCGATCCCAGCCTCCAGCGGCGCCTCCAGGGCGGCCAGCGTGCGCGCGTCTGGCGGCACGCCGAGCTGGTCCAGCATCCGCGCCATCGACCCCGGCATGAACGGCTGCAGCACGGTCGCCACCGCCCGCAGCAGATCGGCCAGCAGCCGCAGCACGTCGGCCATCCGCGCCGGGTCGGTGCGGCGCAAGGCCCAGGGCGCCTGACGGTCGATGTAGCCGTTGGCCGCGCGGATCACCCGCCAGACCTCCTCCAGCGCCTCGGAGAAGGCCTGCCGGTCGATATGCTGGGCCACCGCCTGCGGCAGCGCCGTGACCGACAGGCGCAACGCCGCGTCGCCCGCGTCCTCCGCCCCCCTGCCCGGCAGCCGGCCGTCGCAGTTCTTCGCGATCAGGCTCAGCGTGCGCTGCGCCAGGTTGCCCAGATCGTTGGCCAGCTCGACGTTCAGCCGCGAAATCAGCGCCTTGCGCGAGAAATTGCCGTCATTGCCGAAGGGCAGCTCACGCAGCAGGTAGAAACGCACCGCATCGACGCCGAACTCTCCGGCCAGCGCCCGGGCCTCGAACACGTTGCCGAGCGACTTGCTCATCTTCTCGCCCTCCATCGTCAGCCAGCCGTTCGAGAACACCCGGCGCGGCAGCTCCAGCCCGGCGGCCATCAGGAAGGCGGGCCAATAGACGGCGTGGAAGCGGATGATCTCCTTGCCGACTAGATGCAGCTGAGCGGGCCAATACCGCCAGCGCGACGCCTGCTCGTCCGGGAACCCCATGGCGGTGATGTAGTTGGCCAGCGCATCCAGCCAGACATACATGACATGCCCCGGGTCTCCCGGAACCGGCACGCCCCAGGAGAAGGTCGAGCGGCTGATCGACAGGTCGCGCAGGCCGCCGCGGACGAAACTGAGCACCTCGCGGCGGCGCAATTCAGGGCCGATGAACTCCGGATTGGCCTCGTAATGCGCCAGCAGCCGGTCCTGCCAGGCGGACAGGCGGAAGAACCAGCTCGGCTCGCGGACCCACTCGACCGGCGCGCCGCTCGGCGCGACCCGCGTGCCGTCCGGCCGGCCGGTCAGTTCGTCCTCGTCGTAGAACGCCTCGTCGCGCACCGCGTACCAGCCGTCATAGCTGCCGAGGTAGATCTGCCCGGCATCGGCCAGCCGCCGCCACAACGCCGCGCAGCCCTGCTTGTGGCGGTCCTCGGTGGTCCGGATGAAATCGTCATACGAGATGCCCATGCGGTCGGCCATGTCGCGGAAATCCGCGCTGACCCGATCGACGAAATCCTGCGGCGACAGCCCCGCCTCGGCGGCGGCGGCCTGCACCTTCTGGCCGTGCTCGTCGGTGCCGGTCAAAAAGAACACGTCGTAGCCGTCCAGCCGCTTCCACCGCGCGATCACGTCGGCGGCGATCGAGGTGTAGGCGTGGCCGATATGCGGCGCGCCGTTCACGTAATAGATCGGCGTGGTGAGGTAGAACCGTTCCGCCATGCCGCTCACGCTTGCGCCATTGCGGCCGTTCCCCGGGCGAGCAGGCGAAACCCCTGCACCAGCGCCTCGCGCTTGTCCAAATGCAGGCCCTCCGTCTGGTCCTTCAGCGTGCCCAGGGCCTGCCACACGGCGACCCAGTCGGCAAGGGCGCGCCCGCCCACCATGCGCGCCTGCGCCGCGTCCGCGCGGCCGCGCGCCGCCGCGCGCACGGCGGCGGCAAGGCCGTCGCGGGTCAGGTCCATGAAGGTGGCGAAGGCGTCCTCGTCGCGGCCCAGCGCGTCGGCAGTGGCCAGGGCGTCGCGCTGCGACAGGCGCTGCGGATCGGCCAACGCGCGCGCCACCTGGTCGGCCACGGCCACGCCGTTGTCGACCGCCAGCGCCAGCGCGCGGCCGATCGAGCCGTCCGCCAGGGCCGCCAGC
The DNA here is from genome assembly GCA_963723455.1 of uncultured Pseudomonadota bacterium. Classification (GTDB taxonomy): domain Bacteria; phylum Pseudomonadota; class Alphaproteobacteria; order Acetobacterales; family Acetobacteraceae; genus CAVRQM01. The sequence goes on along the minus strand of CAVRQM010000005.1, from coordinate 959,877 downwards.
CGCGCGTGCTCGGCTGCGGGCCGCTCCGGCAGGGCGCGCGCGACCAGCGCCGCCAGGTCGGCCTCGGCCAGCCTGGCCAGGCGCAGGCGGCGGCAGCGGCTGCGGACGGTGGCCGGCAGCCGGCCGGCTGCGGCGCAGACCAGCAGCAGCATGGCGCGCGGCGGCGGCTCCTCCAAAGTCTTGAGCAGCGCGTTGGCGGCGCTGCGGTTCAGGTCCTCGGCTCCGTCCACGATCACCACGCGCCAGCCGCCCTCGGCCGGCGTCAAGTGCATGAAATCGGCCAGCTCCCGCACGTCGCCCACCACGATCTCGCCGCGCAGCTTCTTGCGCTTCTCGTCCCACGACCGTTCGATGGTCAGCAGGTCGGCATGCGACCCGGCCGCGACGCGGCGGAATACCGGATGCTGCAGCGGCAGCGCCAAGCCCTCGCCTGCCATCGGCACGCCCGCCAGCAGCCGGCGGGCGAAGCGGAACGCCAGCGTCGCCTTGCCGATCCCCGGCTGGCCCAGCAGCAGCCAGGCATGATGCATCCGCCCCGAGCGCATGGCGTCCAGGAGCGCCGCCTCGGCAACATCCTGGCCGAGCAGGTCGGGGTTCTCGCGCGGCTCCGGCAGGCTCATCGCCGTCAGGTCGCCTCGCCCTCCGCGTTGCGGCGCAGCATGTTCAGCCTGGTCTGGCCGTCATGCGTCTGCGGGTCCAGCGCCATCGCCTTTTCCCATGCCGCCAGCGCGGTCTTCCAATCGCCGCGCGCCTCGGCGATGCGCGACAGGGTTTGCAGGGCTGCGAAATGGCGTGGCTCACGGCGCAGCGCCTCGCCCGCATCGCGAGCCGCGCCATCGAAATTGCCGAGCATCAGGCGGGCGGCGGCGCGATCGTTATAGGCCTCGGTGTATTCGGGGTCGAGCGTCAGCGCCGCATCCAGATCGACCGCCGCGGCGCCCGGCGCCCCGGCCTGCATCTCCTGCACCCCGCGCTGCAGCAGCATCGCCGCGGCGGGCGAGCCGGCGCTGCGCCACAGATCGTGCAGCCGGCTCTCCGCCTCGCCGGCGGCCTGGTCGTCGGTGGCCGAGCGCAGCGAGTGCAGCAGCCGATCGACCTGCCATTGCGGCGGCGGCGCGGCGTTGGCGATTGTCGCGCAGCACAGTCCGGCCAGCAGCGCCGCGCCGGCAAGCGAGGCCGGTCCGGGCGCCGCTGCCGTCACCGGGCCGCGCCGGCCGGCGGCATGTCAGCCCTGCCGGGCCTTCATGCGGGGATTCTTCTTGTTGATGACATAGACCCTGCCGTGCCGGCGCACCACGCGGCAGTTCTTGTCGCGGGTCTTGGCCGACTTCAGGCTGTTGCGGATTTTCATGGTTGGCAGTCCGGGTTGCACCGTGCGAAGGCGCGGGGAGTAATGGCGGGCGGCACGCATGTCAAATGCGCCTGCCGCTTGCCGCCGATCAAGGATCTCCCCGCATGAGCACACCGCCCCCCCCTGCCCGCGCCGCGGTCGGCGGGACATGGATCGCGTTCCTGGCGATGGCCTTCGCCGCCGTCGGGCTGGTCGGGCTGTTTGCGACCTTCGCCGGCCCGCTGCCGCTGCAGCGCGCCCTGGCGCGGGAGGCGGCCCTGGACGCGGCGCAGGCGGCGGCGCGCGAGCCGCAGCCGGCGGCCGCGCTGGCGGCGCTGCGCCCGGCGCTGGACGACAGCGCCGATGCCATCCTGCCGGCGGCCCCGGATGCGGCCGGGCCGACGCTGGAACAGAGGATCGCGCGCGAGCGGACGGCGATGCGCGCCCGGTTCGCGGCGGACGCGCGGGCGCTGGCGACCCGGCTGCGCTGGCTGATCTGCCTGGTCACGATCATGGCCGCCGCGTTCGGCATCACCATCCTGCACGCCAGCCGCCGCGCCGCGTAGGCCGGCGCATCGCTGCCGTTCCCGGTCGCGCGAACGTCGTCGCACCGCGACCCGGTCTCGGCCTAAGCTGCGTGTCTGGCAGCGCCGAGGCAGCATGATCCATTCCGACGCCCGAGTGCAGAAGGCGGCGCAGGGCGGCGCTGCCGGCGTCAGGGCCGCTGCGAATTGCCGAGTCGTGCTGTTTGCCGCGACGGCCCTGGCGCTGGCGGGAAGCGTCGCGCTGACAGCCGCCGGACCCGCCGCGGCAGAGCCGCGCCTGCTGGCGCTGCTGCGCTTCATGGCGGCGCTGAAGGCGGCGGGCGCGCTGGCGGCCCTGGTCCTGGTGGACTGGCGGCTGCGCATGCGGGCGTCTCCGGCGCTGGCGCTCGGCTACGTCGCGGCGGTGGCGCTGATGGCGGCGGCCCCGGCGCCGATCTGGCGCATGTCGCATGTCATGGCCGCCGGAGTGTCGTTCCACGCCGGGCTGCTGCTGCTGCTGTGCCTTGGCTATGCCGATCGAGGCATCGCCGCTAGGCTGCTGCCGGCGCTCCCGAGCGGGAGGGCACGGACCGGCACCCCAACATGATCGACCGCACATGATCGACCGCACATGACCGACCGTCCCGCCGACGCGGGCCGGCCCACGCTGTTGCTGACCGGGGCCAGCCGCGGCATCGGCCATGCCACCGTCAAGCGGTTCGCCGGCGCGGGCTGGCGGGTCATCACCGTCTCGCGCCACGCCTTTCCCGCCAACTGCCCGTGGGACGGTGGGGAGCGCAACCATGTGCAGCTCGACCTGTCCGACATCGAGGCGCTGCCGCGCGGCATCGACGACATCCGCGACCGGCTGGAGGGCGGCCGGCTGGACGCGCTGGTGAACAACGCGGCGATCTCGCCCAAGGGCGAGGGCGGCGCGCGGCTCGGCGTGCTGGACACCGACACCGTGCTGTGGACCCGGGTGATGCGGGTGAACCTGGTCTCGACCGCGCTGCTGGCGCGCGGCCTGTTCGGGGAGCTGCGCGCCGCCGGCGGCGCGATCGTCAACGTCACCTCGATCGCCGGCTCGCGCGTCCACCCCTTCGCCGGCGTCGCCTATGCGGTGTCAAAGGCGGGGCTGGCCGCGCTGACGCGCGAGATGGCGCATGATTTCGGCGCGGCCGGGGTGCGGGTCAACGCCATCGCGCCGGGCGAGATCGACACCTCCATCCTGTCCCCCGGCACCGCCGGCATCGTGGAGCACGAAATCCCGATGCGCCGCCTCGGCAAGCCGGCCGAAGTGGCGGAGACGATCTTCTTCCTGTGCACCCCGGCCTCGTCGTACGTGAACGGCGCGGAGGTCCACATCAATGGCGGCCAGCACGTCTGAACCCCCGCGGCCTGTCACGGAGCGTTAAGACGGATCCCGGATTGTTCGGTTCCCGCGCATGAGAACCGAATGTCAGACCCCCTTGCCTCGCAGGCGCCCGGTGGACGGGACCGATTCCTGGCGTTCGCGTTCGCCGCGGCGGATCTGCTGGTCGAGGCGGATGCCGACGGCATCATCACCTTCGCCGCCGGCGCGTTCCGGGTCCGCTACGGCGTGGACGGCGCGCAGTTCGTCGGCGCCCACGCCGGCAGCCTGGTCGCCGCACTCGATCAGCCGGCGTTCGCCATGGCCCTCGCCTCGGTGTCGCTGCGCGGCCGCATCGCGCCGCTGCTGGTGCGCCTGGCCGACGCCCAGCAGACGCAGGCCTGCCTCGCCGCCATCCTGGTGCCAGGTCCGCCGCCCCGGCTGTGCCTGACGCTGGGGCCGGCCCCGGCGGCGGCCCCGGAGCTGTCCGCAGGCGGGCCGATCCTGGCGGCCGGCGCGGGGCCGCTGTCGCGGGCGGCGGCGCTTCGGCTGCGCGCCGCCGCACATGCTGGCGGCGGCGTGGGCGAACTCGGGCTGCTCGAGCTGAAGGGATGGGGCGCCGCGCGCGAGGCGATGTCCTCGGCCGACCAGCAGTCGCTGCGTGCCGAGATCGCCGCCATCCTGGCCGGCGCCGGGCCGGGCGCCCTGGCCAGCGAGGTGGCCGAAGGTCGGTTCGGCATCCTCGCCGACAACGGGCCGGACCTCGCTTTGGTGCTCGAGCGGCTGCAGCGCGTCGTCCGCTCCAGCCCGGCCGGGCGCCATGCCCGCTTCGAGAGCGCCGGGTTGCGGCTGGAGACCAACGGGTTGACTGCGTGGCAGGCGGCCCGCGCGCTGCGCTTCGCCCTCGCCCGCTTCGCCGAGGGCGGCGCCGAGGCGGCGCTGGCGGCCGGTGCCGGCGAAGGCCTCGGCGGCATCATCGCGCGCGCCGAACTGCGCGCCCGGGCGGTGCAGGAAGCCATCTCGGGCCGTCGCTTCCGGTTGCTGTTCCAGCCCGTGGTCCATCTGTCGAGCCGTGCGGTGCATCACTACGAGGCGCTGCTGCGGCCGATCGCCACCCCGGGCAGCCCGGTGCAGACCGCGCAGGAGTTCGTCACCTTCGTCGAAGCGGTGGGGCTGTCCGAGGCGCTCGACGCCGCGGTGCTGGAACATGCCGTCCGCGTCCTCGGCGGCAGCCCGGCGGCGAAGGTCGCGGTGAACGTGTCCGGGCTGTCGATGCAGAGCCGCTCGTTCCGTGAACACGCGATCTCGGTCCTGGCGCACTCCACGATCGCCGAGCGATTGTTGCTGGAACTGACGGAGACCGCGGAGATCGAGGACATGACAGCGGCTTCGGTCAGCATGCAGCAATTCCGCAGCGCCGGCGTGAAGCTGTGCCTGGACGATTTCGGCGCCGGCGCGTCGGCGTTCCGCTACCTGCGCGACTTCCCGGTGGATCTGGTCAAGATCGACGGCGCCTATGTCCGCGCCGCGCCGGCAAGCCCGCGCGAACGCGGCTTCGTCGTGTCGATGATCGACCTCGCCCGATCGGTCGGCGCCCGCACGGTGGCGGAAACGATCGAGACCGAGGAACAGGCGCGGCTGATGTGCTCGCTGGGCGTCGAGTTCGGTCAGGGCTGGCTGCTCGGCCGTCCGGGCGCATTGCCGGGCGCGGTGCAGTAGCGCGCGCCACGCCAACCGCCGCCGCGGTCGTCGCGGCGGCAATGACGCAGCCGGCGAGGCTCGCCTCGCGGAAGCCTCTTAGGCATACTGCGCCGGTGGCAGACGATGGCGCGCTGGGGGAGCGGGACGAGCCGGTTGACGGAGAGCTTTCCGCGCCGAACCTGATTCTGTTCGCGTTGCGTCGCGCCGCCAGCTCGGTCACGCTTGATTTTCAATCAAAAGTTGGCGGCGACGACATCAGGCCCTCGGCCTTCGCGGTGCTGACGCTGCTGAAGCGCATGCCGGGATTGACGCAAAGCCAGATCAGCCCGGTGCTGGGCATGCGGCGCACCAATCTGGTGCCGCTGCTGTCCGAGCTTGAGCGGCGCGGGCTGGCCGAACGCCGGCCGGTGCCGGGCGATCGGCGCGCCTCCGCCCTGTTCCTGACCGACCATGGCGGCACCGTGCTGGCCCGCTGCGAAGCCGGCTGCGCGGCGCATGAGGCGCGGCTGGCCGGACGCCTGGGCGCCACCGGCCGCGCGCAACTGCTGGCGCTGCTGCACCGGCTGACCGACAGCGCGTTCGACTGACCGACGGACGGGACGCAGGCGGGTCTGCGTCCCGCGATGGCCCCGCAACGCCAGACTAGTCTAGCGCTGCCGCCACGGCAGGCCGTCGGCCTTCCAGCCCTCCACCGCGCCACGATGGCCCTCGGCATCGGGCGGCCCCTCGAAGCCGCCGGCCACGTTGAAGACATGCGGGAATCCGGCGGCGGCCATCGCCTGCGCCGCGGCGGCGCTGCGCTGGCCGCTGCGGCAGATGAAGTACAGCCGCTGCTCCGGGCTGGCGCCGGCATGTTGCAGCGCGCCGGCGAAACCGGTGTTGACCTGCATCGCCGGAAAGCTCTGCCAGGGCACCAGGAACACCTGCTTGCCCGCCTCGGACAGATCCGGCAGCCCGACGAACACCCATTCGGCATCGCTGCGGACATCGACCAGATGCGCGTCCGGGTCGCTCAGGATGCTGTCCCAGGCCTGGCGCGGGCTGACGGTCTCGACCATGTGCGGGCTCCTGTGCTGAACGGCGCTTGACGGCGGCGGCCGGCCATCGCACGCCGGGGTGATGGTGACAACCGCAGGACGGGAAACCGCAGGACAGGACATGGCGCATCCACCCTTTTATCCGGTGGCGCACGCGGCCGTCGCCCCGCCGGTCGCCGAGGATCTGCCGGCGGCGATCGGCAACACCCCGCTGATCCGACTGCGCCGCGCCTCCGAGGCCACCGGCTGCGCCATCCTGGGCAAGGCCGAGTTCATGAACCCCGGCGGCTCGGTCAAGGATCGCGCCGCGCTGGCGATCATCCTGGACGCCGAGGCGTCCGGGCGGCTGAAGCCGGGCGGCACCATCGTCGAGGGCACCGCCGGCAACACCGGCATCGGCCTGACGCTGGTGGGCAACGCGCGCGGCTATCGCTGCGTGATCGTCATGCCGGAGACGCAAAGCGCCGAGAAGATCGACTTCCTGCGCATGATCGGCGCCGATCTGCGGCTGGTCCCGGCCAAGCCGTTCCGCGACCCCGGCAATTACGTGCATGTCTCGCGGCGCATCGCCGAGGAAACCGGCGCGCTGTGGGCCAACCAGTTCGACAACCTGGCCAACCGCGAGGGCCACCGCAACAGCACCGGGCCGGAGATCTCGGCATCAGGCGCATGGGCGGATCGACGCCTTCACCTGCTCCTGCGGCACCGGCGGCACGCTGGCCGGGGTCAGCCTGGCGCTGAAGCAGCGCAACCCGGCAGTGCGCATCGTGCTGGCCGATCCCGAGGGCAGCGCGCTGTACGGCTGGGTCAAGTCGGGCGACCTGGCGGTGTCGGGCAGCTCGGTCACCGAGGGCATCGGCCAGTCGCGCGTGCCGGGCAACCTGGAGGGCGCGGTCATCGACGACGCGCTGCGCATCCCCGACGCCGAGGCGCTGGAGCAGGTCTATGACCTGCTGATCCATGAAGGGCTGTCGGTCGGCGGCTCGGCCGGGCTGAATGTCGCCGCCGCGATCCGGGTGGCGCGCGACCTGGGGCCGGGGCACACGGTCGCCACCATCCTGTGCGACGGCGGCGCGCGCTATCAGAGCAAGCTGTTCAACCCCGACTTCCTGCGCGGCAAGGGCCTGCCCACGCCGCCCTGGATGACGTGACGAGGCCGCACGATGCTGCACGCCCAGGCGACGACCAGCGCCGCGATCGACGATTTCGTCTATGGCCTGCTCGGCTATGAGCCGCGCATCGCCAACATCATCGCGGCAGCCGACGCCGAACCCGGCTGCGCGCTGGCGCAAGCCTATGCGGCGGCGCTGCACATGCTGGCCGAGACCACCGCGGCCATGCCGCGCGCCCGGCGCTACCTGGAACGGGCCGAGGCGGCTGCGGGCGGCGCGCCGGAGTTCGACCGGATGGCGGTGGCGGCGATCGGTGCCTGGGTGGCTGGCGACGTGGGGCAGGCCATCGGCATCGGCGAACAGGCGGCCGCCGCGCACCCGCGTGAATTGGCGCTGGCCAAGCTGACGCAGTATCACCTGTTCAACCTGGGCGACGCGCCGGGGATGCTGCGCGTCGCCGGCCGGGTGATCGGGCGGTGCCGCGACATCGCCTACGCGCACGGGATGCTCGCCTTCGGCTACGAGCAATGCCACATGCTGGCGGACGCCGAGGCGGCCGCGCGCGCCGCGCTGGACATTCGCGCCGACGAGCCGTGGGCGCAGCACGCGCTGGCGCATGTGCTGCTGACGCAGGGGCGCAACGACGAGGGCCGGGCGTTTCTGGAAGACGCAAAGGATGGCTGGTCCGACCTGACCTCGTTCATGCACACCCATAACTGGTGGCACCTGGCGCTGGTGCAGATCGAGCAGGGCGAGGCGGCCGCCGTGCTCGGCTATTACGACACGCACATCTGGGGCCTGTGCCCCGACTACGTGCAGGACCAGATCGGCGCGGTCTCGCTGCTGGCGCGACTGGAACTGGCCGGGGTCGATGTCGGCGACCGCTGGGCCGACGTGGCGCGCCTGCTGGCGGCGCGGACGCACGACCATGTGCAGCCGTTCCTGTCGATGCACTACCTGTACGGCCTGGCCCGCGCCGGGCACCCGCATGCCGACGCCACGCTGGAGTTGATCCGCGCCACCGCCGCCGGCGCCCCGCCGATCGCGCGCGCCGCCTGGGGCGAGGTCTGCGTGCCGGCCTGCGAAGGGCTGCTGGCCTATGCGCGCGGCGATGTCGGGCGCACCCGGGACTGTCTCGGCCCGGTGCTGCCGCGGCTGCGCGAGATCGGCGGCAGCCATGCGCAGCGCGACCTGTTCGAACAGATCATGCTCGACGCGCTGCTGCGCTCCGGCAGCCTGGTGGCCGCGCAGCAGGCGCTGGAGCTGCGCCGCGCCGGCAACCCGCGCTCGGCGCCGACCTTGCGACGGCTGGCGGAGGCGTATCGGCGGCTGGACCTGCCGGAGCAGGCGGCGCGGCTCTGGCAGCGCGCCTGACCGCCGGTCAGGGCAGCGACGGCAGATCCAGGCCCTGCGCGCGGGCGCACGCGACCGCCGTCTCGTATCCCGCATCGGCGTGGCGCATCACCCCGCTCGCCGGGTCGTTCCACAGCACGCGCGCCAGCCGCCGCGCCGCCGCGTCGGTCCCGTCGGCGACCACCACCATGCCGGCATGCTGCGAGAATCCCATTCCCACCCCGCCCCCGTGATGCAGCGACACCCAGGTCGCGCCGCTCGCCGTGTTCAGCAGCGCGTTGAGCAGCGGCCAGTCGGAGACCGCATCGGAGCCGTCCGGCATCGCCTCGGTCTCGCGGTTCGGGCTGGCCACCGAACCGCTGTCCAGATGGTCGCGCCCGATCACGATCGGCGCGGACACCTCGCCGCGCGCCACCATCTCGTTGAACGCCAGGCCAAGGCGGTGCCGCTGGCCCAGGCCCACCCAGCAGATGCGCGCCGGCAGTCCCTGGAACCGGATCCTCTCGCGCGCCATGTCGAGCCAGTGGTGCAGATGCGGGTCGTCGGGGATCAGCTCCTTGACCCGCGCATCGGTGCGGAAGATGTCCTGCGGGTCGCCGGACAGCGCCGCCCAGCGGAACGGGCCGATGCCGCGGCAGAACAGCGGGCGGATATAGGCGGGCACGAAGCCGGGGAAGTCGAACGCATCGGCCAGCCCCTCGTCCTTGGCGACCTGGCGGATGTTGTTGCCGTAGTCCAGCGTGGGGATGCCGGCGCGGTGGAAGTCCAGCATCGCCTGCACCTGCACGCGCATCGAGCGCCGCGCCGCCGCCTCGACCGCGCGCGGATCGGCCTCGCGCCGGCGCTGCCACTCGTCGAGCGTCCAGCCGGCCGGCAGGTAGCCGTTCAGCGGGTCGTGCGCCGAGGTCTGGTCGGTCACCACGTCCGGCCGCACGCCGCGGCGCACAAGCTCGGGAAACACCTCGGCCGCGTTGCCCAGCAGGCCGACCGAGACCGGCGTGCCGGTGGCCGCCGCGTCGGCCATCCAGGCCAGCGCCTGATCCAGCTCGGCGGTGTGGCGGTCGAGGTAGCCGGTGCGCAGCCGCATGTCGATGCGGCTGGGCTGGCACTCCACGGCCAGCATCGACGCGCCCGCCATGGTCGCGGCCAGCGGCTGCGCGCCGCCCATGCCGCCCAGCCCGCCGGTCAGGATCCACCTGCCGCGCAGCGAGCCGCCATAGTGCCGCCGGCCGATTTCGACGAAGGTCTCGTAGGTGCCCTGCACGATCCCCTGGCTGCCGATATAGATCCAGGATCCGGCGGTCATCTGACCGTACATCATCAGCCCCGCGCGATCGAGCGCGTGGAAATGCTCCCAGGTCGCCCAGTGCGGCACCAGGTTGCTGTTGGCGATCAGCACGCGCGGCGCGTCCTCATGCGTGCGGAACACGCCGACCGGCTTGCCGGACTGAACCAATAGCGTCTCGTCCGGGGCCAGCCGGCGCAGCGTGGCGCAGATGCGGTCGAACGCCGCCCAGTCGCGCGCCGCGCGGCCGATGCCGCCATAGACCACCAGCGCCTCCGGCCGTTCGGCCACCTCGGGATCGAGGTTGTTCATCAGCATGCGCAGCGCCGCCTCGGCGCCCCAGGTCCGGCAGGTCATCGCCGCCCCGCGCGGGGCGGCGATGTGGCGGGCGTTGTCCAGGCGGAGGTCGGGCATCAGGCGCCTTTCACGAGCACGCCCGCGCGCATGATGGCGCGGCACGGATTGAGGCCCATGCCATACGCCAGCTCGGCCGGGCTTTCGACCCGCCACAGCGCCATGTCGGCCCGCATGCCCGCCCCCAGCACGCCGCGATCGGTCAGGCCGAGCGCGCGGGCGGCATTGCGGGTGACGCCGGCGATCGCTTCCTCCGGGGTCAGGCGGAACAGGGTGCAGGCGAGGTTCAGCACGCTGAGCAGCGAGCAGATCGGCGAGGTGCCGGGATTGCAGTCGGTCGCCACTGCGATCGGCACGCCGGCTTCGCGCAGCAGCGCCACCGGCGGCGCCTGCGTCTCGCGCAGCATGTAGAACGCGCCGGGCAGCAGCACGGCGACGGTCCCCGCCGCGGCCATCGCCGCCACCCCGGCGGCGTCGAGATATTCCAGGTGGTCGGCGGACAGCGCGCCGAACGACGCGGCCAGGGCGGCGCCGCCAAGGTTGCTCAGCTGCTCGGCATGCAGCTTCACCGCCAGCCGGTGCGCGGTGGCGACGCGGAATACCCGGCGCACCTGCTCGGGCGAGAAGGCGATGGTCTCGCAGAACGCATCCACGGCATCGACCAGGCCTTCCTCGGCCGCCTCCGGTATGACCTGCTGGCAGATCAGGTCCACGTAGCCGTCCGGGTCATCGCGGTATTCCGGCGGGATCGCGTGCGCGGCCAGCAGCGTGGCGCGCACGTCCACCGGGCGCATCCGTCCCAGCCGCCGCGCCGCGCGCAGCATGCGCAGCTCGCCCTCCGGCTCCAGCGCGTAGCCGGACTTGATCTCGACGGTGGTGACGCCCTCGGACAGCAGCGCCTCCAGCCGCGGCAGCGATGCGCGCACGAGGCCCGCCTCGTCGAGCGCGCGGGTGGCGGCGACGGTGGACAGGATGCCGCCGCCGGCGCGGGCGATGTCCTCGTAGGTGGCGCCGGACAGCCGCGCCTCCCACTCGGCCGCCCGGCTGCCGCCGTGCACCAGATGGGTGTGGCAGTCGATCAGGCCCGGCGTGAGCAGCCCGCCCTCGCCGTCGATCATCCGGCCGCTGGACGCGAACATGCCGGAGGGCAGATCGGCGCGGCGGCCGGCGAACCGGATGCGGTCGCCGGACACGGCGATGGCGGCATCGGCGATCAGGCCGTAGGGCGCCCCGTCGGGCTGCATGGTCGCCGCGGCGACGTTGATCCAGAGGTGGTCGGGAGCCGCGATGGAGGACATGGCGCGGGAGATTTCCCGCTCCGCCCGCGCCGCGCAAGCCGGCGAACGTGGATGCGGGTCAGAGATTCTGGCTGCGTGGCGGGTGCGGGTCCGGGAGGGGGGCGATGGGCACGGCACAAACCGATTTCGCGGGACGGGTGAGCGCCCTGCTGCGAGCGCACGATCCTGAGTTGCGGCGGCCGCCTGCGGCAGCTCTCGGTGTTCGGGCGTCCATGCGGCAACGGATCGACGTGGCGCGGCTCTATGCCGGGGCGCTGCGCATCCTGCCCGGGTCGATGGACGGGCAGCCCCCGTTGCCGGCGCATCGACCTGCCCGGTGACGCTTGACGGAAATCTGGGCGAGGACTGACCGGACGCGTCATTTCGCGGCTTGCCGAAACCGCCGGAACACGGCTCCATTGCAGTCCTGGAAGATCGAACCGAGCAGGGGGTCGCATGGCCGATGACCGTTGGGCGCTGACGCGCCGCCAAGCGATGCAGGCGGGTTTGGCGGGCGCGGGAGTTGCGGGCGCGGGTCTGGCGGCGACCAGCCGCCCCGCCCACGCCGACACGCTGGCCGACGTGAAATCGCGCGGCGTGCTGACCTGCGCCACCGAGATGGAGTTCCCGCCTTTCGATTTCCTGGTCAACAACGTCTACACCGGCGTCGATCGCGACCTGATCGACGCGGTCGGGGCGGACATGGGCGTCAAGGTCACCTATCTCGACCTGCCCTGGACCAGCGTGCTGCCGGGGCTGGAGGCCAAGAAGTTCGATTTCGTCATCGCCCCGGTGACCATCACCCTGGCGCGCATGAAACGCTACAGCTTCACCGTGCCGATCGCCGACGCCACGGCGGCGGTGATGAAGCGGGCCGACGATGCGTCGATCAACACGCCGCAGGATCTGGCCGGCAAGACAGTCGGGGGGCAGAAGGGCACCGCGCAGGTGGCGCAGCTCGAAGCCTTCGGTAAGACCCTGCCGAAGCCGATCACGGTGCGCGAATACGTGGACAACAACCAGTCCTATGCGGACCTCGCGGCCGGGCGGCTGGATGCGGCGGTGAACTCGCTGCCCAACCTCGCCTATGCCGCCGCACAGCGGGCGGACACGTTCAAGGTGGTGCTGCCGCCGTTCGGCAAGCCGACCTATTTCTCCTGGGTCGGACGGCTGGACGACCAGAGCCTGACCGACGCGATCAGCGCCTCACTGGTCAAGATGCAGGATGACGGCAGGCTGGCGGCGATCCAGAAGAAATGGTTCGGCGCCGCCCAGGCGCTGCCAAAGACGGTGCCGACGCCGACCGTCTAGGCGCGGCCCCCATGCGCGTCGTCCTGCACGCGCTGCCGTACCTGCTGGCGGCGGCCGGGACGACGCTGTGGGTGTCGCTGCTCGGCATGGCGCTGGGGCAGATGCTGGGGGCGGCGGTCTGCCTGCTGCGGCGATCCGGGCTGCGCGGGATGGACCGGGCCGGGGCGGCCTATGTCAGCTTCTTCCGCGGCGTGCCGCTGCTGGTGCAGCTGCTGCTCATCTACCTGTTCCTGCCGCGCATCGACCTGAACGTGCCGCCGCTGGCCGCCGCGGTGATCGCGCTCGGCCTCGCCTCGGGCGCCTATGTCTCGGAGATCTTCCGCGGCGCGCTGGCGGCGATCCCGCCGGGCCAGGCCGAGGCTGCCGACGCGCTGGGCATGACGCGGAGAGGGATCTGGCGTCGGGTGCTGCTGCCGCAGATGCTGCGCCTGTCGCTGCCGGCGGAGATCAACGAGCTGATCCTGCTGCTGAAAGCCTCGTCGCTGATCTCGGCGATCGGCGTCACCGAACTGACCCGCACCGCGCAGAGCTACGCCGCCGCGACCTACCGGCCGTTGCAGATGTACGTGACCGCCGCGCTGATCTATCTGCTGATGAACCTGGCGCTGGCCGGGCTGGGCCAGCTCGCCGAGCGGCGGCTGGCGGCCGGCTGATGGAATGGGGCCTGTACCTGCAATACGGCCCGGCGCTGGCCGGCGGCTTCGCGCTGACGCTGCTGTGCTGGTTCGGCGGCGCGGCGCTGGGCATTGCGCTCGGATTTGCGGTGGCGCTGCTGCGGCAACTGCCGGTCGCCCCGCTGCGCTGGCTGCTGCGCGCGGCGATCGAGGTGCTGCGCGGCACGCCGTTCCTGGTTCAGCTTTACCTGCTGTATGACGGCGGCCCGCAGCTCGGCTTGCGCTGGTCGGCCACCGTCTGCGGCGTGGTCGGGCTGGGCGTGTACGGCAGCGCGTATTTCGCCGAGATCTTCCGCGCCGGGTTCGCGGCGGTTCCGGCGGGCCAGGTCGAGGCGGCGCACAGCCTGGGCATGACGCAGGCGGCAATCCTGCGCCGCATCCGGCTGCCGGCGATGCTGCCGGCGATCCTGCCGGCGCTGGTCAACATGCTGATCATTCTCAGCAAGGAAACGGTGGTGCTGTCGCTGATCACCGTGCCGGAGCTGATGTATCAGATGCAGACGATGGGGGCCGAGACCTATGCGGCGTTCGAGGTCATCCTGGCGATGGCGGTGCTGTACTGGCTGATGGTCGAAATCGTCGCCCGCGCCGGCCGCGCCGCCGAACGCGCGATCACCCGCCATTTGGTTGCGGTGTCGTGACCGCGCTGGTCAGCCTGCGCGGGGTCGGAAAATCTTTCGGAACGAACCGCGTGTTGGCCGGCGCGGAGCTGGACGTGCAGCCGCGCGAGGTGGTCTGCCTGATCGGCCCCAGCGGCTCTGGAAAAAGCACGCTGCTGCGCTGCGTGAACTTCCTCGAACGCTACGACGAGGGCGAGATCCGCGTCGGCGGCGCGCTGGTCGGCTGGCGCGATGCGCCCGGCCCGCGCCGCCTGGCGCCGGCGCGGACGCTGCGCGAACTGCGGCGCGGCATCGGCATGGTGTTCCAGCAATTCAACCTTTGGCCGCATCTGACCGCCGAGCAGAACGTCGCCGAGGCGCTGGTGCAGGTGCGCGGGCTGCGGCGCGACGCCGCGGCGGCGCGGGCGCGCGAGCTGCTGGCCCGCGTCGGTCTGGCGGAGAAAGCAGCCGCCTACCCTGCCCGGCTGTCCGGCGGACAGCAGCAGCGCGTCGCGATTGCCCGCAGCCTGGCGATGGAGCCGCGGCTGATGCTGTTCGACGAGCCGACCTCGGCACTCGATCCCGAACTGGTGGGCGAGGTGCTATCGGTGATGCGCGACCTGGCGGCCGACGGCATGACGATGCTGGTGGTGACGCACGAGATGGGGTTCGCCGCGCACGCCGCCGACCGCATCGCCTTCCTGCATGGCGGCCGCATCGCCGCCATCGGGCCGCCGCGCGAGATGCTGCACGACAACCCGGAGCCACGCTTGCGGCGGTTCCTGCAGACCTACCACGAACGCAACGACTTCTGAGACGTGCCGCGGATCGGGGCCGGGCAGCCGGTCTGTCATGCGGGAGGGGGTGGTCCCGCTCCCCCCACTGTCATGGCCGGGCTCTGACCCGGCCATCCACGGTCCACTCGGCGCATCCCGTGGCGGGCGGATGGCCGGGTCAAGCCCGGCCATGACGGTTACACGTCGAGTAACCGGATGCGTTTGCCCGGCCCAGGGCGATTTCGCTGGCGAGTTCGCCCAACGCCGGGCGGGGTCGCCTATTCCACGCCGCCCAGCGTGCCCAGCAGGCGGACATGGCTGCGGGTGCCGTGGCGGAAGCAGACCACCTCGAACTTCTCGTTCGGCGAGTGGATCTGGTCGTCGGACAGGCCGAACCCCATCAGCAGCGTGTCCAGCCCGAGCCGGCGCTTCAGCGCCTCGACCACCGGGATCGAGCCGCCGCCGCCGACCAGCACCGCCGGGCGGCCATACTCCTCACCCAGCGCCGCCCGCGCCGCGGCGACCAGCGGGCTGTCGGTCGCCACCCGCATCCCCGGCGCCGCGCCGAAGGTCTGGAACACCAGCCGCGCATCGGCCGGCACGCGCGCCTGCATGAACGCGCGGAACGCGCGCTCGACCCGACCGGGATCCTGGCCCGGAACCAAGCGGAAGCTGACCTTCGCGCCGGCGCGGGCGGCAATCACCGTCTTGCTGCCCTCGCCGCTATAGCCGCCCCAGATCCCGTTGATGTCGGCGGTCGGCCGCGCCCATAGCCGCTCCAGCCCGCCGCGCCCCGCCTCGCCCACCGGCAGCCGCAGCCCGATGCCGCCCAGGAACGCCGCCTCGTCAAAGCCGAGCGAGGCCCATTGCGCCGCCTGTTCGGCCGAGACCTCGGCGACGCCGTCATAGAACCCGTCCAGCGCCACCCGGCCCTGCGCGTCGTGCAGCTGGCCCAGGGCGCGGGTCAGGGCGTTGATCGGATTGAGCGCCGAGCCGCCGAACATGCCGGAATGCAAATCGCGGTCGGCAGCCTGCAGATCGACCTGCATATAGACCAGACCGCGCAGGCTGGTGCAGATCGCCGGCGTCCCGACATCCCACATGTCGGTGTCGCTGATCACCGCGGCATCGGCGGCCAGCTCGCTTGCATGTTCGCCAAGAAAGGTTTCCAGATTGGCGCTGCCGATCTCCTCCTCGCCCTCGACCAGCACGGTGATCGGCAGCGGCATCGCGCCGGTCGCCTCATGCCAGGCGCGGAACGCTGCCATCCACATCGCCACCTGTCCCTTGTCGTCCACCGCCCCGCGTGCGACTACGCGCCTGCCGTGCGGCCCGTCGATCACCTGCGGGTCGAACGGCGGACTGTTCCATAGTTCCAGCGGTTCAGCAGGTTGCACGTCGTAGTGGCCGTAGTACAGCAGGCGCGGACCAGCCGGTCGGCCGGATGGGCCCGGGTGATGCGCCAGCACCACGGGATGCCCGGCGGTCCCGACCAGCCTGGAGGTGAACCCCAGTTGCGCCAGTTCGTCGGACACGAAGCCGGCCGCCCGGGCGCAATCGGGCGCGTGCGCCGGCTGCGCGCTGACCGATGGGATACGCAGCCAGTCGAGCCACCACGCCTGCGCCGCCTCGGCGCGCTGGTCGGCGCGCTGCAACACCCGCTCGATATGGCTCATGCGCCGTTTGCTCCTTGTCTGGCCGCGCCGACCTTGCTCGTCTGGGCGGCGACGGAAAAGGGGTGAAGCGCCGCCGGCCAGAACCGGCCGGACATGGCTGCGTTGACGCATCGAATGCCGGGCATGCCGAGCCGGTGCGTCGTGGTTGGAGTTGTCTCCACCTTGGAGGATTTGGCGTGCCGATACGACTTGCGACATTATTCCGAGCCACGCTCGCCCTGCCCGCGCTGGGCCTGGGCATGGCGGGCTGCACGGTGGGGCCGGACTTCCAAAAGCCCGCGGCTTGGTACTCGCCCGCGTCCTGGTTCGGCGGCCGGCCGCCGACCGCGCCGGCGAGCGACGTGGCCAGCATCCCGGTCGCCGCGCCGCCGGATCCGAACTGGTGGGGGGTGTTCCACGACCCGGAGCTGACCTCGCTGGAGCAGCGCGTCGCCGGATCCAACCTGGACGTGCGCGTGGCCGGTATCCGGCTGGCCGAAAGCCGGGCTCAGCTTGGCGTGACCAGCGCCGACCTGTTTCCGCAGCTCAACGGCAACGGCTCGTACACCCGTGAGAAGCAAAGCAAGAACGGGGTCATCGCCTTGCTGGGCGGGGGCGGGTCTGGCGGCGGCGCCAGTTCGCCGGGCGCGCAATCCAACGGCCTGGGCGGCACTCAGGGCGGCATTCCGAACAATGGCAGCCTGACCGCGCCGTTCGATCTGTTCCAGGCCGGATTCGATGCGTCGTGGGAACTCGACCTGTGGGGCCGGGTGCGCCGCGCCATCGAAGGCGCGCGCGCGCAGGAGCAGGAATCTCTGGAAAGCCGACGCAATACGCTGCTGACCTCGCTGGCCGAGCTGGCGCGCGACTATGTGCAGTTGCGCGGCACGCAGAAGATCATCCAGATCACCAACCAGAACCTGGGCTTCGAGCGCGGCGCGCAGCAACTGGCGCAGGAGCGGGCGACCGCCGGCCTGGGATCGGACCTGGACGTGGCGAACGCCGCCGCCCAGGTCGAATCCACCGCGAGCCAGCTGCCGACCCTGCAGGCGCAGGCGCAACAATACATCAACGCCATCGCCCTGCTGCTGGGCGAGGCGCCGAACCAACTCGACGCCGAGCTGGAAACCCCGGAGCCGGTGCCGCCGGTGCCGCCGATCGTGCCGGTCGGCCTGCCGAGCGATCTGGCGCGCCGGCGCCCGGACATCCGCCGCGCCGAGGCGGCGCTGCACGCGGCGACCGCCGATGTCGGCGTCGCCGTTGCCTCGTTCTACCCGCAAGTTACCTTATCCGGCAGCACCGCGCTGCAAGCGACGGATTTTACGAAATTGTTTGGTTGGTCGTCCGGCACCTACTCGTTCGGCCCCAGCGTCACCCTGCCGATCTTTCAGGGCGCCCGGCTGACCCGCACGCTGGAGCTGCGCCACGGCCAGCAGCAGGAGGCGGCGGTCAGCTACCAGCAGACGGTGCTGTCCGCCCTGCATGACGTGAACAATGCCCTGGTCAACTACCAGGCGCAGCAGGGCCAGGATGCGGCGCTCGCCCGCGCGGTCAGGCAGCAGCAGCGCGCGCTGTCACTGGCGCAGGACCAGGACCCGGGCCGGGCTGGTGGACTTCCTGAACGTGCTGGACGCCGAGCGGCAGCTGCTTTCGGTGCAGCAGCAGGTGGCGCAGGCCGACGCCAGCGTCTCGACCGATCTGGTGCAGCTGTACAAGGCGCTGGGCGGCGGCTGGGAGCAGACCTTCCCGGAGGACCAGAAGCAGGCGAAACCCGCGCTGCTGCCGGTGGCGCTGGTCGAGCCCTGATCGCCGGCCCGGCACCGCGCGCCCGACCTGACGGCAAGTTCACCCGCCCGCCAGCCGGACGCGAGGCGTCAGGCCATCAACTTGCGGCCGCGCAACCGGCGCAGGACGCACATGCACCCAACCCGCCCGCTGACATTCGAGAGCCTGCTGCGCGATCCGCTGGTGCATGACGTGATGCGCAGCGACGGCGTCGGCATCGACGACCTGCTGGCCGCACTCGGCGCGGCGCAGCGGGCGGTCGCGGCGCGACATCGCGCGGCGGTCCGGCGCGCGATGCGCAAGTCTGCAGGCGCCGGCGACGCCGCTGCGCGCCCCCGCCGTCCGCCTCGCCTCGCCTGAACCGCGCGGCCGCGGGCGTTGCCGCGGCGGCGTTGCCGCCGTAACACCCTGCCGCATGGCGCTGCGCATCCAGACCTTCACCGGGCCGTCGATCGCCGGCTTCATCCCGGCGCTCGCCCGGCTGCGGATGCAGGTGTTCCGCGACTGGCCGTATCTGTACGAAGGCGACGAGGCCGAGGAGCGGACGCACCTCGCGGCGTTCGCCGGCAGCCAGGATTCCGCCCTGGTGGTGGCGTTCGCCGGCGCGGAGCCGGTCGGCTGCAGCACCTGCCTGCCGCTGCGCCACGAGGCGGCCCATGTGCGCGCGCCCTTCGAGGCGCACGGCTGGGACGTCGGCCGCTTCTGCTATTTCGGCGAGAGCGTGCTGGCGCGCGCGCATCGCGGCCAGGGCGCGGGCGTCGCGTTCTTCGCCGCGCGCGAGGCGCATGCCGCCGGGCTGCCGGGCTGCGACGCGGCGACGTTCTGCGCCGTCCGTCGCGCCGGCGGCGATCCGCGCCGTCCCGGGGACGCCGCCCCGCTCGATCGCTTCTGGACCAATCGCGGCTATGCCCGGCTGCCGGACATGGCTTGCGCGATGACCTGGCCGGAGGTGGGCGGCGCGGGCCGGGTCGCGCACCAGCTGGATTTCTGGGCCAAGTCGCTGACCGGCGCGGCGCTGCCATGAGCCTGGAGCCCGGCGCCCTGCGGCTGGCGCTGTCGCAATGGCGTGTGTCCGCGAGCAGCGGGATCGACGCCTGGACGGCCCGGCTGGATCGCGAGGTCGCGCAGGCCAGCGCGCAGGGCGCCCGGCTGGTGGTGATGCCGGAATACGCGCCGCTGGAAATGGCGGCCGGCAGCGCGCCCGATGCGGCGGGCGAGCTGGCCCGCGCGGTCGCCCTGGCGCCGCAGGCTCTGGACGCGGCGCGGACGGTGGCGCGGCGGCATGGCGTCTGGCTGCTGCCCGGCACCCTGCCCTTCGCCATCGGCGGCGGCGTGGTCAACCGCGCGCCGCTGATCGACCCCGACGGCCGCGCCGCGATGCAGGACAAGCACGTGATGACCCGCTTCGAGAGCGAGCAATGGGGCGTCTCGGCCGGGCTGCCGCCGTCGGTGTTCGCGACGCCGTGGGGCCGCATCGGCATCGCCATCTGCTTCGACGCCGAGTTCCCGTCGCTGGTGCGCGCCCAGGTCGAGGCCGGGGCGTGGCTGATCCTGGTGCCGAGCTGCACCGACACCCTGCACGGCTTCAACCGGGTCCGCATCGCCGCCGCCGCGCGGGCGGTGGAGAACCAGTGTTTCGCGGCGATCGCGCCCACGGTCGGGCTGGCGCCGTGGTCGGCGGCGCTGGACGTCAATCGCGGGCACGCGGCGGTGTTCGGCCCGGTGGATCGCGGTTTCCCCGAGGACGGGCTGCTGGCGCGCGGTGCGCTGGATCAGGCCGAGTGGGTGGTCTGCGACCTGGATCCGGCCCGCCTGGACGCGGTGCGCGCGGCCGGCGCGGTGCGCAACCACCTGTCCTGGCCGCCGCCGCCGCCGCCCTGCCCGGTCGCCGCGTGGCGCTGATCTACCTGGTCGCCGGCGAGCATAGCGGCGACGTGCTGGGGGCGCGGCTGATGGCCGCGCTGCGCACGCAGCGGCCCGGCCTCGCCTTCGCCGGCATCGGCGGTCCGCGCATGGTGGCGCAGGGGCTGACGCCGCTGTTCCCGATGCAGGATCTGGCGGTCATGGGATTGCTGGAGGTGCTGCCGCGACTGCGGATGCTGAACCGCCGGCTGCGCGACACGCTCGCCGACGTGCTGGCCCGCCGGCCCGACGCGCTGGTGACCATCGACAGTCCGGGCTTCTGCCTGCGCCTGCTGCACCGGCTGCGAGGCGCCGGGATTCCCCGCATCCACTACGTCGCCCCGCAGGTCTGGGCGTGGCGCGAAAACCGGGTGCGCGAGTTCCCCGGCCTGTGGGAGCGCCTGCTGTGCCTGCTCCCGTTCGAGCCGGAGTTCTTCGCCCGGCACGGGTTGCCGGCGCGCTTCGTCGGCCATCCGGTGCTGGAAAGCGGTGCGGATCGCGGCGACGCGGCGCGGTTCCGCGAGCGCCACGGAATTGCCGCCGGCCGGCCGGTGCTGATCCTGATGCCGGGCAGCCGGCACAGCGAGGTGCCGCGGCTGCTGCCGGTGTTCGGGCAGATGCTGCGGCTGCTCGCCGACCGCGTGCCGGACCTGGCCCCGGTGGTGCCGACCGCCGCCGCGGTTGCCGACACGGTGCGCCGGGCGGCGGCGGGCTGGGCGCTGGCGCCGGTCGTCGTCACCGATCTGGACGACAAGCACGATTCCTACGCCGCTGCCGCCGCCGCGCTGACGAAGTCCGGCACCTCGACGCTGGAACTCGCCCTGGCAAGGGTGCCGATGGCGGTGACCTACCGGGTCAACCCGCTCAGCGCGGCGATCGCCCGGCGGCTGATCCGGGTGCCGCACGTCGCCATGGTCAACCTGCTTGCCGGCAGCGCGGTGGTGCCGGAGCTGCTGCAGCAGGATTGCACGCCAGCCAAGCTGGCCGGGACGGTGACGAGCCTGCTGGGCGATCCCGATGCCGCCGCCCGCCAGCGTGACGGCTTCCGCGCCGCGCTGGCCAGCCTCGCGGCGCCCACCGGAACGCCGTCCGAGGCTGCGGCGCGCGAGGTGCTGGCACTGATGGCGGTCGCAGATCTTCCCCATGGCGATTGATGCACACACCCTCACGGGTACGGGCCGGAACCACCGCGATTGGGTGTGACAGACGACCGTGCCGGGACCCGCGCCTCGGCCAGCCCCCAGCCCAGCATGACGAAAAAGAAGCCCGCAATCTCGATCGCGTAGAAGCTGCTGGCCGAGGCCAGCGGCCATTCCTGGACCAGGGCGGCCACGAACAGCCCGACGCGCAGCGGGTCCGGGTCGCTGCCGATGCCGCGCAGCAGGCCGCGCAGCCAGGCCAGGATCAACAGGCAGAACAGCGCCAGACCGGGAAACCCGCTGTCGGTCAGAGCCTCAAGGTAGTGATTGTGCGGGTGGATGTTGCAGATCGTGGCGCCGCCGCCATGCGGGTGGCGCGACACGTCGCCCCAATCGACGAAGGTGCGCGGGTCCGGACATGCGTTGCGGAACCCGGCATAGCCGCGCCCGGTGATCGGACTCTGCTCGGCGATCACCACCGCGCGCTCGAAGATCAGGCCGTAGTCGCTGTCCTGGAAGTCCTCCATCTGGTGCGAAAACTTCGTCACCAGCCGGTACCAGACCGGCGGCGAGATGGCGGCCGAGGCGGCCAGCAGCAGGGCGGCGGCCAGCAGCGCCGCCGCCACGGTGACGCGCAGCCGGCGCAGCATCAGCCCGGAGACGACCAGCCCGAACGCGGTCAGCAACGCCGGCATCCGCTGGCCGATCAGCACGATGGTCCCGACCGAGGCCACCGTCAGCGCCAGCGCGCCGGCGCGGCGCAGCAGTGATCCGCCCAGCAGGCGGTGGACCGGCGGCAGCAGGCTCGGGAACAGCAGGCGCGACAGCGGCGCGCCGGCGCGCGGGTGCTGGAACGGGCCGGTCAGCTCGCCCTCCGGGCCGCGTCGCCAGCCGACCAGATCGCGCCCGGTGGCGAACTGCAGCAGCGCCGACAGCCCGATATACAGCGCGCAGGCGGTCAGCACGCGCCCGAGCCAGCGCCGCGCCGCCGCCGGCAGCAGCACCCGGTGCTCCAGGGCGGCGACCAACAGCAGGAACCGGACGGCCGCCAGCGCATGACCGAGCGACAGCCAGCCGCCGATGCCGACGCCCGGGATCGAGCAGACCACCAGCCATGCCCACCAGACCGCGCCGATTCGCACCCAGCCGCGGCGCAGCCACGCCCAGTCGCGCCGGATCGCGCAGCCGGCCAGGAACAGCGCCCCGATCAGGCAGGTCAGGATGTCGGCCACCGCCCGCCCGTGCATCAGGAACGCCGGCATCACCAGCAGCGCCGCCAGGCAGGCGCGGTCGAGCCAGGTCTGCGCGGCGGTCGGGGCAGGCGGCATCAGGCTCTCCGTTCCGCGGTGTCCAACGCGGCGGCGAGCGCAGCCCCGAGCCAGGTCAGATCATCGCCGTGGGGAAACCACGACGCGGCCGCAGCGGCAAGGTCGGATGGCTGCCGGGCGAACTCCAGCGCCGGCTCCAGCCCGGCCGGATGCAGCCGGACCGGCCGGCACAGTGGGTAGTCGCGCACCCGCCATTGCGGGTCGTGCGTCGGGAAGAACGCGAGGCAGGGCACCGAGAAGGCGTCCGCCAGATGCACCAGGGCGGTGTCCGTGCTGACCACCAGCGCCGCCGCCGCCACCTGCCCGCACAGTTCGGCCAGCGAGCCGACCGGCCACTGCGGCTGCGCCCGGCGGCCAGAATGGGCCGCGAGCCAGGCGACGATCGCCGCCTCGATGCGCGGCGGCATGTCGCGCAGCGCCATCGACGCACGCGGGCAGACCAGCACGTAGCCGGGGCGCAGGCCGGGCGGCGCAAGCGGCTGGATGGCCGGCGCCAGCCAGGCATTGCGCTTTTGCGGCGAGGCGATCCGCGTCGGATCGACGCCGAGCTGGTGCAGGAAATAGTCGATCATCGCGACGCCCCGGAACGCCGGATCGAAGGCGAAATCGCGCAGGTCGATGATGCGGGCGAAGCCCGAGGCGGTGGCCGGCGCGGGTCCCGGCGCGGCAGCGGACCAGGGCAGCGCGCGGACCGTGGCGAAGCGGGCGCAGGCGTACAGCGATTGCAGCACCGGGGACAGGCCGGCCAGCCGGAACAGGACCGGGTCGGCCGGGATGATGCCCGCCTGTTGCGCTAGGGCCAGCGCCTGTAAGCCGATCACGCCGTCGCCGAGCGACCGGCCGAACCCGTTCAGGATGGCGACGCGCGCGCGGTCCGGCCGGATGCCTGGCCTGATCTCTGGTCTGACCTCTGGCCTGATCTCTGGCCCGGTCAGCCCTCGATCGCCTCGATCGCCGCCACGTTCAGCAGCCGCTCCAGCACCTCCGGCTCCTGCGCGCCGGCGATGGCGTGCCGGCCGCCGACCACGAAGCACGGCACGCCGTTGATCCCGAGCCGATGGGCGCGCAGGTTCTCGGCGTGCACCGTCTCGCATTCGGCGTCGCCCAGCAGGAACGACAGCGCGGCCGACCCGTCCAGCCCGCGCGCGGTGGCGACCAGCGACAGCACCGCGAGATCGCCGATGTCGCGGCCATCGGTGAAATGCGCGGCGAACAGCGCTTCAACCAGGTCGGTGCTGCGCCCGTACGGCGCGGCCCAGCGCACCAGCCGGTGCGCGTTGACCGACGATGGCGTCCGGCGGATGCGGTCGAAACGGAACGACACGCCCTCGGCGCGGCCGATATCGGTGATCGAGCGCATACAGCCGCCGCGCCCGGTCCTCGCCGCCGAACTTGCGCGCCACGTAGTCGGCGCGCGGCATCCCGGCCCGTGGCATGTCCGGGTTCAGCAGGAACGGCCGCCAGACCACGTCGAACAGCAGGTCGGGACGGCGGCGCAAGGTGCGCATCAACCGGCGCAACCCGAGATAGCACCAGGGACAGACGAGATCGTGCACGATCTCGACCGCAAGCCTGGCCCGAGGTGGCGCGACGACGTTCATGTCCTGCCCGTGATGCCCAACGCGCAATCGTTATAGCATCGCCGCGCCGTGCGCCGCAGCGCAATCACGCGGCGGCGGCGTCGAGAACCCGGTCGAGACTGCGCAGCAGGTCCGCAGGATCCTGATAGATCGCCCGGCACCCGGCGCGGCGCAGGTCCAATTCGGGGAAGCCGCCGCAGCGCACGCCGATGCAGGCCAGCCCGGCTTTCGCCGCAGCCTCGGCATCGTACGGCGTATCACCGACGACCAGCGCATCCGTGCGCGCCGGCTCTGGCAGGCGGGCCAGGGCGGCCTGGAAGATGTCGGGGTGCGGCTTGGATTTTTCGGCGTCGTCCGACGAGGCGGCCGCCTGCACCAGATCGGTGATGCCGGCGATCCGCTTGTATTCGGCCAGTTCGTCCTGCTTGGCGGAGGATGCGAGCGCGACCGACACGCCGCGGCGGCGCAATTCCTGGAACAGCGGGCGGACGCCGGGAAATGCGCGCACCTGCGACAGATACGATTGCTTGAAAATCGCGCTGCTCCGCTGCTCCAGCGCGCGGCCGTGATCGGCGCGGTCCGGCTCTGACAGGAACACCGGGATCAACTGGTCGCCGCCCTTGCCGATCTGGCTGCGGATCGCGGCGAAGTCGAGGGCGTGCCCGAACTCGGCGAACGCCTCCTCCCAGGCTCGCGCGTGCAGGTCCACGGAATTGACCAGCGTGCCGTCGATGTCGAAGATGATGCCGCGAACCATGCGGCCCACTACGCCGCAGCGCCCATTGGGTTCGGCGGCGGCGTCCCGTGCGATCAGACGCGGCCGAGCGCCGCCGCCAAGGTCACCGCCAGCCGGTCGGCCGCTCCCCTCGGCCGCGCCGGCTGGCCGATCCGGCCGAAATCTCGACGCGCGAGCACCGCCGGAAGGCCCGCGGCGATCAGCGGCCGGGGCATCGGCCCCTGCGCCGGGCGAAGCAGCGACCGCCCCCACTCCGCCAGCCGCTCCAGCACCGGCCGCAGCGCCGGGTTGTGCGGGCTGGCGATCACCGAGTTCGGGCGTCAGGCCGTGAGCGGCGAGCAGGTCGGCGGGCAGCAGGCAGCGCCCCTGCGCGGCCAGCGCGGCCACGCTGCGCAGCTGCCCGGCCACGCCGTACGCCACGCCAACGGCGCGCAGCCGGTCGAACATGGCGGGCGCGGCGCCCAGCGCCCGGCCGGAGGCGACCGCGATCGCGCCTGCCGTGGCGCGCACGTAGTCCTGGAAGTCCTCGACGCTCGGCATGTCGGCCTCGGTCTCCAGCTCGCGGCCGTCCAGCATTGCCAGCAGATCCTCGCGCGCCAGCCCGCCCTGGTCCAAAGCCTCGGCCAGCGGCTCGGCGAGCGGGTGCCGGCGCGGCGCGCCCTCGACCACCTCGCGCCACCATTGCAGGCGGATCAGCGCCAGGGTGGGCTCGCTGGCGACCTCACGCGCCCGCGCGATCTCATGGTTGAACGCGTACAGCAGCATCAGCGCCTCGCGCCGCCCGGCCGGGGCGAACAGCGCGGCGAGGAACCGGTCGGGATCATGCCGGCGCACCGCCAGGGCGGCCGGCGAAAGCGGGGTCATGCAATCAGCCTGCCGTTGACGTGACCGCGCAGCGAGGCTTGACCCCCGCGCCGGACCCTCATAGCTCTCTGCGGCCGCGGCGAAACACTGTGGAGAGATGCGATCATGGCCTTCGAACTCCCCAACCTTCCCTATTCGACCAGCGCGCTCGCCGAGCGCGGCATGTGCCAGGAGACCCTGGAGCTGCATCACGGCAAGCACCACCAGGCCTACGTGACGGCGCTGAACGGCTTTGTCGAGAAGCAGCCGGAGCTGCAGGGCAAGTCGCTGGACGAGATCATCCGCCTCGCGCACGGCAAGCCGGACATGGCGCCGGTGTTCAACAATGCCGGCCAGCACTGGAATCACATCCTGTTCTGGCAGGCATGAGCCCGCAGGGCGGCGCCATGCCCGGCAAGCTGGAGCAGAAGATGGTCCAGGATTTCGGCTCGGTGCAGGCGTTCAAGGACCAGTTCAAGGCGGCCGCCACGTCGCAGTTCGGCAGCGGCTGGGCGTGGCTGGTGCTGGGCGGCGACGGCAAGCTGAGCGTCAGCAAGACGCCGAACGGGTCCAACCCGCTGGCCGAGAACGCCGGCCGCGCGCTGATCGGCATCGACGTGTGGGAGCACAGCTACTACCTGGACTTCCGCAACCGCCGCCCGGACTACGTCACAACTGGCTCGACAAGCTGGCCAATTACGAGTTCGCCGCGTCGCAGATGTAGCCGGCGCGGCGCGGCGCGGCCGCCCTGCCCTGCCCTGGGCAGGCGGGACGGCCCAGGGCCGCGCGGCTGCCGCCGTCAGCTCGACGGCGGCGCGTCGTATGGCTGCCAGGCGGTCGCCAGGGCCTGGTACTTCGCCACCTCGCCGGCCGGCAGGGTCTTCGCGATGTCCTCGCGATGCTCGACGGCAAAGGCGAGCGCCGGCCCGCTGAGTTTCGCAGCCGCGATCGAATACCAGAAATAGGCGAGACGCCGGTCCTGCGCCACGCCCAGGCCTCGCTCCAGGCACGACGCCAGCGACTTCGCCGCGAACACGTTGCCGGCCTCGGCGGACAGGCGATACAGCCTGACGGCCGCGGCCGGATCAGCCGGCGCGCCGCGGCCCTGTTCGGTCAGGACCGCAAGGTTGTTCTCGCCGGACGGGTTCTTCTGGTCAGCCGAGAGCCGCGCATACCGCAACGCAAGCTCGTAGTTCTGCGGCACCCCGAGGCCCAGCGTGTAGGCCCGGGACACCGCTGCCTGGCCGGTGCCGTCGCCGCGATCGGCGGCCAGCTTGGCCCAGCGGAAAGCCGCGACGGTGTTCCCCGCACGGAAGTTGGCCTGGGCGAGCTGCATCGCCGCCCGATCGTCGCCGCCCTCCGCCCGCCAGGTCGCGACGGTCACCGCAGGCTGCGGCGCAGCCACCGAAACGCCGACGACGGTGTTGCTGGTGTTGCCGACCGAACACCCCGCCACCAGCAGCAGCAGGGCAGCCTGCCCGGCCACGCGCGAGAACCCTGCTTGCATGCACGTCATTCCGAACCGTTACGGCGTCAGCGTAGCACATCCGCCCAGGTTGCTGAGCACGGATGACGACGCCCGCCGGCGCCTCAGGTCTTGACCTTCTTCTCGCCCTTGTCGTTCGCCGCCACCGGCTTGATGATGCTGTTGATGGTCTCGCGCACCACCGAGACGCGCACGTTCGGCGCAATCTCCACCTCGACCTCGTTGGTGCCCTCGCGCACCAGCTGCACCACGCCGACGATGCCGCCGCCGGTCACCACGCGGTCGCCGCGCTTCAGCGCCGCCAGCGAGGCCTTCAGCGCCTTCTGCGCCTGCTGGTTGGGGCGGATCAGCAGGAAGTAGAACACGCCGAAGATCAGCACGATCGGCAGGAACTGGCCCGCCGCGCCGAGATTTCCGAGCATGCCTCCCGCGGCGGTCTGGGCATAGGCAGGGGCGATCAGCATGGGGACTTCCAGAATTGCGGTGACGGGCGGCGGACCATAGGCTCCGGCCCCCATCCGTCAAGGCAGCCTCAGCCATGGACCAGACCCGCCTGCTCGACACTCTCGACCGCATCGCCGGCGCGCTGGAGCGCCTGGCGCCGCCGCCGCCGCCGGCGATCGACCTGTCGGCGGCGGCGGCGTTCGTCTGGCATCCCTCGCCGGCCCGCCTCGCCCCGGTCGCCGCCGTGTCGCGCGTGGACATCGGGCTGCTGCAGGGGATCGAGCGGCAGAAATCGCTGCTGCTGGCCAATACGCTGCAATTCGCGCGCGGCCGCCCGGCCAACAACGTGATGCTGTGGGGCGCGCGCGGCATGGGCAAATCCTCGCTGGTCAAGGCGGCGCACGCGGCGGCCAATGCCGAGCGGCCGGGCAGCCTGGCGCTGATCGAGATCGCGCGCGAGGACATCGCCACTCTGCCCGAGCTGCTGCGCCTGCTGCGCGACCAGTCGCGCCGCGTCGTGGTGTTCTGCGACGACCTGTCGTTCGAGCGCGAGGATGCCGACTACAAGGCGCTGAAATCGGTGCTGGACGGCGGCATCGAGGGGCGGCCGGAGACGGTGCTGTTCTACGCCACCAGCAACCGCCGCCACCTGATGCCGCGCGACATGATCGAGAACGAGCGCGGCACCGCGATCAGCCCGTCCGAGGCGACCGAGGAGAAGGTCTCGCTGTCGGACCGGTTCGGGCTGTGGATCGGCTTTCACAATTGCGACCAGGACACGTTCTTCGCGATGGTCGAGGGCTACGCGGCGGCGCTGGACCTGCCGATCGGGGCCGAGGCGCTGCGCGCCGCATCGGTGGAATGGTCGGTCACACGCGGCGGCCGGTCGGGACGGGTCGCCTGGCAGTTCGTGCAGGATCTGGCCGGGCGGCTGCCCGATCGCTGACCGTTGTTTTCGGTACAACAATTAGCGTTTTTGCCATCAAAACAGCGCGGGCGGTCTTGCAGATTGCGGTTCGGGGCGTTAATGTGTGCGCTTGCCGATCGATTCGGGAGCGCGGTCCGGCAGCGGCGGTGATCGGGCATTGTTTCCCGCGCCCCGCAATCACATCCCACAATGGAAGGTGCCGGCCTTGAAGTCTGCTCTGCTCACCGGCGTGTTGTGCGCCGGAGTCTCGACGCTCGCCCAATTGCCTGCGGCACAGGCGGCCGCCGGCGGGTCGCCCAATGCGACGCCGATCCAGCACGTCATCATCATCATGCAGGAAAACCGGTCGTTCGACAGCTACTTTGGCACCTATCCGGGCGCCAACGGCATCCCCAAGAACGCCTGCATCCCGCTGGACCCGACCAAAGCGACTTCGCATTGCGTCAAGCCGTTCCATGATCCGCACGACGCCAATGCCGGCGGTCCGCACGGCGCGAAGGATGCGCAGTTCGACCTCGACGACGGCATCACCAAGGCGGCCATGGACGGCTTCCTGTACTCCAGAAAAGCGCGAAGCTCGCGCGCTGCGTGCCGCCATTCAACGCACAGCTGAACTGCGCCAACTTCGCCGACGGCATCGCCCGGCATGACGCTGTCGGCTATCATACCGCTGAGGAAATCCCGAACTACTGGGCCTATGCCCAGCATTTCGTGCTGCAGGACGAGCTGTTCGAGGGCGTGCGGTCGTGGTCGGCGCCGTCGCACCTCGACCTCACCAGCGAATGGGTCGCCACCTGTACCAACCATGCCGACGTGCGCACCTGCAAGACATCGACGTTGCTGGGCCCAATCGTCGAATGGCCATGGGCCAACCTGTTCGAGTTGCTCGACAAGCATCAGGTGTCCTGGAAATACTATCTCGGCACCGGCGCGGAGCCGGATTGCGAGGACGACGAAATGACGTGCGATCCGCAGGTGCAGACGCCGCGCGTCGGCTCGTTCTTCAACCCCGCACCGTACTTCAAGTCGGTCCAGGCGCAGGGCAAGGCTTATCTCGGGGCGCACAATCAGGACATCGTTCACTTCCTGTCCGACGCAGCAACGACACGCTGCCGCAGGTGTCGTGGATCGTGCCGTCGTCGCCATACAGCGAGCACCCGAACAGCCGTGTCACCACCGGCATGGAGTACGTGACATCCCTGGTCAACGCGGTGATGGCCTCGCCTGCCTGGGCCAGTTCGGCAATCTTCATCAGCTGGGATGATTGGGGCGGCTTCTACGATCATGTCGCGCCGCCCAACGTGGACATGAACGGCAGCGTCTATCCGGTCCAGGGCTTCGGTCTGCGGGTGCCCGGGCTGATGATCAGCCCCTATGCGAAGCCGGGCTTCATCGACCACGGTGTGCTCAGCTTCGACTCCTACGCGACCTTCTTCGAGGATCTGTTCATGGGCGGCGCGCGGCTGGACCCCGCCGCGCTGGGCGAGCCAGACAGCCGGCCGGACATCCGCGACTCGCTGACCAGCGTCACTTTCATGGGCGGCCGGGTTGCGCCCATGGGGCAGCTTATGGACGAGTTCGACTTCACCCAGGCGCCGCTGCCGCCAGTCCTGCTGTCCACGCATATCCCCACCGAGATGATCGCGGTCTGCTCGCAGGACGCCTCGGCGAAATGCACAAGCAGCAGCGTCACCCTGACCTGGTCGCCGCTCGCCGCCGGCAGCATTCCCGGTCCGTTCACCTACCATGTGCAGCGCGACGGCGCCGAAATCGCGCAATGCGTGACCAGCGCCACAACCTGCACCGACACGCCTGCGACCGGGCCGCATCTGTACCGGATCTACAGCGTCGATGCGCGCGGCACGGCCAGCCCGCTCTCGGCCGCCGCCGAGGCGGACATTCCCTGACGCCAGGGCTGCGGGCAGCGGGGGCGCGCGACAGGAGCGGCGCGCTCTCCGACCCCCCTCCCCGGCCTCGCGACTCACATTCCGGCGATGCGGCCGCCGCCCGGCATCCTTCGCTCGCGCCATGCGCTAGCTGCCCAATCAACCAGCGGGGATCAGGCCATGAGCGGGAGCAGCGATGCTGCGCGGTCCATCTACGTGTCCGGGCTGCGCAACCAGCACGCGGTCGAGGAGCAGGCCATCAGCCTGCTGCGGCGGCAGGTCGAGCGGCTGGAGAACTACCCCGAGATGGAAGCCAGGATGCGCCAGCATATCGACGAGTCGATGCAGCAGGCACAGCGGCTCGACGCCTTGCTGGAGGAGTTCGGCAGCAGCCGCTCCGGCCTGAAGGACACCGCGATGTCGATGGTCGGCAACATGGCGGCGATGACCCATGCCATGACGCAGGACGAGGTGCTGAAGAATACCTTCGCGAACTATGCGTTCGAGCATTTCGAGATCGCCTCGTACAAGTCCCTGCTGGACTTGTCGGCGATGATCGGCCACCAGGCCGGGGCCTCCGCCCTGCGCCAGTCGCTCGCCGAGGAGGAGGCGATGGCGCAGTGGATCGACGCCCACCTTGCCGACACCACGCGCACCTATGTCGGGCGCTACGCGGCCGGCGAGAAGGCCGGGGTGTAGCGACGCGGCCGCGCGTCAGGCAGCCTGCCGCTCGGTTTCCGCGGCCATGAACCGGGCGAACTCGGCGCGCTGGTCCGGCGTCATGTGCAGGCCGAGCTTGGTCCGCCGCCACAGCACGTCGTCGGCGGTGCGCGCCCATTCGTGGCGGCGCATCCAGCACACCTCGCGTTCGGACAGCCCGGCGCCGAAGTCGCGGCCAAGATCGTTCGGGCTGCTCGCCTCGCCCAGCATCGCCTCGGCGCGCGTGCCATAGGTTCGGATCAGGCGGCTCGCCACCGGCGGCGTCAGGAACGGGTATGCCGCGATCAGCCCGGCGGCGAGCGCCGCCGCGCCGCCCACCGGGAAATCGCCGCCCGGCAGGTGCGCCGTCGCGGTCCAGGGCTGGCCGATGCCGGGCATCACGGATGCAAGCCTGGCCAGCGCCGCCTCGGCCAGCCGGCGATAGGTGGTGATCTTGCCGCCGAACACCGACAGCAGCGGCGCTCCCTGCTCCGGCGCGTCCAGGGTCAGCACATAGTCGCGTGTCGCCGCCTGCGCCTTGCTCGCCCCGTCGTCGTAGAGCGGCCGCACCCCGGCATAGGACCAGACGATGTCGGCCTGCGTCACCGGTCGGGCGAAATAGTCGCTGACCGCGCCGCACAGATACGCGGTCTCCTGCTCGGTGATGCCGATGGCGGTCGGGTCGCCGTCAAAATCCTGGTCGGTGGTGCCGATCAGGGTGAAATCCTGCTCATAGGGGATGGCGAAGCAGATCCGCCCGTCGGCGTTCTGGAAAATGTAGCAGCGGTCGTGCTCGTACAGCCGCCGGGTGACGATGTGGCTGCCCTTGACCATGCGGATGCGTGCCGGCGTGTTCTGCCGCAGCGCGCCAGTCAGAAAGCTGCCGGCCCACGGTCCGGCGGCGTTGACCAGCGCCCGCGCCCGCGCCTCGCCCACCACGCCGCTGGCTTCGTCGCGCAGTTGCAGCCGCCAGATCCCGTCGCTCCGCTCGGCCGCCACGCAGGCGGTGCGGGTGCGGATGTCGGCGCCGCGCGCAGCGGCGTCCTGCGCGTTCAGCAGGACCATGCGCGAATCCTCGATCCAGCAATCCGAGTATTCGAACGCCGTGGTGTAGGCGGGCTTCAGCGGCGCCCCGGCCGGGTCGCGCCGCAAGGCAATCCGCCGCGTCGGCGGCAGCAGTTTGCGGCCGCCGAGATGGTCGTACAGGAACAGCCCGGTCCGGA
Organism: uncultured Pseudomonadota bacterium; assembly: GCA_963723455.1. Classification (GTDB taxonomy): domain Bacteria; phylum Pseudomonadota; class Alphaproteobacteria; order Acetobacterales; family Acetobacteraceae; genus CAVRQM01. Next base: position 927,559 of record CAVRQM010000005.1, on the reverse strand, counting down.
TCACCCAGGTCGGCCGCAGCCCGGCATGGTGCGGCAGCACGAAGCGCAGCGGCCAGATGATGTGCGGGGCGGCGCGCAGCAGCACCTCGCGCTCCGTCAGAGCCTCGCGCACCAGCCTGAATTCGTAGTATTCCAGGTAGCGCAGGCCGCCATGCACGAGCTTGGTCGACGCCGAGGAGGTGGCGCCGGCCAGGTCGCCTTTTTCCACCAGCAGCGGCCGCAGGCCGCGCCCGGCCGCGTCGCGCGCGATGCCGGTGCCGTTGATGCCGCCGCCGACCACCGCCACGTCATAGACCGCGTCCATTGCACCCATATCCTCCCGCCGCGGAGAGTATGGAGCGAACGGATAAAAACTCAATCGAAAGCCGGATGCGCTCGCCTGGGTTCGTTCAGGTTCGCTTTGCGACAGCGGCGGCTCACTTGCCCCCGGCGAAGGCGTGCAGGCCGGACAGCAGCGAGCGGTGGAAGATCGCCGCCAGCAGCACCGTCGGCAGCGACAGCAGCAGCCCGGCGGCGGCCATGTGGCCGTATTCGGGGTTCATGCCGTTGGCCAGGAAGCCCGCGACCTGCACCGGAAAGGTGATGTTCGACGAGGTGATGACGAAGGCGATGAAGAACTCGTTCCAGGTCAGGATGGTGACCAGCAGCCCCGCCGCCGCGACCGAGGACCGGGTCATCGGCAGCACGACATGGACGAACGCGCCCCAGCGCGAGCAGCCGTCCAGCCGCGCGGCTTCCTCGGAATCCTCGGGCAGCCCGCGCAGGTAGGCCAGCATGATCCAGCAGGTCAGCGGCAGGTTGACGGCGATGTACAGCAGCATCAGCCCCAGCTCGGTATTCAGCAAATGGGTGCGCAGCAGCAGGAAGTAGAACGGCATGATGAGCGCGGCCGGCGGCATCATGCGCGTCGAGATGATCCAGCTTTCCAGCTGCCTGCTGGCCCGCGCGCGGAACCGCGACAGCGCGTAGGCCATCAGCGGCCCGAACACCAGCGCGAACACCACCGACACCGCCACGACCCGCAGCGAGCGCTCGAACGCCGAGACATCGAGGTTCTGCCAGACCCACACCAGGTTGTCGGCGGTGACCGGGTGCGGGAACCAGACCGGCGTCTCGGACTGGATCTGTGCCTTGTACTTGAACGTGGTGTTGACCAGCCAATACAGCGGCAGCATCCACACCAGCAGGAACAGTCCCAGGCCGAGCCGCCCCAGCGCGCGGCCGGCCGCGCCGCGCCGCCGGCGGCCCGTACGCAGCGCCCCGGCCGGGGGCGACATCAGCGGCGTCAGCGATAGATCTGCGTGTCCCATCGCGCCACCTTCAGCCAGACCGCGGTGCTGACCAGGCCCAGGATCAGCGTGATGACGCCGGCGGCGGAGGCCACCGAGACCTGGCTGCTCTCGGCGATGCCGACCTTGTAGATGTACAGCGACAGATCGACGGTGTCGCTGCCGGGGCCGCCGTTGGTCAGCAGTTCGGTCGCGGCGAACACCTGGCTGCACAGGATGAACTCGAAGATGGCGGCCACTGCCAGCAGCGGGCGCAGCAGCGGCAGGTGAATGTGCCAGACCGTCGCCCAGAACCCGGCGCCGTCGATGCGCGCGGCCTCGATCGGCTCGATCGGCAGGCCCTTCAGCCCGCCCAGCAGCAGGATGACGGCCAGCGGCGACCATTGCCAGGTCTGCACGAAGATCACTGTGGCCAGTGCGCCCACGGTGCTGCCGGTCGGCGCGATCAGCGTGCCGGTGAGCATCTGGATCACCTGCGGCACCGGCCCGTACAGCGGATCGAGCATCAGGCTGAACACCAGCGCCATCGCCACCGGCGAGACCGCGAGCGGGATCAGCACCAGCACTGTGACCGCGCCGGACAGCCGGCCGGCGAAGAGGTGGATCAGGTAGGCCACCAGCAGCCCGATCAGGATGGCGGCCAGCGTCGAGCCGAACGACACCAGCAGCGTCACCAGCAGCGCGTGCTGGCCGGCCCCGCTGCCCAGCACCTGCGCGTAGTTGGCCAGCCCGACGAAACGCACCTTCTGGTTCGGCACCGCCACGTCAACATCGACGAACGACAGGTACAGCGCATACAGGAACGGCGGCAGCGACAGCGCGCCGAGCAGCAGGAACCCCGGCAGCGGCACCAACCAGGGGCTGCGCCACCAGCCAGCGCCCCTCACCCCTGCCCTCTCCCGCAGAAAAAGGGAGTCCTGCCTTCTCTCCCTGCGGGAGAGGGCCGGGGTGAGGGATTGCGGCACGATCTCAGGGGCTATCCGGGAACAGCTCCTGGTACTTGCGCTGCGTGCCCGCCACGCCCTCGGTCTTGAACCGCGCCTCGGTCTCGTTCGCGGCGGCGGTCAGCGCGGATTTCGCGTCGGTGCTGCCGGTGAACACGCTCTCGATATGCGCGCCGATGATGTCGCCCATCTCGCGCCATTGCGGGATCATCGGCCGATACTGCGTCTTGGTGATCGCCTGCCCGTCGCTGACCGCCTTGATGTAGCCGGCATCCAGCTTGCTGCGCAGCAGGTCGGACTGGTTCACGCTGCGGCGGTCCTCGTTGCCGATGTCCTTCGCCGTGCGCGCGAACTCCATCTGCTGCGAGGTCGCCCATTGCAGGAAGCTGCTCGCCGCCTGGAACTGCTTGCTGCCGTCCGGCACGCTGGCGGCAACCGCAAGGCCGATCGAGTAGTTGGCCGGGTACGCGCCCTTCGGCCCGGCCGGCACCACCGCGTAGCCGATCTTGCCGACCACGTTGGACTGCTTGGGGTCGTTGAAGGTCGGGTAGAACGCCGTGCTTTCCACGATCATCGCCACCCGCCCGGCCGAGAACGCCGAGGACACCTGTGGCCAGCCCCAGGTGCCCGATCCCGGCGGCCCGTCGTTGCGGATCAGGTCGGAGTAGTGCTGCGTGCCCTCGACCGCGGCGGCGCTGTCGAACACCGGCTGCATGGTCGGGCCGAGGAAGTCCCCGCCGTAGCTGCGCAGCCATTCGGTCCAGGTATAGACGTTCATCCCCTCGCCGCGCAGCCCGCGCAGCGCGATGCCGAAGGTGCGCGGCGGCTGCTTCAGCTTGGCGGCGGCCGCCTCAAGCTCGTCCAGCGTCTTGGGGACGGCCACGTGCGCGGCGTCCAGCAGATCCTTGCGGTAGTACAGGATCGTCACTTCCGAATAGATCGGCAGGCCGTACAGCTTGCCGTCCCAGGAATACGCGCCCTTCAGGCTCGGGAACACGTCGTCCATCTTGTAGGCCGGCTTGATCGACGGGCCGAGCTCGCGAACCCAGGCGTTCGAGCCGAACAGCGGAATGTAGTTGTCGTCCAGGCAATAAAGCTGGAACCCGCCGGCCTTGTTGGCCGCATCGGCGACGATATGCGATCGCAGGTCGTTCTCGGGATAGTCGGTGAAGTTGACCTTGGCGCCGGTGTACTGCTCGAACAGCGCCGCGTGGCTCTGGATGAAGTCCATCGCGGGCAGATGGCGGCACGCGATGTTGAGCGTCACGCCCGCATACGCGCCGGACGATGCGAAGTCGCCAAGCGACTGCTTCACCGCCGCCTCGTAATCCTGCGCGCGCGCCGTCGCCGGCAGGGCCAGGGTTGCCGACCAGACAGCCGGCACAAGCGCGGCCGACAGCACAAGGCGCTTCATCGACATCCTCCCCGGACGGCCGCTGCGGCGGCGCTTCATTGCATTTTGTCGTGTCGCTGCGCTGCGCCGGCGGGACCGGATCGCGCTAAATCGTTATCTCACGCAACTGACGCGCGGGCAAGCGAACATGTGTAAATTGGTGCGCGAGCCCAGCGCTGCGCCACGGTGGCGCATGTCGCCCAGCCGTGCGCGGATCGACGTTGCGCGACCGGCTGCGGTTCTGTTTGATGCGCGAACGCTTGCGGCGAACGGCAAGCAACGGGGGAGCATCCGACGGTGAAGATCGGCTTCAACCTGCTGCTGTGGACGACGCATGTGACCGACGCCCACATGCCGCATATCGCCGCCTTGCAGCGCGCCGGCTATGACGGCGTGGAAATCCCGGTGTTTGAGGGCGAGGTCGCGCATTACCAGCGCCTCGGCGCCGCGCTGCGCGACGCGGGCCTGGGCTGCACCGCGATCACCGTCATCCCGGACGCGGCGCACAGCCCGATCAGTCCCGACGCCGGGCATCGGCAGGGCGCGCGCGACTACCTCGCCTGGGCCACCGACTGCGCCGCGGCGCTGGGTTCGCCGATGCTGTGCGGGCCATTCCACCAGCCGCTCGGACAGTTCTCCGGCGGCGGCCCGACCGAGCAGGAGCGTGGCTGGTGCGCCGAGGTGCATCGCGCCGCGGCCGAACGCGCCGCGGGCCAGGGCGTGTCGCTGGTCATGGAATACCTGAACCGCTTCGAGTGCTACTTCGTCAACACCATGGCCGACGCCGTGGCGCATGCGACGCGCGTCGGCCATCCCGGGTTCGGCGTGATGCACGACACGTTCCACGCCAATATCGAGGAGGCCGACCCGGTCGGCGCGATCGCCCAGGCGGGGCCGTTCCTGCGCCATATCCACATCAGCGAGAACGACCGCGGCACGCCGGGGCGCGGGCATCTGCCGTGGCCCGCCATCTTCGCGGCGATCCGGGCGCGCGGCTATGACGGCTGGCTCACCATCGAGGCGTTCGGCCGCGCCCTGCCCGCGCTCGCGGCGGCCACCCGGGTCTGGCGCGACCTCAGCGCCTCGCCCGAACAGGTGTTCGGCGAGGGGATCGAGCTGATCCGCGCGGGGATGCGCGGCGGCTGAACGCAGCGGTCACACCTCGGGGCCGCGCACGAAGCACAGGATCCCGAGCGTCGGCGTATAGCAGACGATGGCATGGCCGGTCGGGTTGTCGTTGCGTTGCAGGATCTTGTCCGGGGGGATCGCGAGCCATTGGCCGGCGATGAAGGCCTCGTAATGGTCGCCGGTCGTCCGGTATTCCGCCGGGCGGCAATCGGCGATGGAACAGCAGGAGCGTTCGGTGCCGGGGATCCGCAGATCCTGGAACCACGGCGCCAGGGCCGGGTCGGCATCCGGCGGCGGCCGCGCCGACGCTGCGCCCGCCAACAGCCCCGACAGCAGCCCCGCTGACAGCAACGTCGCCGCGAACACGATGCGCCCCATCCCGTGATCTCCCGAGGTCCAGAAGGCGCAACGACGGCGCGCCCCGAACGTTCCGCCGCCCCTGCGGTTCAGGTGCAGCGGGGCGGGTCAGGCGAAGCGGGGCGGCTCCGGCAGGCGCAGCCCGTCGCGGAACAGCACGACATGGCGCAGCGGGCAGTGCACGAACACCTCCGCGCCGATCGCCGGCCCGGTCTGCGCATCGACCTTGGCGGTCAGCCGCGACTGCCCGACCGCCAGGCTCAGCAGGTACTGCCCCGCCGTGGTGATGCTGCCGCGCACCACGCGGCCGGGCAGCCAGCCATCCGCGGCCGCGCCCGCCACCTGCACGTATTCCGGCCGGATCCCCGCCTCGATGCCGGCCAGTCCGCCGTCCGGCAGGCCGATCGGCCGGGCGAACACGTCGAACACCGCGCCGCCCGACGCCGCGCCGCCCGACGCTGCACCGCGGGGGGCCAGGAAGTTCATGCCGGGATTGCCGAGGAACCAGCCGCCGAACCGGCTTTCCGGCTGCTCGTACATGTCGCGCGGCGGCGCGCATTGCGAGATGCGGCCGGCCTCCATGAGCGCGATCTGGTCGGCGAGCGTCATCGCCTCGGTCTGGTCGTGCGTCACGTAGATGATGGTCTGGCGCAGCCGCGCGCGGAACTCCTTGAAGGCGCGGATCAGCGCCAGCTTCGCATGCACCTCGACATTGGTGGTCGGCTCGTCGAACAGGATCACGTCGCAGCGCCGGGCGATGGCGCGGCCGACCGCGACCTTCTGCCGTGTTCCCAGATCCAGGTCGCCGATATGGCGATCGCGATGCTCGCGCAGCTGCAGCACGTCGAGCACCTCCTCGACCCGCGCCCGGCGCTCGGCGGCGGACAGCGCGCGGTCGTGGCGCAGCGGCAGCGTGATGTTCTCGGCCACGCTGCAGGTGCGGTACATCACCGGGTACTGGAACACCATCGCCACGTCGCGCCGGCTGGGCGGCAGGTGGGTCACGTCCCTATGGCCGAACGACACGCTGCCGCTGGTCGGCCGCTCCAGCCCCGCGATCATGCGCATCAGCGTGGTCTTGCCGCAGCCGGACGGGCCGAGCAGGCAGGTGACGCTGCCCTCGGGGAACGTGGCCGAGATATCGTTGACCGCCCGCAGGCTGCCGAACGCGCGGGTCAGACTGGTCAGGCGGATGTCAGGCATGCACGGCTTCCTGCGGCTGGCCCTGCCCGCGACCCAGCCCCCTGCCGACCAGCGCCCCCGATGCGCGGTCGAACACCAGCAGACTGTCGGCGCGGATCCAGAACGGGAACGCCGCGCCGATGTCCAGGGCCCCGATCGTACGGCTGGGAATGGCGGTCACCAGGGTCTCGCCGCCGGTCTCGAAATAGACCACGCACTCGGCTCCCAGAATTCTCCAGCAGCCGGACGGTCCCCGGCTGCGCATCGGCCGGCCCGGGACCATGCACGATGTGTTCCGGGCGCAGCGCCACGATCACCTCGCCACGGCCACTGGCCGCGACCGGGAAGTCCAGCAATCCGGTCCGGCACAGGCCGGCCTCCAGCGTCCCCGGCAACAGGTTGCAGCGCGGAAACCCGACCAGCTCGGCGGCGCGCACATGGCGCGGCGCGTGATAGACCGCCGACACCGCGTTCGCATCGACGACGCGGCCGCGGTCCAGCACCACCAGATCCTCGGCCATGTTCAGCGCCTCCAGGCTGTCGGAGGTCGCGTACAGGAAGGTCGCCCCCAGCTCCGCGCGCATCGCCTTCAGGTCGTCCATCAGGCTTTCGCGCAGCTTGAAGTCCAGCCCGACCAGCGGATCGTCCAGCAGGAACAGGTCGGCGTTCTTCAGCATGCCGCGCGCGATCGCCGAACGCTGCTTCTCGCCGCCGCTGAGCTGGCTTGGCTGCTTGCGCAGCAGCGGGCCGATGCGCAGCACCTCGGCCACCTGGGCGACGCGCCGCGCGATTTCGGCGCGGCCGACGCCTTGCTGCGCCAGCGGATAGGCGATGTTGTCGAACACGCTCATATGCGGGAACAGCGCGAAGGATTGCGGCACGTAGCCGATGCTGCGCGAGGCGGCGGCCAAATCGGTGATGTCGCGCCCGTCGAGCAGGATGCGGCCGCGCGTCGGCCGCTCCAGTCCGACCAGCAGGCGCAGCAGCACGGACTTGCCGGCGGCGGCAGGGCCGCACAGCACCGTCAGTCGGCGCGCGGCGATGTCCAGGTCGATGCAGTCGAGCGCCGCCGCGCCGCCGTAGGAATGGGCAATGCCGTCGAGGCGAATATGACTCACCGGCTCAGCCGCCGAGCTGCGCGAGATACGGGACCAGCAGGATGCCGGCGATGAACACCGCCGCGACGATCGCCACGATCATCAGCGTCAGCGCGAGCGCGCGCAGCGGACCCGCCGTGCGCGGCAGGTTGCCGACCGCAATGTTCAGCACGGTCGCAGCCATCACCGTCAGCAAGCCGATCCGGTAGGCGGCGAAGCTCCATTGCTGCACGATCAGCAGGAAGCCGGCGGCCATCACCAGGATCAGCAGCAGCTCGGCGCGGCCGACGATGTTCTGCCGCGCCGCCATCAGACTTCGCCGCGCACGGTGCCGAAGGTCATGCCGACCAGCAGGTAGCGCTGGAAGAAATACACCACCAGGATCGGCGGCACGATGTACACGCTGGTCAATGCCGAAATGAACGTCCAATCGACCCCGCCATTCGAATACAGCCCGGTGCTGAGCGCCACCGGTATGTTCGAGGTCTGGATGCCGCCGATGATGTAGTTGAACAGGAACTCGTTCCAGACGAAGATCAGGTTGAAGATCGTCGCCGCGATCACGCCGGGCATCACCTGCGGCAGCACGATGCGCAGGATGATCGACATCCAGGATGCGCCGTTGACCAGCCCGGTCTCGTCGAAGCGTGGCGAGACGCTGTCGATGAAGCCCTTCAGGATCCAGACCGAGAACGGGATCGAGAACATGGCGTAGAACAGGATCATTCCGGCATACGAATCCTTCCAGCCGAAGCCGACATACATCAGGTACACCGGCAGGATCGCCGCCGAGCCGGGCAGCATGCGGATCGACAGCAGCAGGAACATCAGGAAATCGGTACCGGCCGGCTTGAAGCGCGAGAACGAGAACGCCGCCAGGAACGACACCGCGACCGCGATAGCCACGGCGGCCACCGACAGCAGCACGCTGTTGGCAAGCTGATGCAGGAACGAGGCGCCGGAGAACAGCCGGACGTAGTTGGCCAGCGTCGGCCAGAACACCAGCCTGGGCGGCACCGCAAGAATCTGGTCGGCGGTCTTGAACGACGACAGCAGGATCCAGAAGATCGGCGCGAAGAAGATCAGCGCCACCAGCCACAGCACGGCGTGATAGGCATGCTCGCGCCAGCCGGCGCGGTTCACGCCAGCCCTTCCCGGCGCTCGCGCCAATGCAGCACGAAGATGAAGGTCGCGGTGAAGGCGATCGAGATCAGCAGCAGGATCACCGCCAGCGCCGACGACCAGCCCATGTTGAACGCCTCGAAGGCGCGGCGGTACAGCGTCATCGCAACCAACTGCGTCGTCGATCCCGGGCCGCCATAGGTCATGTCGTAGATTAGGTCCATCGTCTTGAAGGCGTCGATGGTGCGCAGCAGAATGCCCAGCATCAGGATGTACTTGCCGTGATGCAGCACCACCAGCCGCAGCCGCTGGTGCCACGGCAGCCGGTCGATCTCGGCCGCCTCCAGCTCGGCCTTCGGCACCGAGGCGAGGGCGGCGAGCGTCATCAGCACCATGAACGGCGTCCACATCCAGATGTCCACGGCCAGCACCGCGCCGAACGCCACCGCGCTGTCGCCCAGGAAATCCACTGAACGGAAGCCGAGGCCGCGGATCATGGCGTTCAGCACGCCGAACACCGGGTTGTAGATCAGCCGCCAGAAGGTGCCCGCCGCCACCGGCGTCAGCACCATCGGCGAGAACAGCATGGTCAGCGCGATGCGCCGCCCCGGCAGGCGGTGGCTGTCCCAGAACAGCAGTCCCAGCGCCAGCCCGAGCAGCGTCTCGATCGCCACCGCGCTGGCCACGAAGATGAAAGTGCGGCTGAGGTCGATCCAGACCCCGGCGTCATCCAGGATGGTGCGGTAGTTGTACAGCCCGGCGAAGCGCGGCGGGTGGCCGCTGGTCAGCGAGAACCGGTAGAACCCCAGCCCGAGCAGCCACAGCGTCGGAATCAGGTTCCAGACGACGAAGAACACCAGCACCGGCAGCAGCAGCAGCAGCGGCAGCACGCGGCGCTGGCCGAGGAAGCGGAGGAACCCGCCTTGGCGCAGGGTCGGCGCGGAATCCGGGCTGCCCGCCACAGTCGCGGCAGCGGGCAGCCCGTCGGCCATGCGCTACAGCCTGATCCCGCTGCACGAGCCGCTGGGCGCGGTCTGCGCGGTGCCGCTGTCGTACAGGATGCCCTGCTGCTTGCAGGCGATGTATTTCAGCGCGTGCATCGGGTCGCTGATCTGGCCGGTCATGTAGCCGGTCCACGCCTCCTGCTGAGTGGACAGCATCTCGGCGTATTTCGGGTCGTGCCAGAAATCGGTGCTGCGCTCCAGCATGTACTTATAGGTGCGGTTCCACGGATAGATGTCGTCGAAGCCGGCGGCGCTCAGGGTCGCCTTGTCGCACGGCAGTCCGCCGCGCTTGAGGTAGTCGGCCGCGGTCTCCGGCAGGTACCACCAGCGCATGAAGTCCAGCGCCACGCGCATATGGGCGTCGTCGTTGAACGCGTTGATGACCCAGGGCTGGCCGCCGATGATGTAGTTGCGGTTCAGCTTGCCGCCGGCATCCTTGAAGCCCGGCGGCGGCACCACCATCACCTTGCCCTGCAGTTCCTTGGGGATCATCGTGGCGCCGGTGGCCAGCCATTGCCAGGCGGCGAACACCTTGCTTTGCGTGAACGCATCGACCACCTCGGCGATGAAGTAGTTGAGCGCGCCGGGCGGCTGGTACGGCAGCATGGACTTGTACAGCTCCATCGCGTGCGCGTTGCCGGGCGTGTCCATGATGCCCTCGACCTGGCCGGTCTTGGGATCCCAGATGTCGCCCCCCATGCTGCGCATGAATGAGATCAGCGGACACGAGCACGCGTCGTACTCGCGCGAATACTGCATGGCGATGCCGTGATAGCCCTTGTCCGGCCGGTTGAAGAAACTGACCAGCTTCTTCCAGTCGTCCAAATCCATCTTCTCGAAATCTTCCCAGGTCTTCGGCATCGGGCTGCCGTACTTGGCCTGGTACGCCTCCGCCTCGCCCGGCGCATCCAGCCAGTCCTTGCGCACGAAGATGCTCTCGGTGTCGCCCACCTGCGGGAAGCCGTACAGGTTCTTGGTGCCGTCCGGGTACACCTGATAGGCGTCGCGGATCACCGGCGCGTACCACTCGATGTCGAGCGCCTTGTCCTGGGCGATGATGTCGTTGAGCTTGACGATCCACTTCGGCGTGGCCAGCGCACCGAGCCACTGGCTGTCGCTGATGATGATGTTGTATTCCTGGCTTTTGGTCGCGAGCGAGGTCGCCGCCTTCTGGAACAGCGCGCCGAACGGCGCGCCGGCGAACGAGAACGACACGTCGTAATTGTAGCGGCCCTTCACGTATTTCGCGAAGTCCGGCGACATGTCCACGCCCAGGCTGCTCGGCAGCCAGCCCGCCACGCCCAGGATCGACATGTGGATCGACTTGCCGGCCAGCGGGTGCGGCTCGAAGCTTTGCGAGAAAACGTGGCGGGGCGCGGTCAGCGCCGCCCCGGCGGCCAGCGCGGCCGCCCCCTGAAGGATGCGCCGCCGCCCCGGATCGGAACGGCCGGGATCGGACCGGCCCGCATCGGGATGGCCCGCATCGGCTTCAGGCGTCGCTGGCGACCTCATCTCCGGCATGGCCAAACCCCCCGCAGACGTGCTGGATGCACGTTCTATTGCGCACAGGCTACGGGCCGCCGGAACGAAAGGTCAAGCAGGGCTTGCGCCACGTTGACAGTTGCCGGGGCGCATCGCAGCCTCGCCCCGACATTGCAATGGACGCGCCCGATGAAGACCCTGCTGCTTGCCGCCGTCGCAGTCATGCCCGTCGCCGCCGCGTCCGCTGCCGGGGCGGCCGCGATCAAGCCGGCCATCGTCTATGACCTCGGCGGCAAGTTCGACAAGTCGTTCAACGAGGGCGTGCACAACGGCGCCGAGGCGTTTGCCAAGGCTCACGGCAACATGCCGATCCGCGAGTTCGAGCCGCAGAACGACGCCCAGCGCGAACAGGCGCTGCGCACCTTCGCCAAGCGCGGCAACGACCCGATCCTGGCCGTCGGCTTCAGCCAGGAAAGCGCGCTGACCACGGTGGCCAAGGAGTTTCCCAAGACGCATTTCGCCATCATCGACGACGTGGTGGACCTGCCGAACGTGCAGTCGATCCTGTTCCGTGAGGAGCAGGGCAGCTATCTGGCCGGCGTGCTGGGGGCGATGGCGGCCGATCCGAACAACACGGGCGGCGGCAAGCTGGGTTTCGTCGGCGGCGAGGACGTGCCGCTGATCCGCCGCTTCGAGTGCGGCTATGCGCAGGGCGCGAAATCGGTGGATCCGAAGATCGAGGTGCTGCAGGACATGACCGGCAGCACGGGGGCGGCCTGGAACGACCCGGTGCGCGGCGGCGAGCTGGCGAAAAGCCAGATGGAGCGGGGCGCGACGGTGATCTTCCAGGCGGCCGGCGCGACCGGGCTGGGGGTGCTGCAGGCGGTGGCCGACGCCGGCAAGCTCGGGATCGGGGTGGACAGCGACCAGAACTACCTGCACCCCGGCCACATGCTGACCTCGATGATGAAGCGGGTCGATATCGCCACGGAAAGGTCGTTCACGGCGGCGCTGGACGGCAGCTGGAAGCCTGGCACGACCGTCCTGGGCCTGGCGCAGGACGGCGTCGGCCTGGCGTTCGACGCCGAGAACGCCTCGCTGGTGACGGCGGCCGAAAGGGCGCGGGTGGCGCAGGCCCGCGCGGACATCATCTCGGGCAAGGTCGTGGTGCACGACTACATGGCGGACAAAGCCTGCCCGATGTGACCGGGTCCGTCGTCATGGCCGTCATGCCGCGTCCGTGACGGCGCCCGGCATGAGCGGCGGCGGCCTCGCCGTCGAACTGCGCGGCATCGACAAGCGGTTCGGCGCCGTCCACGCCAATCGCGGCGTGGATCTCGCGGTGCGGCGCGGCTCGATGCACGGGCTGATCGGCGAGAACGGCGCCGGCAAGTCCACGCTGATGAGCATCCTGTACGGGTTCTACACCCCGGATTCCGGCAGCATCGCGGTGCATGGCAAGCCCACGCCGATCCCTGACAGCCACGCCGCGATCCGTGCCGGCATCGCCATGGTGCACCAGCATTTCATGCTGATCGACACCATGACGGTGCTGGAGAACGTGATGCTGGGGATGGAGGGCGGCCCCCTGCTGTCGCGCCACCGCGCCGCGGCGCGCGCCGAGTTGCGGCGGCTATCCGAGACCTATGGCCTGGCGGTCGATCCCGACGCGCTGGTGGGCGACCTGCCGGTGGGCAGCCAGCAGCGCGTGGAGATCCTGAAGGCGCTGCACCGCGGCGCCGAGATCCTGATCCTCGACGAGCCGACCGGCGTGCTGACCCCGCAGGAGGCGGCCGACCTGTTCCGCGTGCTGGACGCGCTGCGCGGCCAGGGCCGCACGGTGCTGCTGGTGACGCACAAGCTGGCCGAGATCATGGCCATCACCGACCGCGTCAGCGTGATGCGCGCGCGGCGAGATGGTCGCCCACCGCGAGACCGCCGCAACCTCGGCCGGCGAACTCGGCGCCCTGATGATCGGCCGCGCGCTCGCCGGCGTCGCGAACGCCGCCGCCGCAGCACCCGGCCGCACGATGCTGGAGGTGGACGCGCTGGAGGTGCGCGACGCGCTCGGCATCGTGCGCGTGCGCGATGTCACTCTGGCGGTGCGCGCCGGCGAGATGCTGGGCATCGCCGGGGTGTCCGGCAACGGCCAGACCGAGCTGATCGAGGCGCTCGCCGGCATGCGGCCGGCCAGCGCCGGCAGCATCCGCGTGCAGGGCCAGGCGGTGCAGCGCGCCTCGCCCGACCGGCTGCGCGCGATGGGGGTGGCGCACATCCCCGAGGACCGGCTGCGCACCGGGCTGGTGCCGGCCTTCGCCGCGCGCGAGAGCGCGATGCTCGGCCATCAGGACGAGCCCGGCTACCGGCGCGGCCCGCTGCTGGACTGGCGCGGGATCGAGCGGCACACCGCCGCGCTGATGCGCGACTACGACGTGCGCCCGCCCAATCCCCGGCTGCGCACCGCGCTGTTCTCCGGCGGCAACCAGCAGAAGCTGATCCTCGCGCGCGAGATCGAGCGTAGGCCGGCGGTGCTGCTGGTCGGCCAGCCGACGCGCGGGGTCGACATCGGCGGCATCGAGTTCGATCCACCGCCGCCTGCTGGCGCTGCGCGACGCCGGCTGCGCGATCCTGCTGGTCTCCGTCGAGCTCGACGAGATCCTGCGCCTGTCCGACCGGATGCTGGTGATGTCCGGCGGCCGCATCGTCGGCGAGACGATTCCGGCCGAGGCGGATGAGCGGCGGCTGGGGCTGATGATGGCAGGGATGGCGGCGGCATGAGCGGCGCGCCGGCCAGGCCGCTGCCGTGGTGGGCCGATCTGCTGCTGCTGCCAGTGGCGAACCTGCTGCTCGCGCTGCTCGCCTCGGCGGTGGTGGTGATGATGGCCGGGGCCAGCCCGATCGCCGCGCTGGACTCGCTGCTGCGCGGCGCGTTCGGCGACGGCGAGGCGGTGGGCTATACGCTGTACTACGCCACCGACATCATTTTCGCGGGGCTGGCGGTGGCGGTGGCGTTCCACGCCGGGCTGTTCAATATCGGCGTGGAGGGTCAGGCGTATGTCGCCGGCCTCGGCGCTGCCCTGGTCTGCCTGCATCTGGCCGCCCTTCCCGCCCCGCTGCTGCTGCCGCTGGCGATCGCGGCGTCGGCGGTGTTCGGCGCGGCCTGGGCGGCGATCCCCGGCTGGCTGCAGGCGCGGCGCGGCAGCCACGTCGTCATCACCACCATCATGTTCAACTTCATCGCCTATTCGCTGATGGTCTGGCTGCTGGTCGGCCCGCTGATCGCGCCGGGCGACATGACGCCGGAAACCGCCGCCTTCGCGCCGCGCGCCTGGATGCCGGCGCTGGGCGGCGGCACGCCGCTGAACGCCGCGTTCCTGCTGGCGCTCGCCTGCCTCGGGCTGGTCTGGCTCCTGCTGTGGCACACCGGCTGGGGCTATCGCCTGCGCACCGTGGGCGCCTCGCCGCGCGCGGCGGTGTATGCCGGCATCGACCCCGGCGGCGTCGTTATCGCAGCCATGCTGGTCTCGGGGGCGCTGGCCGGCGGCGTCGCGGTGAACGAGGTGATGGGCGCGGCGCACAAGCTGCAGATCGGCTTCACCGCAGGCTATGGTTTCACCGGCATCGCGGTGGCGCTGATGGGCCGCAACCATCCGCTCGGCATCCTGCCCGCCGCCGTGCTGTTCGGCGCGCTGTACCAGGGCGGGGCCGAGATGGCGTTCGACCTGCCCAGCATCAGCAGCAACCTGGTGGTGGCGATTCAGGGGCTGGTGATCCTGACCACCGGCGGCATGCCGTTCCTGCTGCGGCCGCTGCTGGTGCGCGCGCTCGCCCGCCGCCTCGCACCCGCCGCATGACAGAAATCCTGCCCATCGTCATGGCGACCCTGCGCGTCTCGGTGCCGCTGCTGCTGGCCGCCCTGGCCGGGCTGTTCAGTGAACGCTCCGGGATCGTCGATATCGGGCTGGAGGGCAAGATGCTGGCCGGCGCGTTCGCCGCGGCGACCGTCGCCGTGGTCACCGGCAATGTCTGGCTCGGCCTGCTGGCGGCGATGGGCGTCTCGGCGCTGCTCGGGCTGCTGCACGGCTACGTGTGCGTCGCCCAGCGCGGCAATCAGGTGGTGTCCGGCATGGCCATCAACATCCTGGTCTCGGGGCTGACCGTGACGCTCGGCCTGGCCTGGTTCGCGCAGGGCGGCGGCACCCCGCCGCTGCCGGCCGGCGCGCGGTTCGCCGACCTGGCCGGACTGTCGGTGCTGGCCTGGCCCGCCTTCCTGCTGGTGCCGCTGGCATGGTGGGTGCTGTTCCGCACCCGTTTCGGCCTGCGGCTGCGCGCGGTGGGCGAGAACCCGGCGGCGGTGGACACGGCGGGCGTGTCGGTCGCGTGGCTGCGCTACCGCGCGGTGCTGATCGCCGGGGTGCTGTGCGGCTGGGCCGGCGCCTACATCTCCACCGCGCAGGGCGCGGGCTTCATCCGCGACATGACCGGCGGGCGCGGCTACCTGGCCCTGGCCGCGCTGATCCTGGGGCGCTGGCGGCCGGTGCCGACCCTGCTCGCCTGCCTGCTGTTCGCGCTGCTGGACGCGCTGGCGATCCGGCTGCAGGGCACGGCGCTGCCCGGCGTCGGGGTGATCCCGACGCAATTCGTGCAGGCGCTGCCATATGTGATGACGGTGGTGCTGCTGGGCGGCTTCATGGGCCGCGCCATCCCGCCGCGCGCCAGCGGCATTCCGTATGTGAAGGAGCGGTGATGCAGGATCTGATCGCGGCGGCGGTCGCGGTGCGCGAGCGCGGCTACGTGCCGTACTCCCGGTTCAAGGTGGGGGCCGCGATCCGCACCCATGACGGCGGCATCTTCGCCGGCTGCAACGTGGAAAACGCCGCCTATCCGCAGGGCGTCTGCGCCGAGGCCGGCGCGATCTCGGCAATGATCGCCGCCGGCCAGACCCGGATCACCGAGGTCGTAGTGTGCGGCGCCGGACGCCTGCCCGTCACGCCCTGCGGCGGCTGCCGGCAGAAGCTGCGCGAGTTCGCCGGGCCGGAGGTCGCGATCCACATGGTCGATCCGGCGGGCGCGCTGGTCGTCACCCGCACGCTGGCGCAACTGCTGCCGGACAGCTTCGGCCCGGACCATCTGGGATGACGCTCCCCGCCGAGACCATCCGCCGCAAGCGCGACGGCGCGGCGCTGGACGCGGCCGAGATCGCCGGCTTCATCGCCGGCCTGGGCGACGGGCGCGTGACCGACGCGCAGGCAGCCGCCTTCGCCATGGCGGTGTTCTTCCGCGGCATGACGCCGGACGAGACGGTGGCGCTGACCCTGGCGATGCGCGATTCCGGCGCGGTGCTGGACTGGCGCGCGCCGGGCGTGGATGGGCCGGTGCTGGACAAGCATTCCACCGGCGGCATCGGCGACAAGGTGTCGCTCATCCTCGCGCCGCTGCTGGCGGCGTGCGGCGCGTTCGTGCCGATGCTCTCCGGCCGCGGCCTGGGCCATACCGGCGGCACGCTGGACAAGATGGACGCGATCCCCGGCTATCGCAGCCAGCCCTCGCGCGACGAGTTCGTCCGGGTCGTGCGCGCCGCCGGCAGCGCCATCGTCGGCGCGACCGACGACCTGGCCCCGGCCGACCGGCGGCTGTACGCGATCCGCGACGTGACCGGGACGGTCGAAAGCCTGCCGCTGATCACCGCCTCGATCCTGTCGAAAAAGCTGGCCGAGGGCGCCGGCGCGCTGGTGCTGGACGTGAAGCTGGGATCGGGCGCGTTCATGCGGACCGAGGCCGAGGCGCGGGACCTGGCCGAAAGCCTGGTCCGCGTGGCCACCGGCGCCGGCGTGCCGACGGTGGCGCTGCTGACCGACATGGACCAGGCGCTGGGGCGGACCGTGGGCAACGCCCTGGAGGTGGGCGAGGCAATCGCCGTCCTGACCGCAAGCGGGCTGCGCGACGCGCGGCTGGCCGAGGTGACGCTGGCCCTCGCCGCCGAGGCGCTGGTCCTGGGCGGCTTGGCGGACGATCTGCCCGCCGCCCGCGCGCTGGCGGACCGTGCGCTGGCGGACGGCCGCGCGGCCGAGCGGTTCGCGCGCAGCGTGGCGGCGCTGGGCGGCCCGGCGGACCTGCTGGAGCAGCCGGCCCGGCATTTGGCCGCCGCCCCGGTGATCGTGCCGCTGCACGCCGCGGCCGAGGGCTTCGTCGCCGCGATGGACGCGCGCGCGCTGGGCGTCGCGGTGATCGAACTGGGCGGCGGTCGCGCCCGGCCGCAGGACGCGATCGACCACCGGGTCGGGCTGTCCGATGTCGCAGCGATCGGCGAGCGTGTCGGCGCCGGACGGCCGATCTGCCTGATCCACGCGCCCGACGACGCGACCGCCGCGCGCGCCGGCGCACGCATCCGCCGCGCGGTCGCCACCGCCGACGCGCCCCCCGGCGCACCGGCGCTGCTGCGGGGCCGGATTGCCCGATCATCCGGCGCGGGTTGAGGTCGCTCGATTCGCTTCTGGGCATCATTGCCGGATCGACGGGATCGGGGCGACCTGGTTGTTGCGGAATCCGGCGATTGGGGCATAGGCTGCCGCCGGTCGCCGGCGAAAAGAATCCTCGATCCGAGGTTCATCGGTCCAGGGCGCGCGCGATCGCGGGAACGCCACGCCGGGCGTGTCATGGGGATACGAGTCAATGAGCGAGCTGAACCCGCCCTCCAAAACCCGTCAGGAACAGGACGCCTGGATCGCCCGGGTGCTGAATGTTCCGCTCGAGGATTACGGACTCGCGCGCAACACGCTCGACAAATACGGCCTCGATGCGCCGCGCCTGAAGGACGCGCCGGAGACCCGCCAGCGCGGCGACGAACTCGGCTTGCAGAAGGCCGATCCGCAAGGTCCGCAGCGCGCCAGGTTGCTTAAGGCTGTTTCCACGCAGGACAACGCGCTGGCCTCCGAGCCGCAGGCCAAGGTGCCGGAGCGCGACACGGCGCGCGAACTCGGCGCCAGGGCGGCGAAGCTTCTGGAACGGCCGCCGATCGACGCGGACGCCGCCGGCAAGGCGGTGGATGCCTATGCGCAGGCGGTGCCGCTCGCGGTCTCGGCGATGCGCGCGGTGCGCGCCGATCAAGCCAACCTCGCGCTAGACGAAAAGCAGTTGCAGCCGCCGGCCGAGATCGACGACGAAGCCAAGGCGGCATCAGAACAGCTCACGCAGCTGCGCCAGCGCATCGCAACCGCGGCCACGGCGAACGAGCCCACCCCAGCCGACATCAAGGCTGCCGTCGAGCTGCTTGACGAGTACCGCAAGACGGCGAAGGAACTGGCCGACGCGGTCGCCGCGCGTAAGCTGCGCGCGAGACTGCTGCAAACTGTGGCCGAGCAGGGCAAGACGCTGGACACCGAGCCGCAGGCCAAGGTGCCGGAGCGCGACACGGCGCGCGACCTCGGCGCCAAGGCGGCGAAACTTCTGGAACAGCCGCCGATCGACGGAGAGTCCGCCGGCAAGGCGGTGGACGCCTACGCGCAGGCGGTGCCGCTCGCGGTCGCGGCGATGCGCGCGGTGCGCGCCGATCAGGCGAAGCTTGCCCTCGAAGAAAAGCAGTTGCAGCCGCCGGCCGAGATCGATGACGAGGGCAAGACGGCATCCGAGCAGCTGACGCAGGTGCGCCAGCAGATCGAGGCGCTGGTCACGGTCGAGGAGCCATCGCCGGACGACATCGGCACCGCCGGCAGGCTGCTTGGCGAATACCGCATTGCCGCCCAGGAGCTTGCCGAAGCGGTCGCCAAGCGGCTGCAGCAGCGCCTCGCTGCCGCGAAGGAGACCGGCGAGAAGCTGATGGCCTACATGAAGCGGTACGACCCGGTGCAGCCGGGCGTGATCGAGCCGCTGCAGCAGCAATACGGCGACTTCGCCAGCAGCCTGGCGCCGACGGCGCTGACCGTGCAGGCCGTCAAGGACTGCGAGGGCAAGCTCAAGCTCGTGCAGGCGACTGGCAAGAGCCTCAACGAGATGCTCGACAAGGCCAAAAAGCAGCGTGCCGAGCTGCTGAAGACCTTCAACAACCTCGCTGCGCCGACGCTGCCCGGTGCAGACTGGGCCAAGGCGGTGCTCGGCAAGCTGGCCAACGCGCGGGTCAAGGCGCAGAAGGCGCTCGAGGCGCCGCTCTCGCCGGAAGGCGTGACGGAGGCGGGCCAGCAGGTACGGGGTTCGCCGACCAGATCACCATCGCCGAGCGTATGCCCGCCATCGGGGCCAAGGTGGACAAGGCCATGACGCGCGTCGATGAGCTGGATGCCGACCTGCTGGGCACGGAACAGCAGACCTGCGGCGTCGCTGCCGCCGCCGTCGGCGCCCAGTTGCGCCAGCTCGCTAAAGCCGCGACGGACAAGGCCGACCAGCTGGCAGACACGCTGCTGGACGACGTGAACGATCTCGATCAGGTCGTCGTCGAATACTACGAGACCAGGACGGCGCAGCAGCAGCAATGGGCCGACGAGGAGGGCAAATTCCTCAAGCTGCAAGAGCAGGTGCAGCGCAAGCGGCCCCCGGTGGATGGCAGCGCCGTATTCAACGACTTCACGGCGCTGAAGCAGGGCTTTTCGAACAACCTCAAGCAGCAGCGCAGGCCGTGCGACCTCACGCTGCTGGACACCGGGGTTTCGCTACTGCGCGCGCTGTGCCAGAGGCTTCGCCTGCTGCTCGGGCAGGACGAGCAGCAGGCCGTCGAGAAGATCGGCTGGGATCCGTTCGACGGTGGCGACCAGACAACCCTGTTCAACTACTACCAGCAGATCGGCGGCGCGGGAGAGTTGCAGGAGTTCCTGACGGTCTGCCAGAAGGCCAGCAAGGCGGGTGGGCACTACACCTACAAGGGCGTGAAGCACGACATGTATCACGACAGCCACGGCCCGAGGGACGGCAACGAGCAGAGCCGCACGGCCTGGAAGATCCTCGTGGACGGCAAGATCCAGGTGGTCGGCGTCGGCTACCACAAGGGCAAGAATTATCGCGCCATCTACCCGCACACCGGCAGCGGCGCCGGGGATTACGCCGCATCCAACGAGATCGCCGACCCGCGCACGTAGGCGCTGACGTCGCCGGAACTGGCGCCGGCGCGGCTGGCCTGCGTCAGCGCGCCTCCTCCAGCACCTGATTGAGCAGCACGGCGCCCAGGATGATCGCGCCGCGCACCACGTATTGCCAGTATTCCGAGACGTCCAGCAGCGTCATCCCGTTGGTGATGCAGCCGAGGAACAGCACGCCCAGCAACGTGCCCCAGACCCGGCCCTTGCCGCCGAACAGGCTGGTGCCGCCGATGATGACGGCGGCGATCACGTCCAGCTCCATGCCGGTGGCCGTGGTGCCGGTGCCCGAGCCGATCTGCGACGCGATCAGCGTGCCGCTGACCGCGGTCAGCACGCCGGTGATGGCGAGCGTCGCGGTCTTGATGCCGAACACGTCGATGCCCGACAGCCGCGCCGCCTCGGCGTTGCCGCCCACCGCGTACACCGCGCGGCCGAAGCTGGTGTAGCTCATCAGGAAGTGCATCAGCGCGAACACCAGCAGGAACACATAGACCGGGAACGGCACGCCCAGCAGGTCGCCGGCGCCGAGAAAGCCGAACCAGTTCGGCAGGTCGGTCAGCGGAAAGCCGCCGGTAATCAGGTTGGCGAAGCCGCGCAACGCGGTCAGCAGCGCCAGCGTGGTGATGAAGCTCGGCACGCGGAACCAGTGGCGCATCTTGCCGGTGAACATGCCGGTGACGCCGCCCACCGCGATCGCGGCGCAGGATGCCGAGCACCACGGCGGCGACCGAGCCGAGCGCGGCGACAGCGCGCCGGAGAACCAGGCGACGATGCAGCCGGCCAGCGCCACGCCGGCGCCCACCGACAGGTCGATCTCGCCCGCGATGATGACCGCCGTCATGCCGAACGCGATCACGCCCAGCATCGACGACGGTGCGCAGCACGTTCAGCAGATTGCCGAGCGTGGCGAACCCCGGCGCGACAGCACCAGCACCACGATCAGCAGCAGGAGGATCGCCTCCATCGTGTAGATCTTCAGCGCCGTCGGCGCCACGCCGGCGCGGCGCGGGCGCTGTCACGGTTTCGCTGATGCTCATGCGCCCTCCATGCAAAGCCGGTACAGCTCGGCGAGGCTGACCTGTCCCGGGCAGCACCTCGGCGACCATGCGGCCGAGCCGCATCACCAGGATGCGGTCGGCGACGTCCAGCAGTTCCTCCGGCTCGCTCGACACGAAGATCGAGGACAGGCCGCGCTCGGCCTCGCGCCACATGATGTCGAACACCTGCTGCTTCGCCTGCACGTCGATGCCCCGGCTGGGTTCGTCGAAGAACATCACCTTCGGCTGCGTGTTCAGCCAGTTGCCGATGACGATCTTCTGCTGGTTGCCGCCCGACAGCGAGGCCACCGGCAGCATCGCGTCGGCCACCTTGATCGCCCAGCCCCGCCACCTGCCGCGCCACGAACGGCTTTTCGCGCGCGCGGGTCAGCACGCCGCGCGCGGCGATCCGGTCGAGGCTGGCCAGGCACAGATTGTCATGCACCGACAGCATCTGCACCAGGCCCACCTCCTTGCGGTTCTCCGGCGTGTAGCCCAGGCCGCGCCGCTTCATCCGGCGCGGATCGGGCTTGGTCACGGCGCGGCCCGTCCAGCACGATCTCGCCGGCGTCGAACGGGTCGGCCCCGAAGATCGCGCGCAGCACCTCCGTCCGGCCGGCGCCGAGCAGCCCGGCGAAGCCCAGCACCTCGCCGCGATGCAGGTCGAACGAGACGTCCTCGAACACCTCGCGGCGGCCCAGCCCGCGCACCTGCAGCACCGGCGGCCGCGCGCGATGCTGCGGCGCGGCGGTCGCACGGCGCGCGCGACGTCGCCGAACATCATCTCGACGATGCGCTCCGGCGTGGTGTCGCGCATCTCGATCGTGCCGCTGGCGTGGCCGTCGCGCAGCACGGTGCAGGTGTCGGCGATCTCGAACAGCTCGTTCATGCGATGCGTGATGTAGATCATCGTCACGCCGCGCGCCCGCAGCCGGCGCAGCAGCGCGAACAGCAGCGCCACCTCGCGCGAGGCCAGCGCCGAGGTCGGCTCGTCCAGCAGCAGGATGCTGGGCGAGAACGACATCGCCTTGACGATCTCGACCACCTGCTGCCGCCCGACGCTGAGCGCGCCGACCTGCTGATGCGGGTCGATGTCCAGGCCCATCTCGGCAGCAGCCGGCCCGGCGTCGGCGTGGACGCGGCCGCCAGTCGATCACGCTGGCGCCCAGCGCGGCGGCGATGCGGCAGGCGGCCGAGATAGATGTTCTCGCCCACCGACAGCGAGGGCACCAGCGACAGCTCCTGATGCACCGTCACCATGCCCGCCTCGAACGCCTCGCGCGGGCTGGCGAAGCTTGCTGCCGGTTGCCGCTGACATGCAGCTCGCCCTGCGCCGGGCTGCACCGCGCCGGCGAGGATCTTGATCAGCGTCGATTTGCCGGAGCCGTTCTTGCCCATCAGCGCGTGGATGCGGCCCGGCTCGAAGACATGGCTGAACGGCGCGAGCGCCAGCGTCGGGCCATAGGCCTTGGAGACCTGCCGGAGTTCGATGGCGCCGGTGGTCATCGCGCCGGTGGTCATCGCGCCCATGGTCATCGCGCCGGTCTTCATCGCGCCATCGTCATCCCCGGGCGACCACTACCGGCCGCATCGGATCGCCCGTGGATGGCCGGGACCAGCCCGGCCATGACGATGAAAACTGCTCGCGCCGTGACGAACCTATTGCAGCTTTTTCGCATCCGCCAGATACGCCTTCACCGCCGCCGGATCGTCGCGCGACAGCGGCAGCGCGGGGACCATCACCTGCTTATCCACGGTCTTGCCGGCGATCGCCGCCAGCGCCGTCTGCATCGCGTCCGCGCCGACCTTGACCGGCTGCTGCGCGGTGGTGGCGATCAGCACGTCGTCCGGGTCCAGCAGAAAGTTCGCCAGCTGCTCGGATCCGTCGGTGCCGAACACGAATACCTTGCCCTGCTTGCCGGCGCGCCGCACCGCCTGCACCGCGCCGACCGTGCCGCCCTCGTTGGCGGCATAGATCACGTTGATTTCCGGATGCGCGGTCAGCACGTCGCTGGCCACCGACACCGCCTTTTCCGCCAGCCACGCGTCCTGGCGCGCGACGATGTTCAGGTCGTCGCCGTCCTGCGCCGCGCTTCGAGAAAGCCGTTGGTGCGCGCGTCGCTCTGCTCGGCCAGTTGCGAGCGGAACGCCGAGCACCGCCACATTGGCCTTGCCGCCCAGCTTGCCCTTGATGAACGCGGCGGCGATCTTGCCGGTGCCCATGCCGATGTCCGCGTCCGACGTGCCGATGAAGGCCACCGGGAAACGTCGCGTCCATGATGCGTGCCGTACAGCACGATCTTCACGCCCTTGTCGTTGGCCCGCTGCAACGCGCGCACCGATGCCTTCGCGCTGATCGGCGCGATCACGATGGCCTTCGCGCCGCGCGAGACATAGGTATCGACCAGCGTCGCCTCCTTCTCCGGCTTGTTGACGACGAGTTGCCTTCCAGCAGCGTCGCCGTGCCCTTCGCCGCCTGCTGCATCCCGAGCTGGATGCCGCGGAAATACTGGTCCTGCTGGAAGACGATGCCGCCGATGACCGGCTTCTGCGCGGCGGCGCCCGTGGCGCTCAACAGCGGCGACGGCCGCGGCGATGATCCATGGTCTTCATGGCTGTTTCCCTCTGTGCGTTGTGCTGTGTTTGTGTCGCTGCGCGTCGGCGAGGAACCGCGCGCCGAACTCCAGATGCCGGCTCATGCGGTAGGCGAATGGCCACGCGGTCGCGCCGGCGCAGCGCCTCCATGATCGCCGGCATGATCGGCGAACGTGTCGCGTCAACGCCGGCCGCCGCGTCTTGCCCAGCAGCATCAGCCGCAGGATCACCGGCTTGAGGAAGCGGTAGATGTCGGTCAGCGTGCGGTTGCGCACCAGGCCGACCAGCGCGCTGTGGAACGCGAAGTCGCCCTCGGCGGCATCGGCGGCGGACCGGGCGTCGCGCATCGCCGCGTTGATCGCGTCGAGCCGGGAAAAATCCGGCTCGTGCGCCTCCATGACGATCTGCTCGCCGATGCCGACCTCGATCAGCCGGCGGAATGCCTGCACGTCGGTAAAGGTCTCGCGCGAGACCTCCATGTTGAAGGCGAACAGGTCGAACGCCGCCTCCAGCGCGCGGTCGATGATGACAGCGCCGATCTTCGGGCGCACGTCGATCAGGCCATACGCCTTCAGCGTGCGCAGCGCCTCGCGCACCGTGTTGCGGCTGGCCGAGAAATGCTCGCCCAGTTCGCGCTCGGTCGGCAGGTGGTCGCCGACGCCCAGTTTGCGTTCGCGCATCAGCGTGCGGATTTCCTGCACCAGCGCATCGACCGTGGTGCCGTGCGGGCGCAGCGGTTCGGGCGCTCCTGCATCACATGATGCCGAACGTGGCGAAGGCCTCGACCGTGCTCATGCCGGATTGCAGCGCGCGCAGCACGTCGTTCTCGCCACGCACCTTCTCGAACGCGCCGGCGAAGGCGTCCGCGGCGACGGCCTGCGGGACGATCAGCACGCCGTCGCGGTCGCCGTACACGATGTCGCCCGGCGCCACGCGCACGCCGTCCATCTCGATCGCGCACGCGCCAGCCCACCGACCTTGCCGCGCGGCCCCTGGTCCTGCGCGTAGCTGCCGAACGAGGCGACCGGGAAGCCGAGCCGAAGGATCTCGGCGGTGTCGCGATGATAGCCGTGCAGCACCGCGCCCGCCGCGCCGCAGGCGATGGCGCGGGTGGACATCAGGCCGCCCCACAGCGCGTAGCTCGGGCTGCCGCCGGCGCAGAGATACACCTCGCCCGGCTTCAGATCGTCGAGCGCCTCGAACATCACCCCGAACGGCTTCGCGCGAGCGGTCGCCGGTGCCCTGCGCGACGTCCGCCTCCAGCACCGGCATGGCGCGGCCGAGCACGACCATGCCGGGGTCGATCGGCTTGAGCTCCGGCGCGCAGGAATTGCCGCCTGCAAGCCCGAGCCGGTCGAGCACGTCGCCCACCGCCGCCACGAACAGCTCGCGCCGCACCGCGGCGAACAGTGCCTCGTCGTCCGCGGCGATCGGGTCATGCCGCCTTCACCAGCGCGTTGATGTAGCCCATCGCGAACGCCATGCCGGCGTGCCACGGGGCCGCGCACGCCATCTGCGGCGCGTGGTCGGGCACCAGCACGCCGTCGAACCCGCATTCGCGCAGGATGCGCACCACGCGCGCCACATCCACGTCGCCCTCGTCGATGAAGGTCTCGCTGTAATGCGGCACGCGCCCGCGCACGTTGCGCAGGTGCATGTAGGCGATGCGGCCCTGCGCCGCGTGCCGGCGCACCGTCTCGTACACGTCGCCTTCCGCCATCTCCGCAATGGTGCCGAGGCAGAACTCCAGCCCGTTCGACGGGCTGGGACGCGTGTCGAGCAGGGTCTGGTACAGATGCGGCTGATAGACCAGGCGCGGCTGGCGCGCGGTCCATGTCGATCGGCGGATCGTCCGGGTGCGCCGCCATGACCACGCCCGCCGCCTCGGCCACCGGCAGGATGCCGTCGAGGAACCAGCGCAGCCGCTGCCACAGCGCCTCGCGCGGCACCGTCTCGCGCAGGCCGGTCGCCGCCTCGTCCACCACCATGTTCCAGGCCATGCTGGCGGGCAGCGGGCTTTCGGTCACGGCGTTGCGCCCGTCCAGCCCGACCGACGGCGCGCCGCCGCGCGCGCCATGCGTGGTGACGCGCCCGGCCACGCCCGCCAGGCTGAAATTGTAGCCGAACACGCCGATGCCGGCCTCGCCCACGTTGCGGATGAGTTGCTGCAGCCCGGCCATCTGCGCGTCGCGGCTTCGGGCCGTCGAACAGGATGTGGTCCCAGATGGCCGGGATCGAAGTTCTCGATGGCGAAAAAGGTCAGCCCGTGCCGCGCCATCCGGTCGCGCAGCGCGACAGTTCGTCCGCTGCTCCAGATGCGCCCCTCGGCGATGCCCCAGCCGGAGCCGTCGCCCACCGGCTGATCGGCGCGCGAGGTGGCCTCGCTGCCGCGGAAATAGTCGCACATGTGGACGACGATGTGCGTGGCGCCGCATTGCCGGGCGAAGGCGAAATGCGCGTCGTCGAGCATGTGCCGGTACAGGCCGAAGCCGATCTTCATGCGTTCCCCGCTCGCGGTATTTGTTGGACCAGACGCCGCTGATTGCGGTGTGCGCGCAGCGGCGCTAGGCTGTCAAGCGTGCAATCTGGTCCGACGATAGCGGCGGGGAGAGCAGCGATGGACGAGTTCGACGGCCGCGTGGCGCTGGTCACCGGCACCTCCGGCATCGCGCGCGCCACGGCGCTGCGCCTGGCCGGCGGCGGGCGCGCGAATGGTCGCCTGCGGCATCGACGCCGAGGCGAACGCGGCGCTGCGGCGGCCGAGTCCCGCGTGCATGTCCGCCGCGCCGACGTGTCGGTCGCCGCCGACGTGGCCGCGGCGGTGGCCTATGCCGAGGCGCGAATTGCTCGGCGGCCTGGACATCATCGTCAACGCCGCGGCGGTGCATCCCGTACGGCACGGTGCGAGCAGACGGACGCCGCCGAATGGGCGCGCTGCATGGCGGTCAATGTCGGCGGCGATCTATCTCACCGGCCATTATGGCATCCCGGCGCTGCGCCGGCGCGGCGGCGGGGCGATCGTCAACCTCGCCTCGGTGCAGGGCCATGCCTGCCAGCAGGGCGTCGCGGCCTATGTCGCGTCGCAAGGGCGCGATCCACGCGCTGACGCGGGCGATGGCGCTGGACCATGCGGCGGACGGGATCAGGGTGAACTCCGTCAGCCCCGGCTCGGTGCGCACGCCGATGCTGGCGCTGGCGGCGCGGCGGTTCGACGGGCAGGACGCGGATGTGGAGGCGGTGTTCCGCCGGTTCGGGCAGGCGCACCCGCTGGGCCGCATCGCCGAGGCCGAGGAGGTGGCGGAGATGGTGGCGTTCCTGGCCAGCCCGCGGGCGGGGTTCTGCACCGGCGGCGACTACCTGGTGGATGGCGGGCTGCGCGCGGGCATCGGCGTGCGCTGATCCGCCCTGCCCGCGGCATCCGCCTACAGCGACGGCCCCGGCGCGCCCGCGAACATGCCGCTGCGGCGGAAATCCTTCGGCCCCATGCCGTAGCAGCGCCGGAACACCTTTGCGAAGTAATTGGCGTCGGCAAAGCCGCAGCGCCCGGCGATCACCTTGATCGGCGCGTCGTCCACCCGCAGCAGCCGCGCCGCCTCCGCCATGCGCAGGCGCAGCACATAGCGCGCCGGCGACATGCCCTCATGCGCGGCGAACAGCCGGCTGAAGTGATAGCGGCTATAGCCGGCGGCGCTGGCCAGCTTGGCCACATCCAGTTGCTCGAAGGCGCGCGCCTCGCATAGCGACACGGCGCGCTCCAGCGCCGCCGGCCGCTCGGCCGCGCTGCGGGGCTGGCCCCAGGGCAGCAAATCCTCGGCCACCGCCATCGCCGCGGCGTAGGCCAGGGCCGACGCGCGCGCCGGGGTCGCCGCCTCGCCGCGCAGCGTGTCGAGCGTGAGGCCGGCGAGCCGCTCAATCGTCGTCCCCGACAGTTCCACCACCGGGCCGCCCAGCGCCATCGCCTCGCGCCAGATGCGCAGCACCTCGCGCCCGTTCAGCAGCAGCCAGAAGAACTCCCACGCATCGCCGCGTCCCAGCCAGTAGCGGTTGTCGTGCGGGAAGCGCAGCAGCATCGCCTGGCCGGGGCGCACGTCGTAGCGACGCCCCTCGAACAGCAGCCGGCCCCGCCCGCCCAGCGTGTGCTGCAGCAGCACGAAAGGCGCGTCGCCGCGGCGGCGGCCGTGCCAGTCATAGCTGCGATCGGCCACGCGGTCATAGCCGGCGCTGGTCAGCATCGCGTGCAGCCCAAGGCGCTGCTTGGGAAACGCCAGCGACACGCCGCCGGGCGGGCGGGCGCGCAGCGCGTCCAGCATGGAATGCCCGGTCATAGCACGAATTTCCTGTTCTGCCCGGCGGCGGCGCAGCGTAGAGATCCCTCGAGCGACCGCAAGCCTCGGGAGGGAATGCGATGAAGGTAGCCGTCATCGGCGCCGGCAGCGTCGGCTTCACGCGCAAGCTGGTGCGCGACCTGCTGCAGGTGCCGGAACTGCGCGACACCGAGTTCGCGCTGCACGACATCAATCCAGACAACCTCGACATGGTCGCGCAGATCCTGCGCCGCGACGTGGAGGCCAACCGCCTGCCGCGCCACGATCAGCACCTCGCTGGACCGGCGGCGGGCGCTCAATGGCGCGCGCTACGTCGTGTGCTGCGTGCGCGTCGGCGGCCTGGAGGCGTTCCACAGCGACATCGAGGTGCCGCTGAAATACGGCGTCGATCAATGCGTCGGCGACACGATTTGCGCCGGCGGCGTGCTGTACGGCCAGCGCAGCATCCCGCAGATCCTGGCGTTCTGCCGCGACATCCGCGAGGTGGCCGAGCCGGGCGCGTGGCTCCTGAACTACGCCAACCCGATGGCGATGAACACCTGGGCGGCGATCGAGCATGGCGGCGTGCGCAACACGATCGGCCTGTGCCACGGCGTGCAGCATGGCTGGGAGCAGATCGCCGAGGTGCTGGGCGCCGAGGACCCGCATGAGGTCGAGTACATCTGCTCCGGCATCAACCACCAGACCTGGTACATCGACATCCGCTTTCGCGGCCGCCGCATCGAGGCCGCCGAGTTGCTGGAGGCGTTCGAGCGCCATCCCGTGCTGAGCCGGCAGGAAAAGGTCCGCATCGACGTGCTGCGCCGCTTCGGCGTCTATTCCACCGAGAGCAACGGGCACCTGTGCGAATACCTGCCCTGGTATCGCAAGCGCCCGGACGAGATCGACCGCTGGATCGACCTGTCCGAACTGGATCAACGGCGAGACCGGCGGCTATCTGCGCCACTGCACCGAGCAGCGCAACTGGTTCGAGACCGATTTCCCGCGCTGGCTTGCCGAGGCCGGCGCGCCGCTGTCGCAGCACCGGCGCAGCACCGAGCATGCCAGCTACATCATCGAGGGGCTGGAGACGGGGCGGGTCTATCGCGGCCACTTCAACGTGCGCAACGACGGCCTGGTCGCCAACCTGCCCGCCGATTGCATCGTCGAGACGCCCGGCTTCGTCGATCGCTTCGGGCTGAACATGGTGGCCGGGCTGACGCTGCCGCTCGGCTGCGCCGCGACCTGCACGGCGTCGATCGGCGTGCAGCGCATGTCGGTGCAGGCCGCGGTGACGGGCGACGTCGACCTGCTGAAGCTCGCGGTGCTGCACGACCCGCTGGTGGGCGCGGTCTGCGACCCGGAGGAGGTGTGGCAGATGGTGGACGAGATGCTGGTCGCCCAGGCCGCGTGGCTGCCGCAATACGCGCACGCGATCGACGGCGCACAGCGGCGGCTGGCTGGGCGCGCGGGTGCCGACCCGCGCCTGGCAGGGCGCCGCGCGCCAGAGGGTGCGCAGCGTCGATGAACTGCGTGAACGCGCCAAAGCCGCGGAGACGGCCGGCGCGGGCTGAGCCGGCGCGCCGCCACGGGGCGGCGGGCGACGCTGCGAAGGGGAGGAAGCCAACATGCGACTAGCTGGATTGGCCGCTGGCGGCCGGTCTGCTCCTGGCGCCGGCGCTCGGCCGCGCGCAGGAGAAGGTGACGCTGCACTTCTGGGTTTCCTGGGATCCGGCGCAGGCGGACGCCATCGCCGCCAAGCAGCAGCTGGCGCTGTTTGAGACCGCGCATCCCGACATCGCGATCGACGTGCAGAACATCACCTATGACGCGCTGCACGACAAGCTTATCACCGCGGTGGCCGGCGGCCAGGGTCCGGACATCAGCTGGGGCCTGCCGGAATGGCTCGGCGAGCTGAACCGCATGGGCGCGCTGATGGATCTCGACCGCCTTCGAGCAGTCGTGGAAGGCGCGCGCGCAGATCTACCCGAACGTGATCGCCGCGCTGACCATCGGCGGGCGCCTGATGGCGCTGCCGCACTATCTGGGCATCCGCGCGCTGCTGTATCACGCCGACATGCTGCGCCAGGCGGGCATCGCGCAGCCGCCGGCGGATTGGGACGCGCTGCTGGCCGATTCGGCGAAGATCAAGCAGACGACCGGCAAGGACGGGTTCGGCATTGCCGGGACCGGCGTGCGCTCGCCGCAGGAGCTGATCATGTACCTGGCGCAGCAGGGCGCGTCGCTGGCGGTGCCGACCAGGGACGGCAAGTTCCGAACGACTGGGCGCAGAACCCGGCGGAGATGCAGGGCGCGGCAAAGGTGTTCACCTTCTATCAGCGCGCTGCTGGATCAGCGGCGCGATCCCGTCCGACGCGACCGGCTGGGGCTATGAGGAGGAGGATACCAATTTCGCGCTCGGCCGCTATGCCATGGTGATCGACGGTCCGTGGATGCAAAGCCGCGAGGCGCAGAACCCGCAGCAAATGGCCGACGTGGCGATCGCCGCACCGCCTTGCCGGCGCGAAGTCCGCCACATTCTTCGAGATCAACCCGTTCTATGTGTTCAAGGCCAGCGCGCATCCGCAAGGAGGCGCTGGGCTTCGGACTTCCTCACCAGCAAGCAGTTCCAGCAGGCGGTGCACCCGCAGAACTCGCCGCGCATGGATGTGTCCACCGATACGAAATGGGGCCAGGGCTTCACGAGCTGGCGCCGACCGGCGTGGTGTTCCCGCCGGTGCCGCTCGGCGGCATCACGCGCGACATGGAGCAGGCGATCGGCCGCGTGCTGCTGAAGAACGAGGCCCCGGAGACGACGGCGAAATGGCTAGGCGGCACCATCAACCACGACCTCCGCCAGTCCGGGCATCTCGGCGCGGCGGGCTGAACCGGTGCGGGCGGCGACCGCCACGCTGCGCGCCGGGCCGCCGATGCGGCGCGCGCGCCGCGCCGCCGCCCGCCGCTCCAGCCGTGCCGCGCAGACGCGGCGCACGGCGCTGCTGTTCCTGGCCCCCGCCGCGCTGTTCTTCCTGCTGCTGGTCGCCTACCCGCTGCTGCGGGTGTCTGGCTGTCGTTGCACTACGCCGACCTGGTCAACCCGACCGTCTCGGGCTTCGCCGGCCTGGACAACTACGCGACCGTGCTGGGCGACGAGGATTTCCTGTCGTCACTGTGGCACACCGTCTAGTGGACCGCGCTCTCGGTCGCGGGCGAATATGCGCTAGGCCTGGTCGCGGCGCTGGCGCTGGCGCAGCCGGTGCGGTTGCGCGCGCTGTTCCGCGCCGCGGTGATCGTGCCGTGGCTGATCCCGATCGTCGTCGCCGGACTCGACTGGAGCTGGATGCTCGCCCCGGAATACGGCGTGCTGAATCTGTGGATGGTGCGCCTGGGCATCCTGCACAAGCCGTTCTTCTTTCTCGGCCGGCTCGACTCCGCGCTGCTCACGGTGACGGTCGTCAATATCTGGCGCAGCTTCCCGTTCTATGCGGTCAGCCTGCTCGCCGCCTTGCAGGCGATCCCGCGCGACCTGCATGAGGCGGCGGCGATCGACGGCGCCGGCACCTGGCGGCGGTTCCGCGTCATCACCATGCCGCATCTGCGCGGCGTGTCGCTGACCCTGATCTTCCTGCATGTCGTCTGGACGGCGATCAATTTCGACTTCATCTGGGTGATGACGCAAGGCGGCCCGCTGACCGCGTCCGAGACGCTGCCGATCATGATCTACCGCTACGCCATGCAGAATTTCGACGTCGGCGCGGCCTGTGCGCTGGCCAGCATGATGCTCGGCTTCATGGCGACCGCGTTCTTCGTGTATCACTACGCCGGCGTGCGGCTGCGCCGCGTCCGGGCGGCGGCCGGCGCATGGTGATCGGCCGTCCCCGGCGCGTCGCCTTCGCCGGGGCCAGCTACGCGGTGCTGATCCTGCTCAGCGTGTTCTGCCTGTTTCCGTTCCTGTGGATGCTGGACACCGCGCTGAAGCCGTACGACGAGGTGCTGACCAGCCACCCCACCTTCCTGATCGCCGCGCCGACGCTGGACAATTTCCGCAACGTGCTGCTGCACTCGGCAATTTCCGATCTATTTCCGCAACAGCCTGGTGGTCGGCATCGCCACCACGCTGCTGACGCTGATCGTGTCGGTGTTCTGCAGCTATGTGCTGAGCCGCTGGCCGCGCATCCGCCCGGCGCAGCTGGTGGGCGGCGCGCTGGTGCTGTCGCAGATGGTGCCCGGCGTGCTGCTGCTGGTGCCGCTGTACATCCTGATGCGCTCGCTGCACCTGCTGTCCACCTACGCGGCGCTGATCCTCACCTACTGCACCTTCGCGATCCCGCTCTGCGTGTTCCTGCTGAAAAGCTTCTTCGACACCATCCCGCGCGAGCTGGAGGAAGCGGCGGAGCTGGACGGCTGCCCGCGCATCGCGTTCATCCTGCGCATCCTGCTGCCGCTGGCGGCCCCTGGCCTGCTGGCGATCGGGCTGTTCGTGTTCGTCACCGCCTGGAACGAGTTCATGTTCGGCTACGTGCTGATCGACAACGAGGCGCGGCGCACGCTGACCCCCGGCATCATGATCTTCAAGGGTCCGCACATGACCGACTGGGGCAGCCTGATGGCGGCGTCGGCGATCTCGGTGCTGCCGGTGGCGCTCGGCTTCGCGTGGCTGCAACGCCTGCTGGTCGAGGGCCTGGCGGCTGGCGCCGTCAAGGAGTAAACCCCGCCCGGCGCAGCGGTCAGGCCGCCGCCCGCTCCGCCCGGAAATCCTTGATGTCGCGGAACGTCAGGCCCGGATGCAGGTCCGCCGTCCGGCGCAGCATGAAGGCGCTGCTGGCCAGGAACACCGGGTCGCCGTCCACGTCGTCCGCCATCGCGCTACGCTGCGCCGACACGAACCGGTCCAGCTCCGCCCGCTCGCCCGACACCCAGCGCGCCAGCGCGAAGGGCGGCGTCTCGTAGCCGATGGCCACACCGTACTCGCCGGCCAGCCGCGCCACCAGCACGTCCAGCTGCAAGGTGCCGACCACGCCCACCATCGCCGGGCTGCCGTCCTGCGGGCGGAACAATTGCACCACGCCTTCCTCGGCCAGTTCCTGCAACGCCTGGCGCAGCTTCTTCGCCTTCATCGCGTCGTCCAGCCGCACGCGACGCAGGATCTCCGGCGCGAAATACGGCACGCCGACGAAGTTGAGGTCCTCGGTCTCGCTCAGCGTGTCGCCGATGCGCAGCGTGCCGTGGTTCGGGATGCCCACCACGTCGCCCGCGAATGCCTCGTCGGCAATCTGCCGGTCGCGTGCGAAAAAGAATTGCGGCGCGTGCAGCGGGATCAGCTTGCCGGTGCGCACCTGGCGCAGCCGCATCCCGCGCACCAGCCGGCCGGAGCAGACGCGGGCGAAGGCGATGCGGTCGCGATGGTTCGGATCCATGTTCGCCTGGATCTTGAAGACCAGCGCCGTCAGGTTCGCCTCGTCCGCTTCGACCACGCGCGTATCCGCCGGCTGCGCGCGCGGGCGCGGGCCGTACGATGCCAGGCCGTCCAGCAGGTCGGACACCCCGATCTCGCGAATTGCGCTGCCGAAGAACACCGGCGTCAGGTGCCCGGCGGCGAAGGCGGCGACGTCGAACTCCGGCAGCGCCGCGCGCACCAGGTCCAGCTCCTCGCCCATCGCGATCAGGCGCGGGTCGGACTGCGCGAGATCCTGCATCAGGTGCATCGCGCGCGCGCGAATGTCGTATGTGCCGACGAAGTCGCTGGCCCGCCCGATCGGCCACGTCACCGGCGCGGTGTCCAGCGCAAGGGCGGACGAAACCTCGTCCAGCAGCGCGAACGGATCCTGCGCCTCGCGGTCCATCTTGTTGACGAAGGTCAGGATCGGGATGTCGCGCAGCCGACAGATCTCGAACAGCTTGCGGGTGCGCGCCTCGATGCCCTTGGCCGCGTCGATCACCATGACCGCGGCATCGACCGCGGTCAGCGTGCGGTACGTGTCCTCGGAAAAATCCTCGTGCCCGGGCGTGTCCAGCAGGTTGAACACGCAGCCCGCGTACTCGAACGTCATCACCGAGGTGACGACGGAAATGCCGCGCTCGCGCTCGATGCCCATCCAGTCCGAACGGGTGCGCCGTCGCTCGCCCTTGGCGCGCACGTTGCCGGCAAGCTGGATCGCGCCGCCGGCGCGCAGCAGGCGCTCGGTCAGCGTGGTCTTGCCGGCATCCGGGTGAGAGATGATCGCGAAGGTGCGGCGGCGGGCGATCTCCGTCGCGGCGTCGGTCATGCCAGCGCCTCGGCGGGACGGACCTCGCCCACCGCGATGCCGTTCCAGTTTCGCAGCGTCGGCCGCGCCAGATCCGCCAGAACTTCGGACAGGTCCGGCAGCAGCCGGCGCAGGATGGCGGCCGTCGCCGCCTCGGACGCGCGACCGGCGCCGTCGTCGCATTTCAGCGCCAGCCCCAGCCCCAGCGTCGGCAGGGCCACGCAGAACACGCCCTCCGCGCCGGTCTTGCTGAACACCGCGGGGCCGGTCGCGGTCATCAGCCTGGTGTCGAAACGGTCGCTGCCGGCCACCATGAACGGGTGTCCGGCCACCGCCGCGCGCAGCCGGGCGGCGGCGGCGGCGCGGTCGGGCGACAACCCCTGCCCGGTCGCGAACCGTGCGAAAGCCAGCGCCAGCGCCCGCAGCGGAATGGCGAAGGTCGGGATCGAGCAGCCATCGACCGCCCGATTGCGCGCATCCAGCGCCGTGCCGGTCATCTCGGCCAGCGCCCGTGTCACCATCTGCATCGTCGGATGCTCCGGCGACACGTAGCCGGCCGGATCGTGGCCCTGGTCGCAGGCCAGGCAGACGAATCCCGCGTGCTTGCCAGAGCAGTTGTTGTGCAGCGGCGTCGGCGTCTGGCCGGCGGCGATCATCGCGCGCATCGCGTCCTCGCGGTACGGCCAATGCGCGCCGCATTCCAGCACGTCGCCGGTGCGGCCGGCGCGCGCCAGCATCGCCGCCGCCGCGCCGACATGCTCCGGCTGCCCGGAATGCGACGCGCAGGCCAGCGCCAGCTGCGCGTCGGTCAGCCCCAGGCGGTCCGCCGCCCCGGTCTCCACCAGCGGCAGGGCCAGCAGCGCCTTGACCGCCGAGCGGGGAAACACCGCCTGCTCGACATCGCCCACCGACAGCACCGTGCCGCCATGCGCATCGACCACCACGGCCGCGCCGCGATGGCGGCTCTCGACGATGCCGCCCCGCGTCGCCTCGACCAGAACCGGGTCCATGTGCCGTTCCGCCCCGCGCCTCAGCGGGAGTAGAACTCCACCACCAGGTTCGGTTCCATCTGCACCGGGAACGGCACGTCCGACAGTTTCGGCGTGCGCGCGAAGCGGCCCTTCATGGCGCGATGATCGACCTCCAGGTATTCCGGCACGTCGCGCTCGGCGGTCTGGGTGGCGTCCAGCACCATCGCCAACTGCTTGGACTTCTCGCGCACCTCGATCACGTCGCCGTCCTGCACGAGAAAGCTGGAAATATTGACCCGCTTGCCGTTGACGGTGACGTGGCCGTGGTTGACGAACTGGCGGGCGGCGAACGGGGTGATCGCGAACTTCATGCGGTACACCACCGCATCCAGCCGGCGCTCCAGCAGCTCGATCAAATTCTCGCCGGTATCGCCCTTGCGGCGCACCGCTTCCACGTAATACTTGTGGAACTGCTTCTCGCCGATGTTGCCGTAATAGCCTTTCAGCTTCTGCTTGGCCATCAGCTGGATGCCGAAATCGGTCGGCTTCTGCTTGCGGCGCTGGCCATGCTGGCCGGGTCCGTAGTCGCGCTTGGACAGCGGCGACTTGGGGCGGCCCCACAGGTTGACGCCCAAGCGGCGGTTGATCTTGTACTTGCTTTCGGCGCGCTTGGTCATGCGCGTGCCCTTTCGGCTCTGTGCCCCGTGCCCGCGATGGAGGTCTGGGTGCGTGTTGTGCCGGTAGGCCTCCATGCCACGCGCATGACGGCGGGGCGTGCCCCGAAGGCACGTCCGCGTTCCCGGCTATGCGGGCGGGTTAAGCTGGTCGGCGGCGGGAGTCAAGGATGGCTGCCACCGTCGTTCACTGTCATGGCCGTGCCAGGCACGGCCATGACAGGTCAATGAGGGTTTCGCAACGGTCTCAAGCAAGATGCGATCGCCCGTGCAAGGCAAACCCGTCGAACGCTCGAAACACCCTGCGCCTGCCCGCTCACGCGGGCGACCCCTGGCGGCGCTGCATGCCGGTCACGCCGGGCCTCGGGCGGCCGGCGATCGTGGCCTCCGGGTCGGCCAGTTCCTCGCAGCGGTACTCCAGGCGGCACGCGCCGATCTGCAGCACCGCGCCGGGCGGCAGCGTGGTGGTCCGGGTGATCGGCTGGCCATCGAGCAGCGTGCCGTTGGTCGAGTTGAGGTCGGTCGCCGTCACCGCGTCATCCGCCAGCACGATCCGGCAATGCGCGCGCGACACCCGATGGTCGCTCAGCACCAGGTCGCAGTCGGGCGCGCGGCCGATCAGCAGCGGCGCCGGTCCGATCGGCACGTCGCGTCGCGGCACGTCGAGCTGGCTCACCAGCAGCATGCGGCGCGGCTCGGGCAGGCCGCGCAGCGCGCCCATGGCCCCGGCTGCCTCGCCGGCCGCGCCGCGCCGGGACGCGGGCGCGCTTGTCTCGGCGATCCCGGCCCGGCGCAGACCCGCCATCAGCCGCGCCCCGCCCGCTCCGGCCATGCCGAAGCCGCGTCCGACCGCCGCGATGCAGCAGGCCGGGTCCAGCTCGAGCAGCCGGCGCACGGCGGCGGCTGCGTCGTCGTCGCGGCCGGCCAGCGCCAGCCCCGCCGCCAGCACGCGATAGGCGCCGACCGAGGCCGGATCGTGATGCGCGGCCCGGCGCGCCGCGTCCATCGCCTCCGCGTCGCGCCCGAGATCAAGCAGCGCGTAGGCCACGCCGATGCCGCCCAACTCGTCCTCGGCCGCCAGCTGCCGCGCCCGTTGGAACGCCTGCAAGGCTTGCTCGCCGCGCCCGGCGTACAGGAACGCATACCCGCAGCAACGCCACACTGCGGGCGACAGGGGATTGGCGGCGGCGGCCCGCTCGGCGAGCACGATCGCCTGTTCGACGTCCCCGGTCACCATCGCGGTTCGGCGCGCCAGCGCGGCCAGCGCATCGGCATCGTCCGGGGCCAGTTCCGCCGCCAGCCGCGCGTGTCGCAGCGCGCTGCCCAGCGCCTCCGGCGGCAGCCACCCGTTCGCCACCGCGACCGCCACGCTGGTATCCGCGAGCACCAGCGCGGGCACGAAATACGCATCCAGCGCGAGCGCCTGATTGAGCCACGCCCGCGCGTCCTCGTTGTCCTGCCGCGTCGCCATCCGGTGCGCGGCCAGCGCGTGCAGGTACAGGTCATAGGCGTCGTGCCCCTGCACCGGCTTGCAGCGCGCGCGCTCGATCTCGGCGCGCTCCAGCGCCGGCGCCAGACCGCCGACGATGCTGGCGACGATCGCGTCCTGTGCGGCGAACGTGCCCGTCAGATCGCAGTCATACCGCTCGGCCCAGAGCTGCGCCGCGGTGTCGGCGTGCATCGCCTGGCAGCTGATGCGCAGGTCCTCGCCGATCCGGCGCAGGCTGCCCAGCACGACATAGCGCGCGCCAAGCTCGCGCCCGACTTGCCGCACATCGATGTCGCGTCCCCGGAATACGGGACCCGGCCCGCAGGCGAGCACCAGCAGCGCGCGAAAGCGCGACAGCGCCGTGCTGAGATCCTCGACGATCCCGAGTGCCAGGCTGTCCTGCGCGGCGTCGCCGCCGAGGCTCTGGAACGGCAGCACGACGATCGACGGACGCGCCGTTGCCGCGGCGCGCGCCGGCGCGCGC
Organism: uncultured Pseudomonadota bacterium; assembly: GCA_963723455.1. Classification (GTDB taxonomy): domain Bacteria; phylum Pseudomonadota; class Alphaproteobacteria; order Acetobacterales; family Acetobacteraceae; genus CAVRQM01. The sequence goes on along the minus strand of CAVRQM010000005.1, from coordinate 889,697 downwards.
TGCCGTGCGGCCGGAACGGCGCGGAAAAGATGCAGCGGACGGGCGATGTTCTTCACCTGCTGCACGCCCAGATCCTCGAACTCGCAGGGCAGCCGGCCGCGCACGTTCTCATGCACCGCGTCGGACAGCATGATGCCGCCCGGCTCGGCCAGTCCGTTGATGCGCGCAGCGATGTTGACGCCGTCACCAAAGATGTCGCGCTGCTCGACGATCACCTCGCCGAGATGGATGCCGACGCGGAACTCCAGCGGGCTTTCGTCGGTCGCGTCGGCGGTGATCGCCGCGATGTCGTCCTGGAACTGCAGCGCGCAGCCGACCGCCTCGACGGCGCTGCCGAACTCGGCGAGGAAGCCGTCCCCGGTGTTCTTGACGATGCGCCCGGCGTGCTGGCCGATCGCGGGATCGACCACGCCGCGCATGATCTCGGTGAAGCGCGCATGGGTCGCCTCCTCGTCTTCGTGCATAAGGCGCGAGTAGCCCGCAATGTCGGCGGCCAAAAGCGCGGCGAGGCGGCGGGTCATCCGGCAGATCGACCCTTCTGCTGTTGGATCCGTTGCATCGTGTCACAGAGCAGGGTCAAAGAAAACTGATCGGGTCCACGTCCACGTCCACCCTGGCCGTCCCGGTCACGCGCACCTGCGCCAGCCACGCCCGCAGCAGCGGCTGCACCGCCACGTCTCGCCGCGCCTTGAGCAGCAGCCGCCGCCGGTGCCGGCCGCGCAGCATCGCCAACGGCGCGGGCGCCGGACCCAGCACCACGAACCCCTCGCCCGACGGCGCGGCGCGGCCCAGCTCGCGGGCCAGCAGGTCGGCCGCCTCGGCGCTGTCCGCGCTGACGACCAGCGCCGCGAGGCGCCCGAACGGCGGCCAGAAGCCGGGCCGGCGCTCGGCCGCCTCGCGCGCCATGAACTGCGCGTAGTCGCCGGAGGCCAGCGCCTGCATCACCGGATGCTCGGGCGAATAGGTCTGCAGCAGCACCCGCCCCGGCGCCTCCGCCCGGCCGGCCCGGCCCGCCACCTGGTGCAGCAGCTGCACGGTGCGCTCGGCTGCGCGCAGGTCGCCGCCGCCCAGGCCGAGATCGGCATCGACCACGCCCACCAGCGTCAGATGCGGGAAATGCCAGCCCTTCGCCACGACCTGCGTGCCGACGATCAGGTCCACCTCGCGCGCGGCGATCGCCCGCGCCGCCGCGGCCGCCGCGTGCGGGCCGGGCAGCGTGTCGCTGGCCATCACCAGCAGCCGCGCGTCGGGGAACAGCGCGCGGGCTTCCTCGGTGATGCGCTCCACCCCCGGCCCGACCGGGGCCAGGCTGTCCGGCGCGGCGCAGGCCGGGCAGACCGGCGGGATCGGCTCGGCATGGCCGCAATGGTGACACTGCAGCAGCCTGCGCGCCCGGTGCTCGACCAGCCAGGCGGTGCAGTTGCGGCAGGCGAAACGGTGCCCGCAGCGCCGGCACAGGGTCAGCGGCGCGTAGCCGCGCCGGTTCAGGAACAGCAGCGCCTGCTCGCCCCGCGCCATCGCCTCGCGCGCCGCCGCGACCAGCGCATCGGCCAGAAACCGCCCGCGCTCCGGCGGCTGCTCGCGCATGTCGAGCAGCGCCACCGCCGGCAGCGTCGCCCCGCCATGCCGGGCGCTCAGCTTCAGGTGCCGGTAGCGGCCGGCCTGAACATTGGCCAGCGTCTCCAGGCTGGGCGTCGCCGAGACCAGGATCGCGGGGGCGGCGCATAGCCGGGCGCGCACCACCGCCATGTCGCGCGCGTGATAGGCGACGCCGTCCTCCTGCTTGAACGCCGTCTCGTGCTCCTCATCGACCACCACCAGCCCCAGGTCGGGGAACGGCAGGAACAGCGCCGAGCGCGCGCCGACCACCACCGGGGCCTGACCGGCCGCCACCGCGCGCCAGGTCGCCCGCCGCACCCGCGACGACAGATCCGAGTGCCAGGCGGCGGGCACGCAGCCGAACCGGGCGGCAAAGCGGTCCAGCCATTGCGCCGACAGCGCGATCTCGGGCAGCAGCACCAGCGCCTGCCGGCCGCGCCGCAGCGTCTCGGCCACCGCCTCCAGGTACACTTCGGTCTTGCCGGAGCCGGTCACGCCATCGAGCAGGCTGACCGAGAACCCGGCCGCCGCCGCATCACGCAACGCCGAGGCGGCGGCGCTCTGGTCGGCGGACAGCGTCGGTCCCGCCCGCTCCAGGTCGGGCCAGGCGAACGGCGCGGCCTGCGGCATGGCGACCGGCAGCAGCAACCCGGCATCGGCCAGCGCGCGGACCACCCCGCTGCCCACCCCGGCCGCCTCGCGCAGCGCGGCGCTGCTGGCCGGGCCGGCGGCGGCGGCCTGCAGCACGCGGCGGCGCGCCGGTGTCCGGGCCGCATCCGCGGTCACGCCATCGGCCACGCTCCAGCCCAGCGCCACGGGCTCGGGGCGCAGCGCGTTGGTGCGCAGCGCCAGCCCCAGCACCTCGCCAAGCGGGGCCAGGGTGTAGCCGGCGATCCAGTCCACCAGCCGGCGCAGGTCGGCGCGCATCGGCGGCCCGTCGATGCGGCCGGCCAGCGGGCGCAGCCGGTTGTCGCCCACCGCGGCGTCGGCCGGCCCGTCCCAGACCACCCCCACCACCTCGCGCCGCCCCAGCGGCGCCAGCACCAGGTCGCCGGGCGCGGCCTGCAGGTCCGCCGGCACGCGGTAGTCGAACGGCGCGGCCAGCGGCAGCGGCAGCAGCACCGGCACCCGCTGCCGCGCCGGCGGCACGGGCGAAGGCAGAAGGTCGTGATCGACCGCCCGCCCCCGCTGCCTTCTACTGCCGCCCGCCATCCTGTAAGCTGATGCCGCATCACGCGAGCGAGGGCCAGGGCATGAAGTTCTTCGTCGATACCGCCGAGATCGCCGACATCCGGGAACTCGCCGCCACCGGGCTGGTGGACGGGGTGACCACCAACCCCTCGCTGATCGCCAAGTCCGGGCGCAAGATCCTGGAAGTCATCAAGGAGATCTGCGGCATCGTCCCCGGCCCGATCAGCGCCGAGGTGACCGAGACCGCGTTCGACCCGATCATGCGCGAGGCCGACGTGCTGCGGAAGATCGCGACCAACGTCACGGTCAAGGTGCCGCTGACCCCGGACGGGCTGCGCGCCTGCAAGGCGCTGTCCGACGACGGCACCAAGGTCAACGTGACGCTGTGCTTCTCGGCCGCGCAGGCGCTGTTGGCGGCCAAGGCGGGCGCCACCTTCGTCAGCCCGTTCGTCGGACGGCTGGACGACGTGGGCGAGGACGGCATGAACCTGATCGCCGACATCGTGCAGATCTTCGAGAACTACGACTACCTGCATACCCAGGTGCTGGTCGCCAGCATCCGCGGCCCGCACCACATCGTCACCGCCGCCAAGCTCGGCGCGCATGTGGCGACGATGCCGGCGTCGGTGCTGCGCTCGCTGTACCACCATCCGCTGACCGACAAGGGCCTGGCCAGCTTCGCCGCAGACTGGGCCAAGACCGGGCAGCACATCGTCGATCTGAAACAGGCGGCGCACACCTGACCCCGCATCGCGGCGCACAGCCGGACGCCTGCCCGGACGGGGGCCGCCCCGGCCCCCGCGACGGCCATGCCGGCGTCGATGCCGACGTCGTCTCCGCCTGGTTGCGCGCCAACCCGCGCTTTCTGGCCGACAATCCCGAGCTGTACCGCTGGCTCGCGCCGCCGGCGCGGGTGCATGGCGAGGCGCTGGCCGACCATATGGCGGCGATGCTGACCCGCGAGCGCGCGCACGCGGCGGAAATGATCGCGCGGGCCGACGGCGTGCTGGCGGCCGGACGCGCCGCGGCGGGACTGGCCGCGCGCGTGCAGCAGGCGGTGCTGGTGCTGATCGCGGCCGCCGACGCCGCGGAGTGCGTGGCCAGCGAATTGCCGGCGATCCTGGCGGTGGACGCCGCCGGGCTGTGCGCCGAGGGCCTCGTCCTGCGCGGCGCGCGGCGGCTGCCGCCCGGCTCGGTCGCGCGCCTTCTCGGCGGCCGCGCCGTGGTGTTCCGCGACGCCGGCGAGGACGCGGCGATGCTGCACGCCGAGGCGGCGCCGCTGGCCCGGCATGATGCGCTGGTCCGCGTGCCGGGCGACGCGCCGGCGCTGCTGGCGCTGGCCGCACGGCATCCCGGCGCGCTCGATCCGGGCCAGGGCGCCGGGGCCCTGGCGTTCCTGGGCTGCGCGGTGGCCGCGGCGCTGCGCCGCTGATGCCGGGCCGATGATGCCGGGCCGCTGATGCCGGGGCGATGATGCTGGCCGAGGCGGCGCGGGGCGAGTTCCTCGACTGGCTGACCCATGAGCGGCGCGCCTCGCCGCTGACCGTCGAGGCGTACGGCCGCGATGTCGCCGCGTTTCTCGGCTTTCTCGCCGGCCATCTCGGCGGCGAGCCGGACCTGGCCGCCCTGGCCGAACTGCGCGCCGCGGATCTGCGCGCCTGGCTGGCGCACGAGGCGACCCTGGGCACGCAGAACGCCACCCGCGCCCGGCATCTGTCGGCGGTGCGCAGCTTCTTCCGCTGGCTGGCGCGCCGGCATGACGTGGCCAACCCGCAGCTGCGGCTGCTGGCCACGCCGCGCGCCAAGCGGCCGCTGCCGCGCGCGCTGGGCGTGGACGACGCCCGCGGCGTGGCCGCCGAAGCAGGCCAGGTCTGCGCCGGCGCCGCGCTGCAGGCGCGCGACACGGCGCTGTTCACCCTGCTGTACGGCTGCGGCCTGCGCATCGCCGAGGCGCTGGCGCTGGACGTGGCCCACGCCCCGCTGCCCGGCGGCGACGCGCCGCTGCTGGTGCTGGGAAAGGGCGGCAAGCAGCGCGTCGTCCCGGTCCTGCCGGCGGTGCGCGAAGCCGTCGCCGCGTGGCTGCGCCTGCATCCGGGCCGCCAGCCGGACGCGCCGCTGTTCGTCGGCGCGCGGGGCGGGCGGCTCGATCCGGGCGTGGCGCAGCGCGACATGCGCCACTACCGGCGGCTGGCCGGACTGCCGGAGCATGCCACGCCGCACGCCCTGCGCCATTCCTTCGCCACGCACCTGCTGGCCGGCGGCGCCGACCTGCGCTCGATCCAGGAACTGCTTGGCCACGCCAGCCTGTCCACCACCCAGCGCTACACCGCCGTCGATGCGGCGCGGCTGCTGGCGGTGTGGCGGCAGACCCACCCGCGCGGATAGCCGCCGCTCCCGGCGTCAGAGCGCGGCGACCCCCTGGCCCGGCGCGCCTACTCCTTCACGAAGCAGGAGTCCGGCAGCGACGCGACGTCCTGGTCGGCCCATGCGAAGCATGTGTTGATGCCTCGTTCGGATCGGTTGAGCAGCAACATGTGTGTGGCGATCGTGGCGAACACGATGGTGATGATCCCGAGCGTGAGCATGAAGCTGCCGATGGTGCGCACGCCGTTGTCGAAGCGGCGGCCCTGACGCTTTCCGAACAGGAACCCCCCGCCCAGCAGCGAGGCCACGATGGGGAACCACATGGACCAGTCGTTACCCGGCAGCCGCCTTCCGCACGGGGTTCCCGGCAAGCGCGACCGGCACGACGCCGCGCGCACTGGCAGCCGCGCCCCGGCTGGGGCGTGGCCGCCTACGCTTACTGGGCAGCCTGGCGGGTGTTCTCCCATTGCTGGAACTGCCGGAACAGCGCCGCCTTCTGGGCGTCGTTCAGGTTGGCGGTGGACCCGCCAGCGCTGGTCAGGAAGCGGGCGAAATCCGCCTGCATCGCGCCGCCCGCCGTGCCGGCGACCGCCGCGCGCTGCAACCACTCCTCCGCCGCGGGAAAACGCGTCCAGCCCGGCACCTGCGCGGCGAGGTTCACGTCATGCCATTTCGGATGCCGCGGCGGCTGCTGGAACAGGTGGAACTTGCTGAAGAACGCATCGACGAAGCGCGCGACCTTGCGGTAGCGGACGGTTCCCGCGGGCCAGTTGTACACCGCCATCACCGCGCCAACCGCCACGGTGTCCACCGGCGCCCCGCCGGCGATCAGCGCCGGATAGTCGGCGTGGCGGAGCTGCGTCGGCACATAGGTCGCCAGCAGCGCCTGGTCGATCGGGATGGCCAGGAAGTGCAGCCCGCTATCGGCCGGCAGCGGGGCGAACAGGCGCGCCGGCTTGCCCACCACATAGACGATCGCCGCGATCTCGCCGCGCTGCAGCTTGTCCAGCGCCACGCCCTGATCGTCGCCGACCGGCTGCACCGGAATCCCGAGCGCGCCGAACAGCACCGAGGCGGTCATCTCCGTGCCGCTGCCGCGCACGTCCACGTTGACCTTCTGGTGCGCGAGATCCGACAGGCGCGCGATGTCGCGGCGCGCCAGGACATGCACCTCCTCCTCGTACAGCTTGGCGACGTAATCGACGTGCTGCTGCACGTTCATGTAGGGCCGCTGCTGCTCGATATAGGCCAGCACGTCGGATTGCACGATGCCGACATCGATGCCATGCAGGTACAGGATGTCGGCGACGTTCTGCACCGAACCCTTGCCGAGCAGCGGCAGGATGCGCAGCCGGTCGCCGTCGTCGAGAACCGAGGCGAGGTCGGCGGCGATGCGGACATAGGTGCCATCGACGCCGCCTGAAATGACGCCCACGGTGTTCGCGTTCGCCGTCTCGACCGAACCCGGATCCGGAGCCTTGAACGCGGCCGGCGGCGCCGGCCGGGATGGCGGCACCGCCTGGGCGCCCGCCGGCGCGCAGGCGGCCAACGCCGTCACGGCGACGGCCAGGAAGCCGAGCCATCGTGCTGCTTTCATCGTGCGTCCTCCCCCTTATTTGCTTCGTGGTCGTCCGGCTACTGCGCTGTCGTCGTCTCCAGCCCGGCCAGCAGGCCGCCGGCCTCGCGACTGCCGAGCGCCGCCGCCCGGCGGTACCAAGCCGCCGCCGTGGCCGGGTCCGGCGCGATCCCCTCGGCGCCGATCTGCGTCAGCACCCGCGGGTCATGCGTCCTGCCCATCGCCAGCGCCGCCGCGCTGCTGCCAGACGCGGCGGCGCGCTCGTACAACAGTCGCGCCGCGCCGATGTCGCCCAGCCGCAGCATGTCGTCGCCGCGGCTCAGCAGCGCCGCGACGATCGGCGCCGGCAGCGTCGCGACTGCCGCGGGTGCCGGCGCGAGCGCGAGTACGGGCGCGGGCCGGGCCATGGCGGGCACGATCGCGGCCGGCCTGGTCGGTGGCGGCGAACCCGGCGGCCGCGGCGGCGCGGCGTTCGCCACCGCGACCGGCGCGGCGGCGGCCGCCGGCGGTAGCGCGAACACCAGGTCCAGCAGCGCCCGCGGCGGCCGGCCTTGCGCCGTCACCAGGCCGGCCGCTGCCAGCAGGCCGCTATCCGGGCCGAGCGTCGGGGCAACGGGCGCGGGCGCGACGGCAGGGGCGACGGGCGGCCGCGCGACCGGCTGCGGCGCAAGTGGTCTGGCCGGGACGCGGGCGGCCGCGACCTGCACCGCCGGGTGAGCGAGCTGCGTCGGCGCGGCACGCGGCCGGGCCGCGGCCGCCGCATCTGTCTTGACCTTGAGGACTGCGGCGTTCGGGACTGAAGCGGCGAGCACGGGCATCGCCCGGCTGGCCGGCGCGGCTGGCCGGGCCGGCATCCGCGCGACCGCCGGCACGACCATCGGCGTGATCGCGGCGGCCGGACGCGGCGGCGCAGCCGGCTTCGGCGCGGCGGACGCAGCCACGGCCGGCCGCGGTGCGGCGGCCAGTCTCGGCGCCGCCGGCGCGCCGGCCTGGGCGCGGCGGGGCGGGGCGGCGTCGCGCCCCATTGGCACCATGCTCGCCACCAGCAGGCTCGCCGCGACGCCCGACCCCAGGGCGTAGCGCACGGTGCGCCGCCGCGCCGGCCGCAGCACCATCAGCTCGCGCAGCGCAGCCCGCCCCGGCAGCACCGCGACGGCGGAACTGGCGACCTGCGCTGGAGCATCCAGCACGGGAACGTCCAGCATGGGCGCGTCCAGCACCGCGCGATACCGGATCCGCTGGGACAGGCGGCCCATCGGATCGGACTCCAGCAGCGACCAGAAGGACGGGCGGCCGGCGAACACGATCTGCAACGGCGCGATGTCGTCGCCGAACATCCCACTGGCCAGGCTGAGATAGGCGAGCGCGTCGCGTTCGAGCGCGTGCGCGTCGTCCACCATCAGGATCGTGCGCCGGCGCGGCGGGGCCGGAAGCAGCAGCCGGTCCAGCGCCCGCTCGATCGCCGCCTCGTCGTCGCCCTCGGCGGCGCTGCCGGCGATGGCGACGATCAGCCGCTTCGAGGTCAGCGCCTGGCCGCCCGCCCTGACGCGGATCACCTGGATCGGCGGATGGTCCAGCAACGCCTGGGCCATATCGAGCACCGCGGTCTTGCCGGTCGCCGCCTCGCCGGTGAGCGCGGCGAAGCTGCTGCCGTCCTCGGCGGCGGCCACGATCGCGCCCAGCGCCCCGCGCTGCGCGCTGGTGCATGGACCTGGGTCATCGAGCATCTGGCCCGCGTCAGAGTGCAGGTCGGGCATTGCGCCTCTCCCCCGGCGGGTCGTCGGCATCACCCGCCGCGGCCATGTTGCCCCAGAATGACGCAGAAGTAACGGACTATTTCCGTTTCGATACATCCGGGCCGCCTCACGGCGACGTGCGCGCGCCGCCCGGCGCTGGGATGCCGACGCGGCGGCGGCCCGCGGCTTATTTCACCGCGCCCAGGGTCAGCCCGCCGCTCAGCAGGCGCTGGAATGCCGCGAACACCACGGCCACCGGGACGGTGGCCACCAGCGTCGCCGCCATCACCTGGTTCCACTCGACGCTGTAGCGCCCGGCCACGAGGTTCACCACGCGCAGCGTCAGGGTCAGCTTGTCGGGGTCGCGCAGCAGGGTCAGCGCCACGGTGAACTCGTTCCAGCAGGCGACGAAGGTGACGATCCCGGCCACCGCCAGCGCCGGCATCGCCACCGGCAGGAAGATCCGCAGCGCCGCGCCCAGCCGGGTCGCCCCGTCGATCCAGGCGGCTTCCTCCAGGTCGCGCGGGATGGTGCGGAAATACGACGCCAGCATCCACACCGCGAAGGCGATGTTGAACGCGGCATAGATCAGCACCACGCCGAGCCGCGTATCGACCAGCGTGCCGCCGTCCCAGGGAATGCTCGCGGCCATGCGGAACAGGCCCAGCACCAGCAGGATCGGCGACAGCATCTGCGTGACCAGCAGGAACTGCCGGTACGCGCCCTGGCCCGGCAGCGTCATGCGCGCCATCGCATAGGCCGCCGGCACCGCGACCGCCAGCGCCAGCAGCGTCGCGGCGATGCTGATGCCCAGGCTGTTCAGCATGGCGGTGCCGAAATCGGCCGCCCGCCACATGTCGGCGAAATTATGCCAGGCGAGATGCGTGGGCAGCCAGCGCGGCGGATAGGCCAGCACCTCGTCGTGCGGCTTCAGCGCCGTGGACAGCATCACCGCGAACGGGAACAGCACCAGCACGATCAGCGGCGACAGCACCAGCCAGCTCAGCAGTGACCCGGCGGATCACGCCGCCTCCTCGCGTTGCATCCGCACATAGATCGCGGTGAACACCAGCACGATGGCCAGCATCGCCAGCGACATCACCGCCGCCGGCCCCGGCCGGCCGAGCCGGAACGCGGTTTCGTACAGGTACATCACCAGGATGTGCGTGCCGTTGTCCGGGCCGCCCTGCGTCATCACCCAGATGATCGGGAAGCTGTTGAACACGTAGATCACGTTCAGCACCACCGCGATGGTGATGAACGGCGCAGCAGCGGCAGGGTCATCCAGCGGAACGCCTGCCCGCGCGTCGCGCCGTCGATGCTGGCCGCCTCGTACACGTCGCCCGGGATCGAGGCCAGGCCGCCCAGCAGGATCGTCACGGTGAACGGCACCGAGACCAGGATGCCGACCATGATCTCCACCGGGAACGCGGTGGAGGCGCGCGCCATCCACTGCACCGGGACATGCAACAGGCCCAGCGAGGCCAGCGTCGTGTTGACCATGCCGTGATCGCCGTCGAAGCTCCACAGCCAGACGATCGCCGCCATCGACAGGCTTTATCGACCAGGGCAGCATGATGATGGTGCGCGCCACGCCGCGGCCGATGAAGTCGCGGCGCAGCACCAGCGCCACCGGCAGCGCCACCAGCACCGTGCCGCCGACCACGCAGGCGGTCCAGACCAGCGTGCGCAGCAGCACCGAAACGAAGATCGGATCGGCGAACACGGTGGCGAAATTGGCCAGCCCGACAAACCCGCGCACCAGCCCGAAGCGCGACACGTTCGAGACCGAGAGGTGGATGATCTCCCACAGCGGATAGCCGAGTACCGCCAGCGCCAGCAGCAGGCTGGGCGCGACCAGGGCCAGCGGTGTGGCGGCGCGCGCCGCGCCCCTCACTCTCTTCTCCCTCTCCCCTCGGAAGAGGGCCGGGGTGAGGGGCTCAGCGCGCACAGCCGACGCCGATCCGAGACTACTTGCCCAGCGCCGCGTCCGCCTGCGCCGCCGCCTGCTTCAGCGCCGCCGCCGGCTCGGCGTGGCCGAGATAGACCGACTGCACGGCGTCCGACACCGCCTTGCCGGTATCCTCCCAGCCGGTGATCGTCGGCGCGAAATGCGCGTCCGGCAGCAGCTTGACGAAGGTCTGCAGGCGCTCGTTCTTGGTGAAATACGCATCCGCCGCCACCGCCTTGGTGGTCGGCAGGAAACCCTCGTTCCTGTTGAACGCCAGGCGCGGCGTCTTGGTGAACAGGAAGTCCAGGAACTTGAAGGCGGCAGGCTTAACCTTGCTGTTCTTGAAGATCACCACCGAATCGGTGACCGCATAGGTCGCGTTGGTGGTCTCCTTGGGCACCGGCGCGATGCCGTAGTTCAGCTTCGGCGCCTCGGTGGCGATCTGGTTGATCAGGAACGGCGCGGTGATCATCGTCGCCACCCGGCCCTGCTTGAACAGGTTCTGCACGTCCTCGCGCGCATAGTTGGTGACGCCGTCCTGGGTGTAGCCCTTGTCGATCAGCGACTTGTACATGGTCAGCGAATCGACGCCCGCCTTGGAGTCGAATGCCGCTTTCCCGTCGGCTCCGACCACGTCGCCGCCATAGCTCCACAGCGCGTAGTACCAGTACACGTCGGTCTCGATCTGCTTGCCCTGCAGCCCGAACGCCGGCACGCCCACGGCCTTCAGCTTGGCGCCGTCGGCGGCCATTTCGTCCCACGTCGCCGGCGGCGCGGTGATGCCTGCCTTGGCCAGCAGATCCTTGTTGTAGTAACAGCGCCCGCGCCGAAGCGGCGATCGGCAGCCCATAGGTCTTGCCGCCGATCTGTCCGGGTTTGAGGAACGTGCCGATGAACCGGCCGCGGAACTCGGCGCTCATCATCGTGTCGAGCGGCTCGGCTTGGTCGTCCTTCACGAAATCCAGCAGCCATCGCGTGCCGATGATCGAGATGTCGGGGTTGGTGCCGCCGGAGATGTCAGTCTGCAGCTTCTGCAACAGGTTGTCCCAGTTGACGACCTCGACCTTGACCGTGATGTCGGGGTTGGCCTTGTGGAAGTCGTCGGCCATTTTCTGGAAATACGGCCCGGTCGCGGCGCTGTAATAGGCTGCGGTGAAGCGCACCGTGTCGGCGGCGCGCGCCGCCGTGGCGCCCGACATCCAGCCCGCCAGCCCCAGCGCCAGGGCCGCCCCCGCCCGCATCGTCGTCCGCCTGGTCGTTGCCATTGTCGTCTCCTCATTGCGCTGGCCGCAGCAAACCACGCGGCTTGCGCCAGGAAAAGGGGATGGCTGACGCAGCCGTGCGCGGCCGCCCCGCCACCTTGCCCGCGCCCGCACGTTGCAGCGCCCACCGCGCAAGGGCCGCCGCCATGCGACAGCACGCACCATCTCAGCCCCACCCCGCCGCTGCGTGCGCCGACTGTGCCGGCCGGTCGCCGCGCGGCTTCGCGCTCGGGCTGGCCGCGGGGATCGCCGCCACCGCCGGAATGCTGCTTGGCCGCAAGGCCGCCGCCGCGTTCAGCGGGCGCGGCCACACGCTGAAGCACCGCGCGCTGGACGCGGCCGCCGCCTGCATGCAGCGCAAATACCCGCTGGAGGCGATGAGCACCTACCTCAACGGCTTTCACTTCTACGCCGACGACATGGGCCGCCAGGTCGAGGCGTCGCATTTCTGCATCCATCTTCGCCACGACCTGCACCAATGCGTCATCTTCGACGCCAACCGCGCCGACGCGCGGCTGATCGGCATCGAGTACATCATCAGCGCCGAGCGCTTCCGCGCGCTGCCGCCGGCGGAGCAGCGGCTGTGGCACAGCCATCATTACGAGGTCAAATCGGGAACCCTGGTCGCTCCCGGCATCCCGGAACTGGCCGAGCGCGCGTATTTCGCCGATCTGGTCAGCACCTACGGCAAGACGTTCCACACCTGGCAGACCGACCGCGACGATTTCCCGTACGGCATCCCGCAGCTGATGATGGGATTCACCGGGGATGGCCAGTTGCACCCGTCGCTGCTGCGGGCGCGCGACGCCCGGCTCGGCATCCGATCGCAGCGACGCCGGCAGTTGCGCGCCGGGATCCCGATGCCGGACGTATCCGCTGCCGCCAACCAGTGGCAGGCCGGGCGCGCCGTGCAGACGCGGCTTGCCGAGGTGGAGGTAACTCGTTGACCGGGCGGGTCCCGGCCGGTCGCTGCGCCGCCGGCCGCCCTACCAGTCGCTCAGCAGCGCCCGCGTCTCCTCGACCGCCACCAGCCAGATCGCCAGCATCTCGTGGTCGTCGCGCTGCGACAGGCCGCCGAAATTGCCGTCTTCCAGCAACGTCCGCACCTCGAAGGGCGGCAGCGTGCGCAGGCGCTCGACGTCCACCATGTCCTTGACCTCGTCGGCCGGCGTCCCCGCCAGCCTCGTCCAGGGAAAGTTCTCCATCCAGCTCGCATGACTCGCGATCGGATCGGTCGCCTGCACCGCCGCCCAGGTGCGCGGTGCGCGCCACCAGTCATGCAGGCGCACCCGGCAATCCGGGTTGTCCATCATCCACTCCGCCGCCAGCGCCCCGGCCGGGGCATTGCCGCCATGGCCGTTGACGATCAGCACACGTCGGAACCCGCTGCGCTTCAGGCTGTCCAGCACGTCGCGCAGCAGCGCCGCATAGGTCTCCAGCCGCAGCGTCACGGTGCCCGGAAACGCTGTGAAATACGGCGTCAGACCGAACGGCAGCACCGGATAGACCGGCACGCCGAGCGGCTCGGCGGCCTCCTGCGAGACGCGTTCGGCCAGGATCGAGTCGGTGGCGAGCGACAGGCCGGAATGTTGCTCCACGCAGCCCAGCGGCAGCACCACGCGATCGTCGTGGCGCACCCAGTCCTCGACCATCCGCCAGTCCATCTCGGCGATGCGCATGCGCAGTCCCTCCGGCTCTCCAAATCGTGAGACTGCCACAGAAGGCGCTGGGAACAAAGCGACGGCATGCCGCCGCGCGGGTTACAAGAGCGACGGCGACACCGCCGCGTGCGCTACCACAGCGACGGCGGCGCGCGCGCGGTCACGACCGCGTCGCAGTTGCGTCCGCCGGCCAGCAGGCAATCCTGCACTGCGTCGGCATCGGCCAGTGTGCGGATCAGCAACAGTCCGACCACGACCAGCAGCAGCACCAGCGCCAGCGCCGCAAGGCTCAGCGTCTGCCGGTCGGCGTCGGCCTGCTCGTCGCTGCGGTCCTCGTCATCCGACCTGAACGCGAGGCGGTAGATGCGGGTCATGGCGGCAGCCCCTCCGGTTCCGACAATATGGCAAGCCGGCCGCGCGTGTGCGACATTTCCGCGTTATGTCCGCCGCTCGACGCCACATCGTCGCCGCCGACCCGGCGATGGCCGCCCTGTGCGCCCGCATCGGCGCCTGCCGGCTGGTGGTGCGGCGGCACATGGACCCGTACCGAATCCTTGGTGCGCGCCATCGCCCACCAGCAGTTGCACGGCCGCGCCGCCGAGCTGATCCTGGGCCGCTTCCTCGCGCTGTATCCCGGCGAGCCGTTTCCGCTGCCGGCGATGGTGCTGGCCACCGACGCCGCGGTGCTGCGCGGCTGCGGCTTTTCCGGCAGCAAGATCGCGGCGATCCAGGACATCGCGCTGCATGCGGCCTCCGGCGTGGTGCCGACCCGCCGTGCGGCCGCACGCCTGTCAGACGCGGCGCTGATCGAGCGGCTGACGCCAATCCGCGGCGTCGGCCGCTGGACGGTGGAGATGCTGCTGATCTTCACCCTCGGACGGCCCGACGTGCTGCCGGTCGATGATTTCGGCGTGCGCGAGGGCTACCGCCTGCTGCACGACCTGCCGCAGCAGCCGAAGCCGCGCGCCCTGGCCGACATCGGCGCGGCCTGGGCGCCGTACCGCAGCACCGCCGCTTGGTACCTGTGGCGCGCGGCCGATGCGGGCAAGAAGATCAAGCAGTCGGTGTAGCCGCCGCCGGCCACGGCCGCCGCGCCGGCGTCAGCCGGCGAAGCTCTCCGCCACCGCCACGAACCCGTCCGGATCCTCGGCGTGCAGCCAGTGTCCGGCGCCCTTCAGGGTGGCGAAGCGCACATGCGGAAACAGCGCGCGGAACGCCGGCCGATGCTCCGGGACGATGTAGTCGGAGCGGCCCCCGGCCAGCACCAGCACCGGCCCCGGATAGGTCGCGCCGAGCGGCGGGAACTGCCCGATGTCCGGCAGCGCCGCCGCGATCTCGCGCAGGCCGCAGGTCCAGGCCGGATCGGCGCCGGTGCGCAGGTTCTGCAACAGGAAGCCGCGCACCGCCCGGTCCGCGACCGCCGGGGCCAGCGCCGCGTCCGCCGCCATCCGGGTCAGCCCCGGCTTCAGGCTCAAGGCCAGCATGGCGGCCGCGAAATCCTGGTAGTGCGGCGGGTAGGCGACCGGGGCGATGTCGGCCACCAGCAGCCGCGCCACCGATTCGGGCGCGGTCAGGGAAGCGGCCATCGCGACCTTGCCGCCCATCGAATGACCGACCAGCGCGCAGGGCAGCGCCGCCAGGGCGCGCAGCGTCTCGACCACGTCGGCGGCCATCGCCGGATAGCTCATCGCTGGGTCATGCGGGCTGGCGCCGTGGTTGCGCAGGTCCAGCGCGATCACCCGCCGGCGCCCGGCCAGGCGTGCCTGCACCGCGCCGAAATTGGCCGCGCGGCCGAACAGGCCGTGCAGCAGCACCAGCGGCGTGCCGCCCTGCCCGCGCTCGGTCGCGTGCAGGATCAATCGGCGACGCGCAGCATGATCTTGCCGATATGCGCGCCGCTTTCCATCAGCGCGTGCGCCGCCGCCGCCTCGGCCAGCGGATACGTCGCGTGGATCACCGGCGCGCACTCGCCGGCGTCCAGCTTCGGCCACACGCGCGCGCGCAGCTCGGCGGCGATCGCGCCCTTCTGCGCGGTGCTGCGCGGCCGCATGGTCGATCCGGTGACGCACAGCCGGCGCAGCATGATCGGCATCAGATCGACGCTCTCGGCCCTGGATCCTTCCAGGAAGGCGATCTGCACCAGCCGCCCGTCCATCCCCAGGCAGGCGAGGTTGCGCGCGAAATACGGCGCGCCGACCATGTCCAGCACCACGTCGAGGCCGCGCCCCTCGGTCAGCCGCTTGATCTCTGCGGCGAAGTCCTGCGTGCGGTAGTCGATCGCCGCCGCCGCGCCCAGGCGCAGGCAGGCCGCAACCTTGTCCGCCGATCCCGCGGTCGCATACGGCGTGGCGCCGAAGGCGCGCGCGAGCTGGATCGCGGTCACGCCGATGCCCGAGGTGCCGCCATGCACCAGCAGACGCTCGCCCGCTCGCAGCCGGCCCAGCATGAACAGATTGGCCCAGACGGTGAAATACGTCTCCGGCAGGGCCGCCGCGCGCACCGCGTCATAGCCGGCCGGCCAGGGCAGGCATTGCGGCGCGGGGGCGACGGCATATTCGGCATAGCCGCCGCCATTGGTCAGCGCGCAGACCCGCTCGCCCACCGAGATCCCGGTGGCGTCAGGGCCGAGTGCGACCACCTCGCCCGCGACCTCCAATCCCAGCACCGGGCTGGCGGAGGCCGGCGGCGGGTATTTGCCCTGCCGCTGCGCCACGTCCGGCCGGTTCACGCCGGCCGCCTGGACGCGGATCAGCACTTCGTCGGCGCGCGGCTCGGGCAGGTCCGCCGGTTCCGGCCGCAGGATCGAGGCATCGCCGCCGCCCTTGGGCGGCGCGACGATCCGGGTCATGCGGGCGGGCAGGGCGTTGGCTACGGTCATGCGGGCACCGGGCGGCTGCGGAGTGGGCGGCGGCCGCACGCTGCGCAGCCGCCGGCGCGCCGTCAAGCGCGGCTATTGTCACTCTTTGTCACAGCCTTGCCGCATCCGCTGCCGCTTTCCGGTCGTAGGCAGGCAGTCAGCGATGCAAACGGGGAGCACACGGATGGATCACGACGTGAGCCTTGACGACGGGGATCTGGCCGACATCGAGGTGACGCTGACGACGCGGGCCTGGCACGACGAGCCGTTCCGCATCCGCCTGATCGCCGACCCCAAGGGCACCATCGAGCTGGAGACGGGCCGCCGGCTGAATCCGGCGCTGCGCGTCTCGGTGCATGAGGAAACCGACGAGCACCGGCATCTGGTGATCCCGCCGCGCCCGCGCCAGGACGACTGAGGCGCGGGAGTCAGTCGGTGACCGCGGCCGGGTCGGACACGAACACCCGGTCGCCGCGCCGCGACAGCGCCACCTCGATCGCCGGCTCGTCGGGGCCGCGCGGCACCGACAGCGTCAGCGACTGGCCCGGGGTCAGCATCACGACCACACGCAGCGGCGTGCCGCCCTCGCCGGCCGCCAGCGTCGCCACCACGCGATCGCCCTCGCCGGCCCGGCTGTCGTACACCACGCCGTTGATCGGCCCGAGCGCGATGCTCAGTCCCTCGGCCGGCTGCAACATCTGCGGCTGCGGCGCGCCGGCCGAGGCGCTGGCGCACCCGACCGCCAGCGCCAGCGCGGCGATTGCCAAGATTGCTGAGCGAGCCATCACCCGATCCCCCTTGATTGCGTCGCGACTGTCTATCGCGGCGCGACCCGGCGCGGGGTGATCGGTCTCACACACCTCGTCGAAATCGTCGCGGTATGACAACAAGGTTGGATCGGCCGGCACGCCGCTCCGATCCGGCCAGATCGCCGCATCGGAACGGAGGCAAGGCGAACGGCCCATCCCGGCGCACAGTCGGCCAGGACCGTTGCCAACCCGTCATGGCCGTGCTCGACACGGCGCCACGCGCCGCTGGCTGTGCCGACCGGCGGCCCGCGACCGCCTAACGGCCGGGTCAACCCCCCTCGATCAGCCCGCGTTCCGCCAGCATCGCCACCACGCGCTCGGCCAGCGCGTCGGCCGGGCTGTCGTTGGTGCGCAGGTGGATCTCGGGCGTCAGCGGCGGCTCGTATGGCGCTGAGACGCCGGTGAAATTCTGGATCTGCCCAGCCATCGCCTTCTGGTACAGCCCCTTCGGGTCGCGCGCCGCGCATTCCTCCAGCGTGGTATCGACGAACACCTCCAGGAACTCGCCCGCCCCCATGCGCGCCCGCGCCGCCTCGCGCTCGGCGCGATACGGCGAGATGAACGAGACCAGGACAATCAGCCCGGCCTCTGCGAACAGCGCGGCCACCTCGCTGACCCGGCGGATGTTCTCCACCCGGTCGGCCTCGGTGAAGCCCAGGTCGCGGTTCAGCCCGTGGCGCACGTTGTCGCCGTCCAGGATGTAGGTGTGCCGGCCGAGCGCAAACAGCCGTTTTTCCACCAGGTTGGCGATCGTGCTCTTGCCGGCGCCGGACAGGCCGGTGAACCACAGAACTGCCGGCTTCTGCCCCTTTTGCGCGGCGCGCGCGTGGCGGTCGGTGTCCAGCTCCTGCCAGCGCAGGTTCGCCGAGCGGGTCAGCACGTGGTCGATCATGCCGACGCCGACGGTGGCGTTGCTCATCCGGTCGATCAGGATGAAGCCGCCCAGGTCGCGGCTTTCGGCATAGGTGGTCCACGCCACCGGCAGCGCCAGCGACAGGTTCACCTTGGCCACGTCGTTCAGCGCGAGCTGGTCGGCGTGCAGCTCCTGGCGGGTGTTCACGTCGATGCGGTGGCGGATGCGCGAGACGTTGCCGCTGACCGTGCGCGTGCCGATCTTCACCAGATACGCCCGGCCGGGCACCAGCGGCGCGTCGGCCAGCCAGATCAGGTGCGCCGAAAACTGGTCGGCGGTCTCGACCGGCGCGGCGCCGGCCGCCAGCACGTCGCCGCGCGAGACGTCGATCTCGCGCTCCAGCACCAGCGTCACGGCGTCGCCGGCATGCGCCTCGGGCACGTCGCCGTCCATCGTCACAATGCGCGCCACCCGGCTCGACTGGCCGGAGCCGCTGGCCACCACGCTGCCGCCCGCGACCATGCGCCCGGATGCGACGGTGCCGGCGAAGCCGCGGAAATCGGCGTTCGGCCGCGACACCCATTGCACGGGCATGCGGAACGCGCCGCTCGGCGCGGCCGCGGCCAGCTCCAGCCCGTCCAGGTAGTCCAGCAGCGTCGGGCCGGAATACCACTGGCTCGCCCGCCCCGCCCGGGTCAGGTTCTCGCCGCTGCGCGCGCAAAGCGGGATGGCCGCCACGCTGGCGAAGCCGAAGCTGGACACGGCGGAGCGGTACTCCGCCTCGATGGCGCGGAACGTCGCCTCGGACCAGTCCATCAGGTCCATCTTGTTGACCGCCAGGATGACATGGCGGATGCCCATCAGCTCGGCGATGTAGCTGTGCCGCCTGGTCTGCACCAGCACGCCCTTGCGCGCGTCCGCCAGCACGATCGCCACGTCGGCGGTCGAGGCGGCGGTGGCCATATTGCGGGTGTACTGCTCATGGCCGGGGCTGTCGGCGATGATCAGGCGGCGGCGCTGGGTGGTGGCGAAGCGATACGCCACGTCGATGGTGATGCCCTGCTGGCGCTCCGCCTCCAGCCCGTCCAGCAGCAGCGCGTAGTCGATGTCCTCGCCGGTCGTGCCGTGCCGGCGACTGTCATGCGCCAGCTGCGCCAGCTGGTCCTGCATAATCCCGTGCGTGTCGGCCAGCAGCCGGCCGATCAGCGTGGACTTGCCGTCATCGACGCTGCCGCAGGTCATCACCCGCAGCAGGCCGGCCTGCTGCGCCGGCGCCGGCTGCGCGCGCGCCGGCTCCACCAGCGCGTCCATCAGAAATACCCCTCGCGCTTCTTGCGTTCCATGCTGGCTTCCTCGTCGCGGTCGATCAGCCGCCCGCCGCGCTCGCTGTCGCTGGCCGCCAGCGTCTCGGCCACGATCTCCGGCAGCGTGGCCGCGTGGCTTTCCATTGCGCCGGTCAGCGGGTAGCAGCCCAGCGAGCGGAACCGCACCATCCGCATCTGCGGCTCCTCTCCCGGCGCCAGGCGGGCGCGCATGCGGTCGTCATGCACCTCGATCAGCGAGCCGTCGCGCACCACCACCGGGCGCGGCTGGGCGTAGTACAGCGGCACGATCGGGATGTCCTCGGCCATGATGTAGGCCCACACGTCCGCCTCGGTCCAGTTCGAGATCGGAAATACCCGCAGGCTGTCCCCGCCCGAGACGCGGGTATTGTACAGCCGCCAGAACTCCGGCCGCTGGTTCTTCGGATCCCAGGCGTGGGTGGGCGAGCGGACGGAAAAGATGCGCTCCTTGGCGCGGCTTTTCTCCTCGTCCCGGCGCGCGCCGCCGAACGCCGCGTCGAAGCCGTACTGGGTCAGCGCCTCCTTCAGCGGCTCGGTCTTCATCGTGTGCGTGTAGAAGCTCGATCCGTGGTCGAACGGGTTGATGCCCTTGGCGCGGCCCTCCGCATTGTGGTGCACGATCAGCTCGAAGCCGACCTCGCGGGCGATGCGGTCGCGGTGCGCGAGCATCTCGCGGAACTTCCAGCCGGTGTCGATGTGCAGCGCCGGGAACGGCAGCGGGCCGGGATGGAACGCCTTCTGCATCAGCCGCAGCAGCACGGAACTGTCCTTGCCGATCGAGTACAGGAACACCGGCTTGCGACATTCGGCCGCGACCTCGCGGATGATGTGGATGCTCTCCGCCTCCAGCCGCTTCAGCCAGCCGCCGGCGTTGCCTCCGCCCACGGCAGCACCCGGCTGGGCGGTGTCCGTCCGGTCCAGCGTTGCCGACCGGCCGGCCTGCGTTGACTGCATCGCGTCCATCTGCTGCCTCCGATCCCGCTGCGGCCGCCGCGCACCCGGCGCGCCCGCGCCCCGGTTCTTAAGCAGTCCCGCCAGCCAAGGCGAGCCGGTTTCGCGGCATTGCGGCGAGAATGATGCGTTGCAGCAAGGCGGCCTGTCCAGCCGACCCGCGGCGCGCGGGTCCGGCCCGGCGTGGAACCCGCCGGGCGGCGGCGCGTGGACAGCGGGTGTGAAGCCATATCCGCGCGTCGCCGCCAGCCCCCTGTCCTCGATCGCCGCCACGCTGCGCGGCCTGGCGCTGGCGATCGTCGCCGGCTTCGTGCTGTGGTTCCTCTCGGACGTGGTGCTGCTGCTGTTCGCGGCCGTGCTGATCGCGGTGATCCTGCGCGGGCTGGCCGACAGGCTGCACCGCGTCACCGGGATGCGGCTCGGGCTGGCGCTGGCCTGCATCACCGCGGGGCTGCTGGTCGCCGTGGCGGCCCTCGGCTACTGGATCGGGCCGCGCGTGGTCAGCGAGGGCCAGCAGCTCGCCGTCGAGATCGCCGCGCGCGTCACTCAGCTGCAGCAGCAGACCGGCGCGCCGCCCAGCCTGGCCCGGATGGTCACGCGGCACCTGCCGCACATCGGCGGCGGCGGCGGCGACGGCGGCGCGCTGCTGCGGCCGGAGCTGACGCTGGTCCGCTCCACCATCGGCACGCTCGGCAGCACCTTCGTCGTGCTGGTCGCGGCGATCTACTTCGCGGTCGCGCCGATGCTGTACGTCAACGGCGCGGTGCGCCTGGTGCCGGTCGGCTACCGCCCGCGCGCCCGCCAGATCCTGCTGCTGATCGCGCACGCCCTGCGCTTCTGGTCGCTGGGCCAATGCATCGACATGGCGGTGGTCGGCACGCTGTCCGGCGTCGGCCTGGAACTTGCCGGCGTGCCGCTGGCGCTGGCGCTGGCGATCGTGGCCGGGCTGTTCACCTTCGTGCCGTATTTCGGCGCCATCGCCGCCTCGATCCCGGCGCTGGTGATCGCCGGCACGCTCGGCTGGTCCAAGGTGTTCTGGGTGATCGGCGTGTTCCTGGTCTGCCACGGGGTCGAGGGCTATGTCGTGGCGCCGATGGTGCAGCGGCGCACCGTCGAGCTGCCGCCGGCGCTGACCATCATGGCGATGGTCCTGCTCGGCGCCGCCTATGGCGCGCTCGGGCTCATCCTGGGGACCCCGGTCATCGCCTCGATCCTGGTGCTGGTGCGCGAGGCCTATGTCGGCGACGTGCTGGGCGACCGCGAGGCGGCGACCCCCGGCCCCGGGTCAGTCGCCGGCCGCCATCCCCAGCCGCAGCCGCCGCGACAGCAGCCAGGCTGACAGCGGCGCGGCGACCGCCAGGGCGAACAGCCACGCGGCGGCCGGCGCCGCGCCGATCCGGCCGCCCTGCGCCATGCCCGCGAGGTTCGTCGCCATCCCGCCCAGCGCCGAGCCGAACGCATTGGCCACCATGACGACCGTGGTGATCGATGCGGCCGCCAGTGCCTGCTCGCCCGGCGCCGCCGAGGCGAACACCCGCGTCCCGAGCTGCGGCCAGCACATGCCGATGCCCAGGCCCATCGCCAGCAGGCACGCGCCCATCGCCGCCACCGCCGCGTCCGCGCCGCTCCAGCCGCCGAACGACGGCATCAGCAGCGCCAGTCCCAGCAGGCCGCCGGCGACCACCAGCGGCCCCGCCGCCAGCGCCGGGCGCAACCGCTCCGGCGCCGCCCCGGCGATGCACATCGAACCGATCGTCCAGCCGGCCGACAGCAGGGCCGACAGGTAGCCGGCGTGCAGCGGCGTCAGGCCGTGCAGCGTCTGCAGGAAATACGGCACGAAGATCTCGGTGGTCAGTCCGACCAGCAGCAGCGCCATCGTGCCGTAGGTGGCGCCCAGCCTGGTCCCCGGCTGGCACGCGCCGCGCGGCAGCAGCCGCACCGGCCCGGCCGCCTCGCGCATCCCGAACAGCACCAACGCTGCCAATGCGACCAGCAGGCCGAGCATGCTCCCCGCCAGGCCGTGCGCCATGCTGCCGGCGGAGACCGCCAGCACGCCGCCGGTAATCAGCCCCAGATTGGTCCAGGCCATGCGGGCGCGCAGGTCCGCCGCCGGCGCGGCGTCGCGCGGCAGCGCCAGCTCGACCAGCAGCGCCAGGACCGGGGTCGCCGCGAGCAGGCTCCAGAACGCCGCGCGCCAGGCGTGATACTGCGCGAACACCCCGCCGATCGCCGGCCCCAGCAGGGTGGCGATGCCCCAGGTGGCCGAGATCACCGCCAGCGCCCGCGCCCATAGCCGCTCGGGGAACAGCGCGCGGACCTGGGTGAAGGACAGCGCCGACAGCGTGCCCGCGCCCAGCCCCTGCACGAACCGCCCGGCCAGCAGCACCGGCATGCTGGGCGCCAGCGCGCAGGCGGCACAGCCCAGCGCGAACACCGACAGCGACGCCCGATACGTCGGCCGCGCGCCGATCCGGCGCAGCAGCCGGGCGCAGGCCACCCCGCCCAGCAGCGAGGCGACGACGTACAGCGTGGTGCTCCAGGCGAACAGCCGCAGTCCGCCGATGTCGCGCACGATCGAGGGCAGGATGGTGGCGACGATGAACACGTTGACCGCATGGATCACCATGCCGCCGCCGACGACGGCGCTGCGCGCCGCGTTGCCGTGCCGCAGCAGGTCCGACCACCCTGCCCCGTCGCGCCCCGCCGTGATGCTGCTTTCGCTCATGCTGTGGGCGTGCTTATCCCGGAACCTGGCTGGGGGGGAGTGTGACCGTATGCACATCAGCATTCTGGGCGGCGGCGGCTTTCTCGGCCGCAGGCTGGCGGCGCGGCTGGCCGCCGATGGCGCGCTGGCCGGGGCGCAAATTCGCTCGCTGACCCTGTTCGACCTGCAGCCGCCGCCGGCGCCGGACCATGCCGGGTTTGCCGTGACCGCGCTGGGCGGCGACCTCGCCGAGCTGCCGGAGGCGGCGATTCCGCCCGGCACCGACCTGGTGTTCCATCTGGCCGCCGTGGTCAGCGCCGCCGCCGAGGCCGAGTACGAGCTGGGGCGGCGGGTCAACCTGCGCGGCACCGATGCGGTGATCGACGCCTGCCGCCGGCTGCCCGCGCCGCCCCGCCTGGTGTTCACCAGCAGCATCGCCAGCTTCTCGGCCCGGCCCGGACAGATGCTGGGCGACGATGCGCGCCAGTTGCCGGCCAGTTCCTACGGCGCGCAGAAGGCGGCGGCCGAGCTGGCGCTGGCCGACGCCTCGCGCCGCGGCTTCCTGGATGCGGTGTGCCTGCGCCTGCCCACCATCATCGTCCGCCCCGGCCGGCCGAACCGGGCGGCCAGCAGCTTCGTCTCGGCGATCGTGCGCGAGCCGCTGCTTGGCCTGCGGACGGAGCTGCCGGTGGACCAGGATTTCGCCGCCTGGGTGGCCAGCCCGCGCCGCGCGGTGGACTGGCTGCTGCACGCCGCCGCGATGGAGTCCGGGGCGATGGGCCTGGACCGCAGCGTCAATCCTCCGGGCATGACGGTCACGGTGCGCGACATCCTGGCGGCGCTGGATGCGGTGCGCCCTGGCGCCGCGGCGCTGGTCCAGCGGCGGGCCGATGCCGCGGTCCAGGCGATCGTCAGCCGCTGGCCCGCCGCCTTCGACACGGCGCGCGCGCGGGCGCTGGGCTTCGCCGCGCACGAGCCGCTGATCGACGTGGTGCGGGCGTTCGTGACCGACGATCTGGACGCGACGCGGGCGGAGCGGGGGGTCTGACGGATCCGGTTGTCCCGCTTGGCGCGCGCGATCGCATTGCGATCCGATCGCGGCATCGGCGCGCGGGTTGCGAACGTTCTGCCACGGCTGAACGGCAGCCACGTCGCGTAAGACGATTGATCGCCAACTCCGTTAGGCCCATCACTACCCCTCAACGACAAGCGTTCGGGCCTGGCATGGCGGGATTGCAGCGCGAGACGACGGCAGCATCCGCCACCGCCACGGCAGAGCGGACACCGGCCAGCCTGCGCGAAACGTTCGGGGCGCGGCGGCGGCGGATCGGCGCCTGGGTGCTGCATGTGCCGCAGGCGCTGCGCGCGCTGGTGCGCGCCGACGAGATCTGGCTGGTGGTGCTGGCCGCGTTCGTGGGCGTCGCCGCCGGGCTGTGCGTCACCGCGATGAACGTCGTCACCCAGTTCGCCCACCACCTGCTGTTCGATCTGCCCGCCGCGCAGCGCCTGTCCAGCGCCATCTCGCTGGACACGCTGCGCAGCGTGCTGGTGCCGACGCTGGGCGGCCTCGGCGTCGGCGCGCTCGGCTGGGCCATCGCGCGCTGGCATCCGCGCCGCGCCATCGACCCGATCGAGGCCAACGCCCTGTACGGCGGACGCATGTCGCTCAACGACAGTCTGCTGGTGGTGGCGCAGACGATGGCCTCCAACGGGGTCGGCGCATCGGTCGGGCTGGAGGCCGGCTACACGCAGATCGGCTCGGCGCTGGCCTCGCGCCTGGGGCGCTCCTTCCGGGTGCGGCGCAGCGACCAGCGCCTGCTGGTCGGCTGCGGCGCGGCGGCGGCCATCGCCGCGGCGTTCAACGCGCCGCTGACCGGCGCATTCTATGCGTTCGAGCTGGTGATCGGCACCTATTCGCTCGGCACGCTGGCGCCGGTCGTGGGTGCGGCGCTGACCGCGGTGGCGGTCGTGCGCCTGCTGGAGCCGGACCTGTACAGCTTCGACGTGCAGGTGCCGACCGTGATCCCGGCGATGGACTACCTGCCGCTGCTCGCGCTGGGCATGATAACCGCCCTGGCCGGCATCGCCATCATGCGCGGCGTCACGCTGACCGAGGATCTGTTCCGCCGCAGCCGCACGCCCGCCTGGCTGCGCCCGGCGATCGGCGGCTGCGCGGTGGGCGCGCTGGCGCTGGTCTCGCCGCAGGTGCTGTCATCCGGGCACGGCGCGCTGCATATCGGGCTGGACGCGCCGTACCAGCTGTCGCACGTCGCCTTGCTGATCGTGCTGAAATCGGCCGCCTCGGCGATCTCGCTCGGCTCCGGGTTCCGTGGCGGGCTGTTCTTCGCCAGCCTGTTCCTGGGCGCGCTGATCGGCAAGCTGTTCGCCGGCCTGCTGGCGCTGGTCTCCACCACGCAGGCGATCCCGGCGGTGGTCTGCGCCCTGGTCGGCATGAGCGCGCTGGCCACCGCCATCGTCGGCGGCCCGCTGACGATGGCGTTCCTGGCGCTGGAGACCACCGGATCGCTGCCGCTGACCGCGGCCGTGGTCGCCGCCAGCACGATCTCGGCGATCACCGTGCGGCGCACCTTCGGCTACTCGTTCGCGACCTGGCGGTTCCACCTGCGCGGCGAGGCGATCCGCAGCGCGGTGGACATCGGCTGGGTGCGCAGCCTGACGGTCGGCCGCATGATGCGCCGCGAGGTCCGTACCGTGCGCGAGGACACCACGCTGTCCAGCTTCCGCCGCGACTTCCCGCTCGGCGGCTCGACGCGGGTCGTCGTGGTCGATGGCGCGGACCGCTATGCCGGAATCGTGCAGGTGGCCGAGGCGCACGCCGCCGAGCTGGCCGAGGACAGCCGCCTGACCGACCTGCTGCACTACTCGGCCGACGTGCTGATGCCGCAGCTGACGGTGAAGGAGGCGATCGGCAAGTTCGAGCAGGCCGAAAGCGACGCGCTGGCGGTGATCGACGGCCGCGACAGCCGCCGGGTGATCGGCCTGCTGACCGAGCAGCACGCGCTGCGCCGCTACAGTGAGGAACTGGACCGACGGCGGCGGGAATTGTCGGGGGAGTAGCGGCCGGGGCGTCGCCCGAACAGCCGCCCCGCCGCCGCTACTGCTTCGGCTCGGCCATGCTCCGGTGCATCTCGGCCAGCATGCCGGCCGGCGCGACATGCGCGATCGCGGCTTGCAGCTTGTTGTGCCAGCCGCTCACCACGTCGCCCTCGCCCTTCATCATGGCGTCGAACCCGGTCCTGGCGACCATCGCCGGATCGTCCTTCTTCTGCGTGCCGACCTTGGTGTCCATCATGTCGGCGCGCTCGAAGAAATCGGTCTCGGTGGCGCCCGGCATCAGGCAGGTCACGGTGACGCCGCTGCCCTTCAGCTCGTGGCGCAGGGCGAACGAGAAGCTGTCCAGGAACGCCTTGGTGCCGTTGTACACCGCCTGATAGGTGCCCGGCATGAAGCCGGCGATCGAGCCGGTGATCAGGATGCGCCCGGCGCCGTGCGTGCGCATGTCGCGGGCGATCTTCTGCACCAGCAGCAGGGTGCCGGTGATGTTGGTATCGACAACCCGCCGCCAGTCGGCCGGATCCTGGTCCAGGAAGCCCCGCCCCAGCCCGCGCCCGGCATTGGCCAGCAGCGCATCGACGATGCGCCCGCCGGCCGCGGCGTACAGCTTGTTCACCCCCTCCGGCCCCGACAGGTCGGCCTGCACCGCCTGCACGCCGGCGCCGTCCTGGCCCAGCCGGGATGCCGCCTGCTCGATGTCGGGACCGTCGGCGGCGATCAGCACGTCAAAGCCGTTCTGCTGGCATTGCCGCGCCAGCTCGAAGCCGATCCCACTGGACGCGCCGGTGACGATGGCGAACTTGCGAGCGCCGTTGGCAGCCATGGCGAACCTCTCCTCGATCGCGGTTTCAGGGCTTCATCACGACCTTGATGCAGCCGTCCTGCTTGTCGCGGAACGTCTTGTACATCTCAGGACCCTGTTCCAGCGCCCACGGTGTGCGTGATGACGAAGGACGGATCGATCTCGCCCTTCTCGATGCGCTGCATCAGCTTGGGCAAATAATGCTGCACCGGCGTCTGCGCCATGCGGAAGGTCAGCCCGCGGTTGATCGCGCTGCCCATCGGCACCTTGTCCACGAAGCCGCCGTACACGCCGATGATCGAGACGACGCCGAAATTGCGCGTATTGTTGATCGCCTGGCGCAATACGTGCGGGCGGTCGGTGCCGGTGAAGGTGGCGACCTTCAGCCGGTCGATCATGGAATCGAAGCTGGCCGAGGTGTGCGGCTCGGTGCCGACCGCGTCGATGCAGGCATCCGCGCCGCGGCCATGCGTCAGCTCCTGGATGCGGTCGTGCACGTCCTCCTGCATGAAGTCGATCGTGATGGCGCCGGCATCGGCGGCCATCGCCAGGCGCTCCGGCACGGTGTCGATGGCGATCACCCGCTCGGCGCCGAGCATGAAGGCGCTGCGGATCGAGAACTGCGCCACCGGGCCGCAGCCGAACACCGCGATGGTCTCGCCGCCTTTGATGTCGCAGAACTCCGCGCCCATGTAGCCGGTCGGGAAGATGTCCGACAGGAACAGCACCTGTTCGTCGGACAGGCCCTCGGGAACCTTGATCGGCCCGACATCGGCGTACGGCACACGCAGGTACTCGGCCTGGCCGCCGGGAAACCCGCCCAGCAGATGCGAGTAGCCGAACAGCCCGGCCGGCGAGTGGCCCCACAGCTTCGCCGCCATCTCGGCGTTCGGGTTGGATCGCTCGCAGCCGGAGAAGTAGCCGCGCTGGCAGAAGAAGCACTCGCCGCAGGATATGGTGAACGGCACCACCACGCGGTCGCCCTTCTTCAGCTTGCTGGTCTCGGCGCCGACCTCGACCACCTCGCCCATCGTCTCGTGGCCGAGCACGTCGCCGCTTTTCATGCTGGGAATGACGCCATCATACAGGTGCAGGTCCGAGCCGCAGATGGCGCAGGCGGTGACCTTGATGATGGCGTCGCGCGGATGCTGGATCGCCGGATCGGGGACGCTTTCGCAGCGGACGTCGCCCTTGCCGTGCCAGGTCAATGCTTTCATGCCGGCGCGCTCCCACCCTCTGCCGATCCTGAACGGCGGGGCGGCGGCCGGTTCCCTCCGGCCGGCGGCGCTTACGAAGCCGTGAACGTCGGGCCGGCGATCAGGCGGCGGCGGCCACCGCGCGGCCGCGCGACAGGCGCCAGATGCGGTCCAGCCGCTCCACCCCGGTCAGCCGGTGCACGATCAGGATCGACCGTGCGCCCTGCGGCAGCCTCGTTCAGCGTGGCGAAAAAATCCCGCTCGGTCTCGGCGTCCAGCCCGGCGCATGGCTCGTCCAGCAGCAGCACCGGCGCCGACGACAGCAGCGTGCGCGCCAGCGCCAGCCGCCGCGCCTGGCCGCCGGAGACGCGCGCGCCGCCCTCGCCCAGCCAGGCATCCAGCCCATCCGGCAGGCCGCGCACGAACTCGCCGATCCGCGCGGTGTCCAGCGCCGCCCACAGCGCCGCGTCATCGGCATCCGGGCAGCCCAGGCGCAGGTTGGCGCGGATCGAATCGTCGAACAGATGCGTCGCCTGGCTCAGCCAGCCGATGCGCGCGCGCACCTCCGATGCGGCCAGCGTCGCGACATCGACGCCACCCAGCGTCACTCTGCCGGCCTGCGGCGCGGCGACTTTCAGCGCCAGCGCGGCCAGGCTCGACTTGCCGGCGCCGGACGGCCCGATCAGCGCCACCCGGCTGCCCTGCGGGATGTCCACGGTCAGCCCGTCGAATACCGGCCGCCGGTCCGGCTGCCAGGCGAAGCGCACCGCCTCGAAGCGCAGCGCGCTGCCCGGCGGCGCGGCCGCCGGATGCTCGGGTTCGGGCACCGGCGGCGTGGCCTCGGCCGCCGCCAGCACCCGCTCCGCCGCCGCCGCCGCATGACCGGCCAGCACGCCGGCGCGGGGCAAGCCCGACTACCGCCTCGAACGCCGCCACCGCGACGAAGGCCAGCGTCACCGCCGCGACCGGCTGCGCCCGCCCGGCTGGCGTCGTCATCGCCAGGCCCAGCACCGCGAGCAGCCCCAGCTGGCCGCACAGCGTCGCCGCCGCGCCGCCGACGGCGACGCTGCGCGACAGCGCCCGTGCATGGCCCAGCATCGCCGCCTCGCGCGCCTGCACCTGCGCCAGCACCCGCCCCTCCGCGCCGAACGCCCGCACCTCGCGCAGCCCGGTCAGCGCGTCCAGTGCCGCCACCCGCATCTCCGCGCGCGAGCCGCGACCCGTGCGCCGCCGGCGCGCGCCGCGCGCATGCCCAGCAGCGGAAGCGCCAAGGCGCACAGCGCGAACAGCGCCGCCAGGGCCACGGTCAGCGCCGCGCCCAGCGGGGCGGCCAGCAGCACCAGGGCGAGCAGCAGCAGCACCGCGCCCGCCAGCGGCACCAGGATGCGCAGGTACAGCCCGTCCAGCGTCTCGATGTCGCCGACCAGCCGCCCCAGCACGTCGCCGGCGCGCAGGAAGCCCAGCCCGCCGGCAGCGCCGCGCGCCACGCCGCCGAAGAACCACACCCGCAGATCGGCCAGCGCCCGGAACGTCGCGTCATGCGTCAGCAGCCGCTCGACATAGCGCAGCACCACCCGCGCCGGGCCGAACACCCGCAGCGTCACCGATGCCGCCGCCCCAGTGCCGAGCAGCGCCCCGGCCACCGCCGCGCCGGATGCGCCCAGCAGCGCGATGCCGGCGGCGAGTGCCGCCAGCGAGACCAGGACGCCCAGCGCCAGCACCGGCCAGCGCGCGCGCCACAGCAGCAGGATGCGGCCGAGCGCAGTCATCTCAGCAGTCCATCTCAGGCAGCGCCCCGTTCGACGACGCCCGGCGCGCCGGCCACCCGGCCGTCGCGCAGATCCAGCCTTCGGCCGGCGAAGGCGTGCGCGGCGGCGGCGTGGCTGGCCAGGATCACCGTGCGCCCGATCGCCAGGCGGCGCAGGCTGTCCATCACCTCCGCCTCGACCGCCGGGTCCAGGTGCGCCGTCGGCTCGTCCAGCAGCAGCAGCGGCGCCTGCCGCAGGAACGCGCGGGCGATCGCCACGCGCTGCGCCTGGCCGCCGGACAGGCCGTAGCCGCCCTCGCCGATGCGGGTGCGCGCCCCGTCAGGCAGCTCGGCCAGCAGCACGTCCAGCCGTGCCGCGCGCATCGCCTCGGCCAGTTCGGCGTCGCTCGCCTCGGGGCGGGCGAAGCGCACGTTGTCCTCGATGCTGGCGGCGAACAGCACCGGGGTCTGGCCGATCCAGGCGACCAGCCGGGCCAGCGCCTCGGGCACGATCGTCGCGATGTCCGCGCCGTTCAGCGTCACCCGGCCGCGGTCCGGCCGCACGAAGCCCAGCAGGATCTCGATGACGCTGGACTTGCCCGCCCCGGACGGGCCGGCCAGCACCAGCGTCTCGCCGGCGGCCAGGCGGAAGCTGACGCCGTCCAGCGCCGGCCGCCTTGTCGCGATCCCAGCGCAGGGTGACCTCCTCGAATGCCACGGCCACGCCGCGCGCGACCACCGTGCGGACCGGCTGGGCCGGCGGCAGCGCGACGGGCGCCGGCAACGCGGCCAGCGCCTCGGCGGCGGTGGCGGCCTGGCTGCGGTCCTGATAGGCGGCGGCGAAGGCGCGCAGCGGGGCGAAGAACTCGGCGGCCAGCAGCAGCACCGTCAGAGCCGTGCCTCACCGCCTCCGGCCGGCCGGCCCGGAACATGGCGGCATACCGAAGCGCGAGCGCCACGATCGCCGCTGCGGCCGCCAGATCCAGCGCCGCGGAGGACAGGAACGCCATGCGCAGCACCCGCATGGTGCGCGCGCGCAACTCGTCGGCGGCAGCGCCGAGCGCCCGCGCCTCGTCCTCGGCGCGTCCGGCAAGGACGATGGTGGCGATGCCGCGCACGCGGTCGAGAAAGCGCACCTGCAGCCGCTCCAGTGCCCGCAACTGGCGTCGCGCCGCCTGCGCCGCGCCGATGCCGGACAGCGCCATCGCCACCGGCACCGCAAGCCCGGCCAGCAACAGCACCAGGCCGGCCACCGGATCCAGCCACGCGGCGACCAGCAGCACCAGCAGCGGCGCCGCGACGGCCAGGGTGGCGGCCGGCAGCCAGCGGGCGAAGAAGCCGTCCAGCGCCTCGATCCGGTCGATCACGATGGCGGCCAGCTCGGCCGAGTGGCGCTGGCGCAGCAGCGACGGCCCCAGCGTCAGCAGCCGGCCCAGCGACTCGGTGCGCAGCCGCCGTCGCGCCGCCGCGCCGGCCTCGAACGCCGCGGTCTCCGACCGCCACGCCAGCCCCGCGCGCAGCACCGCAAGCGCCGCGAATACCGCCAGAAGCCATGCGGCCGGCGCATGCCCGCGCAGGATCGCCGCCAGCGCCGCGCCGACCACCAGCGCCTGTCCCACCGCCGTCGCCGTGCCGGCCAGGCCGGCGGCCACCACCGGCAGCGCGGCTCGGCGGCCGAGCCGGGTCTGCTCGACCAGCCACAGGTTCTTCGGACGGGAGGGGCGTTTCATGCTGCGGGCTGATGTAGCGTACGACCGGCCGATTGACAGGCCGCGTGGGCCGGCCTGTCAATCGCCGCCATGTCGCCCCCCGTTCTTCGCGCGCGCAGCCAGCCGGGCCGGCTGGCTGTGGGTCTGGTCGTCGCCCTGGTGGCGCTGAACCTGCGCCCGGCGCTGACCGGCGTGGCGCCGGTGCTGGCCGAGATCATGCGCGCGACCGGCCTGGGTGCGGGCGGGGCCAGCGCCCTGGCGACGCTGCCGGTGCTGTGCCTGGGGCCGCCGCCGCCGCCGCGCCGCCGCTGGTGCGGCGCTGCGGGCTGGAGCGGGTGGTGGTCGGCCTGCTGGCTGCGATCGCGGCCGGCGTGGCCCTGCGCGGCGCGGGCAGCATCCCGGCGCTGTTCGCTGGCTCGCTGCTGGCCGGCGGCGGCATCGGCCTGGGCAACGTGCTGATGCCGGCGATCCTGAAGCGCGACTTCGCCGGCCACCCGGCGCTGATGACCGGCATCTACACCACCGCGCTGTGCCTCGGCGCCGCGATCGCCGCCGGCATCGCGGTGCCGCTGCTGGACGCCACCGGCTTCTGGGGCGCCTCGCTGGCGGTGTGGGCGCTGCCGGCGGCGGCGGCGCTGCTGTCGGCCGGGTGGGTCTGGCGCCGGCGCATCTTCTCCCGCGACCGCCGCGCCGTCGCCGTCCCGGCCGGGATGCGGCTCCTGCGCAGCCCGCTGGCCTGGCAGGTGACCGGGTTCATGGGGCTGCAATCCATGCTGGCCTATGCCGTGTTCGCCTGGCTCGCGCCGATGCTGCGCAGCCGCGGCGACGACGCGCGCAGCGCCGGCCTCGTCGTCTCGGTCTGCGTGCTGAGCCAGATGTTCGCCTCGTTGCCGACGCCGGCGCTGGCGGCGCGGCTGCGCAGCCAGAGCGCGCCGGCGGCGCTGAGCGCGCTGACCATCGCGGCCAGTTTCGTGGGCCTCGCGCGCGCGCCGCTGGCCTGGCAATGGGGGTTTTCCGTGCTGCTGGGCCTGGGCGCGGGGGCGGCGTTCGCGCTCGCGATCATGCTGATGGTGCTGCGCAGCGCCGACGCCGCGGTGGCCGGCGCGCTGTCGAGCATGTCGCAGAGCTTCGGCTACACCGCGGCCGCGTTCGGCCCGCTGCTGGTCGGCCTGCTGCACGCGCGCAGCGGCGGCTGGGGCGGGGCCGAGGCGCTGTTCGTGGCGGCCGGCGTGGCGGCGGCGATCGCCGGCGGCCTGGCCGGGCGGCCGCGCGTGCTGCGCGCCGCCGCGTGAGCGAAACGCTGGCATGAGCGAAACCTTGGCGGTGGCGGTGGGCGGCGCGCTGGGCAGCGTCGCGCGCTACTGGATCGGCACGCTGTCCGCCGCCTGGCTCGGCGAGGCGTTTCCCTATGGCACGGTATTCATCAACGTCACCGGCAGTTTCGTCATCGGCCTGTTCGCGACGCTGAGCGGGCCGGGTGGCGCGCTGCCCGCCGGCGTCCACTGGCGGCTGTTCGTGCTGATCGGGCTGTGCGGCGGCTACACCACGTTTTCCTCGTTCAGCCTGCAGACCCTGGTGCTGGCCCGCAACGGCGCGCTGCTCGCCGCCTGCGCGAACATCGTCGCCTCGGTGGCGCTGTGCCTGCTGGGGGTGACGGCGGGGTTCATGCTGGCCGAGCAACTCGGGCCGGTCCTGCGCTGACCGGCGGCCGAGCGGGCGGCGGGCGGCGGGCGGGCAGCTAACCCGGCCGCGGCAGCAGCGGGCGCACCGCCGCCCAGATCGCCGCCGCCGTGGCGTCCGGGCCGCCCTCCGCCCCGACCAGCACGCAACGCCGCGGCTCGGCGCGGGCGATCTCGCGGAACCCATCGCGCACGCGGGCGAACAATCCCGCGCCCAGACGTTCGTAGCGGTCAGCCGCCTCGGCGCGGTGCGCCAGCCGGGCCAGCGAGACCTCGACCGCCACATCCAGCACCACGGTCAGATCCGGCGCCAATCCCAGCAGCCGCGACAGGGCGGCGATCTGCGCCCGGTCGCCGCCCAGGCCGAAACCCTGATAGGCCATCGTGGAGTCGTAAAACCGGTCGCTGACCACCCAGGCGCCGCGCGCCAGCGCCGGGCGGATCACCTGCTCCACATGGTCGGCGCGGGCGGCGAAGTGCAGCAGCGTCTCGGCCGGCAGCGACCAGGCGAACTGGCCCGACAGCAGCATCGCGCGCAGCGCCTCGGCCCCTGGCGTGCCGCCCGGCTCGCGGGTCAGCACGACCTCATGCCCGGCGCGCTGCAACTCGGCGTGCAGCAGCCGGGCCTGCGTCGATTTGCCCGCGCCCTCGCCGCCCTCGATCGTGATGAAGCAGCCCCGGGTCACCGGCCGGCGCGCCGGATCTCAGGCACCCGTCACCATGTGCGACAGCACCGCCATCGCCCGCCCAGGCAGGCCCAGCCGCGGCACGTCCGCGCCGGCCAGCAGCGGCAGCGTCAGGTCGCCCATGCCGCTGCCGGTCACCGCCAGCGTGCCGACCTCCGTGCCGCGCCGCACCGGCGCGCGCAGCGGGCTTTGGTAGCTGATGGTCACCTTGGTCCGGCTGCGCCAGTCGCGCGGCATCGTCACCACCAGATCGCGCCCGCCGACCAGCGGCACGCTCGGCGACGCGCCCATATAGACCGGCGCCTGCTCCACCGTGTCGCCGGCGGCGAACAGCGTGACGTTCTCGAACGAGCGGAACGCCCAATCCATCAGCTTCTCGCCTTCCTCGCCGCGCAGGTGGCTGGTCGGCAGGCCGTTGATGACCACGATCACGCGCTGGCTGCCGCGCTGCGAGCTGGCGCACAGGCCGAAGCCGCCGGCATCGGTGTGCCCGGTCTTTAGCCCGTCCGCCGTGCCCTTCTGCACCAGCGCGTTGCGGTTCTGCTGTTCGATGTTGTTGTACTTGAACGTCCGCTCGGAGTCGTAGTGGTAGTATTGCGGGAAGTCGGTCATCAGCCGCCGCGCCAGGGTCGCGATGTCGCGCGCGCTCATGTGGTGGTCGGGGTCGGGCAAGCCGGTGCAGTTCTGGAAGTTGGTCTGCGTCAGCCCGAGCTGGCGGGCCTCGGCGTTCATCAGCACGACGAACTGCTCCTCGGACCCGGCAATGCCTTCGGCCAGCACGATGCAGGCGTCGTTGCCGGAATCGACGATCAGGCCGCGGATCAGATCCTCGACCGAGACGCTGGTGCCGACCTGCACGAACATCCGCGAGCCGCCGGTCTTCCAGGCGCGCTCGCTGACCGGCAGCTGCTGGTCCAGCTTCAGCTTGCCCGACGCGAGGTTCTTCTCGACCAGATACTCGGTCATCAGCTTGGTCATCGACGACGGCGGCATCTGCGTGTCCGCGTCCTTGTCGAGCAGCGTGGCCCCGGTGCTGAAGTCCACCGCGACCGCCCAGCGCGCGGCGGTGTCGATCGGCCCGATCGGGGTCTGCGCGGGGCTGGTCGGCGCCGCGGCCTCGGCCGATTTCGCGCCGGCAGCGATGCCTGGTCGCGGTTTGGCGCGCGCCGCGCCGAGCAGCACGGCGGCGGCAGACGTCAGCAGCAGGCGGCGGGTGGCGAACGACACGGCGGCTTCACCCCTGGTCGATGACGATGTGGGCATCGACTACTCCCGCGCGCAGCGCCTGGTCCAGCGTCGCATCCGCCTCGGCCACGCTGGCCAGCGGGCCGATCCGCACCCGGAACGGCCGGTCGGTCGCTGCCGCGTAGCTGGTCGAGGCCTGCGCCCCCAGCCCGGCCAGCCGCGCCGCAAGGTCGCGGGCGTAGCGCGGATGGCCGAACGCGCCGAGGTCGATGAACAGCGACCCCGGCATCGGCGGCCCTTGCGTCACCTGTTCGGGCAGCCGCAGCGGCGGCGGTGCTGCGGCGGCGGTCAGGGCGGACGGTGCGGCCACCGGCCCGGCCGAGGCCGGGGCGCCGGCGGCGATGCCGGGCGGCGGCGACAGCGACTCCGACCGCACCGCGCCGGCGGGAGCGGCAGCCAGCGCCAGGGCTGGCCCCAGGGCGCCGGCCGGGGCGCCGGGCAGGGAGTCGGCCAGCGCGCGACTCGGCGCCTCGATCACCTGCACCCGGACCCGCAGCACGCCCGGCGTGCTGCCCGGACCCAGCAGCGCCATCGCGCGCGGCGTCAGCGCCAGCAGCCGGGCGGGCGAGGCCGGGCCGCGGTCATCGACGCGCACCGCCACTCCCCGCCCGGTCTCCAGGTTGGTGACCTGCACGACGCAGGGCAGTTGCAGCGTCGGGTGCGCAGCGATCAGCGCCGTGGGGTCGTACGGGGCGCCGTCGGTGCAGGACGGCCCATGCGCGGCGAAGGGCTGCGCGAGGCCGGTCTCGTCATAATCGAACTGTGCCCGCGGGTAACGCCACACGCCGCCAGCCTGATAGGGCGGCCCCAGGACATAGCGCACGCCAACCGGCGGCGGCGGGCGGCGGCGGCGGAACAGGCTGCAACCAGCAAGGGCCAGCGGCAGCATCAGGCACAGGCGGCGGCGCGGCAGGGCGACGCCAGGAGCCGCCCTCACCCCGGCCCGCTCCCGGAGGGAGAGGGAGAAGCTGGCCTGCCCCCTCTCCCTCCGGGAGCGGGTTGGGGTGAGGGGCTGCGGCCGCGCCAGGCTCTCACGCCGTCACCATGTCGCCCAGCAACCCCACGCAGATGCAGTAGAAATCCGGCGGATTGTAGCGCCGGATCGCCTGGTAGCTAGGATAGTACGCGAGGAACGCATCGGGGCTGGTGTCGCCGCCCGGCAGCAGCAGGGCCGCCTGCGCGTGCGGGTGGCGCGGCGGCGTGCCGTCCGGGCGACGCACGCCGCGGCGCACCCATTCGGCGACCGGCAGGCGGTGGTCGTGGCCGATCTCGTACGGGTTGACCCGCGCCGGCGCCTGCACCCGCTCGCCCCAGGGCAGACCGCGCTGCCAGCCCTCGCGCGCCAGATAGTTGGCGGTGGAGGCGAACACGCAGCCCAGGTCGCCCCAGATGTCGCGCCGCCCGGTGCCCGACCAGTCCACCGCATATTTCAGGAAGCTGTCCGGCATGAACTGGGTCTGGCCCATGGCACCGGCATAGCTGCCGGTCATGCGCGCCGGCGTGATGTCGCCGTCGTCCAGGATGCGCAGCGCGTCCATCAGCTCGGAGCGGAAGAACGCGGCGCGCCGCCCCTCCCACGACAGGGTCGCCAGCCCGTCGATGACGTTGAAGCCACCGGTGAACTGGCCGTAATTGGTCTCCAGCCCCCAGATGCCCATGATCACGCCGGGCGGCACGCCGTATCGCTCGGACACCTGGGCGAGCAGCCGCCGGTTCGGCGCATACAGCTCCCGCCCGCGCGCCACCCGCGCCGAAGAGACGATGACATCGCGGTAGTGCTGCCAGGTGTAGGTGGATTCCGGCTGGTGCCGGTCCAGCTCGATCACCTTCATGTTGGGCCGCAGGCCGGCGAACGCCTGGTTCAGCACGACTTGGCGGATGCCTGCGGAGCGCGCCTGCGCGCCGACGCTGGCCAGGAAGGCGTCAAAACTGTCCTGCGCCCGCGCGCCCTCGGGCACGGACGCCGCGGCCGTCAGGCCGGCGAGCAGGGCGCGGCGGCGCAGCATGGCGATCAGAACCGCACCGACAGCGCCAGCGAGCCGAACTGGTGCAGTCCGCCTTTCTGGTGGTGGAACTCCTGGGTCTGAAAGACCTGCGTGTAGGTCAGACGGGTTCCGAATGCCATGATCGCCAATCCTCCCTGGATCTCGCCGACCCACGGCTTGATCGCGGGGGTCGGAAAGTCGTTCGGGGTGGTGCCCTGCAGAGTCACGTCATAGGCCACCCCCTGCCCGTCCGCGCCGACGAAGGCATACCAGGCGACCGGCCGAGTCGGGCGGAACACGTCGCCGCCGGACATGCCCGGACGCAGCCGCGCGGTGCCGAAGTCCGAGGCGAGGCCCTGGCCGATGCGCAACTGCGCGCCGCCCTCGCCATAGACCCGCACCGTGCCGGCTCCCGCCGAAGCGTCGAACAAGGCGTCCGTCTCCAGCCCGAACACGCTGCCGATCGGCTCGCGCCAGGTGCGCGCGATCAGCAGGTTCACCGCCGGCTCGTTGCGGATCTGGTTGTGCCAGCCTTCGTCGTGGCCCTGGCCGATCAGATCGTGGAAGCCGTTCTGGATCTGCTCGCCCAATGCCGCCGGGCCGATCACGCCGAGGCTGAGGCCGAGCGTGCTGCGGGTGGACAGCGTATCCTGGATCAGCCCGAGATCGGCGGTCAGCACGCCGGCATAGGGCCGGTCACCCGACAGCGGCGCCGACGCGGCGGTGTCGCCGGGCGTGTAGATCTGCTGCGAGATGCCGAGGCTGAAGCGCTGCTGCGCGACCTCGCCGAACACGATCTCGCCCAGCGCCTGCAATGCGGTCGGGGTCTGGTCGGTCCCCGAGGTGTAGCCCAGCCGCAGGCCGTTGACGTAATAGCGGTCGGTCAGCTTGGCGGTGCTGATCGAGGCGTTCTCGTCCTGCAAGGTCCAGATCGCGGTGGCATCCGGCGCCGGCATGGACGGCGGCTGCGCGTCGGCCAGCGGCGCCGTGCTGAGCGTGGTCGCGAGCAGCCCGGCCCCGGCCAGGGCGGTCGTCGTCCAGTTCGTCATGCGGCCTGCCCATTCCCATGCTGCACCAGCATCTCACGCATAAAGCCTGCATCGCGCCGGCGGAACCCCCGCGCGCCGGTCACCCCGTCCCGACCGACCGCGCGTGCGGCGGCGCCGGCATGGCGGACTGTTGCGACCGGCGGCCCCGATTCTACTTGGCCACCAGTCCGGACAGCTCGATCTGATTGAGCTGGATCGGCTCCTGCCGCAGCAGGCTGTTCACATAGGCTTGCGCGTTCTCCCGCTGCTTCTGCTGGCGCAGCGCGCGCACCAGGGCGTCGCGCACGTCGGCGAGCGTCGCCGGGCCGGCCGGGCGGGTGCCCAGCAGGCGCACCAGATGCCAGCCGTCGCCGGCGCGGACCGGCTCTGACAGCGTGCCCTCGGCCAGCCCGGCCACCACGCTGCGCACCGCCGGCAGCACCTGATCTTCCCGCACCCAGCCGAGATCCCCGCCGTTGGCTGCCGAGGCGTGGTCGTCGGACTGCTTGCGGGCGAGGGCGGCGAAATCGGCATGGCCGCGCGTCGCCTGCGCGCGCAGGTCGGCCAGCTTCTTCTGGGCCGCTGCATCCGCCGCGCCGGGCGCGCCGGGCGGCACGGCGATGTAGATCTGCGCCAGGTGATACTGGCGCGGCAGCATCAGCCGCGCCTTGTTGGCGTCATAGGCGGCCTGCACCTGGGCGTCTGACGGGAAAGACGGGTCGGGCTGGGTCAGCGAGGCCACGTAGCCGTCGGCGATCGAGGTCTCGCGCGCCCGGTCGGCGCGCCAGATCACGTCCGGGCGGGTGTCCCAATCGTGGGTGTGCGCCTCGGCCAGAACGGTCAGTTGCAGCATCCGGTCGCGCACCAGCGTCTCCAGCGTCGCCGGATCGGTATTCACCTGATGGCGCATCGACGGATCGACGCTGCGCATCATCTCGCGCACCTGGCTGGCGGTCAGCGTGATCGGGCCGCGCTGCGCCACCACCGGGTCGGCCGCCGGACCCTGCGCCCGGGCCGGGGCGGCGGCGGCCAGCGCGAGGGCGATCGCCGCCGTGGCGACAAAGAGGCTCAGATCGTGGATCCGGTTGCCGTAGTCCTGCACGACGTTCTCCAGCTTGATCTCATCCAGCCCCGGTGTCGGCTCGTCGCTGTTTCGCAGCGACTGCCGGACGCCGTGCGGACGATACAGGTGGAGGATGCCGGAGGCGAGGGTCGCGCCGCGCGTCGTCGATGCTCCGGTCCTGCGCTGCCACCGGCTGGAACGCGGCGGGCAGCAGAGCAGGACCGCGAGCCGGGACGGCAACCTACCTCGGACGGATTGCCCTAGCCGCCGAGGGGGACGGCGAAGAACGTGCCGGTTATCTGCGCGCCGCACGTCGCTCCGTTTGCGGAATAGAAGAAGGCTATGTTCAGATAGGCGATGCCGCCCTGCTGGACCGGCGCGCCGCCGAAGTTCCCCGCGACCGAGGCGACGATGTTCGGCCCGGCCGTTGATCCTGACCCCGCAACGATCAGACCCGCGAAGCCGGTCGGCTGGAACTGCAGGCTTGCCCCATAGGTCACGTTCTGGACAACGGTCGTCCCGATGGATGGAGCCCCGCTGTAGTCGATCGAGTAGAAGCCGCCTCCGGCGTTGACGAGGTGCGCCGGGTACTGGGCGAACCCGCTGGTCGGGGAGCCGAACAGGCCATTGAGGTTGCATTGCGGGATGTTTCGCGTCTGCAGGACGCCAAGCGTGCCCCATCCGGTGATCGACGTCGGGAACGCCTGTGCGTGCGCGGCGTGGCTGAGGCCCGCCACGGCGAGCACGGCCGCGGCAGCGCAGGCGATTGACCGAGAATACATCGCTTCTCTCCCTTTTCATTTGTTGTGGTCGTCGTTGTTCACGCGGACGCGAGACGAGGCAGCCGGCGGTTGCAGTCGGGCCGCCGACTCCGGCCAGGTGGCCTCGCCGGCAACGACTCCGGGAGAGAGAGGGTTCCTTGTCTCTGGTCATGGTGTCGGACCTCGGGTCAGATCCGCCTGCACGATGTCGGCGCCGCATTGCGGCCCGTCCGACCTGCCGGCGCTGTCCCATCGTGACCGGGGCCGAGCCGGTCGCGGCCCGGCATGGAGCGCGGCGGCGGTGTTCCGCGATGGCGCGTCAGACTGTAGGATGGGGGGTCGGCGGGCGGACGCTGGTCGCGGATGGGTGGCCGAGTGGCTTAAGGCAGCGGTCTTGAAAACCGCCGGGCGTGCAAGCGCCCCGTGGGTTCGAATCCCACCCCATCCGCCATTCGCCGCCGCGTGCGCTAT
This sequence comes from uncultured Pseudomonadota bacterium, assembly GCA_963723455.1. Classification (GTDB taxonomy): domain Bacteria; phylum Pseudomonadota; class Alphaproteobacteria; order Acetobacterales; family Acetobacteraceae; genus CAVRQM01. The sequence goes on along the minus strand of CAVRQM010000005.1, from coordinate 849,393 downwards.
TGCGCGCTATGGGCGCCGATTGCCGCTCCCTCCACTACCCGCAACCCGGGACCTTCGCTGTTCGCAAGAAAGGAGGTCGACGCAGGCGGAGCGTAGCTGGCAGACGCCGAAAACCGGTTCCACCGGAGTCGCTCAGCAAAAAAGGCGGCGCCGAGGCGCCGCCCTTATCTGGTGCGAATGATCGCTTGTTAACGACCAGACCGCGATCTCTGAGGAGGCATGATTGGCTCCGCAACGAATGCCCGTCAAGCCGTAACTGAGAGCACTTCCAAGGCAAGGCACTGTCGAGCCTCCGGGCGCGCAATCCTCTCGGACGTCCGATAGGACGCTAGCCCTTGTGGAAGGGGCCGGCGGCGCACCCACGACGTTGCACGCACGAACGATCCGTCTACAGCTTCCCTGCGAGCACTATATCATAGGGCATTCAACGCTCCCCCCGAAGTCTCGGCTTGCAGCCCTGTGTGGAGTTGTGGCGAATATTGGAGGAGGCTATACATGAAGTGGCGGCTGGGTGGGGACCTCGGGACCAATTCTCTGGGTTGGTGCGCGGTGGAGCTGGACGAGCGAGGAGGCCCGTTCCGCCTAGTCGCGCTAGGCTCGCGCATCTTCAGCGACGGGCGCGATCCCAAGTCGAAGCAATCGCTGGCCGTGGACCGGCGAGAGGCGCGCGCCGTGCGTCGTGGGCGCGACCGGTTCAAGCAGCGGCAGGCGGCGTTGCTGAAACAGCTCGTCGCCTACGGCCTGTTCGCGCCGGAGGTGGACGGCGAGGCCCGGGCGGCGCTGGAGACCCTCGACCCGTTCGAACTGCGGGCCCGCGCCCTTCACGCGTTCCTCGCCCCGCATGAGCTCGGCCGCGCTCTGTTCCACCTGAACCAACGGCGCGGCTTCAGGTCGAACCGCAAGACGGATCGAAAGGCCGACGACGAATCCGGCAAGATCCGGCTTGGCGTCAAGCGCCTGCAGGAGGCGATGGCCGAGGAGGGCGCGGAGACCTTCGGGGAGTTCCTGCACAACCGCCGCGCCTCCGCGACCGATCCGAACCGCGTGCCCAGCGTCCGCACCCGACTGCGCCCAGAGACGGGCGAGAGCGCCAAGGGTGACGGCTACGACTTCTATCCCGACCGACGGATCATCGAGGACGAGTTCGAGCGCCTCTGGGAGGCGCAGGGCGAGCACCACCCCGCCCTGCTGACAGCCGCAGCGCACGACGCTGTCCACAAGGCGATCTTCGACCAGCGCCCGCTGAGGCAGCCCCGGATCGGCATGTGCACGCTGGTCGCCGGCGAAGAGCGCCTGCCCAAGGCGCACCCCCTGTTCCAGCGCCGCCGCCTGCTGGAGGAAGTGAACGCGCTACGGATCGTGCGCGCGGGCGGGAATCCGCAACCGCTCACCCTGGAACAGCGCAACGCCCTGCTGCTGAAGTTGAAATACAAGAAGGCCGACAGCTTCGAGACGCTCCGGTCGAAGGTTCTGAGGCTCGACGCCGGCGCGCGCTTCAACAAGGAGAGTGAGAGCCGCAAGGAGCTTCGCGGCGACGAGGTCGCGGCCGTCATGGCTGACAAGAAGCGCTTCGCCTCCCGCTGGGGGGACCTTGCGGCCGATTCGCAGTGGGACGTCGTCCATCGCATCCGCGAGGCGGAGAGCGACGCCGAGGCGCAAGCCGTTCGCGCTTGGTTGCAGGCCGAGCACAGCCTCAGGCCCGAGCAGGCCAGCGCCGTGGTCGATGCGCCTCTGCCCGACGGCTTCGGCCGCTTCGGCGAAACCGCCACGCGCGCGCTGATCGCGGCGCTGGAGGCCGACGTGATCGTCTACAGCGAGGCGGTGGAAAGAGCGGGGCTGGGTCACCATTCCGACTTCCGCACCGGCGAGGTGCTGGACGCCCTGCCCTACTACGGCGAGGTGCTGGAGCGGCACATCCTGCCCGGCAGCGGCGATCCCGGCGATCCCGACCAGGACCGCTTCGGCCGTCTCACCAATCCCACGGTCCACATCGGCCTGAACCAGCTGCGCCGCGTGCTCAACCGGCTGATCAAGGCCTACGGGCCGCCGCACGAGATCGCCCTGGAACTGGCGCGCGAGCTGAAGCTGAGCGAGGACGAGAAGAAGAAGATCAACCAGAGCAACGCCCGCAACCGCGAGGACGCACAGAGGCGCTCCGCGAAGCTGCAGGCGCTGCAGATCGCGGACAGGGGTTCCAACCGCGCCCTGCTCAAGCTGTGGGAGGAGCTGAACTACGCCAACGTGCTGGATCGCCGCTGCGTCTACACGGGCGTGCAGATCAGCGCGGAGATGCTGTTCTCCGGCGCCGTCGAGATCGACCACATCCTCCCGTTTGACGCCACGCTGGACGACAGCGGCGCCAACCGCCTGCTGTGCCTGCGCGAGGCCAACCGCGAGAAGCGAAAGCGCTCGCCCTACGAGGCGTTCGGCCACACGGCGCGCTGGGAGGAGATCGCCGCGCGCGCCGCGCGCCTGCCGCGGGAGAAGCGCTGGCGTTTCGAGCCGAACGCCATATCGCGGTTCGACGCCGACGGCGGCTTCTTGGCCCGCCAGCTCGTCGATACGCAGCACCTGTCGCGGCTGGCGCGCGAATATGTCAGCGCTCTGTATCCGGACAGGGGCGAGGGGTCGTCGCACGTCTGGGTCTCGCCCGGCCGGCTGACCGAGATGCTGCGACGCAGCTGGGGGCTGAACAGCCTCCTTCCCGATCACAATTACGGTGGCGGCGCGGACCAGCCCGAAGAACCGACTCGACCATCGCCACCACGCGATCGACGCGGCGGTGATCGCCGTGACCGACCGCGGCCTCCTCCAGCGCATTGCTCGCGAGTCCGGACAAAAGGGCCACGAGGAGGCGCGTCGTTCGGCCCACGACATCGGTCCGCCCTGGGAGGGGTTCCGCGAGGAGCTGCAGGCCAAGGTCGCCACCGTGGTCGCCAGCCATCGCGCCGATCACGGCACGGCCTCGAAGGCGGCTCTGCCGAAGGACCGGGACGCCACGGCCGGCCGTCTGCACAACGAGACCGCCTACGGCCTGACCGGGCGCACGGAGCGGGGCGTCGACCTCGTTGTCCACCGCGTGCCGCTGGAGTCGCTCAAGCCCGACCACCTGGCTGATGGCGGCTGTCGCGTGGCCGACGACACGTTGCGCCAAGCGATCGCCGCCACGACGGCGGGGCTGGAAGGAAAGGCGTTCACCGAGGCCCTGGTGCGCTTCGCCCGGACCGACGGCGTCTTCGGCGGCCTGCGCCGGGTGAGGGTGCTGGAGCCGCTATCGGTGATTCCGATACGCGACGCGCAGGGGCGCGCCTACAAGGGTTACAAGGGCGATTCAAACTTCCGCTACGACATATGGGAGATCGCCGGCGGCCGCTGGGTCTCCGAGGTCGTGTCGATGTTCGATGCGCATCAGCCTGGCTGGCTGTCGAAGGTCCGGCGTGACCACCATAACCCGCGCAAGGTGCTCTCGCTGCATCGGGACGACCTGCTGGCGATCGAGCGCGGGGCAGGCCGCGAGCTGATGCGGGTGGTCAAGTTCTCGGAGAGCCAGTTCGCCCTGGCGCCCCCGAACGACGGCGGGTCGCTGAAGGCGCGCGACGCCGACAAGAACGATCCCTTCCGCTACGTCTATCCCTCCCCCAACACGCTGAAGGCGTGGGGCGCCCGCCAGGTCCGCGTCGACGAACTGGGGCGCGTGCAAGACCCGGGGCCGCGCTCGCGGCCGCCCGCACAGCTGGCCCGCGGAGTAGCGCGCCGCATGGACCGTATCGTGGACATCGCCACCGAAGGGCGACGGCTGTCGGCGCTGCGCGGCTTCCTCAAGGTGGACGACGCCGAAGGCGAGGTCGGCCGTGTTCCGCTCGACGACATAGCCGCCGTGGTCGTCCACGCGCACGGGGTGACGTGGAGCACCAACCTCGTCACCGCGCTCTCCGAGCGGGGCGCACCGATCGTGTTCTGCGCCGCCAACCACGCGCCGGTCGCCGTGTGCCTGCCGCTGGAAGGCCATCACGCCCAGAACGCCCGCCTGCGCGCACAGTGGAGCGCCGGCAAGCCCCTATGCAAGCAGTTATGGCGCAAATTGGTAGTCGCCAAGATCCGCTGGCAGGCCGCGGCGCTTACGGCGCAGGGACAGCCTGGGACGGCTTTCGACATTTTCGCCCGCCGTGTGCGCTCGGGCGACCCGGAGAACATCGAAGCCCAGGCCGCGCGCCGCTACTGGCCGCTGATGATGGGCGACGCCTTCCGCCGCGACCGGGACGCGCCGGGCGCCAACGGCCTGCTCAACTACGGATACACGGTGCTGCGCGCCCTGTGCGCCCGCTCGGTGACCGCGGCGGGGCTGCACCCGTCAATCGGCGTCCACCACGCCAACCGGGGCGACGCCTTCGCCTTGGCCGACGATCTGATCGAACCGTTCCGCGTCCTGGTCGACGTGCTCACCCTGCGCCTTCTCGCGCATGGCGTGGAGGAGGTGACACCCGGCGCTAAGCGGGCGTTCTCCGCGTTGACCGCCTTCGACCTGCGCACGTCCGCGGGCATCAGCCCCGTGTCGGTCGTCGTCGGCCGCAGCGCCCAAGCGCTCGCCCGGGCGTTCGAAACCAGGGCCGCCTCGGCCCTTGTGATCCCCGCTCCGCCCACGACCCTCGAGTTCGCCGGCCTCGACGCCCTGGCCCGCGAGGCCGTGGTCTCCTCCGGCGCCGGGCGGTGACGACCGCCACTTGGCTTAGCGGATATCGGCTGATGTGGATCTTTGTCATGTTCGACCTGCCGGTCGCCACCAAGGCCGAGGCGCGCGCCGCGACCAAGTTCCGCGAGTTCCTGCTGGACGAGGGCTTCGAGAAGAGCCAGTTCTCCGTCTATGCACGGTTCTGCAACGGCAACGAGCAGTTCGAGGCCCATATGCGCCGCATCGAGGCGCATTTGCCGCAGACCGGCGAGATCCACGTGCTCGCCTTCACCGACCGCCAGTACGAGAATATCGTCCGCTTCTCGGGCCAGAGTTGCCGCAAGTCTCGGAAAAACCCGAACCAGCTGGCCCTTTTCTGACCTTCGCTCCAGTATCGTGTTGAACCGAATGGGCGGTTTCCGCAGCCTTTCCAGCCGCTTAACCGCCCACCCAGCATAGCCCCTCAGAGATCGGGGTCCAGCCGCAACGCCGGCAGCATCGTGGCGGCAATCGAGCAAAGCATAGCCCCTCAGAGATCGGGGTCCAGCCGCAACCGGACCCGCATCCACGCCAGCAGCACGCGACAGCATAGCCCCTCAGAGATCGGGGTCCAGCCGCAACGTCATCGATACGCGGCCGGTGCTGGCGCATGCAGCATAGCCCCTCAGAGATCGGGGTCCAGCCGCAACCGGTCGTGACCCGCGCGCACCACCGCCGCCGAGCATAGCCCCTCAGAGATCGGGGTCCAGCCGCAACCTAGCTGCGCGTGCTGTGCTGCGTGTCGCTGAGCATAGCCCCTCAGAGATCGGGGTCCAGCCGCAACGAGAACACAACGGGATCGCCCTCCTATCATAGCATAGCCCCTCAGAGATCGGGGTCCAGCCGCAACCCCGCCGCCAGGCTGCGCGATAGAGTGCGCAGCATAGCCCCTCAGAGATCGGGGTCCAGCCGCAACGCCGTCGTGCGGAGAACTCAGCGTCCAGCATGAGCATAGCCCCTCAGAGATCGGGGTCCAGCCGCAACTCGCGCACACCGCGGCGAAGAACTGCTTGACCAGCATAGCCCCTCAGAGATCGGGGTCCAGCCGCAACCGATCTATCAGCGGAGAGACTGATAGACCGAGCATAGCCCCTCAGAGATCGGGGTCCAGCCGCAACGGCCGTCAGACCGTGGCAGACGCGGGCAGAGCATAGCCCCTCAGAGATCGGGGTCCAGCCGCAACCATGCCGATCGGGTGATGCGGCGGTGTCTCAGCATAGCCCCTCAGAGATCGGGGTCCAGCCGCAACGGCGTGACGTTGCGCACCGACAGCGCCGCGAGCATAGCCCCTCAGAGATCGGGGTCCAGCCGCAACCACTATCAGGTCGCTGATGCGACGTGCTCAGCCTTCACCGACCGCCAGGACCGAGAATATCGTCCGCTTCTCGGGCCAGAGTTGCCGCAAGTCTCGGAAAAACCCGAACCAGCTGGCCCTTTTCTGACCTTCGCTCCAGTATCGTGATGAACCGAATGGGCGGTCTCCGCAGCCTTCCATCCGCTTAACCGCCCACCCAGCATAGCCCCTCAGAGATCGGGGTCCAGCCGCAACGTGCGTCGACTCGTTGCCATGTTGGGACGAAGCATAGCCCCTCAGAGATCGGGGTCCAGCCGCAACTCGCGCCAACTGGCCACCACCACCGCCGCAGCATAGCCCCTCAGAGATCGGGGTCCAGCCGCAACCCTTCGCCTGCGCAGCCGAGACGCCCATCGAGCATAGCCCCTCAGAGATCGGGGTCCAGCCGCAACCACTCAAGGACTTTGGAGCAAGGCCCGGCACGCGCGCCGACCGACGCTGGCCGGGCATGGCGCGCCCACCTCGCCGGCGGCAGCACAGCGGCGCACCGCCTGCGCCATCTCGAGCACGCTTAGTGACGATTGGATACAAACCAGGCAGTCCCCGCGCCGCCTGCAAACGCCTAGATTGCCCGCCGGCAGAGGAGCGATTCTGGATGGCGGGTCGGCGCGGGCTGAGGGGTTGCATGGTGGCGGGAATCGGGGCGGGCCTGCTGCTGGCGGGGTGCGCCTATGATCCATATACCGGGACCTACGTGCCTTGCTGCACCTATGCGCCGTACCCCTATCCGGCGTACGCCTACCCCGCGCCCGCCTACGCCGCGCCCGCGCCGCAGCCAGCGGCCGGGGACCATCTTGCGCAGCGGTTCCAGCGCGCCAACGTCGCCCGCGACGGGATGCTGACGCTGCAGCAGGCGCAGGACGCCGGATGGCAGGTGGTCGTCCGCAATTTCTACGCGATCGACGTGGCGCGGCGCGGCTATGTGACGCTGAACGACATCAGCGCCTGGCTGGCCGCGCGCCGCCAGCAGGGCCAGGGTCCGCCGCAATGATCCAGGCCGCGCCAGCACCGATGAAAGGAAGATGCGCCATGACCAGACCATCCCGACCGGCGCTGCGCCGGTTCGCCCTGGCCGTCGTCGCGGCGGTCGGGCTTGTCGCGCCGCTGACGATCCCCTCGACCGCACATGCCTGGTGGCGCGGCGGCTGGGGGCCGGGCTGGGGCTGGCGCGGCGGCTGCTGCTGGCGCCCCGGCTGGGGCTGGCGCGGCGGCGTGTTCATTGCGCCCCCGGTCTATTCGCCCCCGGTCTATTCGCCCCCGGTCTATTCGCCCCCCCCCCCCGCCGGTCTATTACGCGCCGCCGCCGACCTACTACGCTCCGCCGCCCGCCTACTACCCGCCGCCGCCCGCCTATTACGCGGCGCCGCCGCCTTTACGCGGCGCCGCCGGCCTATTACGCGGCGCCCTCGTACGAGCTACCCGCCGGCGAGCCGGAGCAGTTCGCGACGCCGGATGGCGGCATCGGCGTGGGCCAGCATCCGCACTGACGGCGCCCGAAACCGCTCGGGCAAGGAAATCGCACCGCCGAGCGCTGCGGCTAGAGCGGTCTCGGCGCCCCCACCCAGCGCTGGCGGGCGCGCTTGGCCAGGTCGAACAGGCCGACCGAGCGCAGCCCGACGCGCAGCGCCGGCTCGACCGTGCTGCGATAGATGATGCCGGCGCGGTAGCGCAGGAACGCCGTCGGCGACTGGCGCATGTAGTGCCAGCGGAACGCCCAGAGCTGCTGCGGAGTGAACACCTTGGCATTGCCGCCCAGCTTGGCGACGCGCGGCGAGAACAGCGGATACAGCTGCATGCCGAACAACTGCGTCTTCATGAAGTTGCCGATCAGCAGGTCGTCGAAATAGCCGTATTCGACCACGTCGAGCAACGGGCCGCGCGGCACGTGGAAATTGACGCCGACCCGCTTGTGCTCGGGCTTGCGTCCGGCTTCTGGCGCGCGCCGTCGCGCAGCAGGAAGGTCCGGGTCTCCCCGCCCACGGTGAAGGCGATGAAGTCCTGCCAGAAGCGCAGGGTCTGGAACTGGCGCGCGAACGCCTCCACGCGGGTCCATTCCGCCTCGCTCAGCCGCGCCGACCAGTCGTCCTCGGCCTCCGGCTTGATCCGGGTCGCCGGGTCGGCGACGTTGCCCGCGTCGGTGTGCAGCAGCGCGCCGCCGTCCAGATCGACCTGGCTGTAGGGGGGGACCAGCCGGATGCCCGGCTCGGGCCACAGCCGCTCGATTTCCGCCCAGGTGATCCGGTATGGGTTCGCCCAGGCGGAATCCGGCCGCGCATAGACATGCTGCGACGAGGAGCAGCAGAACGTCTTGACGCCGAGGTATTTCGCGGTGTTCGCGACCGCCCAGACGGTTCCCGGCTTGCGCTCGCCGGGCGGCCCGATCAGGCTTTCCATGCGCTCGTCGAACATGTTGATCATGTCGGCGTCGAACGCGCACAGCGCGAACAGGTAGCTGTCCTTGTATTGCCGCACCAGCTTGCGGAAGAACGCATCCTCGCCGCAGAATGGCGAATTGTTCTTGTTCAGCAGCAACACGCCGCCTGCCTCGATGGCGACGATCGCATCCATGTTCTCGTTGGCGACGCACAGGATGCGCAACCCGGGCTCCAGCTCGACCCACTCCTTCTGCGGCAGGATCCGGTGCGGCAGCTTGCCGTTCCACCAGCGCCCGCGCCATCTCGGCGTCGTAATGGTCCGGCAGCAGGATCTGCGAGGTCGGCCGCAGCGCGTCCACCGATGGGATGCTGAAATGGTCAGGGTGGCCGTGCGAGAACCAGACGTAGCGCGACGACTTGGCGTGCTCGATCTGCTGCTCGGATAGCGGCCGCTCCAGTTCCCAGCTGCCGAAATAGGCGTCGCCGAACAGCCACGGATCGGTCACCAGGACAGGCGCGCCATCCTTGAAGACCTGGATGATTGCATTACCGAGAGTTTCGAAAGACCAGCCCATGACCATCGTCCTTGCCGCTTTGACCGTCACGGAGAATGAACGGCCTCTATCAAGGATAGCGTTAACTGGCAACCACGCAGCTTGGGCCGCGACCGGGATCGCGCCGCCAACGCTTCGTGCCTAGCCGGCGGCCAGCATCGGCTCGGCTGCACCGCCGGGTGCTGCCGTGCCGCCCGTCGGTCGCGGGCCGGACTTCGATGACCGCCTGCATTCGCCGGTCGGTCTCGGCCGCCGAGTACATCCCGGCGATGAAGCGGCGGCCGTGCCCTGCCAGCTCGGCATTGGCCTGCGCGTCGTCGTGCAGGCGGCAGACCAGCGCCGCCAGCGAGGCCGCGTCGTCGGCGACCAGGCCGCGCAGCGCGTCCGGCAGCGCCAGCCCTTCGTAGGCCAGCGATGTGCCGACGCAGGGGATCCCGGCGGCCAGGCTGGCGACCACCAGCGGCGTCACCCCGGCGCCGGCCCGGTGCGTGGCCACCGCCAGCCGCACCCCGGCCAGGATGGGAGCCGCCAGCTCGGCGATTGCCGCCGCCGGCTGCTCGGCGACGGTGATGCCGTCGCGCGCCAGGGTGCGCAGCGGCTCGGGCATGTTGCAGCCGGCCAGCACGCAGCCGATGCCCGGGTCGATCGCCCAGATCGCGGGCATCAGCACCTCGACCAGCCAGGCCGCGGCGTCGTAGTCCGCGTGCAGGCGGAAATCGCCGACGAAACCCACACCGGCGCGTCCGCCGAACTCCGCGACGGCCGGGGCGGGCTGCTGGGTCGCGGCGCCGTCCACCGGCCACGGCACGACATGCACCTGGCCCTGCGGCACGCCGCGCCGCAGCAGCTCCGCCTCGAACACCGAGCCGGTGATGACCGCATGGGCGCCCCAGGCGGCCATCATCTCGCGCAGCCGCAGCGCCTCGCCCTTGCCGATGCCGGCCGACCAGCCCTGCAGCGCCGCCCGCCGCAGCATCCGAACGAAGTACAGGCTATCCACGCTATAGACCACCCGGGCAAGCGGACAATAGAAGCGCGCCAGGGCGGAATACTTCTCGGCGTTGCCGATGCGGTGGACGATCACCGCGTCGTACAGGCCGCGGTTGCGCCGCAGCACGTCCTCGACCGACGGCGACAGCCCGGGGGCGTGGTACAGGCCGCCCATTGCCTGCACCGCCGCGACCTGCGCCGTGGCCGAGGCAGCATGTTCGGACGGCACGAACTCGACGGCGGCGCCCAGGCGGACCAGCGATCGCATATGCGCCAGCAGCACCAGCGCGCTGTCGTCCAGCACCGGGGCGGCGTCGCCGATCACCAGGATGCGGCGCCGCTGTGCCGTCGCCGCAGAGGGTCCGGGACCATTTGCTGCCAGCGCAGGCAGTTCCTGCATCGCCTCGCCCCAGCGAGCGTTCAGGCTGTCCAGCTCGCGCGGCAGCGCCGGCCCGTCATCCCCGGCAAGCTCTCGCCTCGCCTCAAGCAGACGCTGAATCTCGCCCACCACGAAGCCAAGCGGCGCATCCAGCTCGGCCGCGGTGCGGGCCTGGTTGGCAGCCACCTGCAATGCGTTGCCGACCGTCTGCTCCAGTGCCGGATCGAAACCCGGGCTGGCTTCGATGACGATCGGAGAATCCTGCAGATCGGGCCCGTTCCCCGCAAAACGGACGCGCACGAGATGGCGCGACAGTGCCGAAAGACCGTTGGGAAACAGGAACTGGAACCCGCAGGCCCGCTGCTCCGGCCGCAGATGCGTCATGTTCGGCCGCATCTCCTCGGCCACGACGCGGCCGACGATGGCACCGTTGAGAAGGATTTCGACCGCGACCTTTGAGCCGTGCGAATTGGCGTCCAGGGCCCACCCCCAGACGCCTTTCCAGTTCGCCCGACCAAGCCGCCCTTGCAGGTCCGCCATTACCGCCGTCTCACCACCGCCACCCGGCGGCAACGCTAGACGATCGTGCAGACGTCCGGCAAATCGTCGGGCGGCTCAGGCCGCCTGCCGCTCCGCGGGCGCGCGCAGGTCGCTGCGGCCCGGCGCCGGCCGCAGCGCCGAGCGCTCGGCACGGTTTCCGGCCAGATCGGCCTTGGCCTGCAACAGGATTTCGGCCTTGGCTGCCAGGAACGACAGCACCCGGTCCATGTCGGCAACCGACCCGGCCTGCGCCACCGCATCGCCGAGCGCGGCGCTCAGCTTGTGGCGGCCCATCTCGGTCAGCGGGATCGCCGCCTCCATCATATAGGGCGAGCCGAACAGCTCCGCGCCGTCCGCCGCCCGGCGCACGCTGATGACGTGGCGACGATACGGCGACAGGCCATCCGGCAACTTCACCGAAAAGCCGCAGCGACGGTCGATATGCTCGCCGCCGACCAGCAGCGTGCGGTCATGGTTGGCGATCGCCTCGCCGACCACGTCGCCATCGACCAAGACCTCGATCACCACCGGCGCCGGCGACTTTAAGTTGTAGGCCACGCCGCGGATGCCGCCGGCATCCACATGCGCAATCCAGCCCTTCAACTCGCCCGAAACCCCGGTCCCGCGCGGAGCCATGCCGGCGCGGGCGTCGATCCGCGCCCGCACCGCCTCGACCTCGAACCCGCAATCCAGGCGCGCGGCGCAGTCCGGCTTCAACTGCCCCTGCACTTCATCGGGGTACAGCCGGGCGTATTCCAGCGCGTTGTCATAGGCGGCCCGATTTCCCGGACCCGCTCCGGTCTCGGCGGCGACGCCCTCGACGAAGATCACCTCGTGATCCTCAAGTTCGAAGTTGACGTAGTCCACCGCCGCCTCGGCATCCACCCGCACGACCGACACGCCGTTGACCAGGTGCCCGGCCTCGATCAGCACGCCATCCACGTACAGCGCGTGGCAAGGCGACAGATACAGGTCGCGGGTCGGCAGGCAATCGGCCAGCGCGCCCTGCCTGACCAGCACCGGCGCCACCTGCGGATCGCTCGCCACCACCGACGCGCTGTAGCTGCGCCGTCCAATCCACTTCACCGGCTTGGCCGCGCCCGACAGCGTGATCAGGCGGTCGCCGATCTCCACGTCGCCGGCGGCCACCTCGCCGCGCGCCGTCAGGACATGCGTGCCCGGCAGGAAGCAGGCCACCGTGATGTCATAGCCGGAGGAGCCGTCCGGCGTGATGTGGAAGCCGGCGGACAGGCCATTGCCCTCGACCGTCAGCGAGCCGACCGACACGCCGTTTTCCATCAGGGTCAGCACGCCGGTCGCGGCGTTGTACGACGTGCCGTTGATCGCCGTGTTGACCTCGATCGTGTCGCCCGCCGAGAACCCCAGGATCGGGCTGAGCGGCCGCGGCTGGAAGCCGCCCTGCGTGTTCAGCTCCAGCTTGCCGGGGCCGGTGAAATCGACGGGCGAGAGGAAGTTGAACTCGTTGCCGCCCTCGATCAGCGTGCCGCCCGAGCCGATGGTGAAGAACGTGCCGCTGTCCACCGCGCCGCCGGTCACGTCGAAGGTCGCGCCGTTCTCGACCGAGATGAACCCGCCGCTGCTGAGCAGCGCCTCGGTCACGACGTCGGTGCCAGCGCCGCTGATGGTCAGCTCGCCGCCGAGGTCGATCACCCCCAGGTAGTTCACCGTGCTGCCGGTGTCGATCGACGCCGGCTGCGACGGCGTGACCAGCAATGCCAGCTTGTTCGACATGCGCAAGTTCCCCCCGGGGCGAGTCCACTGAGGCGACGGTAGGGTACATGATGCGTTAACGCAAGCTGTAACGCCACGCAAACAGTGTGATGTTTCGCTGAATGCCGGCCGCGCCGCCTGCCGCCTGCCGGACAATTGAACGGTGACCCGCGCCTATGCCGAGGCGCAGCGCCGCGGCTTGGTGGAGGGGCGGACCGGACGCCGCACCTTCGTGCGCCAGGACGCCGGCCAGCCGGCGGCGACGCGCCGAGGACGGCGGTATGGCCAGCAGCCGCGACCGGCTGCGGGCGGCGCCGGTAGCAACCTGGCCGAAACTGCATTGCAGGTCTCGGCGTCCTTGATTGTGGGATTGCGGAGCGGTCGAATGTGGGGCGGCTACGACAGGGATGATCCTTGCCGGGCCGCCCTTGTTCGAGCTTCAACGGGTCGCCGACCGGCATTGATAGATGACCGAACACCGCTGCTTGTCTGGCGCGGATACGAGAGGATGACATGACCGAGAGGGCCCCGACGATCGTCAACATGCACACGGCGCCGGAAGTCGCACCCGACGTGCCCGCTGCCTGGACGTATTTCCAGCGCGCTCTGACGCCTGCGATGAAGGATGCGGGGCCGGGTCGTTTCGGGATGGGCCGTCTCGGCATGAACGCCAGGCGGGTGCCGCCGGGCCACAGCGCGTGCCCGGCGCACACGCACCTTATGGCTGACGAGATCTTTGTCGTGCTCGAAGGGAGAGGTCTGTTCCGCTACGGCGACCGCGTGCACGAGATCCGCCCCGGAGACTGCATATCCTGTCCGGCCGACACGGGGATCGCCCATCAGATCGCCAACCCCGCGACCCCGGACGGCACCGGCGACCTGGTCTACCTCGCGATCGGCGCCGAGCCGCCTGGGGAGGTCTGCACCTATCCCGACAGCGGCGCGCTCGTCATCGACGCCCTCGATCGCCACGGATTCCTGCGCGAGGCCGATTACTACGAGGGGCAGCCACAACCCACGCCGCTTCTGACGCGCGGCCGCGACGCACCCGTCTGATCGGCTCGCGGAGTTGGCCCCGGGGTGGGGTCCGGCTCGGCCGAGCGTCGGGCACGCCGCTTGCGGACACTGCGTGGCGCGGACGTGCTGGCCACCACCGTCCGGCAGGACTGCATCCGCTACGCCGACCGCGCCACCGACTGCCAGTTCTGCGCCATCGGCCAGTTCTGCGCCATCGGCCAGTTCTGCGCCATCGGCCAGTCGCTGTCCGAAGGCCGCACGGTCGCGCGCAAGACACCGGAGCAGCTGGCCGAGGTCGCGTGCATGGCGGTGCTGCTGGACGGCGTGCGTCGCATGGTGCTGACCCCGGCACGCCGAACGTGTCCGGTCGCGCCGCGCAGGTGCTGTGCGACAGCGCGTTCGCGATCAAGGCGGCGGTCGATCTGCCGGTCCAGGGCCAATGCGAGCCGCCGCGCGACCAACGTGGTTCCGCCGCATGCAGGTGTCCGGCATCGAGCCGGCCTGCTGTCTTGCCCGGCAGCGTCCCACGCGCTCCCGGCATGGGCGCGTCCCCGGGACCGCCGCTCAGCCGTACGCTGTCAGGGAGCGGCCCGGCGCAGCGACGTCCTGGCGGTGGATCCGTGCCATGATTGCCTGCGACATCGCGCTGTAGTCGCGGTCGTTGGCCATCCCGCCGACGATCCGGTAGCCGTTCATCACCACGATGCGGTCGGCGAGCGCGATCAGCTCCGGCATGTCCGACGAGATCACCAGCACCGCCGCCCCGTCGCCGCGCCAGCCCGCGGATCAGGCCGTGGAAATAGGCCTTGGTCTTCACGTCGATGCCCACCGTCGGCTCGTCGATGATCAGGATGCCGGTGCCCGGCCGCCAGCCATTTCGCCAGGCTCACCTTCTGCTGGTTGCCGCCGGACAGGTTGGCCACCGGCGACTGCCAGCGAGGCCATGCGCACCTGCAGCTCGCGCAGCACCGGCTGCACCGCCGCGGCCATCCGCCCGTCTCTGCAGCCAGCCGAGCCAGCGAGCGCAGGCGACGCCAGAGCGTGATCCCGGCATTGGCCAGCACGCCATGCAGCAGGATCACGCCCTCCTGCTTGCGGTCCTCGCTGACATAGCCGATGCCGAACCGCCGCAGCGCCTGCGCCGCGGTGGCGATGCGTGCCGGCGCGGCCGCGCACCAGCACGTGTCCCGCGGCGATGCGATCCAGCCCGATCACCGCGCGCGCCAGCTCGCTGCGCCCGGCGCCGACCAGGCCGTACAGGCCCACGACCTCGCCGTCGCGCAGCGTCAGGTCGATGTCGCGATGGCCGGGCGCCGTCGCGACGCCGCGCAGTTCCAGCGCCGGCGGCGCCCGGCCGCGCCGGCCGCGCCGGGATCGGCCTCCTGCTCGGCGCGGCCGATCATCAGCCGCACCAGATCGGCGCGGCCCAGGCCGGCCAGGCTTTCGCCCTCGCAGGCGTTCTCGCCGTCGCGCAGCACCGTCACGGTGTCGCACAGCGCCTGCACCTCCTCCAGCTTGTGGCTGACGAAGGCGATGGCGACGCCCTGATCGCGCAGCCGGCGCAGGATGCCCAGCAGCGCGTCGGTTTCGTGCGGGGTCAGCGAGGCGGTCGGCTCGTCCAGCAGCAGCACGCGCGACTGCAGCGACAGCGCGCGCGCGATCTCGACCATCTGCATCGTGGCGACGTTCAGCCGCGCGACCGGCTGGCGCGGATCGAGGTCCAGGCCGAGCATGCCCAGCCAGCGCGCCGCCTCCGCGTGCAGCGCCCGGTAGTCGATCGGGCGCGCGGCGCCGCGGGCGACCCGGTCGAGCAGGATGTTCTCGCCGACCGAGAAGCGCGGGATCAGGTTGCGCTCCTGGTGCACCACGCCGATGCCGGCGGCGATGGCCTCGGTCGGGCTGGCGAACGCGGACCGCCGCGCCGTCGATGCGCATGATCGCCGGCATCGGGCGGATGCACGCCGGTGATGACCTTGATGAGCGTCGATTTGCCGGCGCCGTTCTCGCCGAGCAGCGCATGGATGCTGCCGGCGCGCAGCCGCACCGAGACGCCGTGCAGGGCCCGCACGCCCGGAAACGACTTGTCGATGCCGGCCAGTTCCAGTGTCGCGGTCATGTCAGGCCGGCTGCGCCGCGCGCATCCGCGACAGTCCGACCGCGCCCAGGATCAGCAGCCCCGAGCACCAACTGCACCAGTACGGATCGACGCGGAACAGCACCAGCGCCTGCGTGATGAGCGCCACGATGACGACGCCGCAGACGGTGCCGGCCACGCTGGCATGGCCGCCGGCCAGCACGGTGCCGCCGATCACCGGGGCGGCGAAGGACGGGATCAGCCAGTCGTCGCCGATCGTCGGCTGACCGAGCTGCAGCCGCGCCACCGCCATCATGCCCGCCGCCCCCGCCAGCACGCCGGACAGGATGTGGGTGACGACGATCACCCGCTCCGACGTCGATGCCGGACAGCTCGGCCGCGTGGGTGTTGCCGCCGACCGCCAGGATCTGCCGGCCGATCGGCAGCCGCGCCAGCATCCAGCCGACCGCGAGTGCGGCCAGCGCCGCCGGGACCACCAGCACCGGCACCGGCCCGATCCCGGCATTGCCGGCCGCCTTGACGCTGGCGGGGATGCCGTAGAACGGCTGCGCCTGGGTGATGCCGAGATTGATGCCCTTGAAGGCCGCCATGGTCGCGAGCGTGACGATGAAGGCGGACAGCCCGGCGCGCGCCGTCATCAATCCGTTGAACGCGCCGCACGCCGCGCCCAGCAGCCAGCCCGCCAGCAGCGCCAGCAGCGGCGGCAGGCCCCAGACCTGCATCATCCCGGCGAAGCAGATCGCCACCAGCCCGCCGATCGCGCCGACCGACAGGTTCATCTGGCCGAGCGCGATCACCATCATCTGCGCCAGCGCGATCAAGGTGGACAGCGCCACCGTGTCCAGCAGCACGAAGATGTTGAACGCCGACAGGAAATCCGGCCGCAACGCGCTGAGCACGGCGACGCCCGCCAAGACCAGTCGCGGCCAGCCCGAACCAGTCGGTGCCAAGCAGGCGGCGCATGCTCAGCGCAAGCCCAGAATGATGCGGTGCCGCCCCTTGTCGATCAGCACCGCGCCCAGCAGCAGCACGCCGAGGAAGAACTGCACCCAGAACTCGCCGACATGCAGCAGCAGCAGGCCGCTGTTCAGCACCGTGACCAGCAGGCCGCCGAGCACCGTGCCGGGCACCGAGACCCGGCCGCCGGCCAGCAGCGTGCCGCCCAGCACCGGCCCCAGAAAGGCCGGCAGCAGCCAGTCCTGCCCGAGATTGCCGGCCATCGCCGGGATCGCGGCGCCGTTGCGCATCGACAGCAGGAGGCCGGCCACCGCCGCCAGCAGCCCCGCCAGCATGTGGCACAGCGTGACGGCGCGCGGCACATCGACCCCGGACAGCAGGGCGGCGCGCGGATTGGCGCCGGCCGCCAGCATCTCGCGCCCGAGCGTCGGTGAAGCGATACAGCAGGTGCAGCAGCAGCGCCGGCCGCGAGGGCCACGGCAGCATCGGCGAGACCACGCGCCACCAATGGATGCGCGCGAACGCGGCGAAGCCGTCCGGCAGCTCGCGGAACGGCTGCGCGCGGGTCAGCACGATCATCGCGCCGAAGAAGATGCTCATCGTGGCCAGCGTGACGACGAAGCTGTGCATGCCGCTGCGCACGATCAGACTGGCCGTTCGACCAGCCCCAGCACCGCCGCCGACCGCCAGCGCGCCCGCGATGCCGGCCGGCAGCCGGCCAGATGCGCCACCTGCATGAGCCAGCCGGCCGCCATGCCGGCGCGACACGCCGATCGCGCCCACCGACAGGTCGAGCCCGCCGGTGACGATCACCGTCATCATCGCCAGGCCGACCAATACGTTCACCGCGCCGCTGCGGGTCAGCGCGAACAGGTTGAACGGCGAGGTGAAGCCCTGCGTCAGCAACGCGAAACCGGCGCAGAACAGCACCAGCAGCAGCAGCAGCCCGAACTCGACCGACAGCAGCAGCGCCCCGCCCAGGCGCGGGGCGCCCGCACGCCGCGGCCCCAGCGACACGTTCAGGGACAGGTCAGGTATTTCTGCTGGAAATCGGCGAGGATCGTCTTGGTGACCGCGCGCATCGTGTCGAGATAGTGGTCCGACATCCGCCGGACCGGCGAGCGCGGTGCCGCTGTCGATGAACCGCGCGGTCTGCGCGGTGCTTCGCCCAGGGCGCGTCCTGCCTTGACCTTGCAGCCGGCGGCGAGCTTGGCCATCACGTAGGTGCCGATATAGCCCTGGCCGTACGGGTTCTGCAGCATCGTGCCGTCGACATAGCCGTCCTTGATCGCCTTCAGCACCACCGGGTCATGGTCGATGCCGACCATCTTGATGCGCTTGTCGCCGATCTTGCGCAGCGCCTCGGACGGCGACCACGGCCGGGACCCAGGCGGTGGTGATGATGCCGTCGACCTGCTGCCCTGCGCCGCGAGAAAGGCGTTGATCTTGTCCTGCGCGGGCTCCGGCGCGTCGATGTCGGCGATCGTCTGGATCAGCGTGACGGCGCCGTTCGTCTCGGCCACCGCCTTGACGACGTTGTCCATGCGCAGCTTGGTGTTGGGATCGACCAGGAAGCCGGTGAAATGGGCGATGCGCCCCTTGCCGCCCATCGCCTTGATCAGCTCCTTGGTGCCGAGATAGGCGGAATGGCCGGTATCGGTGCCCAGGCAGAACAGCGCCTTGCGACGGATCCTGCAGGCAGCCGGCCAGGGCGATCGACGGGATGCCGTTGTCGGCCAGCTCGGCCACGGTCGGCCGCGCGCCGACGGCGTCGCCGGGGAAGATCAGGAACGCGTTGTAGCCCTGCGCCGCCAGGCTCTCGATCAGGTCGTTCTGCTGCGACAGGCTCCAGCTCGGCGGCACCTTGTAGTCGGCCGCGCCGAGCTTGAAGTCGCGCTTCGCGTCGTCCCCGGCCTGCGCCCAGGCGGCGAAATAGGGGTGCGGCCCGCCGGGAACCAGCGCCACCTTGGTCGATGCCGGATCGGCGAAGGCCGCGGCGCCGCTCGCGGCGGTCAGCAGCAAAGCGGCCGTGCCGCCGAGCAGGATGCGCTTCAATGCACGGCCCTCCCTTTGGGTTGCCCGCGCGGGCTGCGCCGCGCTTGCACGGACTATCGCGCGGGACCGGGGCGTTGGCAATCGCGGCGTTTGCAATTCGATAGAAAATTTTTCATTGTCCATTGCGTGGCAGCATTGCAGAAATCCACCCTGGCCGAGCAGGCGTACCGCGCGCTGCGCGAACGCATCGTGCAGGGCGAGCTGCCGGCCGGCCATCGCCTGCTGCCGGAGGAACTGGGCCAGGCGCTGGCGATCAGCCCGACGCCGATCAAGGAAGCGCTGGCCATGCTGCAGCGCGACGGGCTGATCGAGGTCGCGGCCCGGCGCGGCTCGGCGGTGCGGCGCTTCACGCGCCACGACATCGTCGAGCTGTACGACGCCAGGCTGATGGTCGAGGCGCGGGCGATCAACGTGGGATTGTCGCGCCGGGCGGGTGGACGATGCGTTCCTCGGCCGCTTCCAGGCCTGCGCCGCGCTATGCGCCGAACGAAGCCGGCAGCGCCGGACCGCCGATCTGCGCCATGCGCTGCGCCACGACCACGATCTGCACACGCTGCTGGTGACGCTGGCCGGCAACAGCCTGCTGGCCGACTGGCACCAGCGGCTGCTGCGGCAGACGCAGCTGGTGCGCGTCTATTCCCTGCGTGCCTACGATTCCGGGCGGCTGGCGCAGGCGCAGCGCGAACACGCGGCCATCCTCGCGGCCCTGCGCACCCGCCGCGCGAAGGCCTCGGTGCAGGCGTTGCAGACGCATCTGGCCACCAGCGTCGGCAACGTGCTCGCCGCATACGGCTGATACAGGAGACGCCCGATGTCGCGCATCGAACAGGTCGAGATCCTCATGCTGGATCTGCCGCCCAAGGTGCGGCGGGTCGATGCGATCCAGTCCTTCGTCTCGCAGGAAACGCCGATGCTGCGCATCCGCACCGATGACGGGGCGGAGGGCGTCGGCTACAGCTACACGATCGGCACCGGCGGGCGCAGCGTGGTCGCGCTGCTGCTGCATCATCTCGCCCCGCGCCTGCTCGGCCGCGATCCGGCGATGATCGAGCAGATCTGGCGCGACCTGTTCTTCGCGACCCACGCCACCGCGGTCGGCGCGATCACCGCCCTGGCGCTGGCCTGCGTCGATACCGCGCTGTGGGACCTGCGCTGCCGCCGCGCCGGCCGCCCGCTGCATATCGAGGCCGGCGGCGCGCAGGAGTCCGTGCCGCTCTACACCACCGAGGGCGGCTGGCTGCATCTGGAGACCCCGGCTCTGGTCGAGGACGCGCTGCGCGCGCGCGCCGCCGGGTTCGGCGGCTGCAAGCTGAAGGTGGGCCGCCGCCCGCAGGAAGACGTGGCCCGGCTGTCTGCGGTGCGCGAGGCGGTCGGGCGGCGCGTTCGAGATCATGGTCGATGCCAACCAGGCGTTCCAGGTCGACGAGGCGATCCGACGCGCGCGCCTGTACGAGCCGCTCGACCTCGCCTGGTTCGAGGAACCGCTGCCGGCCGAGGATCTCGGCGGCCACGTGCGCCTGGCCGCGCAGACCACGCTGCCGGTGGCGGTCGGCGAGTTGCTGTACAGCGTCGCGCATTTCCGCGAGTACCTGCAGCGCGGCGCCTGCAGCGTGGTGCAGGTCGATGTGGCGCGGATCGGCGGCATCACGCCCTGGCTCAAGACCGCGCATCTGGCCGAGGCGTTCAATGTCGCGGTCTGCCCGCATTTCCTGATGGAGCTGCACGTGGCGCTGGTCTGCGCGGTGCCGAACGGCCGCTGGGTCGAATACATCCCGCAGCTCGACGACGTGACCGAGACGGGCATGACGCTGCAAGACGGCCGCGCGGTGCCGTCGGACCGGCCGGGCCTCGGCATCGCCTGGGACTGGCCCACGGTGCAGCGCCTGCGCGTCGATGGCGTCACGCACACCGTCCGCTGACCGTGCTGCGCATGGGCATGGTGATCCGGCTGCGCCCCGAGCGCGCGGAGGAATACGAACGCCTGCACGCCGCAGTATGGCCGGAGGTGCTGGCGTGCATCGCCGCCTGCAACATCCGCAACTACACGATCTTCCTGCGCCGGCCGGAAATGCTGCTGTTTGCCAGCCTGGACTATCACGGCGAGGATTTCGCCGCCGACATGGCCCGCATGGCCGCCGACCCGGCGACGCAACGATGGTGGGCGCTGACCGATCCCTGCCAGGAGCCGCTGCCCGATCGCCCGGAGGGCAGCTGGTGGGCGCCGATGCACCAGGTCTTTCACGCCGACTGAGCACGGGACGCCGCACGGCGCCGGCAAGGGCGCCGGCGACGATCTGCACGCCCATCATCCGCCGATCTTGCAGCGCAGCAATCTGTTGCCGGGACCAAGCAAGGACTGGCGTCCTGCCGCAATTTCGCCCTATAAGGGTCTGGCAACAAATTGCCCGCCGCCCCCTTCAGCGTGAAGCCGCATATGACATTCCGCACCTTCAAGGCCCGGGCAACACCGATCGGCCGACGCCTGCTGCTGGCCGGCATCTTCGCCACGCCGGCGATCCCGCGCGCGCTCGGCGGCATCACCCCCGCGGTGCCCGCGGGCGTGGTGCCAGAGGGGCCGCTGCCGGATGTCTCGGGGGCGGTCGCCCCGCCCGCCGTGCCTGCCCCTGCCCCTGCCCCTGCCCCGCCGCTGATCGCCGCCGCGCCGCACGCAGCCCCGGCGCGCGCCCCTGGACTGGCGGCGCAGGCCGCGCCGGCGCTGCCGGCGTGGCGGCGTCACGCCATCGCGCCGCCGGTGATGGATGGCCGGCCGGCGATCACCGTGGTCATCGACGACATGGGCTGGATGCACCCGCACACCGAACAGGCGGTCGCCCTGCCCGGCCCGCTGACGCTGGCCTGGTTCCCGTTCTCGCCGCGGCTGGATACCCAGGTGCCCGCGGCGATGGCGTTCGGGCACGAGACGATGCTGCACATGCCGATGCAATCGTACTCCAACAGCCTGGCGCAGACCGGGCCGGACCCGCTGCGCATCGACCTGCCGGCCGCGGTCAATCTGGCGCGGCTGCAGGCGGCGATCGCCGCGGTGCCCAGCAGCGTCGGGCTGAACAACCACATGGGCTCGGTGGCGACGCGCAACGTGGCGCTGATGCAGATCGTCGCCGATCAGGCGCGCGCGCACGGCTACCTGTTCCTGGACAGCATCACCGTCGCGCACAGCGTGGCCCTGCCCTGCGCCGAGGCGGCCGGCGTGCCGTCGGCCGGGCGCGACATCTTCATCGACTACCGGATGAAGGCCGAGGTGATCCGCGGCCAGCTGGCGCTGATCGAGGCGACGGCGCGGCGCACCGGCCATGTCATCGCGATCGGCCATCCTCGTCCGCTGACGCTGGAAGCCCTGGCCGCCTGGCTGCCGACCCTGCGGGCCAAGGGATTTGCCCTGTGGCCGATGTCGGCGACCGTGGCCTGGCGCAACCGCCTGCCGCCGATCGCGGCACGCACGGTCTGACCCGGCGCGCCCGATGCGCGCGCTGCTGACCGCGTTCGAGCCGTTCGCGGGCGAGGCGATCAATCCGTCGATGCCGGTGGTCGCCGCGCTGGGCGCGTCGCCGCCGCCCGGCCTGGCGGTGACGACGCTGGTCCTGCCGGTCGTCTATCGCCGGGCGTGGCCCGAGCTGGCGTCCGCCCTGGCCGGGCGCGCGCCGGATCTGCTGCTGATGGTCGGGCTGGACGGCGGGCGGGCGGACCTGGCCGTCGAGCGCATCGCGGTCAACCTCGACGACAGCCCGCTCGCCGACAATGCCGGCGAGCGGCGCAGCGACATGCCCGTGCTGCCTGGCGGCCCGGCGGCGTATTTCGCCACCGTTCCGGTGAAGGCGATGGCCGCGGCCGCGCGCGACGCGGGGGTCGCGGCGGTCGTGTCGCACAGCGCCGGCGCGTTCCTGTGCAACCACGTCCTGTACCGCGCCTGCCACCACGCCGCGACCGAGGCATCCGCCCTGCGCTGCGGCTTCGTGCATCTGCCGTGGCTGCCGGAGCAGCCGGCCGCCCAGGCGCTCGGCGGCGGCATGGCGCTGGACGCGATGGTCGCGGGCGTGCGCGCCGCGTTGGCGGCGTGCCGCGGCTAGCGCGGCGCGCACGCCACGCGGACGATGGTCATGCCGCCTTGGCGGTGGACGAGCCTCGCCACAGGTCGATCCCGCCCTCGCTCGCATGCGCGTCGATCGCCGCCAGTTCCTCCTGGTCGAAGTGCCGCGTGCGCAGCGCGTCCAGCGAATCGTCGAGCTGCGCCACCGTCCGCGCGCCGATCAGCGCCGAGGTGACGCGCGGATCGCGCAACGTCCAGGCCAGCGCCATCTGCGCCAGGCTCTGGCCGCGCGCGCGGGCGATCTCGTGCAGCGCCCGCACCCGCGCCAGGTTGTCCTCGGTCAGCAGGCTGTGCTGCAACGAGCCGCCCTTGGTCGCGCGCGCGCCCTCGGGCACGCCATGCAGGTATTTGTCGGTCAGCATCCCCTGCGCCAGCGGCGAGAAGGCGATGCAGCCGACGCCCAGCTCGCCCAGCGTGTCCAGCAGCCCCTGTTCGATCCAGCGGTTGAGCATCGAATAGGACGGCTGATGGATCAGCAGCGGGACGCCCATGCCCTCCAGGATCGCCGCCGCCTGCCCGGTCAGCTCGGGAGAGTAGGACGAGATGCCGACATACAGCGCCTTGCCCTGGCGGACGGAATCGGCCAGCGCGCCCATCGTCTCCTCCAGCGGCGTGTGCGGATCGACGCGGTGCGAGTAGAAGATGTCCACGTAGTCGAGCCCCATTCGCTGCAGGCTCTGGTCCAGGCTGGCGCGCAGGTATTTGCGCGACCCGTGATTGCCGTACGGCCCCGGCCACATGTCGTAGCCGGCCTTGGTCGAAATCAGCATCTCGTCGCGATATGGCCGGAAGTCGGCGGCCATCACCCGACCGAAATTCGCCTCGGCCGAGCCGTATGGCGGGCCGTAATTGTTGGCCAGGTCGAAATGCGTCACGCCGCGGTCGAATGCGCGGCGCAGCACCGCGCGGCCGGTCTCGAACACGTCGGCGCCGCCGAAGTTCTGCCACAGCCCCAGCGAGATCGCCGGCAGCTCCAGACCGCTGCGGCCGCAGCGGCGGAACGTGGCGCGTTCATAGCGGTCGTCGGCGGCGAGATAGGGCATCGTG
The DNA here is from genome assembly GCA_963723455.1 of uncultured Pseudomonadota bacterium. Classification (GTDB taxonomy): domain Bacteria; phylum Pseudomonadota; class Alphaproteobacteria; order Acetobacterales; family Acetobacteraceae; genus CAVRQM01. Next base: position 825,486 of record CAVRQM010000005.1, on the reverse strand, counting down.
CGGCTCCGTGGGTGAAGGGTCAGGCGCGCAACGCCGGGGATCACCAATCGGCTTCGGTCTCGTGGTCGGGATGCTGGAATGATACCAGCCGCGCCTCCAGCCCCGGCGCGTCCTCGGCGGTGGTGCGCGACGGCAGGCTGGCGGCGTAGGCGCACCAGGCCAGCCGGGCCTCGACGCCGAGTTGCTCGACCGGCGACACTGCGGCGGGCGCGTCCAGGCTGCCCAGCGTCACGCTGACGCGGTCGCGGTCCAGATAGCGGAAGGCCAGCGGCGTGCCGCAGGCGGCGCAGAAGTCCCGCGCCGCGACCGATGAGCTGCGGAACGTCGCCGGCGTGCCGCGGGTCCATGCGAACTCGGCGCGCGCCACCCCGGCCGCCGCCATGAACGGGCCGCCGGTCGCCTTCTGGCACATCCGGCAATGGCACACCCCCGCGCCGGTCGGAAGCGAGGCCAGCGCGTAGCGCACCGCCCCGCATTGGCAGCCGCCGGTGATCCGTTGCATCGCCGTTCTCCCCCATGTCCCAAGCCACAGCAGGTCAGTGCAGCAGGCGGGCGCGCACCGTGCCGTCGATGGCGCGCAACGCCCTGAGCACATCCTCGTCGGCGGCCGGACCTTCGGCCTCGACCACCACATAGCCGATATCGCCCTCGGTCTGCAGGTACTGGGCCGCGATGTTGAGATCGCGGTCGGAGAACACGTCGTCGATCCGGCGCAGGATGCCGGGCACGTTGCGGTGGACATGCATGTAGCGCGTGCCGCTGGGCCGCGCCGGCAACTGCACCTGCGGGAAGTTGACGGCGCCGACGGTGGCCCCGGTGTCGCTGTAGGCGATCAGCTTGTCGGCAACCTCCACCCCGATGCGCTCCTGCGCCTCGGCGGTCGAGCCGCCGACATGCGGGGTCAGGATCACGTTGGGCAGACCTTGCAGCGGCGTGCGCAGCGGCTCGCGGTTCGATGCCGGCTCGACCGGGAACACGTCCACCGCGGCACCCAGCAGCTGCCCGGCGCGGATCGCCGCGGCCAGCGCGTCCAGATCGACCACGGTGCCGCGACTGTTGTTGATCAGCACCGCGCCCGGCTTCATCGCCGCGATCTCGGCCGCGCCGATCAGGCCGAACGTGTCGATCGCCTCGGGCACATGCAGGCTGACCACGTCGGCCTCGGCCAGCAGCGCGTGCAGGCTGGCGGCCGGCTGCGCGTTGCCGTGCGGCAGCTTGGCCTGGGTGTCGTGATAGATCACCCGCATCCCGAACGCCTCGGCCAGCACCGAGAGCTGGCTGCCGATATTGCCGTAGCCGACGATGCCCAGCGCCTTGCCTCGCACCTCGCGGCTGTTGTCGGCCGACTTGTCCCACACGCCGCGATGCGCCGCCTCGCTGCGGCTGGTGATGCCGCGCAGCAGCATGATGATTTCGGCGACCACCAGCTCGGCCACGCTGCGGGTGTTGCTGAACGGCGCATTGAACACCGGGATCGCCCGCGCCCGCGCGGCGGCCAGATCGACCTGGTTGGTGCCGATGCAGAAGCAGCCGACCGCCATCAGCCGGTCCGCGGCCGCCAGCGCCGCCCCGCTCAGCTGGGTGCGGCTGCGGATGCCCAGGATGTGCACCCCGTCCAGCGCCTCGGCCAGCGCGCGACCGTCGAGCGCGGTGCGCAGCCGCGTCAGATTGGCGTAGCCGGCGCGCCCGAACAGGTCCACGGCGCTGTCATGGATGCCCTCCAGCAGCAGGATCCGGATCCGGTCCTTGGTCATCGGGGCAGTCATCGACGGCGGCGGCTGGGGTGGCGGCGGCTGGGACATGCGCGGCGGCTCGGCTATGGGAGGGCACGCCTTGTAGGGGAGCCGCGATGACGACGGAAGCGCCAGCCGCAGCGGGGGCCGAAGCGGGGACCGAACTGCGTCGCCTGATTGACGTGATGGCGGCGCTGCGCGATCCCGCCGCCGGCTGCCCTTGGGACGTGCGGCAGGATTTCGCCTCGATCGCGCCGTACACGATCGAGGAGGCGTACGAGGTGGCCGATGCGATCGCGCGGGCCGACATGCCCGGCCTCGCCGACGAACTCGGAGACCTGCTGTTCCAGGTGGTCTATCATGCGCGCATGGCCGAGGAGGCCGGGGCCTTCGCCTTCGCCGATGTCGCGCGGGCGATCGCCGACAAGATGGTGCGCCGGCACCCGCACATTTTCGGCGAGGCCGCCGCCCGCGATGCCGCCGCCCAGACCGCCGCCTGGGAGGATCAGAAGGCCCGCGAGCGCGCCGCCCGGGCCGAGACCGGCGCGCTGGCCGGCATCCCGGTGGCGCTGCCGGCGCTGACGCGAGCGCAGAAGCTCACCGCGCGGGCGGCGCGCGTCGGGTTCGACTGGCCGGACGCGCCGGCCGTGCTGGACAAGCTGGAGGAGGAGGCGGCCGAGCTGCGCGCCGAGCTGCCGCACGCCGAGCGCGAGCGGCTGGAGGATGAGATGGGCGACCTGCTGTTCGTCTGCGCCAACCTGGCGCGCAAGCTGGGGCTGGATGGCGAGGCCTGCCTGCGCCGCGCCTCGGGCAAGTTCGAGCGGCGCTTCGCGGCGGTCGAAGCCGGGCTGGCAACGGAAGGCCGGCTGGCGGCGGAGGCGAGCCTGGAGGAGATGGAGGCGCTGTGGGCCAAGGCGAAGGCGGCCGAGCGGATCTCAGCTCCCCATCGCCTCGCCCCGGCCAACACCGCCGGCCCCGCGCGACAAGCGCGGCAACCGTAATCACCCCGGTCACGTTTCCGCTGCATGACCGACCATAGACGCCGGCGCGCCTGGCCATTTGTCCTGGGCCTCATCGTCCTTGCCATCGTCGTCCTGATCGCGGTGTGGAACTGGGACTGGTTCCGGCCTTTCGTCGAGGCGCGCGCCTCGGCCGCGCTGGGCCGCAAGGTGACGATGACCCATTTCGGCCTGCGCCTGGGCTGGCATCCGGTGGCCACCGCCGACAACGTGGTGATCGCCAATCCCGACGGCTTCCCCGAGGCGCCGTATTTCGCGAAGATCGACCGCCTCGCCGTCACCGCGGACGCCCGGGCGTACCTGCACGGCCGCCATATCGTGCTGACGCGAATCGACGCGCAGCACCCGGACATCAATGCCATCCAGCACACGGACGGTCACGCCACCTGGGATCTGCCGGCGCTGACCAGGCCCGCTCCCGCCAGCAGCACGCCCGCCAATCAGGCGCAGATCGGCGACCTGGTCATCACCGGCGGTCACGCGCACGTCGTCGATCCGAAGGTGCATGCGGATTTCGGACTGGGCATCCACACGGTCGAGCCGGCGAACGGCCAGCCCGGCCAGATCGTCGTCGATGCCGACGGCACCTATGCCAAGCAGAAGATCACCGGCCAGGCAACCGGCGGCGCGCTGCTGTCGCTGCGCAACGCCGGCAACCCGTACCCGATCGACGCGCATTTCGCCAACGGGCCGACCAAGGTGACGCTGAACGGCACGGTGCAGGACCCGCTGCATTTCGCCGGCACCAACCTCAAGCTGCATCTGTCCGGGCCGAATATGGGCCTGCTGTTCCCGCTGACCGGCATCCCGATCCCGACCACGCCGCCGTACGACATCACCGGCCAGCTCGACTACGCGGACCGCAAGATCCGCTTCAGCGACTTCCGCGGCCGGCTCGGCTCCTCGGACATCGGCGGCACCATCGCGGTCGATCCGACCACGCCGCAGCGCCCGACCGTCACCGCCGACCTGTCGTCGCGCCGCGTCGATCTCGCCGATCTCGGCGGCTTCGTCGGCTCGCAGCCCGGCCGGGTCGGCACGCCGGGCCAGACCGCGGCGCAGAAGCAGGACGTGAAGCGCGCCGAGGCAAGCCCCCGCCTGCTGCCGACGACGCCGATCAACCTGCCGAAGGTGAACGCGGCGGACGTGCATCTGACCTACAAGGCCGCGCATATCGAGGGCCGCTCGATCCCCTTCGACACGCTGTCCACCAGGCTCGACATCGTCAAAGGCGCCATCGCGGTGCATCCGCTCAGCCTGGGCGTGGGCGAGGGTTCGATCACCTCCGATATCGACCTGACGCCGGCCACGAAGGGCGATTTCCACACCAAGGCGACCGTCAAGTTCGAGCGCGTTGACATCGGCCGGATGCTGCAGGCGACGCATCTCGTGCACGGCGCGGGCCTGCTCGGCGGCGAGGCCAATCTGGTGGCCACCGGCAATTCGGTGGCCACCCTGGTCGGGCACGGCGACGGCGGGGTCCGCCTGCTGATCTCCGGCGGCAATCTCTCGGCGCTGCTGGTGGACATCTCGGGCCTGGAGGTCGGCAACGCCATCCTGTCGGCGCTGGGCATGCCGAACCGCGCCACGCTGCAATGCTTCGCGCTGGACATGACGCTGCACCAGGGCGTGCTGGAAACCCGCACCTTCCTGCTCGACACCAGCGAGGCGGACGTGCTGGGCGGCGGCAGCGTCAACCTGGGCGACGAGCGGCTCGACCTGCATCTGGAGACCCATTCGCGGCACTTCTCGGTCGGCTCGCTGCCGACGCCGATCCTGATTCGCGGCACGTTCAAGAACCCCAGCATCGCGCCGGCGGCCGGGCCGCTCGCCGCGCGCGCCGGGGCGGCCGTCGGACTGGGCGTGCTGCTGACGCCGCTCGCAGCACTCCTGCCGACGGTGCAGTTCGGCACCGGGAAGAAGAACCTGAACGAGTGCGAGGCGGTGGTGCATCGCGACGAGCGCACGTTGCCCGCCGCCGACGTGCCGACACGGGCCGCCGCGAAGCCTTGACCGGCCGGCTTGCGCTCCGCCGGGCCGCGCTCTGCCGGGCCGCGCTCTGCCGGTCAGTCCATCTGGAGCCGGGCGACCGGCCGCAGCATGGCCGCGTAGGCGAACGCCAGCAGCGCCACGACGATGCCCCCGATCAGCCCGCCGATCACCACCTGATACACGGCGGCGGTCAGGTTGACGCCCTCGAACACCCAGTTGCGGTAGGTGGTCATGGTGAAGATCGCGACCGCGCCGCCGCCGATGAAAAAGGCGATCAGGCCGTACCAGACGGGATGCCGCTGGCGGAACCGATAGACGCCGGTGCTGGCGAGGTTGATCGAGGCGTCCTCGGCGCGCTGTTCCATCTCGCCTGCGGCCTTGAACGCCGCCGGCTCCCGCGGCATCCCGGCCTTGTCCAGCGTCCGGCTCAGTTGTTCGGCATGGTCCATGATCGGCTCCTCGCGACGCGGCGGCAACGCGCCGCCTGTCCTGGGCGAACGCAACCGGCGCGGCGGCGATCGAGCCGCTCGCAAAAAGTGAAGTGCGGCCGGGTGCGGTCGCGCCCGCTCCGCGGCAGGCTGGCGTGATGGCGACGTTCGAGCTGATCCTGGGGCTGCTGTTCGCCGGCTGCCTGCTGGTGCTGCTCGCCGGACAGGTGCGCCTGCCCTATCCCGCGCTGCTGGCGCTGGCCGGCGGCGGCCTGGCGTTCGTGCCGGGGCTGCCATCCGTCGCGCTCGACCCGTCGCTGGCGCTGGCGCTGTTCGTGGCCCCGGTGCTGCTGAACGCCGGGTATGACACCAGCCTGCGCGACCTGCGCGACAACTGGCGGCCGGTGGCGGCGCTGTCCGTCGTGGTCGTCGGCCTGACCGCGGCGGCGGTGGCGGTGGTCGCCCGCGCAATGGTGCCGGACATGCCTTGGGCGGTGGCCGCCGCGCTGGGCGCGACCGTCGCCCCGCCCGACGCCTCGGCGGCGGTCACCGTGCTCCGCCGGCTCGCCCCGCCGCACCGGCTGCAGGTCGTGCTTGAAGGCGAGAGCCTGCTGAACGACGCGACCGCGCTGCTGATCTGGCGGCTGGCGCTGCTGGCCGCGGCGTCCGGCGGCGGCCTGTCCTGGGGCCAGGTGGTTCCCGCCTTCCTGCTGACCAGCGCCGGCGGGGTGATCGCCGGCTACGGCCTGGCGCGGCTGTACATGCTGCTAACCGCGCGCGTCGAGGAGACCGCGATCGCCGTCCTGCTGCAGTTCCTGGCGACCTTCGCGGTGTGGCTGCTCGCCAGCCGCATCGGGCTGTCGGCGATCGTGACGATGGTCGTCTATGCGCTGACCATCGCGCACAGCGCGCCGGCGCGCATGCCGGCGCGCACCCGGCTGACCTCCAACGCGGTGTGGGAGGTGGTGGTGCTGGGCCTGAGCATCCTGGCGTTCATCATGATGGGCCTGCAGATGCAGGGCATCCTGCCGCGGCTGCGCGGGCATGTCGGCCAGTTCGCCGGTTTCGCGCTGGCGGTGTGCGCGACGGTGATCGCGGTCCGCATGGCCTGGGTGATGGCCTACAATGTCGCGGTGCGCTGGAAGAACCGGCATTTCGGCGCCAGCCTGCGCCGGCCGATGATGCTGCCGACCTGGCGCACCGGGCTGGTGGTCGGCTGGAGCGGGATGCGCGGCATCGTGACCCTGGCCATCGCGCTGGCGCTGCCTGCCCATACCGCGCACGGCGCGTTCCCGTATCGCGACCTGCTGGTGTTCGCCGCCTTCTGCGTGGTGCTGGCGACGCTGGTGGTGCAGGGCCTGACCCTGCCGCTGCTGCTGCGTGCGCTGCACCTGACCGGGGACGACACGGTGGCCGAGCGAGGTCCGCCTGGCGCGCGCCGAGACGGCGCGCGCGGCGCTGGCGGTGCTGGACGGCGGCGACCATTCCGAGGCGACCCTGCGCCGCACCTATCGCGCCCGGCTGCGCCGCGCCGACGCGGGCGACGCCTCCGCCGCGCCGCCGCGCCTGGCGCAGGCCCGCCAGCGCGCGGTCGCCGCCGAGCGGGAGGCGCTGCTGCGGCTGCGCGACAGCGAACGCATCGGCGACGCGGCGTTCCATAGCGTCGAGGAGGAGCTGGACTGGGCCGAGGTCGATACCGAGGCGCGGATTCAGGAACCTTGATCCGCCCGCATCGCCAGCGCGCGCGCGTACACCACCCGTCGCGGCAGCCCGCTGGCCGCGGTCACGTCCGCCACCGCCTGCTTGACGCTGCGCCCGGCCGCCAGCGCCGCCGCGAGCGCCGCCTCCACCGACGCCTCGGGGGCCGGCGCGTCGGGCGGCGGGGCGACCACCAGTGTCACCTCGCCGCGCGCCGCCTGGACGGCGTAGTGCGCCGCCAGCGCCGAAAGCGGGTCGCGCCGCACCTCCTCGAACCGCTTGGTCAGTTCGCGCGCCACCGCCGCCGGGCGGTCGCCCAGGATCGCCAGCACATCGGCCAGCGTCTCGGCCAGGCGGTGCGGCGCCTCGTGCCACAGCAGCGTGGCGCGCAGCCCCGCCTGCTCGGCGGCGCGCACGGTCGCGAGCGCCGCCCGCCGCGCCGCCGAGCGCGGCGGCAGGAAGCCCGCGAACAGGTACGGGTATGGCGGCAGGCCGGACAGCACCAACGCCAGGATGGCGGCATTCGGTCCCGGCAGGCCGCCGACCGGCAGCCCCGCCGCGATCGCCGCGCGCACCAGGCGATAGCCGGGGTCGGACAGCAGCGGCATCCCGGCGTCCGACACCAGCGCCACCCGCTTGCCGGCGCGCACCGCATCGAGCACGGCGGCGATGCGAGAGTCCTCGTTATGGTCATGCAATGGCGACAGCCTCGCCGCGACGCCGAACACCGACAGCAGCCGCGACGTGACGCGCGAGTCCTCGCACAGCACCAGGTCCGCCGCGCGCAGCGTCGCCAGGACCCGCGCCGAGATGTCGCCAAGGTTGCCGATCGGCGTCGGAACCAGCACAAGACCTTCGGGCGGCGTGCCGCCATCATGGACCGCATCGCTGGGAGGGTCGCCGGATGTCGCGTCGGATGCTGCGTCGGACATGGCTGGCCTCGGTCATGGGTGGCTGCGCGGCCGCGTCGCTGCCGCTGCTGCTGGCCGCCTGCGCGGTCGAGCAATCCCCCACCTATGCCGGCTACCGGCCGCCGTCGATCCTGACGCCCGGCGGCCTGCCGCTGTCCACCGCGGTCCCGCCCGGTCATGGCGTGGCGATCCTGGCGCCGCTGAGCGGACCCAATGCCGAGCGTGGCGATGCGCTGGTCAAGGCCGCGCAGCTGGCGCGGCGCAGGCGCCCGGCGCGCCGCCGCTCGATGTGCGCGACACCGGCGGCACGCCGCAGGGCGCGGCCGCTGCGGCGCAGGCGGCGGTGGCGGCCGGCGCCGGGCTGATCATCGGCCCGCTGACCGCGGCCGAGACCGCCGCCGCCGCCGGCCCGGCCACCGCCGCCGGCGTTCCGCTGCTGGCCTTCACCTCGGATCCCGGCGCAGGCGCGGCCCGGCGTCTGGGTGCTTGGCCTGACGCCCGGCCAGCAGGTGCGCCGCCTCGTCGGCGCGGTCATGGCCGAGGGCAAGACCCGGTTCGGCGCGGTGCTGCCGCAGACCGAGTTCGGTCAGGCGATGGGCGCGGCGCTGACCCGCGCCACGGCGGACGCCGGCGCGCCCGGCCCGGACATCCACTTCCACGATCCCGGCGACGCGGCGATCGCGCAGACCATGCGCGACGCCTCCGACTACGCCAATAGGCGCGGCCCGCTCGACGCCCAGATCCGCGCCGCCCGCGCCCAGCACGACGCCGCCGGCCGCCAGCGCGCGGTGGAGCTGTCGCGCCAGGGCGTGCCGCCCGCGCCGTTCGACGCGCTGCTGCTGGCCGATACCGGCGGCCAGCTGGCGTGGCTCTCGACCTTCATTCCGTACTACGATGTCGGGCCGCCGGGCGTGCGCGTGCTCGGCCCGGCGCTGTGGGCCAGCCCGGCCGCCCGCTCCGGGGCGACGCTGGACGGCGCGTGGTACGCGGCGCCCGACCCGGCCACGCGCGCCAATTTCGACCAGGCCTATATCGCGAAATACGGCGCGCCCGCGCCGGGCCTCGCGGATCTTGCCTATGACGCCGGGTCGATCGCGGCGACGCTGCTGGCCTCGGGCGGCTTTTCGCAGGCGGCGTTGTGCCGCCCGGGCGGCTTCCCCGGCGTCGATGGCATGCTGGCGCTCAGCCCGGACGGCTCGGTGCGGCGCGGGCTGGCGGTGTTCGAGGTGCACGGCGCCGGCGCGAACCTTGTGGCCCCGGCGCCGGCGAGCCTGTCCACTCCCGGTATCTGAGCGCGGGCGCCGCGTCGGTGCGCCCCGGCCTGCTGCTGACCGCGGCGGCGGCGATCGGCGGCGTGCCGGTCGCGCTCCTGCTGCTGCTGGCGGCCAGCGGCGCCGCCGCGGCCGGCCCGGCCATGGCCGCGGTCGTCCTGGTCGTGGGCGTGGCCTTCGTGTTCGCAGGCATCTGGGCCAGCGACATGGAAAAACTCGCCGCCACGCTGCGCCGCGCCGCGCTGGAGGATTTCCCGGCCGCCCCGGGCGGACCGCCGCCGCCGCCGATCATCGGCCCGATCGCCCGCATGGCCGCCGACATCGAGCGGCTGGCCCGCACCCTGGCCGATCGCGCCGGGCAGGTCGGCCGCCTGCTGCGCGCCAACGAGGCGATCGTCGAGCGGCTGCCCGACCTGCTGCTGATCCTGGGCGCAGACGGCTCGGTGCGCCGGGCCAACGCCGCGGCGCGCGCCGCCTTCGGCGCCGACATGGCCGCCGTGGTGCGCCATCCGGTGCTGCGGGCGGCCATCGAGCAGGCGTTCGCGCGCCACGGCGCCCCGCAATCCGCCGAGCTGACACTGCCGGTGCCGGTGCGCCGCGACGTGCAGGCCACCGTGCTGGTGATGGACCCGCCGCTGGCCGATGGCGGGCACGCCATCGCCGTGCTGTCCGACCGCACCCGCGAGCGTGCGGTGGAGCGTATGCGCGCCGACTTCGTGGCCAACGCCAGCCACGAGCTGCGCACGCCGCTGGCCAGCCTGATCGGCTTCATCGACACGCTGCGCGGGCCGGCCGCCGACGACGTGCCGGCGCAGCAGCGTTTCCTGGTCATCATGTCCGAGCAGGCGCATCGGATGAACCGGCTGATCGACGACCTGCTGAGCCTGTCGCGCATCGAGCTGACCGAACACCAGCCGCCCGGCGACCGAGTCGATCTGGGCAGCCTCGCCGAGCGGATCGTCGCCAGCTTCGAGCCGCAGGTGCGCAGCCGAGGCGTGACGCTGGAGCTGGAGGTCGAGCCGCTGCTGCCGGCGCTGGTGGCCGATGCCGACCAGCTGGAGCAGGTGTTGCAGAACCTGGTCGAGAACGCGGTCAAATACGGCGGCGAGGGCAGCCTGGTGCGGGTCGGCATCGCCAGCGCCCGCCCCGGCGGCCGCTGGCCGGCGCGCGCCGGGGTGCTGGCCCGGGTCAGCGACAACGGTCCGGGCATCCGCAAGGAGCATGTGCCGCGCCTGACCGAGCGGTTCTATCGCGTGGACAAGGGCCGCAGCCGCCACGCCGGCGGCACCGGGCTGGGCCTTGCCATCGTCAAGCACATTGTCAACCGCCACCGCGGCCAAATGTTCATCGAAAGCGAGGAGGGCCGCGGCAGCACCTTCTCCGTATGGTTGCCGCTGCCGCCCGAGAGGTAGTCCTGCCATGCAGCATGCGCCGCTGACCGCCATCCGCCGCACCGACTACCGGCCGCCCGCCTTCCTGGTGGACACGGTGGCGCTGCGCTTCGAGCTGGATCCGGCGGCCACCATCGTCACCTCGCGCCTGTCGCTGCGCCGCAATCCGGCATGCGCGGACGCGACCGCGCCGCTGCGCCTGGATGGCGAGGCGCTGACGCTGGTGGAGCTTTCGCTGGACGGCAGCCCGGTCGAGGGCCAGCGCATCGTGTCGGACGCGCACGGCCTGAGCATCGCAGACATGCCGGATGCCGGCGTGCTGGAGGTGACCACCCGAATCGACCCGGCGGCCAACACCGAGCTGTCCGGGCTGTACCTGTCCAACGGCGCGTTCTTCACCCAATGCGAGGCCGAGGGCTTCCGCCGCATCACTTATTTCCCGGACCGCCCGGACGTGATGGCGCGCTACAGCGTGACTATCGTCGCGCCGCAAACGGTGCCGGTGCTGCTGTCCAACGGCAATCCGGCCGGCGAGGGCCGCACCGAGGACGGGCGGCGCTGGGCGCGCTGGGACGATCCGCACCCCAAGCCCAGCTACCTGTTCGCGCTGGTCGCCGGCGAGCTGGTGGCGGTGCGCGACCACTTCACCACCCGCTCCGGCCGCCCGGTCGATCTGGCGATCTGGGTGCGCGACGGCGACCAGGACGCCTGCGGGCACGCGATGGACAGCCTGAAGCGGTCGATGGCGTGGGACGAGCAGGTGTTCGGCCTGGAATACGACCTGGACGTGTTCAACATCGCCGCCGTGTCCGATTTCAACATGGGGGCGATGGAGAACAAGGGCCTCAACGTCTTCAACACGAAGTATGTTCTGGCGCGGCCGGAGACCGCGACCGATGCCGACTACCAGGGCATCGAGGCGGTGATCGCGCACGAATACTTCCACAACTGGACCGGCGACCGCATCACCTGCCGCGACTGGTTCCAGCTCAGCCTCAAGGAAGGGCTGACGGTGTTCCGCGACCAGCAATTCTCGATGGACCAGGGCAGCGCCGCGGTGAAGCGGCTGGGCGACGTGCGCGGCCTGCGCGCCGCCCAGTTCACCGAGGACGCCGGCCCGATGGCCCATCCGGTGCGCCCCGACAGCTACGTGGCGATCGACAATTTCTATACCGCCACGGTGTACCAGAAGGGCGCCGAGGTGGTGCGCATGCTGCACACCATGCTGGGAGCGGAGGGATTCCGGCGCGGCATGGATCTGTATGTCGCCCGGCACGACAACCAGGCGGTCACCATCGAGGATTTCGTCCGCGCCATGTCCGACGGCGGCGGCATGGACCTGTCCGGCTTCCTCGGCTGGTACGCGCAGGCCGGCACGCCCGAACTGCGCGCCTCGGACCGCTACGACGCGGCGCAGCGCCGCTACGTGTTGACCCTGCGGCAGGAGACCGCGCCGACGCCCGGCCAGCCGGACAAGCACCCCCTGCCGGTTCCGGTGGCGATGGGCCTGCTGGCGCCCGACGGCGCCGAGCTCGCCGCGCGCACGCTGCTGCTGGACGCGGCAGAGCATGAGTTCGTGTTCGACGGCATCGACGCGCCGCCGGTGCCAAGCCTGCTGCGCGGCTTCTCCGCCCCGGTGCGGCTGACCAAGGTGCCGCCGGAGCGGCTGCGCTTCCTGGCGGCGCACGACACCGATCCGTTCGTGCGCTGGGATTCCGGGCAGCAATACGCGACCGCGCTGATGCTTGGCCTGGTCGAGACCTTCGACCCTGGCGATCCGCTGCTGCTGGACGATGGACTGGTCGAGGCGATGGACGCCACCCTGGCGCGCGCCGACGCCGACCCGGCCTTCGCCGCCGAGGCCTTGGCGCTGCCCGGCCTGAGCTATGTCGCCAGCCAGATGACGGTGGAGACCTGGCCGGCGCTGCATGCGGTGCGGCAGGGCCTGCGCGCGGCGCTGGGCGCGCGGCTCGGCGGACGGCTGCGGGCCACGTACGACCGGCTGGCCGACACTGGGCCGTACCGGATCGACGGCGGCTCGATCGGCCGTCGTTCGCTGCGCAACGCCTGCCTGGGCTATCTGGCGGCGGGCAGCCCCGACGGACTGGCGCTGGCCGAGGCGCAGTTCGCCGCGCAGGCCAACATGACCGACGTGCTGGCGGCGCTGTGGCTGCTGTGCGAAAGCGATCAGCCGGCGCGCGATGCGGCTCTGGCGGCGTTCTACGACCGCTGGCGGCATGATCCGCTGGTGCTGGACAAGTGGTTCTCGATCCAGGCGAGCAGCCCGCGGCCGCAGGCGCTGGCGGACGTGCGGGCCTTGGCGTCGCACCCGGATTTCTCGCTGCGCAACCCGAACCGCGCCCGCGCCCTGGTCGGCGCGTTCGCCTCCGGCAACCCGGTGCGCTTCCACGATGCGTCGGGCGCCGGCTACGCCTTCCTGGAGGAGATGCTGGCGGCGCTCGACCCGATCAACGGCCAGACCGCGGCGCGCATGGTCACGCCCCTTGCCGGCTGGCGGCGTCAGACCCCCGACCGCGCGGCGCTGATGCGCGCCACGCTGGAGCGGCTGCGGGCGATCCCCGGACTGAGCCGCGGGACGGCGGAGCGGGTGGCGCTGGCGCTGGGATAGCCCCTCCGCGGCTTACACCACCAGCCTGGCCAGCAACGCATCCAGCCGCTTGCGCCCCTCCGCGGTCGCCCGCAGCGCCTGGCCGTCGCGCACGACGTACGCGGCCTCGATCGCCTGCTGCAGAACGTCGCCGTCGATCGCGTCGTCCAGCGCGATCCCGGTGCGCGCGGCGAACCGCGCCGCGTCGATGCCCTCGGCAAGCCGCAGGCCCATCAGCAGCATCTCGCGCGCCCGCTCGCGCGGCCCGAGCCGTTCCTCATGCGTGGTGGCATGGCCGTGCCGCTCCACCCGCCCGGCCCAGATTTCCGGCGCGCGATGCCGCCGGGTGGCCAGCAGCGCGCCATCCAGGGTCACGCGGCCGTGCGCGCCGGGGCCGATGCCGGCATAGTCGGCATAGCGCCAGTAGGCCAGGTTGTGCCGGCTCTGCGCGCCGGGGCTGGCGTAGTTGCTGACCTCATAGGCCAGCAGCCCGAACCGCGCCGCCTCCTCGGCCGTGGCGTCGTACAGCGCCGCCCCGGTCTCGTCGTCGGGCAGCACCAGCCTGCCCTGCCGATGCAGCGCCTCGTAGCCGGTGCCCGGCTCGATGGTGAGCTGGTAGAGCGACAGGTGATCGGCAGCCAGCGCCAGCGCCTCGCGCAGCTCCGCCCGCCAATCGTCGAGCGTCTGGCCCGGCCGGGCATAGATCAGGTCGAACGACACCCGCCCGAACAGCTCTCGCGCCGTGCGCAACGCCGCGACCGCCTGCGCCGCGTCGTGCTGCCGCCCCAGGCCGCGCAGCGCGTCGTCGCGCAGGCTCTGCACCCCCAGGCTGACGCGGTTCACCCCGGCGTCGCGGAACGCGGCCAGCCGGGCCGCCTCGACGCTGGTGGGATTGGCCTCCAGGGTGATCTCCAGGTCTCCCGCCGGCCGGAACAGCCGCGTCGCGTCGGCGATCAGCGCGGCCGCCGTCTGCGGGTCCATCAGGCTGGGCGTGCCGCCGCCGAAGAAGATCGAGCCGAGCCGCCGCGGCCCGAGCCGCGCCGCCTCCCACTCCAGCTCGGCGCGCAGGCAGGCGGCGAAGCGGGTCTGGTCGATGCGCTCGCGGACATGGCTGTTGAAGTCGCAGTACGGGCATTTCGCCAGGCAGAACGGCCAGTGGATGTACAGGGCGAGCGGCTGCATCGCTGCTATATGGAGCCGATGTCCGACGATTCCTCGCTGGCGCGCGTGCGCGCCGCCCTGCTGGCGGCCGGCCATCCCGACACCATCCAGGGCTTCCCCGCGGGCACCCGCACCGCGGCCGACGCCGCCGCCGCCGTGGGCTGCACGGTGGCGCAGATCGCCAAGTCGATCGTGTTCCGCGCCGGCGAGCGGGCGGTGCTGGTGGTCTGCTCCGGCGCGAACCGGGTCGATCCGGCCAAGGTCGCGGCCGCGCTGGGCGTCGCGGTGCGCCGCGCCGACGCGACGTTCGTGCGCGACGCCACCGGGTTTGCGATCGGCGGCGTGGCCCCGGTCGGGCACGCCGCGGCGCCGCTGCTGCTGCTGGATCGCGACCTGCTGGCGCTGGATCCGATCTTCGCCGCGGCCGGAACGCCGCACCACGTCTTTCGCACCGATCCGGCATCGCTGCTGCGCCTGACCGGCGCGCCGGCTGCCGATGTCCGGCAGGACGGCTGAGCTTCAGCCCTTGCGCCGGGCGCAGGTCCGGGCATCCTGGCCGCAATCGCCGCACACGGGAGACACCACATGAAGGCCAACAGCGTCCTGGGGACCATCGGCGGCACGCCGCATATCCGCTTCGCGCGGCTGTTTCCCGACGCCGAGGTGTGGATCAAGTCCGAGCGCGCCAATCCCGGCGGCTCGATCAAGGACCGCATCGCGCTGGCGATGGTCGAGGCGGCCGAGGCCGATGGCCGCCTCAAGCCGGGCGGCACGATCATCGAGCCGACCTCCGGCAATACCGGGATCGGGCTGGCGATGGTGGCCGCGGTGAAGGGCTACCGGCTGATCCTGGTGATGCCGGAACTCGATGTCGGTCGAGCGGCGGCGGCTGATGCAGGCCTATGGCGCGACCTTCGACCTGACGCCCAAGGCGGGCGGCATGAAGGCCGCGATGGCGCGGGCGAGCGAGCTCGCCGAGCAGAATCCCGGCGCCTGGATCCCGCAGCAGTTCGACAACCCGGCCAACATCGCGGTGCATGCGCGCACCACCGCGCAGGAAATCCTGGCCGATTTCCCGGACGGCATCGACGTGCTGATCACCGGCGTCGGCACCGGCGGGCACATCACCGGATGCGCCGAAGTGCTGAAGCAGCGCTGGCCCGGGCTCAAGGCGTTCGCGGTGGAGCCGACCGCCTCGGCGGTGATCTCCGGCGGCGCGCCCGGCCCGCACCCGATCCAGGGCATCGGCGCAGGCTTCGTGCCCACCAACCTGCATACCGCCGCGCTGGACGGCGTGATTCAGGTCGAGGCGGAGGAAGCCCGGGAGTATGCCCGGCGCTCGGCGCGGCAGGAAGGCGTGCTGGTCGGCATTTCGTCCGGGGCCACGCTGGCGGCGATCGCCAAGAAGCTGCCGGAGCTTGGCAAGCAGGCGGTGGTGCTGGGGTTCAACTACGATACCGGGGAGCGGTATCTCTCGGTGCCGGAGTTCCTGCCGGGGTGACGCGGCGGCCGGCAGGCTGGCGTCGCGCGGCTTTCCCGGTCCTGGCCAGGCTCGACCCGGCCACCCGCGGTTCGCTCGAAACGTCCGGCGTGCGGCCACCCCGCCATCCGCCGCGCTTGCGCGCCGCCCGCCCGGGCCGTACCGGAGGCCATCGACGGTCAGCCGCCGCTGCCGGTAGGCGACATCTGCCCGTTCAGCCTGGACGATCTGCTGGACGCATAGGCGGCGGCCCGCGCCGGCCGGCACGCCGGCGCGGTTTCATCCCCGTGTTGCACATCCATCCACAGGCCGCCCGCCGCAGTTCGGGTCTATGGTGCGCCGGATATGAACACCATCGACTCGGCCTCCCCCCTGCTCGGCCTCAGCCAGCGCCTGCCGCCATCGAACCTGCAGGCTGAACAGGCGCTGCTCGGCGCGCTGCTGGCGAACAACCTGGCCTATGAGCGGGTGTCGGAGTTCCTGCTGGCGGATCATTTCGCGGATCCGATCCACGGGCGGATCTACGCCGCAATCCGGCGTCGCGCCGAGGCCGGGCAACTGGCCGACGCGGTGACGCTGAAGGGCGAGTTCGAACATTCCGGCGTGCTGGAGGAGGTTGGCGGCACCGCCTACCTGGCGCAACTGCTCTCGGCGATGGTGGGCGTCATCAACGCCGGCGAATACGGCCGCGCCATCCACGACGCCTGGCTGCGCCGCCAGCTCATCGAGATCGGCGAGGTGGTGGTCAACAACGCGTTCGGCGCCGACCCGGAGCTGGACGGGGCGGGCCAGGTCGAGTCGGCCGAGCAGGCGCTGTTCGACCTCGCCGCGAACGGGCGCACCGAGACCGGGTTCGTCGATTTCGAGACGGCGATGGCGGCCGCCATCGGCGCGGCGGAACGGGCGTTCCACCGCGCCGGCCACGTCTCCGGTCTGTCCACCGGCCTGCGCGACCTGGACAAGAAGACCGGCGGCCTGCACCCGTCGGACCTGCTGATCCTGGCCGGCCGCCCCGGCATGGGCAAGACGGCGCT
Organism: uncultured Pseudomonadota bacterium; assembly: GCA_963723455.1. GTDB lineage: Bacteria > Pseudomonadota > Alphaproteobacteria > Acetobacterales > Acetobacteraceae > CAVRQM01. The sequence goes on along the minus strand of CAVRQM010000005.1, from coordinate 808,760 downwards.
GGCCACGAAGATCGCCTTCGGCGCGGCGCGGGCCTTGCTGTCCGAGGCTCGGGCGAGTGATCCTCATGCAATGGCAAAAGCTTGCGTGGCGATGTTCTCGCTGGAAATGAGCGCCGAGCAGCTCGCGACCCGCCTGCTGGCCGAGGAATCGCGCATCAGCGGCGACCGCATCCGTCGCGGCGAGATCGCCCAGCGCGATTTCGACCGGTTCGTGCAGGTGGCCGGCGAGGTGCGCTCGATGCCGCTGCATATCGACGATACGCCGGCGATCACGCTGTCGGCGATGCGCACCCGCTGCCGCCGCCTGAAGCGCACCAAGGGCCTGGCGCTGATCGTGGTGGACTACCTGCAGCTGATGCGCCCGGCCGCCGGCACGCGGCCGGAGAACCGGGTGCTGGAAATCAGCCAGATCACCCAGGGGCTGAAGGCGATCGCCAAGGAGCTTGCCGTGCCGGTCCTGGCGCTGTCGCAGCTGTCGCGCGCGGTGGAAAGCCGCGACGACAAGCGGCCGCAGCTGTCGGACCTGCGCGAATCCGGCAGCATCGAGCAGGACGCCGACGTGGTGATGTTCGTCTATCGCGACGAATACTACCTGCAGCAGCGCCAGCCCAAGCAGGTCGGCTTCGACAACGATGAAAAGTTCCACGGCGCCACCGAAAAATGGCAGCGCGACATGAGCCTGGTGCACAACCGCGCCGAATTGCTGATCGAAAAGCAGCGGCACGGCCCGACCGGCAAGATCGACCTGTTCTTTGAAGGCGAATTCACCCGCTTCGCGGATCTGGATCTGGTGCACGGGCAGGACGGCGATTGACGAGCATGCTGCCCCTCTCCCTGCGGGAGAGAGCCGGGTGAGGACCTTGCTCCGCGACCGGGCCGGGAAGAGGGCCGGGGGTAAGGGCGGCTGACTGCACAACATCTTGTCCCCTGCCCCGCGTTATCCCCAAGATTTTGTTCCACTCCTTCGCGACTCGCGTTGACCCCGGCCCAAGTCGCGGAGTACCGCTAGGAGATGCCCGTCCACGTGACCCCAATTCCACCGCAAATCCGCATCCGGGGCCGCTCCTTCATGGCCTTCGTGCTGGGCCCGGAGTCGCCGCTGGACGGCTGGCTCGCGGCGCTGGACGCCCACATCGCCCGCACGCCGGCGTTCTTCCACGGCCGGGTCGTGGTGCTGGATTGCGCGGCGGTGCCACCGGACGATCCAGGCTGGCCGACGCTGATGGCGCAACTGCACCGGCGCGGCGTCCGCGTGGTGGACGTGACCGGGCTGGCGTCTGCGCTGCCCGGCGCGGAGGCGTTCGCGCATGCGCTGCTGGGCGGCCGCGACACCGGGCCGGCCGCGGCCACGCCGGCCGAGGCCGCGCCGCCGCCGCCGCCGGCGCCCGACACCTCGCTGCTGCTGCGCGCGCCGGTGCGGTCCGGCCAGACCATCATGTTCCCGCGAGGGCGACGTGACCATCGTGGGTTCGGTCGCGTCGGGCGCGGAGGTCTTCGCCGGCGGCTCGATCCACGTGTACGGCACGTTGCGCGGCCGCGCGCAGGCCGGCGCGATGGGCAATGGCCGCGCCGGCATCTTCTGCCGCCGGCTGGAGGCGGAGCTGGTCTCGATCGACGGTTTCTATGTCGTGGCGGAACAGATCGAGCCGTCGCTGCGCGGCCGGCCGGCGCAGATCCGGCTGCAGGACGGCGCATTGATCGTGACGTCGCTCGACTGACGGCGCAGGGAGGATATATGGCAAAGGTCTTGGTGGTCACATCGGGCAAGGGCGGGGTCGGCAAGACCACCTCGACCGCCGCCATCGGCGCGGCCCTGGCGCAGAGCGGCGAGCGCGTGGTCGTGGTCGATTTCGATGTCGGGCTGCGCAACCTCGACCTGGTGATGGGGGCCGAGCGGCGCGTCGTGTTCGACCTCATCAACGTCATCCAGGGCGACGCCAGGCTGTCGCAGGCGCTGATCCGCGACAAGCGGCTGGAAAGCCTGGCGCTGCTGCCGGCCTCGCAGACCCGCGACAAGGATGCGCTGACCGGCGAGGGCGTCGCGCGGGTGATCGCGGAATTGCGCGAGAAGTTCGACTGGATCATCTGCGACAGCCCGGCCGGGATCGAGCGCGGCGCGGCGCTGGCGATGCACCACGCCGACATGGCGATCGTGGTGACCAACCCGGAAGTCTCGTCGGTGCGCGACAGCGACCGCATCATCGGCCTGCTGGACAGCAAGACCGCGCGCGCCGAACGCGGCGAGCGGGTGGACAAGCACCTGCTGCTGACCCGCTACGACGCGGCGCGGGCGGCGCGCGGCGACATGCTCAAGACCGAGGACGTGCTCGAGATCCTCGCAATCCCGCTGCTGGGCATCATTCCCGAGAGCACCGAGGTGCTCCGCGCCAGCAATCTCGGCGCGCCGATCACGCTGAACGCGCCGCTCAGCGCGCCGGCGCGGGCGTATCGCGACGCGGTGAAGCGGCTGCGCGGCGAGACGGTGGCGATGTCGGTGCCGGAGGAACGTCGCGGCCTCGTCGAAAAGCTGTTCGGCCGGAGGGTGGCATGAACCTGTTCCGCCTGTTCGCCCGCCGCGCCGCCGAGCCGGCGGGCCGCGAGGTCGCGCGCGAGCGGCTGACCATCCTGCTGGCGCATGAGCGCGCGCTGGGTGGCCAGAGCGACCTGATCGCCAAGCTGCGCGAGGAAATCCTGGCCGTGGTCAAGCGCCACGTCCCGGTGGACCGCGACCAGGTGCAGGTCAAGCTGGAGCGCGGGGCGACGGTCTCGACGCTGGAAATCGACATCGAGATGCCGCTGCCGGTGGCCGCGGCGGCCGGACTGGCCGCCTGAACGGGGATCGCGCCGCACCCGGGGGCCGACACGCGGCGTTGTCGCCGCTGCGCCCTGGGAGCGGCCGCGATGCCCGACAGCGACGACGACAACGCCCACCCGTCGGCGCGCAGCCAGCGCGGCCTGGATTGGCTGACCTTCTTCATCGCCGACGTCCAGACCGGCTTCGGCCCGTTCGTGGCCGTCTATCTCGCGGCGCGCCATTGGCCGCAGGGCGAGATCGGGCTGGTGCTGTCGATCGGCGCGATCATCGGCGTGGCCAGCCAGATCCCCGGGGGCGCGATCGTCGATGCGGTCGCGTCGAAGCGCCTGCTGATCGCCTCGGCGCTGGCGATGATCGCCTGCGGCGCGCTGATCTTCGCGATCTGGCCCAGTTTCGTCCCGGTGGTGGTCGCCGAGGTGCTGCACGGTGCGACCGCGGGCCTGATCAAGCCGTCGCTGGTCGCGGTCGGCCTCGGCCTGGTCGGGCATCGCGCCTTCAGCCGCCGACTCGGGCGCAACCACCGCTACAATTCGCTCGGCAACGCGCTGACCGCCGCAGGCATGGGTCTGGTCGGCTACCTGATCGCGAAGCGGTGGACCTTCGTGTTCGCCGCCGCGCTGTGCGCGCCCGCGCTGCTCGCGCTGACCCGCATCGACGGACGCGAGATCGACTATGCGCGGGCGCGCGCGGCCCCGGCCCGCGACAAGCCGCGCGACACCGCGCCCCTGCTCGCCTTGCTCAGGAACCGCAATCTGCTGGTGTTCGCCGCGTGCCTGGTGCTGTTCCAGTTCGCCAATGCCGGCGTCATGCCGCTGGCCAGCGAGCGGCTGGGCCAGGCGCATGGCAGCGAGTCGGAACTGGTCACCTCGGCGCTGGTGATCGTGCCGCAGCTGGTCAGCGCCGCGATCGCGACATGGATCGCCGCGCGCGCCGATGTGTGGGGACGCAAGCCGCTGCTGCTCGCCGGCTTCGCGGTCCTTCCGCTTCGCGTGGCGCTGTTCGCCGTGGCGCCCGGCCCCTGGTATCTCGTGCCGGTCCAGGCGCTCGGCGGCGTGACCGCGGCGATCATCGGCGTGATGATGCCGCTGGTGGTGGCCGACGTGACGCGCCGGAGCGGCCGCTACAACCTTTCGCTTGGCGCGCTCGGCGCCGCGACCGGCATCGGCGCCGCGGTCAGCACCACGGCCACCAGCTACGTCGCCCAGTTCCTCGGCTATGCGGCGGGCTACGCGGTCCTCGCCGCGGCCGGGGCGATCGCGCTCGGGCTGGTCTGGCGGCTGCTGCCGGAGACGCAGCCGGAGGAACATCGGCCGGACGCGCGGCGGCGCGCCGGGCGTGCGCTTTGACAAGTGGGCGCTTTGACGGGCGGCCATCGGCGCTGCTAGGGCATGCGCGGATGCACATGCGACACGATGACGCGACCCGCGCCGACCCAGCTCCTGTGACGCCGGCGCCGCGGACGCTGCGCAACCCGCTGCTCGACGCTCTCGCCGCGATCGGCCGCGCCGCGCTGGCCGTCCTCGCCGCCACCGGCCGCCTGGCGCTGTTCGCGGCGTCCGGCCTGTCGCACCTGGTCCGCCCGCCATTCTACGGCCGCGCGTTCGTCTCCGCCTTCATCGAGATCGGCTTCTTCAGCCTGCCGGTCGTGGCGCTGACCGCGATCTTCACCGGCATGGTGCTGGCGCTGCAGTCGGCCACCGGCCTGGCGCGGTTCTCGGCTGAAAGCGCCGTGGCCAGCCTGGTCGTGCTGTCGGTCACGCGAGAGCTGGGGCCGGTCCTGGCCGGGCTGATGGTGGCGGGAAGGGTCGGCGCGGCAATTGCCGCCGAGATCGGCACCATGCGGGTGACCGACCAGATCGACGCGCTGACGACGCTTTCGACCAATCCGATGAAATACCTGGTGGCGCCCCGGCTGCTGGCCGCCGCGCTGGCGCTGCCGCTGCTGGTGCTGGTGGCCGACATACTGGGCGTGCTGGGCGGCACCATCATCGCCACTGTCAGGCTGGGCTTCGCCAGCCAGACCTACCTCGCCAACACCATCGCCTTCATCCACACCGACGACGTGGTCAGCGGGCTGGTCAAGGCCGCGATGTTCGGCTTCCTGGTGGCCCTGCTCGGCTGCTTCCACGGCTACAACAGCCGCGGCGGCGCGCAGGGCGTGGGCGTCGCCACCACCTCGGCGGTGGTGTCCGCCTCGGTGCTGATCCTGGCGTTCGACTACGTGCTGACGGAGCTGTTCTTCGCCCGATGAACGGCGCCGTGGTCCCCAAGATCCGCATCCGCGGCCTGCGAAAAAGCTTCAATGGCAAGCAGGTGCTCGACGGCATTGACCTGGACGTGATGCCGCGCACCTCGATGGTGGTGATCGGCGGCTCCGGCTCGGGCAAGTCGGTGCTGCTGAAATGCATCCTCGGCCTGCTGGAGCCGGATGCCGGCAGCATCGAGATCGACGGGCAGGATCTGCGCGGCATGGACCGCGCCGAGCGCGGCGCGGCGCGGGCGCGGATCGGCATGCTGTTCCAGAACGGCGCGCTGTTCGACAGCCTCCCGGTCTGGGAGAACGTGATGTTCGGCGCCCTCGCCCGCCGCCGCGTCTCGCGCGCGCAGGCCCGCGCCCAGGCGGGCGGCGTGCTGGCGCAGGTCGGGCTGGCCGCCGGCGTGGGCGAGATGCAGCCCGCCGAGCTGTCCGGCGGCATGCAGAAGCGGGTGGCCCTGGCCCGCGCCATCGCCGCACAGCCGGACATCCTGTTCTTCGACGAGCCGACCACCGGGCTGGATCCGATCATGGGCGCGGTGATCGACGGGCTGATCGTCGATTGCGTGCGCCGCCTGGGCAGCACCGCGGTCGCCATCACGCACGACATGGCCAGCGCCGCGCGCATCGGCGACCGCGCCGCGATGCTGTTCCACGGCAGGCTGGTATGGACCGGCGACGCCTCGGCGCTGCTGCACAGCGGCAACCCGCTGGTCGAGCAGTTCACCCACGGCCTGCGCGACGGCCCGATCCAGATGGAACTGCGGCGCTAGTCGATGAAATTCTGCGCTTTATACCGCACTGGTTCTCCTAGCGCCCGAGCACGACATGCGTCGCGAGGTCTGTGGCAGCGGAGTCCGTCACGCGGTAGCCCAGGGCAGGAAGATCCAAGCCTTCGAACATCGCCTCGCCCCGTCCGAGCAGGACAGGCGAAAGCGCAAAGTGCAGGTCATCGACCAGGCCGGCCTGCAGGTATTGGCGAACGGTCGAGACACCACCTCCGATCTTGACGTCGCGTGCTCCTGCGGCGTCGCGTGCGCGCTCGAGCGCGGCGTGGATCCCGCCCGTGACGAAGTGGAACGTGGTGCCCCCCTCCATTGCGATCGACTCGCGGGCATGGTGCGTCAGGACGAACGTCGGAGCGTGATAGGGCGGATTGTCTCCCCACCAGCCCTTCCAAGTGTCGTCCAGCCATTCCCCACGCTCGGAACCGAACATGTTCCGGCCAAGGATGAAGGCGCCGAAGCCGTCCATCGAGCGGTGGGCAAAGGTCTCGTCCATGCCCTCCGAGCCGCCGCTCTCGCCGAACATGGCCTTGAACGTCTTCGTTCCGACGAACCAGCGGTGAAGCTCCCTCCCGCGCTTTCCCAGAGGATCCTGAAGACTCTGCTCCGGGCCCGCTCCGAACCCATCCAGAGACAAGGAAAACCCCGCGAACTCGGACACGCCCCACCATGGCTGGCTCTCCCGCTCGCGATATGCTGCCCTGCCGAACCAGTGTCTGCAATCATGAAGGACGCATCGGTCGCGAGTTCTGGGGCGAAAGCGGCTGCACTCGGCCAGCATCAAGCGTCAGATTACAACCGCTAGATCTTGTGCAGGGCGTCCGGCGTGTGGATCGCCTCCTTGCCGCTCTTGTCGCTTTTCACCCGGTATTCCGGGTGCTCCTTGCTGGCCTTGGCGACGTGGCCTTTGACGTGGTCGGTGCCGGTGACCTTCTTCTCCACGGTCCCGTGCGTCTCGCCCTGCGAGGTGTTCCATGTCACCTTGTCGCCGGGCTTGAGGTCCTTGGTCATGGCTGCCTCCGCAATGCGCGGTGTCAACGGCAGCATCGCCGGCCGGTTGCGGCGCGCGCGGGTCAGACAATTGACACTCCCGCCCGCCCGCGCCCACTTTGCGGCCTCGCGCACAAGCGCAGGCTTAGGATCGGGACGGAACGAGGCATGGCGGACCACAGCGACGGGCATGGCGACGGCACCGGACGGCATCGGCTGCGCAGCCGGCGCTGGTTCGACAACCCGCACGACCCGGCGATGACCGCCCTTTACCTGGAACGCTACTTCAACTTCGGCCTGACGCCGGAGGAGCTGCGCGGCGACAAGCCGATCATCGGCATCGCCCAGACCGGCTCGGATCTGGCGCCCTGCAACCGCCACCACCTCCAGCTCGCCAGCCGGGTGCGCGACGGCATCATCGCCGCCGGCGGCACGCCGATCGAGTTCCCGATCCATCCGATCCAGGAAACCGGCAAGCGCCCGACCGCGGCGCTCGACCGCAACCTGACCTATCTCTCGCTGGTGGAAGTGCTGCACGGCTACCCGATCGACGGCGTGGTGCTGACCACCGGCTGCGACAAGACCACGCCGGCCTGCCTGATGGGGGCGGCCACCGTGAACATCCCCAGCATCGTGCTGTCCGGCGGGCCGATGCTGGACGGCTGGCACAACGGCAAGCTCGCCGGCTCCGGCATGACCGTCTGGGACGGCCGCCGCCTGTACGCCGAGGGCAAGATCGACTACGAGGAGTTCATGGCGCTGGTGGTCTCCTCCGCGCCATCGGTCGGCCACTGCAACACGATGGGCACCGCAAGCTCGATGAACTCGCTGGCCGAGGCGCTGGGCATGTCGCTGCCCGGCTGCGCCATGATCCCCGGCCCGTACCGCGAGCGCGGTCAGATGGCGTACTACACCGGCAAGCGCATCGTCGAGATGGTGCACGAGAATCTGCGCCCGTCGGACATCATGACGAAGCAGGCGTTCGAGAACGCGGTGGTGGCCGCCGCGGCACTGGGCGCGTCGTCCAACTGCCCGATCCACATGGTCGCGATCGCGCGCCACATGGGCGTCGATCACACGCTGGACGACTGGCAGCGGCTCGGCCCGGAGATCCCGCTGCTGTCCGACGTGCAGCCGGCGGGCCGCTTCCTGGGCGAGGCGTTCCACCGCGCCGGCGGCGTGCCGATGGTGATGCGCGAGCTGCTGGCTGCGGGCAAGCTGCACGGCGAGGCGCGCACCGTCACCGGCCGCACCCTGGCCGAGGATCTGGCCACCGCCACCGGCCCGGTCGATCGCGAGGTGATCCGCGCCTATGCCTCGCCGCTAAAGGAGCATGCCGGCTATGTCGTGCTGTCCGGCAACCTGTTCGACAGCGCGGTGATGAAGACCAGCGTCATCGACCGCGAGTTCCGCGAGCGGTTCCTGTCCGACCCTGCGCACCCCAACGTGTTCGAAGGCAAGGCGGTGATCTTCGAGGGGCCGGAGGACTATCACGCCCGCATCGAGGATCCCGACCTGGGGGCCGACGAGCACACCGTGCTCATCATCCGCAATGTCGGGCCGCTGGGCTATCCCGGCTCGGCCGAGGTGGTGAACATGCAGCCGCCCGCGTCGCTGCTGAAGCGCGGCATCAGCGCGCTGCCGACGATGGGCGACGGGCGGCAGAGCGGCACGTCGGGCTCGCCGTCGATCCTGAACGTCTCGCCCGAGGCGGCGGCGGGCGGCGGCCTGGCGTTGCTGAAATCCGGCGACCGCATCCGCATCGACCTCAACGCCAACCGGGTAGACGTGCTCCTGCCCGAGGGCGAACTGGACGCCCGCCGCGCCGCCTGGACCCCGCCGGTGCTGGAGAACAAGACCCCGTGGGAGGAGATCTACCGCGCCCAGGTCGGCCAGCTCGGCACCGGCGGCTGCCTGGAGCCGGCGACCGCCTATATCAACATTCTGGAAACCCGCGGCGAGAGCCGCAACAACCACTAGGCACGAGCGATGGCGGGCAGGCTGGCGGGCAAGACCGCGTTCACCACGGCGGCGGCGGCGGGCATCGGCCGCGCCGCCGCGATCGCGCTGGCGGCGGAGGGCGCGCGCGTGGTCGCCACCGACCGCGACATGGCCGGGCTGGCCGGGCTGGAGGCGCATGGGATCACCACCGCCAAACTCGACGTGCTGGACGCCGCCGCGATCACGGCGGCCGCGGCGGCGCACGGGAAGGTGGACATCCTGTTCAACTGCGCCGGCATCGTCCACCAGGGCAGCGTGCTGGACGCCACCGAAGACGAGTGGGATCTGGAGTTCAACATCAACGCGCGCGGCATGTTCCGCACCATCCGCGCCTTCCTGCCCGGCATGGTGGCGCGCGGCCGCGGTTCGATCATCAACATCGCCTCGGTCGCCAGCTCGGTCAAAGGCGTGCCGAACCGCTGCGTGTACGGCGCCAGCAAGGCGGCGGTGATCGGGCTGACGAAATCCGTTGCCGCCGACTTCATCGGCCACGGCGTGCGCTGCAACGCCATCTGCCCCGGCACCACGCAGTCGCCCAGCCTGGACGAGCGCATCGCCGCCAATGCCGGCGCCGCCGGCGGCCTGGACGCGGCGCGCGCGGCGTTCATCGCGCGCCAGCCGATGGGCCGGCTCGGCACGGTGGAGGAAATGGCGGCGCTGGTGGTGTACCTGGCCAGCGACGAGGCGGCGTTCATGACCGGGCAGGCGATCGTGATAGATGGCGGCTATTCGCTTTGACGGCTATGATTACCGAGGTCTACGACGCGCTGGTGCCGGCCGGGGCCGACGACATGAAGGCGCGGCGCGCGGCGGAGGTGCTGGCCGACTACGACGGCAAGTTCGCGGCCCTGGAGCGTCGGATCGATGGTGTCGAACGCCGTATCGATCTGTTCGACAGCAACGTGAATGGCCGCTTTGACAGCGTGGACGGTCGTTTCGCTGCGCTTGAGGGGAAGTTCGACGGAAAGTCAGCCTGCTCTACTGGATGCTGGGCATCCTGATCGCCGCGGTCATCTCGCTCGTAGTCCGGGCATTCGTTTAAGCGGAGGAACTCGATGAAACTGCTGCGCTACGGCGACCCCGGCGCGGAGAAGCCCGGCCTGCTCGACGCCGACGGCCATATCCGCGACCTGTCGGACGTCATTCCGGACATCGACGGCGACACGATCGGGCCGGACAGCCTGGCGCGGCTGGCAGCCCTCGATCCGACCTCGCTGCCGGCGGTGCACGGCAATCCGCGCCTCGGCCCCTGCGTGGCGCGGCCGCTGAACTTCGTCTGCATCGGCCTGAACTACGCCGACCACGCCGAGGAGACCGGGGCTGCGATCCCCAAGGAGCCGATCATCTTCATGAAGTCGCTGTCCGCCTATTGCGGCCCGAACGACGACGTGAAAATCCCGCGCGGCTCGAAGAAGACCGATTGGGAGGTCGAGCTGGGCGTGGTGATCGGCACCACCTCGCGCTACGTGCCCGATCACGAGGCGATGGCGCATGTCGCCGGCTATTGCGTCATCAACGACGTGAGCGAGCGCGAATACCAGATCGAGCGCGGCGGCACCTGGGACAAGGGCAAGGGCTGCGACACGTTCGGCCCCACCGGCCCCTGGCTGGTGACGAAGGACGAAGTTTCCGACTGGCACAATCTCTCGATGTGGCTGGAGATCGACGGCAGGCGCATGCAGGACGGCAGCACCCGCACGATGATCTTCGGCGTGGACAAGCTGGTGTCCTATGTCAGCCACTTCATCACCCTGCATGCCGGCGACATCATCAGCACCGGCACGCCGCCCGGCGTCGGGCTGGGCATGAAGCCGCCGCTGTATCTGCATGAGGGGCAGGAGATCCGGCTGGGCATCCAGGGCCTCGGCGAACAGCGGCAGCGCACGGTCGCGGCTTGATGTGAGCGAGCGCGTCCGCGTAAAAATCTGCGGCATCAACAGCCCCGAAGCGTTCGATGCCGCCGCGGACGCGGGCGCCGACTGGGTGGGTTTCGTGTTCTTCCCGCCCTCGCCTCGCTTCGTCACCGCTTCGCAAGCCGCGGCACTCAGCGCCCGCCGCGACGGCGGCCCGCTGCGGGTGGGCCTGTTCGTCGAGCCGACCGACGATCAGGTGGCGGCCGCCCTGGCGGTGGTGCAATTGGATGCGCTGCAACTCTACGCCCCACCCGACCGGGTGCGCGCGGTGCGCGAGCGGTTCGGCGCGCCGGTCTGGCGCGCGGTCGGCGTCACCCGGGCGAACGAACTGCCGCTGCGCCTCGACGGGGCCGACGGCCTGGTGATCGAGGCGAAGCCGCCCGCCGCCGCCACCCGCCCCGGCGGCAACGCGGTCGCCCTGGACTGGTCCATCGCGCGATCCTGGCAGGCGCCCGGCCCGTGGCTGCTGGCCGGCGGTCTCACGGCGGACACGGTGGCCGACGCGATCCGGCGCTCCGGCGCGGCCGCGGTCGATGTGTCCTCGGGCGTGGAGCGCCGCCCCGGCGAGAAGGACCCGGCCAGGATCGCCGCCTTCATCCGCCACGCCCGCGCAGCACTCGCCGCCGAACGCGCCTGACGCGCGATGGCGGCCGCTTTCCGGATCCGCCCGACGGTCATCGTTCCCGAGGCCGCGCCCCTCCTGCATCTCGCTGCGGGCGACGCCCTCGGAGTGCTGACCGGGATGGGGCCGGAGGTCGTTGTCGGCGTGGTGGCGCTCGAGGCCACGGTCCCGAACAAGCCCTACGCGGCCGAGATCGCGGCGTGGCTGGAGGCCGCAAAGGCCGCCGGCAGCAACAGCCTTGTCGTCGCCGAGACGGAGCTTGGGCCGGTCTATCGCCTGGCGCAGCAGCAAGGCATCCGGCCGCCCAGGAACGCCGGCGAGATCGCCGTTACCGAATGGCTCTCGGATCACCTGGTGGCCATCGGCGGGCCGGCGCTGGTCGTGTACCAGAACGGCCGCGTGCCGCGGATGCTTGCGCGTGAGGGCGTCGATGCGCCGATCGCCGTGGCCACCACGCGCAATTTCCTGGAACTTGCGCAGCAACAGGGCATCATCGCGGACGCCGACGCCGTCTGGGCCCGCATCATTGCAGCGAGGCCAAGCGCCAGCCCGGTGTCGGCACTGACGTTCATTGGGGCGAGCAAGCCATGAGCGATACCGTCCACCCGATCATCCGGCAGTATGCCGAAGGCCGCATCTCGGCGATGCAGGCGGCTTCAATGCTGGGCAGGGACGCGACGGCGGGCGATGTGATAGCCCTGCTGGAACTCGCCGGCCTGCCGCCCCCGCTGCCGCCCGCCGACCAGCAGATTGCCGAACTGGCCCATGCTAGGCGGGTTCTGGGCCTCGGGCCGGGTGTGAGGGTCTTCGGCTAAGTGTGAAAGTTCCCCCTGACCGTCATATCTGGATTTGCTCCGGGCATCCGGTGCGCAACGACGGATGCCGTGACTCTCTGAAACCATCAACATGGGGCGCCCTCGCCGTCACCGACCGGCCATCACCGACCGGCTTGACATGACCCCGCTATATGTTCTAGTTTTGTTCGTGCAGCCCAGCTCCCCACCCACTCTGTCCGCCCGCTTCGCCCTCATCCTCGACGGGCTGTGCCGCGCGGTCGCGGCCCGGATGCCCAGGCACCCTGCAGCCGGAACATTGCTGCTGCTCTGGGGCCTGCTCCGCCGGGCGGCGGCGCGGTTCGCCAGCTTGGCCGAACGGGTGCGCACCGGCGCGCCGCCGCGCCGTCGCGGCGTCTCCACCCGGACGCAGCGCCCACGACAAACGCGAGACAGGTTGCCGCAAGGCTTCGCCTGGCTGGTCCGCCTGCTGCCGGACGCCGCGCCCTATGGCGGGCAGCTCCAGCATCTCCTGTCCGAACCGGAAATGTCCGCCATGATCGCCGCCGCCCCGCAATTCGGGCGAATGCTGCGGCCGCTCTGCCGGATGCTGGGGGTGCGGCCGACCGCCGCGCTGCTCCCGCCGCTGTCGGCCCGGCCGCCGCCGCTCACACCCGCCCGGAGGCCAGACAGATCCCGGTCTGCCGTCGAGCCCGGCATCCCTGCGCCGCGATCACACCCCGCAGCGGCGCCCGGCCTCGCCTCGTTCTCGCTGCCCCGACGCGTTTCGCGCGTCTAGCCGCCGCCGCAGCCGCGTGCCCATTTCGTTCCGACAACAGAACGAACTCCCCGTTCGTCAGGCCGCCCGCATCGCCCGGTATTCCCGCCGCACGATCTCCATCAGCTCCGGCACCGACGTATCCGCGGCCCGGCTCTCGTACGTGACCTTGCCGCGCTGCATCAGCATGATGCGGTCGGCGATCTCCAAGGTCTGCGCGTAGTTGTGCATGATCATCACGATCGACATGTCGCCGCGGTTCTTCAGCCGCACGATCAGGTCGATGATCAGCCCCGCCTCGCGCGCGCCCATCGCCGCCAGCGGCTCGTCCAGCAGCAGGATGCGCGCATTGGAATTGACCGCCCGCGCCACCGCGATCGCCTGGCGCTGGCCGCCGGACAGCCGCTCCACCGGCAGATCCACCGAGGGGATGTGCACGCCGATCTCGGACAGCAGCTCCTTCGCGCGCCGCCGCATGGCCCGGTTGTTCAGCAGCCGGATCGGCCCCGGGTACAGGATCTCGCGGTTCAGGAACAGATTGTGGAAGATCGTCAGCGAGTTCGCCAGCGCCAGATCCTGGTACACGCACTCGATGCCCAACGAGCGTGCATGGTCCACCGAGCGCAGCGTCGTCTCCGCGCCGTTGACGAACAGCTTGCCCTCGGTCTGCGGCTGGAAGCCCGTCAGGATCTTCATCAGCGTCGATTTGCCGGCGCCGTTGTCGCCCAGGATGCCCAGGATCTCGCCCTGCTGCAGGTGCAGCGACACGCCGTCCAGCGCGGTGACCGCGCCGAAGCGCTTGACGATGTTCTCCGCCCGCAGGACCTCGGCCATCAGACGCCTCCTGTGCGGCGCAGCTTGTTCACGTTCAGGTTGAACAGCATCGCCGCCAGGATCGCCGCACCCAGGATGGTCGGGAACACGAAGGCGTTGGTGCCGATCAGGGTCAGCCCGTCCTGCAGCACGCCCAGCACCAGCGCGCCGATCAGCCCGCCGATGATGGTGCCCGATCCGCCGGTCAGCGGCGTGCCGCCGATCACCCCGGCGGCGACAGCGTAGAACATCACCTGCGTTCCCCCCGCCAGCGGATCGCTTGACGAAATGCGAAAGCCCTCAAGGATGCCGGTGAACCCGGCCAGCATCGCGCAGATGATGAAGTTGCCGATCTGCAGGCGGCGCACGTTGATGCCGCTCTCGCTGGCGCCCAGCGGGTTCGCGCCGGCGGCGATGGTGTGCAGCCCCCAGCGGGTGTTGCGCAGCAGCACGTTCATCACCGCGACCACGACGACCGCCCAGATGATCTCCGAATAGTCCCAGTTGCCGAAGAACGCCTGGAACCCCGGCCCGCCCGGCGGCTGTACCGGCTGGCCGGCGGAGATCGTCAGCGTGATGCCGTTCAGCAGGAACAGCGTGCCCAGCGTGGTGACGAAGGACGGGATGCCCAGCACCACCGTCACCAGCCCGTTGATGACCCCCACCAGCGCCGAGGCGGCGACCGCCAGCAGCAGGGCGACGATGGGTGGCATCCCGGCCAGCACGGCGAAATGCATGACGAACGGCGCGAAGGCGAAGGTCATGCCGGCCGACAGGTCGATCTCGCCGCCGATCATCAGCATGATCTCGCCGCAGGCGATGATGGTCCACGGCGCCACGAATTGCGACAGGTTCACCAGGCTCGGGTTCGAGCCCAGGAAGTCGCTGTTCTGGTACTGGAAGTAGCCAGCCAGAATCACCGCCACCAGCAGGATGCTGGACTCGCGCCATCTGAAGATGACGTCCAGCATCCGCGGGCGGGCAGCGGCGGGGACCGCCGCCGGGCTTGCAGTCTCCCCGGCCGTCGGTCCCCCGGCCATCAGCCGATCGCGCCCGACATCGGCACGATCTTCGCGGCGGCGGCGTTGCCCTCATACCGGGTCTTGGTGGCCAGGTACGGCTTCACCGTCTCCTTGGTGACGAACTTCAGGCCGGTGTTGCACTCGGCCGGGCCGACCAGGCCGCCCGAGGCCAGGAAGGTGAACATCTCCATCACCGTGTAGAAGCCCTGCAGATACGGCTGCTGGTCGATGGTGAAATCCAGGAACCCGGCGTCGATCAGCTCCAGCGTGCGCGGCAGCAGGTCGTAGCCGCCGCCATGCACGCCTTTCTTCACCAGGTCGTACTGCTTCATCGTCTCGGCGATGCCCTGCGTGCTGCCGCCATCGACGGCGAACATGCCCTTCAGATCCTGGTGGCCGAGATAGAACGCCTTGATCTTCGACAGCTCCTCGTTGACCGTGGCGCCGCTGGCGATCACCTGGATGTCGATCTTCTTGCCGGACTTCTTGATGACGTCCGACGCGCCATCAAGACGCGGCTGGATGTTCAGCTGGCCCGGAGTGGCGATGAACATGCCGATCGTGCCGGAATCGACCAGCGACAGGATCCGCTCGCCCATGCTCTGGCCGGACTTGTACAAATCCTGGCCGATATAGGCGAGGCGCTTGTTGCCGCCGCCGGCCGGGGCGTCGGCGTTGTACGAGAACACCGGGATGCCGGCGGCCAGCGCCTTGGCGGTCGGCTGGTCGAAGGCGTGCGGATCGACGATCGGCACCGCGATGGCCGACGCCTTCGATGCGATCGCCGAGTTCATCGAGTTGACCATCTCGGCCACGTCCGAGGTCGCCGAGCCGGTCCACTGGTGGTCGCAGCCCAGCAGCGCGCAGGCGTCGGCGATGCCGTACTGTGTCGGCACGAAGAACGGGTTGGTCGTCACGTGGTTGACGAACACGAACTTCCAACGCGGGTGCTTGGGAAACGGCTCGGCGCCGGCGGCGCGGGCCGCGCCCGGGAACATCGCGCCGCCGGCGGCAGCGGCGGCGGCCAGCACGGGCGCCAGCGCGGCGCCCTGCAGCAGGGCTCGGCGCGCGGCCGGCAAGGCTGCGACATCGGTCGGTGTCTTGGTCATGGTTTCCTCCGGTTGCCCGGCCGCGTTTGCGGTCCGGTTCGACAGGCGATCTAGGTGCCGCAGTTATTTGTCTGACGCAAGACCCGCCGGCGCCCTCGCGGCATGCTCCTGCGCCACGTCGCGGATCCGCCGCGCCATGGCAGCGATGCCGTTGCCGCGGTTGCTGGAAAGCGCCTCGATCAAGCCCAGGTCTTTCAGGAAAACGGGATCGGTGGCCAGGATCTCGCCCGGCGTCCGGCCGGAATAGACGCGCAGCAGCAGCGCCACAAGACCCGACACGATCGCCGCGTCCGAGGCGCCGGCGAACACCAGCTTGCCGCCGCGCGGCTCGGCCTGCATCCACACCCGGCTCTGGCAGCCCTGCACGCGATGGGCGTCGTCGGCCCAGGCGTCCGGGAACGGCGGCAGCTTGCGGCCGAGCTCGATGATGAACTCGTAGCGGTCCATCCAGTCGTCGAACACTGCCAGATCCTCGCCGATCGCCGCGATCGCCGCGGCGGGGCTGGGTTCGGCGGGGGTGAAGAATGGATCAGCCATGCGGCCGCACAGGTAGTGTATCCGTCCCCTGTCGTCCAACGCGTCTCCCGCCCGTCCCGGCGATGCCAGCCGGCAGTCCCGGCTGCAATCAGCCCACGATCCGGCTCTCCCCTTGGCTGATCCGAAACGCACCCATGCGAACTGGCGCAACTTCGCGCCATACGGGCGGCGTCGTCCGGCGGGCGCCCGCCGGCCGGCAGCAACCCTATGCGCCTGTCGCCGTCCTGGTCAGCACTGCGTCGCGTTCGCCATCCTGGCGCAGGCGCGCGGCGACGCCAGAGCGAGCCTCTGCGCGTCGAGGAAGCCGCGCAGGGCGGCCCGCTCGGCATCAGCCCGCGCGCCATCTCCGGTGCCCGGATCGACCGTTACCGCCAGCAGCAGCGTCGGCCGGCTCGCCCCGAACACGCTCGCTTGCGCCTGACGCAGCCGCAGGGCGACGCCGGACAGCCCAGGCTGCCCATCGACCCACAGCGCCGTGGCGGTCAGCCGGGCGGGCTCGCTGGTCTGCATCACCTCCCATTGCCGCGGCTCGCCGCGTTGCAGCGTCCAGACCGCTGCCGATGCGTCCTGCGCGGCGTACTCGCCAGTCGCGGCATGGCGGGCGGCGATCAGCGTGCCCGGGTTGGCATGTGCGGCGAACACCCGCACCGAGGCGACCAGCCGCACGCCGCCGCAATCGAACGAACCAGGCGACAGCGTCAGGCAACCCTGCGGCGGGGTCAGCGACCGCAGCACGGCGGCGGCCGATCCGGGCGACAGGGCGGCCTGCTCGGCATCGGCGCGGCGGTCCAGCAGCGCCGCCGACGCCGGGCCGGCGGCGGCCAGCGCCAGCACCGCCACTGCCGCGAACGCTGCGCGCAGCCCGCCGGCCTGGGCCGGCCCGGGCGCGGCGTAGCGCGGCCGTGGCTGCGCGGCCGCGTCCTGGCGGAACGGCAGCCCGGCCAGGATCAGCAGCACGATGACGATCGAGAAAAAGATCCACCCATACACAAGGTGATCGGCGGCGGCGGCCTGCGGGCTGCCCAGCACATGCCCGAGCACAACGATGCCCAGCGCGCGGATGCCGTTGGCCAGCACCGGCACCACGATCGAGACCGCCATGAAGGCGATGCGCCGGCCCGGGCTGCGATAGATCACGCAGGCATAGACCGCCCCGAACGCCACCGCCGCGATCAGGAAGCGCAGCCCGGCGCAGGCTTCGGCGACCCGGAACGCCCCTTCGGGGATCTCGATCAGCGTGGCCGTCACGACATGCGCGATGCCGAGCAGGTCCAGCCCGAGATCGATGAAACGCGCGGTGAACGCCTGCAGCGGCCCGACCAGCGAGCCGCCGAATGGGACCAGGAACAGCAGGTACAGCAGCGGCACCGCGAACGCCCGCCACAGCGCCGGTCCCAGCACCGCCAGCGCCAGCAGCAGCAGCAGCCCCATCGCCGCCAGTTGCCGGCCCTCCATGATCCCCAGCCGCTCGGCGGCGAACCAGGCCAGCGCCAGCGGCAGCGCCGCCAGCGCCGCCCAGGCGAACGGACGCGGCGGCAGCGCCGCCAGCCGGTCGCGCCGTTCCCAGGCCAGCCATGCCGCGACTGGCAGCACCAGGAAACAGTGGCCGAACGCTGTAGAGTCTCTCCAGACCTGGACCGCCGCCGCCGCCTCGTCGCGGAACAGCAGCAGCCACAGCACGCAGCCCGCCACCAGCACCGGCGCGGCCAGGCGCGCCCGGCCGGCGGCCGGCGCGGCGGCGGTTTCGATGCGCGCGCTCATGCCGCGCACCCGGCGACAGAGGCAGGGGCGACCGGGGCCGGATCGAGCAGCCCGTCCAGCCCGGCCAGCACGCGCGGCCAGGCGTAGCCGGCCAGCATCTGCCGGCGCGCCGCCTCGCCCATTCCGGCGTGGTCGCCGGATGCGATCTCGACCAGCCGGGCGGCGAACGCCTCGGCGTCGTCGGCCACCAGCAGATCGCGCCCGGGCTGCGCGCGCACCCCCTGGAACGCCTGCGCCGAGGCCACCACGGGACGCCCCATCGCCATCGCCTCCAGCACCTTGTTCTGGATCCCGCGCGCGATCCGCAGCGGCGCGACCGCGGCGCGCGCGTGCGCCAGGTACGGCCGCACATCGTCCACCCGCCCGGTCACCAGCACATCCTCGCCGGCCAGCGCCATGACCGCGGCGGCCGGGTTGGCCCCGACGATGGCCAGGCGCGGACCGAGCCGCGATGCGGTGGCAGGCGTGCGCCGCGCCGCGCGCAGGCGGGGCATCACCTCGGCGGCGAACCAGGCGACGGCGTCGATGTTCGGGCGGTAGTCCATCGTGCCGGTGAACACGATACCGGGCCGCCCGGCGGGTACGGGTCGGCGAAAACGCCCGGCGCGAACCGCTCCAGATCCACGCCGTTGTCGATCCAGCCGATGCGCGCGGCGCTTTCCGGCGCCAGCTCGACGAACCGCGCCGCCTCCTCCTGCGACACCAGGACGGTGCGCTCGTAGGTCGCCGCCGCCCGGCGCTCGAAGGCCAGCAGCGTGCGCGCCTCGCTCGCCCACACCGCCCGCGCCGGCCAGCGGCTGGCGGCGGCGTAGGCGGCCCATTTCTCGGAATCGATGTCCACCATATCGAGCACCCGCCGCATCCCCGTCGCGGCCGCGACGTACGGCGCCATCGCCGAGCAATAGACGAGCGCGCGGCCGATCCCGGCGGCGACCTTGCCGGCAACCCAGCGTCGCAGCCGGGCATCGTCGAAATACGCCACGCTCAGCGGCAGCCCCGGCCGCACCCGCAGCAATGATCGCAGGCGCTGCCGCCGCCGGTCCAGGCCGAAGCAGGCCACATCGGCGCAGACCGTCGCAGCACCGGCAGATGCGCCCAGTCGGCCGGGTCGTCGATGAAGCAGCCGAGATGCACCCGGTGCGTCCGCGCCAGATGCCGCAGCATGTGCCAGGCGCGGATCTTCTCGCCCTTGTCCGGCGGATAGGGGATGCGGTGCGCCAGGAACAGCAGGTCCTTCATCCGGCCCCGCGCACCACGACGGCCCGAGGCAGTTGGCCACCGGCAGCGGCAGACGCTGCCAGGCGGCGATGAACAGCCGGTATTTCGGATTGAGCGGATTGTGGTCCGGGATCGCCGCGCCCGGCCGCAGTCTGTAGCGGTGCAGCAGCGGCGTCGGCGCAAAACCCCAGTTCTTCTTGAAGGCGAAGGCGCCGGTGCCGTGCTTGCTGCGGCCGAAATCGAACAGCCGGCAGCCGCGCGCCGCCGGCGCGGCGCATCACCTCCCAGTACATGAAATCGTTGGCATGACAGGCGCGCGCCGCTGCCGTGCCGCCGCCGTAATAGGGCAGCACCTCGTCGCGCCAATAGAAATTCAGCACCGAGGCCACCGGCGCGCCGGCATCGCTGACCGTCAGCACGTCCATGCGGTCGCGCGAACGCCTCGCGCAGCAGCCGGAAATAGCGCCGCGAGAACACCGGCGTGCCGAGATTGCGCACGCTCTCGGCATAGATCCGTGCAGCCCGTCCACGTCCTGATCGACGCGGCTGGACAGCCCGCGCTCGATGCCCTTGCGCACCATCGCCCGCTGCTTGCGCGGAATGGCCTTCAGGTTGGCGTCGTCGTCGCCGGCGATCGCGCGGCGGAACGTCACGTACAGATCGTCGCGCGCCGGCCAGGCCGCGTCATCGAGCGCGCCCTCGGGCGGCGGGTCGAGCAGGCGCAGCTCCAGCGCGGCCGCGCCGACGTCCTCGCGCAGCGCCGCCGCGGCGTCGCACAGCGCGCGGAACGCCTCGGCATCGGCGGCGAGCGGGCCGCCATAGACGCAGAACGGTGTGGAGACGAGCGTATTGCCGAACAGCCGGGTGCGCAGATGCATCAGCGGCAGCACGCCGGCCACCACGCCGTCGCGCTCGGCCAGCAGATAGTGCGGCGCGGTGGCCGAACGCGCGCGCCAGCACGTCCGCCCAGGCCGCCTGGTGGAAGAACGTGCCTGCGGATGGTTGGCCACGAACTCGTCCCAGGCGGCGATGCGGTCGGATCGAGCGGCCGGCAGATCAGGCTCAATGCAGCGCTCCGGGCGGCAATCCGGCCAGCGCTCCGGCCGGCGCTCCGGGCAGCAATCCGGCCAGGGCGGGGGCGAACACCCGGTCCATGCGGTCCCAGGCGAAATCGCGCAGCAGCCGCCCCAGCCGCCGCTCGGTGGCGGCGAGGTTGACGCGATGGCGGAACCGCGACCGCCGGCTCGCCGCGGGCACGTCGCGGCTGACCGGGGTCGATCTCCCACGGGTGGATGTAGAACAGGCCGGGCTTCGCCTCGCTGCGTTTGAAGCGGCGCAGGCCGAGCCGGAACAGCGGGTAGGGCAGCAGGCGGAAAAAGCCGCCGCCGGAGCAGGGCAGGTTGCGCCCGGCGCACGGGCAGCGTGGTCATCGGGATTTCCAGCAGGCCGCCGCCGGCGCGCGGACGATGCGCGAAAACGCGGCGCGTCGGGCGTGCCGTACAGGTCGTGGCGCACCGGATAGACGCTGGAGCTGTAGCGATGGCCCTGCTCGGCCAGCACGTCCCAGGCCCAGGCGTTGCCGGGCCCGATCGAGAAGGTCGGCGCGCGATAGCCGGCCACGGCCACGCCGCCGGCATCCTCCAGCACCGCTCGGGCGCGGCCGACATCGGCCGCGAACTCCGCCGGGGTCTGCGCATCGGCCCGGCCGTGCCAGAAGCCGTGACTGGCCAGCTCGTGGCCGCCGGCCACGATGCGGCGCACCAGCGCCGGATGCCGCTCGGCCACCCAGCCGAGGGTGAAGAACGTGCCGCGCGACGCCGGCCTGATCCAACAGCGCCAGCAGCCGGTCGGTATTCGCCTCCACCCGCCGCGGCAGCGTCTCCCAGTCGGCGCGCGGGATCGCCCCGGCGAACGCCTGCACCTGGAACCAATCCTCGACATCGACGGTCATCGCATTGGCGATGCGGCGGGGCGCGGTCGCGGCGGCCGTCATCGCCGCGCGCCGAGCGTGTCCAGCAGGCGCTGGAACACCCGCTCGCGCCGGGCCATCTGCAACTCCAGCGCCTCGATGCCGCGCTCCAGGTCCTCCTGGCGCAGCGCCTGCGCCAGATCGCGATGCAGCAGATCCGCTGGCTGCGCATTGGCCTCGGCCGACCGCATGGCGACGCGGAGATCGGCCGCGGACGCCGGCGCGCCGGCTCCAGGTCGTGGTCCAGTTCGTCGGCGGTGCTTTCGACCATCGCCGCGGTCATGTCCCGGTCTGCTCCAGCGCGCCGTAGATCAGCAGCGCGCGCGCACAGCCGGTTGATGCGGCGCGGGATGCCGCCGGTGTGGCGATGGATCGACTGGAAGGCGGACTCGTCCCAGCGCCGGATTGCGCGCCGTCCCAGCCGGCGGTGCTCATGCGGTGTTCGACATAGGCGCGGGTGTCCGGCTGGGTCAGCGGGCCGAGATGGAACGACGCCAGCACGCGCTGGCGCAGCTGGTCCAGCTCGGGGCTGGCCAGCATGCGGCGGAACTGCGGCTGGCCCGAGCAGGATGGTCTGCAGCGACGCGCGGCCGTCCTCGGTGATGTTGGACAGCATCCGCAGTTCCTCGAGCGCGGCCAGCGACAGGTTCTGCGCCTCGTCGACCAGCAGCAGGCAGCGCCGGCCGGCCAGCGCGATGCTCGCGCAGCACGTCCTCGAAGCGCAGGATCATCGCCGCCTTGTCGGCAGCCGGGCCGTCCACGCCGAACCCGGCCATCGCCAGGCGGAACAGGTCGTCGCCGGAGACCTGCGTGGTGTTGATGCGGACCAGCGTGAAGGTGTCGCGGTCCAGCTGGACCACAGCCGCTCGACCAGCGTGGTCTTGCCGGCCCCGACCTCGCCGGTGATGACGACGAAGCCCTCGCCCTGCGCCAGCCCGAAGGTCAGGTGCGCGATGGCGCGCGCATGCACCCGGCTTTCGAAGAAGAACCGGCTGTCCGGCGTCAGCTGGAACGGCGATCCGGAGAGGCGGTAAAAATCCTCGTACATGGCGATCCGTCAGAACGTCTTGGTGACGCTGAGCAGCAGGATGTTCGCTCCGAAAACGTCCGCCGACGCGCCGCCGCCGCCGACCTGCTCGTGGCTGTACTGCAGCGAGCTGTCCAGTCCGCGGCCGAGCGCATACGACAAAGACGCCGTCGCTACCAGCAGGTTCTGCGTGGTCGCCGGTGGCCCGTCCAGGCTGCGCACGCCATACTGGACGTACACGGCTGCTGGTCAGCCGCGGCGACAGCATCATGCTGCCAGGCGATCGAGCCGTAGGTCCCCGAGTTCGAGCCGAGCCCGGAGTTCGCGCCGACGCCGGATTGCGAAATGCACCGTGGAGCTGTCGTTTTCCACGTCCGCGGTGAAGGTGTCGCGATCCAGCAGATAGGCGGCCGAGATCGAGAAGCGGCGCAGCTTCACCAGATTGTCCTGGATGCCGAAGAAATTGCTGGCGGCGAAGATCGGCGCGCCGGTGCCGTGATCGACCGGATTGCCCAGCGAGTCGAGATCGGTGGTCGCCAGCGCGTTCTGCAACTCCTCCTGCGTGGTGCTGAGACCGGTGGAGTAGCGCACGTAGATCCGGGTGCGCGGGCTGGGCGCCAGGGTGCCGTCGATGGTGATGCTGTCCAGCCCGTCATGGTGGCCATAGCGCACGGTCAGGCGCTGTCGGTGTTGGGCGTGACGCGCACGCCGAAATCCCAGATCGCGTCGTTGATGCGGACTGGGGTGGTGCCGCTGTAGCGGATGTCCTCATAGCCGAGGGTGGCCAGCAGGACGACGTTGCGGGTGACCGCGTAGCCGTTGTCGATGGTGTAGATGTCGCGGTGCGCGCCGGACAGGACGCCGCTGCCGTCGATAATGCGTGACGGAGGCCAGCGCGGTGCCGTTGTAGCGGCCGAAATCCTCGCCGGTGACGAACGCGGCATGGGCGTTCTGCGTCGTCGTGCGCTGGTTGGGGCTGGTCAGCAGCGACTGTCCCGGCAGCGTTCCGAACGGACCCCGAATGGCGTGCCGAACGGCGAGGCGATGGTGCCGGGCGCGGCCGCGACATTGCCGTTCGCGGTGATGATGGTGCGGGCGATGCTGTAGCCGACCTCGCCGCTGCCGATCGAGCCGAAGCGGTGCACCAGGTATGGCGATGCGGAGAAGCTGAAATCCTGCGCGGTGTCGTTGCTGGACAGCGTGTTGGTGCTGTTCGGCCCGACCCCGCCGGTGATCGACTGCTCGGTGGCGACGCCGCGCAGATCCAGGAACAGCGTCTGCGGCAGCAGGGTCGCCAGCACGCGGCCGTTCAGGTCATGGCCGACGCGGTTCTGGCTGCCGTCGCGCGCATACAAATAGATCTGCGGCGAGTAGGCCAGGTTGACCTGCAGCCGCGGCGTGTCGCCGATGATTGCCAGCCCTGGCTGCAGCGTGCTGATCAGGTCGCCTTGCTGGCGGCCGCTGGCGCTGCGTGGTGGCGTTGTCGGTCAGTTCCTCGGTCACGCCGATCGACGGGATGAACTGCCACTCCGGCGGGCTGACCCCGGCGGCGGCCGGGGCCACCGACCGGCCGAGCGCCTGCGCCACCTGCGAGCGCAGGTCGCCGAGCCGGACGGAACTGGCCCCGCCGGTGTCGCCGCTGGCGAACCCGGTCGCCGGCAGCACCGATGGCGCGGCGGTGATCTGCCCCGGCACCGAGT
Source organism: uncultured Pseudomonadota bacterium (assembly GCA_963723455.1). Lineage (GTDB taxonomy): Bacteria > Pseudomonadota > Alphaproteobacteria > Acetobacterales > Acetobacteraceae > CAVRQM01. The sequence continues at coordinate 784,673 of CAVRQM010000005.1, read as the reverse complement.
TGAAGCCCACGCCCGCGCCCCCGCCCGCGCCGATGCCGGACCCGCTGCCGGCGCCGGCGCCGCTCGCAGTCCCGGATCGCCGCCACCGAGATCCTGCGCCATTGCGGGAACCGCCTGGCAGGCCGCGCCGCCCGCAGCCACCAGCAGCAGCGCTCGCACGCCAAGCCGGAACTGCGCGCGCATCGCCCGGGGCGGCCCATGCCGGACGCGGCGCGTCAGGCGCCGTAGTAATCGTAGTCCCCGAAGGCGTGCCCTCGCCGGTCGCGCATCTTGTTCAGCAGCAGCATGACGTTCGGGCAGGTCCTGACCAGTTCGAGCGTGGCTTCCGAGCTCCTCGCGCTGGGTCCGCTCGGCCTCGACCACCAGGGCGATCAGCCCGACCATCGGCGCCAGCGCCGCCGGCTCGCTGGTGGCCAGGCAGGGCGGCGCGTCCAGCACGACGACCTGGCTGGCGAAGCGGCGGGCGATGCGCTCGATCGCGGTGGTCATGCGCGGGTCATGCCGTGGCCGCTCATGACGCCCTCGCGCGCTGCCCAGCGGCAGCACCGAGAGGTCGCGGAACGGCGTGCCGACCAGCACGCTGTCCGGTCGCATCGCCGGGTTGGCGGCGAGGTCGAACAGGCCGGGACGCCCGTCCAGGCCCAGCTTGGCGGTGATCGAGGCGGGCTTCGGGTCGATATCCACCAGCACCACCCGGGCCAGCCCGTTGCGCGCGATCGAGGCGGCCAGGTTGACGGCCGAGAACGCTCTTGCCCTCGCCCGGCTTGGCGCTCGTCACCAGCAGCAGATTGCCGAACGCGCCGGCCGGCAGGCTGGCCGGGCCGGCCGCCTGGACGGCGCGCAGCCCGCGCAGCAGCGCGCCGGCGGTGACGCTGAACTCCTCGGCGATGCGGGTCCGTCGCCCGCTCGCCTGACACACGCCGACCCGCTCGAGCGTCTCGATGTCCAGCAGAGCCGGGGACGCGGGTTCGCTCGCGGCTCCCGGCGCGGCGTCCGCAACCGTCTCGGCAAGTATTTTCGCGACCGGCCGGGCGGCGGCAACCGGTGCGGCCACTGACGCGGCGATCGACGCAGATCGCCGGCCGGCCGGCCGCAGCGGGCCGGACAGGCCGTAATCCGGCAGCGCCGGCCCGGCTGGCCGGGACTGCGCGTCCGGCAAGTCGGGCGCGACGGCTCGGCCAGCAGCGACGCCGGCGGCTCGCCGCCGGGCGGTGCGGCCGAGGAATACGGCGCAGTTCACCGTGCGCTCCGTCGGGCGGCAGGTCCGCATCGGTCTGGGCCGCGCCGGCGGCGGCGGCAGATGCGGCCTCGGAGGCAGGGTCGGACAGTCCGAAACCGCCGCGCAGCCGCATCGCGGCGCGCTCGACCAGATGCGAGGCGCGGATGATCTCGTTCATGCCCGACCCGCCGCGCGCAACACCCGAAGCAGCTAGCCCGCCATAGACGCCGCACAGCAGCAGCACGGCCAGCGCCAGCGCGGCCACGTTCAGCGACCAGGCGCCGCCCGGCCCGGCCACCGCGGCGGCGGCGATCGACATGCCGCCGGCGATCGGCAACCCCAGATCGCGCAACTGGTCCAGCGAGTAGAACGAGCGATCGAGCTGCACCAGCGCGCCGGCCGCGCCGATCCCGCCGGCCAGCCCCACCGCCAGCACGCCGGTCAGCAGCAGCACCCGCTTCGGCCCCGCCGGAGTGCGCGGCACTGCGGCGGGTCGACGATCTGCAGCTTGACCTTCTCGGCGGTGTTGTTGGCCGCCTCGGCCAGCCGCATCTCCTCGCGCCGGGCGATCAGCGCGTCGTAGTTCTTGCGCACCACGTCATAGTCGCGGTCGAGGTTGACGTATTGCGCCTGCAGCCCGGGCACGCTGCGGGCGATCTGCTCCAGCCGGTCGCGCTCGTGCGTCGCGTCGTCCACCTGTCGCTTAACGAGGCGATGTCGCCGTCGGTGTTCACCAGCTCGACCTTGAGCTGGGCATAGACCTCGTTGGGGATCGAGCGGCTGCGCGCCGGCTGGCCGCCGCTGTGGAGCCGCGCCCCGCCGCCGCTTGCCAGCAGGCGCGCCACCAGCCGGCGCTGGCGGATCACCTCGGGATTGGCGTCGGTGTCGTGCACCAGCATGTTCCTGTAGCTGCGCCTGCGCCGCGGCCAGCGCCGCCGCCGGGCCGGCGGCCGCCACCGCGGCGTCGGTTTCGGTCACGATCATCTGCGGCGTGGTCGCCAGTTCCTCCTGCAGCCGGCCGCGCTTGGCGATGGTGTCGGTCAGCCGCCCCTGCAGCAGCCGCACGCTGCGAGCGCGCCTCCTCGAGCTTGGTGGTGCCGCCGCCGTCCGATGGCAGCAGATCGACATACTTGGTCTTGAACTCGGCGCGCTTGCGCTCGGCTTCGCGCAGCTGATGCTCGTACGAGTTGATCTGCTGCTGCAGGAACTGCCGGGCGTTCGCCATGTCGCTGCGGCTGGTGCCGGCCTTGCTCTCGATGAAAATGTTCAGGATGGTCTGCACCACGTCATAGGCGAGCTGCGGGCTTGGTGTTGCGATAGGTGATGGTGAACAGATTGCGGGTCTGCGGCACCAGCTTGATCTCCTGCCCCAGCCGGGCCACCAGCCGCTCCAGGTCGGCCGGCCCGGTCACGCCGAGCTCAGGTCGGTCTTGGAGATCAGCTTCTCCAGGTTGGGGCGGCTCAGCAGCGTCCGCTGCAGCAGCTCAAGCTGGTTGTCCGGCTTGTTGTCCAGCGCCAGCCCCTTCAGCAACGGCGTCAGCACCGCGTCGGCATCCACGTACAGCCGGGCGTTGGCCTCATACACGTTCGGGCACGAACGACGTCGCGGCCCAGCCGGCCAGGCACAGCCAGCCAGGCGACGCCGATGGCGATCCAGCGGTGGCGCCAGGCGCCGACCAGATAGCGGCGCAGCAGCAGGCGCAACTCGTGCATCGAGACCTCAGAACCAGCTTTGCGGAATGATCAGCGTGTCGCCGGGCTGCATCTCGACGTTCTGCGAGATGTCGCCGTCCTTTATCAGGTCGGACAGATGCACGTGCATCTTTTCCGGCCCGTGCGGGCCGCGTGCGGATGATCACCGCGCTGTTGCCGGCGGCGAACCGGGTCAGGCCCTTGGTCTGGATCATCACGTCCAGCAGCGTCATGTGCGTCGCGATAGGCGATCGCCTGCGGATCCGCCGCCTCGCCGATCACCCGGATCTGGCGATCGAACGGCCCCACGAAATCGTGTACCATGACGGTTACGTTCGGATCACGGATATATTTCTTAAGCCGCTCGGTCAGCTCCGCTGACAGCTGCGCCGGCGTCTTGCCGGCCGCGACCACGTCCTCGGCCAGCGGGGTGGAGATGCGCCCGTCCGGCCGCACCGGAACGTCCGCCACAGTGAGCGACGGCTGTTCGTAGACGAACACGCCCAGCCTGTCGCCCGGCGCCGATCACATAGGGCGAGGTGGCAGCAGCCGCCGGCACGGTCGCGTCCGGTCGCGAAGCCGGTGCGCAGCCGGCAAGCGTGGCGCCCAGCCCGACGCCGAACAGCAGGCACAGCGCGCCCGACGACCGGGCGATCCGCCGCCGCGCTCCGATCCGTGCCATCCCGCCCATCATGCCACCCGCCCTATTTTCGCCACAAAATTACCGGCCGCCGAGCGTGCTGTCACCCGGGCGCCGCCGCGCCGGCGCCGACCCGCGGCCGCCCCCCGCCTCCGGTCGCCGCAGGGCTGGTAGGCGCGGAAGGGAATTGAACCCCCGACCTCTGCCATGTGACAGCAGCGCTCCACCACTGAGCTACGCGCCTCCACCTGCGCCGGACGCAGCCGGCCACCTCGCGCAGCATACCTGTGATGCCACGCGCACCGCCATCTTGCACGGACCATGCGTAGCACGGAGTTAATGTTGCATCAAAGAACCGGGTGGCGAGCGCGCGGACCAGCCATGTGTCCAGAACGACACGGCAGGTTAGCATACGACTTAGTCGCCGGGAGTGTGATCCAGGTCACACTCCGTCGGCTGTTTTCGATGCCAAGTTTCACCATGTCGTTAACGCCCACCTTGTCGAAAGCGGACAATTTTCCCTTGACCGCGCCGTGAGCCAAGTGTTAATGGATCGTCATCGAAGCCGGAGTTGCACACAGCGGGCGAGGCGAATCGGCAAGGCGGTCGTTGCGGGAGCGGGGCACGGGAGCGTGCCGAACCGGGCCGCGACATGAACGCCGGCCCGACGCTGTAGCGAACCGACGTGACGCGATGAACCGGCTTCTCGCCTGGTCTTCAACAAAGAACTTTCGGTTGCGGTGCCTCGCACGTGGAGCGCACCACAGCGGCCGAGTTATGTTGCGATCTTGTAACAGATTCGTCATCGTCTCGCGGCGATGGGTCTGGTGCGGTGGGCTGGGCGTCACGAGGGCAGCATGACACGGATCTTCGGCTACCATCTCTCGCTCGAGATGCTGCTGCTCTGGCTGGTCGAGAGCGCGATCTGCTTCCTGGCGCTGTGCTGGCTGCTCGGCGGCGGTCTGGGCGAGCCGACGGAGGGCGTCGCGCTGGACCAGTCGCGCGGCGTGCTGGCGCTGACCATCGGCGTGGTCTCGTTCGCGATCGGCCTGTATCGGCCTGAAAGTTGCCTGGAGACCCGGCGGCTGCTGGTCAAGGCGGTGGTCGCGGCGATGGCGCTCGCTGCCGGCAATCTGGCTGGTCGGCAAGGCGAGCGGCATCGATGTCGCGGGCGTGCTCGGCCGTGGCGCCACCTGGCCGCTCAACCTGCTGGCCGCCTGGACCGGGGTGCTGCTGGCTACGCGCCTCCTGTTCGGCTACGCGGTGCGCATGGGCCTGTTCACCCGCAGCGTGCTGCTGTTGGGCTCCGAGGGCGAGGCGGCGCGCACGGCCGCGGCGATCGCAGGCGCAGCGGCGCGGCCAGTTCCGCATCGCCGGCAGCTTGCCCTGCCCGACCGCGCCGGGCACGACGCGCCGGAACTGCCGCCGCGCCGGCTATGGGGGGTCATCGTCGGCGACGGCGCGGCGCAGAGCCTGCCGACCGGCGCTGCACGCCAGCTGGCAGTCCGCGGCCTGCGCGTGCTGCACGAGGCGGCGTTCTGGGAACGCCATCTCGGCCGCGTCGATACCGCCTGCCGATGTCGCCGCCGGGCAGCCGACGCGCGATGGCGCGGTTGGTCGGTGTTGAGCCGCGGTCTGGACCTGGCTTTCGCCAGCCGCTGCTGCTGCTGACCGCGCCGCTGATGCTGCTGACTGCCCTGCTCGATCAAGCTCGACAGCCCCGGGCCAGTCCTCTACCGGCAGGAACGGGTCGGCCTGGACGGGCGCTGCTTCACGCTGAGCAAGTTTCGCAGCATGCGCACCGATGCCGAGGCGAACGGGCCGGTCTGGGCGACCAGCGGCGACGCGCGCGTCACCCGGATCGGCGGCTTCATCCGGCTTGTGCGCATCGACGAGCTGCCGCAGCTGTTCAATATATTCACGGGAGAGATGAGCCTGATCGGGCCGCGCCCGGAACGGCCGCATTTCGTCGAGCAGCTGGCGGCGGCCATCCCCGGCTATCGCGATCGCGCCCGGGTCAAGCCGGGGCTGACCGGTTGGGCGCAGGTAAACTTCCCCTACGGAGCGTCGATCGAGGATGCTCGCGCCAAGCTGTCCTATGACCTATACTACGTCAAACACCGCAGCCTGTTCCTGGACCTGATGATCCTGTTCTCGACGATCCGCGTAGTGCTGTTCCAGGAAGGCGCGCGCTGATGCATGGCGGCCCGACAGGTGCCTGAGACGGCCGCCGCCGGAATCCTGCTCTATGGAGTGTGCGGCGCGGTCTATCTGGCGCTGGCCGGGCTGATCCTGCTGCAGGGCGTGCGGCGCGGACGGATCAGCCGGACCGCACTGCTGCTCGCCGCCGCCGCCACCGCCACCGCCGCCTGGTCGGCGGCCTCGGCGTGGGACTGGTCCGCGCCGCTGGACGGGCTGGCGGGCGGGCTGGATCTGTTTCGCGCACTGGTTTGGTACGGCTTCGTGCTGCATCTGTTCTGGCGCAGCCTGCCGGCCGGCGCGGCGCGATGGCGGCGCGGCCCGGCCACGATCTTCGCCGCGATCGGGGTGGCGGCGGTGCTCGCGGTGGCCGCGGGGCTGGCGCTGCCCGAGGCCGGGGCGGTGGCCGGCACGACGGCCGGCACGGTCAGCCTGACCTCGCCGCCGGTGGCGCTGCGGCTGGGCCTTGCGGTGTGCCAGCTGCTGCTGCTGGAGAACCTATACCGCGCCACGCGCGACGACCTGCGCTGGAACGTCAACCTGGCCTGCGTCGGCCTGGGCGGGTCGGCCGCCTATGACCTGGTGCTGTGCGCCGACGCGGCGCTGTTCCACCATGCCTCGGCCTCCCTGCTGGCCGGGCGGGCCATCGTCGCGGTGCTGGTCTGCCCGCTGCTGGCCGTGGCCGCGGCGCGCAACCGCAACTGGTCGGTCGATATCCACGTCTCGCGAACCGCCGCATTCCACAGCGCCACGTTGATATGCAGCGGCCTGTTCCTGCTGGCGGTCGCCGCCGCGGCCGCCCTCGCCCGCCGGCTCGGCGGCTTCAACGGCGGCCACTGGGGCAGCGTCGTCCAGATCGGGGTGGTCTGCGCCGGTATCCTGATCCTGGCGGTGCTGCTCACCTCGGGCTCTGCGCGCAGCCTGGTGCGCGGCCGGGTGATCGACCATTTCTTCACCAGCCGCTACGACTATCGTCGCGAATGGCTGCGCTGCATCGACATGCTTTCGGGTCAGTCCGAAGCCGCGCAACCCGGATCGCGCGATGCCGACCATGTCGACCTGCATCAGCGCGTGGTGCGCGCGGTGGCGCAGGTGGTGGACAGCCCGGCCGGCATGCTGCTGCTGCGCGAGCCGGGCGCGCTGGCGCTGCACTGGGCGACCTCGTGGAACCTGCCGGCGCTCACCGCGCCGATGGCCCCGGAGCATCCCTTGCTGGCGGCGCTGGATCATGCCTCCGGGGCGCTCGAGCTGCGGGCAGTGGGCCTGTCGGATCCGCCGGGCGAACTCTGGTTGGCGGTGCCGCTGCGCCAGGCCGGGCGGCTGGCCGGCTGCGTGCTGGTGGCGCACCCGCGCGCGCCGTTCCGGCTGGATCGCGAGGTGCTCGACCTGCTGCGGATCGTGGCGCACGAAGTCGCAACCTATCTGGCCGAGCAGCGCGCGACCCAGGTGCTGCTGGAAACGCGCGAACTGCGTGCCTACGGCGAACGGTTCGCCTTCGTGGCGCACGACATCAAGAACGTGTCGAGCCAGTTGTCGCTGCTGCTGTCCAACGCCGAGACGCATCTCGCCAACCCGGATTTCCAGCGCGACATGCTTCTGACGGTGGGCGCCTCGGTGCGCAAGATCGGCGCCCTGCTGCGCCGCCTGCAAGCGCCCGGCGAGCCGGAGAAGGGGCGCCCGGCGGCCGACGCACGGCCGGATCAGCCGTCGCCCGGCGAGTTCGTCATCGCCGAGCGGCTGGAGCGCGTGGCCGCGCAGATGCGGCGGCTGCGCTGGGCCGACATCGTGCTGGACTGCGACGATCGTGCCGCCGGCCTGGCGGCGGCGATGGATCCGGCGGTGTTCGAAACGATCGTCACGCACCTGCTGGACAACGCAATCGAGGCGGCCGGGGTCGAGCAGCCGGTCCGCCTGGTGGTTCGCGAGGCCGCCGGGCGGGCAAGGGTGGACATCGTCGATCGCGGCCCGGGCATGACGCCGGAGTTCGTCCGCGACCAGCTGTTCCGCCCGTTCAGCACCTCAAAACGCCAGGGCAGCGGCATCGGCGCGTTCCAGGCGCGCTCGCTGCTGCGCGCCGCCGCGGGCGATCTGCAGGTCATCAGCAGCTCCGGCGCAGGCACCACCATGCGCCTGATGCTGCCGCTGGCCGCGGGCGGCATTGTTGCCAAGCCCGAAATTGTGCCGTTGTCGGCCTGACATCACGCCTCGACTCGCCGTCGCCGTCGCAACGCACGCGCCCGGGCCTGTTGCTTTCGGCGCGGTCCTGCTAGGAAATGATGCATGGCCAAGCCGAAGCTGCTGATTGTCGAGGATGATGCCGGCCTGTGCAGCCAGTATCGCTGGGCGTTTCCGGTCTGCGATCTGCTGTTCGCCCACGACCGGCCGCAGGCGCTCGCCCTGGCAGCGCGCGAACGCCCGCAGCTCGCGCTGCTGGATCTCGGACTGCCGCCCGACCCGGACGGCGTCACCGAGGGGTTCGCCACGCTCGAGGCGTTGCTGCGGCAGTCGTCGCAGATGAAGCTGATCGTGGCGACCAGCCACGGCGAGCGCACCCATGCGCTGCGCGCCATCGCCGCCGGCGCCTATGATTTCTGCGACAAGTCCGTCGAGATCGAGGTGCTGCGAACGGTGATCGAGCGCGCCTCGCGGCTGGCGGCGCTGGAGGCGGAGAACCGGCGGCTGGCCGACGCGGTCCCGGCGACCGGCGCGATCAAGCGCATCGTCAGCGCCAACGACGCCATGCTGAAGGTCTGCCGCACCGTCGAACGGCTGGCCGGCACCAACATCACCGTGCTGCTGACCGGCGAGAGCGGCACCGGCAAGGAGGCGCTGGCGCGGGCGCTGCACGAGCTGGGACCGCGCGCGCCGGGGCCGTTCGTGGCGATCAATTGCGGCGCCATCCCCGAAAACCTGCTGGAAAGCGAGCTGTTCGGCCATGAGCGCGGCGCCTTCACCGGGGCGGTAGCGCGCAGCATCGGCAAGATCGAGAGCGCGACAAAGGGGACGCTGTTCCTCGACGAGATCGGCGACCTGCCGCAGCCGCTGCAGGTCAAGCTGCTGCGCTTCCTGCAGGAGCAGACCATCGAGCGGATCGGCGGGCGCACGCCGATCGCGGTCGATGTGCGGGTGGTCTCGGCCACCAACCAGTCGCTTGAGGCGCAGGTCGACCAGGGGCGGTTCCGCTCCGACCTGTTCTATCGGCTCAACGCGGTGACCGTGCGCATCCCGCCGCTGCGCGAGCGCAGCGGCGACCCGTTGCTGCTGGCCCGCTTCTTCCTCGCCCGCTTCAATCGGGAGTTCGCCCGTTCGCTGCGCGGCTTCACCGAGGAGGCGATCGCCGCGATCGGCGCGCACCCCTGGCCCGGCAACGTGCGCGAGCTGGAGAACCGCATGAAGCGCGCGGTGGTCATGGCCGACGGCCGGCTGATCGATGCGGCCGACCTGGAGCTGGCCGCGCCGGCCGGCGCCACCATCGAACTCGATCTGCGCGCGGCGCGCGGCCGGGCCGAGCGCGAGGTGCTGCAGCTGGCGCTGGCCCGCAGCAACGGCATGCTGTCCACCGCGGCCAAGCTGCTGGGCATCAGCCGCCCGACGCTGTACGGCCTGCTCGATACGCACGGGCTGCTGGCCGACGGCACGCAGCCGGACGCCGCCGCCGTCGAGGAGGCGGCGGAACCGCCCCCGGCGCGGGCCCCGGCCCCGCCACGTCCGGCCGCGGGGGCGACAGCCGGCGAGCGGCGTGTCCGCCCGCCGATCGACACCGTGAACTGACGTCGCACTTGCAGACTGGATGCCATGAAAAAACTGATCGCCGGCCTCTGCGCCGTCGTCATCGTGATCGCCGCCGGCGGGGGCTGGTATGTTTGGCTGCGCCCGCACGACCGGCTGGCGCTGGCGCGCAGCCTGATGGCGCACGGCGATGCGCGCGCCGCCCAGATCGCGCTGCGCGGCGTGCTGATGGACGATCCCGCCGATGCCGAAGCGCATTTCCGGCTGGGCGAGGTGCAGCTGCGCCTGGGCGACCCGGTCGCCGCCGAGACCGAGCTGACCCAGGCGCGCCGGCTCGGCTATGACGCGCAGGCGATCGTCGCGCCGATGGCCGAGGCGCTGGTGGCGCAGCGCCGCTATGCCGATGTGCTGAAGATCGCCGCGCCGGAAGGCTTGCCGCCGGATCAGGCCGCCAGGGTACTGGTCGCGCGCAGCGCGGCCGAGCGCGGGCTGCATATGCCCGACGCGGCGCGCGACGACGCCGCCCGGGCCGAGCAGCTGGCGCCGCACAGCCTAGGCCCTGCCCTGGCCTCGGCCGAGGCGGCGCGCGCGCGCAACGATGTCGCGGGACAGCAAAAGGCGGTCGCGCGGGCGCTGGCCATCGACCCGCATTCAAGCGCCGCGCTGCTGTTGCAGGCCGGCTTGCGACGGGCGCCGGGGATGTCGCCGGCGCGCTGGCGTCGCTGGATGCCGCCGTGGCGGCCGCGCCCGACCTGCCCGGCCCGCGTCTGGCCCGCGCCGAGCTGCTGATCGACAGCCGCCAGGATGCGCGGGCGCGGCCGGACCTGACGGTGCTGCTGAAGCACGACCCGCGCAACCCGCTGCTGAACTACCTGCAGGCGGTGCTGCTGGTCCGCGCCCGCGACTTCCACGGCGCCGATGCGGCGCTGGAGATGGCCGGCCCGGGGCTGCGACAGGTGCCGCGCGGCGACCTGCTGCGCGCCGTGGTCAAGGCGCGTCTCGGCCAGCCGGAGCTGGCCGCCGAGGCTGCCGAGCCGCTATCTCGCGCACACCCCGAACGATCCGTCCGCCTATAAGCTCGTCGCCAGCATCGCGCTGGCCTCGCATCGCCCGGCCGACGCGGCGCGACGTGCTGGACCGCGCGGTGGCCGCCGGCCATGCCGATGCCGAGACCTTCGACCTGCTCGGCCAGGCGGATGCGCAGAGCGGCCGCAGCGCCGCCGCCCTGCAGGCGCTGCAGCAGCAGCCGCCCTGGCGCCCAAGGATCAGGCGATCCTGGCGCGGTTGGCGACCCTGCGGCTCGGCACCGGCGACGCCAGCCAGCGCCGCGAACGACCTGCAGCACCTGCTCGACATGCCGCATCGGCCGCCGCCGCGCGGCCCCGGCGCCCGGCGCGGCCCCGGCGCAGCTTCCGCAGCCGGCGTCGGCCACGCCCACGCACGCGCAGACTGCCGCCGAGCTGGTCGTGGCCTCGCTGCAGGCCGGCGAGACGGACCGGGCCGCCGCGGCGCTGGAGCAGCTGCGCGCGACCGGCGCCGACCCGGCGCAGCTCGATTCGCTGGCCGGGCTGGTCAAGCTGGCCCAGCTTGATTTCCCCGCCGCCCAGGCGGCGTTCGAGGCGGCCGTGGCGCGCAATCCGGCCGCGACCGCGGCACAGGTCGATCTGGCCGGACGTGCTGTCGCTGCAAGGCAAGCGAGACGCCGCCGAGGCGAAGCTGCGCGAGGTGCTGGCCCGCGACCCCGCCAACCTGCAGGCGCTGGCGGCGCTGCAGCGGCTGCTGGTCGGCTCCGGCCGCAAGGACGAGGCGTTGACCGTGCTGGAGGCGGCGCACGCGGCGGCCAAGGACTAATGCGGCGCTGACGGCCGCGCTGGCCGATCGCTACGACCGCAGCGGCCAGCCGCGTAAGGCGCTGGACATGCTCGACGCCGAGCCGCGACCGCGTCGCCGGCGCGCCCGGCCGGCTCGCCGGACGAGCCTGATGTTGCTGGCGGCGCAAGCGCGGGCGCAGCAGGCGGTGGGCATGCCGCATGAGGCCGCGGACAGCCTGCGGCAGATCCTCGCGATGCAGCCCGACGATGTGGCGACTCGCCGCGCCAGCTCGCCGTTCTGCTGGCCGCCGATCACGACTATCGCGGCGGCACGGTCAGTGCTGAGCCGACGCCCTGGCGGCGCATCCCGGCAGCCCGGCGCTGCTGGCCGCCGATGTCTCCGTCGCGTTGCAGGCGGGCGGCTTGCAGGCCGGGCTGGACCGCGCCGACGCGCTCGCCCGCGATCCCGCCAACCTGCCAGCCGTGCGCGCTAGCTGCGCGGCAAGCCTATATCTCGCCGCCAAGAAATACGCCGAGGCTGCGGCGGCGTTCACCGACGCGCTGCATGACGGCGCCCCACCAGCAGTGCTCGCCGTCAGCGCGGCGCTCGCCGACCAGCGCCGCCGGCCAGCCGACCGCGGCGCGGAGCCTGCTGCGCGATTGGTCGCCAAGCACCCGGACGCGACCGACGCCGCCTCGGCGCTGGCGGTCTGGACATCAACGCGCAGCGTCTGGACGAGGCGCGCGCACACGCTGCAGACGGTGATCGCCCACCAGCCGAACGATGCCGGCCGCGCTGAACAACCTGGCCTGGGTCGAGCAGCAATTGCACGATGCGGCGCAGGCCCGCGCGCTTGCGCAGCGCTCCTGGCTGCTGTCGTCCACGCCGCAGGCGGCGGACACGCTGGGCTGGATCATGCTGGGCGGAGGCAGGGACGCGCCGGTCGCCGGTCGAGGCCGGCGCCGGCGCTGGATCTGCTGCGGCAGGCGGCGCGCTCTCGCTTGCCGGACGATCCCGGCGTGCAGTACCATTACGCGGTGGCGCTGAAGGACAGCGGCCAGCGCGCGGCGGCGGCAGCGATCCTGACCAGGCTGGTGGACTGGCCAGCTCCGTTCGAGGAGCAGGCGCAGGCCCGCAAGCTGCTCGATCGCCCTGCCGCATAGCTGAACGCTGCGAGCCGCTCCATGCAGCCTGCCGGGCGCGCAGGGGCCGCCCCTGCGGCTGCTGACCTTCACCACCCTGTACCCGAACGCCGCGCAGCCCACTCATGGGGTTTTCGTCGAGAACCGGCTGCGCCACCTTGTCGCCACCGGGCAGGCGGCCAGCACCGTGCTGGCCCCGGTGCCGTTCTTTCCGGCCGGGCGCCCGGCCCGGCCCACTGGCGGCGGCTCGCCGCAGGTGCCCGCGCGCGAGCAGCGGCACGGGCTGGCGGTGGCCCATCCCCGTTTCCTGGCGATCCCAAAGCTCGGCATGTCGGCGGCCCCAGCGCTGCTGCATGCCGCCGGCACTCGCCGCTGCGCGGCGGATGCTGGCCAACGGGCATGACGTTCGACGCCATCGACGCCCACTACGTCTATCCCGACGGCGTGGCGGCGGTGCGTATGGGCAGACCTTCGGCCGCCCCGTGGTGATCACCGCGCGTGGCTCGGACGTGACGCAGTTGCCGGACCACGCCATGCCGAACCGGCTGATCCGCTGGGCGGTGGCGCGGGCCGATGCGCTGATCGCCGTCAGCGCGCCGCTGGCCGAACGGCTGGTCGAGCTGGGCGCCCCGCCCGACCGGGTGCGGGTGCTGCGCAACGGCGTCGATGCCGAGACCTTCCGCCCGGTCGCCGATCGCGCCGCCGCGCGAGCGGCGCTTGCAGCTGGACGGCCCCACCCTGATCTCGGTCGGCCACCTGATCGCGCGCAAGGGCCATGACCGCACCATCGCGGCGCTGTGCCGGGCTGCCCGGCGTCGACGCTGCTGCTCGTCGGCGAAGGCCCGCTGCGCGGCCGAGCTGCAGGCCCTGGCCGCCCGGCTGGGCGTGGCCGGGCGGGTGCGCTTCGCTGGGCGCCCGGCCGCACGCGGAGCTGCCGGCCTATTACACCGCCGCGGACGCGATGGTGCTGGCCTCGTCGCGCGAGGGCTGGGCGAACGTGCTGCTGGAATCGATGGCCTGCGGCACCCCGGTCGTTGCCAGCCCGATCCCCGGCAATCCGCAGGTCGTGCAGTCGCGCGCTGCCGGCGTGATCGCGCCCGCAATACGCCCCGAGGGCATCGCCGAGGCGGTACGCGACCTGCTTGCGGCACCTCCGGACCGCGCGGCCACCCGCGCCTATGCCGAACGGTTCGGCTGGGCGGAGACCAGCGCCGGCCAGCTCGATGTGTTCCGCCGCGTGCTGCAGCCGCGATGACGCCGCATGCGCGCCCGGTGCGGCTGCTCGACGTCGAGTACCGGCCGCTGCCGATCGATCCGGACGCAGAAGCCGCGCCTGTACGTGGTCGTCGATACCGAGGCGGAGTTCGACTGGCAGCCGCCCGTTCGCCCGCAATCTGACCAGGTCGCCTCGATCGCGGCACAGGAACGCGCGCAGGCCATCTTCCGCCGGCTACGGCGTGCGCCCGGTCTATGTGGTCGACTACCCGGTCGCGTCGCAGCCGGACGGCTGGCGGCCGCTGCGCGCCATCATGGAGCGCGGCGACTGCGAGATCGGCGCGCATCTGCATCCCTGGACCAATCCGCCCTTCGACGAGGCCGTGAGCACCTTCAACTCCTATCCCGGCAACCTCGCCGCGCGGACCGAGGCGCGCAAGCTGGAGCAGCTGCTGGCCGTGATCGCACGGCCAGCTTCGGCATCAGTCCGCGCTTCTACAAGGCCGGGCGCTACGGCATCGGCCCCGACGACCATCGGGCTGATCGCCCGACACGGCATCGGCGTGGATTTCAGCGTGCTGCCCGGCGCCGACCTGTCGGCGCGCGGCGGACCCGATTTCCGGCAGATGCGGCCCACGCCCTACGTGGCGACCGCGCCATCCGCGGGCCAGGGCGTGTCTCCGTGCCGATGACGCGCGGCCATGTCGGGTGCCTGTCGGGGTGGGAGCCGCGGCTCGCCCGCCCGCTGGGCAGCCCGGGCCGCACGCCGCATGCACATGCGCGGCGTGCTGGACGAGACTGCGCCTGCTGCGCCAGGCGACGCTCACGCCGGAGGGCGTCGCCTGCCCCGGCAGCTGGCGCTGGTGCGCAGCATGGCTGGCGCGCGGACAGCGACTGTTCGTGATGCATTATCACAGCCCGTCGCTGGCGCCCGGCCACACGCCCTATGTGCGCACCGCCGCCGGACCTGCTACGCGTGTTCCTGGGGCGGATCGACGGGTTGTGCCGCGTATTTCTTCGACAGAGCTGGGCGGCCTGCCCGGCGACCCGCGCGATCTGCTGACGCTGGCCTCGCCAGGCGCGGGCGAACAGCGCGGCATAGGTCTGGAACATGCGTTTCCTGTCGTAGTCGCGCTCGGCCCGCGCGCGGTTCGCGGCGCCCAGCGACACGGCGCAACCCGGCGTCGGCCAGCAGGTCCGCAGCGCCGCCGGCCAGCGCCGTCATCGCCGGCGCCACGACGAAGCCGCGGTTCTCGCTCGGACAGCATGGCCGCGACGTCGCCCACATCGGTCGCGGCGACCGGCAGCCCGGCCGCCATCGCCTCCAGCACCGAGAGCGGCATCTGCTCGGTGTCCGACGACAGCGCGAACACGTCGAACCCGCATAGGCTGCTCCGGCCGCGGCAGATGGCCGGCGAACGCGACGCGGCCGGCCACGCCGAGACGTGCCGGCCAGCTCCTGCAGCGCCCCGCGCTCCGGCCCGTCGCCGACGATGACCAGCCGCGCCGCCATCTTGCCGGACAGCAGCGCGAAGGCGCGCAGCAGCCGCGCAAGGTTCTTCTCCGGCCGCAGCGCCGCGACGGTCCCGATCACCGCCATGTCGCCGTCCGGAGCGGGCGCAGGCGGCGCGGCGCCGGCGAAGCGCGCCAGGTCGATCCCGTTCGGCACATAGCGCACGCGGCGCGGTCAAGCCGCCAGACCTTCCGTGGCGATCGTCTCGCAGTGTGCGCGACGGCACCACGACGGTCGCGCGGCGCAGCGCCAGCCGGCGCAGCCAGACGCGGCGCGGCAATTGGCGGATCCTGTTCCTCGGGGCCGAAGCCGTCCTCGGTATGCACATGGCGCACCAGCGTCCGGGTCAGCGGCAGGGCGTTGGCCAGCGCCCATTCGATCGTGCCCCAGTTGCTGGTCACCAGCACGTCCGGCCGCAGCGCGCGCAGGGCCGCGCGGAGCGGCCGTGATATTGCCGAGCGTGTCGCCCTTGCGCAGCGCGACCTCGGGGAAACTCCACATCCAGCGCCGGCATCGAGCCGTTCGCGGCACGACACATTGCCGTCCATCGCCATGATCGCGTGCCGCCACGCGCGCCCGAAGCGGTTGGCGATCGCTGCGAACCGCACCTGCGGCGCCGCCGGTCGCGAAGGTCGGAAAGACGTGCAGCAGCAGCGGGGCCAGGCGGCGACATCAGGGGCGGGAGGCGTGCGGCGCGTGCACGGCAATGGCGCCGCCGCACGAACGTCTCGCGGTCGCGCGACCGGCTGCCAGCCGAGATCGCGCGCGGCGTCGGCGCAGTCGAAGCGCGCCATCAGCCCGCGCGACAGGAAGTCGCGCTGGCTGGGCGGCCGCGACCTGCCGCCCGGTCGCCGCGCTTGACGAGCCCACTTGCCGCTGTCCTCCAGCCACAGCAGGCGCGGCGACTGCGGGTGGTATTGCAGCGGCCGCCCCAGCGCCTGGCCGAGGGCCGCGATATACTCGCGCGCGGTCAGCCGCACATCGCCGACCAGGTTGTAGCATCTGCCCTCGATGCCCGGCGCGGTGCAGGCGAGCACGATCGCTGCGGCCACGTCGTCCGCCAGCACGAACGGCAGCGGATTGCGTGCCGGCGTTCCAGCCGATGCAATGCTGCTCGGTGTTATAGAAACCGACGCCGCTATGAAACGGCGAGCCGCCCTCCCCCACCACCAGGCCGGGCCGCAGGATGCACGACCGGCAGCCCGTCCGTGCGCATGCATGCTGCAGCAGCAGCCGGTCGCACAGCACCTTGGCCCGCGCGTAGTCGGCGCGCTGCTCGGGCTGCGGGTCGGGCGGCGTGGCGCCGGTGACGGCGCTCGGCTTGCGGGCCGAGATACAGCGAGGCGATCGAGCCGACATGCAGCAACCGCCGGGTGCCCGCGGCCGAGGCAGACGCGCGCGACCGTCTCCGCCCCGCCCACCATGGCGTCGCGCATCGCCTCCAATGTCTCGCCGCCGCCGCCATGCGCGAGATTGACCACGACCGGGGCACGCGCCGATGGCGTCGCGCGACCGCCTCGGCGTCCCCGATGTCGCCCTGCTGCAGCTCCACCTTGCGGATCGTCGAACAGCGCGCGGCAGGTTGCGCACGTCGCGCGCCATCACCGAGACGCGTCCGCCCCGCCGTCGAGCAGCTGCTGCGACCACATGCGTGCCAATGAAGCCGGTGCCGCCCAGCACCGCCACGTCGACGGCCCCGCAGCGGCTGCGGCGCAGGCGACGGCGCGGGCGCACGGTGCCGGCGCGCGGCCGACCGGAAACGCCGCATGCGCCAGGCGCTCGCAGGCGGCCACCAGATCGGCCCCGAATTGTCCGTCCAGCGCCGGCGCGCGGCCTGCATCCACCGCCGCGTGGAACGCCGCGATGCTGTCGCGCATGCTGCGAAAGAACGGATCGCTGCGCGGCCGCAGCTTCAGCAGCGGACAGCACCGTGCCGGCGGCGTTGGCCAAGCTGTCGCGCGCCAGTCCGCCGGCGGTGGACAGGCCGGACAGCAGTGCGTCCGACACCTCCAGCCAGCGCGTGCGGCCATAGCGCAACAGCCGGTTGGCCAGCATGTCGGCCACCGCCACGCCGTCGTCGCACATCGACGCTGACCTGCCAGAACGGGAAGGTCTGGCCCACCGCGAAGCGCAGCTGACGCCGGCAGTCGTTGCGCCAGCGCAGGATGGCGCGTCAGCGACGGATAGAACGGCACGCTCCTGGCGCGATCTCCATGCGCCGGACCCGCGACGTCGCCTGCACCGTCCCCGATAGGCGCCCGCCAGAGCCGCGATCTGCGACAGCGGATGCACCGCCTGTTCCAGCAGGATGTTCGATCGGGCTGCAGAAACATCCAGTGGCCGAACTGCCGCGCCGCCATCTGCCGCAACGGCACGTTGTAGATGCAGGTCACGAAGCTCGGCCGCCCCAGCGCGCCGCTCTCGACCAGCTCGCGCAGCCTGCACGAAGGCCGGGTGGTAGCACGAAATTCTGGTTCACCCCCAGCGGCGCGCCGGATGGCCGCGGCTTGCGCGATCAGCCGCTCGCACGCGCGGCGCTGGCCGGTGGCCATCGGCTTTTCCAGCAACACCGGCTTGCCGGCCTGCCAGCAGCGCGACGGCAACTTCCTCGTGCAGCGGCGGCGGCACCAGCACATGCGCACGGTCGAAAGCGTCCGCGCGCCAGCGCTTCGGCCGACCGAGCCGAACACCTGCAACTTCTCGCCGCGGATCGACCTGCGCGCGGCGGCTCGCCGCGGCGATGTTCGGATCGACCACGCAAGTCACGGCGTGGCCGGCGCAGGGTCGCGATGGCCTCGGCATGCGCGCGCGAAATCGAGCCTGCGCCGACCAGGCAGATCTCGGCTCATGCGACGCGATCACCGGTTCGGCATCGGTCGTCGGCACACAGCTTCGGTCGCGAGGAAACCCTCGAACACCAGCAGCAGCCAGAGCGGGGTCGCGTGATCGAAACGCTGGCGCTCGTGCTCGTCGATCAGCTGGGCGATCGCCCCCGGCTCGAACAGGCCGCTGTCCAGCATCGCCGGCCCCAGCAGCCGCTCGCGCAGCACGCGTCGGCGCCGGCGCGCAGCGGGGCGGCGAGCGAGGTCGCAAACCCCTGTTTCGGCCGATACAGCATGTCGCGCGGCAGCAGCGGCTCCATCGCGCGCTTCAGCAGATGCTTGCCGCTCGCCCCGCGCAGCTTCAGATCCGGCGGCAGCGACAGGCCCCATTCCACCAGCCGGTGATCCAGCAGCGGCGCGCGCACCTCCAGCGAGTTCGCCATGCTGGCGCGATCCACCTTGGTCAGGATGTCGCCCACCAGCCAGGTGTTCAGATCGGCGTATTGCGCCTGCACCAGCGCGTCGTCGCTGCCGCTCTCGTCCATCAGGGCGGCGATGCGCGCCTGCGGGTCGTGGCCGTCCAACGCCGCTTCCAGTGCCGGCGAGAACAGCGCGCGCCGGCGATCGTGCTGCACGCGCGCCACGGTGCGGTAGTAGCCGAGCGCCGAGTCCAGGCTGAGTTCGGTCAGCGTGTGCTTGGCGCGCAGCCAGCGCGGCGCGCGGTCCAGCTTCGGATAGACCCGCGCCAGCCGCCCAGCACGGAGCGGCGCAGCGCCGGCCGGAACATGCGGCGCGCACGCCATCGACCAGACGATGCCAGCGATAGCGGCGATAGCCCGCGAACACCTCGTCGCCGCCATCGCCCGACAGCGCCACCGTCGCGTGCCGACGCGCCAGCGCGGCAGACCGCCTCGGTCGGCACCGAGGATGTGTCGCCGAACGGCTCGCCGAACAGCCGCCCCTGCACGCGCGCGGCGGCGATCCAGTCGATCGCGGCGGCGGTCTCGTTGTGCTGCGTCGTGCCGTAGCGCCGCGCCGACCTCGGCCGCGAACGGCGTTTCGTCCTCGGCGCCCGCGAAGCCGATGGTGAACGTGTCCAGCCCCGGCCAGCCCGCCTCGGCGCGCAGCATCGCGGCATTGGCGACCACCGCGGCGGAATCGACGCCGCCCGACAGGAACGCGCCGAGCGGCACGTCGGCCATCAGCCGCGCCGCAGTCGCCGCGCGCAACTGCCGCCGCAGGCTGTCCGCCGCCTCGGCCTCGTCCATGCCGGCAGGTGCGCAGAGTGGGCCGCCAGTAGCGCACCGGCCGCGGGTCGGCGGATCGCCTCGCGGCGGCAGCAGCATGTAGTGCGCGGCCGGCAGCTTGCGGATCGCGGTGAAGATCGTGGCGGGATCGGGCACGTAGCCCAGCGCAAAGAAATCGTCGACCGCCACCGGGATCGATCGCGCGCGACAATCCCGGGCACACGGCGAAGGCCGCAAGCTCGGAGGCGAACGCAAAGCCGTGCCGGGTCTGCGGCGTAGTGCAGCGGCTTCTTGCCCAGCCGGTCGCGCGCCAGGAACAGCTGCCGGCGGTTGCGGTCCCACAGCGCGAAGGCGAACATCCCGTCCAGATGCTGCAGGCAATCCGGCCCGAAGCTCTCCCAGGCATGGATGATCGCCTCGGTGTCGCAGCGGTTGCGGAACACGTGGCCGAGCGCCTGCAGCTTCGGGCGCAGCTCGGGAAAATTGTAGATCTCGCCGTTGAAGGCGATGACCACGACGTCGTCCTCGTTGTACATCGGCTGCTGGCCGCCGCCGACATCGACGATGGCCAGCCGGCGATGACCCAGGCCTAGCCCCGGCTCGACATGGAAGCCGTCGCCATCCGGGCCGCGATGCGCCATCGCCGTGGTCATGCGCCGCAGCAGCGCCGCATCGACCGCTCGCGCCATCCGCCCTGAAAAGTCCCGTCAGCCCGCACATGACCCGCCTCCCGCGCCCCGTGGCCGGCGCCTTGTTATCGGGGCGAGACGGTGGGCGCGCAAGCGTGATCGCACCGTGGCGGAGGTGGTTCGCACTGACAATCAAGGGGCTTCCAGCATCTCATCCCAGGGATCATCTACAAAGTCATTCAGCCCCATCAGGCTTCTACAATCTCAACCGTGGCGCGTTCACAAAGTATTAACGACAAGTCTGCCAATTTTTGTCTGGTCCGGATGCGCGGGTTGCATCTACCTCACGCCGCTGTTACCCCCGCCGACTGCTTCGGGAACGAGCAGCATTATGGAGGATTTTCCTATATGGCTACGTTCGGATTCAAGACTGCCCCTGCTTCAGTCGGGCTTCAAGCTCGTGCTGTGCGCCACCGCGATGCTGGCAACACCGGCCGCTCGCCCGCACGCTGATGGTCGGCCCCGGCCAGCCTTACGCGAAACCGTCGGCCGCCGCGGCGGCCGCCCAGAACGGCGACGCCATTTCGATCGCCGCGGGCCACTACACCGATTGCGCCACCTGGAGCGCCAACGGGCTGACCATCGCCGGGGCCGGCATGTCGAAAACCACGATCGGCGGCACCTCTGCGGCGGCAAGGGCGTGTTCGTGATCTATGGCAGCAACGTCACCGTGCGCGACCTGACGCTGAGCCATGCCAGCGTGCCGGACCAGAATGGCGCGGGCATCCGCGCCGAGGGCACGAACCTGACCGTGACGCGCGTGCATCTCATCGACAATCAGGACGGCATCCTGGCCGACCCGGTCGCCAACTCGAACGATCCTGGTGCGCGACAGCTATTTCGCCGGCAACGGCGGCTGCTCGGCCATCCAGCGGCTGCTCGCACGGCATCTATGCCAACGGCATCGGCCGGCTGACGGTCGAGCACTCGACCTTCATCAACCAGAAAGTCGGCCACCACATCAAGTCGCGCGCCGCGATCACCAATGTGATCGACAACTCCATCGAGGACGGGCCGACCGGCACATCGAGCTACCTGATCGATCTGCCGAATGGCGGCGCGGCCGACCATCCGCGGCAACCGGCTCGAAAAGGGTCCGCTGTCGAGCAATCCGCGCAGTCGCCATCTCGATCGGCGAGGAAGGCGTGACCTGGCCCGCCGCACCGCTGCTGATCACCGACAACGTGTTCCGCAACGACGGCGCGCCCGACCACCTTCGTGGCCAACGCCACCCACGCCAGCGCGCAGCTGGTCGGCAACACGTTCGAGGGCAACCGCAGTACAGCGCTGTCCGGCGCTGGCAGCGTGAAGTAGGGCTTCGGTCAGGCGCGCGGAGCGTTGCGAGACGCTCCGCGCGCCGTCCTGCTGCACCGATCGGCTTGCGCCCGCGCTCGCCCCCGCGCGGCGGCTACAGTGTAGCGAGGCGCTCCGCCTGGGCCAGGTCCTCGGGCGTGTTGACGTTGAAGAACGGGTCGATGGCCGCCGTCGGCCACTCGGCCAGCGCCGGGGCGTAGTGCGCGGCGAACGCCTCGACCCTGCGCATCCCATCTTGCTGGACGGCGCGGCGCAGGTCAGCGCGCAGCGCCACCGGCCATAGGGCGACGACGTGGTGCGCGCGGCCGCCGGACGCGGCGCAGGCCATCGCCGCGCCGCGCTCGCGCCGCGCCGCGTGCAGCCGGGCGACCAGATCCGGCGGCAGGAACGGCGCGTCGGCCGGCGCCGTCGCCACCCAGCCGACCGCGGGCGTGTTCGCAGCCGCCCAATCCAGCAGCGCCAGCACGCCGGCGAGCGGCCCGGGGCGATCCGGCAGGCTGTCGGGCACGATCGCGAGGCCGGTCGCGGCAAACCGCGCCGGATCATCGTTCGCGTTCAGCACCAGCCGCGCCACCTGCGGGCCGAGACAGGCGATCACACGATCCAGCACGCTGCGGCCGCCCACGAGATGTCGGCCCTTGTCGCCACCGCCGAGCCGTCGCGCCTGACCCCCAGCCAGGATGCCGCCCAAGGTCGCGCCAGCCAGGGTCGGGTCAGCCAGTCGCGCCAGCCAGTCGTCAGTCAGCGTCGGGTCAGTCATCGTCCACCGCGAAGCCGCGCTCGCGGAGCGCATGTCGCGCGCCCGGGCTGCGCAGCAGCGCCAGGAAACGCTGCACCGGCGGACGGTCCAACCGCGACCGGGGCACCACGAAGTCGTACTGCTCCGGCTGCAACGGCAGGAAGCCCAGGCCGTATTCGCGCGCCACCGTGGCAATCGCCACGCCCCAGTCGGCGCGGCCCTGCGCCACCGCGGCGGCCACCGCGTTGTGCGATTTCGGCTGCGCGGCATAGCCGGCCGGGCGGGCGCCGGCCAGAACGCGGTCGATCAGGATGCGCGTGCCGCTGCCGGCGTTGCGGTTGACCATCAGCATGTCGTCGCTGCCGCACGCCACGCAGATCGCCGCCTCGGCCGACGCGCAGGCCGCGAAGCGCGCATCGTCGCGGCGGAACAGCACCCCCTGCAGGCGCCCGTAGCCGGGCGCCAGGATGAGGTCGTCGGTCAGGTACGGCGGTTGTATCGCCGGTCTCCGGGTCCATCAGGTGTATGCCGGCGAGGTCGCACTCGCCGCGTCGCGCCGCCGCCAGGCCACCCAGGCTGCCGACGGCGAGCGCCTTCACCGTGAGGCGGTCGCGCTCCAGCAGCCCGATCAGCAGGTCCAGGCCGACGCATTGGCTGCCGATCACCACGAGATCGGCAGGCGCCAGACCGGCCCCGATCAGCTGCACCCGACCGGCGCGCCGGCCGGGACCGCCTCGGTCAGCGCCGGGACCGCGAAGAACCCGTCCGCCTGGGCAAAGCTGGTGACCGCGCCGGAGCCTTTCGCGGTGGGATAGGCGGACAGACCCATCCGCCGCGCCGCGCACCAGCGAGGCCAGCACGTATTCGGTGCGGCCGCGCTTCCGAGCCGATCCGCATTGGCAGCGTCGCGTCCACGGTCTGCCGCGCCGCCGGCGGCTGCCCGGCCAAGCGCGCGGATCACCGGGGCCATGAACTCATGGAAGGTGAAGATCGCCGAGGTCGGGAAGCCGGGCAGGATCGCCAGCGGCTTGCCGCCGCAGACCGCGAGGCACAGCGGCTTGCCCGGCTTCAGCGCGACGCCGTGCACGACGATGCCGGGGTCGTCGGCGCAGCCGCGCCAGCGCCTGGTAGGCCAGATCGCCCGCGCCCTTCGACGTGCCGCCGGACAGCAGCACGACATCGGCATCCGCCAGCGCGCGGTCCAGCGCCACGCCGAGCGCATCGAGGTCGTCGCGCACGATGCCGTGCGCCACCGCCTCGCCGCCCGCCTCCGCGACTGACGCGGCCAGGATGGCGGCGTTGCTGTCAAACACCTGTCCCGGCTGGATCGGCTCGCCGGGGGCCACGATCTCGTCGCCGGTGGACAGCACCGCGACGCGCGGCCGCCGCCAGACCGCGACCTCGGCCAAACCCACCGCGGCCAGCATGCCGATCTCGCGCGCCGTCAGCAGCCGGCCGCGCCGCAGCACCGTCTCGCCGCGCGCGATGTCCGAGCCGGCGCTGGCGATGAATTGCCCCGGCGCCGCGGGGCGGCGCACCTCGATCGCGACGGCGGCGTTCGGCCGCCCGCTGACGCAGGTCGGTGTGCTCGACCATGACCACGGCATCGGCGCCGCGCGGGATCATGCCGCCGGTGGCGATCACGCTGGCGGTCCCCGGCGCGACGGCGCTGGTCGGGCGCGCGCCGGGCGTCAGCACCTCGGAGTTCAGGCGCAGCACCGCCGGGCGCATCGTCGGTGGCGCCCTGCACGTCCTCGGCGCGAACCGCGAAGCCATCGACGCCGGCGCGGTCGAAGCCGGGCACGTCCACCGGGGCCAGCACGTCGCGCGCCAGCACCCGGCCGAGCGCCTGTGCCAATCGCACCTCCTGCTCGCCCAGCGGCTGCAGCCGCAGATGGCGGCGGAAGCGCGCCTCGGCCTCGTCGCGGCTGACCACGTCGAGGAACTGCTCCTGCTGCGCCGCGCGGCGCAGCGCCTCCAGCGAAGGGGCGACGGTCATGCGCAATCGGGTCCGGCCGGTGGGTCGGTACAGGTGAACGCGCACGCAGCTGCCCGGTGCCAGCCCCTCGCTGCCGTCGGGCACGATCACGAACCCGTCCGCGCGCACCGCGCTCGCCAGGCCGCCGCCATCGGCCGCGCCGAGCGGCAGCGCCCGCCCGCCCGCGACGCGCACGCGCACCAGGTCGGTGAAGCCGATCGCCGAGACGATCTTGCGGTCCAGTGTCGCCTCGACGGTCGCATAGGGCGAGCCCGACGCACCCCCGGCCACTCGGCGGATCAGCGGGCCCGCGAGCATGTCGTATGCCGCAAGGCAGGCCAGCGGCGCGTCGGGCAGCAGCAGCATCGCCACGCCGTTCGCCCGGCCGAACCCTGCCTGCTCGCCCGGCCGCAGGGCCACACGCCAGCGTTCGACCGCGCCCGCGCCCGCGGCAGCCGTATCCGGGTCTCCGGCCGCCAGCAGCAGGTCCGCCGGTCCGGCCGCGGACACCAGCCCGCCATCCCGCCCGACCAATGCGCGCAGCATGGCGGCAAGCGCGCCGGATTGGCGGCCGCCCACGGTCAGGCCGATGACGGGGCGGCGCACCAGCGGCACCGTGTCGATGCCGAGCGCGGCCAGCAGCGCCACATCCTGCGGCCGCAGCCGGCGTCCGGCCGGCAGCATCGCGACGCCGGCACGCAGCTCAGCGCCGCGCCGATCGACGCCGGAGCCGGGTGCGGCCTGTTCGATCACCTCGATGCCGCCCGCGACGCCGCCCTGCGCCGCCTCGGGCGGCAGCACGGCGTCGGCGCCCGGCGGCAGATGGTCGCCGGCGCGCACCCGGGCGGCGGCGCGCGGCGGCAGGTCGGCGGCGGCGGCTGCGGCGGCGGACAGGGCCAGCAGCACCGGGGCGTAGGCGCCGGCGCCCTCGGTGTCGGCGGCGCGCAGCGCGTAGCCGTCGAGCGCGGCGCAATCCGCCTCCGGCCAATCGAGCGGCGCATCGAGCGCCGTCGCGAGCACCCTGCCCGCCGCATCCGCCACCGCCACCAGCTCCGCGCTGGCCGCCGGGCCGGCATGCCGGCCGAGCAGCGCACGCGCCCGGCGCAGCGACATGCGGTCGGGCGGATCAGCCATGCCCCGCGTCTCGCCCCGCCCAGCCGATCCGGTCGGCCGGACGGGCGTGCGCCAGCACATGCGCGGCAATGGCGCCAACATCGTCGAGCGCCAGCACCGGCACCTGCAACCCGCAGATCGGCGAGTCGGCGGCAACCGCGCCGATGCTGGGATCCTCCGGGTGCAGCAGCGGCTTGCCGACGCACGCCCGGTAGATCTCGATTTTCGGATGGGCGTCGCGCTTGAAGCCCTCGACCAGCACCAGATCGGCGGGCGCGAGCCGGGCCAGCAGCACCGGTAGCGCCGGCTCGGCCGCATCGCGCAGCTCATGCAGCAGCGCCCAGCGCCGCCCCGAGGCGACCAGCACCTCCGTCGCCCCGGCCTGCCGATGCACCCACGAATCCTTGCCGGGCTGATCCACGTCGAAGCCGTGATG
This sequence comes from uncultured Pseudomonadota bacterium, assembly GCA_963723455.1. Classification (GTDB taxonomy): domain Bacteria; phylum Pseudomonadota; class Alphaproteobacteria; order Acetobacterales; family Acetobacteraceae; genus CAVRQM01. Next base: position 759,174 of record CAVRQM010000005.1, on the reverse strand, counting down.
CGCGTGCTTGACGGTCGAGACGCGCAGGCCGCGCGCGACCAGCGCCGGGATCAGCTCGCGCAGCAGGGTGGTCTTGCCCGACCCGCTCCAGCCGGCCAATCCCATGATCAGCATGATGCTCCCGCCAGCGCACGATGGCCTTGCATGCGAATGTGCTGCTATAAAGTATGCCACGCGAGGCATCAACGGCGCGAGGACCGATCGGGACCGAGCGCCGGGATCCCGCACCCACAAAGCCAGGACGCGGGCGACAGCCAAAGCGGTTCAAGGAAACGATGAAGAACGACACCTCCGTCGCCGGCATCCGGCGCTTCGAGCATCCCGGCGCCGGCCGCCGCCGGACCCGCGCCACGCCGAAGGGCCGCAGCATCGACCCGCGGGCCAGACACGAGATCGAGGCGCTGCTGGGCGACCGACCGCGCGACCGCGACCTGCTGATCGAGCACCTGCATCTGATCCAGGACACCTATGGCCAGATCGGCGCCGGCCACCTGGCGGCGCTGGCCGACGAGATGAAGCTGGCCTTCGCCGAGGTGTTCGAGACCGCGACCTTCTACGCGCATTTCGACGTGGTGAAGGAAGGCGAGCCGGCGCTGGCGAGGACCGTCGTGCGCGTCTGCGACAGCCTGACCTGCGCGATGTTCGGCGCGGAGTCGCTGCAGGCGCGGCTGCAGGCGCAGGGCGCTCTCGGCGAGGACGTGCGGGTGGTGCGGGCGCCGTGCCTGGGGCTGTGCGACCAGGCCCCGGTGGTCGAGGTCGGTCATCACTTCGTGCACCGCGCGACCACGGAGTCGGTGCGCGCGGCGATCGCGCATGGCGACGACCACCCGCACATCCCGCACGACACCATCGACTACGATGCGTATGTGGCCGGCGGCGGCTACGCGCTGCTGCACCGGCTGCGCTCCGGCGCGCTCAGCGCCGAGGACGTGCTCTCGGTGCTGGACGATACCGGGCTGCGCGGCCTTGGCGGCGCGGGCTTTCCGACCGGCCGCAAATGGCGCTCGGTGCTGGGCGAGAAGGGGCCGCGCCTGATGGCGGTCAACGGCGACGAGGGCGAGCCGGGCACGTTCAAGGACCGCCACTACCTCAACACCGATCCGCACCGGTTTCTGGAGGGCATGCTGATCGGCGCGGAAATCGTCGATGCCAGCGACATCTACATCTACATTCGCGACGAATACCCGCTGGCCCGCGCCATCCTGCAGCATGAGATCCCGAAGCTGCCCGACACCGGCCGACGGCTGCATCTGCGGCGCGGCGCCGGCGCCTATATCTGCGGCGAGGAATCCTCGATGCTGGAAAGCATCGAGGGCAAGCGCGGGCTGCCGCGGCACAAGCCGCCCTTCCCTTTCCAGGTCGGCCTGTTCGGCCGCCCGACGCTGATCAACAACGTCGAGACGCTGTACTGGGTGCGCGACCTGCTGGAGCGGGGCGCCGCGTGGTGGAGCAGCCACGGCCGCCACGACCGCAAGGGCCTGCGCACCTTCTCGGTCTCCGGCCGGGTGCGCGAACCGGGGGTGAAGCTGGCCCCGGCCGGCATCACCATCCGCGAGTTGATCGCGGAGTTCTGCGGCGGCATGATGGACGGCCATTGCTTCACCGCCTATCTGCCCGGCGGCGCGTCGGGCGGCATCCTGCCGGCGTCGATGGACGACATCCCGCTCGATTTCGGCACGCTTGAGAAATACGGCTGTTTCATCGGCTCGGCCGCGGTGATCGTGCTGTCCGATCACGACGACCTGCGCGGCGCCGCGATCAACCTGATGCGGTTTTTCGAGGACGAGAGCTGCGGCCAGTGCACGCCATGCCGCATCGGCACGCAGAAGGCGCGCATGCTGATGGAACGGCCGGTGTGGGACCAGGCGCTGCTGGCGGAGCTGACCCTGGCGATGCGCGACGCCTCGATCTGCGGACTGGGGCAGGCCGCGTCCAATCCGCTGGACAGCGTGATGCGTTATTTCCCGGATGCCTTGCTTGCGAAGGAAGCTGCGGAATGAGCACGGGTACGATCTTCGAGCTTGACGGTCGGCAGGTCGAGGCGCGGCCGGGCGAAACCATCTGGCAGGTCGCCAAGCGGCTCGGCACCGACATCCCGCATCTGTGCTACAAGCCCGATCCCGGCTATCGACCGGACGGCAACTGCCGCGCCTGCATGGTCGAGATCGAGGGCGAGCGGGTGCTGGCCGCATCCTGCATGCGCCAGCCGGCCAGCGGCATGCGCGTGCACAGCGCCAGCAAGCGGGCCGCCGGCGCGCAGCGCATGGTGATGGAGCTGCTGGTCGCCGATCAGCCGGCGCGCGAAACCTCGCACGATCCCACCAGCAAGTTCTGGCAATGGGCGGATCGCATCGACGTGACCGAAAGCCGCTTTCCGGCGGTCGAGCGGTGGGATGCCGACCCCAGCCATCCGGCGATGCGGGTCAACCTCGACGCCTGCATCCAATGCAATCTGTGCGTGCGCGCCTGCCGCGAGGTGCAGGTCAACGACGTGATCGGCATGGCGTACCGCAATGCCGCCGAGAAGATCGTGTTCGACTTTGACGACCCGATGGGCGAGTCCACCTGCGTCGCCTGCGGCGAGTGCGTGCAGGCCTGCCCGACCGGCGCGCTGATGCCGGCCGCCTATCTGGACGACAACCAGACGCGCACGGTCTGGCCGGACCGCACCGTGGCCAGCCTGTGCCCGTATTGCGGCGTCGGCTGCCAAGTCGATTATGCGGTGAAGGACGAGCGCATCGTCTATGCCGAGGGCCGCGACGGCCCGGCCAACCACGAGCGCCTATGCGTCAAGGGCCGTTTCGGGTTCGACTACATTCATCATCCGCACCGGCTGACCAGGCCCCTCGTGCGCCTCGATGGCGTGGGCAAGGACGCCAACGACCAGGTTGATCCGGCGAATCCATGGACGCATTTCCGCGAGGCGAGCTGGGAAGAAGCCCTCGCACGTGCGTCGGGCGGGCTGCGCGCCATCCGCGAGTCCGATGGGCCGCAGGGGCTGGCCGGGTTCGGGTCGGCCAAGGGATCCAATGAGGAAGCCTACCTGTTCCAGAAGCTCGTCCGCACCGGCTTCGGGTCGAACAACGTCGATCACTGCACGCGGCTGTGCCACGCCTCGTCGGTGGCGGCGCTGATGGAGGGGCTGAACTCGGGCGCGGTGACCGCGCCGTTCGCGGCGGCGCTGGATGCCGAGGTGATCCTGGTGATCGGCGCCAACCCGACGGTGAACCATCCGGTCGCCGCGACCTTCATCAAGAACGCGGTCAAGCAGAAGGGCGCCAAGCTGGTCGTCATCGACCCGCGGCGGCAGCAGCTTTCGCGGCACGCGCTGCACCACCTGGCGTTCAAGCCGGGCAGCGACGTGGCGCTGCTGAACGCGCTGATCCACACGATCATCGAGGAGGATCTGACCGACAAGCAGTACATCGCCGGCTACACCGAGGGATTCGAGGAACTCCGCGACCGCATCAAGGATTTCTCTCCCGAGGCGATGGCGCCGGTGGTCGGCGTCCCGGCGCCGCTGCTGCGCGAGGTCGCGCGGATGTACGCCCGCGCGCGCACCTCGATCATCTTCTGGGGCATGGGCATCAGCCAGCATGTGCACGGCACCGACAATGCCCGCTGCCTGATCGCGCTGGCCCTGATCACCGGCCAGATCGGCCGGCCCGGCACCGGGCTGCACCCGCTGCGCGGGCAGAACAACGTGCAGGGCGCATCCGATGCCGGGCTGATCCCGATGGTGTTCCCCGACTACCAGCCGGTCGGCAATCCGGAGATCCGCGACGTGTTCGAGACGGCATGGCAGATGTCGCTGGATCCGAAGCCGGGGCTGACTGTGGTGGAGATCATCGAGGCGATCCACGCCGGCACGATCCGCGGCATGTATATCGAGGGCGAGAACCCGGCGATGTCCGACCCGGATCTGAACCACGCCCGCCAGGCGCTCGCCAAACTCGATCATCTGGTGGTGCAGGATCTGTTCCTGACCGAGACCGCGTTCCACGCCGACGTGGTGCTGCCGGCCTCGGCGTTCGCCGAAAAGACCGGCACCTTCACCAACACGGATCGCCGCGTGCAGATGGCCCGTCCGGTGATCCAGCCGCCGGGCGATGCGCGGCCGGACTGGTGGATCATCCAGGAACTCGCGCGCGGCCTCGGACTGGACTGGACCTATGCCGGCCCGCACGAGGTGTTCGCCGAGATGGCCGGGCTGATGCCGTCGCTGGCCAACATCACCTGGGAGCGGCTGGAGCGCGAGGGCGCGGTCACCTATCCGGTGGATGGCCCCGACCAGCCGGGCAACGAAATCATCTTCGCCAGCGGCTTCCCGACCGCCAACAGCCGCGGCCGCATCGTGCCGGCCAATGTCATGCCGCCCGACGAGATCCCGGACGCGGCGTTCCCGATGGTGCTGTCCACCGGGCGCGTGCTGGAACATTGGCACACCGGTTCGATGACGCGCCGCGCCGGGGTGCTGGATGCGATCGAGCCGGAGGCGGTGGCGTTCATGTCGCCGCGCGACCTGTGGGACATGCAGATCGCGGTCGGCGGCAGCATTCGCCTGGAGACGCGGCGGGGCGCCATCGAGCTGAAGGTGCGCTCGGACCGCGACGTGCCGCAGGGCATGGTGTTCATGCCGTTCTGCTACGCCGAGGCGGCCGCCAACCTGCTGACCAACCCGGCGCTGGATCCGTTCGCCAAGATCCCGGAGTTCAAGTTCTGCGCCGCCCGCGTCTCGGCGGCGGAGGCGCTGGCGACCGCCGCCGAATAGCGGCGGGGGCTGCCACAATCGCGGCCGCATTACTCGATTTTCCGCGCTGTCCAGACGATGCGATGTGGACAGCGCGCCGCCGTGGCGGTACATCTGGTATACGGTACACAACGTGCCGTCGTGTGCCGTCTGCCACCAAGAAAAAACCCCCTTCGGAGGAGATCTCCATGCGCAAGCATGTTCTGCGAACCGTGTCGCTGGTCGCGCTGGCGGCGTTCGCCGCGCTGCCGGCCGTCGCCGCCGAGAGCGGCTACAAGCTGGTCAAGACCATAGACCTGCCCGGCGACAAGGGCGGCCACGGCGACTACGTGGTGTTCGATCCAGACACCAACACGGTATGGCTGGCGCAGTCGCCCGATCATCAGGACGTGGTGATCGACGCCAAGACGAACACGGTGAAGGACGTCATCCCCAACATCGCCAACGGCAACCTGATTGCCCTGACGCCGAAATATGCCTTCCTCAATGACGCGAACAGCACGTCGGTCACCGTGCTCAACAAGCGCACCATGAAGCCGGTCGGCACGTTCGCGGTCCAGGGCAAGACGCCCGACGGCATGATCTATGATCCCAAGACCGGCAACATCTACGTCGCCGCCGACGACACCAATGACGTGACCGTGGTCAAGGCCGCGCCGCCCTTCGCGCAGGTCGCGCATTTCGCGCTGCAGCCCGACCATCCGAAGGACGGTCCCGATGTCGGCGTTCTGGTGCCCGCAACGGGGCGCATCTACCAGCCGGACGACAACGTGGTGGACGTGATCGACCCCAAGACCAACACGGTCGAGTTGGTGTGGAAGCCCGACGTCAAGGGCGACGCCAAGCCGATGGTCTATGACCCCAAGACCAAGCACCTGTTCATGGGCACCACCGACAAGAAGATGCTGGTGCTCGATGCGGCCACCGGCGCCCAGGTCGCCTCCATCCCGCTGAAGGGTTCGGTGGATGAGGTCGCGATCGATCCCACCGCCCGGCGCGCCTTCGTCGGCGACAAGGCGGGCGTGATCGAGGTCGTCGATCTCGACAACAACACGATCGCCGATACCATCCCGTCCGAGAAGAACGTCCACACGCTCGCGGTCGATACCAAAAATCACATGATCTATGTGTATCGCAACCAGAGCAACAAGGTGGACGTGTTCAGCTCGCCCGCGCCCTAGACCGCCCGCCACGGAAAGGCGCCGCCACGAGGGATCGTGGCGGCGCCTTTTTTTTGCTTCGACAGCGTGGGCCGGACCCTCACCCAACCCTCTCCCGGAGGGAGAGGGTTGTTCGTCTCCCTCTCCCTGACGGAGAGGGTCGGGGTGAAGGTTTCCCGACTGGGCTACTCCGCCGGCTGTCCGACCAGCATCTCGGTCGAACGCTGGTTGGCGCGCATCGGCTTGAGCACGAACAGCGCCAGACCCACCACCACGAAATTGGTGATCGCGGTGACGACGAACACCGCGTGCCAGCTGCCGGTCGCCGATTTCAGGACGTTGGCCAGCGGCACCAGGAACGCCGACATGCCCTTTGCCGTGTACAGGAAGCTGAGATTCACGGTCGCGAACTTGGGGCCGAACGAGTTGGTGCAGGTGGACGGGAACAGGCTGAAGATCTCGCCCCAGGTGAAGAAGATGAGGGCGGCGAACAGCACGAACAGCCAGGGACTGGCGCCCAAGGACCCAAGCAGCCAGTAGGCGACGCCGCCGATGCTGAAGGCGATCGCCATCGTGTTCTCGCGCCCGATGTGATCCGACACCCAGCCGAAGAACGGTCGCGCCGTGCCGTTCGCCACGCCGTCAACGATCACGGCCAAGGACAGCGTGGTGGCCCCGAACAGCAGCACCGAATTGGCAACGTTGTAGCTTTTCGCGATCAACGCGATCTGTGCCGTGGCCATCAAGCCACTTGCCGAGACCAGGATGAACATCAGGTAGAGCAGCCAGAATACCGGAGTGCGCAGCATCTCCTGCGGGGTGTAGCTGCGCGTGGTCTGCTGCAGGTTCGTCGATGCGGCGGCCAGCGTCTCGCCGGGGCGGGGGCCCCGCAACAGCCATGCCAGCACGAAGATGACCGCACCCTGAACCAGGCCGAACCAGAAGAACGCGGAGCCATAGCCTTGCGAGTCGATCAGCGCCCGGATCGGGATGACCGTGATCGCGGCGCCGACGCCGTAGCCGCCTGCGGTCAGGCCGACCGCCAGTCCGCGCCGGTCCGGGAACCACTTCACGGCATTGCCGATCGCCGTTGCGTAGATCGCGCCGGCGCCGATGCCCGACAGCGCGCCGCCCACATACAGCACCGTCAACGAGCCGGCGTACAACTCGATGATCCAGCCCAGCGCCACAAGAATACCGCCGGCGGCAGTCACCAGCTTCGGTCCGCGGTCGGGGCCAAGCGTGTCGGTCAGCCAGCCGTCAAACGGGGTCAGCCAGGTCTCAAGCGCGATGAAGATGGCGAACGAGACCTGGATCGCGGCGACCGGCCATTTCGTCGCCGCGGCGATCGGATGCACGAACAGGGTCCAGCCGGTACTGGTAGTTCGAGATCAGGATCATGCAGACGATCCCGATGACGAGCTGCGTCCAGCGGTGCGCGCTGTGCACGCCCCCCGCCGCCGGACTGCGCATTGCCGAAGAACTCATGGACATCATTTCCCTCCGTTGTCGTTCAGATGCCGGACGCTGTGTCGCGTTTTCCGGCGTGTTACTGGCGGCTCACGATCGCATCGCGCGCAGCATCGTGCTCCCCAGCGCCGCCGGGCTGTCGGCGACGTGCACCCCGGCGTCGCGCAATGCCGCGACCTTGGCCGCGGCGGTGTCGCGGCCGCCGCTGATCACCGCCCCGGCATGGCCCATCCGACGCCCCGGCGGCGCCGTCGCCCCGGCGATGAAGCCCACCACCGGCTTGCCGCCGCCAGCCGCGCCGGCGCGGTTCTCGCGGGCCAGGAACTCGGCCGCCAGGATCTCGCTCTCGCCGCCGATCTCGCCGATCATGATGATCGCCTCGGTCTGCGCGTCGGCCAGGAACAGCGCCAGCACGTCGACGAAGTCCGTGCCCTTCACCGGATCGCCGCCGATGCCGACACAGGTGCTCTGGCCCAGACCCGCCGCCGTGGTCTGCGCCACCGCCTCATAGGTCAGCGTGCCCGAGCGCGACACGATGCCGACCCGGCCAGGCCGGTGGATGTGGCCCGGCATGATGCCGATCTTGCACGCGTCCGGGGTGATCACCCCGGGGCAGTTCGGCCCCACCAGCCGCGAGCCGGAGCCGTCCAGCGCCCGCTTCACCCGCACCATGTCCAGCACCGGAATGCCCTCGGTGATGCACACGATCAGCTCCACCCGCGCGTCGATCGCCTCCAGGATCGCGTCGGCCGCGAACGGCGGCGGCACGTAGATGGCGCTCGCCGTCGCCCCGGTCGCCGCCACCGCCTCGGCCAGCGTGTCGAACACCGGCAGGTCCAGATGCGTGCTGCCGCCCTTGCCCGGCGTCACCCCGCCGACCACGCGCGTGCCATAGGCGATCGCCTGCTCGGAATGGAACGTGCCCTGCGCGCCGGTGAAGCCCTGCGTGACCACACGCGTGCGCCCGTCCACCAGGATCGCCATCTCAGCCGCCCTCCCCGCCGACGGTCCCGTGCCCGGCTTCCCCCGGCCCCGCATCATGCGTGGCGCGCACCACCTTCTCGGCCGCGTCGGCCAGGTTGTCCGCAGCGATGATCGGCAGACCGGATTGCGCCAGGATGCCCTTGCCCAGCTCCACGTTGGTGCCCTCCAGGCGCACCACCAGCGGCACCGTCAGGCTGACCTCGCGCGCCGCCGCCACCACGCCCTCGGCGATCACGTCGCAGCGCATGATGCCGCCGAAGATGTTGACCAGGATCGCCTCCACGTTCGGGTCCGACAGGATGATCTTGAACGCCGCCGTCACCCGCTCCTTGGTCGCGCCGCCGCCGACATCGAGGAAGTTGGCTGGCGCTCCGCCATACAGCTGGATGATGTCCATCGTCGCCATCGCCAGCCCGGCGCCGTTGACCATGCAGCCGATCGTGCCGTCCAGCGCCACGTAGCTCAGGCTGTGCCGCGCCGCCTCCAGCTCGCGCGCGTCCTCCTCGGCCTCGTCGCGCAGCGCCTCCAGCTCCGGATGGCGGAACAGCGCGTTGTCGTCGAAGCTCATCTTGGCATCCAGCGCCACCACCTCGCCCGACCCGGTCACCACCAGCGGGTTGATCTCCACCACCGCGCAGTCCAGCGCCATGAACGCCCGGTGCAGCGCCGAGACGAAGCGGCCGAACGCCGCCGCCTGCCGGCCGGACAGCCCCAGCCCGGAGGCCAGACGGCGGGCGTGGAAGCCGGAGATGCCGCTCGCCGGGTCGATCTGCACGCGCAGGATCTTCTCCGGGTGGCGCTCGGCCACCGCCTCGATCTCCATGCCGCCCTCGGTGCTGGCCAGCACCGCCACCCGGCCGCTGGCGCGGTCCACCAGCAGCGACAGGTACAGCTCGCGCGCGATGTCGCAGCCGGCCTCGACATAGATGCGGTGCACCCGCCGCCCGGCCGGCCCGGTCTGCTTGGTGACCAGCGTGTGCCCGATCATCGCCTCGGCCGCCGCGCGCACCTCGTCGCTCGAGCCGGCCAGGCGCACGCCGCCCTTGCCCTGCGGATCGTGCGCGAACCGCCCGGCGCCGCGGCCGCCGGCGTGGATCTGCGACTTCACCACGAACACCGGGCCGGGCAGCCGCTGCGCCGCCGCAACCGCCTCCTCAGGCGACCACGCAACATGGCCGTCCAGAACCGACACGCCATACGGACGCAGCAGGTCCTTCGCCTGATACTCGTGGATGTTCACCGGATCAGATCCGCGCCACGCGCCCAGCGATATTTCGCGCCGAGCACCGCCACCGGGATTTCCGTCGAATACGCATAGGCCGGGATGCCGTGGTCGTACAGGTATTCCGACGCTTCCTCCACCTGCACGTCGCCGGCGAGCGAGGCGACGATCGGCTTCTCGATGCCCTTGGCGCGCATCTCGTCCACCACCTCGACCAGCTTGTGCGCGAACACCATCGGCGGCGTGATGATGGTGTGCCAGTAGCCCAGGATCAGCGCGTGGATGCGCTCGTCCTGCAGCCCCAGCCTGACGGTGTTCTGATAGGTCACCGGCGGCTCGCCGCCGGTGATGTCCACCGGGTTGCCGGCGGCGCCGAACGGCGGGATGAACTTGCGGAACGCCGCATCCAGATCGGCCGGCATCGCCATCAGCGACAAGCCGTTGTCCACGCAAGCATCGGACAGCAGCACGCCCGAACCGCCGGCGCCGGTGATGATGACGACGTTCTCGCCCTTCGGCGTCGGCAGCTTCGGGATGGCGCGCGCGAACTCCAGCATGTCGCGCAGGCTGCGCGCGCGGATCACGCCGACCTGCTTCAGCACGTCCTCATAGATCCGGTCATTGCCCGCCAGCGCGCCGGTATGCGAGCTGGCCGCCTTGGCGCCGGCGGAGGTGCGACCGGCCTTCAGCACGATCACCGGCTTTTTCCTGGTGACGCGGCGGGCGATCTCGGCGAACGCGCGGCCGTCCTTCAGGTCCTCGCAATGCTGGGCGATGATGTGGGTCTCGTCGTCCTGCTCGAAGAAGGTCAGCAGGTCGTCCTCGTCGATGTCGGCCTTGTTGCCGACGCCGACGATGGCCGAGACGCCCATCTTTGCCGAGCGGCTGAAGCCGATGATCGCCATGCCGATGCCGCCCGACTGCGAGGACAGCGCCGCGTGCCCGCGCACGTCGTACGGCGTGCAGAACGTCGCGCAGAGATTGGCCGGCAGATAGTAGAAGCCGTAGATGTTCGGCCCCAGCAGGCGGATGTTGTACTTCCGCCCGATCGCCTGGATCTCGCGCTGGCCTTCCTCGTTGCCGGTCTCCGCGAACCCCGAGGGGATCAGCACCGCCCCCGGGATCTGCTTCTCGCCGCATTCGGTCAGCGCGCCGGCGACGAACTTGGCCGGGATCGCGAACACCGCCACGTCGATCTCGCCCGGTACGTCCTTCACCGAGCGGTACGCCTTGCGGCCGAGGATCTCGTCGGCCTTGGGATGGATCGGAAAGATCTCGCCCTGATACCCGCCGTTGATGAGGTTCTTCATCACCGAGTTGCCGATCTTGCCGTCCTCGGCCGACGCGCCGATCACCGCCACCGCACGCGGCCGCATCATGCGGTTCATCGCCGTCAGGATCTCCGCCTGGCTCGGCCGGAACCGTGGCTCGGCCGGCGCGAAATCCAGCACGATCCGAACGTCGGCGGCGATCGCCCCCTTCGCCGTCGCGAACACCGGGTTCAGGTCCAGCTCGGCGATCTCCGGAAAGTCGCTGACCAGCTGCGACACGCGCACGATCAGGCTCGCCAGCGCCTCGCGGTCCACCGGCTCGGAGCCGCGCACGCCCTTCAGCATGTCGGCCGCCTGGATGCCGTCCAGCATCGACAGCGCATCGTCGCGCGTCGCCGGCGCGAGGCGGAAGGTGATGTCCTTCAGCACCTCGACCAGCACGCCGCCGAGGCCGAAGGCAACCAGCTTGCCGAAGCTGCCGTCGGTCACCGCGCCGACGATGACCTCCTGCCCGCCCTGCAGCATCTGCTGGATCTGCACGCCCTCGACCTTCGCATCCGCCTTGTAGCGGCGGGCATTGTCGATGATCGTCTGGTAGCCGCGCGACACGGCGTCGGCGTCCTTCAGTCCGACCAGCACGCCGCCGGCCTCGGTCTTGTGCAGGATGTCCGGCGAGACGATCTTCAGAACCACCGGGAAACCCATGTCGGAGGCGATGCCCACCGCCTGGTTCGGCGACGCGGCGACCGCTTCGCGCGGCACCGCGATCCCGTAGGCGTCGCAGACCAGCTTGCCCTCGGGGGCGGTCAGCGCGTCCCGACCGCCGGCGCGCGCGCGATCCAGAATCTCGCGCACCGCACGCCGCGCATCCTGGCTTGCGCCATCATTCTGCCGCGCGTCTTGCATCATCGTTCTCCCCGTCATCCGCCGGCGACGGCATCGCCGGCACGCTCCCGCCAGGCCACCTGCCGCGCTATTCCGCAGCCATCTTCCGCATCTCGCCCAGCGCGCCCGACGCCAGCACATCGTCGATCCTCTGCGGATCGAACCGCAGCACGTCGCGCAGGATCTCGCCGGTGTGCTCGCCCAGCAGCGGCGAGCGGACCACCTCGCTCGGGCTGTCCGACAGCTTGATCGGGTTGCCGACCGACAAATACTTGCCGCGCGTCGGATGATCGACCTCGACCACCGTGCCGGTCGCGCGCAGCGACTGGTCCTCGGCGATTTCCTGCATCGACAGGATCGGACCGCACGGAATGTCGTGCTGGTTCAGGATCTCCATCGCCTCGAACTTGGTGTGGCGCATGGTCCACTCCTCGATCGTCGCGAAGATGTCCTTCAGGTGCGGCAGCCGCGCCTCCGGCTTGGCATACGCCGGATCGGTGATCCACTCCTCGCGGCCGATGACGCGGCAGATGTCGGCCCAGACCGGCGCCTGCGTGATGAAGTAGATGTAGGCGTTCGGATCGGTCTCCCAGCCCTTGCACTTCAGGATCCAGCCGGGCTGCCCGCCGCCCGACGCATTGCCGGCGCGCGGCACCGCGGGGCCGAACTCGCCATGCGGGTACTGCGGATATTCCTTCAGCGGTCCGTGCGCCAGGCGCTGCTGGTCGCGCAGCTTGACGCGGCACAGGTTCAACACCCCGTCCTGCATCGCCGCCATCACCTTCTGGCCGCGCCCGGTCTTCTCGCGCTGGAACAGCGCGGTGACGATGCCCAGCGCCAGATGCAGCCCGGTCCCGCTGTCGCCGATCTGCGCCCCCGTCACCAGCGGCGGCCCGTCGTCGAAGCCGGTGGTGGAAGCCGAGCCGCCCGTGCATTGTGCGACGTTCTCGTACACCTTGCAGTCCTCGTAGGGGCCGGGTCCGAAACCCTTGATCGAGGCCACGATCATGCGCGGGTTCAGCTCCTGGATGCGCTCCCAGGTGAAGCCCATGCGGTTCAGCGCGCCGGGCGCGAAGTTCTCGACCAGGACGTCACATTCCTGGATCAAAGCCTCGATCACCTGCTTGCCGGTCGGATGCTTGCTGTCCACGGTAATCGACCGCTTGTTATGGTTCAGCATTGTGAAGTACAGGCTGTCCACGTCCGGGATGTCGCGCAACTGGCCGCGCGTGATGTCGCCGATGCCCGGGCGTTCCACCTTGATGACATCGGCGCCGAACCACGCCAGCAGCTGCGTGCAGGTCGGCCCCGACTGCACGTGGGTAAAGTCCAGGATGCGGACGCCGTCGAGTGCCTTTGCCATTTCTTCCTCCCTGCCCCCTCGCCGATCTACTTGTACATCGTCTGCGCTTTGGTCCCCGGCGCGTATTCCGACGGATCGACCCAGATGTTGACGATCGCCGACTTCCCGCTCTTCGCGATGGCCTCGCGGGCGCGCTGCAATGCCGGCGCGATCTGCGCCGGGTCGCGGACCTCCTCGCCGTGGCCGCCCAGCATCTCGGCAAAGCGGCCGAACGGGATGTCGCCCAGCAGGTTGCCGACGCTGCCGCGCTGCTCGCCGTACTTGGTGATCTGGCCGTAGCGGATCTGGTTCATCGCCGAGTTGTTGCCGATCACCGCCAAGTACGGCGCGCCGAAACGATTGGCCGTCTCCATGTCGAAGCCGGTCATGCCGAACGAGCCGTCGCCGTAGTAGCAGAGCACTTCCTTGTTCGGGTTGGCGAGCTTGGCGGCCAGCGCAAAGCCGGTGCCGACGCCGAGGCTGCCGAGCGCGCCGGGATCCATCCACTGACCCGGCCGGCGCGGCCGCACCGCCTGCGCCGAGATCGTCACCACATCGCCGCCGTCGCCGATGTAGATCGTGTCGTCGCCAAGGAACTCGTTGATCTCCCAGGCGACGCGATACGGGTGGATCGGCTGCCGGTCGGATTTGAACAGCGGCATCAGCTTTTCGGTCGCCTTCGCCTCGCGCCCCCGCAGATCGGCCATCCAGGATTTGCGCTGCTGCTGCGCGGCGGCCTTCAGCCGTCCGCTGGCCGCCTCGCGCACCGCGCGCAGGATCACGCCCGGATCGCCGACCAAGCCCAGCGACACGTCGCGGTTCTTCGCGACGGTGGCATAGCTCATGTCGATCTGCACGATCTTCGCGTCGCGGCCAAGCCGCTTGCCGTAGCCCATGCGGAAGTCGAACGGCGTGCCGACGATGACGATGACATCGGCACCGTCGAAGCCCTCCCGCCGCGTGCGGTCGAAGTGGTGCGGGTCGCCCGGCGGCAGCAGGCCGCGCGCGGCGCCGTTGAAATATGCGGGAATGTTGAGCGCGCGCACCAGGTCGAGCGCCGCCTCATGGCCACGGCAGGTCCAGACCTGGCTGCCGATCAGGATGACCGGACGCTCGGCGGCGACCAGCATGTCCGCCAGCCGCTCGATGTCGGCCGGATCGCCGAGCGACTTCGTCGATGCGCGATAGCTGCCGGGCTGCGGGATCACCGCCCGCGACAGCTCGATCTCGCGATCGAGCACGTCGCGCGGGATTTCCAGGTAGGCCGGACCGGGCGCGCCGGCGTAGCACTCGCGCGCGGCCATCGCGATCATGTCGGCCACACGCTCGGTCGAGCGGACGCTGGCGGAGAACTTGGTGATCGGCCGCATCATGTCCACGTGCGGCAGATCCTGCAGCGAACCCATCATGTGCTGGGTCAGCGCGCCCTGGCCGCCGATGTGCAGCACCGGGCTTTCCGAGCGGAACGCGGTGGCGATGCCGGTCACCGCATTGGTGCAGCCGGGGCCGGCAGTGGTGACGACGCAACCCAGCTTGCCGGTCTGGCGCGCGTAGCCGTCCGCGGCGTGGGCGGCGACCTGCTCGTGTCGGACGTCGATGATGCGGATGCCCTCGTCCACGCAGCCATCATAGATGTCGATGATGTGACCGCCGCAGAGCGTGAAGATGGTGTCCACGCCTTCGTTCTTCAGAGCCTTGGCGACGAGGTGGCCGCCCGACACCACGCCGGCGTCGCGGCTTTTCTGCGCCAGCGTATCCTCGGCGGTCGATGCCGCCTTCAGGCTGTCGATCACCGGCGCCGTCCGCAAGGAAACTTCACTCATCGCATCCTCCCATCACGCGCGCCGCTGGCGCAGCGCGCTTGTCAGACATCATCCTGCCGGCCGCGCTTCGCTTCAGGCGTAGCGTCGGCCCGGCGCGTCCTCGTGCTCGAACTCGTTGAGCGCGTCGCCGTGCTCCTCGATATGCGCGGCCAGGCCTAGCGTGTGATCGCGCACCCGGCGTTCAGCCAGATCGGCGTCGCGCGCCTCCAGCGCGGCGATGATCTGCATGTGATCCTTGATCGACCGCTGCGCGCGATTGTCCTGACCGATCGTGACCTCGCGCACCGCGCGCATGTGGATGAACAGGTTGTCGGTCAGCTCGGTCATCATCTCGCAGCCGCCCATGCGGATGATCGCCTTGTGAAAGGCCATGTTGGCCTCGGAGTATTCGTGCAGGTGGTCGGATGGATCCTGGCCGAACTCGGCGAACAGCCCACGCAACTCGTGCAGTTCGGCGTCCGAGGCGCGTTGCGTCGCCAGCCGCGCGGCGAGGCTCTCGATCGCCGCCCAGACGGTGATCATCTCGACGATCTCGCGCTTGGTCTTGCGCACCACGTAGATGCCGCGGCGCGGCACGGAGCGGACGAAACCTTCCTGCTCCAGGACCGTCATCGCCTCGCGGATCGGCGTGCGGCTGACGCCCAGCTCGCGACTGAGCTGGCGTTCGTCCAGCCGAATCTCGCCCGGGTGGCCATATATGTCCATCCGCGTGATGGCGTGCTTGATAGCCGCACAGGCCTGCCGCCGCAGACCGACATTGACGATGAGCGGCTCGACCCGGAGCCGGGGCATGGACGTGGGTTCGGTCAAGGACGACCCCGTTCGGTTGAGTTTGGCTGGACGTTCGCCTGGTAAGCAAAATCCTGTATACCACACACCAGACGGCTCGCAAGCGCGTTGTTTGGCTCGTGGTTCACGCGCGCGTCACCGCCGGGCCGGCACCCTGAGGCGCACGCCGGCCGGTCTGGCGCTGGCATCGGACTGCCGGATCGGGCAATTAGTGATGGCCCGCAATGCATGCTATACTTTGCCGGTCACAGGATTCGAGTGGACATGTCAGTCTTTGACGACCAGGCCGGCCCCGCCTCTGACGAGGCGCAGAATGAAGCCCAGAAAACCGAATCGCGGATGCGGCGCGCGCTCGGGTTGCAGGGCCGCACGCGCGCCGCGCCGGCGCCGCAGCAACGGCCCGAAGATGCACGCCAGCGCCATCGGTTCGTGCAGGATGGCGAAGTCCCGGTGGTGGTCCTGCACCGCAACCGCGACGACGCGCCGGGTTCTCCGGTCAACCGTGTCGCCGCCGTCGAGGCGACGCTGGAGGCGGAACGCGCGGCGCACGCGGCCACCGCGCGGGCGCTGGATGAGGCGCAGGCCGCAGTGCAATCACTGCGGACCAAGCTCGCGCACGCCGAAATGGGATTCCGCGAGGCATTGGGCGCCGAGCAGCAGGCGCGCGAGCGCGCCGAGGCGGCGCTGCATGACGCGCTGACGCCGCCGCCGCCGCCAGAGCCCGACACGACCGCCGAAGCCGATCCCTGGACCGCCGTCGAGCCGGTCCGCCGGCGGCCGGGCCGGCCGAAATCGACGGCCCCGACCGCTGTCGGGACCGGCACGCCTGCTCCGACCGGGGATGCCGAGCCGGAGCCGGAGCCAGAGCCGGTCAAATGGTGGCTTCCCGGATTCGGCGTCAAAGCCGGGGCGGCCAGTCCGGGGCGACGCAAGCCGGGACGGCCGAAAACACGCGGTATTTGACGGCCTGCCACGGGATCGTCGCAGCGCGACGCTATTGCAGGGCGAAGGCGATCGCGACCAGCGCCACACCGACCGCGACCCAGGCCACATAGTCGCCGACCAGTCCGCTATGCACCGCCTGCAGACAGTCCAGCAGCGGCGTCGTTACCGCATCAACGCCGCCGACCAAGGCCGAGGGCAGCTTGCGCCGTCGCAACTCGAACGCCGCGATCACCAGCGCCGCGGTCAGCGAGACCCAGGATACCCATGATTTCGGCGGCGGCGGCAGAGCCGCCTGCCGGGACGGGTGCCCGGCCGCCAGCCCCAGCAGGGCGTTCCCGTCCGGGTGCATGAACATCGCCGCCGCGCGTGAGGCAAGGTCGCCGGCCGCATGCGGCCGGACCAGCGCCAGGATCAGCAGAGCAGTGGTCGGCAGCATCATCAGCCACAAAGGCCGGTCAGCCTTCTCCTGCTCCTCGTCAGTCGGCGCGCGCTCCTCGTCTCCGGGCACACGGCCGAGACCAATGAACACCCGCCCGACCACACGCAGGACCGCCCCGCCGGTTCCGGCCGCGCCGATCGCAAGCGCGGCAAGCAACCAGTCCCGGCCGGAGTCGCGCGCCGCCGCCGCGATCGCGTCCGCCCCTTCGTCCATCAGCCCGAGCGGCAGCCCGGCCAGCAGCAGCCCGCCCAGCGCCATCGCGATGCCCGCCGGCCAGATGCCGCGGCCCAGGCCGCGCAGGCCGATCTCGTCGATGCCGCCGCGCGTCGCCAGCAGGATCCCGGCAACCATGAACATCGCCGCCTTCACCAAGCCGTGCCCGACCAGATAGACCAGCATCCCCGACAGGCCCTCTCGGCTCAGCAGGGCCAACCCGATCAGCATGATGCCGACATGGGAGATCGTGGAGAACGCCAGCAGCCGCTTTATGTGGCGCTGCTTCAGCGCCATCACCGCGCCGATCACGGCACTCGCCGCCCCCATTCCCAGCAGCAGCGTCCGCACCACGCCCAGCACCTCCGGCGAGGCGGCGAACACCGCCCAGACCAGCCGGGCCACGCCGAACAGGCCGAGCGCCACCATCGCGCCGGAAAAGATCACCGACACCGGGCTGGGCGCCACCGCATGCGCGTCGGACAGCCAGAAATGGAACGGCGCCTGCGCCGCCTTGATCAGCAGCCCGATGGCCAGCAGGCCGAACGACGCCGTGACCACCGGATCGTCCGGCGTCGCCGCGACCGCGCGGGCGATGGCGGAGAAATCCAGCGCGCCAGCCCGCGCATAGATCAGCCCGATGCCACCCAGGATCAGGTAGCTGCCGAGCGTGTTGATGACTGTGAAGTTCAGCGCGCCCTCCAGCGCGTCTGTGCGCAACTGGTAGCCGGTCAGCGCGAAGGCGGCGACGCTCATCACTTCGAACCAGACGAACAGGTTGAACAGGTCGTGCGTCAGGCAGAAGCCGGTCATCCCCGCCAGGAACAGCAGCATCAGCACATGGAAATGCGCGTGCACCTCGTCGAACCAGCCCCAGGCGAATACCAGGCTGGCGGCGAACAGCACGCCGATGAAGGCGGCGATGCAGGCCCCGGCCTGATCGACCACGAACGCCTCGCCCAGCGCCTGCCCGTGCAGCGGTGTCCAGCCGCCGAACCAGTACACCAGAGGCGCCTGCGCGCTGCCATGCGCCATCGCCGCGCAGGCAGCGGCGCAGGCAAGCGAGGTCAGGATCGCGAGCACATCCGGCGCCCGCGCGGGCAGGACCTTGCTGAACACCAGCAGCAGTCCGGCGACGGCCAGCGGCCCGGCGACCGGCAGCGGCGGCAGCAGCACCATCATCGCGCGCCGCTCACCGACGCATCGGGCGCAGTTCTTCGGGGTCCAGCGTGCCGCGCCGCTTATGCAGTTGCAGCACGAGGGCCAGCAGCAGGGCGGTCACGGTGGCGCCCACCACCACATCCGTCAGCACCAGCGCCTGCACCACCGGATCTACAGCCGGCGTGCCGGGCGGATGGGTATAGAAGATCGGCGGCCCGGCGCCCCAGCGGAACGCTGCCGCCAGCAGCAGCACGTAGGTCGCCGCCTGCACCACCGACAGGCAGCCGATCAGGTGGACGTAGTTGCGGCTGCTGACGATGCCGTACAGGCCGATGCCGAGCAGCCACGCGGCCACCGCCCAGGGCAGCAGCGCCTCGGCCTGGCCGATCACGCCCCGTCCCCGTCCGTCGCCGCGCGCGTCTCCTCCAGGAACTCCAGGAACAGCGCGCCGAACCCGCCGAACACGGCAAGCCCGACGCCGGCATTTTCCACCTGCATCAGCCCGCCGGAGAATACGTCCCGGAGCGCTGCCGAGCGGCAGGATGTTGTGCAGGAACGGCGTCCCCGCGGCCATCGAGGCGAAGCCGCACAGCGCGTACAGCGTCGCCCCGCCGCCCTCGCACGCATCGAGCATTTCGGAACGGACCAGCCGGCGCCAGCCGCGGTAGCCCTCGCCGAGATAGATCAGCAGCGCGCCCGAGGCGATGATGACGCCGCCCTGAAAGCCGCCGCCGGGCGTGGTCATCGCGTGCAGCGCCACGTAGATGCCGAACAGCGCCACCAGCGGCGCGAACAGCCGGCAGATCAGCACCACGGCGTCGCTGCGCGGCACGATCGGCCGCCCCTGCACCACGCCCGGCAACGCGCCCGTCTGCTCGCCGCGCGCGCCGCGCAGCAGCACCATGGTTCCGGTGACCGCGCATAGCAGCATGAACTCCTCGCCCATGGTGTCGAGGCCGCGATAGTCGAAATTGACCGCGCTCACCATGTTGGTGACGTGTCGCTGCACCGGCGCGGCGGCGTTGATGGCGTCGCCATAGGGCAGCGGATGCGCACCGAAACGCGGCATGTGCAGCGACACGTGCAGCAGCGCCGGCAGCACGCAGGCGCAGGCCAGCGCGAACACCAACAGGCGCAGGCGCGGACGTCATCGCCGGTCCGGCCCGCGCGGGCTGCGGTCCATCTTCATGCTGGCCAGCACCACCAAAAACAGCAGCGGCAGCGCCGCGCCGCCGACCGCGAGTTCTGCGAACGCCACGTCCGGCGCCTGCAAGGCCATGAACAGCAGCGACAGCACCAGGCCGTTCGCCGCCATCGCCAGCACCTGCCGCCGCGGCGTGCGCGACAGCGCGACGCCCGCGCCGCCCGCCGCCGCCGCCAGCAGCAGCAGGGCGACGAGGACTTCAGGGCCGCACCGGCCGCCGCTCCGCCTCGGGCGCGGAGCCGCGCAGCAGCAGCGCGCGCCCGATGGCATGCGACAGCGCCGCCCCGGTCAGCAGGCTGACGCACACAACGGCCAGGAACTTCAGCGCGCGGATCGACGGCCCGTCCGCGACGAAGGCGGCGAGCACCAGCGCCACGCCCGAGGTCGCCGCGACGAACGTCGTGCAATGCAGCCGATCGAGCGGCGCGCGCAGCCGGGCGAACCCGGCGCAGCCAAGCCATGCGCAGGCCACCGCCACGATCAACAGCGCGTCGATCGCCAGCCGGGTCACAGCCAGCGCTCCAGGAACAGCGCGATGACCAGGGTTCCAGGCAGGCTCAGCAGCGCCACGGCCAGCGGCAGATCCATGAACGCGCTCTGGTCGAAGGCGAAGGTCATCAGGGACAGCACAAGGCTGGCCAGCACGGTCGCCAACTGCACCGCAACCAGCCGCGCGGCCACGCTGCCGCGGCAGGCGGCGAACACCGGCACCGCCATTGCCGGCAGCAGCGCGAGCGTCGCCAGCATCCAGGCCGTCACAGCGGCCACTCCGGGTCAGGTTTCGCCGGCGCCGGGTGCAGGCAGTGGACCAGCAGCACGTCCCGCCGGTCCGGTGCCCGCAGCACGAAGCCGTTGGGCGCGAACGAGCTGCCCAGGATCGACAGCGCGCGCCGGCCAGCGTCGGCCGGATCGTCGCCGCCATGCCGGAACGGCTGGCGCAGCACGCTGCCGACGGGGCCGGATGGGCGCCGGCGGATCGCGGTGGCGAGCACCAGGCCGACCTTGACGGCATCGGCGAACAGCGCGGCGAGCGGCCGCCCGAGCACGCGCAGCCAAGGCGCCCGCAAGCGGAAAGGCCGCTGCCGCGAGCGATGCAGCAGCACGGCGAGCGCGGTCGCCAGGGCAGCCGCCGGCACCCCGGCCTCCAGCTCGGAAACGCTCAGTTCACCCGCGAACAGGGCGTAGCAGGCGGCGAGAGCGGCGAACGCCAGGATGCCTTGGACCAAGCGCACTCCCCCTGTGCCGGGCGGCAGCGGGACTCGATGCAGCCGCGGCCAGTCTGGTCATGCGGCGTCCTGCAAGCCATAGCAATTGAACGCGAGCGACTCCGCGACGTCTGGAGAACGCCGCACGGGCGCACGGGCGGTCACCCGTCGCTGGCGAACCGCACCAGCCGCCCTGCCGGCTCGCCCAGCACCGCGCCGTCGCGCATGACGATGCGGCCGCGCACCACCGTCGCCGCCGGCCAGCCGGTCACCGTCATGCCGGCGAACGGCGTCCAGCCGCAGGGCGAGGCAATCCAGGATTCCTCGATCATCCGGCGCGCCTGCAGATCCACCAGCGTCAGGTCGGCATCGTAGCCGACGCACAGCCGGCCCTTGCCCAGCGCGCCGTACACCCGCGCCGGACCGGCGCTCATCAGATCGGCCAGCCGCATCAGCGGCAGCCGCCCGGCCGCGACATGGTCCAGCATCACCGGCAGCAGCGTCTGCACCCCGGTCAGCCCGGCCGCGCAGTCCGGCCACGGGCGCTCCTTGGCCGCGCGCGGGTGCGGCGCGTGGTCCGAGCCGATCGTGTCCACCCGCCCGTCGCGCACCGCCGCCCACGCCGCGGCACGGTGCCGCTCGCCGCGGACCGGCGGGTTCATCACCGCGTACGGCCCGAGCCGGTCATAAGCATCAGGGGCCACCTGCGTCAGATGGTTGACCAGCAGTTCGACGGTCGCCGTGTCGCGGAAATCCGCAAGGTAGCCGAGTTCCTCGGCGGTGGAGACGTGCAGGATATGCGCCGGCCGCCCGGTGCGCGTGGCCAGCGCCAGGATGCGCCGCGTGCCCAGGAAGGCGCACTCCTCGTCGCGCCATTCCATGTGCCGCGCGTACGGCTCGCCGCGCGCGAACAGGGCTTTGCGGGATTGCAGCCGGTCCTCGTCCTCGCTGTGATAGGCGATGCGGCGACGCCCGGCGCGCATCACCCGCTCCAGGCTGGCGTCGTCGGCCACCAGCAGGTCACCGGTCGAGCTGCCGGCGAACACCTTGATCCCGCACACCCCGCGCCCGGTCTCCAGCGCCGCGAGCTGCGCCACGTTGGCGCGCGTCGCCCCGACATACAGGCCGACATCGCACCATGCCGCGCGCCCGGCATGCGCCTGCTTGACCGCCAGCGCCGCCGCGTCGGTCAGCGCGGGCGAGGTGTTGGGCATGTCGAACACCGCGGTCACGCCGCCCAGCACCGCGCCGTGGGTGCCGCTGTCCAGCGTCTCCACGTCCGGCACCCCGGCGCCGCCGCCCGGATCCCGGAAATGCACATGCGGGTCGATGATGCCGGGCAGCACGTGCAGGCCGCGCGCCTCGACCACGCACTCGGCCGATGCGCCGGCCAGCGCGCCGATCGCCGCGATGCGGCCGTACCGTGCGCCGATGTCGGCCGCCGCCTCGCCCCAGGGCAGGACGCAGACGCCGCCGCGCACCAGCAGGTCGAAGTGCTGCGTCATCGGATCGCCCGCGCGACGGCGTGCAGGGCGGCGGCCGGGCTGGTCAGCGGCTGGCCGCGCCGGCACAGCGGTGCAGCGCCCGCCATCGAGGCCTGCGCCAGCGCCACGGCATCGCATCCCGTGGCATAGGCGGCGTCCGCCGCCTCGGCAATGCGCCGGTGATAAGCCGCGAGGTCGCCGGCCCGGAACAGCGCCCAGGCGCCGGGCACCAGTTCGACCTTCATCCGCCCCGAGGCATCCCCGAACAGGGCGCGCGTCGGTTCCAGCGTGGTCGCAGCCGCGCACAGCACCGCCACGCGGCCCGCAATCCGCCGCGCCGCCCCGGCCAATGCGGCGTCGGCGCGCAACACCGGGACCCCGGCGGCCGCCCGCCCGGCGGCAGCACCCAAGGTCGAGCAGGTGAGCAGCGCCGCCGTCGCGCCGTCCGCCAGCACGACGAGCGCCTCCGCAGTCCGGGCCAGCAGCGCCTCCGTGACCCCGCCCTCAAGCTCCGCCTGCATCAGCAGATCCGGGCGGACCGCGTGACGCAGGACGACGCCGTGCGGGCAGGCCGCGTCGAAGACAGCCACATTGCTGCTCGCCGTATGCAGGCAGGCGATCACGCCCATTTCAGCGGGCCGCGAGGGTGTCGAACACGTCGCCGCCGTCCGGCGCCAGGCCCTGCACATGGGCGCGGTGCCACAGCGCGTAGAACAGCAGCGACCACGCCGCAGCCCCCTCATGGCGGCCCTCGGCGGCGCGGAACAGGGCGGCGACGCGCTTCGGCTCGGCGATCTCGGCGACGCCCGGCTGGGCGGCGACCAGCGGCCCCAGCCGCGCCGCCTGGCCGGCTATCCAGGCGCCGACCGGCACGGTGAAGCCCTGCTTCTTCGCGAATGGCCGCGAAGCCGGGCAGTTCTTCGACAGCCACAGCCGCAGCAGCCATTTGCCCATGCCGTGCCGGACCTTCAGCGCATCGGGCAGGCGGAACGCCGCCTCGGCGATGCCGCGGTCCAGGAACGGCGTGCGGCCCTCCACGGCATGCGCCATCAGGCAGCGGTCCAGCTTGATCAGCAGGTCGTTGGGCAGCCAGTCCGTCATGTCGGTCGCCTGCGCCGCCGCCAGCCGCGAGCGGCCGAGCGCCGAGGCGCGCGCCTCGGCGGCGGCGAAGCCATCGCGCCAGGTGGTCGGGCGGGCGCGCAGCACCTCCACCCGGTCGAACGCGCCGCGCGCGCGCATCACCCGCCCGCCCAGCCACCAGGGCCGCATGGCGCTGCGGTAGCGGCCGTAGCCGCCGAACATCTCGTCGCCGCCCTCGCCGGACAGCACGACCTTGACCTCCTGCCGCGCCCGGCGGGCCAGGAACCAGGTCGGAATGATGGCGAAATCGGCGGCAGGATCGTCCAGGCTGGCGACGATGCGCGGCAGCTCGGCCCAGACCATCGCCTCGTTCACCCGCACGATCTCGTGGCGTGCGCCAAGCCCGCGCGCCAGCCCGGCCGCCGACGCCGTCTCATCGGCGGCGCCGGCCACGTCGAATCCCGCGGTATAGGCCAGCACGGGACGCTCGTTCAGCCGCGCCATCATGGTCAGCACGGCGGCGCTGTCGATGCCGCCGGACAGGAACATGCCGTACGGCACGTCGCTGCGCTGGTGCAGATCGACGCTTTCGGCCAGGGCCCGATCCAGCCGTGCTAGCGCCGCCTCCTCGCTGATCTCCTCGGTGCCGCCGTCGGGCAGGGCTGGCACGGTGTCGTGCGCCAGCACGCGGCCCTCGGCGCAGGTCAGCGTCTCGCCCGGCAGCACCCGGCGGATGCCGGGGAAGATGGTCTCCGCGCCGGTAGTGAACTGCAGTTGCAGCAGCTCGTCGCGGGCGGCGGCGCGCAGCCCGCGCGGCACGATGCCGGCCGCCAGCAGCGCCTGCGGTTCCGAGGCGAAGGCCAGGCGCCCCGGGGTCTGCGCCACATACAGCGGCTTGATGCCGAACGGGTCGCGCGACAGGGTGATGCTGCGCGCGCTGCGCTCGTGGATCGCCAGCGCATACATGCCGCGCAGCTCGCTCGCGTAGCCCGGCCCGTCGCGCAGCCACAAATGCAACGGCGGCTCGTTGTCGCTGTTGGTGGCGAAGCGCACGCCCGGCATCGCCTCGCGCAGCTCGCGGTAGTTATAGACCTCGCCATTGCCGACCAGGGCGGCGGAGCCGGCGAACAGCGGCTGGTCGCCGGTGGCGAGGTCGATGATGGCGAGCCTGGTATGCGCCAGCGCCACCCGTCCGACCACGCTCTGCCCGCCCCCGTCCGGGCCGCGATGCGCCAGCGCCGCCTGCATCGCGGCCAGCGCTGCGGGGTCGGGCGGCGGGGCATCGGAGGCGGCGAGGATGCCGGCAATGCCGCACATCAGGCGGACCGCCGCGTGCTGGGGAGCCGCTGCATCGCGGCTGGATAGCACCGGCCCCGGCCGCTGTCTTGCGCGCCGGAACGATGGCGACCATGTGCCGAAGATGACGCATGTGGCGAGCCTGCCTGACAGGGGCGTAGTGGAGGTGTCCGGCGCCGACCGCGTCGCCTTCCTGCAGGGACTGGTGTCCAACGATGTCGCCGCCGCGGCCGCGGGGCGCGCCATTTGGGCCGCCCTGCTGACGCCGCAGGGCAAATGGCTGGCCGACTTCTTCATCCTCGCCGACGCCGACCGGCTGCTGCTGGACTGCGAGCGGGCGCAGGCCGAGTCGCTGGTGCAGCGGCTCGGGCGCTTCCGGCTGCGCTCGGCGGTCACGCTGCGCGACCTGTCCGACAGCCTCGCCGTGCATGTCGCCTGGGACGGCGCGCCAGCCCTGCCGGAGGTCGCGATCGCCGCCCCGGACCCACGACTGCCCGAGGCGGGCTGGCGGGTGCTGTGCGGTACGCCGCAGCCAGCGGATGCCGGGCCGGAGGATTGGGATCGGCACCGCCTGGCGCTCGGCCTGCCGGATGGCTCGCGCGACATGGAGGCGGAAAAGACCGTGCTGCTGGAGGCCGGGTTCGACGAGTTGGGTGGCGTGTCGTGGTCGAAGGGCTGCTACATGGGCCAGGAGCTGACGGCACGCACGAAATATCGCGGCCTGGTCAAACGGCGGCTGGTGCCGGTTGCCATTGCCGGGCCGACGCCCGATCCGGGAACGCCGGTGCTCTCGCGCGGCGCGGAGGTCGGCGCGATGCGCTCCAGCCGCGACGATCTGGGGCTGGCGCTGCTGCGGATCGACGCGCTGGCCCAGCCGCTCGACTGCGGTCAGGCGCGGCTCAGCCCGCGCCTGCCGTCCTGGCTGCGCCTGCCCGAACCGCGCGCGGCGGAGCCCGCCGCGTGACCGACACGATGGCGCTGGATTGGGACGCGAAGTTCCAGGCCGGGACGACCCCGTGGCAGCGCGGCGAGCTGCACCCGGCGTTCGTGGCCTGGCGCGGATCCGGCGTGCTCGCTCCCGGCCGCATCCTGGTGCCGGGCGCTGGGCGCAGCCCGGAGCCGCTCGCCCTGGCGCAGGCAGGGTTTCGCGTCACCATCGTCGATGCCGCGGCGCAGGCGGTGGCGTTCCAGCGCGGGCAAGTCGGTGGCCTGGGCGCGACGGTCGAGCAGGGCGATCTGATGGACTGGAGGTCGGCCGAGCCGTTCGACGCGATCTATGACCAGACCTGCTTGTGCGCCCTGCCCCCGGCGGTGTGGCCGGGCTATGCGGCGCGGCTGCATGCCTGGCTGCGGCCGGGCGGGGTGCTGGCGGTCCTGTTCATGCAGACCGGACGCCCCGGCGGGCCGCCGTTCGACTGCGACATGGACGCGATGCGGGAGCTGTTCGCCGCCGACGACTGGACATGGCCGGACGCGCTGCCGCCGCCGGTCGCGCACCCCAGCCTGTTCACCGAGCAGCCCGCCGCCCTGCTGCGGCGCTGACCGTCGCGGGCCGGCGCCGCAGTCGCGCGGTCAGGCGTCGCTGCTGGAATCCGTCCAGCCGCCATCGTCGGCATTGCTGCCGGTATCGAAGCTGCTGTCGTCCGGCGCGGCCTGCTGCCAGCCGCTGTTGTCCGAGGCCGGCTGCTGCCAGCCGCCGTCCGTCCCGCCCTGGTCCGGCGCGGGCGACCAGCCGGCGTTGTCCGCGCCCTGCCCGCTGGCGTACGGGTCGCTGCCGGGATCGGATTTGAGCGCGCCGCCCTGATCGAACGGATCGGGGGCGAAGCCGCCGCCCTGGCCGGCACCAGTCTGGCCGGCACCAGTCTGGCCCGCATCGGTCCAGCCGCCCTCGGTGCCCAAGCCGCCGCCCGGCTCGACGAAACCGCCGCCGGGCATCGCCGCACCGGCGCCGAACCCGCCGAAGCCGCCGCCGCGATTGCCCTCGAACAGGCTCATCAGCGCCTGCCCGGCCACCAGGCCGCCGGCGACGCCGGCCGCGGTGCGCAGCGCGCCCCCCAGGAAGCCGGTCCCCTGCGGCTGGAACATCCCGCCGCCCTGCTGCGGATAGGGCTGCTGTGGCGCGTATTGCTGCTGCTGCGGCGGCGGCTGATAGGCCGGCTGCTGCGCCTGCTGCGGCGCACGGCTGGACCCGCCGCCGAACAGGCTGCTGAAGAAGCCGGGCGATTGCGATTGCGCGGCCCCGGCGCCCGCCCCCCAGGGCGAGCCGCCCGGCTGGCCGCCGCCGGCCGCCGCATGCGCCTGCTGCAGTTCCTGCTGCAGTGCGGCGATGCGCTGCTGGGCCGCGGCCAGCGCGTGTTCCTGCACGAAGGCCAGTTGGGTGATCCGATATCGCGCCTCGGGATGCTGGGTCATCAGCTGGCCGATCAGCGCGTCCGCCTCGGGATCGACCGGCGCCAGGCCGGTCTGCCCTGCGGAGGACTGCCCCGCATACGACTGGCCCGCGGCCGGGACCGATCCTGCCGCGCCGGCGCCGCCGACCCGCTCGATGAAGCGGGTGATCAGGTCGCGTTCCTCGTTGGTCATGGCGATCCTCGTTTGGTGCGAACGTGCCGCAAGTGGCACGTTGGCCGGTGGGCTTCAAGCCGGCTGCCTTGTGACGGATTCGCCCGCACCGTATGGTGCGCCGCGCAAAACCGAGCCGGTCATCGCCGATGAACGCCGTCGCCCCGCCCAGTTTCCAGGAGCTGATCCTGCGCCTGCACGCCTTCTGGGCGGCGCAGGGCTGCGTCATCCTGCAACCGTACGACATCGAAATGGGCGCCGGCACGTTCCACCCGGCGACCACGCTGCGCGCACTGGGCCGGCGGCCGTGGCGGGCAGCCTATGTGCAGCCGAGCCGCCGCCCCGGCGATGGACGGTACGGCGAGAACCCGAACCGGCTGCAGCACTATTACCAGTATCAGGTCATCATCAAGCCCAGCCCGGAGGACGCGCAGGCGCTGCTGCTGGACAGCTACCGCGC
Source organism: uncultured Pseudomonadota bacterium (assembly GCA_963723455.1). Taxonomy (GTDB): domain Bacteria; phylum Pseudomonadota; class Alphaproteobacteria; order Acetobacterales; family Acetobacteraceae; genus CAVRQM01. The sequence goes on along the minus strand of CAVRQM010000005.1, from coordinate 731,429 downwards.
GATCGGGCTGGATCCGCTGCTGCACGATTTCCGCTTCGTCGAGGACGACTGGGAAAGCCCCACCCTGGGCGCCTGGGGACTGGGCTGGGAGGTCTGGTGCGACGGCATGGAGGTGGGCCAGTTCACCTATTTCCAGCAGGTCGGGGGGATCCCGGTGGTGCTGCCCAGCTTCGAGATGACCTATGGGCTGGAGCGGCTGGCGATGTACGTGCAGGACGTCGAACGGGTGTACGACCTGGATTTCAATGGCGCCGGCGTCAGGTACGGCGACGTGTTCCTGCGCTCCGAGCGGGATTACAGCCGCTATAACTTCGAGCGCGCCGACGTGGCGATGCTGGAACGGCATTTCCGCGACGCCGAGCAGGAGTGCGGCGCGCTGCTCGCGGAACGCCTGGCGCAGCCGGCGTACGACCAGTGCATCAAGGCCAGCCATCTGTTCAACCTGCTGGACGCGCGTGGCGTTATCAGCGTGACCGAGCGGGCCGCCTATATCGGGCGGGTGCGCGCGCTGGCGAAGGGCTGCTGCGAGGCGTGGCTGGCAGGGGAGGACGACGATGGGCGCTGATACCGAAACCGAGACGGCGTTGGTCATCAACAATGCCGAAGTGGCGAAGTGGGCGGTCGAACTTGCCAAGCTGCTCGACATGAGCGTGCAGGATGCAGTCGCCACGGCGGTACGCGACGAGTTGCAGGCCGAACGTGAGGCTAGGCGGCGTTTCGCAAGGATGGAGGAGATCGCGACGCCAATCCGGGAACGCGCGATCTATCCGATGGTCCTGTCTGACCACAGTTGGCTTTACGACGAGAACGGACTGCCAGCTTGATTATCGACTCCTCCGCCTTACTCGCCTGGCTTCTGCGTGAACCCGACGGGGTGCGCTATGGGCAGGCGATCGCGCACGCCAAGGTCCGGCTGATAAGGCGCGCTTGGCAAGCGAGCCGCTGCTGTTCAAGGGCGACGACTTTTCGCGCACCGACATCGAGCCGGCGCTGAAGGACTGAGATGCCGGAGCTTTTTGTCGAGTTACTCTCCGAGGAAATCCCGGCGCGCATGCAGGCGCGCGGCGCGGAGGATCTGGCGCGGCTGGTCAGCGAGACGCTGGCGCCGCTGGCGCCGCGCGAGGTGCGCCGCTTCTCCGGCCCGCGCCGTATTGCGATTGCGGCCGAGGTCGCGCCCGGCGTCGCCGAGAGCCGGCAAGGCGAGCGAGGCCCGCGCGTCAGCGCGCCGGAGCAGGCCCTCGCGGGTTTCCTGCGCAAGCATGCCGCGACGCGCGAGCAGTTGCGCCAGGAGGGAGACTTCTGGGTGCTGGACCGCGTGATTCCGGGGCTGGACGCCGCGGCGCTGGTCGCGCGCGAACTGCCGGGCTTGCTGCGGCGGTTTCCCTGGCCGAAATCGATGCGCTGGGGCAGCGGCAGCGCCTTCACCTGGGTCCGTCCGCTGCGGCGCATCCTGTGCATCCTGGATGGCGCGGTGGTGCCGTTCGACCTGCGGCAGGGCGAGGATGACGGGCACGGGCTGGCATCGGGGAACCTGACCGAGGGGCATCGCTTCCTGTCGCCAGGCACGTTCGCGGCGACATCGGCGGCTGAGTGGCAGTCGGGCTTGCAGGCGCGCTTCGTGATTGCGGACGCAGCCGAACGGCGCGCGTCGGTGGCCGAGGGCGTTGCCGCCAAGGCAGCGGCGCACGGGTTGTCCGTGGCGGCGGATGACGGGCTGCTGGATGAGGTGACGGGCCTGGTCGAATGGCCGGTGCCGCTGGTCGGGCGGATCGATGCCGCATACATGGACTTGCCGCCGGAAGTCATGCAGGTGTCGATGCGCGTCAACCAGCGGTACTTCGCGCTGCGCGACGCGGATGGCAGGCCCGCGCCGTTTTTCGGGTTCGCGGCAAATATCGAGGCGCTTGATGGCGGCTCGACAATCGTGGCCGGCAACGAGCGCGTGCTGCGGGCACGGTTTTCCGACGCGCGGCATTTCTGGGACCTGGATCGCAAGGTCAGGCTGATCGACCGGGTGCCCGCGCTGGATGCGATCACGTTCCATGCAAAGCTGGGGAGCCAGGGTGATCGTGTGCGGCGGCTGGTGCGGATCGCCGGCGAGATTGCGCCGCTGGTCGGGGCCGATCCAGCGCAAGCCGCGCGCGCTGCCGAGCTGGCGAAGGCTGATCTGACGACAGGCATGGTTGGCGAGTTTCCCGAGCTGCAAGGCGTCATGGGTAGCTACTACGCGAGCAAAACGAAGAGGAGCCGCGTCGTGGCCGACGCCGTACGCGATCATTATCTCCCGCGGGGAGCGGACGACGACTTGCCTCGAGAGCCTGTAGGATCCGTCGTCGCTTACCGACAAGCTAGATTGGTTGCAGCATTTTTTGGCGATCGGGAGAAAGGCCGACCGGATCGGGCGACCCGTTCGGCTTAAGCGGGCGGCGCTCGGCGTCATCCGGATCATTCGTGACAATAGTTAGCGCCTGCCCTTAAGTCCTGTGCTGGAGAAATCGGCGGCGCGTGTCCCTAAGCAATCCGACATGCGCAGAAATGCTTCAGCTTCATCGGGCGGAGCGGCTGCGGGTGCATTGCGGGCGGAAGGCGCCCGCTACGATCTTATTTCGGCCGTCCAGTCATCGGCGATGACGATGTCGCACGCGTTTTCAAGCGCGCGCAGGCGCTCGGAAACAGCCTTCCGACCGGCAACGGTATGAAGCACTTTCCGGCTTACAAGCGAGCTTCAACCATTCTTCGAGCTGAAAACGCAAAGGATGGACCTCTCACGGGCGCCATCGATGAACAGTTGTTCCAGCCGGTAATCGAAGAACAAAATTTATGGTTCGAATTGCAGCGTAGGCGCCCATGATGCGATTGAGGCAACCTTGACATGCTCCGTATATCGGGCCGTGCTCGAGGCGATATGACGAGGCCATTGGGCTTTTGTCAGCTCTCCGTGCATCCGGTCGATAGATTTTTCGAGAGTGTTCTGTGAACAGCCGCAACTCTGTGCCAGAAAACAAAGCTAACCGATTGAAGTTACTGTCAAGCTTCAAACAGACCGTGGATCAAGTCGCCGACCTCTCAAAGATCGAAGGCTGACCTCGTTGCCGCCGCATATGCACCGCACCTCTCAACCGTCATGGCCGGGCTTGACCCGGCCATCCGGTCCGGACGCGCTCGTCTCGCCCTGCTGCGCTGGATGGCCGGGTCAAGCCCGGCCATGACGATAGGAAGGGTTTGCGTGCGCATCGATCCGAACAGGCTATTGCCATCAAGCAGAGCTAGGGAAACGCCATGACCAAATGGGTCTACAGCTTCGGGGCCGACCACAACGAGGGCGCCGCGGACATGCGCGACCTGCTCGGCGGCAAGGGCGTCGGCCTGGCTGAGATGGCCTCGATCGGTCTGCCGGTACCGCCCGGCTTCACCATCACCACCGAGGTCTGCACCGAGTTCTACAGGAACGACCGCCGCTACCCGGACGGCCTGCGCGATCAGGTGACCGACGCGCTCGGGCGCATCGAAACCTCGGTCGGGCGTCGCTTTGGCGACCAGCACCATCCGCTGCTGGTGTCCGTCCGCTCCGGCGCGCGCGTGTCGATGCCCGGCATGATGGACACCGTGCTCAATCTCGGCCTGAATGACGCCACCGTGAACGGGCTGGCGGAAAGCTCCGGCGACCCTCGCTTCGCCTGGGATTCGTATCGCCGCTTCGTGCAGATGTACGGCTCCGTCGTCCTCGGCGTCGATCATCACCGCTTCGAGGAGATCATCGAACACGTCAAGCTGGATGCCGACGTGATCGAGGACACGCATCTGACGCCGGAACACTGGCGCCGCGTGGTCGGCGCATACACGGATCTGGTCGAGGCCGAGACCGGCAAGCCGTTCCCGCAGGATCCCGAGGAACAGCTGTGGGGCGCGATCGGCGCGGTGTTCGGCAGCTGGATGAACCCGCGCGCGCAGACCTATCGCCGCCTGCACGACATTCCCGCCGAATGGGGCACCGCCGTCAACGTGCAGGCGATGGTGTTCGGCAATATGGGCGAGGACTGCGCCACCGGCGTCTGCTTCACGCGCGACCCCTCGACCGGGGAGGACGTGTTCTACGGCGAGTTCCTGGTCAACGCGCAGGGCGAGGACGTGGTCGCCGGCATCCGCACGCCGCAGCCGCTGTCGCGCGCGCGAGCCAAGGATGGCGAGGTTTCAATGGAGGAAGCCCTGCCGGGCGCCTATGCCGATCTGGTCGCCGTGCGCGAGACGCTGGAACGGCACTACCGCGACATGCAGGACATCGAGTTCACCGTGCAGCAGAACACGCTGTACATGCTGCAGACCCGCAACGGCAAACGCACCACGGCGGCGTCGCTGCGCATCGCCGTGGAGATGGCGCAGTCCGGCCTGATCGACCGCAACGAGGCGATCCGCCGCGTCAATCCGGCCGCGCTCGATCAGCTGCTGCACCCGACGCTGGATCCGAAATATGCCCGCGCCCCGCTCGGCCGCGGCCTGCCGGCCAGCCCGGGCGCCGCGTCGGGCGCGATCACCTTCAACGCCGACGAGGCCGAGGCGCGCGCCGCCAAGGGCGAGGCGGTGATCCTGGTGCGGATCGAGACCAGCCCGGAGGACATCCACGGCATGCATGCGGCGCGCGGGATCCTGACCACGCGCGGCGGGATGACCAGCCACGCCGCGGTGGTGGCGCGCGGCATGGGGCGGCCCTGCGTGGCCGGCTGCGGCGGCGTGGCGATCGACTATGGCGCGCAGACATTGTCGGCCGGCGGGCGCACGCTGCGCGCCGGCGAAGCGGTCACCATCGACGGCAGCACCGGCGAAGTGTTCGCCGGCTTCGTGCCGATGATCGAGCCGAAGATGGGCGAGGATTTCGCCACCCTGATCGCCTGGGCCGACGCGGTGCGGCGCATGGGCATCCGCACCAACGCCGACACGCCGCTGGACGCCGAGACAGCGCGCAATTTCGGCGCCGAGGGCATCGGCCTGTGCCGCACCGAACACATGTTCTTCGACCCGGAGCGCATCAGCGCGGTGCGCCAGATGATCATGGCCGACGACGAGCGCGGCCGCCGCGCGGCACTCGATCGCCTGCTGCCGTTCCAGCGCCAGGATTTCCGCGACCTGTTCCGCATCATGGCCGGGCTGCCGGTGACGATTTGCCTGCTCGACCCGCCGCTGCACGAGTTCCTGCCGCATGCCGAGGCCGAACTGGCCGAAGTCGCCGCGGCGCTGGGCACCGATGTCGCGGCGATGCGCGAGCGGCTGGCCGAACTGGCCGAGGCGAACCCGATGCTGGGCCATCGCGGCTGCCGGCTGGGCATCAGCTACCCGGAAATCTACGCCATGCAGGCGCGCGCAATCTTCGAGGGCGCGCTGGAGGCGGCCGAGGAAACCGGCCAGCCGCCGGTGCCGGAGATCATGATTCCGCTGGTCGGCATGCTGCGCGAATTGCAGATCACCCGCGCGGAAGTTGATCGCGTCGCCGCCGAGGTGTTCGCCGCGAAAGGCCGCACCGTCGAGTACAGCGTCGGCACCATGATCGAACTGCCGCGCGCGGCGATCACCGCCGACCGCATCGCCGAGGCCGCCGACTTCTTCAGCTTCGGCACCAACGACCTGACGCAGACGGTGTTCGGCCTGTCGCGCGACGACGCCGGCAAGTTCCTGTCGCTGTATGTCGAGCGCGGCATCATCCCGCGCGACCCATTCATCTCGCTGGATGTCGAGGGCGTGGGCGCGATGGTGCGCCTGGCCGCCGAGCGCGGACGCATGACCAAGCCCGGCCTGAAGATGGGCATCTGCGGCGAGCATGGCGGCGACCCGGCCAGCATCGCGTTCTGCGAGCAGGTCGGCCTGGATTACGTCAGTTGCAGCCCGTACCGCGTTCCGGTGGCGCGGCTGGCGGCCGCGCAGGCGGCGCTGGGGAACGCAACGGACCGCACCGCCTGACCGCAACGGCTGACGGGCCGGTTCGCGCCGCGCCGGGCATTTGCGGGCCTTTCGCATCCGCAACATGGACCGTCTGTTGCGGGGCCGCCCAGCCGGGCGCGGCCGCGGCGGACAGACAGAACGCCCTACAAAGAGAGCACATGGCCAGGATCGCGGTCGTCCACCATACCGGCTACGGCCACACCGGCCGGCAGGCGGATGCGGTCGGGCAAGGCGTCGCCTCGGTGCACGGCGCTGAGCTGCACCCGGTCGCCATCAGCGCCGAAGGCGAATTGCCGGAGGGCGCCTGGGATACGCTGGCGGCTGCGGACGCGATCGTCTTCGGCTCGCCGATCTACAAGGCGGGCCGTCCCTGCAGTTCAAGACGTTGCCGACGCCAGCGGCAAGCCGTGGTTCGGCCAGGCGTAGCGCGACAAGATCGGCACCGGGCTGATGCCGGCCAACACCAAGGCCAGCACGCATGACGACGTGAACTACGTCGCCGGCTACAGCGGCGCGTTGGCGACGTCGCCCTCGGACTCCAGCCCCGACGAGTTCCCCAACGCGGCGATCGCGAGACGGCTCGCCTGCTCGGCAAGCGCATCGCGCAATATGCCGTCAGGACTCGCGGCTGAAGAGCTTTCCCGGCGGCCCCTGGTCGCGCGAATATTCGATGCCGGTGTAGTTGCCGCCCTGGTAGCGTTCCTCCACCGGATCACCGCTGGTCTTGCCGGCAAGCTGCCCGGCAAAGGGATCCGCCGAGTCCTGCGGCAGCCAGTCCAGGGCGGCGCGCGAATCGTGCCGCCAGAAGCTGCGGGCGTTGTTTGACGCGCCCCAGATGACGACGCTGCCGACCGGCGGCGCGAGGGTCGCGCGCTCGCACAGCCGGCACAGATCGGCGTACGACAGCCAGGTGGACAGCATCCGCGCGTTCACCGGCTCGGGGAAGCAGCTGCCGATGCGCACGTTGACGTTTTCCACGCCGTGCTTGAACCAGTACATTCGGCCCATCATTTCCGCATAGACTTTCGACAGCCCGTAATAACCGTCCGGCAACGGCTGGCAGTCGTCGTCGAGCGGCTCGGTGCGCTCGTGGAAGCCAATGCTGTGGTTGGAACTGGCGAACAGCACGCGGGCGCGTTCGCGCCGGGCGGCCTCATAGATGTGGTACAGGCCGCGGATGTTCGGGCCGATCACCTCCTCGAACGGCCGCTCCACCGACACGCCGCCGAAATGCAGGATGGTCCCGCAGCCCTCGGCCAGGCGCAGGATCGCGACCCCATCCTGCAGGTCGGCGCGGACGAACCGGCAGCCGGGCGGCACGGCATCGGGGAACGGCGCGATGTCGGTCAGCACCAGTGGCCAGCGGAGCTTGCCGCCAAGATAGGCGGCGAGCTGGCGCCCGAGGGCGCCCGAGGCGCCGGTCAGCAGCACGGGACGGGCGGGCGTGTCGGTCATGGGGGCTCCTGGTCCGCGATCATGCCGACAGGGCCATCTCAGCCGGCCAGCGTCAACCGCCGCACCCGGCATCGTCACCGCCGGTCCCAAAACCCTCGGCTGCCTCGCCGGTTACAGCCCGGCCCACACGGGACAAATCGCGATGGCCAGCACCGGCGAACACTCCGTCTGCCGCAGCGACGACCTGCCGGACGGCGCGATGCGCGCGGCGGACCTGGACGGGCGCCGCATCCTGCTGGCGCGCATCGGCGGGGCCTGCCACGCGGTCGGCGCGACCTGCCCGCATGCCGGCGGCCCGTTGGACCAAGGCGTGCTGCACAACGGCGTGGTGACCTGCCCCTGGCACAAGGCCGCCTTTCGGCTGGCCACCGGCGAGCGCACCGAGCCGCCCGCGCTCGACAACCTGCCACGCTTTCCGGTCCGCGAGGCGGATGGCCAGGTGTTCGTCTCCGTGGCCGCCCCGCCGGGACGCGTCGATCCCGTACCGCCCAGCCCTGTGGCGGTCAGCCGGGGCGCCGACTCGCGCTGCTTCGTGCTGGTCGGCGCGGGAGCAGCCGGCGCGGTGGCGGCGCAGACCTTGCGCGAGGCCGGTTTCCCCGGCCGCGTGGTGATGATCGGCCGCGAGGACCGGCTGCCCTATGACCGCACCGTGCCTCAGCAAATACGCCCTGTCCGGCCAGCAAGGCGGGGAGAAGACGCCGTTGCAGGACGCAGCGTTCTATGCCCGCCACGGCATCGAGCGGCTTGCGCGCGAGGTCGCCTCGATCGACCCCGCCGCGCGCGCCATCAGCTTCGCCGACGGCGGCAGCCTTGCCTATGACGCGGCCCTGCTGGCCACCGGCGGCGTGCCTCGTCCGCTCAGGCTGCCCGGCGCGGAGCTGCCCGGCGTGTTCCTGCTGCGCACGCCGGGCGACGCCGGCGCGATCGTCGCGGCCGCGGAGCGGGCGCGGAGCGCCGTGGTGATCGGTTCCGGCTTCATCGCGATGGAGGCGGCGGCGAGCCTGCGCGAACGCGGCCTGGACGTGACGGTCGTGACGCCACAGCAGGCGCCGTTCGAGCGCCAGCTCGGCGCCGACATCGGCAGCGCCTTCCGCCGGCTGCACGAGCAGAAGGGCGTGGCGTTCCGCCTGGGACGGGAGGCGAGATCGATCACCGGAGATGGGCGGGTCAGCGCCGTCAGGCTGGATGACGGCACGATCCTGACCGCCGATCTGGTGCTGGCCGGCCTCGGCATCGCACCCGCGACCGAGATCCTGCGCGGCGTTCCCCGGCGCGAGGATGGCGGCATCGCGGTCGATGCGCGGCTGCGCGTGGCCGACGGGCTGTATGCGGCGGGCGACATCGCCGCCTTCCCGCTCCGCGGCGATGGCGCGGCGATCCGGGTCGAACACTGGCGCGTGGCGCAGCAGCACGGCCGGGTCGCCGCGCTCAACATGCTGGGCGGCAGCGTGGAGTATCGCGCCGTGCCGTTCTTCTGGACCATCCAGTACATGAAGCGGCTCGACTATCTGGGTCACGCCAGCAAATGGGATCAGGTCGTCATCGACGGCGACCTGCAAAAGCCGGAATTCGTGGCGCTGTATGTCCAGGGCGCCAGGGTGGCGGCGGTCGCGGGCTGGGATCGAGACCGCCAGATGGCGGCGGCGATTACCCTGCTGAGCGATGAGCGCGACTGGGCGCCCGCGGATCTGCTGCGCGCCCTGGCCGCGGCATAATCTCAGCCCCGACCGGTCATCTCGGCCACGATCGCATCGTAGGCGGCCAGGTGCGCTGGCATTTGCAGATGCGTCTCGGCGTAGCGCCGCGCGGCTTCTCGCAGCCGCCTGGCGCGGCGACGGTCGGCGAGCGCGCCGATCGTCGCCTCGGCAACGGCGTCCGGGTCCAGGCCGGGCACCAGCAGGCCGTTCTCGCCATGCGTGATGAACTCGGCCACCGGCTCGACATCGGCGCCGACCACCTGGCAGCCACAGGCCAGCGCCTCACGCAGCGACCAGGAGGCGACGAACGGATAGCTGAGATACACGTGCGCGTCCGACCGCTGCAGCAGCCTGACGTAGCTTGCGTACGGTATCTGGCCGGCGAACAGCACCCGGCTGGTGTCGTATTTGCCGGCCAGCTCGCGCTGCATGAACTCGCGCCATGTGCCGCTCGCCAGCCGCGCGCCATAGCTGACATCGTCGCCGCCCACCAGGATCACGCGCGCGTCTGTGCGCTCGCGCAGCAGCCGCGGCAGGGCGCGCATCATGACGTGGAAGCCGCGATACGGCTCCAGGTTGCGGCAGACGAAGGTGACCAGCTTCTCGCGCGGCGTGACGGCAAAGCCGCCCAGCTCGAACGGCGCGCGCGCCGCCGATGGATCGGGCCTGCACACATCCAGCCGCGCGCCCTCGGGCAGCAGGCTGATGCGCGGGCGCGCCCATTCGGGATAGCGGGTGTGCTGCCATCGGGTCGGAGTTTGGCCGTGCTGGCCCTGCGCCAGCGCCATCAGGTTGACAATGTTCATGGCGCGAATGCGGGCGAACCGGTCGGGGCTGACCGGAAACTCCGGGTCGTAGCCGACGTCCTGGCCGTCGGTCTCGTAATAGAACTCGTAGTAGCCCAGCATCGGCACGCCCGGCCACACGTCGCACAGGTCGAGCAGCTCGCCCCACCCGTGATGGCCGATGATGACATCCGGGATGAATCCCAGGCGCTTGAGGTTGGCGGCGGTCTGCGCCACCAGCTCCGCCCGGCGTGCCGCGCTGTCCCAGTCGCGCGCGTGCGGGTGCGCGGAGTCCTCGCCCTTCGGCGCCTGGTAGAACACCCGGCGCACGCCTTCGATGCGATTGGCGTTCGGCTCGGAGATGAACACCAGCTGGTTGCGCTTGTCGCGCAGGAGATGCTGGATGATGTGGAAATACTGGCCTGGGAAGTTCTGGTGGACGAACAGGTAGTTCACGGTGGACTGCCCATATCGCGCCGGACCGGCCGCCCGCCCCGCCACCGGGCGGCGCGGCGGGCCGGTCTGCCCCTCAACGCTTGCGGCCGGCCGGCGCCTTGCCGCCCTTGGCCGCCGCCGCCTTCGATCTGGCAGGGGCGGAACGCGCGGGAGTCGGTTCGGGCGCCGCCGGTGCGGCCTTCGCCTTGCCGCCCCGGGCAGGCTTTGCGGGCGCGGGCTTTGCGGCGGCGGATCGGGCAGCGGAGGATCGGGCGGCGGCCGCTTCCGGCGCTTCGGCGATCCGCGCGGCGCGCGGCCGGATCACCACCTGGAACGCCTCCATCGCAGCCAGGCTGTCGGCCTCGCACGGCTCTCCGTTCATCACCGGCCCGACCGCGGCGCCGTCGATGAAGGTCGCCGAATACAGCACATCGTTCGCCTCGGCCGCTGCGCCGCGCAGGCGCACGCGCAAACCCAGCAGCGGCAGCGCCATTGCCCGGCTGCCGCAGAACTGCCCGCCCTCGACCCAGGGCGACAACCAGCCTTGGCCCAGCACGCCTTGATACTCGATGTCCTTCGGCGTGATGGCCCGCGTCGGCGACAGGCCGAAGCCCTCGATCCAGCGCCGGCTGCCGCGCTCGCCCAACCAGTCGCCCAGCATCGCGCCGACATCGCCGCGCTCCTGGATATGCGCCACCATCTCCATGATCGCCGGCCCGCTGCGGACCGGCGCGCGCACGGCCACGGCCGGCGCTGGCGCGGGTCCGTTCGCGGCGGCGGCGCCGGCCGCGCCAACCCCGCCGCCCGCAGGCGCCGCCGCGCCCGGCCCCGAAGCGGGGCCGTCCAGCAGTCGCATCACCTGAATGTTCGGCGCGGTGCCCTCCCCGGCGCCGAGCGACTGATAGATCGTAACCAGCAGTTGCGCCGGGCCGTTGCTGACGCGAACCAGCGCCGCATCGCCGGCGGCGGACAGCCAGCCGTCGGCGCGGTAGCCGGAGATGCTGACCGCATCCGGACGGCTCACCGATCCCGGCGGCAGCGACAGCCGGACGCCGGGCAGGCCGCTGCCCGGCTCGGCGCCTTTTGCGGGCGTCTGCACCACGCAGTACAGCCCGTTTTCCAGCGTCATCAGATGGCCGCTGACTTTCAGCTCCGACATCAGCTGGCCGCCCGGCTTGGCCTGCCCGCCGCCAGCGCCCGCCTGGTTGGGGCGCGGCTGCTGCACCCGCATCGGCGCCGGCTTCGCCGGATCGGGCGGGGCGGCAGTCGGTGCGTGCCGTGCTGCGGTCTGGCCGCGGGCGGCATGTGCGGGCGCGTCGGGCATGAACTATGGTCTCGCTGGACTATGGCGGCGCAGCCGCGTGGCGGTGCGTCTCGGTCTGGCTCGTTTGCATGACGCGGCCGCGGCTCGCAAGCGGGGCCAGCGTTAGAAGTGCGTTGTTCACGCGTGTCGCCGGCAGTCCGAGCGGCAACAGCCAGCCCCGCCCGGTGGCGCGGATGCGCTCGGCCGGTGCGCCGAGGTCGAATGCGGCCACCGCCAGCCCGGCCCGCCACGCCTCGCCAAGCGCCAGGCACCAGGTTTCCGGCCACACGCTCGGGATGAAGCCGAGATCGGCGCGCTGGGCGCGGATCAGCGCCTCGGCCTCGGCGGCATCGAACGGGCCGGTGATGCGCACTCGCCCGGTCTGCAGCAGGCGGGCGTCATCGACGCTGTGTCCGACGAGACAGAACTCCAGCGCCAGGTCGCGCGCGGCGGCGTCACGGGCGCAGGCCAGCAGCACGTCATAACCTTTTTCCGGCCCGATCGCGCCAACCACGCAGACGCGCCGGATCACGCCCGCTGCCGGCTCCGCCAGGGGCGGGTACTCGTCCGGCTCGTGCGCCTCGACGCGCGGGCGAATGGCGGGGAAGTGCCGCGCCAGGCGCTGCGCTGCGTCCACCGAGGGCGCGATCACCTGCGACGCGCCCGCCAGATCGGCCGCCGAGCGGGCGAGCAGCGCCGGCACGGTGATCGCCTCCTCCAATCGGCTGCCGAGATCGGCGACGCAAGCCGTGCAGCCCGCGACATCCGGCTCGCCGCAGTAGCGGCCGGACGGACCCATCAGCGAAATGCGCGGGCAGAACCAAGCGTAGTCGTGCAGCCGCATCTCGTAAGGCACGCCGAGCAGCCGGGCGAGGTCGAGCACGGCGTGATCGTGACCAAGCAGGTGATGCACCTCCATCGCGACCGGGCGGGCGGCGCGCAGCAGGGCGGCGAGATCGGCGATGTCGTCGGGCAGGCGGAAGCGCAGATTGCACCACTCCGCTGCCCTGCCTGCGCCCGGCTCGTCGATCCGGCACAGCCGCGGCAGATAGGACCGCTCCAGCGCCGCGGGGTCGCCGCTGCGGTCCAGCACAGGACGCAGCAGCAACGGGCGCAGTCCCTGCGCGCGCAACGTCGCGGCGCGCGCCTGCACGCAACGCTCCACGCCGCCGCCGGATTCGTGCGTCACCAGCAGCACCGCCCCGGCTGTTGCGCGGCGGCACGAGGCGGCCCAGCGCAGCGCGTCAATGCGGCGGCGCGCCGGTCCCAGCGGATCGCGGGCGATCCACTCCGCGACCAGCGCGTGATAGCCGGGATGGATGCCCTCCAGGACAGACAGGTTGCGCGCGATCAATGCCGCCCGCGCCGCGCCGAACGAGCGGCCGCCGTGATGGGCGACATAGGCGGCCGGGACGGCCACATGCCGCCACCCCAGATGCCGCGCGCGGATGGAAAAGTCGTTCTCCTCGCCATAGCCCTGCCCGAACAGATCGGTGCGGAACACCCCGGTCTGCTCCAGGCATTCGCGGCGGACATACATGCAGAATCCGACCGCGGTCGGCACATCGACCAACGCCCCGGGGTTGGCCCGCGCCGCCTGACGGGCCAACGCCGCCAGCGCCGCGCCCGCCGGCGGCGGCGCGGCCGGGGCGTCCGGGTCGGGATAGGTCAGGATGGTCGCGTCGTTGGAGAGCGGGCAGGCGGTGCCGATGTCCGCGGCCGAGTGGACCGCCGCGCGCAGCGCGTCCAGCCAGCCCGGCGTGGGCTGCGCGTCGCTGTTCAGCAGCACGATGTCCGCCCCGCCCGGCAGCGCCGCCGCCGCCCGCATCCCGGCATTCGCCGCGCCCGGGAACCCGAGATTGCGCGGCAGCCGCAGCAGCCGCAGCGCGCCGGCGGCGGCCAGGGCGTCGAGCGCCGCCGCCAGCTCCGGCTCCGGCGAGGCGTCGTCCACCGCGAGCAGCGTGCCGCCGGCGGGCAGCGTGCGCCGCGTCGCGGCGATGCAGGCGAGGGTCTCGGCCATGCCGCGGTAGACCGGGATCACCACGGCCACGGGGCGCTGCGGGCACGGCGCCGCCGATGCGGGCCAGCCGGACAGCGCCGCCGACGCGGCCGCATGCGACGCCCAGCCGGCCTCCGGCGTGGCCGCCGCCTCGCCCAGCAGCGGCCAGCATCGCGCCACCATCCGGGCGATCGCGGCGGCGCTGCGGCGGGCCGCATCGGGATCGAGCGGGCTGCCGGCCAGATCCCGGCCATCGGCGGCCGCGACGCCGATCGGGCCGACGAACCCGGACAGCGCCGCCGCCGTCACCACGAAGCGGCGCGGCCGGCTCAACGGCCGCGGCGAAGACATGCTCTGGTCCGCGGCGACGATGGACAGGCGCCGCACGCCGTCGGTGAGCGTCAGCACCGGGTCGCGCGCCGCATCGCACGGATGCCAGGCCCAGCCGGAAATACCGCCCTGCTCGGCCCAGACCACACCCTCGGCGCGGCAGATCGCGTCCGCGTCGATCGGGCTGCCGAGCAGCCTCGCGCCGTCCAGCGCGACCTCGATCCGCGCCGCGGCGGCGGGCACGGCCGCGCCGCGCAACTCTTGGCCGTCCACCAGAATGGAGGGGCGCCGGGGCCGGCCCGCCGCGTCGCGCAGGCCGACCGCCACCGTCCCGTCCGCCGCCAGGGCGCACCAGCCAGGCAGGCGCGCCGCCGTGACGACCGCCCGCGGCATGCTGTCGGATCCGTCCCAGCGATGGCGCGCCAGGCACTCGCCGAGCGCGGCGGCGGCCTCGGCGGCGCGCCCCAGGCGGAGACAGGCGACCGCTTCGCCCAGCCGGGCCTCGCGCACGTCGCAGCGCCGCGCCACCAGGCGGAACCCGTCGAGCGCCGCCGCCGGATCCCCCGCGGCGAGGCGCGCGGTGGCGAGCGACAGCAGCGGCGCGGGATCCTCCGGCGCGAAGCGGCAGGCGCGTTCAAGCCATTGCACCGCCTCGTCCGCATCGCCGCGCGCCAGCGCCGTCTGACCGGCTTGCAGCGCCGCCAAAGCGAGCGCGCCAGCGCGCTCGGCCTGCGTCTGCAGCGCCGCCGCGCGCGGCGGATCAGCCGGCCAGGGTATCGCTCGACGCCAGAACCCGTGCCTGGCCCACCTCCGCCTGGCCCATCCGTGCCAGTCCCATGTCGGTCCGGCCCATCTCGGTCCGGCCCATGTCGGTCCGGCCCATCTCGGTCCGGCCCATCTCGGCCCGATCCACAGTCGCGCGACTCGCGGCAGGCGGTGGAGCGGACGAGTTGCCCGGTAGGCTGTCCAGATCGCCCTGGGCTTCTTCGAGCCCCTGCGCCAAGGCGCGTTCCAGCCAGGCGCGGGCTGCGCGCGGGTCGGTCTGCCCGGCCAGGCCACGCCCCAGATAGCGCCCCAGCATGAGCTGCGCATGCGGGTGGCCGCGCTCCGCCGCGGCGCGGAACCATTTCTGCGCCTCCGGCCGGTTCCACGGCACGTCGTGGCCACCGCCATGCAGCGCGGCCAGCGCGAACATCGCGCCGACATGGCCGTGCTCGGCGGCGCGCTGGAACAGCACCAGCGCCGCGGCATGATCCTTGGGGCCGCCACGGCCCTTCACCATGAGCTCGGCCAGCGCCACGTTCGCGTCGAGCATGCCGAGGTTCGAGGCGCGGCTGATCCAGGCCCGGCCTTCTTCCTGATCGACCGGGCCGCCGCGCCCCTCGATGCGCATGCGGCCGTACCAGTACTGGGCGTTGACGACGCCCTCGGCGGCGCGACGCAGCCACTGCACCGCCTGCGCGTCGTCGCGCGCGATGCCGACGCCCTCGGCCAGGCAGATGCCATAGTTGAACGCCGCAACCAGATCGCCGGCGGTGGCCGCCTGCTCGAACCAGGTGCGGATCCGCTCGGCGTCCTCCGGCTCGGCTTTGCCTTGCAGCACCAGATTGGCCAGATCCTGCTTGGCCTGCGCATCGCCCGCCTCGGCCGAGACCCGGAACCAATGCGCCGCCTCCGTGGGGTCGCGCGGCACCCCTGCTCCGGTCAGATGCAGCAGGCCGAGCGCGCGCGCCGCGGTCTTGTGCCCCGCCTCGGCGGCGCGGCGGAACCACATGGCGGCTTCGGCGTGGTTGGGCGGCAGTTCGCCGCCGCGGGCATACAGGTCGCCCACCACCGCCGCCGCCTCCGGATCGCCCTGCAACGCGGCGCGCCGCAGCCAGGATTCGCCTTCCAGCATGTCGCGCTCGATGCCCTGGCCGTGCAGCAGCGCCAAGCCGTAGCGCGCCTGCCCGGAGCGCACGCCTTTCCGCGCCGCCTCGCCATACAGGTCCGCCGCACGCTCGAGATCCTGCGCCACCCCGCGGCCCTGCTCGTGCAGCACGCCGAGCAGATACTGCGCCGTGCCCAGCCCGGCTTCGGCGGCGCGCGCCAGTTGCGCCGCGGCCTGGTCCAGGATGTCCGGCGTCTGCGCCCGCCGCAGCAGCGCCAACGCGTAGCCCAGGTGGCCCTGCGGGCAGTTCGCGTCTGCCGAGCGGCAGTACATCGCCTCGCCGGCGTCCAGGTCGCGCATCGAGTCCGGGCCGGAGGTCAGGAGGTAGCCCAGCAGCGCCTGGCCGTCGGCCGAGCCGGAATCGGCGGCGCGGCGGGCCCAGGCGGCGGCGCGGCCGAGATCCGGGTCGATGCTGGCCGAGGCGCGGAACATCACCGAGGCCGGCGCGGAGATCTCGGCCACCGCGGGCGCCGGCGCCTCCGCCGAGCCGCCGATCGCCGGCGCGGATCGTTGACTGGCGACGCCGTGCAGGTAGATCGCCGCGACCAGCGACTGCGCCTCGATATAGCCGCGCTCGGCCGCGCGCTCCAGCCAGCGCGCCGCCTCGACCGCGCTGGGCGGCACGCCAGCGCCGTCCAGATAGGCGCGGCCGACGAGGAACTCGGCCTCGACGATGCCGGCGCGCGCGGCGCGGGCCAGCAGCGGGAACGCCTCGGCACGCTCGCCCGCCTCGATGCGCCTCTGCGCCCGCCGCAATGCGCCGGCGGGGGTGGCCATCGAGTCGCCGAGGCGCTGGAACATCGCCATGCTCAGCCCCGGCCCGCGATCATCCGTGACGGCGCGATCATGACGGCTCGCGCATGCCTTCCTCGAACTTCGGCAGCAGCCGCTCGAAGAAGTATTCCAGGACGGTGCGCTTGCCCACCTTCACATCGAGCGTGATGGGCATGCCCGGCACTACCTTGAAGGTCGGCGGGATGTTGTGCATCGACAGCACGTCGATCTTCGCGCGCACCTTGTACAGCACCGGGCTGATCGCCGGCAGCGCCTGCGGCTGCGATACGCCAAGCGTCGGCTGCTGCGGCAGCGCGTTGGTCTGCGTCGCCGGCAGGTTGGCGAAGCTGTCGGCGCTCATGCTGACGACATGGCCGGTGGCATAGCCGTAGATGATGTACGGCAGCGTATCGAACTTGATCGAGCACGGATCGCCGGTCTTCATGAAGCCGGAATCCGAGCCTTGCACGAAGCCCACGACATCCAGGCCGGAATTGACCGGAACCAGCCGCATCATCTCCGCGCCGCTTTGCAGGACCGAGCCGACCGCCACGTTGGAGATGTTGTACACGACCGAATCCTGCGGCGCACGGAGCTGCACCAGCTTGTACAGCAGCCCGTTCTTGGTCGCCTGCCCGGTCATGTCCGACAGCGCCCGCTCCTGCGTGGCGAGCTGGTCGGATGTCGTGGAATACCATTGCTGCACGAAGGCGGCGAGATCGGCGATGGCGCCCTGCAGGTCGTGCTGCGCGCCCTGCAGCTGCTGGCGGGTATCGGCCAGCGACGATTCGATCTGCACCCGCGCGTCCATCGCCGAGAGCAGGTCGAGCTGGCTGTCGAGGCCCATCCTGGCCAGTTCGCGCCGCTTGTTCTCGACCGTCTGCGCCAGCGGCAGCCGCTGCTCATAGCCGGTCTGGTCGGCCTTGAGCTGCTCGACGTGGTAACGGGCGGCCTGCACCTTCTGCTTGTAGCTGTCGCTCTGCGAGACGAAGTTGGCGTGCCGCTCCTGCCACATCTGCGCCTGGGCGTCGCTGTACTTGGTGCCGTCGGAGACGTATTCCTTGTCCGACAGCTCGGCGCGCATGCGATCGACCTGGGCGAGCAGGCTCTGCTCCTGCGCCGTGGTCGAGGTGCTGTCGCTGGCGGCGATGGTCGGATCGAGCTGGGCCAGCAACTGGCCTTTCTTGACGGTCTGCCCTTCCTCGACGTTGATCGTCTTGACCACCGCGGTCTCAAGCGGCTGGATGACGATATCGGGGTCGGCGGATTGGGTGACGGCCTGCGCCACCACGACCATGTCCACCTTGATGATGAACATGGCGCCGACCGCGGCCAGGATTGCGGTCGCGATGATGTAGGAGCTGAGCCGCGCCATCAGCGGCGGCGGCTCGGCGATCAGCGCGGCCGATGGCGACTGGAACTCCAGCAGCGCGAAGCCGGTGCGGTCCGTTTCGCTTTTCACCAGCGCGCCGCGGCTCGGCGCGGGCAGCGCCGGGATGTTGCCCCGTTTCATGCCAGGCCTCCTCGACCGCCAGCCGCGATCGGCACTCGATTACCCGTACCCATTGTCCCTGCTCGCATGGGTCGCCCGCCTCAATCGCCCTGGGCGATGACCGGGGCGGGGATGCCGCCGCGCGGCGCGCCGCCGGTTTCCAGATGCCGGTTCTGCTGCAGCCAGAGCTGACGGTAGATCTGGCAGCGCTCGACCAGGATATAGTGCGGCGCCATGTCCACCGGCTTGCCCTTGTCCAGCACCAGGATCTGATCGCAATCGGTCAGCGACGACAGCCGGTGCGAGACGATGACCATTGTCCGGCCCTTGGCGATGCGTTGCAGGTTGGCGTTGACCAACGCCTCGCTTTCCGGATCGAGCGCGCTGGTCGCTTCATCCAGGATCAGCAGCCGCGGGTCGTGGATCAGGCCGCGGGCGATCGCCAGCCGTTGCCGCTGGCCACCGGACAGGTTGGGCGAGCCTTCCTCGACGAACGTCTCATAGCCGTTCGGCATGCGCTCGATGAACTCCTCGGCGCCGGCCAGCCGGGCGGCGCGCACCGCGTCGGTCAGGGTCAGCCCCGGGCGGCCGGCAATGATGTTTTCGCGCACGGTGCCGCGGAACAGGAAGTTCTCCTGCAGCACCACGCCGAAATTGCGCCGCATGTGGGACAGGTTCATCTCGCGCAGGTCATTGCCGTCGAGCTTGATGTAGCCTTCGTAGTCGCGGCTGATGCCCTGCAGCATGCGCGTGATGGTCGATTTGCCAGATCCCGACTTGCCGACCAGCCCCAGCATGGTGCCCGGCGGGATCTCGAAGCTGACGCCGTCCAGCGCCTTGGTCTTGGAGCCGGGATAGGAGTACTCGACCTTGTTGAACGAGATGCCGCCCTCGATCCGCGGCCGCAGCCCGGCGCCCGGGTTGGCCACCTCCGGCGCGCTGTTCAGCACGGACGCGGCCATGCTGATCGACACCCGGACCTCCTGCATGTCTTCCAGCACGCGGGCCAGCCCGGCCAGCGGCTGCGCCACGCGGCTGCTGAGCATCATGAAGGCGACCAGGCCGCCGGCATCGGCCATGTTGCCGCTCTGCAGCGCCACGAACACGCCGATGATCAGCACGCCGCGCTGCATGAAGCTCTCGATCGGCGAGGTGATGGCCTGCGGCCAGTTCACCAGCCGCTCGCACCAGCATCTTGGTATGGGTGGCGTCGGCGACGCGGCGATCCCAGATCTCGCGCTGCTGCGCCTCCAGCGCCAGCGACTTGACCGTGCGGATGCCATGCAGCGATTCGATCAGCACGCTCTGCTTCTGCGTCTCGGCGAGATGTGGCGGCCGATGGCGCGGCTGACCGGGCCGAGGAAGGCCATGATGGTGACAGCGATGAGGCCGCCGCAGATGACCACGAGCCAGGTCAGCGTCGGCTGGATCATGAACAGCACCGGCAGCAGCACGAACAAAGTGATGCAGTCGAGCAGCAGCGCCAGCAGCCGCCCGGTCAGGAACTGCCGGATCTTGTTCACCTCCATGATGTGGTGGGTGATGACGCCGGCCTGGTTGCGCTCGAAATAGTCCAGCGGCAGGTTCAGCAGGCGCCGGAACACCTGCAGGTTCAGCTTGGTGTCCACGCGCGCGCCGACGGTCATCATCAGCAGCCGGCGCGAGAACCCCAGCAGGGTCTCGGCGATCATCATGATCGCCAGGATGATGGTGATCAGCATCAGCGTGGACATGCTCTGATGCACATCACCTGGTTCAGGATGGTCATGACGATCAGCGGCGGGACGATGGTCAGGAACGACAGCGCGACCGAGCCATAGATGATGTCGCGCAGGATCTTCTTTTCCTGCCAGACGATGCGGCCGAGCCAGCCGATGTTGAACGGCGCGGTGTCGTCGGTCATGCCGCGCTCGCGGCGGATCAGCATGACCTCGCCGTCCCAGACCTGGGACAGCCGCAACTCGTCGACCGCCACGGGCAGGTCGCCGGAAGCGCCGCGCGGATCCTTCACCCAGACCACGTTGCGTCCGACATCGAGCGTCGTCAGCAACGCCGCGCTTCCGTCGCGCAGCAGCAGCACCACCGGCGACGACACCTCCAGCTTCATCAGCTGCGTCCACTTGATTCGGATTGCCTTGGCCCACAGACCGCCGTCGCGCACCCACTGCACCAGGGTCGCCGGCGGCGGCGGCTCGCCTCCCGGCGGCAGGCGCAGCGCCTCGCGGTCCAGATCGGTGTTATGGAACTGGCCCACGGCAAGGATCGCCAGGATCCGCGTGTCCAGGGCCTGGCGCATCGCGGTCCGGTCGTTGCTCGCCCGGCCGAGATCGCCGAGATCACCGCCGAGCTGCGTTGCGCCGTCACTCTCACTCACGTTCGAACCCTCCTTCGAGGACAGGCAGCCCAAGGACGCCGGACCCGCGCGACGCCCAACCGGCCGCATGTCGCGCGGCGTCCGGCAGGTGATGGCACGGCACGCACGACAGACATATCATGCCGCAGGATTAATCGGGTAAAAACCGGGACCGGATGCGGGCCTGCACCCGATGCCGTTTCGCCCGGCAGGCGCGACCGCGTTTTCCCATTGGGACGATCGGCCGCGCCGCGCCATATCACACGGAGACACCGGATGGGAACCAGAATCGATCCGCCCGACCGTCCGGACGATCCGTTCGTCGCCGGCCCGGCGGTGTTGCGCGACGGCGCGGGAACCGGCCCGCTGTCCGGGCGCAGCCTTGCGGTCAAGGATCTGTTCGATGTCGCCGGCGCCGTGACTGGCTTCGGCAATCCCGATTGGGCGCGCACGCACGCGCCTGCGGTGGCCACCGCGCCGGTCGTGCAGGGCCTGCTTGAGGCCGGCGCGCGGCTGGTTGGCAAGACCAAGACGGTCGAGCTGGCGTTCGGCCTGACCGGCGAGAACCCCTGGCACGGCACGCCCGCCAACCCCCGTGCGCCGGACCGTTTCCCCGGCGGGTCGAGCTGCGGCTCGGCCTCGGCGGTGGCGGGCGGGCTCGCGGAGATCGGGCTGGGGTCGGACACCAGCGGATCGGTTCGCATCCCGGCCAGCTATTGCGGCCTGTTCGGCATCCGCCCCAGCCAGGGCGCGATCTCGCTGGCCGGCGCCTGCGCGCTGGCCCCCAGCATGGACACGCCCGGCTGGTTCACCCGCGACGCCACGCTGCTGGCGCAGGTCGGCCGCGCGCTGCTGCCGGAAGCCGGGACCGCGCCGACCGCGCTGGGGCCACTGCTGCGGTTCGAGGAAGCCTGGGAGAGCGCCGATTTCGATGTCGTCGCCGCCCTGCTGCCGGCGCTGCAGGCGCTGTCCGCCACGTTCGGCGCCGCGGTGGGCGTGCGCCCGCTGCCCGAGGGGCCATCCGTGCTGTACCGCCATCAGCGCGCGGTGCAGGGACAGGAGGCCTGGGTCACGCTGGGCGGCTGGCTCGAGGCGACCCGGCCGGCGCTGTCGCCCGGCGTGGAACGACGGCTGGCGGCGGCGCGCGCGATCACCGAGACCGAGGCCGCCGCCGGGCGCGCGTTCCGCCGCATGCTGACCGCGCGGGTGCGCGCGCTGCTGGCCGGCGGCGCGGTGCTGGTGTTTCCGACCAGCCCGGTGCCGGCGCCGCTGCTGTCGTCCACGCCTGAGGAGCAGGAAGTGGTGCGCGAACGCACCGGCGGCTTCACCGCGATCGCCAGCCAGTGCGGGCTGCCGGAGATTTCGCTACCGGTCGCCAGCCTGCGCGGCGCGCCGCTCGGACTGTCCATCGCCGCTGGGCACGGCTACGACCGGGCGCTGCTGAGCCTGGCGCAGCACGCGGCGGCGGCCTTGGGGATCTGAGGAGCTGACGATCCCCGCCCGACCGGCACAGGACTACGCGTGCCGCCGCAGCAGCAACTGCCGCTCGCGCACCAGCACGTCCAACTCGTCCCCGAATAGCGACAGGAAGAAGTCGATCGCCCGCGCGGTGTCCTGCTCCGGCCGGTCAGCAAAGGTGAACGGCACGTCGTCAAACAGCATGTGTCCGCCCGCCGGCAGCAGCCGCCAGCACAGCAGCGCGTCCTGGATCACGAACTTCGCCTCGTGCGCGCCGTCGATGTAGATGAAGTCGAACGTCTCGCCCGCCAGCGACGGCAGCGCGTCCTGCGAATAGCCGACCAGCTTGCGCACCTGATCCGCGCGGCCGGTGCGCGCGATGTTGTCGTCGAACAGACGCTCCAGCGATGCGCCGACGTCATTCAGCACGCCGGGCAGGAAGCCGGCATGTTCGGAACTGCCGGCGAACGGGTCGATGCAGACCAGGCTGCCGCCGCGCGGGCCGACCACGCGGTCGAGCAGCCAGCAGGCCGAGCCGCCCTGCCAACTGCCGATCTCCAGGGCGCGCACCGGTGCGGCGGTGACGTGCCGGGCAAACCAGTCTTGCCAGTTCCACAGGTTTGCGGAGAAATAATCGTGCGTGAAGCGGTAGCCGTGTGCCGCGCTGTCCGGCCAGCCGGCGAGCGCGTGCGCCTGACGGCTGGCCTCGAACACGCCGTCCCAGTCGCCCAGGTGCCGACGCGCCTCGGCCACGTTGTACCAAGTCCAGAAATCCGCCTCGCCGCGCGCGACGACCTCCAGCAGCGCATCCAGCGCGGCGCGGTGCCGGCCCAGCGTGGTCAACGCCTGCGCCTGCAGCACGGCCAGAGGCGCAGGCAGGCGACCGGCGGCCAGCCGGTGCCGGGCCAGGCTGTCCAGCGCAGCCGCTTCCTGCCGCGAATCCAGCAGCGCGCGGACACTCTCGTAGTACGACCAGTCCAGATCCATCAGGCGCTTCCCTCAAACCGATAGCGGGCGCGCGCGAGCACGTCGCCCGCGATCGCGGCGGCCACTGCACCGGGGTCGGCGCCAACCACCAGGACCCGCGCGAAGCTCTCGGCCGGATTGCGGGCGCGTTCCGAAAACACTCGCCCGAGTTCCACGGCCAGGCGATCGCGCGGCTTGCAGCAGGCGCAGCCCGGCGTGTGCGCGGGCGCCGCGCCGGCCGGTTCGGCGTCCAGCAGACGGTCGCCCGGCCGACGCTGCGCCGCGCCGCCTACCACCACGGGGATTCGTGCATCGCTCATCATCTAGACATAAGGATGTCTTTATGCGATTTACCAGGCATGGATGATCTCCTCGCCGCCTTGCGCGCCTGCGCCGAGCCGACGCGCCTGCGCCTGCTGGCGCTGGCCGCGCGGGGCAGTTTCTGCGTCATGGACTTCTGCGAGGTGCTTGGCCAGTCGCAGCCCCGGCTGTCGCGCCATCTCCGTCTGCTGACCGAGGCCGGGCTGCTGGAGCGGGTGCGCGAGGGCGCGAATGTCTGGCTGGCCCTGCCCGCCCCGTCCACCGCGACCGGCTCGCTGGTCCGCACGCTGCTGGAGCGGCTGCCGGCCGATGACGCGGTGCTGGAGGGCGACCGGCGACAGGCGGCGCGGGTGCTGGCCGAGCGGGCGCGCGTCGCGTCGGACAGCTTCCGCGCGCGGGGAGCGGATTGGGACGAAATGCGCGCGCTCGGCCTGCCGGCGGGCGAGGTGGAGCGGGCGGTCCTGTCCCTGCTGCCGGGGCACCCGGGGTTGCGGCTGCTGGATATCGGCACCGGCACCGGGCGGCTGCTTGAGTTGGTGGCCGGGCGGGTGCATGGCGCGGTCGGCGTGGATGCCAGCCGCGCCATGCTGGCGCTGGCGCGCGCCCGGCTGGCCGGCCCGGAATTCGGGCATTGCGCGGTGCGGCTGGCCGACATGTACCGCCTGCCGCTGCCGGATGCCGGGTTCGACGTCGTGGTGATGCAGATGCTGCTGCATCATGCCGAGGACCCGCCAGCTGCCCTGATCGAGGCGGCGCGCGTGCTGCGGCCCGGCGGCCGGCTGATCGTGGTCGATCTGGCCGCGCATGGCGACACGGCGATGCAGTCGCGCCTGGCGCATCGCTGGCCCGGCTTCGCCGACGCGCCGATGCAGGCGTTGCTGCGCCAGGCGGGTCTGCGTGCCGCGCCTGCCTGGCAGGTCGCCGACACCGCGCCGGTGCTGCTGTGGACCGGCGATCGGCCGGCAGCGCAGCCCGCAAGCCGCGCCGATCTGCATCTGGAGGAGACGCGATGACCCGTCCGCATCTGCTCGATCTGCTGCGCGACCGCGTGCTGCTGTGCGACGGCGGCATGGGCAGCCGCGTGCAGGCGATGACGCTGGATGTCGAGGCGGATTACTGGGGGCGGGAGAACTGCACCGACGTCCTGAACCTGTCGCGTCCCGACCTGGTGCGCGAGATCCACCGCGGCTATTTCGCCGCCGGCGCGGATATGGTCGAGACCAACAGCTTCGGCGGCTCGCCGGTGACGCTGGGCGAGTTCGACCTCGCCGACCGCGCCTTTGAGATCAACCGCGCCGCCGGCGAGCTGGCGCGCGAGGCGGCCGACAGCTTCGCCGATGGCCGCCACCGCTATGTGCTGGGCAGCATCGGCCCGGGCACCAAACTGCCTACTTTCGGCAACATCGCCTATGACCCGCTGGAGGCGGCGCTGTACGAGCAGTCGCGCGGCCTGATCGCCGGCGGCGTGGACGCGATCCTGATCGAGACCTGCCAGGACACGCTGCAGATCAAGGCCGCGGTGAACGGCGCCAAGCGCGCCCGCGCCGAGGCCGGCACCGACACGCCGATCTTCGTGCAGGTGACGGTCGAGACCACGGGCACGCTGCTGGTCGGCCCCGACATCGCCGCGGCCGCCGCCGTGGTGCACGCGCTGGACGTGCCGCTGCTCGGCCTGAACTGCGCCACCGGGCCGCAGGAAATGGCCGAGCATCTGCGCTTCCTCGCGACGAACTGGCCTGGACTGATCAGCGTGCAGCCCAATGCCGGGCTGCCGGAGCTGGTCGATGGGCACACGCACTACCCGCTGGGCGCAGCCGAGATGGCAAGCTGGATGCGAGCGCTTCGTGGCCGAGGACGGGATCAACCTGATCGGCGGCTGCTGCGGCACCACGGTCACGCATATCGAGGCGCTGGACGCCATGCTGCGCGCCAGCGGCGAGCGCCGGCCGGTTCCGGTGGCGCGCCATCCGGTCTGGGTGCCGTCGGTGGCCAGCCTGTACGGCGCGACGCCGTTGCGCCAGGAGAACAGCTACTTCTCCATCGGCGAACGCTGCAACGCCAACGGCAGCAAGAAATGGCGCGAGCTGCAGGAGCGCCACGATTGGGACGGCTGCGTCGCCGTGGCGCGCGAGCAGGTGGCCGAAGGCTCCAACAGCCTCGATGTCTGCACCGCCTTCGTCGGTCGCGACGAGGTGGCCGAGATGGACGAGGTGATCCGGCGCTTCACGGCCTCGGTGAACGCGCCGCTGGTGATCGACAGCACCGAGGCCCTGGTTCTCGAATCCGCGCTGAAGCTGCATGGCGGCAAGCCGATCATCAACAGCCTCAACTTCGAGGACGGCGAAGCGCCGGCCGAGCGGCGCATGGAGCTGGCGCGCAAGTTCGGCACGGCGATGATCGCGCTGACCATCGACGAGGAGGGCATGGCCAAGACGCCGGAACGCAAGCTCGCCGTCGCCGAGCGGCTGGTCGACGTTCGCCTGCGACCGCTACGGCCTGCCGCAATCGGATCTGCTGATCGACCCGCTGACCTTCACCATCGCCACCGGCAACGAGGACGACCGCAAGCTGGGCGAATGGACGCTGAAGGGCATCGCGGCTGATCCGCGAGCGCTTCCCCGACATCCAGATCGTCCTTGGCCTTGTCCAACATCAGCTTCGGCCTCAACCCCGCCGCCCGCGCGGTGGTGAACTCGGTGTTCCTCGACCATGCGGTGCGCGCCGGCATGACCGGGCGCGATCGTGCATGTGAGCAAGATCCGGCCGCTGCACCAGATCCCGCCGGAGGAGGTGCAGGTCGCCGAGGATCTGATCTTCGACCGCAGGCGCGAGGGCTACGATCCGTTGCAGCGCCTGCTGGAGATGTTCGCCGACCGCAAGCTGGCGGACGCCGCCAAGAAGCAGCGCGCGCCGACCGTCGAGGGCCGGCTTAAGCGACCGCATCGTCGATGGCGACCGCAAGGGCCTGACCGACGAGCTGGACGACGCGCTGCGCACGCACGAGCCGCTGGCGATCATCAACGACATCCTGCTGGACGGCATGAAGGTGGTGGGCGAGCTGTTCGGCGCGGGCAAGATGCAGTTGCCGTTCGTGCTGCAATCGGCCGAGACGATGAAGGCGGCGGTCGCCTATCTTGAGCCGATGATGGAGCGCGTCGCCGGGCAGGAGCGCGGCACCATCGTCCTGGCCACGGTCAAGGGCGACGTGCACGACATCGGCAAGAACCTGGTCGACATCATCCTGACCAACAACGGCTACCGCGTGGTCAATCTCGGCATCAAGGTGCCGCTGGCCGACATGGTGGCCGCGGTGCGCGACAACCGCGCGCACGCCATCGGCATGTCCGGGCTGCTGGTGAAATCGACCGTGGTGATGCGCGAGAACCTGGAGGAGATGAGCCGGCAGGGCCTGGAGATCCCGGTGCTGCTGGGCGGGGCGGCGCTGACGCGCAACTACGTCGAGGACGATTGCGTGCGCGCCTATGCCTGCGGCCGCGTCGCCTATGCGCGCGATGCGTTCGACGGGCTGCATCTGATGGACCGCGTCACCGGCAACGGCTTCGACGACTATCTGGCGGCGCTGCAGTCCAAGCGGGCCGGCAAGGCCCGCAACACCGCAGCGCACGCTGGGCCAGGCCGATGCCAAGGCGTTCCGCCCGGTAGATGTGGCGGCGGTGCAGGCGCGGCGGCGACGGCTGACGCGGGACGTGCCGGTGGCCGAGCCGCCGTTCTGGGGCGCGCGCATCGTGCGAGGCCGCGCCGAAAGCCATCGTGCCGTTCGTCAACGAGCGCAGCCTGTATCAATTCCAGTGGGGTTTTCGCAAGCAGGGCCGCAGCCTGGAGGACTTCCTCGGCTGGGCGAAGCAGGAGCTGCGCCCGGTGATGCGCGAGGTGCTGGCCAAATGCGAGGCCGGCGGCATCCTCAGGCCGCAGGCCGCCTATGGCTACTGGAAGGCGGCCGGGCAGGGCAACGAGCTGATCGTGTTCGACACCGACGGGCAAACCGAACTCGCCCGCTTCGCCCTGCCGCGCCAGCCGCGCGAGGACGGCGAGTGCATCGCCGATTTCTTCCGCGACGTCGACGACGAACAGCGCGACGTGATCGGGCTGCAGGTCGTCACGGTCGGCCAGAAGGCCAGCGAGGTGGCGCGCGAATGGTTCGAGGACAACCGCTACCAGGACTACCTGTACCTGCACGGCCTGTCGGTCGAGATGGCCGAGGCGATGGCGGAATACACGCACAAGCGCATCCGCGCCGAACTCGGGTTTTCGGGCGAGGACGACCGCGACATCGAGAAGATGCTGGCGCAGGGCTATCGCGGCAGCCGCTACTCGTTCGGCTACCCGGCCTGCCCGAAGCTGGAGGACCAGGCGCGCGCTGCTGCGGCTGCTGGGCGCCGAGCGCATCGGGGTGGATCTGTCCGACGAGTTCCAGCTGCACCCGGAGCAGTCCACCAGCGCCATCGTGGTGCTGAACCCGGCGGCGAAGGTACTTCTCGGTGTGAGCTTGCGCGGACGGCCATCCCGAATTCCGTATAGTGACAGTCACTACACGGGGGGTCGACATGAACAAGGACATTTCGGCGGCCGAGGCGAACCGGCATTTCTCGCGCGTGCTGCGCGAGGTGCGCGGCGGGGACGACGTACACCGTCACCTCGCATGGCGAGCCGGTCGCGCGGATCGTTCCGATCGAAGATGAGGCGGAGCGGCGTCAGGAGGCGGCTGGGAAGCTGATGGCTCGGCTGCGCAGTCCAGCCGGCGCAGAACCTCGGCGTGACGTGGACGCGCGAGGAGCTGTACGAAGGTGATCGTTGCGATTGACACGAATGTCCTCGGTCTATGCCGAAGGCGTGAATGATCCGAACGTCAGCATGCAGCTGCGAGACTCATGTGCCATCTGGACGCGGCGCGGCTCCGTTATTCCGGCGCAGGTGCTTGCCGAGCTGTTCAGTGTCTGGCGCGCAAGATCATGGCGCCTGACGCTGGCACACGCAGGCCGCCGTCAGCACCTGGGCGCACGCTTTGTCACGATACCATGCCGACCTCGGCCGAAGTGCTTCGCTCCGTCAGCTGCGGGCTTGATCGTCGACGCATCGGCCTGCAGATCTTCGACGCGATCATCCTTGCCGCCGCTGCCTCGCGCCGGCGCCGACCTGCTGCTGTCCGAGGACATGCAGGACGGCTTCGCCTGGCGCGGCGTGACCGTCGTCAACCCGTTCGCACCAACTCCCCATCCGCTGCTGCCGCCCTGCTGCGATAGCGTGACTTGTCGCCGACCGCGACGCCTGCTAGCATCCGCGCCGATGCCGGTGTTGTCGTTCCGCCGCCGGCCCGCGCCGCCGCCTTGTCGGCCTGCTCGCGGCCGTGCTGGCGTTGGTCAGCCATCTGGCGGTCGCCTCGGTGGTCTGGCCGGACGAGGACGTGCACAGCCCCAACTCGCCGCCCTCGATGCGCTGAGCGTGATGTGCCAGGGCGGCCAGCCTGCCCACCAGCCGCGCCCGCCGCTGCGCCGGACCGCCGACGAGGCGCTGTGCCCGGCAGCCAGCGCCGTCGCCGCTGCGCCGATTCTGCTGGCGTCCGACCCGGTGCTGCCGCTGCCGCCCGGCCTGCTGGCGGCGCGGGTCATCGCAGCGCCGCCGCCGCCCGCGCGCCGCCCAGCCGGCCTGCCCGATGCCGCCTACCCGAGAGGTCCACCCACCCTCGCCTGAGTCCGATCGCTGATACACCGCATCTGCTCGACATCTCTGGCAAGGAACACTCCTATGAACCGCATCTCTTCCGGCCTCGGCGCTGGCCTGCGCCGCCGTGCTCGCGTTCGCCCCGCTGACCGCCGCCCTCGCCCACGCCTACCCGAAGACCGCGACGCCGCCCATCGGCGGCACGGTGCAGACCGCGCCCTCGCAGGTCGCCATCGAGTTCGATGACGAGCTGGAGCCGCGCTTCTGCTCCATCAGCGTCCTGGATTCGAAGGGCCAGCACGTCGATGCCGGCCGCGCGCAGGTCGCGGCCGACGACGCCAGGCACCTGTCGGTGCCGGTGAAGCCGCTCGTCGGCCGGCACCTACAAGGTGGTCTGGCACGCGACCGACACCGACACGCACAAGACCCAGGGCCACTACACCTTCACGGTGCAATAGGCCGGGCACGGTGCAGTCGCCGGAGCCGCCGTGCTGGCGCCGTTCGACATCGCGGGAGGGCTGCCGCTGGCGCTCGCGCGCGGCCTGTCGGTGGCGGGCCTGCTGTCGGTGTTCGGGGCGTCGCTGGCGCGGGTGGCCGTCGCGCCGCCCGCGCTGGCGGGCTTCGAGCGAGCCTGGCGGCGGCTGGCCTGGATCAGCCTGCTGCTGGCGGCGGCGGCTACGGCCGTCTGGGTCTGGCTGGTCGCCGGCACGCTGGCCGACACGCCCGCCCTTGGCGACATCGCGGCGACCCTGCCCGTGGTGCTGGGGCAGACGCTGTTCGGCCATGTCGTGCTGATCCGGCTGGGCGTGCTGGCGGCGGTCGCGGCGACACTCCGCCTGCGGGCGCGCTGGCCGGCGGCGGCGCTCGCGGCCGTGGCGGTGGCGCTGCAATCGGCCCACAGCCACGCGTTCAGCATGGATGGCGGGTCGGGCTGGCTGCTGGCGTCGGACCTGCTGCATCTGCTGGCGGCCGGTGCGTGGCTGGGCGGACTGCTGCCGCTGCTGCTGGTCGTGCGCATCGCCCCGCCGGCGGTTGCCGCGCGCGCCTGCCGCCGGTTTTCCTGGCTCGGCGGCGCCTGCGTGCTGGTGCTGGCCGGCACGGCGTTCTTCCAGTTCTGGGTGCTGATCGGCGGCCTGCCCGGCCTGATCGGCACCGCGCTACGGCCTCGTGGCGCTGCTCAAGATCGCGCTGTTTGCGGCGCTGCTC
Source organism: uncultured Pseudomonadota bacterium (assembly GCA_963723455.1). GTDB lineage: Bacteria > Pseudomonadota > Alphaproteobacteria > Acetobacterales > Acetobacteraceae > CAVRQM01. The sequence continues at coordinate 701,315 of CAVRQM010000005.1, read as the reverse complement.
GGCTTCGCCGGCGGCCAATCACTTCCGCCTCGCGCCGGCCCTGTCGGGCGCGACCCCGACGCGCGCCCGCTCCCGGCTCGGCCGCAGCATCGCGCTGGAGACGGCGGTCGGGCTGCTGGTCGTGCTGGCGGCCGGCGTGCTGACCAGCCTGCCGCCATCGATGCACGTCCAGCCGGTCTGGCCGTTCGCCGTGCGTCCTAGCCTGGTCACGGTCAACGAGGACGCGGATTTCCGCCGCGAGGTCGATCGCGGCCGGGCTGGCGCTGGCGCGGTGCGGTGGCGCTGCTGCTGCTGGCCGCCCTGGTCCGGCATCGCGCGCGCTGGCTGGCGGTGGCTGCCGCCGCCGCGATCGCCTGGTTCGCCGTCCCGCATCTCGATCTGCTGTTCGTGCAGGCCTATCCGACCAGCTACCAGCACTCGCCGACCGGCTTCGCCGCCAACGCGCATCGTGCAGGGGGCGGCGCTGTACCCGCAGCATTGCGCGGTCTGCCACGGCGTCGAGGGCCATGGCGACGGGCCGGCCGCAAAGACCCTGCCGATGCCCCCGGCCGACCTGACCGCGGCGCATCTGTGGATGCACAGCGACGGCGAGCTGATCTGGTGGCTGTCGCACGGCATCGAGGCGCCGGAGGGCGGCATGGCGATGCCGGGCTTCGCCGGCGTGCTGTCCGAGCGGGATCTATGGGATCTGATCGACTTCATCCGCGCACGCAATGCCGGGCTGGTGCAGGCCCGCGCCGGCGCATTGGTCGCCGCCGCTGCGCGCGCCGGGCCTGCAGGCGGAGTGCGCGGGCGGCGCACACGGTTGCATCTGGCCGATTTGCGCGGACACATCATCCGCCTGGTCATCGGCGCGCCGCCGGCCGATGCCGGACCGGGGAGACAGGCATCACGACCATCGTGGCGAGCTCCGATCCGGCATCTGCGCCCGGCCCGGCGCTATGCGTCGCGCACGACGAGGCGGTGACGCCGCCTACGCCATCGTCGCCGGCCTGGGCGCGGAGCGGATCCCGGGCGACCAATTCCTGATCGACGCCGAGGGCTGGCTGCGCGCGCTGCAGCGCCCGGGCGCCGCGCCCGGCTGGAACGATCCGCACGCTCTGGCGCGCGCGGTCGCGGCGATCCGCGCCCATCCGCTCGCCGGGCGGCAGCGAGCAGCCGATGCATATGCGGATGTAGGGCGGGCCATGGCGCATTCGACGAACCGGCGGCGGCCGGCGCGACCGGCGGGCCTGCTGGCGGCCATCGGCGGCTATCGCCTGCCTGCTGCTGCTGGCCAGCGCGCTGGCTGCGGCTGCCCGGCCCGCCGGCCCCGCGGCAGGCGACCGATCGGCGGCCCGTTCCGGCTGGCCGACGGCAACGGCGGGTCGTCACCGAACGCAGCTTCCCGGGGCGCTATCAGCTGATCTATTTCGGCTACAGCCATTGCCGCGATGTCTGCCCGACCACGCTGGCGCGCGCTCGCCGCGGCGCTGGACCAACTGGGCAGCAGGCCGGGACCGGGTGCAGCCGCTGTTCATCACCGTCGATCCGCGGCACGACACGCCCGGCGGTGCTGCGCCGCTATGTCGCCGGATTCACGCCGCGGCTGCTCGGCCTGACCGGCACGGCATCGGCCAGATCCGCGCCGTGGAGCGCGAATACCGGGTGCGCAGCGCAGCCCATCCGCGCCCCGACGGCGGCTACGAGATCGAGCACAGTTCGGTGCTGTACCTGATGGCGCCCGGCGGCGACTTCCTGGCGCCGATCCGCGCCGACGAGTCCGCCGCCGCCATGGCCGCGCGACATCGCCAGCCATCTTTCATAGCGGCGCCGCGGCGGCGCGCGGTAGCAGCCCGCCGGCCGCCGCTGCTACACCCTGCGCATGCGCCCGATCCGCCGATAGCGCCCCACCGATGACGCCCACGATCCGCCTTGCAACCGGCAGCATCGCCGTAGGCCTGCTGGTGCTGGCGCTGAAGACCGCGGCCTGGGCGCTGACCGGTTCGGCGGCGCTGTTCTCGGACGCCGCCGAGACCGTCGTCAACGTCGCAGCCTCGGTGATCGCGCTGGCGGCGCTGTATTTCGCCGCCAAGCCGGCCGACGCCAACCATCCGTACGGGCACGACAAGGCAGAGTTCTTCTCCGCCGTGGTCGAGGGCGTGCTGATCGTGGTCGCCGCCCTGGTGATCCTGCGCCATGCCTGGCTGACCTGGCTGCATCCCGTCGCCTACGATCAGCCACTGGCCGGCGTGGCGCTGAACGCGGCGGCGACCGTGCTGAACCTGGGCTGGGCCGCGGTGCTGCTGCGCGCCGGCCACCGGCTGCGCTCGCCGGCGCTAGGCGCGGACGGGCGGCATTTGGCGGCCGACGTCGTCACCTCGACCGGCATCCTGGCCGGCGTCGGGCTGGTGATCGCCACCGGCCGGCTGTGGCTCGACCCGGTGCTGGCCGCGGCGACGGCGGTGTATATCCTGGGCGCCGGCATGCTGCTGCTGCGCGATTCGGTCGGCGGCCTGATGGACGCGGCCCCCGCGCCGGAGGTGGTCGAGCGCATCCGCGCGCTGGTGGCCACGCATGCCGCGGGCGCGATCGAGGCGCACGACCTGCGCGCGCGACATGCGGGACGGCTGACCTTCCTGGAGTTCCACCTGGTCGTGCCCGGCGGCATGAGCGTGGCCGACGCGCATGACATCTGCGACCGCATCGAAGCGGCGCTGCAGGCCGAGATGCAGGGCCTGTCGGTGACCATCCATGTCGAGCCGGACGCCAAGGCCAAGCATCACGGCGTGGTGGTGTTGTAGGAAGGCACTATGCCGCCCGCGCAACGGCCGCTATGCAGGGCGCAGACGACGGTGGCCCGCAAGGGCTGAAACGGGAACGCGACATATCGCGGCTGCCCCCGCAACTGTAGAGCGGCGTGCCTGCCCCATCGTGCCATTGACCCATCCTGCGCCCCTTGCAGGCCGGGTCGAGAAGGCGGGCGCAGGCGACACGCCGCGAGCCAGGAGACCGGCCGGCGTCGAGAGTGTGCGCGCGCGACGGGCGGGGTGCACCGGCGCAACGGGAGAGAGACCCCTAGCGGCAATCGCATGTTCGTCCCGCGGCCGATTGCGCCGCGTTCGGAGTGCCTGCCATGCGATCCTTCCTGGTTGCAGCCATGCTGCTGCCAACCCTTGCGGCGGCGCAGGAGCCGCCGGCGCCCATCGTGCAGCTGCCCGACATGACGGTGACGGCGACGCGCGTGCCGACGCTGGCAGACCGCATCCCCGCCGGCGTGACCATCATCACCCGCAACACCATCGAGAGCCGCGGCTACACCACGCTGGTCGAGGCATTGTCGGCCGTGCCCGGCCTGCATGTCGTGCAATCGGGCGGCCAGGGCGGCAATGCCAGCGTGTTCATACGCGGCACGAACAGCAACCAGGTGCTGGTGCTGCGCGACGGCGTGCCGGTCAACGATCCATCCGACCCGGGCGGCGCCTTCAATTTCGGAGTTGATACGCTGGACGACATCGAGCGGATCGAGGTGGTGCGCGGGCCGATGTCCAGCCTGTACGGCTCTGGCGCGATCGGCGGCGTGGTGAACCTGATCACCCGGCAGGGCGCCGGCCCGCTGCACGGCAGCATCACCGCCGCCGGCGGATTGCCGCGCCAGGATCTGTTCGCCGGCAACCTGTCCGGCAGAACCGGCAAGTTCGACTACAACCTGGATGCCGAGAACCAGTCGCTGCAGGGCAGCGACACCACGCCACGCCGCGAGAGCGTGTACACCGGGGCGCGCAACGGCTATCGCAGTAATCTCGGCCTGATCGAACTCGGCTACACGCCGGTCGAGGGCACCCGCTTCTCCGCCCTGCTGCGCGGGCGACAGAGCGTGTTCGGCCTTGATGCTCTTGGCTTTCCGGCATACGACGCGAACGCCTATACCGGGCGCGACAACAGCGCCTTCGGCCGGCTCGGCGCCACCACGACGCTGTTCGGCGGCGTGTGGGAGAGCGGCCTGTTCGTCTCGCGCAGCGTGTTCGACCGGCACTATGTCGAGCTGCTGGAAGCCGCCGACCCGAACCAGGCCTTCGGCGACAGCCGCTATCACGGCACCCGCGACGACGTGCAGTGGAACAACACGGTGCATCTGCCCGACCTGTCATGGTCGCGCGATGCCGCGGTCACGATCGGCTACGAGCATATCAGCGACGCCGCGCGCTCGCGGCTGGACACCTCGTCGGGCGGCTTTGCCGATCTATCCAGCGTGGATGCGAGCGATTCGTCCGATGCCGGACACGCCGGCATCCAGGCGACGTTGCTGCGCCGCCTGACGGTGACCGGCGATCTGCGCGGCGAGGACGCGCGCTACGGCGGCAGCGCATTCACCTATCGCCTCGGCGGAGTGCTGGCCGTCCCCGAGGCGCTGGCGCGGCTCAAGGCGTCATACGGCACGGCGTTCCGCGCGCCGTCGCTGTACGACCTGTTCGGGGTGGACAGCTTCGGCTATGTCGGCAACCCGACCCTGCGCCCGGAGCGCAGCCGCGGCTGGGAGGCCGGCATCGGCTTCGACATTCCGGCGTTCCACGACCGGCGCGGCGTCAGTATCGAAGCGACATATTTCGACAACCGCATCCGCGACCTGATCGAGTTCCAGGAAGCGCCGGATTTCCTGTCCTCGACCGAAATCAACGTCGATCGCGCGCGCACCCGCGGCGTCGAGAGCAGCCTGACGGTGCGGCCGGCGCGCTGGATCGAGGCGACGGCGACCTACACCTATACCGAGACGCGGGATCTGACGACCGGCGCGGCGCTGCTGCGCAGGCCGCAGAACCAGGTCAGCCTGGACGCGCGGCTGACGCCGTGGAAAGGGCTCCGGATCACGCCGGAGCTTGTTTACAGCAGCCACTTTCTTGACTTCCTGGTTGATGACAACGGCTTTCCGGGGCCGGTCGGGCCGCAGCGCGGCGGCACGATCCTGAACCTGACCGTCACCTATGACATCCGTCCGCGCATCGAGCTGTTCGCCGACGCCCGGAACATCGGCGGCAGCCATTTCGAGCCGGCGAGCGGATTCCAGACGCCGGGACCGTCGTTCCTGGCCGGTGTGCGAGGGCGGTTCTGAGGCCGGCCGGGGCGGTGATGCGGCCCGGCTCGGCCGGGGCAGCATTTCAGGCCGCCTCGGCATCCTCCCGCTCCAGCGCCGCCAGCGCCATGATGCGCTCCTCGGTCGCGTCCTCGAAGGCGATCTCGCCTGCCAGCACGCCGCGCGCGCATCACCAGGATGCGGTCGGAGATGGTCAGCACCTCCGGCAGGTCGCTGGAGATCACCAGGATCGCCAGGCCCTCATGCGCCAGCTCGCGCATCAGCGTGTAGATCTCCGCCTTGGTGCCCACGTCCACGCCGCGCGTCGGCTCATCGACGATCAGCACGCGCGGCCGTGTGGCCAGCCATTTCGCCAGCACCACCTTCTGCTGGTTGCCGCCGCTGAGCAGGCCGACCAGTTGCTGCACCGACGGCGTCTTGATGCGGAACCGGTCCACGTAGCCGTCGATCATCCGCGACTCGGCGCCCGGCCGCACGAATCCGGCGCTGGAGATGCGGCCCAGGCCGAGCGCCGAGAGCGAGAGGTTGCTGCCGACCGCCATGCCCAGCACCAGCCCCTGCCCCTTGCGGTCCTCCGGCACCAGGCCGATGCCGAGGCGCATCGCGTCGGCCGGGGTGCGGATGCGCGCCGGCTTGCCGTCGATGGCGACGCTGCCGTGCGGCGCCGCCGGCGCGCCGAAGATGCCCAGCACCGTCTCGGACCGTCCGGCGCCGATCAGCCCGGCCAGGCCGACGATCTCGCCCTCCCGCAGGTCGAACGAGATGTCGCGGTAGCGGTGGCCGTCGCCCAGCCCGCGCACCGACAGCACCACCGGGCGGTGCGCGGTGTCGGTCTTGATGCGCTGCACGCCCGCCAGATCGCGGCCGACCATCAGGCGCACCACCTCGTCCTGGTCGGTCTGGTCCAGCCGCATCGTCCGCACGTGCCGGCCATCGCGCAGCACCGTGACGTAGTCGCAATTGTCGAACACCTCGCGCATGCGGTGCGAAATGTAGAGGATGGTCACGCCGCGCGCCCGCAGGTCGTGCACCACCCGGAACAGCAGCAGCGATTCCGTTTCGGACAGGCTCGAGGTCGGCTCGTCGAGGATCAGCAGGCGCGGCTCGTGCACCAGGGACTTGCAGATCTCGATCAGCTGCTGCTGGGCGATGGTGAGTTCATCCAGCCGCTGGTCCGGGTCGAGGCGGATCCCCATGCGGTCCATCGCCGCGACCGCGCGGGCGCGCAGCGTGGACCGGTCCACCAGCACGCCGCCGACGCGCGGCTCCATGCCGAGGAAGATGTTCTCGGCGACGCTGAGATTTGGTGCGAGCATCAGCTCCTGGAACACGATCGCGATGCCCTGGGCGGCGGCGTCGCGCGTGCTGGACAGCGACAATGCGCGGCCGTCGAAGGTGAGCGTGCCGGAGTCCGCCTGCAACGCGCCGGCGATCACCTGCATCAGCGTCGATTTGCCGGCGCCGTTCTCGCCCATGATGGCGTGCACCGTCCCGGCCTGCACGTCGAAGGTTACGTCCTGCAGCGCCTTCACGCCGGGGAAGGTCTTGGTGATCGAGTCGACGCGCAGAAGGACTGCCGGCCGCCCCTCACCCCGGCCCTCTCCCGAGGGAGAGGGAGCAGGGAGGAAGCCCTCTTCCTCCGGAAGAGGGTTGAGTGAAGGGCGCGCCACGAGATCCGTCCGCGCTACTTTTTCATGAAGGACGCGACGTTCGCGCTGGTCACGATATCGACGCCGGTATCGGTGACCTTCGGGACCGTGCCGCCATTGGACAGGGTATTGAGCTGGTCGATCGAGTCGACGCCCATCGCGTACGGGCGCTGGCCCACGAGCGTCGTCGCCAGACCCTCCTGCAGCAGCTTAAGCTGGTTCGGCAGCGTGTCGAACGAGACGACCACGAACTTGCCGGTCTTGATGTCCGCCGCCCGCTTGCGCAGCGCGCGCGTATAGGCCTCCGGCGCGAACATCGGCCAGCCGCCGGAATAGAAGATGCCATCCAGCTTCGGGTTCTTCGCCAGCACGTCCTGGATCACCTGCACAGCCTTGTTGGAATCGTCATCGCAGGAGAACGGCGAGCCGGACACTTCGTGGAAGTTCGGCCCGAGCTTCGACTTGAAGCCGGCAATCCGGTCGTTCAGGTTCTGCGCCGACAGACCGCCGGTCAGCACCGCGTAGGTGCCGCCGTTCGGCATGGCTTTCGCGAACGCCTCGCCGGCCGAGCCGCCGGCGCCCTCGTTGTTGGTGCCGATGAAAGCGATGCGCTTGGAATTGGGCGCGTCGGAGTCGAAGGTGACGACGGGGATGTGCTTGGCTTCTGCCGCGACGATCACGTTGCCGATCGAATCCGGGTTGTTCGGCGCCACCGCCACGCCGGCGACGCCGCGGGTCATCAGGTCGCGGATGATGCGGATCTGCTCGGCGTCGTCGAGCTGCGCCGGGCCGGTGAACAGGCACTCGGCGCCGATCTTGGCGGCTTCTTCCTTGCAGCCCTTTTCGGCGTCGGCATAGAACGGCACGCCCAGCGCCTTCGGCACCAGCGCGAACACCTTCTTGCCCGCCGCCTGGGCAGGGGTCGCGCCGAGGCTCGACAGACCCAGTCCGACCGCCAGCATGGCGGCGGTGGTGAGCAGCAGTCGTTTCATGGACATCTCTCCGTTGGGAAATCTGGTTGCGGTAGGCACGTCAGCGGCGTCGCCACAGGCCCTTGCGCAGTTGGTCGATGAACACGGCGAACACGATCACCGAGCCCACGAACACGCCCTGCCAATAGGCGTCGGTGCCCAGCAGCACGAGGCCGTTGCGCAGCACCTCCAGGATCACCGTGCCGACGAACACGCCCAGCACGGTGCCCTCACCGCCGGTCAGCGCGGTGCCGCCGATCACCGCGGCGGCGATCACGCTCAGCTCCTTGCCGAGACCCTGGTTGGAGATCGCCGAGGACAGGTAGCTCACCTCGATGATCCCGGCGATGCCGGCCGAGACCGCCGAGATGACATAGACGCTGACCTTGAGCCGATCGACCTGCAGCCCGGTCAGCCGCGACGCCCGCTCATTGCCGCCGATCGCGTAGAGCTGCCGCCCATAGACGCTGCGGCCCAGCACGATCGCGGCGATCACCGACAGCACGACGAAAACGATGAACGGGTTGGGCACGCCGAACGTGTCCCCGCCGCCGAGATTGTAGAAGGGGTCGCCATCGGGGCGGAATCCGTCGATCGACTTGCCGCGCGTGATGACCAGCGCCAGCGCGCGCGCGATGCTCATGGTGGCCAGCGTCGGCACGAAGGGCGGCATGCGCAGCTTGGTCACGCACAGGCCGTTGAACAGGCCCACTGCGGCGGCGATCAGCAGCGCCAGGAAGCAGGCCGGAACGACGCCCAGCCCCATGCGCATCAGCGCGGCGGAGGAGACGGCGGTCAGCCCCCAGACGCTGCCGACCGACAGGTCGATGCCCCCGGTGATCATCACCATCGCCTGCCCCAGCACGACAATGCCGACGAACGAAAAGTTGCGCGCATCGTTCAGCAGGTTGTCCACGCTGGCGAAATCGGGCGCGAACACCGACAGGCCCAGCACCATGATGAGCAGCGCGCCGACGATCCCGGTCTCTCGCGAGCGCAGGATGCGGGCGCCGACATTGCTGCGGGCGATCGGCACGGCGCCGGTCCCGGCGACGTTGCTCATGGCCGCGCGCCGGCGCCAGGCGTGGCGCTGTGGCAGACGTATTGCCTCATTCGACCCCTCCCCGGCCCACCGCCCGCGCCTGTTCCGCGCATGCCGGATCGATCATAGCCTGATTCTGGCGGTGTAACCAGTTGGCTTGATTGCCGCCCCGCCCCCCCCCTCCCGTCATGGCCGGCGCTGCCGTCTGCCGGTCACAGCGCCCGCACCGCCACGGCCTTGCGCCGGGCCTCGGCCAGCCGCGCCTCGATGTAGCCCTTCGCGTGGCGGGCCACTTCCACGTTGTCGGTCCAGGTGTTGCGCCAGATGCCGCAGGTGATCGAAAGGTCGGCGTCCACCACCTCGGACGAGAACGACTCGAAGGTGATGAAATCGTCTGTACTCTGCCGCCACCAGCGCGTCGAAGATCGCCGGGAAGTCCACCGTGCCGGAGCCGAGGAAGCCGCGATTGCTCTCGCCGATATGGAAATAGCCCAGCCGGTCGCCGGCGGCGCGGATCGCCTGCGCCGGGTCGGCCTCCTCGATGTTCATGTGAAATGTATCGAGATGCAGGAAGATGTTGTCCATTCCGGTGTCGCGGATGAATGCCAAGCCCTGCGCGGTGGTGTTCAGCAGATTACTCTCGAAGCGGTTGACCACCTCCAGGTTCAGCGTGACACCGGCCGCGCGCGCCTGTTCGGCCACCCGCGCCAGCACGCCCACGCTGCTGTCCCAGCCGCGCCGGGTCGGGGGCGCGGGATACTTGCCGTGCATGGAAAAGATGATGCCGCCCAGCTTGGTCCCGCCCAGGTCGCGGGTCACGCCGACCGCATCGCGCAGCATCGCCTCGCCGCGCTGCACCGTGGCCGTGTCCAGGCTGGTGATGTCGCAGGACGCCGGCAGGCCCATGGTGACCACCACGGCAAGGTCGAAGGCGCGCAGGCGGCCGGCCAGCCAAGACAGATCGAACTTCTTGGGGTCCAGGCGGGGAAACTCGATCAGCCGGTAGCCGAGCGCGTGCGACTTCTCCATCGCGTCCTCAAGCTGGCGCGGCTCCGAACCCCCGGTCCACACGAACGCGTGGATGCCCAGCCTGTCCATTTCGATTTCCTCCCCCGCCGGCTTTGCGCATTGGTCACCCTGCGGGCAGGGCGGAGTCAACTACAGCAGCGCCCCGCAGCAGCGCATGAAGTCGGCAACGTCCAGCCGGACATCATCGGTCTGCGTCCGGTCCCCCGGGATCACCTCGGCGGCGACATAGGCCGCGTACGGGTTGCCCTGCCCGGCCGCCAGCACGTAATAGGCGGGCGTGCCGTAGCTGCGCGGGAAGATCTCCAGCAGCCGCGCGCCGTGCGGGGAAAAGGCGACGTTGGTCAGCCCTGCGCCATGCGCGCCCAGCACATGCGTCGCACCGGCGAACAGCGCGACCTGCTCGGCCAGCGAGCGCCCGGCCAGCGTGACCCGCACATAGCCCAGCCCCCCGATTGCCTGCATCAGCGCGGATTCGTTGATGATCCGCCGCCCCACGCCATCATCGCGCGAGACGAACAGCTTTTTCGGCGTCGCCACCCGCGGCCCGTGCGCCGCGAGCGCGGTGAAGCCCAGCCGGTTGCGCAGGAAATCCAACGCCCAGGGCGCCGCCTTGTGCGCCGGATGCGGCATCTCCGCGATGTCGCGCGGCACCAGCAGGCGGTCGGCCGAGACCGCCGAGAAGTCCCCGAGCTGGACCACCTGCCGATCGGCGAAGCCGCACAGGCGCAGGCTCTCGCGCCGGAACGGCCGGTCCCCGTCCGAGGTGATGACGGTGACGTCGCGCCGCTCGCCCAGCAGCGCCAGGCGCGGCAGTTCGTCGAGCAGCCAATGGCTGTAGTTTAGCGGATGGATGTCGTCGCACAGGACGATCGCGGTCCCGGCGACGCGCCGCGCGCCGGCCAGGATCTCGCGCAGGTCCAGGTCGTAGCCGTGCAGCAGCCCGGCATATGGCGAGCTGAAATCCGCGAGCGCGGTCGCGCCGTTCGATGTCAGAACCACCGGCGCGCGCGAGATCTGCGCGAGGTAGCCGGCCTCCAGCTCGAGCACCTCGAAGGCCGGGCTGTATTCCACGCCGGCATGTTCGGGAAAGCAGGCGGGGCGGCCGTTGGTGAACACCGGTTGCGCGATCTCACGCTGCCGCTGCGGCGCGACGAGCCGGACCGGCGCGCCAAGCTGGCCGCTGTCGCGCAGCACCACATGCGCGTTGGACAGCGTCGGCAGCCGCGCGGCCAAGGCCGCGATGTCGCGCGGCTGCTCCGGCAGCTTCGTTCCCAGACCGGCCTGCCGCGCGAGGAACGCGAGCGCGTCGCGCTTGCCGAGCGACAGCGGCGCACGAAGCCGGCCTCCGTTCAAGCTGGGTGTTCCGCCCAGCGCCGCACCAGGGCGGGATCGACGCGCAGGTTGCGCTCGCCGAAACGGCCGGCCGCCAGATCGACGCGCGCCGGATCGTTCAGCTCCGGCGCATCCGACAAGCCGTCGCGGCCGGCCAGGGCGACGTAGTCCAGGCCGCATGCGGCAGCCACCATCGCATAGGCCCAGGTGCCGTACAGCGGATGGAACAGCTCCAGCACGCGGGCGCGCGGCGGGCACAGCACGATATGCGCCAGCGCCGCGCCATGCACCGCGACGACGTGGCTGGCCGCGCGAAAGGCGGCGAGCTGGTCGTCATACGGCATGGTGCCAGGCACGATCGTCTCGAAGCCCAGATCGGCAAGCTCGGCTTCCAGCGCGGCTGCGTTCTGCACCTGCCGAGCGGTGGAATCGGCGCGCGACAGGTACAGGCGCCGCTCGCCACGCGCGCCGCGGCCGCCGAGCACGGCGCGGGCGTGTTCGATCGCCCATCCGGCGGCCAGATGCGCCGGGTGCTGCAACGCGCGGCAATCCGTGCTGACCCACAGCCGCTTCGCCCGCACCCGGGCGACGCGCGCCGCGCCGAGCGTGCGCGTCATGCCCGCGCGCGTGGCGATGGCGCGCTGATAGCCGGTGCGCAGCTCCGGCCCGACGACCAGCGCCGCGCCGAGATCTGCCCCGGCGCGCCGGTACAGCTCCAGCCGCGAGACCTGGTCGAACAGGAAATGGCACAGATTGGGTGGCGGAAACGCATCCTGCAGCAGCACGACCTGATCGGCTTCGTGCTGCTCCACCGGATCGCCGTCCACCGGGTCGCGCACGCGCAGCGCGACCAGCTCGGGATAGGCGCCGACCGACAGATCGGCCTGGATCGCGCCGGACCCGTCGCACACCACCACCGCATCGTTGCAGACCAGCAGCTCACCCCCGGCCAGCTCGACCACGTCGATCGCGTCGCGCGTCATCGGCGCGGATAGCGGCTCCAGCCCATGCGGCCGCGCGCCGCGCCAGGGCGCGCACCGGGGCAGCCGGGCGGGGCTCGGCGTCGGTCACGCGATGCGTCACGCGCAGCGCCACGTCCGCCGCCTGCGGCTGTGGCGGGCCGATCTGCGGGTCGATTCCCAACTCGCGCAGCAACGGCTCGACTTCGTGGCGTTCGGCGATCGGCTTTTCCGGATGGTAGCCGACATGGCGAAGGAACACATCGACCGCGCCGCGCGCGTCGCCGCGGCGCACGAAGCCACGGAACAGGGTGTGGAACAGCGAGTGGGCGGCGTCCCCGCCAGGTTCCATCTGCACCGCCTGCGCCGCAGCGAAGAATGCGGCGTCGTCGCGCCCGAGTTCCGCATAGACATGGGTCATGCGGTACAACACCCAGAAATGGCGCACATCGACGCGCGACAGCACGCTCTCGAAGATTGCCGCCTGGGTGGTGATGTCCTGGGTAGCGCCGAGTTCCTCGAGCGCCGTCAGCAGCACGTCGCGCGGCACCGGCGCCTCGACGATCCGCTCCACCCAGGCAACGCGGGCGGCGGAGTTCGATTTCGGATGCTGGCTGCGACATGCGCCAGCATCTACCTGCGTGATACTACTTTGGGAAGGACGTCGGGTCGCGAGGAAGGTGGTCCGATACAGCGACGCCAGCGGGGCGGAACAGCCGATTCAGCGGAGTTCGAGTTCGACCCTCGGCAGCAATCGTCTCCGGCTCCGAAGGCCAGTTGCCGTCAGCTTGGCGCCGTAGCAGGTCCGCTTCGATCCGAGTGCTTTGCATGAGCAGGATTTCATGCACGCTCGGGATAGTCGTATAGCTCCAAACATTCGCCCGCGTCGCCGCGCGATTGTTTGGAGACTTGATTTCGATCAGCAGCACCGGGTCCGGAAACATGGCATCGTTGAACGCGGGTGCGCATGTCACTCCGACATCCGACACGCGGTAATTGTCTCGCCCCTGCACCTTTGGCACCACTCCCGGCTCGGTCGCCACGATGCATCGCCGCCCCGTCGCCAGAAGATGCTGGCCCAGCAGACGGGCGACCTCCGCCTGGAGACTTGCGTGCGTGAACCGCGTGGGCGCCATCGCGACCGGCTCCCCGTGGACGAGCTGCCACTTCACGTCGCCCCACTTCTCCGAATCCCACGCGAGGAATTCGTCGAGCGCCATGCGCGAGGGGGGCGGTGTTCCAGGGCCGCGGACATCACCATGCCTTATCACGAACACGAACGATACACGACGCCAGGCGTCAGCCCGCCGAAACGCTGCCCGTGGCTGTCGCGGGCAGCCCCCGGGCGCCCCGCCCGGAAGGTGAGCCGAGGTTGCGCTCGAACCGCCGCCGGCGCCGCTGCGCGCCCGCCCACATAACCCGGCTCGCCAGCGCCGACAGGCGGCCGCGCGGCGGCAGGCCCACGGATTTCAGGATCATTCCCATGCCGCGCTCGATGTGGCGGTAGCGATAGAAGCCGATCGCGCCGGCCATGTAGGCGGCGATGCAGCGGCGGTGCTCGTAGCGCGTGCCCTCGGCCTCGTTGGCGCAGTGATAGGCGAAGGCCAGCTCATCGTCCTCGCTCTCGCCGACGCGGCCCAGGGCGATCCGCACACGGCGGCCCATGCCGATCCGCTCGCGGCCCAGATAGCGGCGCATGTGGTCATAGAACAGCTTGAAATGGCGGTATTCATCCGCCGCGATCAGGCGGCACACCTGCTGCAGCACCGGCTCCCCGGTCGCCTCGGCCAGCGCCGTGTAGTAGCTTGACGTGCCAGTCTCGACCATGCAGCGGGCGATCAGCTCGCCGGTTCGCGAGCCGCGCACGGATGCGTCGGCGTCGAGCGGCAGCTTGTAGCCGTCGCGGTAGCGGGCGAAGCAGGCGGCGTAGTCCCAGCCCGGATCGGCCAGCATCGCCCAGCGACCGAGCGCATCGCCGTGCTGCACCTCCTCGACCGACCAATTGTCGGCGGCGCGCTGGAAGTCCGGGTCGTCGGCGAAGACCCGGTTGAGATAGGTGGCGTAGTCGGTGCCGTTGCGCTCCACCATGGCGGCGGCCTTCACCAGCGGCACGATCTGCGGCTCGACGCGGGCGGCGTCGAACCGCTCCCAGGACACATCCTCGATCTGCCAGTGCTTCATGCCGCAAAAATCCCGCCAGGACGCCGACCGCTCGCCGCTGGTGACAACGACTCCGGGGCGCGGAAGATACCGTGTCCCGGTCCGGTCGGAACCACACAGCGACGCGATGGATCACACCTGTTGCCCCGCGGCAACAGCGCGGCCTCTCAGGAGGTCGCGGTCTCGATCATGGCGCGGGCGGACTGCATGCGGTCCATGGCCCGATCCAGCGCCGGCACATCCGCCTTGTCGGCGGCGTCATACGCGGCCTGCGCGTCGGCCAGCCGGCGCTCGCCCTCGGCACGCGACAGCTCGGCCACCGGCCACGCTTCGTCGGCCAGCACGGTGACCCGATCGGGCGTGATCTCGGCGAACCCGCCGGACACGAACAGCGTCTCGGTCACCTGCCCGCCTTCGTACAGCCGCACCGTGCCGCCGCGCAGCAGGGCGATCATCGGGGCGTGCCGTTCCAGCACGCCCATTTCCCCCTCATAGGCGGGGATCACCACCATCTCGACCGGGCGGCTGAGCAGCAGCCGCTCCGGGGAGACGACCTCGAGATCGGTGGGCATGCTCCGGTCCTCCCCGCGCCCCGCTCAGGCGTTCGCCTTCATGGCCTCGGCCTTCTTGATCGCGTCCTCGATCGTGCCGACCATGTAAAATGCGGATTCGGGCAGGTCGTCATGCTCGCCGGCAACGATCGCCTTGAAGCTGCGCACCGTGTCGGCGACCGGCACGAACACGCCGGGGAAGCCGGTGAACACCTCGGCCACATGGAACGGCTGCGACAGGAATCGCTGGATTTTCCGCGCCCGCGACACGATCAGCTTGTCGTCCTCCGACAGCTCGTCCATCCCCAGGATGGCGATGATGTCCTGCAGCGACTTGTAGGTCTGCAGCACCCGCTGCACCTCGCGCGCCACGGCGTAATGCTCCTCGCCGACGATGCGCGGATCGAGCGAGCGCGAAGTGCTGTCCAGCGGGTCCACCGCCGGGTAGATCCCTAGCTCGGCGATCTGCCGCGACAGCGTGGTGGTCGCGTCCAAATGCGCGAAGCTGGTTGCGGGGGCCGGGTCGGTCAGGTCGTCGGCCGGCACGTAGATCGCCTGGATCGACGTGATCGAGCCTTTCTTGGTGCTGGTGATACGCTCCTGCAGGGCGCCCATGTCGGTAGCCAGCGTCGGCTGATAGCCCACCGCCGACGGGATGCGGCCGAGCAGCGCGGAGACTTCGGCGCCCGCCTGGGTGAAGCGGAAGATGTTGTCCACGAAGAACAGCACGTCCTGGCCTTCCTCGTCGCGGAAATACTCCGCCACGGACAGGCCGGACAGGGCGACGCGGGCGCGCGCGCCCGGCGGTTCGTTCATCTGGCCATAGACCAGCGCCACCTTGCTACCCTCGGTCGTGTTCTCGCCCAGCTTGATGACGCCCGCGTCGATCATCTCGTGATACAGGTCGTTGCCCTCGCGGGTGCGCTCACCGACGCCCGCGAACACCGACACGCCGCCGTGGGCGCGCGCGATGTTGTTGATCAGCTCCTGGATCAGCACGGTCTTACCGACGCCCGCGCCGCCGAACAGGCCGGTCTTGCCGCCCTTCTGATAAGGGGCGAGCAGGTCCACGACCTTGATTCCGGTCACCAGGATTTCGGCCGAGGCTGCCTGATCCTCAAAGGTCGGGGCGGCGCGGTGGATCGGATACCGCTTCGTCGCGTCGATCGGACCGCGCTCGTCGATTGGCTCGCCGATCACGTTGATGATCCGCCCCAGCGTCCCGGGGCCGACCGGCACGCTGATCGGTGCGCCCGTGTCGGTGACCTCCTGGCCGCGCACCATGCCATCGGTGCTGTCCATGGCGATGCAGCGGACGGTGCGCTCGCCGAGTTCCTGCGCCACTTCCAGCACCAGGTCGCGGTCGTGCATCCTGGTGGTCAGCGCATTCTGGATGAACGGCAGATCACCCTCGAACTGGACGTCCACGACGGCGCCAAGAACCTGGCTGACGCGGCCTACGGAGTTGGTGGCCATGATGATGTTCCTTGGTCGAAGAGCTAGACGGGTGGCGCTACACGTTCGCCGTCATCCCCGGGCTTGGATCCGGGGATCCACGGGCCGCACCGAGTGGCCGGCGTGGATGGCCCGGTCAAGCCCGGCCATGACGAAGCGACGCAGGTAACAACGAGCCTCACAGCGCCTCGGCGCCGGATATGATCTCGATCAGCTCGCGGGTGATGTTGGCCTGCCGCGCGCGGTTGTAGTTCAGGGTCAGACGCTTGATCATGTCGCCGGCGTTGCGCGTGGCGTTGTCCATCGCCGACATCTGCGCGCCGTAGAACCCGGCCGCACTTTCCAGCAGCGCGCGATAGATCTGGATTGCCAGGTTCTGCGGCAGCAGGCGGGCGAGGATCGTCTCCTCATCCGGCTCGAACTCATAGGTGGCGCGCTGCGCCGGCGGCGTCGCGTCCTCGCGCTGCTCGGGCATCGGCGTCGGGATCAGCTGCGTGGCGGTCGGGATCTGCGAGATCACCGAATGAAACCGGTTGTAGATCAGCGTGCAGACATCGAACTCCCCGGCCTCGAACATCTGCACGACCCGCTCGGCGACCTCGCGCGCATCCTCGAAGCCCACCGACTTCTTGCCGGCATAGCTGAAGTCGCCGGCCATGTTGTCGGCCAGCTCGCGGCGCAGCAGGTCGCGCCCCTTGCGGCCGACAGCCAGCAGCCGCACCGTCTTGCCTTCGCTCAGCAGCCGGCGCGCGGTGTTGCGCGCCAGGCGGGTGGCGGAGGTGTTGAACGCGCCCGCCAGGCCGCGATCGGCCGTCACCAGGATCAGCAGGTGCGTCCGGTCCTGGCCGGTGCCGGCCAGCAGGCGCGGCGCAGTCGGGCTGCCGGCGACGCTGGAAGCCAGCGAGGCCAGCATCCGCTCCATGCGCTCCGCATAGGGCCGGGCCGCCTCGGCATGGGTCTGGGCGCGGCGCAGCTTGGCCGCGGCCACCATCTTCATCGCCGAAGTGATCTTCTGCGTCGATTTGACGCTGGCGATGCGGCCGCGGAGCGCCTTCAGGCTGGGCATGGCTCAGGCCGCGAAGGACTTGGTGAAGCCATCAAGGAACGAACTCAGCTTCGCGTCGGTTTCCTTCTTGATCTCGCGATCGGTGCGGATCGACTCGATGATGCCCGGCTCGCGCGACTTGATCTCGCTCAGCATGCGCGTCTCGTACTCGCCGATCCGGCCGACATCAATGCTGTCGAGATAGCCGCGGGTGCCGGCGAAGATCACCAGCACCTGCTCCTCGACCGGCACCGGATGGAACTGCGGCTGCTTCAGCAGCTCCGTCAACCGCGCGCCGCGCGCCAGCAGCTTTTGCGTGGAGGCGTCAAGATCCGACGAGAACTGCGCGAACGCGGCCATCTCGCGATACTGCGCAAGCTCCAGCTTGATGCGCCCGGCAACCTGCTTCATCGCCTTGATCTGCGCGGCCGAGCCGACGCGCGACACCGAAAGCCCAACGTTCACCGCCGGACGGATGCCCTTGAAGAACAGCTCGGTCTCCAGGAAGATCTGGCCGTCGGTGATGCTGATGACGTTGGTGGGGATGTAGGCCGACACGTCGCCGGCCTGCGTCTCGATCACCGGCAGCGCGGTCAGCGAACCGCCGCCGAGGCTGTCGTTCATCTTCGCCGCGCGCTCCAGCAGGCGCGAGTGCAGGTAGAACACGTCGCCCGGATAGGCCTCGCGGCCGGGCGGGCGGCGCAGCAGCAGCGACATCTGGCGATACGCCACGGCCTGCTTGGACAGGTCGTCGTAGAAGATCACCGCGTGCATGGCGTTGTCGCGGAAGAACTCGCCCATCGTGCAGGCGCTGTACGGCGCCAGGAACTGCATCGGCGCGGGATCGGACGCGGTGGCGGCGACGACGATGGAATACTCCATCGCGCCGTTCTCCTCCAGCGTGCGGACCAGCTGCGCCACGGTGGACCGCTTCTGCCCGATCGCGACGTAGATGCAGTACAGGCGGCGCTTCTCGTCGTTGCTGGCGTTGACGGTCTTCTGGTTGATGATCGTGTCGATGATGACCGCGGTCTTGCCGGTCTGGCGGTCGCCGATGATCAGCTCGCGCTGGCCGCGGCCGACCGGGATCAGCGCGTCGATCGCCTTGATGCCGGTCTGCATCGGCTCGCTGACCGACTGGCGCGGGATGATGCCGGGCGCCTTGACCTCGACCAGCCGGCGTTCACCCTCGATCGGACCCTTGCCGTCGATCGGGTTGCCGAGCGCATCGACGACGCGGCCGAGCAGGCCCTTGCCCACCGGCACATCGACGATCTGGCCGGTGCGGCTGACGCTGTCGCCCTCGCGGATCTGGCGGTCGTCGCCAAACACCACGACGCCGACATTGTCGGTCTCAAGGTTCAGCGCCATGCCGCGCATGCCGGCGCCCGGGAACTCGACCATCTCGCCGGCCATGACGTTCTGCAGGCCGAAGATGCGGGCGATGCCGTCGCCCACGCTCAACACCTGGCCGGTCTCGGCGACGTTCGCCTCGGTGTCGAAACTGGCGATCTGCTGCTTGAGGATTTCCGAAATCTCGGCCGGACGGATCTCCATCAGGCGGCTCCCTTCATGGCGTATTGCAGGCGTTGCAGGCGGGATTTCAGGCTGCTGTCATACAGGCGCGCGCCGATGCGCAGCACCATCCCGCCGAGCAGCGACGGGTCGGTGCGGCGGACGATATCGACGGTGCCGTAGCCGGATTCGATCAGGCGGGCGCGCAGCTGCTGCTCCTGCACGTCGGTCAGCGGATGCGCGGTGCTGACCTCGGCGACCACGATGCCGCGCTTGTCGGCGACCAGGGCGGCGAAATCGGCGACGATGGCGCGCAGCGCGGGCAGCCGGCGGTTGCTGGCCACCACGCCGACGAAATCCTGGATCAGCTTGCCGAAGCCCTGCTGGACCAGCACGGCGCGGACCGCCTGCTGGGCGGCGTGCACGTCGATCAGCGGGCTGGCCAGCATCCGGCGCAAGTCGGCGCTCTCGTCGATCAGCCGGCCGAGGCCGGTCATCTGGTCCACCGCCTCGTCCAGCGCATTGCGGTCGCTGGCCAGGCCGTAGAGCGCGGTCGCGTAGCGGTCGGGCAGACCGCCGCGGGTCGAGATGCTGCTGCCGGCTTGCGCCACGTGGCTCGTTTCCGTCGTTCGGGCCGCAGATCGGGCGCGGCCATCGCCCCGCCAGGCGGGGTCCGCCGGCGGGCGAGCCGATAGCATGGGGGGTGCAGAGGCGCAACATGACGGCGCGGCACGCGGCCGACGGTCAGGGCCGGCGCTCGAACTGCTCGGTGACCTGCACCAGGATGACATCGAGCTTGCGGATGGTGGTGCGGTTGACCATCGAGCCGTCCGGCTCGGCGTACATCCACTGGTCCATCACCACGTTGCGCAAATCGTCGCCGGGTTTGGTGGCCAGTATCCAGCGCCAGTGGAACACCCTGCCCTGCGCCTCGCCGCGGGCGGTGCCGACCATGTCGTTGGCGGTGGCCTCGAACTGGTGCGGGGCGAGGCGGCGCATGCGCCAGTCGCGACGCTGGCTGCTGCCGTCCGGCATGGTCAGATGCTGGACCATGCGCAGCCCGTCCGGCCCGTCCGCCGTGCCGAGGCAGTCGGTGGTGACGATGCCGGTCGGCTGGCCTGACCGATTTTCCAGCACGCCCCAGGATTGGGTGTGGCCGGTGAAGAAGGTCACCGGGTCGAAGGCGGGGGTCGTGGCGGCGAAGCGGGCGATCGGGAGAGGGTGGGAGCAGGCAGCCAGGCTGGCGAGCAGTCCGATGGCTGACAGCCTCATGCCACCGCGCCCGTTCTTTGACGAATCCACGTTCTCAAGCCGGCCATCCCTTCTCATTTGCTACGCCGTGCGCCCAGCCGACGCCACCACGTCGTCGATCGCCGCACCGAGCCGCTCCACGACCAGCTCCAGCTCCGCCTCCGTCACGACATAGGGCGGCGCCAGCAGAACGTGGTCGCCCCGCACCCCGTCCATCGTGCCACCCGCCGGGTAGCACGCCAGCCCGCGGGCGAACGCCGCCTGCTTGATCCTTGCATGCACCTTCAGCCGCGGCTCGAACGGCGTCTTGCTCGCCCGGTCGGCCACCAGCTCGATGCCCCGGAACAATCCCCGGCCGCGGATGTCGCCGACATGCCGGTGATTGCCGAGGCGTTCCGTCAGCAACCGCTCCAGCAGCGCGCCGCGCGCGCGGACCTGCGCCAGCAGCCCGTCCTCGCGGATCACCTGCTGCACCGCCAGCGCGGCGGCGCACGCGATCGGGTGCGCCAGATAGGTATGCCCGTGCTGAAACGAACCCGACCCATCCCGCAGCGCCACCACCACCCGGTCCGACACCAGCGTAGCCCCGATCGGCTGGTAGCCGCCGCCCAGACCCTTGGCGACCGCCTGGATGTCCGGCGCCGCGGCTTCCTGCTCCCAAGCATGCAAGGTGCCGGTGCGGCCCATGCCGCACATCACCTCGTCGAAGATCAGCAGCGCGCCGTGCCGGTCGCAGACCTGCCGCACTGAGCGGAAATAGCCCTCCGGGGCGGTGACGCAGCCGGCGGTGGCGCCCATCACCGGCTCGGCCACGACCGCCGCCACCGTCTCCGGGCCCAGACGGGCGAACTCCGCCTCCAGCTCGGCAAGCAAGCGCGTGCAGAACTCCGCGTCCGTCTCGTCCGCGCGCTGGTGGCGATAGGCGAAGGGCGGCGTGAGGTGGGAAAATGCGCCGGAGAGCAGCGGCGCATACGGCGCCCGCCGCCGCGCATCGCCGCCGGCGGCCAGCGCGCCCAGCGTGTTGCCGTGATAGCTCTGCCGGCGCGCAATGAACCGGGTCCGCCGCGGCTGCCCGATCTCGACGAAATACTGCCGGGCCAGCTTCAGCGCCGCCTCGATCGCCTCGGACCCGCCGGAGACGAGATACGCCCAGGCCAGCCCGCCCGGCGTGTGGCCGACCAGCTCCTCGGCCAGTGCTTCCGCCGGCTCGGAGGAGAAGAACGCGGTGTGCGCAAACGCCAGCCGGCTCGCCTGATGCTGGATCGCCGCCACCACGCGCGGATGCTGGTGGCCCAGACAGCTCACCGCGGCACCCCCCGAGGCGTCCAGGATCTCCCGCCCGTCGGCGGTGCGCAGCCAGACGCCGTGCCCTCCGGTCGCGACCGGCGGCGGCTCGCCGGCCAGCGCGCGGTGGATCAGCCGGGTTCGGCCGAGGACGCTCGGACCCGGAGGGCTGGAGGCGTTCATGCCGCGGAGCCTTATTTTGCCGCCGGGCGGCAGGATCCTGCCGCCCGGCGGCAGGATTGCAACAGATCGCCGCCTTGGCCTCAATGCGCGTGCGGCTGCACCCGGCCGCACGAGACAGGAGCGGCCATGATTTCGCGCGGCGACATTCTCATGCTGGGCATTTCGGCCGGCGTCAGCGGCGGGCTGATCGGCGGCATGATGCTGGGCATCGGCCTGGGGCTGGTGGTCGCCGGCGCCAATATCGGCTGGCTGCTGCTGATTCCCGCAGCGCCGGCCAGCGCCATCGTCGGCTGGATCATGGCTCGCCGGCTGGCCCGGCAGCTGCCGTGACGCCGCGCGGTCAGCGGCGGCCGTAGCTGTCCTCCAGGCGCTCGATGTCGTCCTCGCGCAGCTCGGCCCCGGTCTGCACCTCGATGAACACCATGTCCGTCGCGCCCGGATTGGCGACCCGGTGGACATCGCCCAGCCCGATCGCGACGCTCTCGCCAGGGCGCACGTCGAAGGTCTCGGCGTTGCGGGTCACCCGCGCGATGCCCGAGACCACGGTCCACTGCTCGGCGCGGTGCTGGTGGCGCTGCAACGACAGAATCCCGCCGGGCGTCACGCGGATGCGCTTGACGGCGTAGCCCGGGGCGGCGTCCAGGACCGCCCAACTGCCCCAAGGCCGCGCGTCGCTCTGCCCGGCCGCGTAGTCGTTGCGCATCTCGCCCGAAGCGTCCATTGCCGCACCCCTGATTGCACGGAGCGCAGCATAGCGTGGCGCAGCCCAGCTGTCCGGGCCACGATGCAATCACGTTCCCGCCGGTCAGGCGAGCTGCTGCAGCCCGGGCGCCGGCGGGGCGGCGTCCGCCGCCGCCTCGGCCTGCGGGACGAGGCCGGACTGCGCCCGCAGCCACGGGACCGCACGCGGCAGGATCACCGCCGCGGGCAGGATGGCCGGCGCGGAGTTCGGCCCACGCGCAGGCCGCGCGTCATGGCCCGCGGGCGCGGACGCCGGCGCCGGCACGTCGGACGGCAGCGGCACCGGACCGGGCGAAGCCGGTGAAATGCTCGACATGGCTGCACCTCCTGCATCTCAAATTATGGACACAGCCGGTATAGCGAACCGTTAACGCTGCTCGGCGCCGTCGAACGGGTTATCGGTGCCGCGGAACTGCAGGCGGATCGGCGTGCCGGGCAGGTCGAACGACTCGCGCAGGCCGTTGACCAGGTAGCGGCGATAATCCTCCGGCGTCTGCTCGGCGCGGGTGCCGAACAGGATGAACGTGGGCGGCCGCGCCTTGGCCTGGGTGATGTAGCGCAGCTTCAGGCGGCGCCCCTCGACCAGCGGCGGCTGGTGGCGCTCCAGCGCGCCCTCGAACCAGCGGTTCAGCGCACCGGTGGCGATGCGGACATTCCATACCCGCGCCGCCTCGCGCACCGCCGGCAGCAGGGTGTCCACCCCCTGCCCGCTCAGCGCCGACAGCCGCACCACGGCGATGCCCTTCATCTGCGCCAGCGAGGTCTGCAGCCGGTCGGTCACGCCGCGCAGCGCGGCGGTGCGGTCACTCACCAGATCCCACTTGTTGAGCGCGATGACGCAGGCCCGGCCCTCGCGCTCGATCAGCCGGGCAATTTGCAAATCCTGCTCGTGCAGCCCCTCGGTGGCATCGACCGTCAGCACCACCAGTTCGGCCATCTTCAGCGCCTCGATGCTGGCGCTGACCGACATCTTTTCCAGCGGCAGGTCCACGCGGGCGCGCTTGCGCATCCCCGCGGTATCGACCAGCTCGATCTCGCCCCCGGCATCGGCGATGCGGACCGCCACCGCGTCGCGGGTCAGGCCCGGTTCGGGCCCGGTGATCATCCGCTCCTCGCCAAGCAGCCGGTTCAGCAGGGTCGACTTGCCAGCGTTCGGACGACCGATGATCGCCAGCTTCAGCGGCCGGCCGGCCGTGTCGTCAGCCTCGTCCGGCGCGGGCGGCGGCAGGCGGTCGGCGATCTCGCTCATCAGCGACGCCAGCCCCTCGCCATGCTCGGCCGAGACCGCGACCGGGTCGCCCAGCCCCAGCGAATACGCCTCCAGCGCGGCGTTGCTGCCGGCGCGGCCCTCGGCCTTGTTGGCGACCACCAGAACCGGGCAGCCGATGCGGCGCAGCCATTCCGCGAAATGCTCGTCGGCCGGCGAGATGCCGGTGCGCACGTCGATGACGAACAGCACCAGGGCGGCACGCGACACCGCGGCCTCGGATGAGGCGCGCATCCGCCCGGCCAGCGTCTCCGGCGCGCTTTCCTCCAGCCCGGCGGTATCGACCAGCAGCACGTCGCGCCCGCGCAGGGTGGCGCGCGCCTCCTTGGCGTCGCGCGTCACCCCCGGGGTATCGGCGACCAGGGCCGAGCGGCGGCCGGCCAGCTTGTTGAACAGCGTCGACTTGCCGACATTGGGGCGACCGGCGACCACCACCACGGGGAGCATTGCCGCGCGGCCCTATCGCAGCGCCGACAGCATCGCGTCGTCGGTCACGATGAACAGCGTGCCGCCGGCCACGACCGGCTCGACCGAGGCGGCGCCGGACAGCTCCTGCCGCCCCAGCACCCGGCCGGTATAGGGACTGAGCGCCACCGCGCGGTCGATGCTGCCGGCGAACACCAGCCGATCGGCGATCAGGGTGGGGCCGATCCAGCGGATCGGGCCGGTCTGATCCTTGTCGTCCTTGTAGCGCGGCAGCGGCGTCACCCAGGCCACCGCGCCGTCGCTGCGGCTGAGCGCCGCGGCCTGCATGTCGCTGGACAGGATGAATAGCCAGTCGCCTGCCAGCCAAGGCGTCTCGCCGGAGCCGACGTTGCGCTCCCACACCCGCCGGCCGGATCGCAGGTCCAGGCTGACCATCAGCCCGCCCAGACCGATCGCGAACACCGCCCCATCGGCGATCACCGGCATGGCGCGCACCGATGACAGGTCGATCAGGCTGGTCCGCCCGATGCCGGAAGCGAGCGTGTCGCTCCAGACCACCAGACCGCTGCTGGCACGCAGGCCGACCAGATCGCCGGATCCGAAGCCGGCGACCACGATGCCGTCGGCATAGGCCGGGGACGGCAGGCCGAGCGCCTCGGTGTCCGCCGCGCCGCCCTGGTAGGACCAGAGGCGGCGCCCGTCCGCGGCCGACAGCGCCACCAGCTCGCCGTCGATCAGCGGGATGAACAAGCGGCCGTCGGCAATGGTCGGCGCGGCGCGGGCGGCGTTGCCCATGGTCTGCCGCCAGGCGACGTGGCCGTCCGCCGGGTCGATCGCCAGCGCGTCGCCGCGGCCCGTGGTCGCGTACAGCACGCCACCGTCCCAGCCCAGGCCGCCGCCGACATTGCTGCTGCGGTCGTGCTTGGCGCGGGTATTCAGCCGCCACAGCCGGCTGCCGCTGCGCTCGTCGAACGCGGTGATGTTGGCGTCGCTATCCATCGCGAACACCCGGCCGCCGGCGACCACCGGCCGCGCCGTGATCTTGCGCCGGTAGCCGCCGCCGGCGCCGATATCGGCCTGCCACGCCACGCTCAGCACGTCGCGCGCGGCAAGGTGCCCCATCGCGTGCGCGGCATTGCCGCCGGCCTGCGGCCAGGACGGGTTGGCGGCCGGCGGCGGCAGCGCCACGCGGCGGGCATCCGGGTTGTCCACGTCCAAAGCGTGGCCGACCGGCATCACCGGGATGCGCGTGCCGAGCAGCGGCGGCTTGTTGTCGCCGAACCAGTTGTCGAACAGGCCGCAGCCGGCGGTCGCCAGCGGCAGCAGCAACGCCGCCCGTCTGCTCATGGGCACCCGGCCCGGCGCGCGGCCGACCGCACGCGGCCGCAGCGGGCCGTTCACGAGCCGCCGGCCTTGGTGCGGGCTGCCGTTGCCGCCGCGGGCTTGGGCGTGGCGGGCGGCGTCCCGAGCTGGGCCAGCAGGCTGCCGGCGCGCTGGCGCACCCCGTCGGGCACGGAATCGTCGTGCGAAAGCTGCGTCAGCGTATCGCGTGCCGCGGCCACGCGGCCCTGGCGCAGCGCCAGCAGGGCCTGCGCCTCCTCGGCCAGGCCATGAAACGGGTTATCGGGGGCGGCAAGGGGCTGCAGCCGCGCGGCGAGCTGCGCCGGATCGCCGGCATCGAGGTTGTGTTCTGCCCATTGCAGGCCGGCCACGCTGCGCAGCAGGCGATCCGCCGAGCCATCGTCCTGCACCTGGGTCCACAGCGCGCTGGCGCCGGCCAGATCGCCGGAGTCGGCCAGCAGCCCGGCCTGGCGCAGCCGCGCCAGCGTGCGATAGCCCTCGTTGGTGTCGGGGTTGCGGGCGATCGCGGCGAACAGCGGCACCGCGGCCTGCCGTGCCGGCCCGGGCCGGCCATCGGCGATCTTCATTGCAGCGACGAAGCTGTCGGCCGAACGGGCGGCGCGGCGCGCCTCGTACCACTTCCAGGCCTCCCAGCCGCCGACCGCGGCGACAAGCAGGATGGCGGCGACGACCAGCAGCCCGCCATAGCGCACGAACAGGGTGCGCATCTGTTCGGCGCGGAGGTCGTCCTCGACCTCGTCGAAAATGTCGGGCACTGCAATCCTCATGGTCCGGCCGCCGCGGCCGCGCGACGCGGGGGCGCGCGGACCATAGCGGCGCCGGCCGACCGGGGCAAACCGGCAACGCGCGCATCAGCGTACGCGCACCGTGGCGTGCGCCGCAGCGCCATCGGCGTCCAGCACGGTGACGCGGAAGAATCCCGGGGCGGTCGGCGCCCAGCCCGCCTCACGCCGGGCGGCGATGCCGGGCAGCGGCGCGCCGTCCACCATGAAGGTCAGCGGCCGGCGACCGCCCATCGCGCGCAGCGTGATCGGCCCGTCGCCGGACAGCACCGCGCCGGGCGGCGGGAACAGCAGGCGCAGCGCGTCGGCCTGCGCTGGCGGCGCGGCGGCGCGATCGACCGCCACCTGCGGCGGCAGCGGCCGTGGCCCGGGCGGCAGCAGCGCCATCGCCCGGGCCAGCAGCGGCAGCGCCAGCCCGACCCCGGTGGCGCCCGGCAGCGGCGTGCCGTCCGGCCGTCCGATCCACACCACGGCGACGCGGCGCGCGTCGAACCCTGCGGCCCAGGCGTCCCGCCCGCCCCAGCTTGTGCCGGTCTTCCAGGCGACCCCGTCCGGCCCGCCGCCCGGAAACGGACGGGTCAGCACGTCCGCCACCTCGGCCGTCGCGCGCGGCGACAGCAGCGGCACGGCAGTCGCCGGCGGATCGTCCCGCAGCACCCGCAGCGGAGACACCGCGCCGTCGGTGGCCAGCGCGGCGTAGAGGGCGGCCAGCGCGCGCGGCGAGATGCCGGCGCCGCCGAGCGCCAGCGGCAGCGACGGCGCGGCCCCGGGCGGCAGGCGCAGCCGGATGCCGGCGGCATCAAGGCTGGCGAGGAAGCGCAACGGCCCGATGCGATCGAGCAGCGCCACGGCCGGCAGGTTCAGCGAGCGCCGCAGCGCCTCGCCGGCGGTGACGCTGCCGGCGAACCCGCGATCGTAATCCTCCGGCGCATAGCCTCCGAACCGGCGCGGCAGATCGTCCAGCATGGTGCCGGGATCGGCGATGCCGTCCTGGAACGCCATGCCGTAGATCGCGGGCTTCAGCGCCGAACCGGGCGAGCGCACCGCGCGCGTCAGGTCCAGCGCCCCCACCCGCCCCCCGCCCGAGACCAGCGCGCGGAACGCCCGGTCGCGCGTGTCGGCCGCGACGATGGCAAGCGAGGCGCGTTCCGGCAACCCGGCCAGAGCGTCCGCGGCGAGGCGTTCCAGCGCCGCTTGCAGCGGCAGATCCAGCGTGGTCGCCACGCGCTCGCCGCCGGGCAGGCCGGCCAGCACCGGCCCGGCATGGCGCGGCATGGGCACGCGCCGAGTTCGGCAGCGGACCCGCAGCCCCGCCGGTCGCGGCCAGGATCCGGTCGCGCACCTCCCGCGCCTGCGCCGGATGGCGGTCCGGGCGCAACGCCTCCGGCCGGCGCGGGATCGCCACCAGCAGCGCCGACTGCGCCGCGTCCAGCGCCGAGGGCGGCACGCCGAACCAGGCGTACGAGGCGGCGGCGACGCCCTCGATGTTGCCCCCGAACGGCGCCAGCGTCAGCCAGATGCCCAGGATGTCGCGCTTGGAGAAATGCGCCTCGAGTTGCAGCGCGCGCAGGGTCTCGATCAGCTTTGCCGACCAGCCCCGCGGGCGCGGATGCAGCAGGCGAGCCGCCTGCATGGTCAGCGTGGAGCCGCCGGAGACGATGCGCCCGGCCGAAACGTCCTGCGCGGCGGCGCGGATCAGCGCCATGGGGTCGATGCCGGGATGCCGCCAGAAGTTACGGTCCTCGGTGGCCAGCAGGGTGCGCAGGAACACCGGCGACACGTCCGAGGCGCTGGTGCGCAGCCGCCAGACGCCGCCCGGCGCGGGCAGCAGCGCCAGCACGCGGCCGTGGCGGTCCAGCACCTGCCCGCCGGCCTGGGCGAGGCGGGCGAGTTCGGGTGGGTAGATGCGGTCCGCAGTCAGCGTTGCGGCCATGAGCAGGACGATGGCCGCGGCGATCGCTCCGCCCTGCCGTAAAAGCCTTGCTCGCGGCATGCCGCTCCATCCGCGATCAAGCCCGGCTGGCGCGGCCGCATCGCCGGCGGTCCAAACGGCCGGATCAACGTCGCGGCGGGCAGCAGCATCAGCATTCATAGTCAAACCGGGGGCGTTCCTCACCTCATTCTGAGACCGTCGCGTGTGCTATGGCGCGGGCAACACCGCAATCCGGTTCGCCCCCTGGCGCGCGAACACCGTCGGACGGTACATGTCCGACAGTTCCGCGCCAGGGAGTTCGTAATCCCCCGGCGTCACCGCGCGCAGCCGCACCGCCACCCGGAAGTCGGGCTTGTCCGCCGTCAGGTCGATCACCGCCGCATAGCGGTCATCGGCCGCCGGCTCCGCCTCGGTCTCGGTCAACTCGCCCAGGAACGGCATCGCGTCCGGCGTGCCCGCAGCGATCCGCCCGGCAATCTCCCACCCGGCCGGCAGGCCTTGCAGCAGCATCGCGCGGTGGTCCTGCCCATCCTCGGCGCGGCCGGTCAGCAGCAGCACGAACTCGGTGTTCTGCGTCAGGTGATCCAGGTCGAGCGCGCCGCCGTCCGGCGTGAAGAACTGCCGCGTCACCCGCATCGCGGCACGCTGCGCGGGCGCGGCAACCAGCGGCACGCCTCGCACGGACACGCTCTGCCATACCGCGGCGTTGCCGAGGTTGCGCACCGTGGCCGGGCCGTGCAGTGCCACGGTGACGACACCCGCGCGCACCGGCGCCTGCCGCCCGTCCACGGCGATGCGCGCCTCGGTCTGCCCGCGCGCCAGCACCTCGGCCGCGGTCGCCGTCCAGGCCAGTTCCTGCGTGGACAGCGCGCGCGGTTCGAGATCCGCGCCCGGCAGCGCCGCGATCAGGCCCGGCAGCCGCCCCGGCAGCAACCCGCTCTCGCGCAGCAGCACGACGATCGCCGCCTGGTCGCGCAACGCCGAGCCGTAGTCGCCGGACCAGTAGGTGCGGCTCGGCGCCGCGAGGGCGGCCGCGAACGCCGCCTCGGCGCGCGGCGTGTCGCGGGCCAAAGCCAGGGCCGCGCCAATCTGCGCCTTGGCCAGCGGCGTCGGGAGATGGTTGATGCGCTCGGCCAGCACCCGCGCCGCCCCCGGCTGGCCCTGACCCGCCAGCGCGAGCACATACAGCCGGTACACCTGGGCGGCCAAAAAGTCCGGAGAGTCGTCGTCGCCCGATGCCGCATCCGCCAAAAACTTCAGCGCATCCGACAACGCCGCCGCCGGCACGCTCGCCCCGGCGTTGCGAGCACGGATCAGAAACTCCGTCGCGTACGCGGACAGCCACGGCTCGGCATCGCCCGTGGCACTCCAAAGCGCAAAGCCGCCGTCATACCGTTGCCGGTCCAGCACTGACGAGACCGCCGCCGCCAGCTTCGCCGCGGAGGCATCGGGGCGGAGGGTCAGCGGCATCCCCTGGCTGGCGGTCTGCTCCAGGCAGGACAGCGGATAGTCTTCGAGCGCCTGCACCAGCGCGTCCGCATCGTAGCGCACTGGCGCGCCGAAGGTGGCGCTGGCGCTCGCGGTGCCGGGGACGAAGCCGGCCAGCGGCAGCGGCGGGGTCAGCGTCGCGTCCACCCCCGGCGCCAGTTCGCCGCCGGCCACCGCGCCGGAGAAGCCGCGCGCCGGCCGCACCAAGAATCGCCGCATCGTGCTGGACGTGGAAACCGCCGGGCCCGGTCACGTCCAGATGCAGCACGCCGCGCCCGGCGCCGGTGGCGCGCAGATCGGTGAAGGCCAGCGCCTGCGCGCCGACCGCGAGATGCTGCGTCAGCACGGCCGGCCCTGCGACCTGCAACGGACCGACGGCGGAGACGCGCACCACGGCGTCGCCCTCCGCCAGATCCAGGCTGTGCAGCAGCACCGCTAGCCGCGTGGTGTCGCCCGGCGCCAGGAAGCGCGGCAGCAGCGGTTCTGCCACCAGCGGATCGCGCACGATCGCGTCGCGGCTGGCCGAGCCGATGCGCGCGCCGTCCCAGCCCACCGCCATCAGCCGGATCTGGCCGTTGAAGTCGGGCACGTCGAGCGGGATGTCCGCCACCCCGTCCGCCCCGGCCTGCACCGGGCCAGCGAACAGGGTCACGGTATGCTGCGGCACCACCGGCAGCGCCACGCTGCCCTCGTCGCCGCCCTCATGCAGCAGGGTCGCCGCCCCGCCGGCGGGCGCGATAAGCCGGCCCCAATCGTCGCGGATGTCCAGCCCCAGCCCGAGCCGGCCCAGATAATGCGCGGCCGGGTCGGGCGAGACGAACTGGGTCAGGCGCAGGATGCCCTCATCCACGGCGGCCAGGGTCACCCAGGCGCCCGGTGCGGCGTGGACCGGCACGACCGCGCGCTCCCGCGGCGGCAGGCGGTCGGGCGTGTCGATCGATATGACCAGCGTGCGCGCCGCCGGATCGACGCCGACCCAGGCGAGGCCGATCGCCCGGCCGGGCCGCGCGCCGTCGCCGCCGCGGAACACATGCACCGCCACGTACGCGCCCGGCCCCCATGATGCCTCGACCGGCACATCGACGTCCGCGCCGCCGGCCGGCACGTCGAGCGTACGCAGAGCCAACACGCGGTCGCTCAGCACCAGCAGCGTCGCGTGGCCGGCGAAGGGCGGGGCGACGTGGATGCGCGCGCTGTGTCCCACGGCTACGGTTTTCTGCGCGGCGCTGACATCGACGCGGTCGGGCACGTCCGGGCTGGACTGGTCGGCCCAGCCGGAGCGGAACCGCACCGAGGTCGCGGCCAGCCCGTCGGCCTGCGTCACCTCCAGCCGGTAGCGCCCGAAATCCAGCCGTTTCGAAAAGTGCAGCCCGGCGCCCGTGGCCGGAATGGCGATGTCCTGGGTCTGCAACGGCTCGTCCCGGTAAACCGTCTCGTAGCGCGCGAAGCGGCCCTGCATGACGATGCGCCAATCCGGCCGTTCGCGCACCAGCCGCAGTCTTGCCGACAGCGCCTGGCGCGCGCCGGACGGATCGACGGCGGCGATGTCGAAGGCGGCTTCCGCGCCCGCATCCACCGCGCCATCCGGAAAATCCGATTTGATGCCGATGACCGGGCCGGCCGGGCGCAGCGGGATCGAAGCCACGGCGCGCGAGGCATGGCCGGACGGGTCGTTCACGTCGGCCGTGACATCCGCCTTCAGCGCCGTGGTGGTGTCCGGCGCGTGGACGATGGTCAGAGCGTAATGGGTCGCCCCTGCGCATCGGTGGGCGGCAGGTCGGTCTCTTGCTTCACGGGGGCGTACGCCTCGTCCTCCAGCCCGATGCGGTAGCCGGCCAGGGCGGGAAATGGCGAAGGATCGGGCGTCAGCGCCACGCGGGCGTGGCCGGATAGGCCGGCGGCGGGCGCGCCGTACAGGAACCGCGCGGCAATCGGCAGGTCGGCCTCCTGGCCGGCCACCAGCACCGGCGGCAGCTTGCCGAACGCCACGGCCATGCGGTCGGGCACGAAGGCGTCCACGCGGAAGCTGCCGGTGCCGATCGGCGGCCCGTTCGGGTCGGCCTGCACCTCGACCGTCCAGGTTCCGCGCGCCGCACCCGGGGAGAGCGTCACCGGCCAGTGGATCGCCGCCCCCGGCCCGCGCGGCGGGTTGGCGCGCAGGAACACCTGCCCGTTCGGGCGCTTGACCGTGAGGCGCACCGGCAGACCGGCCGGATTGCCGGCGTCGTCGCGCACCAGCGCCACCACCTGCACCGTCTCGCCCGGACGATAGATGCCGCGATCGAAATACACGAACGCATCCAGCGGCCCTGGATGCGCAGGCCCCGCCACGCCGCGATCGGACAGGTCGAAGGAAGCGGCGTTCAAATCCAGCACGCACAGATCGCCATCGGGGCCGAACGCATCCAGCACGGCCGGCGCCATCGGGCCGTCGCCGTGCAGCAGCGAGCTGGCGAAGCGCGCCACGCCGTCGGCATCGGTCGCTGCCTCGGCCAGCAAGTCGTTGTTGCGCGCCAGCAGCCGCAGCTTCACCCCCGGCCGCACGGCGGCGTCGGAATAGCCGCGCACCTGCACCGTCAGCCCGTCTGCCCCGCGCCAGACGGTCGGCGCGAGGTCGGTGCGCACGATCATCTGTACCGAGGCCGCCTGGTCGCTGTCGCGCGTGCCGTCGCCCGGCGTGGCCAGCAGCGCATACAGCCCCGGCCCGGCGGTCAGCAGCGGCGGCGGCAATGGCAGGGCAGTGCGCGCCGGCTTGTTCGGCTGCCAGTCGGGGATGTCGGCCTTGCCCGTCCATACCACGCGCCCGCTGTCCGAGCCGATGCCGCGGGCCGCGTAGCGGTCCACCGGGCTGCCCAGGGTGTTGTCGCGCACGAACGGCTCCGCGCCGCGCTCGGACAGGCGCAGCAATTGCAGCGACACCGAGGACAGGTTGGTGGTGGTCAACGTCACTGTCGGGGCCTGCCCGCGTGGCAGCACGAACAGCCGCGTGTCGAACAGCGCGCGGGGCTGGCGGTTCGGCATCGCCAGCGCCAGCGTCACGTCATGGGCCAGCGACAGCGCCGCGCCCTGGTCCTGCGGCTGCGCCGGCAGCCCCGCGCGCAGCGTCGCCCGCGTGGTGGCCCCGGACGGCAGGCCGGAGATGCACAGAAGCTCGCCCTCGCGCGTCACCGCCGCGCCGGCTACGGGCGGGGTCAGCTTGACCCAGTCCTGCGGCAGAAACTCCGCGCTGCGGGTGGGCGGCACGGTGAAGCGGATGCAGGCGCGCGGCGGATCGGCCTCGCCCTCGATCGAGACGTTGCGCACCGCCATGCCGGCGGCGCGCTGCGCGTCGGCCAGCAGGCGCTTATAGCCCGCGTCGTCGGGCGCGCGGGCAACCACCTGCTCCAGCGCCTGCACCGCCTGCGCGTCACGGTTCTGCGCCCGCAACGCCTCGGCCAGCAGCAGCAGCGGCGGGATTTCCGCCGGCGCGTCCGCGGCCGCGCCGAACGCCTCCCACGCGGCCAGCGCGGCGCGGCGCGGGTCGGGCGGGGCGCGGCGGAGTTCGGCGGTGGCGAGGTCGAGCCATTGCTGGGCGGTGGGCTCGCCCATCCCGAGACGCTGCTCCAACGCGGCGGCGGCGGCGGGGTAGTCGTGCCGCGCCAGGGCCGCGGCGGCGCGCAGCTCGGCGGCGGCGCGGGCCGCGGACGTGCCGCCGGCCGGATAGGGCTTATGCAGCGTGTTCAGGTATGTCTGCGCGTCGCTCTCCAGACCTGGGAGTTGGAACTCCTGCGCCGTTGCCGGGCGGCCGATCAGCGACGCGAGCAGAAACGCCAAAAACAGTATGCGCCGCACGGATAACCCCCGGTCGTTTCGTGCAGGAATATTAGCAGACCAGCGGCAGGTTTGTCCCGCGATCAGCAGACCCGGACGCCGATGGACGCCGCCGCCGCGCACAGCGCGATGTCGAGCGACGCCAGCGGCAGCGCCCGCCGGTTGGCAAGCTCCAGGTAGGCCGCGTCGTACAGAGTCGGCTTATGACTTTCCGCCAATCGCAACGTCGCCGACCAAGCCCGCTGATCGGTTTCGTCATCGACTTCTATCGCCATCGAGTCCAGGTCGGAAAGGCTTTTGTCCCTGAACGCGATGGTGGTCCGCCCTCGCCTGACGCTCGCCTGTAGAACGTTCGCTACCTCCAGACGCCACAACGAGGGGACGAACGCACCCATCACGGTCGCTTGCCGCATAGCCTGGGAGACCCGCTGCGTATCTCCGTCCTCGAACAGCCATGCGAGCGTCACCGACGCATCGATGACGAGGCTCAACGCCGCCCCTCGTCGATCAGCTCCCTGATGCTCAAGCCGTCGAGACGAACGCCCTTCCTGCGCTCAAGGATTCGAGCCGCAGCCTCCTCCGCCTTCTTGCGATCGCGTCCGCCCGTCGCGGGAACCAGTCTCGCCACGGCCTTGCCGCGCCGCGTGATGACGACATCCTCGCCATGCTCCACCCTGTCCAGCAGTTCGCTGAACCGATTCTTCGCGTCGAATGTGCCCACTTCCATGCTAGCCTCCCGGTATCTGGCTAGCTTTCTAGCTAGCAGCGGCACGTCTGGCCTGCAAGGGACCGTCTGGCCTTCCCGCCTCCCCGCCCCCATCTTCCCAGCCATGTCGCAAGTCCTGACCCGACCCTCCGCCCCGGTGCTGTTCATCCCGGAAAAGCAGCCGGCCAAGCCGGTGACCAAGCCGTTCCGCGTCGCCTCGGAGTACGAGCCCGCCGGCGACCAGCCGGCCGCCATCCGCGAGCTGGTGGCCGGGGTGCAGGGCGGCGAGCGCGATCAGGTGCTGCTCGGCGTCACCGGATCGGGCAAAACGTTCACGATGGCCAAGGTGATCGAGGCGGTGCAGCGCCCGACGCTGATCCTGGCGCCGAACAAGACGCTCGCGGCCCAGCTCTATGGCGAGATGAAGTCGTTCTTCCCGGACAACGCCGTGGAGTATTTCGTCAGCTACTACGACTACTACCAGCCGGAAGCGTACGTCCCGCGCACGGACACGTACATCGAGAAAGACTCGCAGATCAACGAGCAGATCGACCGCATGCGCCACGCCGCGACGCAGTCGGTGCTGGAGCGCGGCGACGTGGTGATCGTGGCGTCGGTGTCCTGCATCTACGGCATCGGCTCGGTCGAGACCTATGCGAAGATGGTCGTCAAGCTGGAGGTCGGCGGCAAGATCGACCGCGACGCTCTGGCCCGCGCGCTGGTGGAGCTGCAGTACCGCCGCAACGACGCCGCCTTCCAGCGCGGCAATTTCCGGCTGCGCGGCGAAGTGGTGGACATATACCCGAGCCACTACGAGGACCGCGCCTGGCGCGTCAGCCTGTTCGGCGACGAGATCGACGGCATCAGCGAGTTCGATCCGCTGACCGGCGAGGTTACGGGAAAGCTCGACGGGGTGACGGTGTACGCCAACAGCCACTACGTCACGCCGCGTCCCACGCTGACGCAGGCAATTGCCGACATCAAGATCGAGCTGAAGGATCGGCTCGCGCAGTTCGTCGCCGAGGGCAAGCTGCTGGAAGCCGAACGGCTGCAGCAGCGCTGCACCTTCGACATCGAAATGATGGAGACCACCGGATCGTGCAAGTCGATCGAGAACTATTCGCGCTACCTGTCCGGCCGCAAGCCGGGCGAGCCGCCGCCGACGCTGTTCGAGTACCTGCCGGAAAACGCCATGCTGATCGTCGATGAGAGCCACGTCACCGTGCCGCAGGTCGGCGGCATGGAGCGGGGCGACTTCGCGCGCAAGTCGATCCTGTCGGAGTTCGGCTTCCGCCTGCCGTCCTGCATGGACAACCGGCCGCTGAAGTTCGCCGAGTGGGAAACATTCCGGCCGCAGACGATGTTCGTCTCGGCCACGCCCGGCCCGTGGGAGATGGAGCGCACTGCCGGCGTGTTCGCCGAGCAGGTGATCCGCCCCACCGGCCTGATCGACCCGGTGACGGACGTGCGCCCGGTCGAGCGGCAGGTGGACGACGTGCTGGCCGAGATCCGCGCCACCGCAGCGAAGGGTGGCCGCACGCTGGTCACCGTGCTGACCAAGCGAATGGCCGAGGACCTTACCGACTACCTGACCGAGCATGGCGTGAAGGTGCGCTATCTGCACTCGGACGTGGACACGCTGGAGCGCATCGAGATCATCCGCGACCTGCGCCTCGGCGTGTTCGACGTGCTGGTTGGCATCAACCTGCTGCGCGAGGGGCTGGACATCCCGGAGTGCATGCTGGTGGCCATCCTGGATGCCGACAAGGAGGGTTTCCTGCGCAGCCAGACCAGCCTGGTGCAGACCATCGGCCGCGCCGCGCGCAACATCGACGGGCGGGTCATCCTCTATGCCGACACGATGACCCGCAGCCTGCGCTTCGCCATCGAGGAGACCGCGCGCCGGCGCGAGAAGCAGCACGCCTGGAACGAGGCGCACGGCATCACGCCGGTCTCGGTCAAGACGCAGATCGGCCGTGTGCTGGAAAGCGTGTTCGAGCAGGATTACGTCACCGTCGCCCCGGTGCGCGACAGCGCGGCCCGCGAGTTCGTCGGCAAGGATTTGAAGGCGTCGATCGCCGAGATCGAGAAGCGGATGCGTGCCGCCGCCGCAGATCTGGAGTTCGAGGAGGCGGCCCGCCTGCGCGACGAGCTGCGCCGGCTGGAGGCGCTGGAGATGGGGCTGGAGCCGCCGCCCGCCGCCTCGGCCACGCTGCGTCCGTCGCGACGCGATCGCACGCCCGAACCGCTCGGCCCGGGCGGCGGTGGCTACGATCCGGCGAAGATGCGGCGCGGCAAGCGGCTGACGCGGCCGGGCCGGTGACGGCGACGCGATGACGACCGGCATCCCGGCCGGCATCCCGCGCGTGGCGCTGGTCACCGGGGGGGCGCAGCGTATCGGCCGGGCGATCGTGCTGGCGCTGGCCGATGCCGGGTTCGCGGTGGCCATCCACTATCGCGGCAGCCGCGACGACGCGGAGTCCACCGCGGCGTCCGTGCGCGCCCGCGGCCTGGGCAGCGTGGTGCTCGTCGGCGACCTGGCCGACGAGGCGGCGGCGCAGTCTCTGCTGCCGGACGCGGCGGCGGCGCTGGGGCCGGTCGGCGTACTGGTCAACAATGCCAGCGCCTTCGAGCGCGACGAGGTGGACAACGCGACTCGCGCGTCGTGGGACGCGCATATCGAGCCGAACCTGCGCGCGCCGTTCGTGCTGATGCAGAACTTCGCCGCCGCTCTGCCGGTGGGCGCGCAGGGCGTGGTGGTCAACCTGCTCGATCAGCGTGTATGGTCGCCGACGCCGCACTTCCTGTCATATTCACTCAGCAAGGCCGGTCTTTGGGCGCTGACGCAGAGCATGGCGCTGGCGCTGGCGCCCCGCATTCGGGTTTGCGGCGTCGGACCCGGTCCCACCCTGCCCAGCCAGCGCCAGAGCCGGGCGCAGTTCGACCGGCAGGCGGCCTCGGTCCCGCTGGGCCACGCTACCAGCCCCGAGGAGATCGGCCGCGCCGTGGTGGCGGTCCTGGAGTTGCCGTCGTTCACCGGGCAGATGCTGGCCCTGGACGGCGGGCAGCATCTGCAATGGCACCCGCGCGGCGGCGCGGCGCCCGAGGAATAGGAAAACATTGTGAAAGGCGCCCGCGACTTGTCCACGCCGCCCCGGGTTCGCCTTGAGTTACAACACGATGGCGGCTGCGCTTTGGCGTAAGTTCAGCCGGGCATCGAATATCCATGCGAATACAATTGGTTAGCAAGACTGCCAAGAAAGTGAGCAGAGGCGTGATACATTCGCCCGAGGGCTGCTTGCAGGCGGGATCGCGGCGTGTTCCCACAGTTTTATCCACAAGCCCGGACCCCGCCTGTGCGCAGTCAATGGGCAGCTCGCCTTGTCCGCGCCGGGTCACTTTGCTGCATGAGCGAACGGATGGCTGACGAAGCCAGCGCCAGGGGCGTCACTGTCATCGAGCAGGCGCTGGCGACCATGCCGCTGCAGCCCGGCGTCTATCGCATGCTCGACGCCCGTGGGGAGGCCCTGTACGTCGGCAAGGCGCGCAGCCTGAAAAAGCGCGTCGCCGCCTATGCCCAGCCGGTCCGCCTGCCCGAGCGGTTGCGCCGCATGGTCAACGAGACGGTCTCGATGGAAATCGTCACCACGCATACCGAGGCCGAGGCGCTGCTGCTGGAGGCCAATCTCATCAAGCGGCTGAAGCCGCGCTACAACATCGTCCTGCGCGACGACAAGTCGTACCCGTGGCTGATGCTGACCGAGGATCACCCGTTCCCGCAGATCGCCAAGCATCGCGGCGCGCGGGCGCGGAAGGGCAGCTATTACGGCCCCTTCGCCTCCGCCTGGGCAGTCAACCAGACGGTCACCGCCATGCAGCGGGTGTTCCTGCTGCGATCCTGCCCCGACACGGTGTTCGCCAACCGCAGCCGCCCCTGTCTGCTGCACCAGATCCGCCGCTGCTCGGCGCCCTGTGTCGGGCGGATCAGCGAGACGGACTACGCCGGGCTCGTCGGCCACGCCAAAGCCTTCCTCGCCGGCCGCGGCGCCACCGTGCAACGCGAGCTGGCGGCCGAAATGGAGCAGGCTGCGGCCGGACTGGAATACGAGCGCGCGGCGGCGGTGCGCGACCGCATCCGCGGACTGACGCATGTGCAGGGCGGCGGGGTCGTCAATCCCGAAAGCATCGGCGAGGCCGACGTGATCGCCGCCTGGCAGGCGGCCGGACAGACCTGCGTGCAGGTGTTCTTCATCCGCGGCGGCCGCAATAACGGCAATCGCGCCTTTTTCCCGACCCACACCAAGGCGGAGGAACCGGGCGAGGTGCTGGCCGCGTTCGTGGCGCAGTTCTATGACGACAAGCCGCCGCCGCCCCTGGTGCTGCTGAGTTACGACATTGCCGAACCGGACCTGGTGGCCGAGGCGCTGGGCCTGCGCGCCGCGTCATTCAACGCCGGCCGCCGGGTCGAGTTGGCCGTGCCGAAGCGCGGCGAGAAGCACGCAGTGGTTCAGCACGCCTTGACCAACGCTCGTGAGGCGCTGGAGCGGCGGCTGGCCGAAACGGCGGGACAGGCCAGGCTGCTGGACGCCACGGCCGAGTTGTTCGGCCTGGAGCGGGCGCCGGAGCGCATCGAGGTGTACGACAACAGTCACATCATGGGCACGAACGTGTACGGCGTGATGATCGTGGCCGGGCCGGAGGGATTCGCCAAGCAGGCGTACCGGAAGTTTTCCATCCGTGGCCCGATCACTCCTGGCGACGACTTCGCCATGATGCGCGAGGTGTTCGAGCGCCGCTTCGGCCGCGCCCTGCGCGAGAACCCCGATCCGTCCGCGGTCCCGCCGGGCTGGCCCGACCTGGTGCTGATCGACGGCGGCGCCGGCCAGTTCTCGGCCGCACGCGCTGTGCTGAACGATCTGGGGGTGAACGAACTGCCGCTGGTGGCGATCGCCAAGGGGCCGGACCGCGATGCCGGGCGGGAGTGGTTCCACATGGACGGCCGCGCCCCGTTCCAGCTGCCGCCGCGCGACCCGGTGCTGTATTTCCTGCAGCGCCTGCGCGACGAGGCGCACCGCTTCGCCATCACCACCCACCGCGCCGGCCGGTCCAGGGCGCTGGTGAGCAGCGAACTGGATGAGGTGCCGGGCATCGGCCCGAGCCGCAAGCGGGCGCTGCTGAACCATTTCGGCTCGGCGCGCGGGGTGAAGCAGGCGGGTCTTGCGGATCTGGAGGCGGTGCCGGGGATCAACCGCGACTCGGCGCGAAAGGTGTACGCGCATTTCCATGCGGGGATGCGCCAGCAGACCGGCTGAGGCGTTGTCGGTGCGGCGCGTCAGCCGGCGGATGACAGCGGCTGCGCCACGCTCTCCAGCGACTTTCCTTCGGCATCAATGCCGAGCCGCGCCTCCATCGCCGCGCCGATCAGCATCAGCACGGCCGCGGCGATGTAGCCGGCGGCCACCGCCCAGACGATGCCGCTGCCGATCAGCCGCCCGAACAGCCAGGGCGCGATGATGCCGCCGCTGGCCGTGCCGATGGCGTAGAATAGCGCCAGCGCCAGCGCCCGCGTCTCCAGCGGGAATATCTCGCTGGTCGTCAGGTACGCCGAACTCGCGGCGGTGGACGAGAAGAAGAAGATCACCATCCAGGCGATCGTCTGCGTCAGCGCCGACAGCCACCCCATTCCGAACAGCACGGCGACCACCGCCAGAAGCACGCCCGAGACCGCGAACGTTCCGGTCACCATGCGCCGCCGCCCGATACTGTCGAACAGCGGACCCAGCAGCAGCGGCCCCAGCAGGTTGCCGGCCGCCAGCGGCAAGATATACAGCCCGATCCGCACCGGATCGACGTGATAGAATTGCTGCAGCACCAGCCCGTAGGTGAAGAACACCGAGTTGAACAGGAACGCCTGCGCAACCATTAACGTCAGAGCCAGGATGCAGCGCGGCAGGTTGCGGCCGGCCATGCCGCGCAGGATCACGCCGAAGCCGAAGGCAGGGCGCGGATGAACCTTCAGCGTGCCCTCGGGCTTCGCAAGCGCGCGGCCGCGCCGCTCGATGTCCCGCTCGATCTGCCGCGTGGTGCGCTCCGCCTCCGCCTGGCGCGCGTGGGTGACCAGCCAGCGCGGGCTTTCCGGCACGTAGCGGCGCAGGAAGATGATGAACACGCCGAGGCCGCCGCCGATGCCGAAGGCCAGCCGCCAGCCCAGCGCC
Organism: uncultured Pseudomonadota bacterium; assembly: GCA_963723455.1. Classification (GTDB taxonomy): domain Bacteria; phylum Pseudomonadota; class Alphaproteobacteria; order Acetobacterales; family Acetobacteraceae; genus CAVRQM01. Next base: position 661,088 of record CAVRQM010000005.1, on the reverse strand, counting down.
GGCCGCACCAGCGCGCCGGACAGCAGCACCACCGACGCGGCCGCGCCGATGATGGCGCCGCCCCAGTAGCTGCCATTGACGAGCATGTCGATGCGCCCGCGCAGCCGCGCCGGAATCAGCTCGTCCACCGCCGAATTGATCGCCGCGTACTCGCCGCCCACGCCCACCCCGGTCAGCGCGCGGAACAGGGCGAACGACCAGAAATCCCAGGCACAGGCCGTGGTCAGCACGCCGGCCAGATAGATCCCGAGCGTCACGTTGAAGATCGGCCGCCGTCCGAAATGGTCGGTCAGCCAGCCGAAGAACACCGCGCCCGAAACCGCACCGGCCACGTAGAATGCGGCCACCGAGCCGATGTCCTGCGGCGTCAGCGCCAGCGTGGAGCGATCCTGCAGGATCGGGCCGATCGAGCCGATGATCGTCACCTCAAGCCCGTCCAGGACCCAGGTGATGCCCAGCGCGCTGACCACCAGCAGGTGAAAGCGGCTCCACGGCAGCCGGTCCATGCGCGCCGGGATGTCGGTCTCGACCTCCTGCCCTGACCGCGCCCGCTCCGGCGCGCCGGCCCGGGCATCATTCATTGCTGATGTTCCGTGACGATCGACACCTTGCCGTCGCGCTCGGCGACCGCGTAGCGGACCTGATCCAGCCGCAGCAGGCCGCGTTGCCGGGCGGCGGTCATCACGTCGGCCTTTTGCAGTCGCAGCGTCCGCATCCGGCCTTCATGCCAGCGGCCGCGCTCATAGATGACGACCGGCGTGCCATCGACCAGCCGGCCAAAACGGTCTGAACGGCTTTTCAGCCAGGACACCAGCACATGCGTCAGCCCGATCGTGCCGATCGCGGTGAATGCGCCCACCAGCGAGCGATCGTCGCCCACGACCGAGGTGATGGTGACGCCGCCGAACAGGAACAGCACGACCAGATCGACCGGCGCCAGTTGGCTCGCGGTGCGCCGCCCCATCAGCCGCACGGTGAACAGCAGCAGCCAATAGGCGGCGAAGGCGCGCAGGATGACGCTCACGGCAGGATCACCTGGGTCCAGCCGAGATGCCCGCCGGCATCGGTTTCGGCGAAGGCGCCGACCGGGCCGACCGCGGTGGGCAGCAGGTCGAGGCGCACCAGGAACTCCCCCGGCGCGCGCGGGACGGCCAGGGTAAGCGACAGTCCGCGGTGGTCAGGCGCCTCGGCCAGGGGTCGCGGCCAGATCTTCTGCATGCCCAGCGGTTCCGCGAAGCTGGGCGACAGGCGAACCTGCATCGTCGCCGCGCCGTCGGGCGGCGGAACAAGGTGCAGCGTCACCTGCGTCGGGGTGTCCCAGCGCGCTACCGGCTCGAAATCGACGCGGATCGCGCCACCCGCGGTCGCGACGGTGTGATGGCTCAGCGGTCCCCGGCCGAGCAGCCCGGACAGGCCCGCGAGCACGACCAGCCCCATGACGGCCCGACCGGTGATCTCGACGACGCGCCAGCGCCGCTCGAACGCGGAATTGTAGCCGACCTCGAACTCGTCGTTGACCGGAGCCGCGCCGCGCAGTTTTCCGCCCTCGGGCATGGCGCAGCAAAAGCCCGGCGGGCGGCGAAGTTGCGCGCCACGTCGCGCGAGCCTGCCTACCAGGTGTGGGCGACGAACACCCGGCCGCTGGCGTAGCTGATCCAGACCTTGTGGGTCTGCAGGTAGTCGGCGCCCAGCACCATGCCGAATGAGGCGAACGGCAGCGCGATCACCGCCGTCTCGACATCCGGCAGCGTCTGGCCGCCGACCGCAAGCGCCGAGAAACGGTGCAGCCTGGCGGGCAACTGCCCCGGGCCGACCCCGACCATGTGGGTTTCCAGGTCGCTGGCCAGCTCGGATTCCGGCAGGCCGGAGGCCAGCGCCGACGCGTCGCCGACCACCGTGGTCTCGGCCCCGCTATCGATCAGCGCCTGGATGGCGTGACCCTCCAGCGTCGCCGGGATCGCGACCTGCAGTCCGACCGGAAAAGCGCGGGTCCATGGCAGCGCCGCGTCCACCACCGGCCAACCCGGCAGATGGCCGTCGCAGGGTCGGCCCTGATACAGCGTCGCCCGGCCATGCGGCAGGTCCAGATCGACCTCGAACTCGCTCAGCACGTCGTCGCCGAGGCCGCCATCCGGCACCAGACCGGCCGCCGGGCGTGCGGTGACCAGCACCTCCAGGCGAGGCCTATCGATGCGGACGTCGCCGAATGCCAGCCGCCGGACCGTGACCAGTGATCGCGCCTGCCCGCCGCCGATGCCCCAGACCTGTCCCAGCGCCGGGACCGCCCGCGGCAGGCCCAGCCGGGCGACGGCGTCCGGCGTCAGGTTGGACACCGATGCGCCGGTGTCGAGCAGCAGGTTGGCGGGCTGGTCGTTGATCCAGGCGGTGACGATCGGCAGGTTGTCCTGCACCTGCACCGGCAGCACCGCGCGACAGACCAGGCCACAGCCGGCCGCCGGCAGTGCGGACCCGCTGGATCCACATGGCTGCACCGCCGCAACCTGTCCTTCCGCGGCCGTGGGACCGGAGGCGCAGCCGGGGCTGAGCGAGGCCAGCGCCAGGGCAAGCATCGCCGCTTGTCGAACGGCACGGAGCATTAGCCAGCCGTAACAGGCGGCTGCGGCCGGCACAACCTCGGCGGCTCGCGCCGGGACGCGTCAGCTACAGACGGGGCAGCCGACGGTTGCGCCCCGGCCGGGTCCGGCATATGCGACGACTCCAGAACGAGCGAGAGCGACGATGCGCTTGGCGGCGGCACGATCGAGTTTGGCGGCGCTGGCGGCTGTGGCGACGCTGGCCCTGGCTGCGTGCGCCGAGCCGCCGCCCCTCGCCGGACAGCCGGCAGTCGGGGCGTCGGCCGGCATGAGTTCGGGACAGGTGCTCGCGGCTCGCGAAGCGGCGTCCGCGCATCCGGGCTGCGTCATCCGCAACCATTCCGGCATGGTGCGTCCGGGCGATAACGTGCCGATCGGCATGGTGGTCCGCAATGACGCGACATGGTGCTTCACCGGCTTCCGCTTCAGCGGCACCAGCCCCGCTGGCAGCCGGATCGTCGAGCCGGCCGAGCATGGCGAGGTCAGGCTGCTGCTGCGCGGCGGCGGCATCGTCTTCGCCTATCGCCCGACGCCGGGCTATGCCGGGCCGGACGGATTTCTGATTACCATGCCCAGCGGCGCCGGCTATGACTTCAACCTGGCGATAACCGTAAGGGTCACGCCCGCGGCTTAGCGCCGGGCGGCCGCGCCAACGCATCGGCTCTCGCAAGCGTGTAGCAGCGGCGCTTCTTCCGGCTCGCCTCACCCGATAAGGTCGCATCCGGGCTGCCTGCCCCAAAAGGGGCCGACGTCAATCGGGAGGATGCAGACGATGCATAGGCACACGGCCGCTGCGGCGGTGGCGGCCCTTCTTGCGTTCACCGCCCAGCAGTCCGCCGCGCAAAGCTACCGCGAGCCGTTCCGGCCACAATACCATTACTCGCCGGCGCAGACCTGGATGAACGATCCCAACGGTCTGCTGTACTTCGATGGCACCTATAATTTCTTCTATCAGAACAATCCGCTCGCCAACACCGATGGCAATCTGTCCTGGGGCCACGCGACCGGCCCGGATCTGCTGCACTGGGCACAGCAGTCGGTCGCGATCCCGTTTCAGCAGAACGCGAGCGGCCAGCAGACAGAACTAATCTTCTCCGGCAGCGCTGTCGCCGACACAGCCAACACCAGCGGTTTCGGCACGTCGAGCAACCCGCCTTTGGTCGCCGTGTATGCGGCATTCTATCCGACCACCCTGCTGCAGCCGAACGGCCAGTATGTCATACAGGGACAGCAATCGATTGCGCTGGCGTATAGCCTGGACCAGGGCGTCACCTGGACCGAATATGCCGGAAACCCGGCGGTTCCGCTGCCGCCGCCGCCGTATCAGGCGCAGTATCAGAACTTCCGCGACCCCAAGGTCTTCTGGTACGCCCCGGACCGCAAATGGGTGATGGTCGCGACCCTCGCCGCCCTGCACAAACTGGTGCTGGACCCCTCCCCCGACCTCAAGAACTGGACGCCGATGAGCACGTTCGGGCCGGCGAACTCCACCGGCGGCGCGTGGGAGTGTCCCGACCTGTTCCAGCTGCCGGTCGATGGCAACAACGCGAACAAGAAGTGGGTGATCCTGCTTGGCACCAACCCCGGCGCTGTCGCGGGCGGCTCCGGCACGCAGTATTTCATCGGCACCTTCAACGGCACCCGCTTTGTCGCCGATGACGTGCTGCCCACCGCGCCGCTGCCGGGCAGCACAGTCCTGCAGACCTTCGAGGCGCCAACATTCGCCGCGACCGGCTGGACTGCGACCGGCGGGTTGCTCGGCGCCGCGCCGGCCTATGGCTCGCTGACCGGACAGCAGACCGTCACCGGCTATCTCGGCCGCCAGCTCGTCAACACCTTCCTTGATTTCGATGCGACGGTCGGCACGCTGACGTCGCCGCCATTCGCGATCTCCCGGCCATATCTGAACTTCCTGGTGGGCGGCGGCTACCATCCCTTCGATCCGGCGACCTACGGCACCGCGAGCGACACCGAGACCGCTGTCAACCTGCTGATCGGCGGCACGGTCGTCCAGACCGCGACCGGGTCGAACTCCGAGCATCTCGGGTGGCGAAGCTGGAACCTCACTAACTATCAGGGCAAGACTGCGCAGATCGAGATCATCGACAACAGCACGGCGGGCTTTGGCCACATCAACGTCGACGAATTCGTGCTGGCCGATGCGCCGCAGCAGGAGGCGAACTGGCTGGACTGGGGGCCAGACTTTTACGCCGCCAATTCCTGGAACGGCCTACCGCCGGACGATCGCGTGGCCATCGCCTGGATGAACAACTGGGATTACGCCGGCAGCATTCCCACGTCGCCGTGGCGCGGCGCCGCAACCATCCCGCGCCAGCTCAGTCTCAGAACCATTGCGGGTTCGGTCCGTCTGGTCCAGCAGCCGATCGCCGCCTTCTCACGTCTGCTCGGGGCGCCGCTGGTCTCGACGACGACCAGCCAAACCATCATGCCGGGCAGCTCGGTCGTGCCGGTCAATGGCGCCACCGGACGGGCGCTCGACATCAGGGCCAGTTTCAGCCCCGGCACCGCGCGCGAGTTCGGCCTGAAGGTGCGCAAGGGCCATGGCGAGGAGACACTGGTCGGCTACGACGCCAGGACGCATCAGGTGTTCGTGGACCGCTTCCGGTCCGGCAACGTCAGCTTTGACCCGACCTTCGCCGGCCGCTACACGGCGCCGCTGGAGCCGGACCAGTCGGGCCGCATCAATCTGCACGTGCTGGTGGACTGGTCGTCCGTCGAGGTGTTTGCCGGACAAGGCGAAGTCGCGCTCACCGCCCAGATCTACCCGGCGCAGAAGAGCACCGGGCTGGAGGTGTTCGCCGGCGGTGGCTACGCAACACTGAACTCGGTGCAGGTCTCGCCCGTCCGCTCGATCTGGAAGCATTAGCCGGAGGTCCCCGCAGCGGACGTTTTCCGGCCTGCGGACTTGCGGCGCGCCGACGGGATCGTGTGACATCGACCGTCAGCGCGCCTAGTCTGCGCCGGCATGCCCACCGACCTGCCCAACATGCTCACGCTGTCGCGCATCGCGGCCATCCCGCTGCTGGTGGCGCTGACCTCCCTGCGGTCGCCGCAGGCCGATCTGGCTGCGTGCATCGTGTTCTCGCTGGCCGGCATCACCGATTACCTTGACGGACGGCTGGCGCGTTCGCGACGGCAGACCTCCGATCTAGGGCGCATGCTCGATCCGATCGCGGACAAGCTGCTGGTCGGCGCCACGCTGATGATGCTGGCCGGCACGGCGCGGCTCGGCGCCTGGGGGCTGTATCCTGCAGTGGTGATCCTGCTGCGCGAAATCCTGGTCAGCGGCCTGCGCGAATACCTGGCGGGCCTGTCCGTCGGCCTGCCGGTGACGCGGCTGGCAAAGTGGAAGACGGGCGTGCAGATGGGGGCGCTGGGCGCGCTGATCGCGGGCACGCCGACCGCGATGCTGCTGCATCTGTCCTGGCTGCCGGTCGAGCCTATCGGGCTGGCGATGCTGTGGGTGGCCGCCCTGCTGACCCTGCTGACCGGATGGGACTACCTGGTCTCGGGCCTGCGCCACGCGACCGCGGCCACGCCATCCGCATCGACGCGCCCGCCGGCGCGCGGCGCGGCCGTGAAGCCCCGCTAGGTCTTGCAAAAGCAGCACACCACTGTGGCAAAGATGCCCGGGCACCCGCCCGGTCGTTCACCCGTGTTCCGCGCACCTTGAGCGTCGTGCCCGAGATAGGCACATTCGGGCACGTCAGCCGAGGATGACCCGATGCCAGCCCGCCTTCTGCCCGCCGCCCCGATGCCGGTTAAAGCGGCGGTGATCGGCGCCGTCCTGATTCTGGGCGGCTGCCACTACGCGAGCAGCCCATTAGTCGGCTTCGGCGGCTTCATCGGCGACACCCACACGCTGCGCACCAATCCCAACCTGCCGCCCGACAGCAACGAGAACGCAGCGTTTTCCGAGGGCCGCGACACAACCGCGCAGCCGCTGCTGCCTGAGCCGGGCGACATCTGGCCGGGGCCGCCGCCGCCGGTGCCGACACTGAGCGATGTCGAGAAGCAGCAGAACCAGCAGCCGTACGAGCAGCCGTCGCAGCAGAGCCCGAATCAGCAGCAATCCAACCGCCCGACGACGCGCGGCAGCTCCACCCCGCCGGGCACGCCGCCGCAGCCGACGCTGCCGCCAGCCGCGCCGGAGACGCATTTCAATCCGATCCCGCAGCCGGGGCCGTCGTCGCCGCCGGTCATCACGACACCCTCGGGGCCGCTGATCAACAACGGTCCGGTCGGCGGGCCGGGCAGTCCGGGCACCGCGACCGCTCCCGGCGGCGGCACCAGCATCGTCGTGCCAAACGGCAACGGCACCAGCACCGTGATCGCCCCGGACGGCAGCACGACCACGATCCCGACCCCGCGCTGATCCGATGCGGGTGCTGTATTTCGCCTGGTTGCGCGAGCGGGTGGGAACGGCGGAGGAGACCGTCTCGCCTCCGGCCGAAGTCGCCAGTGTCGGTGCCCTGGTGACGTGGCTGCGCCAGCAGGATGCGCGCCACGCGGCGGCGTTCGAGCACGCCGCCCTGATCCGCTGCGCCGTCAACCAGGAGTTCGCGTCCGACGCCACGGCCATCGCGGCGGCCGACGAGATCGCGTTCTTCCCTCCCGTGACCGGCGGCTGACCCTGTCCCGGGTGCTGGTCCAGGCCGCGCCGTTCGATGTCGCCGAGGAACTGGCGGCGCTGACTGGCGGGCGCACCGACATCGGCGGCGTCGGATGCTTCGTCGGCACGGTGCGCAGCCAGTCCGGCGGCCGGACGATCCTGGCAATGGAGCTGGAACACTACCCGGCGATGACCGTGGCGGCCTTGCAGGCGATCGCGCAGCAGGCGGAGCGACGCTGGACGCTGCTCGGCTGCACGGTCATCCACCGGATCGGCCGACTCGAGCCGGGCGAGGCGATCGTGCTGGTCCTGGCGGCGAGCGCGCACCGGCAGGCCGCGCTGGACGCGACCGGGTTCCTGATCGACTGGCTGAAGACGCGCGCCCCGTTCTGGAAGAAGGAGCTGTTCGCCGACGGCGGCGAGGGATGGGTCGCGGGCCGGCCGGACGATGAAGCCGCAGCGCAACGCTGGGGCGCGGGCTAGGCCCGCCGCAGCGGCAAGCCCGCGCCGCATGCTGGAGGTGACAAATCTGGTGCGCGCCTACCGGCTGCCGCGAGCGCATCCGTTCGCGCCGCGCCGTCAGCGGATCGCGCTGCATGGCGTGTCGCTGCGCATCGCGGCGGGCGAGGCGCTGGGGCTGGTCGGCGAATCCGGCAGCGGCAAATCCACGCTGGCGCGCAGCGTGCTGGGATTGGAGCGGCCGCAATCGGGCACGGTGCGGCTGGACGGCCGCGACATGGCGGGGCTGCCGGCGCGCGCGCGGCGCGGGCTGGTCGGCGCGGTGTTCCAGGATCCGTACGGCTCGCTGGATCCGCGTCTGCGCGTCGGCGCCAGCGTGGCCGAGCCCCTGCTGGGGCTTGCCCCGCGCGCCGAGCGGCGGCGGCGGGCAGCGGAGATGCTGGAGGCGGTCGGCTTGCCTGTCGCATCAGCGGACCGCTATCCGCACGAGTTCTCCGGCGGGCAGCGGCAGCGGATCGCGCTGGCGCGTGCGCTGGTCGCGGAGCCGGCGCTGGTGGTCGCGGACGAGCCGGTGTCGTCTTTGGACGTGTCGGTGCAGGCGCAAATCCTGGCGCTGATCGCGGGGTTGCGCGCCCGACACGGCGGCGCGTGGTTGTTCATCAGTCACGACCTGACGGTGGTGCGTCTGGTGACCGACCGGGTGGCGGTGCTGTTCCAGGGGCGCATCGTGGAGGAAGGCCGGTCCGAGCAGGTTTTCGCGGCTCCGCAGCACCCGTACACCCAGGCGCTGCTGGCCGCGACGCCGCGCCTGTCCGGCGCGCCCGCGCTACCGCCCGGCCCGTAGGTCCGTCGATGCGCCGAACCGGTCGCGCCAGGCCGGCTGCGCCCCTGGATGCGGCAATGCCGCCGCCTCGAACACGCCGCGCGCGACCGCCCGGGCGAACACCTGGGTCGCCAGATGCCCGAGTTCGGTCAGGTCGGCGATCGGCCGCGCCAGCGGGGTCCGCCCGGTGCTGACGGCGAAGATGGTGTCGCCATCCATCGGCGCGTGCGCCGGCAGCACCGCGCGCGCCAGCCCGTCATGCGCCATGATCGCCAGCCGATGCGCCTGCGCCTTGGTCAGCGCCGCGTCCGTGGCGATCAGGCCGATGGTGGTGGCCGGCGCTTCGTCGCGGTGCTTCAGCCGGTAGGCCAGATCGGAGCGGTGATGCGGTCGGGCCAGCCCAGTCCGCCGAACTCGGCGTCCTGCTCGAACGGCGCAGCCCAGAAATGCGGCCCGTCGCCGATCGTGGCCGAGCCCATCGCGTTGACCGCCGCCAGCGCGGCGACGCTGTGGCCTTGCGGCGTGCGCGCGCTGGCCGAGCCTAGGCCGCCCTTGCAGGTGGCGGTCGCCGCACCGGTGCCGGCGCCGACGCTGCCCAGCGCGAACTGTCCGGCCGCAGCGGCGCGCGTCGCCTCCAGTCCGAAATCGCGATGCGGCGCGTGCAGTCCCCAGTTCTTGTCGCCGCCATTGGCCATGTCGAACAGGATCGCCTGCGCAACCAGCGGCACGCGCTGGCCGGCGAACAGGCCGCCGCGCCCGGCCGCGCGCAATGCCGCCTGCGCCCCGCCAGCCGCATCGAGTCCGAATGCCGAGCCGCCGGACAGCACCACCGCGTCGATGCGCTCGATGCTGCTGCCCGGATCCAGCATGCCCAGATCGCTGTCCGCCGGGCGCGCCGCCCAGCACGCAGGCCGACGCGACGAACGGCGCCTCGAACACGATTGCGGTCACGCCCGAGCCGAGCGCGAGAGTCGCCGGCGTGGCCGACCCTGAAGCCGGGAATATCCGTCAGCAGGTTGAGCGGGCGCATCGGGGCAATCTAGAGCCGAATTGGCGCACAGCAGAGGCGCCAAACGGCGGGCCCTGCGCAAGTTGCGGCGGCTTGCTGGCGTGGTCGGAATATGATCTTGCGGTCGGCGGGGCGGGCTTGGGGACGCAATGGCGTCGCTCAGACACGCCTGGTTCGCCTGGAGCAGCACCTGGATGCGGCGCAGTCCGGCGCCAAGTCGGTCGCCGGGACATTGAACGGGTTGCGCAAGAAAGCGCAGACCGGCGCGCTGGGCGACATCGAACGCCAGCTGGAGCAGGTCGGCCAACGCTGCGAGGAGATCGCCCGCATCGCCGGCGAGGCCGCCGAGGCATATCGCTTCGACGCAGCATCGTATTTCGAGAGCGGCGGCTACCGCGACGAGTTGAAGGCCGCGGCCGAAGCGTGCGGCCTGGTGCTGGTGGATCGCGACGGGCGGCTGTCGGCGTTCCCCAACCATCTCAGGATCGACGCGCGCGCGGTGGCGGTGCGGCCGAACCGCCGGATGGAGCGGCGCGTTCGGTGCGCCTTCGGCTGGCCGCAGCCCGGTCGGGCGGCAAGCCTGGACGAGGTGGCCGCCGCCCTGCTGCGCCGCGAGTTCAACCAGTGGATCACCGCGGCGATCTGGGACGACGTAAAAATGGTGCTGGATTCCCGCAGGCCGATGCTGCAGCTGTCCTTGCCGCGACTGGACCCGACCGGCGCCGGCGAGACCGCGCCGCACCCGGTCGTGGCCTGGTTGCGAGGCGAGCCGGCCTCGATCATGGCGCCGCGTCCGGCCGGCATCTTTCGCGCGCATCGGGCGGCACAATGCGCGGACGATGCTGAATTCCTGTGCGGCTGGCTGATGGCGAGCGACCACGCCGGGCTGGTGGTGACGCTGGACATCCGCCGGCCCGGCCGCACCAGCCGCGAGCCCGCCGGCGACATCCGCTCACGGCAGCGGCGGTGTGGACGGGTTCGAGGTGCTGGGCCAGCTGATCGACGAGGCTGGATCGGCTGGACCTGGCGACCCTGCTGCGCATCGCTGGCGCACCGCCGATGCTGCCGCCCGTCGGGCCAAACAGGGATGGACGGAGTGCAGTCCAGGCTGTAACCGTTTCGTGATAATAGTGCTGGGGTGGAGCGGATGGACGCGATGATCGGCGACCGGACGAGGCTGCGGCGCGACGTGCTGAGCCTGCGTCATATCGTGGCCTCGACGCTGGCCAACATCGCCCCGGCCATGAGCTTTTTCTTTGGCTTCGCGGTGATCGTCGGCGGCGCCGGCCTGGCTGCGCCGCTCACGATCATCACTGCCATGGTGGCGATCCTGTTCCTGACCAACACGCTGGCCGAGTTCACCCGGTTCAGCCCGTCCACTGGATCATTCGTGACCTTCGTCGGCCGGGCCTTCGGCCCGGCGGCTGGAGCGACGACCTCGGTGTTCGTGATCTTCGGCTACATCATCGCCGCCTCGACCGTCGTCGCGATCTCCGGCGGCTGGCTGGCCGACACGCTCAAGACGTTCGTGGGCTTCACGATTCCGTGGCAGATCATCACCGCCGTGGTGACCATTGGGGTGGGACTGCTGGTAATGACGGGCGTGGGCCTGTCCACCACCTGGGCTGCGATCTTCTTCTATTTCGAGGCCGGGCTGCTGGTGATCGGCGCGATCGCCATGCTGGTCGCCAACCCGCAATTCCTCACGCTGGCGCCGTTCCACTTCAGCAACCTGACCGGCGGCCTCGCCGGCGTGGGCGCCGGCTTTCCGCTGGCCGTCTATCTGTTCATCGGCTGGGAGAACTCGGCCATGCTGGCCGAGGAGACGACCAACCCGCGCCGCAACATCCCGCGCGCGCTGATCACCGGAACCGTCGCCATCGGCATCTTCTACGTGTTCCTCGCCTACGCCACGGCGGTCGGGTTCCACATGGACGCGAAGGCGATGGCGAAGTCGGACAATCCGTTCATCGACGCCATCAAGGTCGCCGCCCCTGGGCTGCTGTTCGTCGCATATCTGGCGGGCCTGACCAGCATCCTGTCGTCGCTGATCGGCCTCACCAATTCGCAGGCACGGATCCTGTTCAATTCGGGCCGCGAGGGGCTGCTGCCGGAGTTCTTCGGCAAGATCCACCTGAAGCATGGCACGCCCCACGTTGCCATGTGGACCTTTCTCATCATCGCCCTGGCTCTGGTGTTCATTTTCGGCTGGGGCCGCGGCGTCTCGCCCATGGACTATTTCGGCGACGCCGGCACGCTGGGGACCATTCCGGTCATCCTGGTGTACATGGCGACGAACCTGGCGCTGCCGGTGTTCATGAGGAAGTATCACAGGGCAGAGTTGAACACGCTGCGCCATGTCGTGCTGCCGATCCTGGGCACTCTGGTCATGCTGCTGCCGCTGTGGGGTCTGGTCGAGCCCGGCCAGGACTGGCCGTTCAACATCTTCCCCTATGTGGCGCTGGCGGCGCTCGCCATCTCGGCCGTGTATGGGCTGATCCTGTCGCGGCGCAATCCGGCGCTGGCGGCGCGCATCGGCGCATTCGTCGCCGACGCGTAGCAGTCGGGGTGGCGCGGGGCCGGACGGCTCCGCGTCAGACCGCCGGGTACTGGACGGTGGCCAGGCATTGCGCCCCGATCCCCTCGGACCGGCCGTAGAAGCCGCCGTCCAGCGCGGAGAGGCGCTTGATCCCGACCCGCTCCGGCTCGACCGAGAGCAGGTCGGCCAGCCGCAGCACCATGTGGTCGCGATGCGGGGCGATGTCCGGCCATTCGCCCAACACGCTCATGTCCACATGCACGATGCGGCCGCCCTTCATGGCCACCAGCGACACCGCCTGGCGCACGAACAAATCGGAGTTCATGCCGCGATGGATCGGCGCGGCGGCGTCAAAATGCGCCCGCCCCTGCTGGCCGCCGACGGTGCCCAGCAGCGCGTCCGTGGCCGCATTCAGCGGGATGTCGGTGTTGTGGTTGCGCATGGCGCCGCGGCTGAACGGCACCGGGATGCCGCAGAGCATCAGATGGTCGCCCGGCCCGAAGCCGGCGAAGTCGAAGCCCCAGCCGGTATGCGTCTCCAGCCGCCCGCGCGTCAGCAGCAGTTCCGCCCGCTCCAGGTCGCGTTCGGTGGTGATCTTCAGGTTGTCGTCGCTGCCATGCACCAGCATGACCGGCAGCCCGGCCCGCTCCGCCACCGCGCTGTCGTCGGTCAATTCCATGTGCAGCGGGTCGCGCAGCAGCGCGTCGCGATGCGCGGCCAGGATGGCGTCGAACCGGAATCCTTGCGGCGTCTGCGCCCGCCACACGTCGGTGCGGTCCAGCGTGTCGGCGACGCGGCTGCCCGGCGCGCGCTTCAGCGTGTCCGGCACGGGCAGGGCAGCGACCACCGCAGGGGCGTCATCCAGGGCAGCGATGACCGCGCTGATCGTCTCCTGCTCGATGAACGGGCGCACGGCATCGTGGATCAACACCTTCTGAAAGCCCTCGCCGGCCAAGCTCTCCAGCCCGAACCGCACCGTCTCCTGCCGGGTCTTGCCGCCGATCACCGGCGGCGGGAGATCCAGCCCTTCGGTGGCCTGATCGTACAGCTTGCGATCGTTCGGGTGGATTACCGCCAGCACCCGGGTAATGCCGGGGTGGCGCAGGAAGGCCAGCAGCGTGTGGCGGAGGATCGGCAGACCGTCGAGCGATCGGTACTGTTTGGGAATCGGGCCGCCCATCCGCTGGCCGCGGCCGGCGCCGACGATGATCGCTGCGGTCACGCTGTGCTGTCCTGCCTCGCCCGTGGTCGATCCTCTCTAGCTATCCCGCAGCGTGGCGGCAAACGGGCCGGGTCCGGGGCCGGGTCCGGGACGCTGACGCGCGGCGCCCCGGACCGGACTTTGCCAAATAATCAGCGAGGTGCCGGATGGGGCGCCGCCGGCGGAGCAGCGGCCCCCGCCCTGGGCATCGACGGCGTGCCCGCCGCGCGCCCTGCCCCGTTCTCGATCTTCACGTCCTCGCGCCGGACGGTATCGCGGACGGTTTCGGTCCGTTCGGTAGCGGTCTTGCCGATCAACACTTCCTCGCGCACGCGGGCGGTCTTGGAGACCACAGCCTCCTCCCCGGTTTCGGTGACCTCCACCACCTTGTCGCTGAAGTCAGCGGCGCTGGCAGAGCGTCCGTCGGCCACCGGGCGGCGGTCGATGGTCACCTTCTCATCGCGCAAGGTGACCTGCTCCTCGACCGGTGTCTCGACCACGAAGCGATGCACCCGCGTGGTGCCGCGATTGACCGCGCGCTTGCCGACCGACAGCGTTTCCTCGGCCAATTCCAGCCGGCCGCCTTCGCCGTCCGCCCGACTCGCGGACGCCACTCGACCGTCGCCGGTGACGCCCGGCCCGCGGGTGCCCGCGCCGGTGGCGCCCGTGGTTCCGCCCGACGTTGTCGTGGCAGCGCCCGCCGCCGTGGCGCCCGTGGTCAGGCCGCTGGTCATGCCAGGATTCATGCCAGGGTTCATGCCAGGCGTCATGCCGGGTCGGGCGCCGGCGTTCAACCCTGGCGTCGCCAGCCCGTAGCTGGATGCGCGCTCATTGAGATCAACCGGATTGTGCCGCTCCAGGATCTCCATCACCTGATCGGCGCGCTCAGCTGCGGCCTTGATCGTCAGCACGACGCCGCCGCCCTGCATGCTGCGGTCGTACAACGCCGTGTCGTGCTCCGGCTCGCCGCCGAACAGGCTGGACCAGAACCCGCGCTCGCGCGGCATCCCTCCCGCGCCGCCGGAGGCGACTTCGGTGGTTGACCGAATGGCACCGCCTGCCGCCGGGCCGGTCTGGTCGGTGTGCCGGCTGATGGCGCTGGACGGGATGCCGGCGGCCTCGATGTCACGCGTGGCCGCATCGGCGGCCGCAGCGCTGTCGAATACTGCGACAATGGTTTCCTCGTTCATGGCATTATTCCCGCGTTGAAGGAAGCCTGTCAACGCCGTCTACGGCCGTTGGTTCTACAATCACCCCATCACGCTCAATCACAGCTTCCTGACTGCGTAATGTTACGACCTCTTGATACTTCTCCGTGTGATGCACCCGACGCAGGTGCACTTCCTCGACCAGCATGAGCCTGCGCTCCACAACCAGGACTTCTTCCACGACTGGTACGATCGTGACCCCATCTTCCTCGCGAATTGGCGGCATGTCATCCACTTGGCGCCCTATCTTCACCCTGAAGACCTCCACACGCTCCTGGGTCAGGCTTTCATCCAGTTGCACGGGACGTTCGATGGTGCGGGTTCGCACCCGCACCCGCCCGGTCTCGATCCGACGCCGCCCAACCTCGACGGTCTCCTCGAGCAGTTCCAGGGCGGTCGGTGCCGCTTCGGGCGGCTCGGCCGCAGGCGCGGGGGCCGGCGTCGGATCGACCATGCTGTGCGTCCTTCAGACGTTCGCGACCAGACGTGCGCGACTGACGCCAGGCGCCGGCGCAAGTTGCCGGGCGGACACGATCGGTTCATCACCCGCCCACCGGCCGCAAGCGGCCCAACCGGGCGTTGACAGGGCCGCGCCTGGCGCACAGCATCCGACGATCCGAGGGGTGCCCGGGCCACGGGCTGAGATACCGCCAATGCCGCGGTGACCCTGAGAACCTGATCCGGTTCATGCCGGCGTAGGGACGGAACGCGATCTGCCGGTCTCGCTCGGCCACAGGCCCGCATCCTCCCGCCCGACATCGACCCTTTGCGGAGGAGACGCGCCATGAACGTCCAGTCCAAGCCGGCCACGGTCACCACCGGCCCGGTCGCCGGGTCGCGCAAGATCTACAGCAGCCCGGACGGGTTCCCCGGCATAGCGGTGCCGTTCCGCGAGATCGACCTGCACCCGTCCGCCAACGAGCAGCCGCTGCGCATCTATGACAGCTCCGGTCCATACACCGATCCGGCGCAGCCGATCGACCTCGCCGCCGGCCTGCCCCCGATCCGCGAGCCGTGGCTGGCCACGCGCGGCCTGCGCCCGGTGCCGCCGCGCCCGGTGCGCCCGGAGGATAACGGGTTCGCCCCGGCCGACCGGCTGGTGCCGGAATGTCCGGCCGAGCGCACCATCCTGGCGGGCTATCCAGGCCGTCCGGTGACGCAGCTGGAGTTCGCCCGCGCCGGCGTCATCACCGAGGAGATGCGCTTCGTGGCGCATCGCGAAAATCTCGGCCGGGCCGCCGCGCATGCAGGCGCGGCCGATCGCATCGCAGACGGCGAGGGGTTCGGCGCGGATATCCCCGAGTTCGTGACGCCCGAGTTCGTGTGCGACGAGATCGCCCGCGGCCGCGCCATCATCCCGGCCAACGTCAACCACCCCGAGCTGGAGCCGGTCATCATCGGCCGCAACTTCCTGGTCAAGATCAACGCCAATATCGGCAACTCCGCCGTGACCTCGGGCGCGGCGGAGGAGGTCGAGAAACTGGTCTGGGCGATCCGCTGGGGCGGCGACACGGTGATGGACCTTTCCACCGGCCGCAACATCCACAACATCCGCGGCTGGATCATCCGCAACTCGCCGGTGCCGATCGGCACGGTGCCGATCTATCAGGCGCTGGAGAAGGTCGGCGGCGACCCGGACAAGCTGGACTGGGCGGTGTTCCGCGACACGCTGATCGAGCAGGCCGAGCAGGGCGTGGACTACTTCACCATTCATGCCGGCGTGCGTCTGGCGCATGTGCCGCTGACGGCGCGCCGCACCACCGGCATCGTCTCGCGCGGCGGCTCGATCATGGCGCGCTGGTGCCTGGCGCACCACAAGGAGAGCTTCCTCTACGAGCACTTCGCCGAGATCTGCGACATCATGCGCGCGTACGACGTGTCGTTCTCGCTGGGCGACGGCCTGCGCCCCGGTTGCAACGCCGACGCCAACGACGCCGCGCAATTCGCCGAGTTGGAGACGCTTGGCGAATTGACGAAGATCGCCTGGGACCGCGGCTGCCAGGTGATGATCGAGGGTCCAGGCCATGTGCCGATGCACAAGATCAAGGTCAACATGGACAAGCAGCTGCGCGAGTGCGGCGAGGCGCCGTTCTACACGCTGGGTCCGCTGACCACCGACATCGCGCCCGGCTATGACCACATCACCTCGGCGATCGGGGCGGCGATGATCGGCTGGTTCGGCACCGCCATGCTGTGCTACGTGACGCCCAAGGAACATCTCGGCCTGCCCAACCGCGACGACGTGAAGACCGGCGTCATCACCTATCGCATCGCCGCGCATGCGGCCGATCTGGCCAAGGGGCATCCGGCTGCGAAGTTGCGCGACGATGCGATTTCGCGGGCGCGGTTCGAGTTCCGCTGGGAGGATCAGTTCAATCTCGGCCTGGATCCCGATACCGCGCGCCTGTTCCACGACGAGACGCTGCCCAAGGAGGCGCACAAGGTCGCGCATTTCTGCTCGATGTGCGGTCCCAAGTTCTGTTCCATGAAGATCTCGCACGACATCCGCGCCGACAGCGAGAAGATGGAGGCAGAACGGCAGGCCGGCATGGCGGCGATGAGCGAGGCGTTCCGTGAGAAGGGATCGGCGCTGTATATCCCCGAGGCGGCGGATGCGAAGGATGTGTGATGAGATCTGCGGAGCCTGCTCCTGCCTGATCCCCGCGACGCGCTGGACGCGGTCGGCGTGCTGCCGGATGACGAGATCGACCTCGCCGGCACCGCGCTGCTGCTCGCCCGTATCGACGCGCCGGACAGCGATGCGCGGACGGTCGAACGCCATCTGAGCAGCATCGCCCGCGCGACCGCCGCCGCCCGCGTTGTCGGCGACGACCTGCCGCGGCAGGCTGCCCTGCTGGCCCGGCTGCTGGCCGGGCGGCTGGGCTACCGCGGCGATGGCGAGACCTACGACGACCTGGCCAATGCCAACCTGATCCGGGTTGTCGAGCGTCGGCGCGGGCTGCCCGTGGCGCTCGGGATCCTGTGGCTGCACGCAGCCCATGCCGCCGGGTGGAACGCGGCCGGCGTCAACCTGCCGGGGCATTTCGTGGTGGCGCTGCGCGCGCCGGGCGTGGGGCCGCTGGTCATCGACCCGTTCCGCGGCGGCGTGGCGACCGAGCACTCGGAGCTGCCCGTGTCCGCTCTGGCGCCAATGCCGCGACGCGAGGTGCTGCTGCGGCTGCAGAACAACATCCGCCTGCGCCGCCTGCACGCCGACGACCTGCCCGGCGCGCTGGCCTGCGCGCGCGACATGCTCCGTTTCGCGCCGGACGCGCTGTGGCTGTGGATGGAGGCGGCGGGGCAGCATCGCACGCTGGGCGACGTCGGCGCGGCGCTGGAATGTTATGCCCGGGTTGCCGAGTTGGGCGGCGACGGCGAGAGCGGGCGGCAGGCGCGCGCCGCCATAGCCCAGTTGCGGGCGCGGCTGCATTAAGCCATTTCAGCGAGCGGCGACGAGTTCACGAGGCATCCAGCATGGCGACCGGCTTGCGCGTCGCGGTCCAGATGGACCCGATCGAGACCATCGGCATCGACGGCGACAGCACCTTCGCGCTGATGCTGGAGGCGCAGCGGCGCGGGCACGCGCTCTGGCACTATGAGGTGCGCAATCTTTCACTGACCCTCGGCGCGAACGGACAGCGCCTGAGCGCCGTCGCGCGGCCGGTCACACTGCAGCGGGTGCGCGGCGACCATTATCGCTTCGGCGAAGTGGAGACGCTGGACCTCGCCGCGATGGACGTGGTGCTGATGCGCCAGGATCCGCCGTTCGATATGGCCTATATCACGGCGACGCACATGCTTGAGCACATCCATCCGCGGACGCTGGTGGTCAACGACCCGGCGCATGTGCGCAACGCGCCGGAGAAGCTGCTGGTCACGCACTTCCCCGACCTGATGCCGCCGACGCTGGTGACCTGGGATGGCGCGGCGATCAGGGCCTTTCGCGCCGAGCACCGCGACATCGTGGTCAAGCCGCTGTTCGGCAATGGCGGGGCCGGGGTGTTCCTGATCCGCGAGGATGATCCGAACCTGGCCTCGTTGCTGGAGATGCATTTCGCCCGCACGCGCGAGCCGCTGATGATCCAGCGCTACGAGCCGGCGGTGCGCGTCGGCGACAAGCGCATCATCCTGGTGGACGGCGTGGCGATGGGCGCCATCAACCGCGTGCCGGCGTCCGGCGAGGCGCGCAGCAACATGCATGTCGGCGGCCGGCCCGAGGCGGCCACGCTGACCGCGCGCGACCGCGAGATCTGCGAGCGCATCGGGCCGGTCCTGCGCGACCGGGGCCTGATTTTCGTCGGCATCGACGTGATCGGCGAGTGGCTGACCGAGATCAACGTCACCTCGCCCACCGGATTGCAGGAGGTGGCGCGGTTCGACGGCATCGATCTCGCCGCCGCGATCTGGGATGCGATCGAGGCCAGGCCGCTCCAGGCGTCGTGACGACAGCATACGGCGCGGCTGCTAGGCTCTGCACCGGTTGAGGATGGGAGGCCGACGCGATGCGGACACGCTGCCCTGGGCTGGCCGCACTCGCAGCCCTGACGCTGCTGGCGTGCGGCGGCGTGGCGGCGGCCCAGACCCCGCCCGCGCCACCGCTGCCGGCGGCGCAACGTCGCTCTCTGGATCGCGCCATCCTGATGTGGCTGGCCAATCCTGTCACCGGGTCAAGATCCTCTGCCCTCTCCTACAGGCTGACCGCGGACGGCGACCATTACCGGTTCGAGGGCGACACGGCGGCCGGACTGGCCGCGACCGGCGCGCAGTTGCAGGGCGGCGCACTCAGCGCGGAGATCCGGCCCCTGGATGGCGGGCGCTGGCGAATTGATGACGCCAGGCTGGCTTCGCCGATCACTCTCAGCATGCCCGCGCGGAGCGGTAGAGGCGCGTTTCAGGCCAATATCGAGCTGCAGGGGCAGACCGGCAGCGGGATCATCGACCCGGCGCTGGCAACCCCTTCGAGCTTCGATTCGGGCGCCTCCGCCATGACCGGCAGCCTGTCGATGGCGCCCCCCGGCGCGGGCGCGCAGCCTCCGGTGGCGACCGCCCTGCGCACCGGCCCGATCGCGTCGCGCGTCGTCTGGCAGTCGGCCGGGCCGGGCCGGATGGACAAGAACACGCTGGTCGCGATCGACGCGCCCTCGCTGGCGGTCGCGGCGAAGCAGGCAATCGAGATCACGGCCGCCGCGCTGCACATCGAGTTCAGGGCAAAAGGGATCGCGGTGGACCAGGTGCAGGCTGCTGCCGGCTCCGGTGCGGTCGCGGCCGGTACAGCTGCGCCGCCGGCGTCCCCGGACGCGCTCGGAAGCCTGCGCGATGCTGCCTCGTCGGCAGACGGGAAAGGCACGGTTGACGAGCTGTCGATATCGACTGGCGGCCATGTGATCCACCTGCGCCAGCTCGCCGTCACGTCGAGCGCGTCGGCGCCGGGCGGGCGCGTGGACACCCGCATGCGGCTGGTCGTCCAGGGGCTGTCCAGCGCCGACATTCCGCCCGCCATCGCCGCCTATGTGCCGCGCCGGCTGGTACTGGCGCCGCATCTGTCGGGCATCCCCGTTGATGCCCTGGCCGATCTGTTGCACGCGCTGGCCAGCCGGCCGAAGTCGGACGCCAGGCAGGTGCAGGACCGGACCGCCGCGCTGCTCGCCAAGGGGCCGGTCAGCATCGGACTTGACGAGCTCGCGTTCGACCTGGGCCCGGCGCTGCTGAGCGCGGCGGGGTCGGTCACGCTTGCCGGCCCGGGGCCGCGCGATCTCACCGGCAATGCGGTGATCGAGGCGACGGGCATGAGCGACCTGATCCAGCGCGCCGGCACCGATCCGCTGCTGAAACGGGCGCAGCCGCTGCTGATCTTCCTGAACGGCATCGGCGAACGGCAGCCGTCGGGCAAGGTGGTCTGGAAGGTGGTCTATGGCGACGGCAAGATGCTGGTGAACGGTACCGACCTGTCGCAGCTCGTGCCGCACGGATAGGCGGCGTGATCCAGGCCCCGCAGCAGTGAGCGCGATGGGCGGTCCCGATTTTCCGCTGCTGATCCGCGAGATCCTGGCGACGCCGCTGCGCGCCCGGTCGCGCCGGCAGATCGTCTATCGCGACCTGCGCCGCCACGACTACGCGACCCTGCACGACCGCGTCTGCCGCCTGGGCAGCGCGCTGGCGCGGCTGGGCGTGCGGCCGGGCGACACGGTGGCGGTGATGGACTGGGACAGCCATCGCTACCTGGAGGCGTTCTTCGCCGTGCCGATGCTGGGGGCGGTGCTGTTCACGGTGAACGTGCGCCTGTCGCCGGACCAGATCGCCTATACGCTGCGCCACGCGCAAACCCGCGTGCTGATCCGCAATGCCGAGTTGGCGGGGCTGCTGGCAGGCGCCGCGCTTGACGGCATCGCGGTGATTGCGGCCGCCGACACCGATGCGGCATGCGAGTACGAGGCGCTGCTCGCGGCCGCGGATCCGGCGCATGAGTTTCCCGATCTCGATGAAGCCACGCCCGCCACCCTGTTCTACACCACGGGCACCACCGGCCAGCCCAAGGGCGTGTCGTTCACGCATCGCCAGATCGTGCTGCACACGCTGGCCGAGGCGGTGGCACTGCGGCTGGCGGCGAACGACGTGTACATGCCGATGACGCCGATGTTCCACGTCCACGCCTGGGGCGTGCCGTACGTGGCGACCATGCTCGGACTGCAGCAGGTCTATGCCGGCCGCTACACCCCGGACATGCTGCTGCGGCTGCGCGCGGCCGAGCGCGTCACGTTCTCGCATTGCGTGCCGACCGTGCTGCGGATGCTGCTCGACTGCCCGGCGGCGCGCGAGGCCGACCTGCGCGGCTGGCGCGTGATCGTGGGCGGCGCGGTGATGCCGCGGGCGCTGTGCCGCGCGGCGCTGGATCGCGGCATGGACGTGTTCACCGGCTATGGCATGTCGGAGACCTGTCCGATCCTGACCCTGGCCCAGATCAAGCCCGAGTTGCGCAACGAGCCCGATCGCGGGCTCGCGTTCCGGGTCAAGGCCGGGCTGCCGATCCCGCTGGTCGATCTGCGCATTGCCGATGCCGGCGAGGTGGTCGTCCGCGCGCCGTGGCTGACGCACGGCTACCGCGACGACGCGGCGGCGAGTGCCGCGCTGTGGGACGGCGGCTGGCTGCACACCGGCGACATCGGCGCTATCGACGCGCACGGCTACCTGACGATCTCGGACCGCAGCAAGGATGTCATCAAGACCGGCGGCGAGTGGGTGTCCTCGCTGCAGATCGAGGACATCATCGCGGCGCATCCCGCTGTCGGCGAGGTCGCGGTGATCGGCGTGGCCGATCCGGTGTGGACCGAGCGCCCGGCCGCGCTGATCGTTCCCCGCGACGGCGCGGAGCTGTCCGAGGCGGAGGTGCGGGCGCATGTCGAAAGCCGCGTGCGATCGGGCGAGATTTCCCGCTTCGCGGTTCCCGGCGTGATCCGGTTTGTCGCCGCGCTGCCCAAAACCAGCGTCGGCAAGCTGGACAAGAAGGCGATGCGCCGGGATTTCGCGGCCGCTTAGCCCAGCAGCCGCCCGATCACCCGCGCGGTGTAGTCCACCACCGGAATGATGCGACCGTAGTTGATGCGGGTCGGGCCGATCACGCCGATCGCGCCGACGATCCGGCCGCCGGCATTGCGCGAGGGCGCGACGACCATCGACACGCCGGACGCGCCGAACAGCCCGCTCTCGGCGCCAATGAAGATGCGCACGCCGTCGGATTTCTCGGCCAGTTCCAACAGGCGCAGCATCGTCTCCTGCGTCTCGAGCCGCTCGAACAGGCGCTGCAGCGCGCCCAGATGCTCGATCTGGGTCACGTCGTTCAGCAGCCGCCCCTGGCCGCGCACGATCAGGCTGCCGCCGCGACCCTCGCCGGTCCAGGTCGCCAATCCCGCCTCGACCACCTTGGACGACAGCTCATCGAGCTGGGTGCGGTCGCCGGCCATGTCCTCAGACACGATCCGGCGCAGTTCGGCCAGTGGCCGGCCGGACAGCCGGGCGTTGAGGTAATTGCCGGCCTGCTGCAGCGCCGCCGGCGGCAGGCCGGGCGGAATCTCGATGACCCGGTTTTCCACCTGGCCATCGGCGCCGACCAGCACCACCAGCGCGCGGCCCGAACCGAGCGGCACGAACTCGATGTGCCGCAGCGCGCCGTCGGATTTGGGCGCCAGCACGAGCCCCGCCGCAGCCGACAGGCCGGACAGCATGGACGACGCCTCGGCCAGCGTCTCCTCCAGGCTGCGCCCGGCGGCCTCCAGCGCCGCGCCGATCGCCTCGCGGTCCTCGTCGGCAACCTCGCCGGTCTGCAGCAGGCCATCGACGAACAGCCGCAGCCCGCGCTCGGTCGGCAGGCGTCCGGCCGAGGTGTGCGGCGCGAACAGCAGCCCGGCATCGGTCAGGTCGGACATGACGTTGCGGATGGTCGCCGGCGACAGCGCCATCGGCAGCCGCCGCGACAGGGTGCGGCTGCCAACCGGTTCGCCGGTTTCGACATATTGTTCGACGATCTCGCGAAGGATGGCGGCCGAGCGGGGGTCCAGGCCGGGCGGGGCGGGCGACGGCATCAGGCCGCCATGCCCAGGACGGCGCGGGCGGCGGCCGACACGCCGCCCTGCCCATTGAACGCGCCGACCACGCGGACGCGATCCAGCGTGGCGTCGTGCCCCATGTCCTCCGAGATCACGACCTCGCAGCCGGCGCTCGCCGCGGTCGCCAGCAGCATCGCGTGCCGGAAGCTGAACCGACCTTCCTCCCGGGCCTGCAACGCGCGCTCAAGTTCGGGCATGCCCGCCGCTGGCATGAACGGAAACACGCGCGACCATCGCCGCAGCTGGTCGGTGATCTGGCGCGGCGTCGCGATGCGCTTGCGCAGCGAGACCGCCGCGAACTCGCGAACCGCCTGGTATGTCAGCGCGCAATCCAGCCCGATCAAGGCGTCGTGGATCGCCATTGCGGAGTGCTGACGCACCGGATCGCCCTGGTCGGCGTAATGGACGAGGATGGTCGAATCGACGGTGATCCTCATTGATCCCGCGAGGATCTCTGGGTCCTTTCTTCGTACGGCTCCTCTCGGTCGAACGTGACGACCGGCTCGGCGTCGGCGGGCGTTTCGCGATGGAGCGCCCACTCGCGGCTTTCGGCAAGCAGCCGCTCCTGTTCGGGGGTCAGCACCCGTCGCCCGTTCGGCGCGCGCTCGGGCACGATCCGCGCCACCGGCGTCCCGTTGCGAGTCACCACGTATTCGCGCCCGGACGCCACGTCGTCCAGGATGCGCGAAAAATTGTGGTTCGCGTCGCGCGCGGTGATCGTCTCGGCCATTGGTTGCCTCCGATGTCCTACATGATGTAGCACACCCCGCTGAGGTCAAGGATTACCGCCATGCGCGCCTCCGGCCGAGCGCCGTCCGCCCTGCGCCGCGTCTCGATCGAGCCTGGCTTCGCACGCCATGCCGAAGGCTCGTGCCTGATCCGGATGGGCGCGACCGAAGTGCTGTGCGCGGCCAGCGTGGAGCCGCGCGTGCCGCCGTTCCTGCGCAATTCCGGTCAGGGCTGGGTGACCGGCGAATACGGCATGCTGCCGCGCGCCACGCACACGCGCGGGGACCGGGAGGCGGCGCGCGGCAAACAGTCGGGACGCACGCAGGAGATCCAGCGGCTGATCGGCCGCTCGCTGCGCGCCGTGGTCGATCGCGCGGCGCTTGGGGAGATGACGGTCACGCTGGACTGCGACGTGCTGAACGCCGATGGCGGCACGCGCTGCGCCTCGGTCACCGGCGCCTGGGTGGCGCTGTCGCTGGCGCTGCGCCACCTGCTGCGGATGAACGTCATTAAGACGCTGCCGCTGGTCGGGCAGGTCGCAGCGGTGAGTTGCGGATTGGTGGGCGGCGCTGCGGTGCTCGATCTGGACTATGACGAGGATTCCGGTGCGCAGGCCGACGCCAACTTCGTGCTCACCGACGCCGGCGGCATCGTCGAGATCCAGGGCACGGCCGAGAAGATCGCCATTCACCGAGCCGCAATTCATCGAGCTGATGGCGCTGGCGCGGGCCGGCTGTGGCGAGCTGTTCGCGATGCAGAGCGCGGCGCTGGAGGCGGTCTCGCCGTGACCAGGCGGCTGGCGCGCGGCGAACGGCTGGTGCTGGCCACGCACAATCCCGGCAAGCTGCGCGAGATCACCGAGCTGCTGGCGCCGTTCGGAATTGAGACGGTCTCCGCGGCCGCCCTGCATCTGCCCGAGCCGCCGGAGACCGAGCCGGATTTCGGCGGCAATGCCAGGCTGAAGGCGCTGGCCGCCGCGCGGGCGGCGAACGGGCCGGCGCTGGCCGATGATTCCGGGTTGTGCGTGACCGCGCTGGGCGGCGCGCCGGGCATCTTCTCCGCTCGCTGGGCCGGCCTGCCGCGCGACTTCGCGGCGGCGATGGCCCGCGTGCAGCGCGAACTGGGCGACGCAGAAGACCGCTCGGCGCAGTTCATCAGCGTGCTGTGCCTGGCGTGGCCGGACGGCGAGGCGTTCGTCTGCGAAGGCCGCGTGGACGGCGAACTGGTCTGGCCGCCCGAGGGCGAAAACGGCTTCGGCTACGACCCGATGTTCCGCCCCGAGGGCGACCGGCGCACCTATGGCCAGATGCTGCCGGCCGAGAAGCACGCCAC
This sequence comes from uncultured Pseudomonadota bacterium, assembly GCA_963723455.1. Classification (GTDB taxonomy): domain Bacteria; phylum Pseudomonadota; class Alphaproteobacteria; order Acetobacterales; family Acetobacteraceae; genus CAVRQM01. The sequence goes on along the minus strand of CAVRQM010000005.1, from coordinate 635,961 downwards.
CAACCACCGGGCGCGGGCGATGCGGCTGTTCGTGGCGGCCTGCCTGCCGCCGCAAACGGATCCGCCGCGGGCCTGAGCGCGCGCGAGAACGCCTACCGCGTGCGCCGCGCCTCGCTCGCCAGCACCGTGTTCTCCAGCAGGCAGGCAATCGTCATCGGCCCGACCCCGCCCGGCACCGGGGTGATCGCGCCCGCCACCGCCGCGGCCTCATCGAATGCCACGTCGCCGACCAGCCGCCCGTCGTCCAGCCGGTTGATGCCGACATCGATCACCGTGGCGCCCGGGGCGATCCAGTCGCCGCGCACCATCTCCGGCCGGCCTGTCGCCGCCACCAGCACCTCGGCCCGGCGACATTCCGCCGCCAGATCTCGGGTGCGCGAATGGGCCAGCGTCACCGTCGCATCCGCCGTCGTCAGCAGCGCCGCCATCGGCTTGCCGACGATCGCCGAGCGCCCGAGCACCAGCGCCCGCGCGCCCCGCAGCACGATCCCGGACGCCTCCAGCAGCGCCATCACTCCGCGCGGGGTGCAGGGGGCCAAGGTCGCCAGCCCGTCCTGCAGCCGGCCGACATTGACCGGGTGGAAGCCGTCCACGTCCTTCGCCGGGTCGATCGCCTCGATCACCGCGCGGGCGCGGATATGCGCGGGCAGCGGCAGCTGCACCAGGATCGCATCCACCGCCGGATCGGCGTTCAGCCCCGCAACCACGGACAGCAGCGCCGCCTCGGTGGTCTCGGCCGGCAGCCGGATGGTGCGCGCGGCGATGCCGGCGGCGGCGGCGGCGCGGTCCTTGGTGCGGACATAGACCGCGCTGGCCGGGTCCGCACCCACCAGCACCACGGCCAGCCCCGGCTGCCAGCCCAGCGCCGCCACCCGCGCCGCGACCCGGTCGCGCAACGCCTGGGCCACCGCGCGGCCATCCATGACCCGGGCGGCGACTATGCGCGCCGTCACATCACCAGTCCCTGCAGGTTGCCGGTCATAGCGGCGAAATAGATCCGCGCCAGCAGCATCTGCGCCACCCAGATCAGCAGCAGCACGACCAGGAAGCTCAGGTCCAGGCCGCCGAAATTGGGGAGCATGCGGCGGATCGGCCGCAACGCCGGCTCGGTCACGCGGTACAGGAAATCGCCGACCGACCAGACGATACGGTTGCGCGTGTCCAACACGCCGAACGAGATCAGCGTCTGCATGATTGCGGCCAGGATCACCGCCCACCAGAACAGGTTCAGGATTGCATTCGCGACGGTGAACAGGATGCTGAGCACGCGGGGCGCCTTTGTGTGGGGCGCGCAACCTATCGGCACCCTTGCCCCCCCGCAACGCCGTCCGATTGTCCGGGGCGAGGGAACCGGCTTAGACTCGCCCCGCCCCCCTCCGCATTTTGCGCGCCGCCGCAGGGCGGGGCTGTAGCTCAGTTGGGAGAGCGCCTCGTTCGCAATGAGGAGGTCAGCGGTTCGATCCCGCTCAGCTCCACCATCCTGCCCTGCCGCGGTCACCCGTCCGAAGGAGAGCCGGCGCATGGCCGATATCCGCAGCGTCTGCGCGATCGGCCGGCGCGGCCAGCTCGGCCTGCGCGGGCGCATGCCGTGGGAAGGCAATCAGGGCGAGGAATACCGCCGCGACGTGGAACGGTTCTTCGACCTGACGCGCGGCCATGTGCTGGTGGCCGGCCCGGTCACCATCGGCTCGGTGCCGCCCGAAGCGGCGCGGCACATGACGCTGGTGGAAATCCGCTCGCACATGGACCCCGAGTCGGTGCTGGCCCGCTTCCCCGACCGCGTGGTGTTCGTGGGCGGCGGCCCGGCGGTCTGGACCGCCTATGCCCGGCTGATCCGTCACTGGGACATCACCCGCCTGCCCTATGACGGCGACGCCGACCGCTGGTTCGATGCGGCCTGGCTCGCCGCCGGCTGACGCTCGCGAAACCCTGACCGCACAGGCCGGCAACACCCCTCCCCTCCGCGCGTAACCCGGCGCAGTCATCTGCGGCAGGGGGCGGAGCGATGCGCGGCGCGGCACGCAACAGGGTTTTCTCGACCGCGGCGCCGTTTCCCAGCGCCGCCTGGCGCGGCCCTTGGCAGAACATGGGCGAGAGCGAGCAGACTGCCTCCATCGCGGCTGGCGCCCTGGTGACGCTGTGGGGTCTCGGCCAGCGCGGCGTGTTCGGGCGGCTGCTGGGCGTGGCCGCGGGCGGCGCGCTGATCGCGCGCGGGGCGACCGGGCACAGCCTGATCTACAGCCGGCTGATGCCGACGCCGGCCGAGCGGCGGATCGCCAGGCAGCACGGCTGGAGCACCGCCGCGGCGGTCGCGCGCAGCGTCACCATCGCCCGGCCGCGCGCCGAGCTGTACGCATTCTTTCGCGACTTCGCCAACCTGCCGCGCATCATGGACGAGGTCGAACGGGTCGATGTGCGCGACGAGCGGCACACGCATTGGGTGGTGCGCGCGCCGGCCGGGCACACGGTCGAATGGGACGCGATCCAGACCGGCGACACGCCGGACGCGCTGATCGCGTGGGAGAGCGCGCCCGGCGCGGACATCCGCAACAGCGGCCGGGTGGAGTTCTCCGACGCGCCGGGCGGGCGCGGGACCGAGGTGCGCGCCTCGATCGCCTATGAGCCGCCCGGCGGCCAGCTCGGCCGCGCCCTCGCCCGCGTGCTGGGCCAGGAACCGGCGGTGCAGACCCGCCGCGCGCTCGACCGTTTCAAGCAGATCATGGAGACCGGCGAGGTCGCCAGCAACGCCATGCGCGGCGACGGACCGGTGGCCACACCGCACGGCAACGGTTGAGGAGGCGGCGATGCGCGCCCTGTGCTGGAACGGCGTCAACGACCTGCGGGTGGAAAGCATCCCAGACCCCGGCATCGTCAATCCGCGCGACGCGATCGTGCGGATCATCATGTCGTCGGTATGCGGCTCGGACCTGCATCTGCTCGGCGGCTATGTGCCGACGATGCAACCGGGCGACATCATCGGCCATGAGTTCATCGGCGAGATCGTCGAGACCGGCAGCGCCGTGCAGACGCTCAAGCGCGGCGACCGGGTGGTGGTGGTGTCGATCATCGGCTGCGGCGAGTGCCACCAATGCAAGCGGCAGGAGTTCTCGTGCTGCGACAACTCCAACCCGAATAGCCGCGTCACCGAGGTCGCGTACGGCCACGGCTGCGCCGGCATCTTCGGCTACAGCCACGCCTTCGGCGGCTATGCCGGCAGTCACGCGACCTATGCCCGCATCCCGTACGCCGAGGTCAACGCCTTCAAAATCCCCGAGGGCATCCCGGACGAAAAGGCGGTGTTCGTCTCGGATGCCTGCCCGACCGGGTTCATGGGCGCCGACCTCGCCGGCATCGAGCCGGGCGATGTCGTCGCGGTGTGGGGCTGCGGCGGCGTGGGGCAGATGGCGATCCGCATCGCCTACCTGCTGGGTGCCGGCCGGGTCATCGCCATCGACCGCTTCCCCGAGCGGCTGCGGCTGGCGCAGGAGCGCGGCGGCGCGGAGGTGCTGGACTATGAGCAGGTCGATGTGTCCGAGGCGCTGGACGAACTGACCGGCGGACGCGGGCCGGACCGCTGCATCGATTGCGTCGGCATGGAGGCGCACGGCACCGGGCCGATGCACCTGTACGACACGGCCAAGCACCAGATGATGCTGTCCGAGCGCATCGGCGCGCTGCGCCAGGCGATCTACGCCTGCCGCAAGGGGGGCACGGTGTCGGTGATGGGGGTGTACGGCTCGTTCATCGACAAGTTCCCGATGGGCGCGGTGGTCAATAAGGCGCTGACCATCCGCTCCGGCCAGCAGGCGGGGCAGCGCTATGTCGGACGGCTGTTCGACTGGATCGCCCGGGGCGAGCTGGATCCGTCATACCTGCTGACCCATCCGATGCCGCTGGAGGACGGGCCGCACGGCTATGCCCTGTTCAAGCAGAAGCAGGACGGCTGCATCCGCGCCGTCTTCGCGCCATAGCCGCTCCTTTCAACCGCCCTGGCGATTTGCCGGATCCGTGCCGCGCGGTTGACGGAAGTTTACGCAGTCCTGCTCCCTGAGTGACGCGGCCGGCGTTCCCGCGCGTGATCGTGGGCCGTTACGGAAGCGGGCTGGAACAGATGCCGGATTCGACCAGCCGACCGGCTTGCCGCCCCGGGGGGCCGCGCGCGGGAGGATCCGCGGCGGTGCTGTTCCACACGCATCAATGGGACGCCTATACCGAGCGGCAGGCGGCGGCGCTGGCGGCGCGGTCGCGCGGGCTGGATTTCTACGTCCTGGCCAACGAGACGGATGGCGAGGTGCCGGTGCGCGGCTTCCGCAAGATCGCGCACACGATGCAGGGATTCGTGGACCAGGGTCTGCCGCCGGATCGCGGCATGTGGTGGAACCTTGACTATGCCCTGTATCAAGCCGCCGCCGTGCTGCCCGACTACGAGTTTTATTTCCGGTTTGACGCGGATGTCAGGCTTACGGTGGATCTGGCCGACATCGCGGCCTGGATGCGGCGCGCCGCCTGCGACTGGCTGACGCTGCGGCCGCGCGGCGTCGAGACCTGGGCGTTTCGCGCCAGCGCCGAGGCGCTGCCGTATCGCCGCCGGGCCTATGTGCCGATGATGGCCATGCTGCTGTCGGCCGCCGCGCTGCGTCTGCTGGAGTCCGACCGGCGCATGCTGGCCCGGCGGCGCGTCGCGGGCGAACGCTGGGCGATCTGCGAGTGCTTCATCGCCGCAGCGCTGCTGGAACACGGCGTCCGCATCGGGCGGCTTGAGGACCTGGCGCAGACCGGGCTGTTCCGCGCCGAACTGGCGCTGCTGGAGACCGACGAGCGCTTGGCGGAACCGGGCGGGATATTCCATGCGGTGCTCGATTTGCCGCGCTACGTGCGCAAGCTGGAGCGGTCGGCGCGGTATGCGCTGCAAGCGGATGCGCCGACAGAGCTGGCCCGGATGCGCGAGATCGCGATCCGCCACGACGTGCGCCAGCAATTCGCCATCGCCCTGATGCGCGCGCAATCCGGTCGGCGCTATGCGGCCACGCCATCCTGCCCGGAAGGCAGTCGGCCGACGCGGCCGGCGTCAGCCGAGCCTGCCTGATCCGTCCCCCAACCGGGTCCAGTATCGCGCCCAGGCGGCCAGGCCGTCACGCAGGCTCGACAACCGAAAGAACTCGTTGGGCGCGTGATAGTCCTCATCGGCGGTCGAGAACGAGAAGAACACCGTGTCGATGCCCAGCACGCGCGAGAACACCTCGCCGATGGGAATGGTCGCGCCCATTCGCACCCGCACCGGCCGGCGGCCGGCCACCTGCTCCAGCACGTCCTCGGCCAGCAGCAGACCAGGGTGGTCCTCGGGGATCGCATAGGGCAGCGCCGCATGGTCGGGCAGCGTCACCTCCAGCCGGAACCGGCCGGGGCATGCCGCGTGCAGATGCTCGGCGATCAGGCGCTGGACGCGCCGCGGATCCTGCCCCGGCACCAGGCGGCAGGACAGCTTGGCCTGCGCCCGCGACGGGATCACCGTCTTGCTGCCCGGGCCGGCATAGCCGCCCCATAGCCCGTTCAACTCCAGCGTCGGCCGCAGCCATTGCCGCTCCAGCAGCGCCAGCCCGTCCTCGCCGCCTGGACCGGCAGCGCCGATCTCCGCCAGATACCCCGCCTCGTCGAACCCGATCGCCGCCAGCCCGGCCCGCGTCGCTGCGGACGGCTCAACCACGCCGTCATAGAACCCGGCCACCGCCACCCGGCCGTGACCGTCATGCAGCCCGGCCAGCAGCCGCGCCATGCCGGACAGCGGATTGGGGGCGGAGCCGCCGTGCCGGCCGGAATGGAGGTCTTTCGCCGCGCCGGCCAGCGAAAGCTCGACGGTGCAGATGCCGCGGCTCGCGACGGTCACGCTCGGCAGATCCGCCCGCCACATCGCGCCATCCGCGGACAGCACGAAATCCGCCGCCAGCGTCGCGGCATTGGCGGCCACGAACCGCTCCAGATGCGCGCTGCCGAGTTCCTCCTCGCCCTCGATCAGGAACTTGACGTTGACCGGCAGCCGCCCGGCGGTGGCCAGGAACGCCTCGGCGACCATGACCGCAATCAGCATCGGCCCCTTGTCGTCGGACACGCCGCGCCCGTACAGCCGGCCGTCGCGCACGGTCGGCTGGAACGCGGGCGTGCGCCACGCTTCGACCGGATCGGCCGGCTGCACGTCGTAATGGCCGTAGATCAGGATGGTGGGCGCGTCCGGCGCGTGCAGCCAGGCGGCCGTCACGACCGGGTGGCCTCCGGTCTCGCGCACCGCCGCGTCCTGCAATCCCGCCCGGCGCATCCGCGCCGCGAGCCAGTCCGCGCCGCGCCGAATGTCGGGCGCGTGCGCCGGGTCGGTGGACACGCTGGGGATGGCGGCGAAGGCCGTCAGATCGGCCAGGATCGCCGGCAGCCGCCCGGCCAGCCAGGCCTCGGCTGCGGCGCTCACTTGCCGCCGTCCACGGCCAGTGTCTGCCCGCAGATCCAGCCCGCTTCCGGCGAGGCCAGGAACAGCACCGCATGCGCGATGTCGGCCGGCGTGCCCAGCCGGCGCATCGCGACCCCCGCCAGCAGCGCTTGCTGCCCGGCCTCGCCATAGCTGTCCCATTGCCGCTCGGTGGTCGGATTGGAGCGAACGAAGCCGGGCGCCACGCTGTTCACCGTGATGCCGAACGGGCCGAGTTCGTGGCCGAGCTGGCGGGTCAGCCCGATCTGCGCCGCCTTGGCCGCTGCATAGGCCTGGATGCCGGTCAGGCTGATGCCCAGGCCGGCGCCGCTTGAGATGGTGACGATGCGGCCGTAGCGGTGCTGCTTCATCACCGGGGCGACCGCCTGGCAGCACAGGAAGCCGCCGGTGGCGTTGGCGGCGAAGATCGCCTGCCAGTCGGCCAGCGCCACCTCCTCGATCGGGCGTCCGACCTGGCCGCACACGCCGCCGGCGTCATTGACGAGCACCTCGATGCGACCGGTCGCCTGCATCGCTGCGGCGACGGCCGCGCGCACCTGCGCGGGGTCTGTGACATCCAACGGCTGCACCGCGACCGATCCGCCACCCAGCGCGGCCGTCTCGGCCAGGCCCGCCGCGTTCACATCGCAGGCCCAGACCCGCGCCCCGGCCCCGGCGAACGCCAGCGCGATGGCGCGGCCCAGCCCGTGCCCGGCCCCGGTCACCAGAACAGTCTGGCCGGCAAGCGATGCGGTCACGCCGCGCGCGCCAGCGCATCGAGATTGGCCGCTGACAGCGGCCGGGCGGCAGCCTCGATGTCATTGATCAATTCGATCAGGGCCGCGGTGATCGGGGTCGGCAGGCCGAGCCGCGCGCCGTCGGCGAGCACGGGACCAAGCTGCGGATCGACCTCGGTGCGGCGCTTGCGGGCCGCCAGGTCGCGCCAGATCCCGCTACGCGACTTCGCCGACCTGCGGTTATGCGCGACCGTCGCCGGGAACGAGGCATCCGAGTCCGCCGCCGCGGCCTGCGGCATGAACGCCGCGAGATCGAAGCCGCTGAAGCCCTCTGGCCCGAGGCCCAGCGCCGCCGTCACCGCAAGCACCTTGCGCGCCGACGCGGTCAGCACCGGCCGGTGCGCCTGCGCAGCCAGCACATCATTGATCGAGTGGTCCGTGAGAGCGGTGGCGAACAGCAGCGCGCCATACCGAGGTTGCCCCACAAATAGCCCCAGATGATGCCGGGTGGTGATCGCCACGGCCCGAGCCGGCAGGCCAGCGCGTGCGGCCCGGCCAGTCGCACCGTCATGCGCCATCCAGCTCGCCCACACGAGCGCGCCACGCCCGCCATACAGGATGCGGCGGGTGCGAGATAGTCGGCGCTGACAGTAACGAACGCGCCTCTGGCCCGACATGCGGCGCGAGCGCAGCCATCGCCGGCTCGGTGTGCTGCGCCTTGACGCACAGCAGGGCGCGCGCGGCCATCGCCATGGGCACGGCCGTTAGGGTGGCGCCAGCGCGTCAGAACGGCAGCGCGCGCGGCGTGTGCTGCACGGTCAGCCACTGGTCAATGGTGAACGCCGCGATCGCCCAGTCGCCGCCGAAGCGACCGGAGTTCTTCTCGCCGTCCAACGGACTATTCGGCAAGTCGTTCACCGGGTGGTCGTTGCTCGCCGCGCGCCAGGTCTCGCGTGAAAACCGAACCCGACAGGCCGAGATCAGCTGGAGGGGCTGACCGCCAATCGCGAAGGCGCGCAAGGATGGCCTGCGCGAGCTGGCCGGCGGCGAGGCGCAGGGACTCGTCTTGCCGCCGCACGTCTTCGCCGACGTGGGCAACGACAACGATCTTGCCCGGCAGGAGATTTTCGGGCCGATTGCGCCGGTGATCCGCGCCGCCGACGAGGCCGACGCGCTGCGCCTGGCCAACGCCACCGAGTTGGCGATCATGCAGATCTAGCCCTGATGCAGGAACTTGCCGAGCGCGCCGGAATGGGCGGCCTGGTCCAGGTCGGCATCGTCCAGCGCGACGAACGGCCCGTTGCCGCCCAGCTCCAGCTCGCAGCGCTTGAGGATCGAAGCCTTGGCCGCCATCCGGCGATGTGGCGGCCGACGGGCGTCGAGCCGGTGAACGCGGTCACGCGCAGCACGTCATGCGTCACGAACGGGTCGCCCAGTTCCTTGGTCTCGCCCGTCACAATGCTCAGCAGCCCCGGCTGCAGTCCGGCTTCTTCCAGGATGTTCGCGACCAGCGAGCCGCCGGTGACCGGCGCATCGCCGGCCGGCTTGACCACCACGCCGTTGCCCACCGCCAGAGCGGCGCCACCGAGCGCACGGTCAGCTGAAGCGGCCAGTTCCACGGGCTGATGACGCCCACCACGCCGACCGGCTTGCGATAGACCCGGCTCTCCTTGCCGGGCACGTCGGCCGGCAGAATGCGACCGGCGACGCGGTACGGCATGGAGGCGGCTTCGAGAACACCGCGCGCACCGACTGGAACTCCAGCTCGGCCTTGATGCGTGCGCTACCGGCTTCGCGGATCAGCCAATCGACGATCTCCGCTTGGCGCTTCTCCATGATCGCCGCCGCTCGGCGCGTCACCGTGGCGCGGATGGACGGCAGCTGTGCGGCCCAGTCCCGCTACGCGCGCGCAGCGGCGCGGTATGCCTCGTCCAGGTCGGCGACGCTGACGCCGGGGATCTCCAGGATGACGCTGTCGCGAAACGGGTCGCGATCAGCGATCACGCCGCCGCCGCGCCCGTGCCGCCACTGGCCTGCAACGGGAAGGCGGTCGAATCCGTCATAAGCAGTTTTGACCGACTGGCTGGCATCCTGCGGCATGGCTGCGCTCCCGCTACGTGCGCCACGCCAAAGCCGGCCGTTGCGGCCGGTTTTCGATCGCGCCTTCCTGGTGACGCGATGTTGACCCGGCTCAGTCCGTCGCGCTCAGGAAGGCGCGTACCTGCCGGTTCACCGCCTCGGCCTTCTCGATGTGGACCATGTGCCCGGCATCGGCGATGACGTGCCGGTGGTCGGCCGCCACGGTGGCGGCGTGCGCGGCCGGTATGATGCGGTCCTGCGCGCCCCAGACCGCCATCACCGGCACGCGCAACTCGCTCAGCCGCTCGCGCAGCACCACCGCTTGCCGGCGATGCGCGAAGGCCGCGTCGGCGATGCCGCGCAGCGCCTCGGCCACGCCGTCCAGACGCTTGTAGCGCAGCAGGTCATCGACCATCTCGCGCGTCACCAGCGACGGATCGGCGAACAGCGCCTCGATCACCGCTTTCAGCTCGCGCCTCCGGTCGGCGCCGATGAAGCCCTCAATATAGTCGGCGTTGACCTCCGGCCCGAGCCCGGCAGAGCACACCAGCGTCACCGAGGCGACGCGGGCCGGCGCGTCCAGCGCCAGTTGCAGCGCGATGGCCCCGCCCAGCGAGTGTCCGGCGAGGTGCGCGCGCGGCAGGTCCAGCGCGTCCATCGCCGCGGCCACCATGCGCGCCAGGCCGGGCAGGCTGGGATCGGGCACCGGCTTGGACGAGCCGCCGTGGCCGGGCAGGTCGATCGCCACCACGGGCCGGTCGGCGGCCCACTCGGCTTGGTTCATCTGCCAGCTCAGCAGGTCGCCGCCGAATCCGTGGATCAGCAGCAGCGGTGTCGCCGCACCGTCGCCCATGCGCAACGCCCGCACGGTCCAGCCGGCGGCCGGTGTCAGCGCCGGCTCCGGCGGCGGCGGGGCGTGCGTCGCCTCGGCCTGGAGCGCGCGCGCCGCGGCCACATAGGCGTCGATCTCGGCGTCGCTGACCCAGGCTTCTGCCAGCACGCCCAGCAGCGCGCCGACCGGCAGGGTCTCGCCCTCGGCGGCGACGCGGCGGCGCAGGATGCCGGCGGCGGGGCTTTCGAAGACGTTGGTGATCTTGCTGGTCTCGATCTCGATGACCTCGTCGCCGGCGTCCACCTCCGCGCCCTCGGCCACCAGCCAGGCGGCGACCTTGCCCTCGGTCATCGCCAGGCCCCATTTCGGCATGCCGATCGCCGAAATCCCGGCCGGCGTCGCGGCGTCGGCGGTCATCGCGCCGCGCCGTTCATCGCCGCACGCGCGGCATCGGCGATGCGCGCCACGCTGGGTATGTAGATGTCCTCCAGCGCCGGGCTGAACGGCACCGGCACATGCGGCGGCGTGACGCGCCGGATCGGCCCTTTCAGCGCCGCGAAAGCGTGTTCTGCAACCAAGGCGGAGACGTCGGCCGCCATGTTGCAGCGCGGACTGGCTTCATCGACGATCACCAGCCGCCCGGTCTCCTCCACGGCCTCGATGATGCCGTCGGTATCGAGCGGCGAGGTGGTGCGCGGATCCAGGACGGTGCAGGAGATCCCCTCTCGCGCCAGGGCATCCGCTGCCTCGTTGGCCAGCTTCACCATGCGGCCGAACGCGACGATGGTGACGTCGGATTCCCTCGCGGGTCAAGTTCGCCTCGCCGAAGCGGATGGCGTACGGCTCATCGGGCACCTCCTCGATGTCGTCGTACATCATCTTGTGCTCCAGGAAGATCACCGGGTCGTCGTCGCGGATGGCCTGGATCATCAGCCCCTTCGCGTCATACGGCCCGGACGGCACGACGACCTTCAGGCCGGGGATATGGGTGAAGATCGGATACAGCGCCTGGCTGTGCTGGCTGGCGGCGCGGAAGCCGGCGCCGTACATCGTGCGGATCACCACCGGGGTCACCGCCTTGCCGCCGAACATGTAGCGGAATTTCGCTGCCTGATTGAAGATCTGGTCGAAGCAGACGCCGAGGAAATCGACGAACATCAGGTCGGCGACCGGCCGCAGGCCCGTTGCGGCGGCACCGATCGCCGCGCCGATGAAGCCGCTTTCGGTGATCGGCGTATCCAGCACCCGCTCGCGCCCGAACTCCGGCATCAGGCCCTTGGTGACCCCCATCGGGCCGCCCCAGGCGTCGTCCTCGCCCGGCGCGCCCAGGCCGCCGGCCACATCCTCGCCCATCACCACGACCCTGGGGTCGCGGCGCATCTCCTGGGCGAGCGCCTCGTTGATCGCCTGGCGGAAGGATTTCTTGCTCATCGGGATCCCTGCGGTTGGCGGCGCCCTCACCCCGACTCTCTCCCCGAGGGAGAGGGCGTTGCTGGGAAGGGTTTCGCGTTCAGTACGACACGTACACATCCGTCAGCAGCATCTCGGCGGGCGGCATCGCGGCCGCCTTGGCGCGCGCCACAGATTCCTCGATCTCGCGCGCCACCCCGGCGTCCAGCGCGTCGAGCTGGCCGGCTCCAGCAACCCGGCTTCCGTCACCCGCTTGCGGAAATGCTGCAGGCAGTCCTTGTCACGGCGCAATGCATCGACCTCGCCGGCCCCGCGATAGGTGCAGGCATCGCCCTCGAAATGACCGAAGAAGCGGTCCAGCTTGACATGCAGCAGCGACGGGCCGCCGCCGTCGCGCGCGCGCTCCACCATCTCGCGCGAGGCTTCCAGCACGGCGAAGAAATCATGCCCGTCCACCTGTGCGGCCGGGATGCCAAAGCCTTCGCGCGGTCCAGCTGAGTGCCCGACACCGACCAGCCGCTGCCGGTGCTCTCGGCGTAGCCGTTGTCCTCGACGACGAAGATCGCCGGCAGCATCCAGGCTTTCGCCAGGTTATAGCTCTCCATCGTGGTGCCCTGGTTGCTGGCGCCGTCGCCGATGAATGCCACCGCCACGCCGCCGGTCTTGAGCGTCTTGGCGGTCAGCGCCGCGCCGCAGATCAGCGGCGGGCCGCCGCCGACGATGCCGTTCGCCCCCATCATGCCGCGCGACAGGTCGGCAATGTGCATCGAGCCGCCCTTGCCGCCGCACAGCCCGTCGGCGCGGCCGAAAATCTCCGCCATCATGCCGTTCACGTCGCAGCCCTTTGCCAGGCAATGGCCGTGGCCGCGATGCGTGCTGGCGATCTTGTCGCGCTCGTCCAGATGCGAGCAGACGCCGACCGCCGAGGCTTCCTCGCCGGCATAGAGATGGACGAATCCGGGGATGCCGCCGGCGGAGAACTCCACATGCACCCGCTCCTCAAAATCACGGATCGTGCGCATGGTGCGGTAGGCGGTCAGCAGCTGCTCGCGGTTGAGCTGCATGGTCGTTCCCCCGGTGGTTCGTCGTTGCATGGGAGCGTAGGCTGAGCGGCGGCGTGGTGGGAAGGGTTGTCATGGGGTCTGGCCAGAGGAGCGGATTGGCAGGAATCATCGGCTGGCCGGCCGAACATTCCCGCTCGCCGGTGCTGCACGGCCACTGGCTGCGCGCGCACGGCATCGACGGGGCGTTCGTCAGGCTGCCGGTGCGTCCCTGGGCGTTGGAGCCGGCGCTGCGCGGGCTGGCCGCGCTGGGTTTCCACGGCGCCAGCGTCACCGCGCCGCACAAGGAGGAGGCGGCGCGGCTGGTCGATCGGCTGGATGCGGAGGCGGCGCGCATCGGCGCGGTCAACCTGGTCACGGTGGCCGAGGACGGCAGCCTGGAGGGCGCCAACACCGACTGTTTCGGCTTCCTCGCCGCGCTGCGCGAGGTCGATTCGGCATGGCGGGTAGATGCCGGCCCGACGGTGGTGCTGGGCGCCGGCGGTGCCGCTCGCGCGGTTGTGGCGGCGCTGGCCGGGGCGCCGGAAATCCGGGTGTTGAACCGGACCCGCGAGCGGGCCGAACGGCTGGCGGCCGAGCTGGGCGGCACGGCGCTGGATTGGGACCAGCGAGGCGAGGCGATGGACGGCGCGGCGCTGCTGGTCAACACTACGACGCAGGGCATGGCCGGCCAGCCGGCGCTGGACCTGGACCTTGCCGCGCTGCCACGCGCGGCCCTGGTCTGCGACATCGTCTATATCCCGCGCGAGACGCCGCTACTGGCGGCGGCGCGGGCGCGCGGCAACCGAGTGGCGCCCGGGCTGGGGATGCTGATGCATCAGGGCCGGCCGGCGTTCCGCGCCTGGTTCGGCGTGATGCCGGAGGTCACCCCGGCGCTGCGCGCCGAAATGGAGGCGACGATCCCATGACGCAGACCCTGCCGCTCGGCGGCCAGCCGCTTGGCTGGGCGGCCATCCGGACCATCCTGGCCGGCACCGCGCGGCTGTCGCTGGCGCCCGAGGCGATGCCGCGCATCGTCGCCGCGCGCGCGACCGTGGAGCGGCTGGCCGCCGGCGAAGACGCGGTCTATGGCATCAACACCGGGTTCGGGCGGCTGGCGCAGCAGCGGATCCGCGCCTCCGACCTGGCTGTGTTGCAGCGCAACCTGATCCTGTCGCACGCCGCCGGCGTGGGCGCGCCGCTGCGGGATGGCGTGGTGCGCCTGATCCTGGCGCTGAAGGCGGCCAGCCTGGCGGCCGGGGCCTCTGGCGTGCGCCCGGCGCTGGTCGAGGCGTTGCTGGCTCTGCACCGCGCGGACGTGCTGCCGGTGATCCCCGGCCAGGGCTCCGTCGGCGCGTCCGGCGATCTCGCGCCACTGGCGCATCTGTCCGCCGCGCTGCTGGGCATCGGCGAGGTGCGGGTGGACGGCATCACGATGCCAGCATCCGACGGCCTGGCCCGCGCCGGGCTGGCGCCGATCGAGCTGGCGGCCAAAGAAGGCCTGGCGCTGATCAACGGCACGCAGGTCTCGACGGCACTGGCGTTGGCCGGGCTGGCGCGCATCGAGCGCGCGTTCAACGCCGCCGTCGTCACCGGGGCGATGTCGGTCGAGGCGGTGCGCGGCAGCCATCGGCCGTTCGACGCGCGCATCCATGCGCTGCGCGGCCAACGCGGACAGATCGACGTGGCCGCCGCGTTTCGCGCGCTGCTGGACGGCAGCGCGCTGAACGCCAGCCATCAGGGACCGCATTGCGACCGCGTGCAGGATCCGTATTCGCTGCGCTGCCAGCCGCAGGTGATGGGCGCGGTGCTGGACAGCATGCGCCACGCCGCGCGAGTGCTGGTGATCGAGGCCAACGGCGTCACCGACAACCCGCTGGTGCTGACCGATCCGAACGAGATCGTCTCCGGCGGCAATTTTCACGCCGAGCCGGTGGCGATCGCGGCCGACCTGCTGGCCATCGCCGCGGCCGAGATCGGCGCGCTGTCGGAGCGGCGGGTGGCAATGCTGATCGACGCATCGATCTCCGGCCTGCCGCCGTTCCTGGCGCGCGAGCCGGGGCTGAACAGCGGCTTCATGCTCGCCCACGTCACCGCCGCCGCCCTGGCCAGCGAAAACAAGAGCCTGGCGCATCCGGCCAGCGTCGACAGCCTGCCGACCTCGGCCAACCAGGAGGACCATGTCAGCATGGCCACGTTTGCCGCGCGCCGGCTGTCGCCGCTGGCAGACAACGTGGCGCGGATCGTCGCCATCGAGCTGCTGGCCGGCGCGCAGGGCCTGGATTTCCAGCGTCCGCTGCGCAGCTCGGCCCCGATCGAGGCGGCCTACGCCGCGCTGCGCCGGCGCGTGCCGTTCCGCGACGAGGACCGCCTGTTCACGCCGGACATCGAGACCGCGGCTGCATTGTTGGGCGAAGCGGGCGGGTTCGGGACGGATACAGGCGCCCTGGCTTTAGACTGACCAGCGCGCTGCCGCTCACCAGCCCCCGGCCGGGCAGGTGACGTGCTTGGCAAGCCAGTCCTTGACCTGCTGCAACGGCCACGGCCGGGCGATCAGATAGCCCTGCGCCTCGGTGCAGCCGGCGGCGCGCAGCCGTGCGGGACTGGTCCGCCGTCTCGACCCCTTCGGCGGTGGTGCTCATGCCGAGCCGCTGGCCGAGCTGGGCCGCGGCGCTGATGATCGCGGCGCAATCCTCGCGCTCGCCCAGGCCGCGCACGAAGCTCTGGTCGATCTTGATTTTGGTGAACGGAAAGCTGCACAGGTAGGCCAGCGACGAGTATCCGGTGCCGAAATCATCCAGCGCGATCCGCACGCCCAGGTCGCGCAGGCGGTGCAGGTTGTCCAGCACGGCGGGATTGCCCTGCAGGCGCACCGATTCCGTGATCTCGATTTCCAGGCGGCGCGGGGCGATCCCGCCGGCGGTGATCGCGGCCTCGACAACAGTGACCAGCCCGGCGCTCGCCAGCTGCCGCGCCGACATGTTGACGGCCAGGCTGAGATGCTCCGGCCAGTGGCGCGCATCGGCGCACACCCGGCGCAGCACCCATTCGCCCAGCGCGTCCATCAGCCCGATGTCCTCGGCGACCGGAATGAACAGCGCCGGCGAGATCAGGCCGCGCACTGGATGGTTCCAGCGCAGCAGCGCCTCCAGGCCGCTCACCACGCCGCCGGCCAGCTCCACCACAGGCTGATAGGACAGTTCGAACTCGCCGTAGGTCATCGCCTCCGGCAGTTCCAGGCCGATCGCCTGACGATCCTGCAGCTCGGCGTCCATGCTGGTCTCGTAGCTGCGCAGCGTGGCGCGGCCCTCCGCCTTGGCGCGGTCCAGCGCACGGCCGGCGTTGCGCAGCAGCTGCGCCGCGGTGGCGCCATCCTCGGGCGCGCTGGACATGCCGACGCTGGCGCTGGCCACGATGCGCCGGTCGTCGATCCAGGTACGGCGCGTTCAGCGCCTCCAGCAGCCGACGCGCGACCCGCGCCGCCTCGGCTGCGCCCTGCCCGGGCAGCAGGATCGCAAACTCGTCCGCGCCCAGCCGCGCGGCCACGTCGCTTGGCCGTACGCAGCGCAGCAGCCGCCGAGCCATGGCGCGCAGCAGCGCGTCGCCCGCCGCATGACCCAGCGTGTCGTTGATCGCCTTGAACCGGTCCAGGTCGAGGAATAGTACCGACATGACCGGATCGGCAAGCTCACGCTCCGCCGCCTGCGCGCCGAAGCCGATGCGGTTGGCCAGTCCGGTCAGCGCATCGGTGTAGGCCAGCTCCTGCAGGCGTTGCTGCGCCTCGCGCAGCTTGCTTTCGGCCAGGATCATGTCCGTGATGTCGATGCGTCGCGACAGCGTGGCGCCGGCGGCCGCGCGGGTGCGGACATAGATGTAACTGCGTCCGGCGATGGTCTGCAGCTCCCGCGTCTCGCCCCGGAGCGTGCTGAACAGCCGCACCCGCTCCTCGAGATAGGCCTCCGGATCAAGCCGGGCGAGGGAATTGTCGATGACCCCGTGTTCCAGGTCGAGCCGGTACAGATCCTCATGCGTCATGCGCAGCAGGCGTTCGGGTGGCGGATAGTGAGAAAACACCCGGTGGTAGGCGGCGTTGGTGAACAGGATGCGGCCGGAGGCGTCGTAGAACGACACCGCCTCGTCGCTGTGCTCGATGGCGTCGCGCAGCAGGTGGGTGATCTGCAGCGCCTGCTGCGTCGCCAGGCCGACCGCCGCGATGGCGCAGAACGCGGACAGCGTCACGCGGTCGGCGTCGCCCAGCCCGTCGCCCGCCGCCACCGACAGCACGCCCTGCAACTGCCCGCCCGCAAGCAGCGGCATGCAGATGCCCTCCTGCCCGGCCGCGTCGAACTCGATGTCGCAGCGGCGGGCCGCGCACAGCGCCTCGGCTTCGGCGCTGGAACGGGCGATGCTGCGCCCGGCATCGGGGGCTGCCGCCGCCGCGCCGTCCTGATAGACCGGGTCCAGCCTGTCGCGGCCAGGACTGAGCACGTACAATGCGAACGTCGCCAGATCGAGCAGGCCGGAAAGGGCGACGTGCATGGCGCGGCCGATTGCCGACTGGTCGGGCGCGGCGCCGAGCGCTTCGGCAAAGGCCGAGACCGCGCGCATGCCCTGGTCGCCGGGCCCGATGCCTGCTCCGGCGGAGCCGGCGGGCGACGCGGGATGGGGATCCTGCACGCCCATCAGTCGATCCGCCCGGCTCCCGCGGCGATCGCATGGCGCACGATGTGGCGCATCATCGCTCCGGGTCCGGTTGCCCGGGTCGTCACGCCAGAACGGCGGGCGAGCCTCGAGCCAGAGGTTTCGTTGCACGGCATGTGTCGGTCATAGGCCAGATATGTCAAGAAGCGAAGCCGGCTTGCGCCGATCTTTGCCGCAGGTCGCCCTCGCCGCCCCCCGAAGCCACGCTGCCTGGCAATCGAAATCGCATGATCCGAGCGACAACCGCCACCATCGTCAGACCAGCGTTAAAGCTTCGTTCCGGTCTGTGCCAACTCGAAACTCACAGCTGCGAACATTAAGTTTTGCATCCGACCGATGGCCTTCCGGTTATCGGATGGTGTACACGATGCGTCGATCGCGAGTTAGCATCCGCCGTCCCGAGGGAAATCCGTGCCGCCAGCGCAACTTCCTGTCCACGAAGCCGAACGCCTTTGCTCGCTACAGGCCTGCGGCATCCTCGACACGCCGCCAGATCCCCGGTTCGATGCGTTCACCACGCTTGCGGCGCGCCTGCTGGATGCGCCGATCGCGCTCGTCTCGCTGCTGGACGCAACCCGCCAGTGGTTCAAGTCGGCGGTCGGCCTGCCGAGCGGCAGCGGAACTTCGCGCGACATCGCCTTCTGCGCCCATGCGGTGCTGCAGCCGGACCGGCCGCTGGTGGTCGAGGACGCGACGCTCGATCCGCGCTTCGCGGACAATCCGCTGGTCACCGGGCCCATGGGACTGCGCTTCTACGCGGGCGTGCCGCTGGTCGATGGCGCGGGGCTGGCGCTGGGCACGCTGTGCATCGCCGACACAAGCCCGCGACGGCTGACGGCGGCCGAGCTGGAGACGCTGGTCCTGCTCGCGGCCGGCGTGCGGTCCCTGCTGGAACTGACCCGGACCAGCGCCGCGCTGGAACAGTCGGCCGAGCGGCTGAGCGCTGTGCTGGAGAGCACGACGGACAGCGTGGTGGTGCTCGACGAACATTGGCGCTTCACCTACGTCAACCAGCGCGCGGTGGACCTGCTGTCCTGCGAGCGCCCGATCCTGGGCAGCGACCTGTGGGAGACCTGCCGCGAGCTGGTCGGCACGAAGTTCGAGCAATGCTGCCGCGAGGCGATGCTGACTCAGTCGCCGCGCGAATACGAGGCGACGCTGCCGGGCACCAGCATGACATTGCAGGTCAACCTGTTCCCCAGCCGCGAGGCGCTGACGATCTTCTTCCGCGATGTCTCCGAGCGGCGGCGCATCCAGGACGAGCGCCGGGTCTGGCAGGACCGCATCGCCTATCTGGCGCGCCACGACCCGCTGACCGGACTCGGCAACCGGCTGCTGTTTGATGAGCGGCTGGACGAGACGCTGGCCGCGCTGCCGAACTGCACGGTGCTGTGGATCGACCTGGACC
The DNA here is from genome assembly GCA_963723455.1 of uncultured Pseudomonadota bacterium. Lineage (GTDB taxonomy): Bacteria > Pseudomonadota > Alphaproteobacteria > Acetobacterales > Acetobacteraceae > CAVRQM01. The sequence continues at coordinate 617,300 of CAVRQM010000005.1, read as the reverse complement.
ATTTCAAGGCGGTGAACGACACCCTGGGCCACGCGGTGGGCGACGCCACGCTGCGGCGGGCGGCGGATCGCCTGTCGGCCTGCGTGCGCGAGTCCGACGTGGTGGCGCGGCTGGGCGGTGACGAGTTCGTCGTGTTGCAGCCGGATGTCGGCAATGCCGCCGATGCGGCCGATGTGGCCCGCCGGATCGTCGCCGCCTTCGCCGAGCCGTTCCCGGTCGATGGGCATCTGGTCACGCTGGGCGCCAGCATCGGCATCGCCGTCTCACCGGCAGACGGCGCCCAGGCGGCGCTGCTGCTGCGCAGCGCCGATACCGCGTTGTATCGGGCCAAGGCCGACGGGCGCGGCTGCTTCCGGTTCTTCGAGACGGACATGCAATCGCCGCTGCTGGCGCAGCAGCGGCTGAAGGCCGGGCTGGGCACGGCGCTGGAGCGCTGCGAGTTCGAGCTGGACTACCAGCCGATCCTGGATTTGCGCACCGGGGCGCTGAGCCGGTTTGAGGCGTTGCTGCGCTGGCGCCACCCGACGCTTGGCAGGATGCTGCCAAACGCCTTCCTGGAGCTCGCCGAGGAAGTGGGGGCCATCCTGCCGATCGGGCGCTGGGTGCTGCAGCAGGCGTGCCGCGACGCGGCCGCATGGCCCGCGGTGGTCGGCGTTTCGGTGAACCTGTCGCCGGCCCAGTTCGCGACCGACGAGATCGTGGCGACGGTGGCCGAGGCGCTCGCGCAGTCGGGCCTCCCGGCAAGCCGGCTGGAACTGGAGATCACGGAATTGGTGCGGCTGGCCGACGGCGCGGCGGAACTCGGCCGGCTGCGCGCGCTGCATGATCTCGGGCTGCGCATCGCGCTGGACGATTTCGGCACCGGCTACTCGTCGTTGCGCTACCTGCGCAGCTTTCCGTTCGATACGCTGAAGATTGACCGCTCGTTCGTGAGCGACCTGCCGGGCGGCGAGGATCCTGCGCGATCGTGCGCGCCATCACCGGCCTGGGGCGCAGCCTGGGCATCGCGATAACCGCCGAAGGGGTCGAGACGACGCAGCAGCTCGATCTGCTGCGGCTGCAGGGTTGCAGCCTTGCCCAGGGCTACCTGATCGGCGCGCCGATGCCGGCGGCCGAGGTGACGGGCCTGATCGCGCGGCACCGCCCGGCCCGGCCCGGCAACGAGGCTGCCTGGGCGAAACGAAGCGCGGTCGGCGCGGCGCTGGGCCGGGACGGCTGAACGCGGCACGTCGCCCGCGCCACCGGGTCAGGTAGTGGGGTGGAACGACTTCCCGAGCGCCGCGGGTGCTGCCAGCTTCAGCCTGATGGCATCGCGCGAGATGGCGACCAGCACAACCACCGTCAGGATATAGGGCAGCATCGCCAGCAGTTGCGGATTGACCCGCAATCCGAATGCCTCGGCCTGGTACTGGACCACCCTGACAAAGCCGAACAGCAGGCCGCCCGCCGCGAGCCAAAGCGGCTTCCATGTCGAGAACACCACCAGCGCCAGCGCGATCCAGCCGCGGCCCGCGACCATGTTCTCGGCCCACATCGGCGTATAGGCGAGCGACAGATAGGCGCCTCCGATCCCGCTCAGCGCGCCGCCGAACAGCACGGCAAGCAGCCGCACCGTGCGGACCGAGTAGCCAAGCGCGTGCGCGACGTCGTGGCTTTCGCCCACCGCCCGCAGGATCAGGCCAAGCCGGCTCCGGTAGATCACCGCCGAGATGGCGAACGGCAAGGCGATCGCCAGGCACACCAGTGGATCGAGCAGCAGCGCCTGTTGCAGCAGCGGCGATGCGCGGCTGAGATTCGGCCAGAGTGCGACGGACAGACCGGCGATCGAGATGCTCTGATACGGCGCACCGATGAGCGCCGACAGACCGGTGCCGAAGATCGTCAGGGCCAGCCCGGCGGCAACCTGGTTCGCCATCAGATAGAGCGTGAGAACCGCGAACACGGCGGCGGTGGCGGCCCCTGCGCATGTCGCCGCCAGCAGCCCCAAGGCGACGCTGCCGGAGGCCGCCGTCACCAGGAAGCCCGATGCCGCGCCGACCAGCATCATTCCCTCGACGCCGAGGTTCAGCACGCCGGACCGCTCCGCAACCAGCTCCCCGCAGCCAGCCAGGACCAGCGGCGTCGCCGCCCGCAGGGTCGCCACCAGAATGGCCACGACTACCAGCCAGTCATGCATGGCGCGGCAGCACCCTGGCGTCGCGCACCACCCGGATCCGGTACAGCACCAGAACGTCGCAGGCGAGCAGGAAGAACAGCAGCAATCCCTGCGTTACGCCGGTCACGGCAAGCGGCAACTGCAGCGTGAGCTGTAGCCCCTCGCCGCCCAGATACAGCAGCGCCATGAGCAAGCTCGCCAGCAGGATGCCGAGCGGGTTGAGCCGGCCAAGGAATGCCACGATGATCGCGGCATAGCCGTAGCCGGGCGATATGTTCGGCGTCAGCTGCCCGTCCGGGCCGGCCACTTCCAGAATGCCAGCCAGCCCCGCCAGACCGCCCGACAGCACCAGGCAGGTCCAGACGATGCGGGGCTGCGAGAATCCGGCGTAGCGGGCCGCGGACGGGGCCAGCCCCACCACCCTGATCTGAAAGCCGACCAGCGTGCGCGAAAGCAGCAGCCAAGCCAGCGGGGCGGAGACCAGCGCGAGCAGCGCGCCGACATGCAGCCTGGTCCCGGGAATCAGGATCGGCAGCAGCGCATCCGGCTCGAACTCCCGGGATTGCGGGAAGCTGTGGCCCTCGGGATCCTGCCAGGGACCGTGCACCAGGTAGCTGAGGAACTGCAGGGCGACGTAGGACAGCATCAGCGTCGTCAGGATCTCGTGGGCATTGAAGCGCGTCTTGAGATAGGCCGGGATCGCCGCCCAGGCGCCGCCGCCGATGACCCCGGCCGCGACCATTGCCGGCAGCAGCCACCAATGGCCGGCGCCGCCGAACGCCAGCGCCACCCCGCCGCCGGCGATGGCGCCCATCGTGAACTGCCCCTCGGCGCCGATGTTCCAGACCTGCCCGCGCACGCCGATGGCGATGCCGATGGCACACAGCATCAGCGGCGTGGCTTTCAGCGCGAGTTCGGCCAGGTTGTCGGTGCTGGTCAGCGGCGCCACGAACAGTACGCCGAGCGCCTGCACCGGATCGCGCCCAAACATTGCAAACAGCACGCCGACCGCCAGGACCGACAGGACCAGGGCCAGCAGGGGCGAGAACCACAGCATCGACCGGGCCGGCCCGGTCCGGGCGATGAGGCTAACCCGCATGGACCAGCATCGATCCCAGCCCGGGCGCCGCAAGCTCGCCGGTGGACGCGGCGCTCCTGTGGCCCCCCATCAGCAATCCGACCGCCTCGACGGTGGTGTCAGCCACGCGCAGCGGCTCGGATAGACGGCCCAGCGAAAGCACCGCCACGCGATCGCTGATTTCGAACAGTTCGGCGAGGTCCTCGCTGACCACCAGTACGCCGGCGCCGCTCTCGGCCAGGTCGATCAGCGCCTGGTGGATCGCCCGCGTCGCCCCCACATCGACGCCCCAGGTCGGGTGGGCGGCGACCAGCACGCGCGGCGTCTGCCCCAACTCCCGGCCGATGATGAACTTCTGCATGTTGCCGCCCGACAGGCTGGCCGCCAGCGCATGGATGCCGGCGGAGGCGACGCGGAACTGGTCCACGATCGCCTGCGCGTAGGCGGCGACGGCGCTGATGCGAAGCCAGCCGTTGCGGACGAAATCGGGCCGGTACCAACTGGTCAGCAGCGCATTCTCGGCCAAGGTCATGTCGCCGACCGCGCCGCGGCCAAGCCGCTCCTCGGGGATGAAGGCCAAGCCCAAGCGCCGGCGCTGCGCCGGGCCGGCGCGTCCCGCCTCGCGGTCGCCGATGCTGACATTGCGGGCCTGGGCGGCGCGGCGTTCCCCCGACAGCGCGGCCAGCAGTTCCTTCTGGCCGTTTCCTGCCACCCCGGCGACGCCGATGATCTCGCCGGAGCGCACCGACAGGCTGATGTCGCGCAGCGCGATGCCGAACGGCTCGTCCGCCGCCAGCGACAGCGATCGCACGGACAGGCAGACCGCACCCGATCGCACGCCCCCCGCGCGCCGGCACGCCGGCGCGGCGCTGCCGGTCATCATCTCGGCCAGGGTCTCGGCGGTGCTGGCGCGCGGATCGACGGTGCCGACTACGCGCCCGCCGCGCAGCACGGTCGCGTTTTCGCACAATGCAAGGATTTCATCGAGCTTGTGGCTGATATACAGGATGCTGCAGCCGCCCAGCGCCAGCCGCCGCAGCACGTCGAACAGTTCGCCGACCTCCTGCGGCGTCAGCACGGAGGTCGGTTCGTCCATCGCCAGCAGGCGCGGCTCCTGCAGCAGGCAGCGCACGATCTCGACGCGCTGGCGCTCGCCGACCGACAGATAGTGCACCAGCCGCCCGGGATCGACGGTCAGGCCGAAGCGGCGTGACACGTCGACGATGCGGGCCGACAGCGCGCCGACCGGCTCACGCCGGTCCAGCCCGAGCGCGATGTTTTCGGCGACGGACAGGCTCTCGAACAGCGAGAAGTGCTGGAACACCATGCCGATGCCGAGCTGGCGGGCGGCCCCGGGGCTGGTGATGGCGACGGGCTGCCCGTCCCATTCCATGCTGCCGGACTCCGGCTGGATGATGCCGTAGATGGTCTTCACGAGCGTGACTCTTGCCGGCACCGTTCTCGCCTAGCAGCGCATGGATATCGCCGGCGCCAACCGACAGATCGACATGGTCGTTGGCCAGCTTGGCTCCGTACCGCTTGGTCATGCCAGAGAGCCGGAGGCGGGGCGGCATCACGTCGGTCCGGGCACCCTGAAACGCATGCGTCATTCACTCTACCCGCGCCACGCCGCGGCGCAAGATGGCGGCCGGGCCGGTTGCGCGATAGAAACCGTGTGCAAGCCAGGGAGAACGTCATGCGGATCGGAGTGCCCAAGGAGGTCAAGACCCACGAGTACCGGGTCGGCCTGACGCCCGGCGCGGTGCGGGAGTTCACCGCGCGTGGCCATGAGGTCGTGGTGCAGCAGGGCGCCGCCACGGCGATCGGCTTCACCGATGATGCCTACCGGGGCGCGGGTGCGGCCATCGTCGAGACCGCCCGGGAGGTCTTCGAGGCCGCCGAACTCGTCGTCAAGGTCAAGGAGCCGCAGCAGGCCGAGATCGCGATGCTGCGCAAGGGACAGGTGCTGTTCACCTATCTGCACCTGGCCGCCGACCGCGCGCAGACCGAGGGACTGATGCGCTCCGGCGCCACCTGCATCGCATATGAGACGGTCACGGACAGCCGCGGCACGCTGCCTCTGCTGTCGCCGATGAGCGAGGTCGCCGGCCGGATGTCGGTCCAGGTTGGCGCGCACTGCCTGGAACGCGAGCAGGGCGGCGCCGGGATCCTGTTGGGCGGGGTCGCCGGGGTTCCGGCCGCCTTGGTGGTGGTGCTGGGCGGCGGCGTGTCGGGCACCAATGCCATCCGCATGGCGGTGGGCCTTGGCGCGTATGTCACGGTGATCGACCGCTCCATCCCCCGGCTGCGCGAGCTTGAGGCGGAGTTCGGCGGCCGCGTTCAGACGCTCTTCTCCACGGCGCAGGCGATCGAGCAGTCGGTGCAGAGCGCCGACCTCGTCATCGGCGCGGTGCTGGTGCCGGGCGCCGCCGCCCCGAAGCTGGTCACCCGCGCGATGGTGGCGGCGATGCGGCCCGGTTCGGTGCTGGTCGATATCGCCATCGACCAGGGCGGCTGCTTCGAGACCAGCCGGCCGACAAGCCATTCCGAGCCGACCTTCATCGACGAACAGGTGGTCCATTACTGCGTGACCAACATGCCTGGCGCGGTCGCGCGCACCTCGACGCTGGCGCTCGGCAACGCCACCCTGCCGTTCGCCCTGGAGCTTGCGGACAAGGGCTGGCACGTCGCGCTGCGCAAGGACGTGCATCTGCGCGCCGGCCTGAACATACACGACGGGCGGGTCACCTATCCGGCGGTGGCGCGCGATCTCGGGATCGAGGCGACGGACGTGGAGAGCGTCCTGTACCTGACAGCGTCTGTACCTGAGCGTGCTCCTCGCGAGGCCCGCCGCACGGGCCTCGCGAACGCCGCGCCGGCGATCGGTCAGGCGAGCGCCTTGGCCACGTCCTCGGACATCTTCTTGGCGTCGCCGAACAGCATCATGGTGTTGGGCCGGAAGAACAGCTCATTGTCCACGCCCGCGTAACCCGACGCCATCGAGCGCTTGACGAACAGCACCGTGCCGGCCTTGTCCACCTCCAGGATCGGCATGCCGTAGATGGCGCTGCTCGGATCCGTCTTGGCGGCCGGGTTGGTCACGTCGTTGGCGCCAATAACATAGACCACGTCGGCAGTGTTGAACTCGCTGTTGATCTCGTCCAGCTCGAACACCTCGTCATAGGGCACATTCGCCTCCGCCAGCAGCACGTTCATGTGCCCCGGCATCCGGCCGGCGACCGGGTGGATAGCGTATTTGACGACGACCCCTTCCTTTTTCAGCGTGTCGGCCATCTCGCGCAGCGCATGCTGCGCCTGCGCCACCGCCATGCCGTAGCCCGGGACGACGATGACCTTGCTGGCGTTCTTCATGATGAACGCGGCATCCTCGGCATTGCCGGTGCGCACGGATCGATCGCCGGACGCTCCCGCAGGCCCGGCCGCGGCATCCCCTCCGGTGCCGAAGCCTCCCAGCAGCACATTGATGATGCTGCGGTTCATCCCCTTGCACATGATGTAGGACAGGATCGCGCCGGATGCGCCGACCAGGGCCCCGGTGATAATGAGCGCCAGGTTCTGGATGGTGAAGCCGATGCCGCAGGCCGCCCACCCGGAGTAGCTGTTCAGCATCGACACGACGACCGGCATGTCCGCACCGCCGATCGGGATGATCAGCAGGAAGCCCAGTGCGATCGCCAGCAGCGCGATCAGCCAGAACAGCACCTGGCTGCCGGTCGAGACAAAGGCGATGACGAGCAGGACGAGCAGCGCGCCGAGCGCCGCGTTCAGCGGGTGCTGGTACCGAAAGGTGATCGGCGCGCCGCGCATCAGCGCCTGCAGCTTGGCAAAGGCGATCAGCGAGCCGGAGAAGGTGATGGCGCCGATTGCCAGCCCGAGCGACATCTCGATCAGGCTTTGCGTGTGGATGTGGCGCGGGATGCCGATGCCGAACGCCTCGGGCGCGTTCAGCGCCGCAGCCGCCACGAACACGGCGGCCAGGCCCACCAGCGAGTGAAACGCCGCCACCAGCTGCGGCAGCGCCGTCATCTGGATGCGCCGCGCCACCACCGTCCCGACCGCGCCGCCGATGGCGATGCCCAGAACAATCAACAGATACCCGGACCCGGCCATGCCGCCATGCGCCAGCGTCGCCAGCACGGCGATGGCCATGCCGGTCATGCCGAGGATGTTGCCGCGCCGCGAAGTTTCCGGATTTGACAGGCCGCGCAGGGCCAGGATGAAAAGGGTTGCCGCGATAAGGTAGAAAAAGGCGGTGAGGCTCGCCGACATCAGGCGCGCCCCTTTGCGTCGCGTCGCTTGAACATCGACAACATCCGCCGGGTGACCAGAAATCCGCCGAAGATGTTGACGCTGGCCAGGGTGACCGCAACGAAGCCGAAGAACTGCGACCAGCCGGACAGCGCCAGCCCGGTCGCGAGCATCGCGCCGACGATGATGACCGAGGAGATGGCGTTAGTGACGCTCATCAGCGGCGAGTGCAGCGCCGGCGTCACGTTCCACACGACGTAGTACCCGACGAAGCAGGCCATCAGGAACACCGCCAGAAGGAACACGAACGGCTCGACGACACCTGCGACGTGTACTGCGCTCACAGTCGCCGTCCGCGCCGCCTCAGCCAGCGCGTTGGCGCGCGCGGCGAGATCCGCCGCCTGGTTGGCGATCTGCTCCTGGGTCATTGCGGTCTCCGGTTACGCGGCGTGGGCGGGCTGAAACAGCGGGTGGATCACGGCGCCGCCACGGGTCAGCAGCACGCCCCGCACGATCTCGTCGGTCTCGGGCAGCTTTGGTGCGCCCAACTCCTTGTCCCAGAACGTCGAGATGAACGTCAGCAGGTTGCGCGCGTAAAGCTGGCTTGCCGCGACGGCGATGCGCCCGGGCCAGTTGCGCCAGCCGAGCACGCGCACCCCGTTTTCGGTGACGATGGACTCGCCTGGCCGGGTCGCGGCGCAATTGCCGCCCGCATCGGCCGCCAGATCGACCACCACGCTGCCTGGCTTCATCGCCGCGACCATCGCCTGCGTGACGATCACCGGCGCGCGCCGGCCCTGCACCAGCGCGGTGCAGATCACCAGATCGTTCTTGGCCACCGTGGCGGCCATCAACTCCGCCTGCTTGGCACGGAAAGCCTCGCTCATTTCCTTGGCGTAGGCCCCGGTCTGCCCCTTGGTCTCCTCGTCCTCGACGCCCACGAAGCTGGCGCCCAGCGACTTGATTTCCTCCTTGGCGGCCGGACGCACGTCGGTGGCCGAGACCTGCGCGCCCAGGCGACGGGCCGTGGCGATGGCCTGCAGCCCGGCTACGCCCGCGCCCACCACGAACACACGCGCCGGGGGCACCGTGCCGGCGGCCGTCATCATCATTGGAAACCCACGCTCGAAGGCGGCGGCGGCCTCGATCACGCCGCGATAGCCGGCAAGATTGGCTTGGCTCGACAGCACATCCATCGACTGCGCGCGGGTGATGCGCGGCAGCAGTTCCATCGCCACCACGTCGATGCCGGCCCGCGCATAGGCGGCGACCGCGTCCGGCTCGGCATGAGCGTTCGCGATGCACAGCAGCAGAGAGCCGCGCGGCATCAGCGCGAGCTGCTCCGGCGCGGGCGCCCCCACCGCGAGCACGATGTTCGCCCCGGCCAGCGCCGCTGACGCATCGCCGGCGAACTCGGATCCGGCCGCCTGGAAATCGGCATCGCTGATCGACGCACCCGACCCGGCGCCTGCCTCGACCGCGACCTGGATGCCGAGCGCCGTCAGCTTCCTGACTGTTTCCGGGGTCGCAGCGACCCGATGCTCCGCCTCGCCCCGTTCACGCAGCACCGCAAGGCGCATGCTTACCCTCCCGCCCTGTTGGCGGGATCATGCCCAGGCGTGGCGCACCCCGCAAGAGCTAGGGCGCGACTGGCACTCCGGCCTCGGCGAGCGCGGCCGCCTGCCGGTCCGCCAGGACTTGCGCATCGAAATCAGCGACCAGCGACTGGAACATGCGCGACCAGTTCAGCTCGGCCCCGAGACGGAGGAACACGCTTCCCAGCCCGATCGCGCTGCGATCCATCAGCACGAACTCGCGCGGCGGGCGCACGCCGCCGACGCGCTTCAGCCCGGCATGGACGCGCTCGGCGACCGCGCGGCCGTATTGCGGATCGTTGGTCTCCTGGATGCGGCGTACCCGGTCCTGCAACAGCGGCTCGTACAGGAAGCGCGCCCACTCGTTCAGCACCGCCATCTTCTCGCGCGTCATGTCCAAGAAGCCCCAGCTGCTGTAAGCGTGGAACGCAAGGTCATCGTCGCTGTCGCGCACCGCATGGAACAGGTCGATCACGCCCTGGATGAAATGCGGTCGGAACACCCGGATCGCGCCGAAGTCGAACAGGTTCACGCTGCCGTCGGGGCGCACCTGGTAGTTGCCCAGATGCGGATCGCCGTGGATCACGCCGTAGCGGTACAGCGGCACGTACCAGGCGCGGAACAGTCCCTCGGCGATGCGGTTGCGTTCCTCCAGCGGCGGATCCTCGGCCAGTCGCGCCATCACCGCGCGCCCGTCCAGCCACGTCGCGGTCAGCAGCCGGCGGGTCGAGTAGTCGCCGACCGGGCTCGGCACATGCACGGTCGGCTCTCCGCCCAGCATGATGCCGTACAGCCGCATCTGCGCCGCCTCGCGCGTGTAGTCCAGCTCCTCGCGCAGCCGTTCCGCCAGCTCCTCGTACACGTCCTCCTGCTGGATGGTGTTGTCCATGCGCCGGTACAGCGAGAGGCCGAGACGCAACTGGCGCAGGTCGGCATCGACCGTGCTCGGCATGTCCGGGTATTGCAGCTTGCACGCGACGTCGGTGCCGTCCGGCAGGACGGCGCGATGCACCTGACCGAGGCTGGCGGCGGCGGCGGCCTCGCGGCCGAACTGGCGGAACCGGCTTTCCCAGTCCGGCCCCAGTTCGTGCACCATGCGCCGGCGCACGAACGCCCAGCCCATCGGCGGCGCATTGGCCTGCAGATTTGCCAGCTCCTCGGCGTATTCCGGCGGCAGCGCGTCCGGCACGGTGGACAGGAACTGCGCCACCTTCATCAGCGGCCCCTTCAGGCCGCCGAGAATGGCCTTCAGATCCTCGGCATGCGCGGCGCGGTCGGTCTTGATGCCGAACGCCCGGTTGCCGACCACGCGCGCGGCGATGCCGCCGACCGCGCCGGAGGTGCGCGCGATGCGTCGCACCTCGCCCAGGAAATTGCCGCGGTCCTCCTCGCGGGCGGGCATCAGGCCACCGTCTCCAGCTCGTCGATGAACCCGGAGATCACATCCAGTCCGCGCCGCCAGAACGCCGGGTCGGATGCATCCAGGCCGAACGGGGCCAGCAACTCGCGATGCCGCTTGCTGCCGCCGGCGCGCAGCATGTCGAGATACTTCGCCGCGAACCCCGGATGCCCGGATTGGAACACCGCATACAGCGCGTTCACCAGGCAGTCGCCGAACGCATAGGCGTACACATAGAACGGCGAGTGAATGAAGTGCGGAACGTACGACCAGTATGCGCGATACTCGGGATCGAACGTAAACGCCGGCCCGAGGCTTTCCGTCTGCACCTGCATCCAGATCTCGCCGATACGGTCGGCCATCACCTCGCCGCTGCGTCGCTCGTCGTGCAGCAGCGTCTCGAAGCGGTAGAACGCGGTCTGGCGGACCACCGTGTTCAGCATGTCCTCCACCTTGCCGGCCAGCATGATGCGTCGCCGCGCCGGATCACGCTCGGCATCGAGCAGGGCGCGGAATGTCAGCATCTCGCCGAACACGCTGGCGGTCTCGGCCAGAGTCAACGGCGTGCCGGACATCAAATAGCCCTGCCTCTCGCCCGCCAGCACCTGATGCACGCCATGCCCCAGCTCGTGCGCCAGGGTCATCACGTCGCGGGTGCGGCCGTGATAGTTGAGCAGGAGGTACGGATGCGCCGATGGCACCGTGGGATGCGCGAACGCCCCGCCGGACTTGCCGGGACGCAACTGCGCGTCGATCCACGGCCGCTCGAAGAACCGTGCGCCGATCTCGGCCAGCTCGGGCGAGAAGGCGCGGTACGACGCCAGCACCCGGTCGCGCGCCTCCGGGAAGTCGATGTGGCGGTCGTCGTCACCCGGCAGCGGCGCGTTACGGTCCCAGTGTTGCAGGCGATCCAGTCCCAGCCAGCGCGCCTTCATCGCGTAGTATCGATGCGAGAGCCGCGCATAGTCGCCAGTGACGGCGGACACCAGCGCGTCCACCACCTCGTCCTCGACCATGTTGGAGCGGTTGCGATAGCTGCCCGGGCGCGGGTAGCGACGCCAGGTGTCGATGATTTCCTTGTCCTTGGCGAGCGTGTTGGTCACCAGGGCAAACAGGCGGATGTTGCCGGCGAACGCCAGCCCGATCGCGCGCGCAGCATCCCGACGCACGGCGCGGTCGGGGTCGGACAGCTTGTTCAGCGCGGCGCTCACCGTCAGCGCCTCGCCGCCCAGACTCACGGTCATGCCAGCGATGGTCTCGTCGAACAGTCGCGACCAGGCAGAGCGCCCGGTCACCTCCTTCTCGTGCAGCAGCCGTTCGATGTCGTCGGACAGCTGGTGCGGGCGGAATACCCGCAGATCGGCCAGGAACGGCCGCCAGCGCGCCAGCGCGGGGTCGGCCAGCTTGGCATCCAGCGCGGCCTCGTCGATCCGGTTCAGCTCCAGCGAGAAGAAGATCAGGTGGCTGCTGATCGCGGTAACCCGCTCGCCCATCGACTGATAGAACTTGCCGATCGTCGCATCCGTGCTGTCGCCGCTGAACAGCAGCTGCGCATAGGACATCACGCGCCCCAGGACCTCCTCGATCCGCTCGTACTCGACGAGCGCGGCAGCAAGCGCGCGGCCGGTCAGCCCCGCAAGCGTCCCGCCATGCGCGGCGGCAAAGGCTTTCGCGTCCGCCTCCGCCCCGTCCAGGGCTGCGGCAAGGATCGGGCTGTCAGGCGAGGGATAGAGGTCTGAGAGATCCCATTGCGGCAACTCGCCGGCAATGGCAGGGGCAGCGGCGTTCCCGTCGGGCATGTCGGTCCTATCCATGACGCACCTGCGATGTAAGGTGCGCGCCGCATAGGTCAAAGGCCCCGAGCGGCCGGGGGTCAGGGGTGGCGACGGACGTGCATCAGCAGGACGACGAGGACACCTACCCGGAGTGGCCGAACCTGGCCGCGCTGATGTTTTCCCGCGCCGCACAATGGGCCGACCGCCCGATGCTGCGCTTCCATCGCGACGGGGCGTGGCAGGTGATGGCCTGGGGCCAGTTCGCCCGCTTGGCTGCGGCGGCGGCCCGCGGACTGCGCGCCGCCGGCGTCGCGCCGGGCGACCGGGTGCTGATGGCAAGCGAGAACCGCCCCGAGTTCCCGATCGCCGAGACCGCGCTGCTGGCCATCGGCGCAGTGCCGGTGCCGGCCTATGTCACCAATACGGTTGCCGACCACGCCCACATCCTGCGCGATTGCGGCGCGGTCGCGGCGATCGCCTCCACCCCGTCACTGGCGGCGCGGGTGCTGCAGGCCGGGTCGCTCGATCTGCTTGTAACGCTTGATCCGGACGGGCCGGCTGGCGCGAACGTGATGCCTTGGTCGCGGCTGGCGGCGGGTGCGGACGGCGCGCCGGACGACATCGCGGCCGAGGCGTCGCGGATCCCCGCCTCGGCGCTGGCCTGCATCATCTACACCTCTGGCACCGGCGGCGCGCCGAAGGGGGTGATGCTGCCGCACCGGGCCATTCTGGCCAACTGCCGCGGCGCGTTCGAGCTGCTGCGCACGCTGCGGCTGAGACGCGAGGTGTATCTGTCGTTCCTGCCGCTGTCGCACAGCTACGAGCACACGGCAGGGCAGTTCTTCCTGCTCAGCATCGGCACCGAGGTCGCCTATGCGCGCGGGGTCGAGCATCTGGCGGCCGACATGCTGGCGGTGCAGCCCACCATCATGACGATGGTCCCGCGCGTGCTGGACGTGATCCGCGCCCGGATCCTGGCGCAGGTCAATCGCCAGCCGGCCTGGCGGCGTGCCTTGTTCGCGCGGACGATCGCGCTCGGCACATGCCGCAGCGAGGGCGAGCACCTGGGGCCACTCGACCGGGTGATGGATGCGGCCCTGGATCGGCTGGTGCGCCGGACAGTGCGGGCGCGGTTCGGCGGGCGGTTCCGCGCCGCGATGTCCGGCGGCGCGCGGCTGGAACCGGAGGTCGGCCGGTTCTTCCGCGCGCTCGGCATCGCGCTGATGCAGGGCTATGGCCAGACCGAGGCCGGGCCGGTGATCTCGGCCAACGCGCCGGACGCGACGCGCATCGACACCGTGGGCCGCCCGCTGGCTGGCGTCGATCTGCGGCTGGCCGGGGATGGCGAGATCCTGGTGCGCGGCGATCTGGTGATGGACGGCTATTGGGGCCGGCCGGACGACACCGCGGCGGTGATCCGCGGCGGCTGGCTGCATACCGGCGATGTCGGGGTGATCGAGCCGGACGGCAATCTGCGCATCACCGACCGCAAGCGCGATCTGATCGTCCTGTCCGGCGGCGAAAACATCGCGCCGGCCCGGCTGGAGGGGCTGCTGGTGGCCGAGCCGCCGATCGCGCAAGCGGTGGTGTTCGGCGATGGCCGCCCGAATGTCGCAGCACTGATCGTGCCGGAGGACGGCGCGGACGAACTCGCCGTAGCATCGGCGGTGGCGCAGGTGAACAAGCGCCTGGCGGTTCCGGAACGCATCCGACGGCATGCCACGGTGCCGGCCTTCACGATCGAAAACGGCCTTCTGACCGCCACGCAGAAGGTGCGACGGCACCTGGTGCTGCGTGCCCATCAGGCGGAGGTCGAACGGCTGTTCGCCTGACCGGACACCGCGGTGCGCACCGGCGCGAACCAGATGTTGGCTCGCGCCGGCGTCGCATCAGCAGGCCTTGGCGCCCGGCGGGCACACCCTATGCGGCGCCGGGGCGGGCCGCGGCGCGGGAGCCGGGCGCGGCTCGGGAGCAGGACGCGGCGCGGGAGCAGGACGCGGCGCGGGAGCCGGGCGGGGCGCGGGAGCCGGGGCCGGTCGCGGCGCGGGGGCCGGGCGGGGAGACGGCGCGGGGCGCGGGGCAGGTGCTGGACGCGGAGCCGGCGCGGGGCGCGGGGCCGGTGCCGGACGCGGTGCCGGAGCAGGAGCCGGGCGCGGCGCGGGGGCCGGCGCGGGACGCGGAGCCGGAGCCGGACGGGCGGCCGGCGGCGTCACCGGACGCGGCGTCGGTGTTGGGGCCGGGCGGGGCGACGGGGCCGGGGCCGGGCGTGCGGCCGGCGGCGGGGTGATTGCCGGGCGGCCAGCCGGCGGGGCTGCTGGCCGATTGCCCGGCGCGGGCAGCGGTGGCCTGCCCGGCCCGCCCTGCGCGGGCCTCGCCGGGTTAGCGGCGGCGCCGGGATGCGGCACGATCGCCGGCCCCGGGGCGACACCTGGACGCTCGGCCGGAACACCGGCATGCGGCGGGGCGAGTGCCGGAAGGCCGTTCGGGCGGCCCGGTTCAGGACGCGCCGCCGCCGGCGCAGGCGCCCCCGGACGAGGCGCACCCGGACGAGGCGTCCCCGGAGCAGGCGCGCCGGGAGCAGGCGCGCCGGGACGAGCGGCGGCGGGCGCGGCGGCGGGACGACCGGCGGCCGGGACCGTGGGCCGCGGCGGAGCATTGGCCGGACGTGGCGCCAGTGGTGGCCGCGGCGGCGCGGCGGCGCGGCCGGGCTGGCCTGGGGCGCGCACCGGCATCGGGCGCACCGCCGGACCCGGCGCTGCCGGACGCGCGGCGACCGGGGCGGCTCGGGCGGCGGCCGGGTTCTCGCGCCGCAGCACCGCCGGGGTTGCGCCGAGCGTCTGCGCGGTGGGCCGCACCGGGGCGGCGGCGATCGGCCGGGCCTGCGCCAGCTGTTGCGGCGTCACGCGCACCACGCGCTGCGCGACCGGCTCGGAGCGCGCCAGCGTCGCCGCCGGAACGAAGGTCGCGGCCCGCGGATTGGCGAACCGCGCGGTGGCGGTCTTGCCGTAGTAGTTGTTGATGACCGTATTGTTGACGGTGCGGTTGTTATTATAGATGTGCGTGTAGTTGTTGCTGATATTGGTCAACGTCGTGCGCGGCACGTAGCGGTCGTTGACCCGGCCGAGATAGCCGCGGCTGACGTAATAAGGCGGGATGTACGGGTCGCGGTAGCCGAGCGGCGCCCAGCCGACATCGCCGCGGAAACCGCCGGACAGCGCCAGGCCGGCGGCGACTCCGACGGCCGCGCCGACAGCCACCGCCGCGCCGATGCCCACGAAGCTGACCAGCGCCGGGGCATAGGTCGGCTGATAGTAGCCCGGGCCACCCGCCGCGATCTCGCCCGGGGTCCAGCCCCAGCGATTGCCCTCCTGGATCCAGCGGCCATAGTGGAACGGCGCGAACCCCCAGGACGAATTGTCCACCCACGTCCAGCCCCAGGGCGCGACGTAGCCCCAGTGCCCGTCGCGATACGGCACCCAGTCGTTCTGCACGGGCGGATACCA
The DNA here is from genome assembly GCA_963723455.1 of uncultured Pseudomonadota bacterium. Taxonomy (GTDB): domain Bacteria; phylum Pseudomonadota; class Alphaproteobacteria; order Acetobacterales; family Acetobacteraceae; genus CAVRQM01. The sequence continues at coordinate 601,526 of CAVRQM010000005.1, read as the reverse complement.
GACCTCGCCATAATCCTGCGTCTGCGACCAGCTGCCCTGGGTCTGCAGGTCGTACGAGCCGGTCATCTCCTGCACCGCCGGCGGCGGCGTATAGCTCGCGGTCGTGGTGGCGCTCGCCTGCGCCTGGGCCGGGGGCGGCTGTTCGGCCTGCAGTTGCGCGGTCAGGAACGGGTCGTCGGCCTCCGCCCCGACGCTGCCCTGGAACGTGTCCGAGCCGGTGATGGTCGCGGTCTGGTGCGCGCCCACCGTCAGCGACAGATTGGGGCCGGTGATCTGCGCCGAGCCCTCGACCACGGTCACCGAGGTCGGCGTGTCGGTGTCGCCGGCGACGATGCCGAACCGCCCCACCGCATTGATCGCCACCGACCCGCGCGGGGTGACGATGGTGTAGGTCTCGCCCTGGAACACCGAGGGGATGCGCAGGTAGATCTCGCCCTGCGGCTCGGTGGCCGCCATCGCCGTGTCGTCGAGCGTGTCAACGTCGAACTCGGTCTGCTCGTTCAGCGCGATATGGGTCGCGCCGACCTCAATCGCCGCCTGCGCCTGCGGCTCGGTCCAGAAGGCGTTGCCCGAGGTCACCGGGTAGTTCAGCGTCGCCGCTTCCCACTGGGTCTGATCGGCGGTGTGGAAGGACACCGTGCCGGCCAGGCTGGCCAGCCGTCCGACCCGCGCCGGCGGATCACCGCCTCCAGCCGCCTCACTTGGAGGCGCCCCAGGGGGCGCTGCGGCGGGCGGCTGGGCGGCGTTCTGCGCCTGTGCCACCCCGGCGGACAGCGGCCCGAACATCAGACCGCCAATCGCCACCGCCGCGGACAGCCGGAACAGGGATTGATGAGTTCGCAAGTCAGGCATCCTCATTGTTGGCGCGGCGCGGGACGCCACGCGATTGGTCGGCGGCATGCCGGTCACAACGGAGCAGACCGCGATTCGTTGCGATCGGACTTTGTTGCGCGGTCCAGTCTAGCTGCGCAGTCTTTGTTGCGCAGTATGACATCGCCTGCAAACGTGGCGACTATGCGTCCGACGCGATCCTGCACGGTGACAGCGGGTTGAGACTTGTAACATTGCGTCGCTTCGGGGCGCCGCGCCGGATTTAGACATGGCATCGCCGCATTTGCGGTCTATATCGGCGAGCAACACCGAAGGAGGTCGTCATGTCGAGCTTGAGCTGGCCGAAGATACGCACCGGCGCCCGGAAGTTGCTGCTTCCGGCGGTGGCCATGGCCGGACTTGTCGCCCTGTCCGGCTGCTACTACGGGCCGTACGGTTACTACGGCTACCCTGGATATGCTTATGCAGCCCCGCCCGTTGCGGGGGGCGTGTTCATTCGCGGCGGCTATCCGTACCGCCCGTACTGGCGCTGAGGCAACCCGACGCCGGTCAGACCGTTACGATGGTCTGATCACGCTGAGGAAAAGCATAATGCGCATTGCCCAGGTATCGCCGCTGCACGAGGCCGTGCCGCCCAAGCTGTACGGTGGTACTGAGCGGGTGGTTTCGTATCTTACCGAAGAACTTGTCGCGATGGGGCACGAGGTGACGCTGTTCGCCAGTGGCGACAGCGTCACCTCCGCTCGCCTGGTCGCGGGATGGCCGCAGGCGTTGCGGCTGGATGCCGACATCCGCGACCGCCACGCGCCGCACGCGCTGATGCTGGAGCTGGTGGCACGCCAGACCGATCAGTTCGACATCCTGCATTGCCATCTGGACTACCTGCCGTTCTCGCTGCTGGCGCGCGATCGGACCCCGTTCGTGACCACGCTGCACGGCCGGCTGGATCTGCCGGAGCTGGGGCCGGTTTTCGACCTGTTCGCGTCGGCGCCGCTGGTCTCGATCTCTAACGCGCAGCGCGGTCCGCTGGCGCATGCGAACTGGGTGCGCACGGTGCAGCACGGCATCCCGGAGATGCTGCTGACGCCGCGCGACGCGACGCCGTCGTACCTGGCCTTTCTCGGCCGGATATGCCCCGAAAAGCGGCCCGACCGGGCGATCCGCATCGCCCGCGCCGCCGGCATGCCGCTGCGGATGGCGGCAAAGGTAGATGCCGCCGACACGCAATATTTCGCCGAGCAAATTCGTCCGATGCTGGGCGGCGGCGGGGTCGAGCTGATCGGCGAGATCAACGACGCACAGAAGCCTGATTTCCTGTCAGGCGCGGCGGCCCTGCTGCTGCCGATCGACTGGCCGGAACCGTTCGGGCTGGTGATGATTGAGGCGATGGCCTGCGGCACCCCGGTGATCGCCTTCAACCGCGGCTCGGTGCCCGAAATCGTCGAGGACGGCGTGACCGGCTGCATCGTCGAGGACGAGCAGGCAGCGATCGCCGCAGTGCCGCGCGCCCGGGCGCTGGACCGCGCCCGCATTCGCCGACGCTTCGAGGAGCGGTTCACCGCCCGGCGCATGGCGGAGGATTACCTGGCCGTCTATCGCCAGCTTGCGCAGGCGCGCCGGGCGACGCTGCGCCTGGTTGGCTAATCGCGTAGCAACTCTCGCCCGGAGCGCGCCGGGCCGTTTTCCGATCTCGGGATGGCCGGGCTTGCACTCGGTCATTTAACCTCGAGAATCAATGGTCCCTGCCCCGCCCGGTCCGCTTCTGCAACTCGTCGATCCGCAGGCTCGCATCGGCCTTGCTGAGGGTGGGATCGAATGCCGCGCCGGCCTCCTCGCACAGCGTCTTGAGGTAGCTCGCCTGGGCGCCGGTCATCGTCTCGCCGCCGGTGGTCCATTCGTGCGGATCCTTGCTGACGTTTGACGGTGCCGCGGGCTGGTCGGGTGGATCGGATTTCGTGCTGCTCATGGTGGACCAACGTGTTTGTCCACCATTCGTTCCAGAGATTGCCGGCTTGTTGCTCACGGGTGCGTGTGGCAGCGTGGCTGCTTGGCGGCGCGCCAGCGACCCGGGAGTCACGCCTGCAGCCCTCCGATCCAACATACCTGCAGCTGATCGGCTTCGGCGATGTGGGCTGGGGGCCGCGCTTCGTCGATGGGCTTATCCTGACGGTCGAGATCTCGCTGGCCGGCTATGCGGTCGGCATCGTGCTGGGGTTGCTGGGCGTCTGGGCGAAGCTGTCGGGCAGCGCCGTCGCGCGCGGGATCGGACTATTCTACACTACGTTCGTCCGCGCGGTGCCGGAGCTGCTGCTGATCATCCTGCTGTACTACACCGGCACCTCGGCGCTGGAGAACCTGCTGACGCAGATCGGCCTTGTGGAATTGTTCTCTGTCGATCCGTTCGTGGCCGCGGTGGTGACGCTGGGCTTCGTGCAGGGCGCATACCTGACCGAGGTGTTCCGCGGCGCGATCCTGTCGGTGCCGCGCGGCGTGTCCGAGGCCGGTCGGGCGCTGGCGCTGCGGCCGGCGCAGCGGTTCCGCCTGCTGATCCTGCCGCTGGCGTTGCGCCATGCGCTGCCGGGAATGAGCAATCTGTGGCTGGCAATCCTGAAGGACAGCTCGCTGATCAGCGTCGTCGGCTTCTCCGAGCTGCTGTTCACCGGCAAGACCGCGGCGGGCGCGACGAAGGACTACTTCTTCTTCTTCCTGTTCACCGCAATGCTGTTCCTGCTGCTGACCGCGATCTCGAACGTGATACTGGGCGCGATCTCGCGCTCGGTCGGGCGCGGGCACGCGCGCGCATGACGGCGCGGAGATCCTGATGTCGCTGGCCTACACCATCAGCATCCTGCCCAATTTGCTGGCCGGCGCCTGGACGACCATCGTGCTGCTGCTGCTGTCCTGGGTGCTGGGCAACGCGCTGGCGATCGGCACGGCGCTGGCCCGGGTGTCGCGGTCGATCGCGCTGCGCGCGCCGAGCTGGGCATATATCCAGCTGATCCGCGGCACGCCGCTGCTGGTGCAGATCTATCTGCTGGACTACGGCCTGGGCAGCGTCTTTTCGCACATGCCGGCGCTGCGGGAGAGCTTCCTTTGGACATACCTGCGCGACGGCTTCTGGTACGCGGTGGTGGCGCTGGGCCTGAGCACCGGGGCGTATTCGGGCGAGATCCTCCGCGGCGCGATCGCCGCCGTGCCGGTTGGCGAAATCGAGGCGGCGCGCTCGCTGGGCTTGCGCGGCCGGCATGTGACCCGGCTGATCGTGCTGCCGCGCGCCATCCAGTCCTGTCTGCCGGCGCTGGGCGGGGAGACCATCCTGTTGCTGAAATCTACCGCGCTGGCGTCCACCATCACCGTGCTGGACGTGATGGGACGGGCGGAGGTGGCGGAGGCCGAAAGCCTTCGGGTCTATGAGCCGCTGCTGAGTGCGGCCCTCGTGTATATCCTGATGACGCTGGTCATCACTCGGCTGTTCGCCCTGGCCGAGCGGCGGATGAACCGCGACCGCCGGCTGGTCATCCACACGGGGCACTAGGACGAGGCTCGATGCAGGAGACAACCATCCCGTTCGCCGGCGCTGGACCGGCGGAGACGCACGCCATTGCCGCGTGGCTGTTGCGCGGCACCGGCGCCGGACCGCGCGCGCATGTGCAGGGCGGCGTGCATGCCGACGAGATTCCGCCGATGCTGGTGCTGCATCACCTGCTGCCGATGCTGCGCACGGCGGAGGCCCAGGGTCGCCTGCGCGGTGACATCACCGTGGTTCCGCAAGCCAACCCGATCGGCATCCGCCAGTTCTCGCACAACCGCCTGCTCGGCCGCTTCGATGCCGCGAGCGGCCGCAACTTCAATCGCGGCTTCCCGCAATCCGCTGCCGATCCGCCCACTGGACTCACCGCGTGGCAGGCGGCGCTGCTGCGCGTGTCGGCCGAGGCCGACATCGTGCTGGACCTGCACACCGACGACGAGGCCTTGCCCTATTTGTACGTGCACGGCGCGATGTGGCCGGAAGCGAAGGACCTCGCGGCGGCGCTGGGCGCGCAGGCGGTCATCCTGTGGGATGGCGATGGCGGCGGCGCGTTCGAGGACGCGGTGGCGGCGCGCTGGCTGGCCGGCGCTTCCGGTGTTGGCAACGGCGTCGCCGGCCGGCTGGTCTCGACCGTGGAGTTGCGCGGCCAGGCCGACGTGGATGACGCAATGGCAAGCGGCGATGCGGAGGCGCTGTTCCGGCTGCTGTGCGCCCGCGGCGTTATTTACGGCGATCCGGCGCTGCCGGACTGGCGCGGCGAGGTGGTGCAAGCGACGCACATGCAGACCATCCGCGCGCCGGAAGCGGGCGTGCTGGTGTTCACCAGCCCGCTCGGCGCACGTCTTGCCGCCGGGGAGCCGTTCGCCCGGCTGGTGCCGCGGCCCGGCGATCCCGCCGCCGACCTCGACCTTGCGGCGCCGCATGCCGGCCGGCTGCTGACGCGCAGCCGCGACCGCTACGTGGCGGCGGGCGGGGTTGCGGCGAAGCTGACCGGGGATGCACCTTCGGCCAGTTGGTCCGGCGGCCCGCTGGACGACTGAGAATTGAGGACTGGCGCATGCATGTCGTGATCGTGGGTGCGGGGATCGGCGGCCTGGCATCGGCCTGGGCGCTGACCCGGCGCGGGCATCGAGTGACGCTGCTCGAGCAGGCAGCGGAAATCCCGAATCCGGCGGCCGCCTCCGGCGACCAGCACCGCATCATCCGGCGCGGCTACGGCGCGGCCGACGGCTATGCTGCGTTGATTACCGAGGCGTTCGCCGCCTGGGACGAGCTGTGGTCCGATCTTGGCGCGCAGCATTACGTCGAGACCGGGATCCTGTGCGTCTGTCAGCGCGAGGGCGATGAGGCGGACGACATCCGCGCCGGCTACGACCGCATCGGCCTGCCGTACCGATCATTCCACCCGGACGAGGCGGCAGCGCGGTTTGCGTTTCTGGATCCGGCTGCAGTCCGCTACGCATTCGAGACGGCCGAAGGCGGCGCGCTGCTGTGCCAGCGGATCGCCGCCGGGCTGCTGGAGTGGCTGGCCGCGCGCGGGGCCGACATCCGCCCGGGCCTGCGCATCGCCGCGATCGAGCCGGAGCAGGCGCGCGCCGTGGCGCAGGACGGCACGGTGATCGAGGGCGACCGTCTGCTGATCACGGCCGGGGCCTGGACCGCGCAGCTGGCACCCCGGCTTGCCCCGACGCTGCGCAGCCTGCGCACGCATGTCGGCTATATCGAGCCCCCCGCGGACCTGGTCGAGGCCTGGAAGACTGCGCCGACCATTCTTTCGGTCGGCGGCGACTCCGAGGCCTGGGCGATTCCGCCGGTCGCGGGCACCGGCCTGAAGTTCGGGTCCGGGCTGTTGCGCTACGGAGCCGATCCCGACGACGTGGCGGCCGCGGGCGCGCAGACCGAAGCGGCGCTGCTGCGCGCCTTCGCGCCGCCGCTGGCGCGGATCGGTGAGTACCGGGTGCGGACCATGCGCGGCTGCGCCTACACCTTCACCGACGACGAATGCTTTTTTTCCGAGATGATCGGACGCACGCTGATCGTGTCGGCCTGCTCCGGGCATGGCTACAAGTTCGGCGCGGCGGTCGGGCGTCGGGTCGCGGCGGCAATCGACGGCGGCGATGCCGGCGCGCTGCGAAGCTGGCTGCGGGCCGAAACGCTGCCGTCCGCCGCATGATCCGGCCCGCGACCCTGGACGACGCTGCCGCCATCGGCGCCCTGGTCGGGCGGGCCTATGCAAGATGGGCGGCCAGCATCGGCCGCAAGCCGCTGCCGATGCTCGCCGACTACGCCGCGGTCGTGAAGGCGGGCATGACGAGCGTGCTGGTGGCCGATGGCACGATCGCCGGCGTGCTGGTGCTGGAGGCGCATCCCGACCATCTGCTGATCGAGAACGTCGCCGTCGATCCGCCCTGCCAGCATCGGAGTTTCGGGCGGCACCTGATGGCCCATGCCGAAGACGAGGCGCGACGCCTCGGCCTCGATCTGCTGCGGCTCTATACCAATGTCGCGATGGTCGAGAACATCGCGATGTACGCGCGGCTCGGATACGTCGAGACGCATCGCAGCGTGCAGGACGGTCGCCACCGCGCCTTCATGGAAAAGCGGCTCGCGACCTGACGGACGCGAGCCGCCGGCCTTCAGCTGCCGTACACGTCGAACGAGAAGTACTTCTTCTCCAGCTTCTGATAGGTGCCGTCAGCGCGGATCTTCTTGATGCCGGCGTTCAGCTCGGCCTTCAGCCTGGCGTCGGATTTGCGCACGCCGCCGCCCACGCCGTCGCCCATCGTTGCCGGATCGAAGTCTGCTGGGATCAGCAGCTTGACCTCGCAATCCTTGCCCTGCGGACTCGCCATGAAATCGTTGAGTGCGATCGCATCGGCCAGGACCGCGTCAACGCGTCCCGCCACCAGGTCGGCGTTGGCGTTGTCCTGAGTGTCGTAGGTCTTGATTGTGACCAGGTCGCCGAAGTGCTTCTTGACGAAGTTGGCATGCACGGTAGAGACTTGAACGCCGATCACCTTGCCCTTCAGCGCCGCGTCGTCATGCAGGGCAAGCTTGAGCGGCGTGGCTTTCAGCGCGATCAGCTCGGCCGGCGTGTTGTAGTCCTTGTCGGTGAAGTCGATCACCTGCTTGCGTTCGGCGGTGATCGACATCGACGACCAGATCACGTCGATCTTGTGCGCGTTCAGCGCCGGGATGATGCCGTCCCAGGCGGTGCCGACCATCTCGCATTTCAGCTTTTCGGCCGCGCACACCGCGTTCATCAGATCGACCTCGAAGCCGACCCACTTGCCCTGCGCGTTCTGGCTGGTGAAGGGCGGGTACGGCTCCGCCGCCACGCCGAACTTCAGCACCGTGTCCGCGGCATGACCCGCACTGGCCGCAACGAGGAACCCGGCGACGGCCACCACCCCCAGCATCGTTCGGCGCAACATACTGTCACATCCCATGTTTGATCTTGTGTGTTGCAGAACGCCCGCCGCAGCTCCGGCGCTTGCGGCGAGCGGCCCGGACCTTCAGCTGCCGTACACGTCGAACGAGAAGTACTTCTTCTCCAGCTTCTGATAGGTGCCGTCAGCGCGGATCTTCTTGATGCCGGCGTCAAGCTCGGCCTTCAGCTTGGTGTCCGACTTGCGCACGCCGCCACCGACGCCGTCGCCGAACACCGAGCGGTCGAAATTGGCCGGGATGATGAGCTTGACCTCCATATCCTTGCCTTGCGCTGATTTCAGGAAGTCGTCGAGCGCGATCGAATCCGCCACCGCGGCGTCGATCCGGCCGGCGACCAGATCGGCGTCGGCGTTGTCCTGCGTGTCATAGGTCTTGATCTTGGCCTTGCTGCCCAGATACTTCTGCACAAAGGCGGCGTGAGTGGTGGAGGTCTGCACGCCGATGATCTTGCCGTCCAGCGCGGACATGTCCTTGAGGGTCAGCGGCAGCTTCTCGGATTTGGGCGCGATGATCTCGGCCGGCGTGTTGTAGTATTTGTCGGTGAAGTCGATGACCTTCGCCCGCTCCGGGGTGATCGACATCGACGACCAGATCACGTCGATCTTGTGCGCGTTCAGCGCCGGGATGATGCCGTCCCAGGCGGTGCCGACCATCTCGCATTTCAGCTTTTCGGCCGCGCACACCGCGTTCATCAGATCGACCTCGAAGCCGACCCACTTGCCCTGCGCGTTCTGGCTGGTGAAAGGCGGATACGGCTCCGCCGCCGCCCCGAACTTCAGCACCTTCTCGGCGGCCCGGCTGCCGCCGGCCCCCAGCAGCAGCGCGGCCGCGGCGAGCGCGCCCAGCATCATGCGGCGTTGCATCTTCATTCCCCCATGCGTGTTCCGGCCGCCCCGCGGCCGCGTGGGATCAGCACACACCAAGGCGCCGTTCGTGGCAATGTGCCGGCTGACAAACCGGCCAGCGCCGCCACCTCGGCGCTGGCCGACAGGAAACCCAAGGGAGGCGCCGATGTACATCGCCATGAACCGCTTCAAGGTCAGCCCCGGCTCCGAGGCGGCGTTCGAGACCGTCTGGACCAGCCGCGACACCCAACTAGAGGGCGTGCCGGGATTCATCGAGTTCCACTTGCTGCGCGGGCCAGCGCGCGAGGATCACGTGCTGTATTCCTCGCATACCGTCTGGGCCTCGCTGGCCGCGTTCGAGGACTGGACGCGGTCCGAGGCGTTCCGGGCGGCGCATCGCAGCGCCGGCTCGAACGCCGCGCTGTATGTCGGCCACCCCGAGTTCGAGGGCTTCGAGGTGGTGCAGACCGTCAGGTCCGGCTAAGCGCCGCCGGCCGCCGCATCCGCCCCGACGCGAACCAGCAGCTTGCCGAAATTGCGCCCGGCCAGCATGCCGATGAAGGCGTCCGGCGCCTGCTGCAGGCCGTCCACCACATCCTCGCGGTAGCGCAGCGCGCCGTCGCGCAGCCACGGCACCGCCACGCCGCGCCATTCCGCCATTCGGTCGAACTGGTCGCTGACGATGAAACCCTGGATGCGCAGCCGCTTGCGCACGACCGGCATCAGGTTCGGCCCCGGCGCCGGGTGCGCCGCATTGTATTCGGCGACCATGCCGCACATCACCATGCGGCCGAAATCACGCATCCTGGGAAACACCGCGGCCTGCACCGCGCCGCCGACATTCTCGAAATATACGTCAATCCCGTCCGGGCACTCCGCGTCGAGCGCCGCGTCGAGTTCGCCGGCGCGATGGTCGATGCAGGCGTCGAACCCGAGCTCGTCGCGGACGTAGCGGCATTTCTCCGCTCCCCCGGCGATGCCGACCACCCTGGCCCCCTGATGTCTCGCGATCTGGCCCGCCACCGCCCCGACCGCGCCGGAGGCGGCCGAGACCACCACCGTCTCGCCCCGCTTCGCCTGGCCGATATCGGCCAGGCCCACCCAGGCCGTCAGCCCCGGCATGCCCAGCACGCCGAGCGCCGTCGAGACCGGCGCCTCGTTCGGGTCGAGCCGGGTCAGCGATCGAGCGGAGACGGCGGCGTATTGCTGCCAGCCGTTGCCGCCCAGCACGATTTCGCCCGGCCGGAACGCGGGATCGCGCGATGCGACCACCTCGCCCACCGTCGCCCCCTCCATCACGGCGCCGATCTCGACCGGCCTGGCGTAGGATTTCGCCGCGCTCATCCGGCCACGCATATAGGGATCGAGCGATAGGAAAATGGTTCGGACCAGGACCCCGCCCGCCTCGGGCGCGGGAATGTCGGCCTCGGCCAGCTCAAAATCCTCGGCGGTAGGCGCGCCCTCGGGGCGATGACGCAGCCGTGCTTGCAGATTGCCGGCCATTCTGGATGCTCCGATGGGATCAGCCGGGCGGGATCAAGCCCAGCAACCGCTCCAACGCTGCCGCGGTTTGCGGGTTGTTGTAGGCCGGCTCGCCGACGTCGAACGCGGCCGCCTGCACCAGCGGGCCGGCCAGCACCGGATCGAACCCGGCATCGCGCACCAGGGCGGAGGCGACCTGCAACGCGGCATGATCGTCGCCGGCGAGCGGGATCGCGATGCGTTCGCCGTCGTGATGGGCCTGGTCTCGCAACGTCTCCCAAAAGATGCTGTTGAAGGCGCGCACCAGCCGCGCGCCCGGCAGCAGCGCGGCGACCGGCACGCCGGAACCGCGCGCCGCCGCGACCGCCGCGACCGCGAACCCGCCATCCCGTTCGGGATACGGATTGGCGGCGTCCAGCACGACCTTTCCGGCCAGCAGCGGAGCGATCCGGCGGGCGATGTCCGGCCACTCGCCGTACGGAAAGGCGGTCAGCACCGCCTCACCTCTCCGGGCCGCGTCCTCGACCGACGCGGCCGAGGCCCGCTCGCCGAGGCTGTCGGTCAGCGCCCGCAGCCGGCCCGGCTCGCGCGAGCCGAAACAGACGCGATGCCCGGCCCTGACCCACAGACCGCCGACGGTGGCGCCAATCCTGCCCGCCCCGATGACGCCGATCTGCATGGCGATGCTCCCTGCTGAGGGCCAGCCTAGCAGGGCTGCACCAATTGTCATGCGCGGAGAACGAGCCGGATTTGGTCGCAGCCTATTCCGAAACAGGCGCGAACCGTCCGTCCTGCCGCATCACCTGCAGCAGCCCGGTGCGGATGTCGAAGGTCGCGCCGTGCAACTGCAACCGCCCGGACGCCTCGCGCGCGGCGATCCATGGAAAGCTGCGCAGATTGTCCAGCGATAGCCGCACGGCCTCGTTCTCGCATGCGGTCTGCATCGCCTCGCTTGTCGGATCGGCGGCGTCGCATACCAGCACGCGGTCACGCGCCGCACGCGCGATCTGCATCCAGGGTCCGACGAAATCGGTGGGCGCCGCGCCGCCCTGCAACAGGAAGCGGATGCCGCCGCACATGCCGTGGCCCAGCACGATCACATGCGGCACCTCCAGCGACAGCACGCCGAACTCCACGGCCGCGCTGGTGCCGTGATAGGCGGTGTCCGGCGCGTACGGGGGCACCAGGTTCGCAATGTTGCGGACAATGAACAGCTCGCCGGGCGCCGCATCGAAGATCATCGCCGGATCCACCCGGCTGTCCGAGCAGGCGATCACCAGCGCACGGGGGCGCTGTCCGGAGCGCGCCAACTCCTCAAACAGCGCGCGACGCTGCGGCCACGCATCGCTGCGGAAACGGCGGTAGCCGGGCAGCAGCTCGTCCATGGTCAGCGCCCTTCGCGCAACTGGGCGATCGTCGCCCGTGTGGTGATCTGTTCGGGGTCGGTGCGCAACGCGATGACCGCGGGCCGCTGGCTGGCGACGGCCCGGCGGAACGCGGGGACGAACTCCTCCGTCCGGGCCACCGTCTCGCCGTGCGCGCCATACGCCTCGGCCAGACGCGCGAAATTGGGGTTGGTCAGCGCGGTGCCGCTGATCCGGCCCGGATAGGCGCGCTCCTGATACATGCGGATGGTGCCGTACATGGCGTTGTCGAACACCAGGATGATGGGTGTTGCATCGTGATGCATAGCGGTCGCGATCTCCTGCCCGGTCATCAGAAACCCGCCATCGCCCACAAAGGCGACGGTCTGCCGCCCCGGCTGCAGGATCGAGGCGGCAACGGCTGCCGGGACGGCGTAGCCCATTGCGCCGCAGGTCGGGCCAATGAAGCGCTGGCGGTCGGAAAAGTGCATGAAGCGCGCCGGCCAAGTGGCGAAATTGCCCGCGTCGCAGGTCAGCACCGCGTCGGCAGCCAGTTCCGATTGCAGATCGTGCATGACGCGGGCGAGGTTGAGCGGCCCCGGGAAGTCGGGCGCCGCCGCCTGCCCCAACCGACGCGCGCGCAGCCGCCGCGTCCACTCGGTCCACGACGCGGCCACGCGAGGCCAGGCGGCGACTGCGTCGGCGAAGGCATCCAGATCCGACACGATCCCCAGCGCCGGCCGGAACACGCGGCCGATCTCCGCCCGGTCGGGATAGACATGCACCAGCCGCGGCGCACTCGGCGGGTCGAACAGCGTGTAGCCCTGGGTCGTCGCCTCGGGCAGCCGCGTGCCGATGGCCAGCACCAGATCGGCCTCGCGAGCGGCGGCGATCAGTCCGGGATCGGCGCCCACGCCGAGGTCGCCGACATAGGTGTCGCGAGTTCCATCATACAGCGCCTGTCGCCGGAAGCTGACGGCGACGGGCATGTTCTGGGTGGCGAAGAACCGGCCGATCGCCGCCCGGCCCGCCTCGCTCCAGCCGCCGCCGCCCAGGATCGCCAGCGGCCGGCGCGCCTGTTCCAGCAGCGCGCGCAGTTGCGTCAGCGCGGCCGGATCGGGATGCGCGCGGCTGACCGGCGCAGGACCGATGTCGGCGACACCGTGCCGGACTGCCTGCATTTCCTCCGACAGCGCGATCACCACGGGGCCGGGGCGGCCGGATGTGGCGACGTCGACGGCGTGCGCGACCAGTTCGGGGATGCGCGCGACATCGTCGATCTGCGTCACCCATTTCGCCAGGCCGCCGAACATGCGGCGATAGTCGATCTCCTGGAAACTCTCGCGATCGGTCTCGCCAGCGGGGATCTGGCCTATGAACAGCAGCAGGGGCGTGGAGTCCTGGTGCGCCACATGCACGCCGATCGCGCCGTGGCAGGCGCCCGGGCCGCGGGTGACGAATGCCGCTGCCGGCCGGCCGGTGAGCTTGCCGGCGGCTTCGGCCATGTCCACTGCCCCGGCCTCGAACCGGCAGGTGACGAGGCTGATGCGCTCGCGCACCGCATACAGGCCGTCCAGCACCGGCAGGAAGCTCTCGCCGGGCACGCAGAAGGCATGGCTGATCCCGTGCGCCACCAGGGCGTCGGCGAGAATCCGGCCCCCGGGGCGGAGCGTGTGGTCGGTCATGTCGCTTCCCTGCATCGTGGGGCGTTGCTACCACTGGGGATGCAAACCGGTCGAGGCTGGGTATCGATGCGCGCGATCTACGTTTTCATCAAATGCGAGATGGGCCAGGCCTATCGCGTGGCGCAGGAGGCGGCGGACACGATCGAACAACTGTCCGAGCTGCACTCGACCTCGGGACAATACGACCTGCTGGGAAAGTTCTACCTGGAGCCGGAGCAGGACACAGGGTTGTTCGTCACCGAAAACGTACAGAGGCTGGCCGGGGTGAAGGACACCTACACGCTGATCACGTTCAATGCGTTCGTGGGCGGGTGAACGAGGAACCGGCGGTTGTCGCGCAAGCCGCCCGTGTTCCCGCCATCCCATCATCCCCGCATGTACGCCTCGAACGCCGCCGCGAACGCGGGGTGCCAGCGCGACAATGCCGGGCGGTTCAGCACAATGTCATCCATTGCCCAGCGCATCCGCTTCTCGTCCATCTCGCGCGTCACCGCATTGTCGGGGCACAGGATGTAGAAGTCGCCGCGGCCCATGCCGTCCAGCATGAACTCCACGGTCTGTTCGGGGGTCCAGGCCTCGGGCGGCTTGTCGGCGCGGCGGGGCGTGGTGATGCCGGTGAACACGAAGCCGGGGATCAGCAGATGCGCGGTCACCCGGCAGCCCTGGATGCTGCGCAGGGCGTGCGCCGTGGCCTCGGTCAGCACGCGGACGCCGGCCTTGCTGACGTTATAGGCGGTGTCGCCGGGTGGCGTGGTGATGCCCTGCTTGCTGCCGGTGTTGATGATCGCGGCCGGCGTGCCCTGCGCGACCATGGCTTCGGCGAATGTCTGCATGCCGTTGACGACGCCCCACAGATTGACGCCCAGCAGGCGCTGCCATCGCTCATAGGCGTCCCAGGGGCCGCCGCCCTCGCCGATGCCGGCGTTGTTCATCAGCACCGCGATTTCGCCGAACGCGCCATAGGCCGCCTCGCGCAGACGCTGCACGTCCTCGATGCGCGACACGTCGGTCGGTTGCGCCAGCGCCCGGCCGCCCAGCGACGCGGCCGCCTGTTGCAGCGCCTCGCCGGGCAGATCGGCCAGCACGACATTCATGCCCATGGCGGCGAACCGCCTGGCCGCGGCCAGCCCGATCCCGCTGGCCGCCCCCGTGACCACGGCCGTCCGCCCCGCCGCGATTGCCGGATGAGTCATACGCTTCCCCCCGTTCGCATCGTCCGTTCAGCCTCGTCGCGCGATCAGCGCCGTGGTCAGTACCGACCTCGCGCATCTGCGCTCCCGCGAACGCGCCGGACAGCTCGGCAACCATCGCATCCGCCCTGTCGCCCAGCCGGGCGTGCGAGGTGGACGACATCGACAGCGCACGGTCGATCAGCGTCTCCAGCGCGAGCGCCCGGCGTTCATAGACCCCGGCCAACTCCAGGATTGAAAACGGCGAGTCCAGCAGCACGCCCTCATGGGCAACCCAGCCCGGCGCGCGGGAGCGCGCGTGATAGGAATCGCCCTCGCCATAGCGATCGACAATGGCGCGGAACGTCTCGTGCCACGCATTGTCGGGAACCGCCGGATGGGTGTCGCCGAACAGCGCCACCGCGCCGTCCGGGGCCACCATCGCGTCCAGTCGCCGCAGCGTATCCGGTCGGTCCATCCAGTGAAACGAGCGGCCCATGCAGACCAGGCGGAAGCTAGCCCAGCCGGGTGCGAGCCAGTCCGGCGCCAGGTCGTACGAACTGCCATGGCGAAACGTCACGTTGACACATCCGGCGGAGGCGGCGGCGGCGATGCGCAGCATCTCGGGTTCGGGATCGACCGCGAGCACGTCGGCCACCAGCGGCGCGAAGGCGCGGGCGAGCTGCCCCGGGCCGCAGCCGAGATCCAGCACCCGGTCGGCCGCGCCGAGCCGGGCCATCGCGGCGACGCGCGCGACCAGCGCCGCCGGATAGGGCGGCCGCCCGTCCATGTAGTGCGCCGCCGCGGTGCGGAACCGGTGCGGCTCGAAGGGCGGCGTGGTCTGCATGTCGGTACCCCAGGGCAAGTCCGTCCTTGCGCGGATCCGAGCCGCCAATCAGCACGCCGCGGGCGCGGTCGATCAGGATGGCCTGGCCGCCGCCATGCGGCTCGACCACCCGCTCAACCGCGTGTCCGAGACGCGCGAGCCGGTCGATCACCTCGGCCGGCATCCCGCGTTCGACCTCGACCCGGTCCTCGAATGCGAAGCAGCGCGGCAGGTCGATCGCCTGCTGCACGTCCAGCCCGTATTGGAAGTGATTGGTCAGGAACAGCGTCTGCCCCATCGGCTGAAAATGGCCACCCATCACGCCAAACGACATGATCGCCTCGCCGTCGCGCGTGACCATGCCGGGGATGATGGTGTGCAGCGGCCGCTTGCCCGGCGCGATGCAGTTGGGATGCCCGCGCCGGATCCGGAACCCTAGGCCGCGATTGTGCAGCATCACGCCAGACCCCTCGGCCAGGATCCCCGAGCCGAACGACTGGAACAGCGAGTTGATCAGGCTGCATGCATTGCCGTCGCGATCGACCACCGACAGCGTCACCGTGTCCCGGTGCGGCGGATAGGCGAGCTCGCCCGGCGGCGGCAGGTCCAGCAGCGCCCGGTCGTCGCGGATCAGTGTCCGCAGGCCGTCCAGGTATGCGGCGCCGGTCAGATGCGCCACCGGAACCTCGGCCTGGGCTGGATCGGCGAGGAAGGCGTTGCGGTCGCGATAGACCAGCCGCGCCGCCTCCAGATGCCGGTGCAGGCGGACGGGGTCCAGCGGCTCGTTCGACGCCTGATCGAACGCGCCCAGGATGCCCAGCAGCATCAGCACCAGCAGCCCGGACCCATTCGGCGGGCATTGCCACACCTCCAGGCCGCGCCAGGCGATGCGTATCGGATCGACGAACTGCGCGGCCTCGCGGCCGGCGGCGAAATCCGCCTCGGTCTGGAGCCCTCCCCGTGCGCGCAGGGCCGCCACCATGTCCGCGGCGACCGACCCCTCGTAGAAGGCGCGCGCGCCGTCCCGCCCGATCGCCCGCAGGGTCGCCGCCAGGGCCGGTTGGGCGAAGCGGTCGCCGACCGCCGGCGCGCGTCCGCCGGGAAGGAACGAGGCCGCGCCGGTCGCGCGCAGCTTGTCCTCGGCAAGCGCCCAGTCGTGGGCCACACGGGGGTGGACGGGATGGCCGGCCTCTGCGCAGCTGATCGCCGGGCGCAGCAGCTCGTCCAGCCCGCGCGTGCCGTGCGCCGCGAGCAGCGTCTGCCAGGCGGCCACCGCGCCCGGAATCGTCACCGCATGCGGCGAGCTGGGGTCGAGCTCGGCGATGCCATGCTGTTCGAACCAGTCGATCGAGGCCGCCGCGGCCGCCCGGCCCGAGCCGTTCAGCGCCACGACCCGCCGCTGCCCGGCGGGCGCGAACAGGCAGAAGCAATCGCCGCCGATCCCGGTTGCCTGCGGCTCGATCACCGCCAGGACGGCGGCGGCGGCCACCGCCGCATCGGCGGCGTTGCCGCCGGCGCGCAGCACATCCAACGCGGTCAGCGTCGCCGCCGGCATCGACGTGGCGGCCATCCCGTTCGCCGCGAAGGCCGGCCCCCGGCCAGGAAAATGGAAATCGCGCACCGATCTGGACTCCGGCGATGAAGCCGCGATCATGGGCCGATGCGCGCCGCCGGCAAGACGAGCGACCGAGGATGACCGCGAAGGTGGTGCCCGAACTGTTCAGCTCGGACATTGGCCGCAGCCTGCAATTCTATACGAGCCTGCTGGGGTTCGCGATCCTGTACGAGCGCCCCGAGGAGCGGTTCGCCTATCTCGACCGCGACGGCGCCCAGTTCATGATCGAGCAGCCGACGGATCGCAGCTGGCTGGCCGGCAGCATGGATTATCCGTTCGGACGCGGCATCAACCTGCAGATCGAGGTCGCGGACGTGGACGCGCTGTGCCGCGCGGTGCAGGCGGCTGCGCATCCCGTGTTCCTGCCCATGGAGGACCGCTGGTACCGCCGGGGTGGCGAGGAGGTCGGCAACCGCCAGTTCATCGTCCTGGACCCGGACGGCTACATGCTGCGCTTCTTCAGCCCGCTGGGATCGCGCCAGCGCGCCGCCTTGTTGATGGAATGAGGGGGACCGCCATGTCACGCCCGCCGCTGCCGCCGTTCACCCGCGAGACCGCCGTGCAGAAGGTTCGCGCCGCCGAAGACGGCTGGAACAGTCGCGACCCGGAGCGAGTGGCGCTGGCCTATACCTCCGACAGCTGCTGGCGGAACCGCTCGGAGTTCTTTTCTGGCCGCCCCGCAATCGAGGCGTTCCTGCGCCGCAAGTGGCAGGCGGAGCTGGACTACCGCCTCGTCAAGATGCTGTGGGCGTTCACCGGCGATCGGATCGCGGTGCGGTTCCAATACGAGTACCACGATGCGGCGGGACGCTGGTTCCGCGCCTACGGCAACGAACAATGGGCGTTCGCCGAGGACGGCCTGATGCGCCGGCGTGAGGCCAGCATCAACGACCTGCCGATCGCCGCGAACGAACGCCGCTTCCTATGGACCACCCCCGGTCCGCGGCCGGCCGGCCACCCAGGCCTGGACGAGGACAGGCCGTGAAGCGTGGCCGTCAGCCGGAATAGCTGATCGCGGTGCCGCCATGCAGGTCAGAGGCCAGGTGGAAGCCGCCGGCCGCATATCTGCCGTCCAGCGTCAGGCCGACCGAACTCGTCCCCGCCGACACCAGCAGCGTGCCGCCATCCGCCGTCGGCTGCCACAATGCGACCGGAGCCGCCGCGAACACCAGCGCCTGCAAGTCGATCACGTCGCCCGGCGAGACCGCGAAATCGCCGATGGGGCTGGCCAGCGCGCCCGGCTGATCGATCTGCAGCGTGGCGCCGCCGCGGTCGAGGAAGCTGATGCCGCCGCCGCCGGACGCCCCGGCCGCCGCGAGTTCCAGCACGCCGCCGTAGAGGTCGATCGCGAACTCGCCATTCGCGGGATTGTCCAGCGCGACGTGGCCGCCGCCCACCGCCAGCGGGTCCGACCGGCTGGACTGCACGCTGACCGCGCCGGCCAGCGCCAGGGTGACGCCCGCGGCGCTATCCAGGAAATTGCCGAGATTATTGCCACCGGCTGCATCGTTGTACCCCAGCACCAGCGATTGCGTGATCGTCACTGTGGACTGCGCGGCGGCCGCCGTCGCGAGGCCGGACAGCGCGCCGCCCGCCAGAACGATGGTAGCGCCGTCCAGCCGCGCCGTAGAGTCGAGCAGGACGCTGCCACTGTCCTGCAGCCCGTAGCTGCCGAAGCTGACCCGCGCATGGTCGGTGATGCTGATCGAGCCGTGCGGCGCGGCGCCATGCACGAACAGTCCGTTGGCATTGTCCCAAACCGACCCGGCGCCGGCCACGCTCACCGCGGCGTCGCCGGTCTGCCCGATATTCGCGCCAAGATCGGCGACGTGCGCGCCTGCGGCGATGCTCAACGTGCCGCTGTATGAACCGCCCACGTCGATGATCTGGTAGCGCAGCCCAGAGCCGCGCCCGGTCACCAGCACGGAGGCGCCGGCGCTTTGGCCGCCGACCGTCATGGTGCTGTTGGCGCTGGTGCTGGACCAGGCATGGCCGTCCCCGACATAGCCGCCGCCGCGCACGACCAGCGAGACCGGCGCCGCGCCGCCGAACTGGAAGCTCTGGTCGATGCCGCTGGTGGCCCAGCGCGCGCCGGCGCCCTCGACGGTGACGCTGACCGCGCCGGCGCGGCCGGCATAGACCTGGGCATCGGCCAGAGTGCCCCTGATGTCGAGCGTGGCCGCCGACACGTCCCCGAGCACCACGGCGTTCTGCCCGAGCAGCGACGCGTCGGCCGCGATCGCCAGGCCGCCATCGACCCGCAGCCCGACACCGGTGAAGAACCAGCCGTCATAGACTGCCTGCCGCGCAACCAGGGCGCCATCCGAGATGGTCAGCGAGCCGCCGAGTACCGCCAGTTGCCCGTCGAAAACGGGCGACGCGCCGGCGGATGCGAGATCGACCAGCAACCCCGGGCGGGCGAACGCCGCGACGCCGCCGGCGGCCGGAGTCCCTGCCCCCCAATTTGCGGAATCGACCCAGAGGCGATCGTGGCCACGGCCGATCCAGCGCGTGACGGGAGCAGCAGGCGTCATCGACATCACGCATTCTTTCCTATTTTGCACAGAAAGCGGCAGCGTGCGGCGGCTGTCAAGGCGGCCCAGGATGCGCGCCAATTCCTTGCGCCGCTCGCGGCAAGCCCTTACACGCGGCGACGGAACTGCGGTGACGCGTCAGTGGCGACGATCGAGGATTTCGACAGGATTGACATCCGCGTGGGCACAGTCGTTGCGGCCGAGCCGTTCCCGCAAGCGCGCAAGCCCGCCATCAAGCTCTCGATCGATTTCGGGCCGGATGTCGGCGTGCGCCGTTCCTCGGCGCAGCTAACGACCCACTACGATGCGGCCGCCTTGATCGGCCGGCAGGTGCTCGCCGTGGTCAACTTCCCGCCGCGGCGCATCGGTCCGTTCGAAAGCGAAGTGCTGACCCTGGGCGTGCCTGATGCGGGCGGCGCGGTGGTCCTGCTGGCTCCCGACCAGGCGGTGCCGAACGGCGGAAGGCTGTTCTGATGGCGACCCATTACTACACGGTGACCTGGGATCAGCTGCACCGCGACGCCCGCGCGCTGGCGTGGCGGGTAATGGCGTTGCGCCCGCTGCGCGGCATCGTGGCGATCACCCGCGGCGGCCTAATTCCCGCCGCGATCGTCGCGCGCGAGCTGGATGTGCGCCTGATCGAAAGCGTCTCGATCGTGACCTATGAGGAGGAGACGATCGGCGAGCCGCGCATCACCAAGGCGCCGAGCGCCGCCGGGGATGGCGAGGGCTTCCTGGTGGTGGATGACCTGGTGGACACCGGGACCACCGCGCGGATCGTGCGCGGACTGCTGCCGCGGGCGCATTTCTGCTGCATCTATGCCAAGCCGGCCGGCAAGGAACTGATCGACAGCTTCATCACCGAGGTCAGCCAGGACACCTGGATCCTGTTCCCCTGGGACACCGAGCCGCAGTTTTCCATCCCGCTGGCCAAGCGCGGCATCGGCGCGGGCTGACGGCCGGCCTCGCTCCCGCGCCGCCATGCGCCGGCCACGGAGCGCCGTTGCAGGCTGCCCGGCGCTCCGGCGTGATGCGGACCCGAAGGCGTCAGGCCGGACGCGCCGTCGCCATGTGCCCGTCAGCCTTCCGGGGCGGCGGCATCGCCCCGTCCGTCATGCTCTGCTCGGCCTGCGCGCCGCCGCCCTGACGGGCCGGGCCGAGTTGCGGCACTCCGCCAAGCGGTTCGGAGAACATGGCGGAGAACTCGCCCTTGCCGTCCAGCGACGGTCCCTGCGTCCAGCGGCCCTCCGGCACGGCGCGGCTCTGGTCGTGCACGAAATAAGCGTAGGAGAAGCGCTGATCTTCCTGCGATTGCGGGAAGGAATTGGGAATCGGCAACTGCGCGTGCATGCCGCCCAGTTCCTCGATCACCGCCAGCCATTGCTGCTGGTGCATGGTGTCGCGCGCGATCATGAAGGCCAGCATCTCCTTCATGCCGGGATCGTCGGTCATGTTGTAGAGCCGGGTCGCCAGCACCCGCCCGGTCGCCTCGGCGCAGGCGTTGCACAGCATGTCGGCGGCGATGTTGCCGCTGGCATAGACGTGGCTGGCGTTGAACGGCACGCCGTTCGAGTTCTCCGGCGTGGCGCTCATGCCGGTGGACAGGATGTGGCGCAGGTTCATGCCGCCCAGCACGGCGCCGGCCATCCCGTCCGCGGCAGCCTCCTCCTGCATCGTCAGCGGCGCCTTTTCCAGGTTCAGCGCCACCGCGGTCGCCAGCATCTCGACATGGCCGATCTCCTCGGCGGCGGTGTTCAGCAGCATGTCGCGATATTTGACCGGGCCGCGCGAGCCCCAGGCCTGGAACATGTATTGCATCATCACCCGGATCTCGCCCTCCACGCCACCGATCGCCTGTTGCAGGGCGCGGGCAAACAGCGGATTGGGTGTCTCGCAGCGGACCGGAAACTGCAGCCGCTTGTCGGCATAGAACATCGTGCGCTCCTTCATTGTCGTGGACCGACGCGGTGGCCGGCTGCACGGCAACAGGGAGGCGGCGGCACGGTTCAGGGCGATGCCGCGATCGTCAATCACATGGTGGGATGGCGCATCATTCCGCCGAGAGATGATCCCAGCCTGCGGCCAGACCGGGCGCGACGCCGCGGCTTTGCGTCACCCGCACGGCCGGTGTTCCGACAGCGAAGGATCCGATGCGCGTGACAGTGGCGCCGGCGTCACCGGCGGCCCGCAGCAACGCGCCGTCCGCCGCGGGCGGCGCCGCCAGCAGCAGCTCGTAGTCGTCCCCGCCGGTCAGGCACAACCCGAGCCGCTCCTCGCCCGCCGCCATCGCCGCCGCCGAGCGCGGCACCAGGGCGGCGTCGATCTCGGCGGTGAGCCCCGATGCGCGGCACAGGTGCCCAAGATCCTGCAACAGACCGTCGGACACATCCATCGCGGCGCTGACGATGCCGTGCAGCAGGCGGCCCAGCCCCAGCCTTGGCCGCGGCAGGCGGTAGCGGTCGGCCAGCACGCCGCCTGGATCCGGGATTTCGCCGCGCGCCGCCAGCAGGCCCAGGGCGCCGTCGCCGATCGTGCCGCTGACCCAGATTCCGTCGCCGGCGCGCGCCCCGGCCCGCGTCAGAGCGCAGCCCGGCCGGACCGTGCCCAGGATCGTCAGCGAAAGACTGACCGGCCCCGGCGTGCTGGTGGTGTCGCCGCCGAGCAGGGCCAAGCCGAACTCCTGCTGGTCGGCGGCCAGCCCGGAGGCGAACGCCGCGAACCAGGCATCCGGCGTGCCACGCGGCACCGAGATCGTCATCAGGTAGCCGAGCGGCTCCGCCCCCATCGCGGCCAGGTCGGACAGGTTGGTGCGCAGCAGCTTGCGCGCGACCAGATCAGGCGGATCGTCCGGCAGGTAATGCACTCCCGCCACGATGGCGTCCGCCGCCGCGACCAGCGCCAGGCCCGGCGGCGGCACCAGCACGGCGGCGTCGTCCTCGAGTTCCAGCGAACCCGGTCCGGCCAGCGGCCGAAAATGCCGCGCGATGACCGCAAACTCGCGCGGCAATCCCGCCGCGTCGGTCATGGGCTGGGCGCAAAATCCTGCGGCCGCAGCTGGCGGGCCAGCCGGTCCAGCACGCCGTTGGCCATGCGCGGCTCCTCGCCGGTGAAGAAGCCGTGCGCCACGTCGAGATACTCGTTGATGACCACGCGCGACGGCGGCCCGTCCGGCATCGACAGCTCCGCCGCGCCGGCCCGCATCACAGCGCGCAGCACGGGGTCGAGCCGCGCCATCGGCCATTCCGCCGACAGGCTCTCGGCGATCATGCGGTCGATGGCGTCCTGCTGGCGCGCGGCGAGGCGGACGATGCGCGCGAACAGCGGCGCATCGGCATCGGGCACGCGGCCCTCCTCGAACCCGCCGCCGCCGCGGTGCTCGGGGCCGGGGAGTTCGCCCAGGCGGTGCCGGATGAACTCGTCGATCACCGTCTCCGGGCTGGATTGCGCCTGCTCGCTCTGAAACAGCGCCTGCACGGCGGCGACGCGGGCCGCCGTGCGCGGCCGCGGCTTGGGGTCGGCCATCAGGCGTCCGCCAGCCAGCGGGCAGCCCGCAGTTGCACCAGCGCCGCCGCCGCCGCCTCGGCGCCCTTGTTGTGACCGTCCGGGCCGGAGCGGGCGACCGCCTGATCCAGCGAGTCAACGGTCAGCAGCCCGTTGCCGAGGCACAGCGCATGGGCCTGCACCACCTGCGTCAGCCCGGCCATCGCCTCTCGGCAGACGTATTCGTAATGATCGGTGTCGCCGCGCACGACGCAGCCCAGCGCCACGTAGGCGTCGAACAGCCGCACGCCGCCGATCGCGAGCCGGACCGCGCCGGCCAGTTCCAGCGCGCCCGCGACGTCCAGCACGTCAAAAGTCGCGCCCGCCTGCGCCAGGATGCGCCCGGCGCCGTCGCGCAGCCCGTCGACGACCGCTTGATAGTACGGCGCGCGCACGACCAGCAGATGCGGCGCGGGGCCGTCCAGGCGTGGCGCTGCCGGCAGCGGCGCATCCAGCGTGCTCACGCGCGGCCCCGGATCGGCCGCTGCTCGGCCACGGTCAGGCCGTAGCCCTCAAGCCCGACGATCGTCCGATGCGTATTGGACAGCAGCACCATGTCGCGCACGCCCAGGTCGATGAGGATCTGCGCGCCGATGCCGTAGTCGCGCAGTTCGGTGAACGGCCGCGCCACGCCGTCAAGCTGCGCCACCCGCTCGGACAGCCGGGTCGGCCGCGCCTCGCGCAGCAGCACCACCACGCCGCGGCCCTCGGCTGCGATCATCTGCATGGCGTCGTGCAGCGTCGCCCCGTGATGGCCGCCCACGACGTCATCCAGCAGATCGACCGCGTGCATCCGCACCAGCACCGGACCGGGCGCCGACAGGTCGCCCTTCATCATCACCAGATGCTCGCGGTACTCGACGGTATTGGCATACACGGCAAGGCGCCACTCGCCGCCGACCCCGTGATGCAGCGCGCCGTCCTGCACGCGGGCGACCAGCTTTTCCGTGCGGCGGCGATGGGCGATCAGGTCGGCGATGCTGCCCAGCTTCAGCCCATGATGCTGGGCGAACGCCACCAGATCCGGCAGCCGCGCCATGCTGCCGTCGTCGTTCATGATCTCGCAGATCACGCCGGACGGGTTCAGGCCGGCAAGGCGCGCGATGTCCACCGCCGCCTCGGTGTGGCCGGTGCGGACCAGCGTGCCGCCCTCGCGCGCCAGCAGCGGAAAGACGTGGCCCGGGGTGACGATGTCCGCCCGGCCGCACTCCGGGTTGATCGCCACGGCCACGGTGCGGGCGCGGTCATGCGCGGAGATACCGGTCTCGACCCCGGTGCGCGCCTCGATCGAGACGGTGAAGTTGGTCTGGTGGCGGGTGCCGTTATGCTGGCTCATCAGCGGGAGGCCGAGCTGTTCCACCCGCTGATGCGTCAACGCCAGGCAGACCAGGCCGCGCGCATGGCGGACCATGAAGTTGACCGCCTCGGGGGTCGCGAACTGCGCCGGGATCACCAGGTCGCCCTCGTTCTCGCGGTCCTCGTCATCGACCAGGATGAACATGCGGCCGTTGCGCGCCTCTTCGACCAGTTCCTCGGCCGACGACGGGTACTCGGACAGGCTGCGGGTCATCAGGTCGTCCATATCAGCCACTCTTTCACGTCAAACCGTCTCCTGCAGCCGGGCGACATAGCGCGCCAGGGTGTCGATCTCGATATTCACGGGGTCGCCCGCCGCAAGTCGGCCGAATGTCGTAGCCTCATGGGTGTGCGGGATGATGTTCACGCCAAATGTCGCCCCGTCCACCTCGTTCACCGTCAGGCTCACCCCGTCCACCGCGACGCTGCCCTTGGGTGCGATATAGCGCGCCAGGGCGTCGGGAACACGGACGGTCCAGCGGGTGGAACCGTGGTCCTGCGTGGCCGAGACCACCTCGCCCACGCCATCGACGTGTCCGGCGACGATGTGGCCGCCCAGCTCATCGCCGACGCGCAGCGGACGTTCGAGGTTGATGGCGGTGCCGACCCGCCAGCGTCCGAGCGTCGTCCTGCTTAGCGTCTCGGCCGAGGCGGTCACGGCGAACCAGTCCGCACCCAGGGCGATCGCGGTCAGGCAGCAGCCGGAACAGGCGATCGAGGCGCCGAGCGGGATGCGCGCCGTGTCGGCCCAGGCCGGCGCGCCGACAGGCGTGGCGATTTCCAGCCGCATGTCGCGCCCGCCGCCGATCGCGTCGATGGCGCGGACAGTGCCGATGCCGGTGATGATGCCGGTAAACATGCGGCGTCTTATCACCCGCCTGCAGCGCGGCAAATCTCTCGCGCGGAGGTCGGCCCGGTGCGGCGAAGGCGATGCGATGCCTCGGCGCGGCACCGGCGCGCGGCCAGTTCAATGAAGCCGGCGCCGCACCCGACACATCGCGCCGAATGGACAGTCGCCCGCCGGCGGCTCTCCGGGTCGCCGCGAGGTCAACGATCAGAAATCCGGCCGCCTCACCTCGCGCGTGTCAGCAGTGTCAGCAAGTCCTCGCCCACCCGCATCGTCTGCACCGGCGCGAAGCGCGGCAACTGGGCCAGGCTCTGTACCCCGAACGCCTGCGCCGCCGGCCAGCCATCGCCGCCCATCACCGATGGCGCATGGAACCAGGCCAGCCGGTCCACCAAATCCGCCCGCAGCAGCGACGCCGCAAGCTGCGCACCGCCCTCCACCAGCACGCGGGTCAGCCCGCGCGCGGCCAGCGCCCGCAATCCTGCCTCCAGGTCGATGCCGATGCTGCCGGCGGCGACCGGCAGGACCTCGGCCCCTGCGCCGGCCAGGGCGGAGCGGCGCTCGGGGCTGGCGTCGTCGCGCGCCAGCACCCAGGTCGGCGCCTCGCGCGCGGTGGCCACCAGGCGGCAGACCAGCCGCATCCGCAGGCGGCTATCCGCCACCACGCGCACCACCGGCCGGGTGCGGAACCCCTCGATGCGACAGCGCAGGTCGGGATCGTCGGTCAGCACGGTCCCCACGCCCGCCAGCACCGCGTCATGCCGGCCCCGCAATGCGTGCGCCATGCGCCGAGCCGGCTCGGCGGTGATCCATTTGCTCTCTCCTGCTCGGGTGGCGATGCGCCCGTCCAGGGTGGTGGCGAGTTTCAGGGTCACCAGCGGCCGGCCGCGCTGGACGACGCTGAAGAATCCGGCGGCGACCTCATCGGCCGCCTCGGCCAGCACGCCCTCGGTCACCGCGATGCCCGCGGCGCGCAGCCGTTCCAGCCCGGCGCCCGCCACGCGAGGATTGCGGTCACGCGTGGCGGCCACGACGCGGGCGATGCCGGCGGCGATCAGCGCATCGGCGCAGGGCGGCGTGCGGCCGTGGTGGCTGCACGGCTCTAGTGTTACGTAGGCGGTGGCCCCGCGCGCAGCCGCGCCGGACATCGCGAGCGCCTGGGCCTCGGCATGCGGCCGCCCGAATTCGGCGGTGACGCCGCGGCCGACCACCCGGCCGTCACGCACGATGACGCAGCCGACCGACGGATTGGGCCAGGTGGTCCCCAGCCCGCGCCGGGCCAGCGCCAATGCGGCCCGCATATGCGCGTGGTCGTCCACCGCCGCCGCTACGTGGCCTCGCCCAGCGCGCCCAGGAAGGCCTCGAAGTCCTTGGCTTCGCGGAAATTGCGATACACCGAGGCGAAACGGACGTAGGCCACGGCGTCCACCTCCTTCAGCGTTTCCATGACCAGCTCGCCAATCTGCTTGGAGGCGACCTCGGCCTCGCCGGAGGCTTCGAGCTGGCGGACGATGCCGTTGACGATGCGCTCGACCCGCTCCTCGCTCACCGGCCGCTTGCGCAGCGCGATGCGCACCGAGCGCAGCAGCTTGTCGCGGTCGAAGGCGACGCGGCGGCTGTCGGACTTGACCACCACCAGCTCGCGCAACTGGACCCGCTCGACAGTGGTGAAACGCTGGCCGCAGCTGATGCAGGACCGCCGCCGGCGGATCGCCGCCCCGTCATCGGCGGGGCGGCTGTCCTTCACCTGGGTATCGTCGTGGCCGCAGAACGGGCAGCGCATGATGCGTCAGCGGGCGGCCGCATAGATCGGGAACCGCGCGCATAGCGCCAGCACCCGCTCGCCGACCGCCCGCTCCACCGTCGCGTTGCCGCCGTCGTTGCTGCCTGCCAATCCGTCCAGCACCTCGCCGATCATGCGGCCGACCTCCTGGAACTCCGTCACGCCAAAGCCGCGCGTGGTGGCCGCAGGCGTGCCCAGCCTGATCCCGGAGGTGACCGCCGGCTTTTCCGGGTCGAACGGGATGGCGTTCTTGTTGGCAGTCATGTGCGCCCGCTCCAGGCTGGCCTCGGCGGCCTTGCCGGTGACGCGCTTGGGCCGCAGATCGACCAGCATCAGGTGGCTGTCCGTTCCGCCGGTGACGATGTTCACGCCCTGCGCCACCAGCGTCGCCGCCAACGCCCGGGCGTTGTCCACCACCGCCCCGGCATAGGCGCGGAACTCCGGCCGCAGCGCCTCGCCGAAGGCCGCGGCCTTTCCCGCGATGACGTGCATCAGCGGGCCGCCTTGCAGGCCGGGGAACACCGCGCTGTTGATCCGTTTCGCCAGCTCCGGGTCGTTGGTCAGGATCATGCCGCCGCGCGGGCCGCGCAGCGTCTTGTGCGTGGTCGTGGTCGAGATGTGGGCGTGCGGCACTGGGGTCGGATAGACGCCGGCCGCGACCAGCCCGGCGAAATGCGCCATATCCACCATGAACAGCGCGCCGACCTCGTCAGCCACGGCGCGGATGCGCGGGAAGTCGATGACGCGTGGATAGGCCGAGCCGCCGGCAATGATCATCTTCGGTCGCTCCGCCCGCGCCAGCCGCTCGAGCTCCTCGTAGTCGAGCAGGCCGTCCTCGCGGCGCACGCCATACTGCACCGCGCGGAACCACTTGCCCGACAGGTTCGGCGCCGCGCCATGCGTCAGGTGGCCGCCGGCGGCCAGGCTCATGCCCAAAATGGTGTCGCCCGGGGTCAGCGTGGCCAGGAACACCGCTTGGTTGGCCTGCGCGCCGGAATGTGGCTGCACGTTGGCGAATCCGGCGCCGAACAGTTGCCTGGCGCGGTCGATCGCCAGTTGCTCGGCCACGTCAACCTCGGCGCAGCCGCCATAGTAGCGGCGGCCAGGGTAGCCCTCGGCGTATTTGTTCGTCAGCACCGAGCCCTGCGCTTCCAGCACCGCGGCCGAGACGATGTTCTCGCTGGCGATCAGCTCGATGCCGTCCTGCTGCCGGGCCAGCTCGCGGCCAATCGCGGCGGCCAGCTCGGGGTCGGTCTCGGCAAGTCCCGCAGCGAAGAAGCGGTGCGGGCTGGCGGCGGGCGTCTGATCGTTCATAAGGGAGCCTCCTGGCCCGCTGGATTTCCGGCAAGACGCCGGGATTGTCCAGCGTTATGCAGCGCCGGCCAGATACGAGGTGATTGCCCCATGACCGTCGGCCGCTACCCCGCCACCCGCCTGCGCCGCAACCGCCGCGATGCCTGGACCCGCCGGCTGGTGGCCGAGAACCGGCTGTCGGTGGACGACCTGATCTGGCCGGTGTTCGTGCGGTCGGGCCACGGGGAGACCGAAACGGTGGCCTCGATGCCCGGAGTTCGAGCGCGTCACGCTCGATCGTCTCGCCGCGCACGTGGAAGCAGGGGTGAAGCTCGGCATCCCGATGGTGGCGCTGTTCCCTGCGACCCCGGCCGACCTGAAGGACGCGGACGGGACCGAGGCGGTCAACCCCGACAACCTGATCTGCCAGGCGGCAAGGCTGCTGAAGCGGGAGTTCCCGGACGTGGGTCTGCTGGGGGACGTGGCGCTCGACCTGTACACCACGCACGGGCATGACGGCGTGCTGCGCGACGGCTTTGTGGCCAACGACGCGAGCGTGGACGTGCTGGCGCGGCAGGCTGTCGCGCAGGCGCAGGCCGGAATCGACGTGGTGGGGCCGTCGGACATGATGGACGGGCGGGTGGGCGCGATCCGCGCGGCGTTGGACGCGGCAGGGCTGATCGACACGCGGATCATGAGCTATGCCGCGAAATACGCCAGCGCGTTCTATGGCCCGTACCGCGATGCCGTCCGCTCGGCGCGCCTGAACGGCGACAAAAAGACCTATCAGATGGACCCGGCCAACGGCGACGAGGCGCTGCGCGAGGTCGAGATGGACCTGCTTGAGGGCGCGGACATGGTGATGGTCAAGCCGGGCATGCCCTATCTGGACGTGCTGCGCCGGGTGCATGACCGGTTTGCGGTGCCGACCTTCGCCTATCAGGTAAGCGGCGAGTATTCGATGCTGATGGCCGCCGTCGAGCGGGGCTGGCTGGATCACGACCGGGCCGTGCTGGAAAGCCTGATGGCGTTCAAGCGCGCGGGCGCATCCGGCATGCTGACCTACTTCGCCCCGGCGGCGGCCAGAGCGTTGCGCGCCTGAGGCAGCGCGGCGGGCCGGGCCTCAATGCCCGTAGGTCGCCGTCAGCGTGGTCCTGGCGATGGTGTGGAAATGCAGGTTGAACCCGACCACCGCGGGCGAGGCTCCGGCATCGACCGGCAGCTTTGCCAGATCGACGGCAAACAGCGTGAAAATGTAGCGGTGCGGCTTGTCGCCTTCCGGCGGGCATGGACCGCCATAGCCCGGCGGGCCGTAGTCGCTGCGCACCGATACCGCGCCCGGCGGAGTCAGGTGCCGGGCGGGATTGCCGGCGTCCTTCGGCAGGCCCGTCGCGGTAGCCGGAATATCGAACAGCACCCAATGCCAGAAGCCGCTGCCGGTCGGCGCGTCGGGATCATACACGGTGAGCGCCAGGCTTTTTGCGGATGCCGGCGCGCCGCTCCAGGCGAGCGCCGGAGAGATGTTCTGCCCGCCGCAGCCTTGATACACCTGCTGCAGGGGGACGGTTCCGCCCTGCTGCAGATCCGGGCTGGAGAGGGTGAAATCGTCGGCTCGCGCCGCCGACGCCGCCAGCAGGCACGCCGCGCCACACGCCGCCAGCCATCCCGGCCTGAACATCCCTGATCCCCCCGGGTCGCCCTTGATCACGCGGATGGTAGCGCGGGACGGCGGGCAAGCGCAACGTTCCGGCCGCGACGTGACTCGCGCACACGGCGCTTGACTCGTGCCGCGTTTCCTCCGCCCAATCAGTGAAACGTTTACTGGGAGGCGCGCGCCGATGAGGCGCGCGGCGCGAAGAACGTGAGCAAGATGCCGTCCATACGCACCGTGGCGGACCGTGCCGGGGTTTCGACGGCGACGGTTTCCAACGTCCTGAACATGCGGCGCAACGTCGCCCCTGCCTTGGCCGACCGGGTGCGCAGCGCGGTGGCCGAGCTGGGCTATATCGCCGATGTCGGCGCGGCGCGGTTGCGGTCCCGTCGCTCGACCGTGGCCGGGGTGGTCGTGCCCGACATCGCCAACCCGTTTTTCGGCGCGTTCGTCGCAGTGCTGGAGGAGGAGGCGCGCCGCGCCGGCTACGACCTGCTGATCGTCAGCTCCGGCGGCGACTGCGAGACCGAGGCCGCCCGCCTGCGCGCGCTGCTGACCTGGCGGCCGGCGGGCATCGTCCTGGTGCCGTGCGACGACGAGATGGCCACGCGCCCGGTGTCGCGCGCCGCCGGCGTGCCGATGGTGGTGGCGGACCGCATCCCGGCAAATCCCGACCTGGACGTGGTGGGCGTGGACAACCGCGCCGCCGCCGCCGAGGTGACGCATCATCTTATCAACCAGGGCCACACCCGCCTTCTGGCCCTGGCCAGCAGCCTGAAGATCCGCAACGTCGCCGAACGCTGCGACGGGTTCCGTGCCGCGGCCGACGGGCGGGCGCAGGCCGACATTCTGGAGGTCGGCATCAGCGTCGAGGATTGCCGCAAGGCGCTGACCCGATTCCTTGAGGCGACGCCGACGCCGCCCGATGCGCTGTTCACGCTCAACAACCTGGCCACGATGGGCGCCCTGGAGGCGCTGGCCGGTCGCGGTCTGCGGGTCGGGCGCGACATCGCGCTGGCCGGGTTCGATGACGAGGAATGGATGCGAGTAGTCTCGCCCACGCTGACTGCGGTGCGCCAGCCGACCGCGTCGATGGCGCGCGCCGCATGGGGACGCCTGCAGGCCCGCATCGATGGCGATTCGTCCGCGCCGCAGGAGGTGCGACTGGGCTGCGCGCTCGAGATTCGCGAGTCCAGCCGGCCGGCGCGGCCGCGACAGGAGATTCAAGCCGCCTGACGTCCAACAAGAAACCGAATGGGGAGGACTGCCATGCCGATCACTCGTCGCCAGTCGCTCACGACAGCCGCCGCCGCGGCGCTCGCCGGAGCCGCTTCGCGTCCGGCGCGGGCGCAAAAACCGCCGCAGATTGCCGTAGTGGTGAAGATTGGCGGCATCCCCTGGTTCAACGCGATGGAGGTCGGCATCAAAAAGGCCGCCGCCGAACAGAACGTGAATGCCTGGATGGTCGGCCCGACGCAGGCCGACGCGGCGCAGCAGGTTGCGGCGGTGGAAGATCTGATCGCCCGCAAGGTGGACGTGATCGCGGTCGTGCCGAACGACGCGGTGGCGCTGGAGCCGGTGTTCCAGCGCGCCAAGGCGGCCGGCATTAAGGTGGTGACGCACGAAAGCCCGGACCAGAAGTACAACGACTGGGACATCGAGCTGACCACGGTGCAGGGCTATGGCGATGCCCACATGGAGAAGTTCGCGCATGAGATGAACGGCGAGGGCAAGTATATCGTCTATGTCGGCTCGCTGACGGTGCCGCTGCACAACAAGTGGGCCGACGCGGCGATCGCGCTGCAGAAGCAGAAATACCCCAAGATGCAGCTCGTCACCGACCGGTTCGGCGTGGCCGAGAGCGTGGACGACAGCTACCGCACGGCGCTGGACCAGATGCGCGCGCACCCGGATCTGAAGGGCATCCTGACATTCGGCTCACAGGGGCCGATCGGTGCGGCGCGTGCGCTGGAGGAGCGCGGCAAGGAGACGTCGATCGTGCTGGTCGGCGGGTTCTCGCCAGGTCAGGGCGCCAAATACGTCAAGGACGGCACAATCCGCGGCGGCTTCATCTGGAATCCGATGGTCGCCGGCATGACCATCGTGCGGCTCAGCAACGGTCTGGTGGCGGGCAAGCAGCCGAGCGATGGAATGACCGTGGCAGATATCGGGCCGGTGCATGTCGATCCGGTCAAGCGGCTGGTGCTGGCGCAGAAGCTGGAGTCTCTGGACCGCGCCAACATCGACCGCTTGGTGGCAATGGGGCTGTGACCTGAGCGGACCCTTCCTGCGCTTGCGCTCGGTGAGCAAGCGGTTCGGCGGCGCCCTGGCGCTGGACCGCATCGACTGGGACGTGCGCGCGGGCGAGGTGCATTGCCTGGTCGGCGAGAACGGCTGCGGCAAAAGCACCCTGATAAAGGTCGTCGCCGGGGTCCATTCGCCGGATCCCGGCGGCAGCGTCGAGATCGATGGGAAGGGCGTGCTGCCGTTGACCCCGGCCCGCGCGAAAGCCCTTGGCGTGCAGGTGATCTTCCAGGATCTATCGCTGTTTCCGAACCTGTCGGTGGCCGAGAACATCGCGGTCGAGCAGACCCTGTCCGGCCTGGCGCGACCGGCCCGGTTCGCCCGGATGCGCGAGAGCGCCGCGGCCGCGCTGGAGCGGCTGGGGCATGCGCTGCCGTTGGCTCGGCGCGTTGCCGACCTGCCGGTGGCCGAACGCCAGATCGTCGCCATCTGCCGCGGTCTGGCCGGATCCGCCCGCCTGCTGTTCATGGACGAGCCGACCGCCTCGCTGACCCGAACCGAGGTCCGCCGGCTGCTGTCCATCGTCGAGAAGCTTCGCTCCGAACACATCGCCGTGGTGTTCGTCAGCCACCGGCTTGATGAGGTGGCGCAAGTCGCCGAACGGGTCACCGTGCTGCGCGACGGCCGTCTGGTCGGCACCTTTGCCGCGCGCGAGGTGGATTCGCGGCGCATCGGCGAGCTGATGACCGGATTGTCCATCGAGCATCCCGTCGTCGCCCGCGACATGCAGGCGTCGCCGCCGCTGCTGCGGGCAATCGGCCTGAGCCGACGCGGCGAATACGAGGATGTCAGCCTGACGGTGCGGCAGGGCGAGGTGGTCGGACTGACCGGCCTGCTCGGCGCCGGGCGCACGGAACTGGCGCTCAGCCTGTTCGGCATGACCGCGCCGGATGCCGGACGGATCGAGCTCGCTGGCCAGACGCTGCATCTGCGCAGCAACCGCGACGCGGTGCGCGCCGGCATCGCCTATGTCTCCGAGGACCGGCTGAGCCTGGGGCTGAACCTGCGCCAGTCCATCGAGGACAACCTGGTGCTGGCGGTGCTGCGCCGGCTGCGGGGCGCGGTCGGCCTGCTGAGCGCCGGCCGCCGGCGCGCGGTCGCGTCGGACTGGGTGCGGCGGCTGGCGATCCGGATCCCCGGCCTGGACCAGCCGGCGCAGACTCTGTCCGGGGGCAACCAGCAGCGGCTGGTGCTCGGCAAGTGGCTGGCGACGCAACCGAAGCTGCTGATCCTGGACAGCCCCACGGTCGGCGTCGATGTCGGCAACAAGCGCGGCATCTACGACATCGTGCGAAAGCTGGCCGATGACGGTGTGGGTGTCCTGTTCATTAGCGACGAGGTGGCCGAGCTGTTCGCCACCTGCGACCGGGTGCTGCACATGCGGGCGGGCAGGATCGCGGACGAGATGGTCCCCGGAGTCTTGGACGAGGCCGCCGTCGAGTCCGCGGTGTATGCGTAGCTCGCAATGATTCCGTCCCGCCTCAATCACGAACTCTGGCTGCTGGCGGTCATCATCGTCATGGGCGCGATCCTGTCCGCCACCGCTCCCGGTTTCCTGACTACCGGGAATATCATCGACCTGCTGGAGACCTATTCCGTCCAGGGCGTGCTGGCGATGGGGCTGTTCGTGGTGCTGGTGGCCGGCGGCATCGACATCTCGTTCGCCGCCACCGCGTCCGTCGCGCAATATGCGGCTGCATACCTCGCAACACGGCTGGCGCTGCCGGCGTTGGCCTGCGTTCCGGCGGGCCTGCTCATCGGCGTCGCGCTCGGCTGCCTGAACGCGACGCTGATCCATTTCGTGCGGGTCACGTCGATCATTGCGACGATCGCGACCATGAGCGTCTATTTCGCCCTGTTGATGTATGCCACCGGCGGCCGCTCGATCTACAACCTGCCCGATTGGTGGAGCAACCGCGTCGTGTTCGCGCAATGGACCGCGGCGAACGGCGATCTGGTGCGGGTGACGCTGCCGATCGTGGTGCTGGCGGGTGCGGCGCTGCTGACCTGGCTGCTGATGGCGCGCAGCAATGCCGGACGCCAGCTGTATGCGATGGGCGGCAACCCGGAATCCGCGCGCCGGATTGGCATCCGCATCGGCGCGATGCACTATCTCGCCTACGGCTATCTTGGCCTGTTGGCCGCAGTCGGCGGTCTGCTGCAGGCGCACCGCGTCGGCGAGAGCGTGCCCAACGCGCTGTATGGCGGCGAGCTGTCGGTGCTGTCGGCTGCGGTCCTGGGCGGGGCCAGCCTGACCGGGGGCGCCGGCAGCGTCGGCGGCGTGCTGCTCGGCGTCGTGCTGCTCGCGGTGCTGCAGAACGGCCTCAACCTGCTGGGCGTCTCTCCATACTTCTTCCAGATCGTGATCGGGCTGGTGATCCTGATCTCCACCAGCTTCACCGCCTATTCGATGCGGCCGCGCGCGCGCCGCCGGCTCGCCAATGGCTGAGGCGATCACGCTCGATCGGGTCGTGGCGTCGCTGCGCCGTGGGACGCCGGGCGGATTGGGCGGCCTGGCGGGCCTGTTCGTGGTGCTGGTGATCGCCTTCGGGCTGATCGTGCCGGGATTCGCCAGCGCCGGAGCGGTGCAGTCGGTGATGTTCCAGATGCCGGAACTCGGCCTGCTGTCGCTGGCGATGGTGATCCCGCTGATTTCCGGCGGCCTGAACCTGGCGATCATCGCGACCGCGAACCAGTCGGCGCTGCTGATGGCTGTCAGCATGAAGTACCTGGCCGCATCGGGCGCGCCGGCCGGCCTCGCCATCTTCGGCGCAATGCTGGCGGGGCTGCTGCTATGCGTGCTGATCGGCCTGCTGACCGGGGCGCTGGTCGCCTATAGCGGGGTGCATCCGATCCTGGTGACGCTCGGCACCCGATCGGTCATCGACGGGATCAGCATCTTCCTCACCCGTGGCACCATCGTCTCCGGCCTGCCGCCGGATTTCGCCGCAGCCGGAAATGCCGTCGTGCTGGGCGTGCCGGCGCCGTTCGCGGTCCTGGTGCTGGCCGCGGCGGCCACCGCGATCCTGATGCGCCGCACCGCATTCGGCGTCAGCGTGTTCATGGTCGGCTCGAACCTGGAGGCGACGCGGTACTCCGCGATCGACACGCGCCGCGTGCTGGTGGGCGTATATCTCGCATCCTCGGTGCTATGCTTCCTCGCCGGCTGCCTGATGCTGGCCAGGTTCAACTCGGCCAGCGCGGAATATGCGCAATCCTACCTTCTCGTGACGATCCTGGCGGCGGTGCTGGGCGGGGTGGATCCGTTCGGCGGCTTCGGGCGCATCGCCGGGCTGATGCTGGCGCTTGCGGTGTTGCAGGTGATCGCGTCGGCGTCCAACCTGCTGGGCTTTTCCGATTACCTGAAACTTGCCACCTGGGGACTTGTGCTGATCTGCGTGGTGGCGGCACAGACACTGGGCAGGCGGACTTGAGAAGGAAGTGATGCGATGGCGCGACTGGGCATGCATTTCAGCCTGTGGGGTCCGAACTGGACCCCCGAAACCGCCGCGGTCGCGGTGCCGGAGGCGGCCCGCTACGGGCTGCAGCTGATCGAGATTCCGCTGCTGGCGCCACAGAGCATTGATGTCGGGCACGCGCGCGCGCTGCTGGCCGATCACGGCCTCGCCGCGTCCGGCAGCCTGTGCCTGCCGCCCGACCGCATGGCGCAGGACAATCCACAGGGCGCCACCGAGTTCCTGATGCCCGCGCTTGAAGTGGCGCACGCGCTGGGCTGCACATTCCTGGGCGGCGTCACCTACTCCGCACTCGGCTACAAATCCGGCAAGCCGCCGACCGAGGCGGAATACGCCAACATCGCCACGGCGCTGAAGCCCGTGGCGCAGCGCGCGGCGGATTGGGGCATGCTGCTCGGCATCGAGCCGTGCAACCGCTACGAGACGCATCTGCTCAACACCGCGCAGCACGGACTGGACATGATCGCGCGCATCGGCGAGCCGAATGTCGTGATCCACCTCGACACCTATCACATGAACATCGAGGAGAAGGGCATCGGCCACGGCCTGACCCTCGCCGGACGGCATGCGCCATACATCCACGTTTCGGAAAGTGATCGCGGCGTGCCCGGTACAGGAACGGTAGACTGGGAGGATGCGTTCGCGGCGCTGGCGGCCGGGCAATTCACCGGCGATCTGGTGATGGAAAGCTTCGTGTCCGTCCCGCCGGAGATCGCGGCGGCGCTGGCAGTCTGGCGCCCGGTGGCGCGCGACCGGCATGAGGTGCTGGAGCAGGGAGTACAGTTCCTGCGCGATCTCGGCCGCAAACACGGGCTGCTGCACTGACCGCCCGCCGGCCGTGAGCAACGCCATCGGCCTCGACCTCGGCACCTCGGCCGTCAAGGCGCTGCTGGTCGATCCCGATGAACTGGTGCTGGCCGAGGCCGAGGTCAGGCTGACAACGCAGCACCCCGCGCCGCTCGCCTCCGAGCAGGATCCGGCGGCCTGGATCGCGGCGGCATGCGCCGCGCTGGACCGGCTGGCCGCCCAGGCGCCGGCGGCGATGCAGGGCGTTCGCTCGCTCGGCCTGACCGGGCAGATGCACGCAGCGGTGCTGCTGGATGCGGCGGACCGTCCGATCCGGCCGGCGATGCTGTGGAATGACGGCCGCGCCCATGCCGAGGCGGATGCGCTCAAGCGGCTTGGCGAGGGCCTGGCCGCGGAGCTGGGCGTGCCGGCGATGGCTGGCCTCACCGGGCCGAAGCTGGTCTGGCTTGCGCGCCACGAGGCCGGTGTCCTGGCGCGCACGCGCACGCTGGTTTCGGCCAAGGACTTCCTGCGGTTGCATCTGTCCGGCGAACGCGCGACCGACGTTTCGGATGCGGCCGGAACCTGGCTGCTGGACCAGGCGAGCCGAGGCTGGAGCGCGCGGGCGATCGCCGCGATCGGCATTGATCCGGCGATCCTGCCGCCGATCGTCGAGAGCACGCGGCCGACCGGCACCCTGCGACCGGACATCGCGCGTCGCTTCGGCCTGCCGGATGGCGTGGTGGTGGCCGGCGGCGGGGGCGACACGCCGACCGGCGGCGTCGGGATCGGCGCCACGCAGGCGGGGCAGGCCTTCGTCTCGCTCGGCACCAGTGCGCAGATATTCGTCGCCAGCGCCGCACACCGCGCGTCGCCGGCGGCGATGGTCCACGCGTTCTGCCACGCTCTGCCCGAACGCTGGTGCCAGATCGCGGCGATGCTCAACGGGGCCAGCGTGCTCGGCCTGATTGCGCGTCTGACCGGGCATCCCGATCCCGCGCCGCTGCTGAACGAACTGGACACCGCCTATGCCGGTCCCGGCCGGCTGCTCATGCTGCCGTACCTGGCGGGCGAGCGCACGCCGCATGACGACCCGCATGCCCGGGGCGTGGTGTTCGGGCTTGCCAGCGACACCGCCGCGATGGATTTGGCGCTCGCGGCGCTGGAAGGCGTGGCCTTCAGCCTCGCCGACGCGCGCGACGCGCTGGCCGCCGCCGGCACGCACCTGACCGAAGCCAGCTTCATCGGCGGCGGCGCGCGCAGCCGGTTGTGGGGCCGCATCATCGCCGCCGTGCTGGAGATTCCGCTGCATCGCCATGCCGGCGGCAGCCGGGGGCCGGCGTTCGGCGCCGCCCGGCTGGCCCGTGCGGCGGCTGGCGAATTGCCGTCGTTCGCGCCGCCGCCGATCCAGGAGACGCTGCTGCCGGAACCGGCGCTGGCCGCCGCCTATGCCGAGCGCCTGCCGGCATTCCGGGCGCTGTACCAGGCCCTGCGCCCGGAGTTCGCCCGGTGAGTGTTGCGGTGCTGGATGTCGGCAAGAGCAACGTCAAGCTGAGCGTGGCGACCGAGGCCGGCGTGATCCTGGAGACGCTGGCCACCCCGAACCCGTCGCGGCCCGGGCCGCCTTACCGGCATCACGACTTGGCCGGCCTGGAGGCCTGGGTGCTGGACGCTCTCGCGCAGCTCGCACGGCGGCACGACATCGGCGCGATCGTGCCCTGCGGCCACGGTTCGGGCGGCGTGCTGGTCGGCGCAGACGGACCGGCGCTGCCGATGGTCGATTACGAACAGGAGATGCCGGGCGACATCGACGCCGAGTATCACGCCATCGTCGGGCGCTATCGCGAGCGCGGCAGCCCGGTGATGCTGGGCGCCACGCATCTGGCGCGACAGGTGCTGTGGATGCAGCGCGCCGAACCCGCGCGGTTCGCGGCGGCGCGGGCGTTGCTGCCGCTGCCGCAATACTGGGCGTGGCGGCTGTCCGGCGTCATGGCCACCGAAATCTCCTCGCTGGCGGCGCAATCGCATCTCTGGTCGGCAGCCGATCGCGCCTATGCGAGCATCGTCGCCGAACAGGGCTGGGCCGCGCTGATGCCCCCGCTGCGCCGGGCCTGGGACACGCTGGGCTGCGTGCTGCCGGATGTCGCCATGCGCACCGGGCTGGCGGGCGCGACGCGCGTGCTGTGCGGGGTGCACGACAGCACCGCCAATTTCTATCGCTACCAGGCCGCCGGCTGGCGGGCATTCACCGTGGTCTCGACCGGCACCTGGATCGTCGCCCTGAGCGATGCCGCCGATCCGGCGCGGCTGGACGAGGCGCGTGGCATGACCTGCAACGCCAGCATCGACGGCGCGCCGCTATGTGGGGCGATCTGCATGGGCGGCCGCGAATTCCTGCATGTCGCGGGCGATCCGCCCGATGCCGGACCCTCGCCGCCGGCGCTGGCCGCCGCGCTGGTGGCGCGCAACACGATGGCGCTGCCCAGCTTCGGCGCGGATGACGGCCTGTTCCCCGGCCGCGCCGGCCGTGGCGCGATCACCGGGCCGCCACCCGCAAACCCGGCCGAGCGGCGCGCGCTCGCGATCCTGTACACCGCGTTGCTGACGGACGCCTGCCTGGACGCGCTCGGCGGCGACGGCGACGTGGTGCTGGACGGCCCGTTCACCGCCGACCCGCTGTATGGGGCGCTTGCCGCCGCCCTGCGCCCGGCCGCCCGCGTGCATGTCAACCGCGAGACCGCCGGACCCCCCGCCGGCGCGGCGCTGCTGGCCACGCACGCGACACGAACCATGCCCGCCGACGCGATGCTGGCCGAGCCCGCGCCCCTGGACATCCCCACGCTGGCCGCCTACCGCGCGCGCTGGCAGTCGCTCTGCATGGAGAACCCTGGATGAGTCACGACTTCGAAACCGACCTGCGGCACGAGATGGTCGATACCTGCCGCCGCATGAACAGCAGCGGCATAAACCAGGGCACGGCGGGGAACCTTTCGGTCCGGCTCGGCGACGGTTTTCTGGTCACGCCGACCTCGCTGCCATACGAGAGGATGCAACACCGCGACCTGATCCACATGCGTTACGACGCGAGCTATGACGGGCCGCATCGCCCGTCCTCGGAGTGGCGCTTCCACCGCGACATCCTGCGCGCCCGGCCGGACATCAACGTGGTGCTGCATTGCCACTCGGTTTACGCCACGTCTCTGGCGGTGCATCACCGGACGATCCCAAGCTTCCACTACATGACCGGCGTAGCCGGAGGAACGACCATCCGCTGCGCCAAATACGCGACCTTCGGCACGCAGGCGCTGTCGGACAACGCACTGGAGGCGCTGGACGGCCGGCTCGCCTGCCTGCTGGGCCAGCATGGGCAGATCTCGCTCGGCACATCGCTGGCCCGCGCTCTGTCCCTGGCGATCGAGGTGGAAACCTTGTCGCGCATCTACGTGCAGGCCCTGGCGCTCGGCGAGCCGCCGGTGCTGGACGACGCGGAAATGCAGCGGGTGATCGAGCAGATGAAGCGCATGAGCTATGGCTTGCCGCCCGATCTTGAGGGCGTCAACGACATCGCAATGCAGGTCGGCAAGGGGAAGGATCCGTCCGTGCCGAAGAAGAAGTCCAAGAAGAAAGCGGCGGCCTGAGCGATGGGCCGCCTGGTTCTTGCCGCGCTGCTGCTCGCCGGCTGCTGGCTTTGCCGGACGGCGCGCGCGGATGAGAAGATCCTGTTCGCGACGGACTGGAAGGCCGAGGCCGAGCACGGCGGCTTCTATCAGGCGCTGGCGCGCGGCTTTTATAGGCGGCGAGGGCTGGACGTGAGCATCCGCCAGGGGGGCCCGGGCATCGACAACCAGCGGCTGCTGGCGGCGGGCGCGGTCGATCTCGCAGTCGGCAGCAACGACTTCTTCGCGCTCAACCTGCTGGCAGCGGGCGCGAGGGCGCGCGCGGTGGCGGCGATATTCCAGAAGGATCCGCTGGTGCTGATGACGCATCAGCGGCCGGACATCCGCTCGATCGCCGACATGCGCGGCAAGCCGATCATGGTCGCCGATTTCGCCATCGGCACGTTCTGGGCCTGGCTGCGCGCAAGATACGGCTTCCAGGACAGCCAGATTTGCAAATACACGTTCAACATGGCGCCGTTCCTGGTCAACCCGGACGCTATCCAGCAGGGCTATGCCACGGCCGAGCCGTATCTGGCGGAACAGGCTGGCGTGCAGCCTCAGGTGTATCTGCTGGCCGATGACGGCTATCCCAGTTACGCGACGCTGATCCTGGCCTCCGACCGGCTGATCGCGCACAAGCCCGACTTGGTGCAGGCGTTCGTCGATGCCACGATCGAGGGCTGGCGCGACTACCTGGACGGCGACCCGACGCCGGGGAACGCGCTCATCAAGCAGGCCAATCCGGACGAGACGGACGCGCTGATCGCGTTTGCCCGCACGCAGATGCGCGAGCGGGGCATGATCGAGGGCGGGGACGCGGGAACGCTGGGGGTGGGTGCGATGACCGAGGCGCGCTGGGGCGCGTTCTTCGCGGTCATGGCCGCGCAGGGGATCTATCCTGCGACGATGGACTGGCGGCAGGCCTACACGATGCAGTTCCTGCACGCGACGCGGTAGCGCGCCCCACGCCGCCATCCCGCGCCGCACGTCTGCGGTCACGCCCTGATCCAGACGGCTCATCGCCTGGTTCTCCTGTCCGCACTCTGCCGCGCGCTCTGATGCCAGCCGCGCAGCAGAACGAACTCCAGCAGCGACACGGCCAGGAAGATCGCCACCCCCACGACCGACAGCAGGAACAGTGCGGCGAACATGGCCGGGATCTGCAGCCGGTTGCCGCTTTCGATGATCCGCCACGCCAGCCCGGCATCTGCGCCCGATCCGGCGACGAACTCGGCCACCACCGCGCCGACCAGCGCCAGGCCGCCGGCGACGCGCATCCCGGCCAGCAGGTACGGCAGCGCGGTAGGAAACATCAGCAGGCGCAGCCGCTGCCAGCGCGACGCGCCGTATTGCGTCAGCAGGTCCGACAGGTCGCGATCGGCGCTGCGTAGGCCCTGCGTGGTGTTGGCCAGGATCGGAAAGAACGCCACGACCGCAGCCAGGATCAGCAGCGCCCGATCGACATGGTCGATGCCGACCCAGATCACCACCACCGGCGCGATCGCCACCACCGGCGTCACCTGCAGCACCACCGCATAGGGCAGCACGGCGGCGGCGAGCAGCGGGCTCTGCGCGCAGGCGGAAGCAAGCGCCACTCCGCCCGCCACCGCCAGCGCAAATGCCAGTAGCGTGATCCGCAGCGTCACCCACGCCGCGGCCAGCAGCCCCGGCCAGCCGGCCAGCAGCGCCTGGCCGATCTGGCTCGGCGACGGCAGCACGAACGCCGGGACCGCCAGCGCCGTCACCGCCGCCTGCCACAGCGCGAGCAGCCCCGCCGCCAGCGCCAGCGGCACCATCAGGCGCAGCCAGAGCGGCGCCGGATTCATCCCCGGGTCTCGACGCTGTGCATCATTCTCGGCCATCCTGATGCCATGCTGACACAGGACCAGAGAGCCGCCTTCGCCCGCGACGGCTACCTCGTGCTTTCGGGCGTCAAATCCGCAGTGGAAATCGCCTCAGTCCGCGGCCGGGCGGCGGAGATCGTGGACGCCTTCGACCCGGACGAGGCCGGGGTGTTCACCACCCGCGACCAGTCCAAGCGAGCGGATCGCTGGTTCCTCGACAGCGGGGAGGCGGTTCGGTGCTTCCTGGAAGAGGAGGCGCGCGACCCGCAAGGCCGGCTGCGCCAGGACAAGGCGCTGTCGGTCAACAAGATCGGCCATGCTTTGCACGACCTCGACCCGGTGTTCGACGCCTTTTCCCGCGCCGAGACCCTGGCTGAGCTGGCCGGCGATCTGGGCCTGTCGCGGCCGCGCATCTGGCAAAGCATGTACATCTTCAAGCAGCCCGGCATCGGCGGCGAGGTGCGCTGGCACCAGGACGCCAGCTTCTTCGTCACCGACCCGATCACGGTGACGACGTTCTGGTTCGCGCTGGAGGACGCCACGCGCGACAATGGCTGCCTGTGGGTGGAGCCCGGCGGCCATCTGGGGCCGTTGCGCGAACGCTTCGTGCGAAAGGGCGACGCGACGCGGCTGGAGCGCCTCGATGCGACCCCCTGGCCCGCCGACGCTGCGGCGGTGCCGCTTGAGGCGCGCGCCGGCGCCCTGGTCGTGTTCCACGGCAAGCTGCCGCACTATAGCGCCGCCAACCGCTCCGCCGTTTCACGGCACGCCTACACGCTGCACGTCACCGACGCGGGCGCGGCCTATGCCGCGACGAACTGGTTGCAGCGCGGCGCTGCGCTGCCGGTGCGCGGGTTCACGCCCGGCGCATGAAGCCGAAATGATCGGGCGCGCGGCCTGGCTGCGCGACTTCGCCAATGGCGGCGGCGGTGTCGCCCTGATCGCCCTCGTCTGCCTGTTCGGCGCCGGCTTGATCTCGCTCTACCTGCATCCGCGCCTGTCTGAACGCAGCCGCAACGCGCCAACCCACGAAGTCGTCAAGCTGGCGACCAGCATGCTGGTCGTCATGGTCTCGGTCGTGCTCGGATTGCTGGCCAGTTCGATGAGCGCATCGTTCAACGCCACCAGCGCCGACGTGCGCCGTTTTGCCACCGACCTCATCCTCACCGACCACGCGCTGCGCCAGTATGGGCCGGACGCGGCCGCGGCGCGCGAGCGCCTGACCGCCTACACGGCCCGCGCGCTGGATGGCACCTGGCCGGCCGATGGCGGCAGCGGCATCGTCAATGATCCGGCCGCCGCCGGGCTGCTGGACGACACCGAGACGGCGATCCTCGCGCTGCATCCGTCCGGGCCTGCGCAGCAGTGGTTGGCAGCCAGCGCCGAGGCGCGGCTGCGATCCGTGCTCGACATGCGCTGGACGCTGATCGCAGAGGCTGAAACATCGGTCTCGGCGCCGCTGGTCGGGGTCATCATCCTGTGGCTGACGCTGGTGTTCGCGAGTTTCGGCTACAACGCGCCACGCAACCGCGTGGTGGTCGCAACCCTGCTGCTCGGGGCCGCTTCGATGGCCGCGGCGATCTTCCTGATCGTCGAACTGGGCGGCGTGTTCGACGGACTGCTCAAGGTGTCCAGCGCGCCGGTGCTTCGGGCGCTTGACTACATGCGGCTCTGAACGGACGCAGGCGAACTCAGTCCTCAAGATGCGCGGGATCGCGCTGCTCGCCATGAGCGTTGCGGAGCGGAATGTCGATCGCGTATTGTGTCCCGCCGTCATGGCTGACGGTCAGCGTCGCCCCGAGCTGGCGGGCGAAGCCGCGGATCAGCGTGATGCCGATGCCGTCGCGCACCCCGGCTTCGGTTTCCGTCCGGCCGGCCGGGATGCCTACGCCGTCGTCCTCGATGCTGAGCCGCGCGCCTTGCAGCGGCTCCGTGCCGCCGACCGGCGGCGCGGCCGCGACAATCCCGGACATTGTTTCCAGCCGGACCCGGATGTGCCCGCTGCGACCGCCCGGAAATGCGTATTTCGCGGCGTTGCTGACCGCCTCGGTCACGATCAGCGCGATCGGCACCGCCTGGTCCGAGGAAATCTGAAGCTCCGGCGCGTCGATGTGCAAATTGATCCGCCCGCCTGCCGGCGTCTCGCCGATCGCCTGGAACAGCTGCTCGCACAACTCGGCCAGGAAGCTGCGCATGTTGATCGTGTGCAGCTCGTCATGCGCGTACAGATGCCGGTGCAGCGTGGCCAGCGCCCGGATGCGGTCGCGGGCCGCGGCGAACTCGGCGCGCGCCTCGGGCAGCTTGATGCGCGACGCCTGCAGGTTCAGCAGCGAGGCGACGATCTGCAGGTTGTTCTTCACCCGGTGATGGATCTCCTGCATCAGCAGGTCCTGGCGCACCGACGCTTCCCGCAGCTCCGTCTCGCGCGTCCGCAATGCGGCGCTGGCCTGGTCGAAAGTCGCGGCGAGTTCGCAAATCTCGGCGGGCGCGCCGTCCAGCGGACCCGGGTCGAAGCGGCCGCCGTCACGCCACAGGCGTACTGCCCGCGACAGCGCCTTGACCGGCTGCACCAGCAGCAGGCGGCCGCCCAGCGCCACCGCCACCAGCCCGGCCAGGAGCAGCAAGCCCAGCTCGGCCAGACGGCGGCCAAGCACCGCGTCCGCGCGCCCGATCTCCGCCGCGGCGGGCACGCCCACGAGCAGCATCACCCCGCCGCGCAGCCGCGCCGCAGCGTACGCATACGGCATCCCGAGCGCGCCGGTCGCGATGCGCGGGCCAGCCTCGGCCACGGCCAGCAACGCCTTCAGGGTGTCGGGCGCCGGCTGCGCCGCGCTCGCCTGGGTCGTAGCGGCGCCGCCGCTCTGCGCCCCAGCCCTGCCGACCTCCACCATCGTTCTCTTATCGGCCCCGACCAGCCATGACGCGCCCTGCGGCGCTGTCAGCCCGGGCGAGGTCGGCATTCCCAGC
This sequence comes from uncultured Pseudomonadota bacterium, assembly GCA_963723455.1. Classification (GTDB taxonomy): domain Bacteria; phylum Pseudomonadota; class Alphaproteobacteria; order Acetobacterales; family Acetobacteraceae; genus CAVRQM01. The sequence continues at coordinate 556,690 of CAVRQM010000005.1, read as the reverse complement.
CAATCCACCCGCAACACCGCCAGCAGGATTCCGGCGAAGCCCCCTTCCCCGGCCAGCGATCCCGCAACGGTCAACTCCGGGCGACCCGGGACCGGGCTGCCTACGACCTCCCCAACCTCGAACCGATGGGTGCTCCTGACCTGGGCAAGCAAACTCCGCACGGCCGGGCTGTCGCCAAGCGCCGCATGCGTGGCGCGTGTTGAGTCGCATCGCTGCCGGCCGCCCGCGTCGAACACGGCGAGTTGCTGATAGCGGTCGCCGAACAGCCGCATGGTCTGGTCGAGGGCGTCGGCGCAGGCGGCACCCCCGGCCTGCACCGCCGGCGACGCTGACAGTCCATCCAGCAGCCTTGCCGCCTGGTCCAGCACCGCTTCGTTGCGCGCGCCCGCCGCTGTCAGCAGCAGGGTTGCCTGTTGACGCGGGCGTTCGGCAACCATGCGGTAGTTCTGCCAGGCGATCGACGCGGCCATGCCGAACAGCGGCACCGCCGCCAGCAGGATCAGCACCAGCATGCGGGCACGCACCGACGAGGGAAACGGCATCAGGCCGGCGCCCGGACTCGGTGCAAGCGGCAGTCTGGCCAACTCAGGGGCCGCCATGGCCCGAACTCTATTTCTTCCGATCTTCCTCGATCAGCCGCAGCAGATCGTCGGGGATCGGCTCCTGCGCGATGCTGTCGTACATCTCGTGCAGTCCGCGGTCGAGCCACACGTCGAAGGCGCGCGACGGCTTGCCCTGAGCCTGCCCACCCGGTGGTTTTCCCGGCGAACTCCGGCCCTCGATCGGTTCTTTGCGGCGTGCCATGACAGCGTGTCTCATGCTCGAAAAGCTCGTTTGGGCGCGCCCCGGACCCCACCGGCCCGAGGCACGCCCGACAGCAACGCAACAGCAGATCGAGAACTAAGACAATGCCGATAATGCACCGTCATCGGACGGGGGGCGCGTGGCCGCCCCCTGCGCGCCATCCAGCAACCGCGCCGCGGCCAGCCGGCGCGTCTCACGCCGGCCCGCGCCAGCCGCCAACGCCTCGCCGGCATCGCCCACCAGCCACGCCTCCAGCTGACGGCGCGCCCGGAACACCCGGCTTTTCGCAGTGCCAACGGCGCAGCCGGTCGATTCGGCCAACGCCTCGTAGCTCATGCCGTGGATCACCACCATGACCAGCGCCTCGCGCTGATCGGATGGCAGGCGATTCATCGCCACTGCCAGCTCCTTCAGCGCCAGCCGGTCCTCGTGGGCGGCCGATGTTGCGAAGGTGCCAGCCGGCACGTCGTCGATGTCGGTGGTGTCGCGGCGCTTGCGCAAGTTGGAGATGAACCGGTTGCGCAGGATGCGGTGCATCCAGGCGGCGAAATTGGTTCCCGGGATAAAGCTGTCCTGCGCCGACAGGGCATTGCAGACCGCATCCTGCACCAAATCCTCGGCCGCCGCGCGGTTGCGGGTCAGCGCGAGGGCCTGCACGCGCAACTTTGGCAGTATCGAGATTACCTGTTCATGGAAAACGTGGGAGGTCATCGGTTCGCTCCGCCTCTCGTTATCATGGCCGGGCAATGAATGGCGGGACCAGGCGGTTGCATGCCGCGTCTCACGAATACGCGATGATGCCGCGCACCGAATTGCCAGTTGCGACGGCGGATGCAAATGCTCGCCACGGATGCTGCAGAACCCGTTACATCCAGCCCGCGGCCGACGCTCAGGCCTGCGCACGGACCGGCTCGGCGCTCGCGCTGGCCATGTCGCGGGCGAGTTGCGCGCGCGCGCGGGAGACGCGCGCCTTGACCGTGCCGACGGGTACCGCGCAGATCACCGCCGCTTCCTCATAGCTCAGCCCCTGGGCGCCGACCAGAACCAGGGCTTCACGCAGCAGCGGCGGCAGTCGGAACAGCTGCCGGGCGAGATCCGAGAGCGCGACATGGCCCGGCTGCGACGGAGCGGTTGCGCCTTCCTGCAAGCCGGACTGCTCGGCGCCCGAACGCTCGATGGCGCTGCGCTCGGTGCGCCGTCGCCGCGCCTGCTCGTAGAACAGGTTTCGCAGGATGGTGAACAGCCAGGCGCGCAGGCTGGTCCCCGGCTGGTATTGCGACAGGGCAGCCAATGCGCGCACGATGGATTCCTGAACCAAGTCGTCGGCCTCGCTGTTGCGGCGCACCAAGAAGCGGGCGTAGCCGCGCAGTTCTGGCAGCAGCAGGATCATCGCCCTGCGCGGGTCGGCATCGTCCAAGACTGTCCAACTTCCGTCTGTTCGCGCCGCAATCGCCGGCGCGGCGGCATCCTGCAAGGGTCCTGCATCACATGACCACCCTGCGTCGCGAAGAACTGATCCGCGTACTGCCGTATGCCCGCCGCTACGCGCGCGCGCTGACTGGCAGCCAGAGCGACGGCGACGGGTTGGTCGCGGAAAGCCTGAAGGCGATGCTGGCCGCCGAGTCGCCGCCGCCGGACCCGCGGATCGCGCTGTACGGGGCGGTGACGCGCCGGTTCAACGGCGCTGCCCGGCCGCTGCCCAGCGCCGGGCTGAGCCACGTCCAGCGGCAATTGCTGCTGCTCACCGCCTTGGAGGAGATGCCGCTGGAGGACGCGGCGCCGATCGTGGCGATGCCGAATGACGAGGCTCACATGCTGCTGGCCGACGCCCGCGAGCGGCTGCGCTCCTCAGCGGCGACCGACGTGCTGATCATCGAGGACGAGCCGATTATCGCCATGGACATCGAGGAGCTGGTCACCAGTTGCGGCCATCGCGTGGTCGGCATCGCGGCGACCGAAAGCGAGGCGGTGTCGGTCGCCGCGCGCGAGCGGCCGGGACTGATCCTGGCCGACATCAATCTGGGCAGCGGCGGCGATGGCAGCCATGCGGTGTCGCGCATCCTGCGCCATCTGGACGCTCCGGTGATCTTCGTCACCGCCTATCCCGAGCGCCTGTTGACCGGCGAGGGCCTGGAGCCGGCCTTCGTCATCACCAAGCCGTTCGAGCCGCTGACTCTGGCGATCGCAACGTTCCAGGCGGTCACCGGCGGCATTCGGCTGGAATAATGCAACCGGAACAGGCACAACGGCGTTCGGCGGCCGGATCGACCTGCCGCCCAAACCTGGAAGGCGCCGCATGCTGCTGAACTGGACGATCGTGTTCCTGGTCGTGGCGCTGGTGGCGGCCGTACTGGGATTTTCCGGCCTGGCGTCCGCGGCGGCCGGGATCGCGCGACTGCTGTTCGGCGTGTTCCTCGTGCTGTTCCTGCTGTCGTTGCTGGTCCATGCCGGCTACCTGCACTTCGGCAGGTTCGGGCGATGACCGGTCCCCGCGCGCGCCGGAGCGCTCGCGCAACCTGCGGCGGCTGAAGCGTTTCATTCGCCTGCCCCGCGCTTGGCGGCGGGCTGCGGAGGATGGATGGACGAGCAGCAGACGAGCGGGCGATCCGCAGCGGCGCCGGCGGCGCCGCTGGCAACCCGGGCCGCGCAACGCCACAGCCTGTACTACCTGCATCCCCTGGTCGCAGGCCCGCTGCGAGCATGGCCGGCGCTGCTGGACCGCGTGGCGGGCCTGGGCTTCACCCATCTGGTGCTCGCCCCACCGTTCGCCGCCGCGTCGGTCCTGCTGGCAGACGATTTCGACGCCATGCACCCGGCGCTGGCCTGGGCGGGCGATGCGGCCGCCGGGTTGCGCTTCATCGACGAGGCGTGTCGGGAGCGGAGCCTGGACTGGCTGCTCGATGTGGCGCTTGACCGGGTAGCGCCTGACGGGGCGGTCGCACGCAGCGCCCCGGACCTGTTCGCCGCACCCGCGCACGGACCGATCGACCCGCGGCAGGGCGAGAGGGTTGCCCATGCGCGGCTGGATGCGCAGCCGGAGACGCTCGCAGACTGGTGGGCCGAACGGCTGCGCGGCTGGTCGCAGGCAGGAGCGGCCGGCTTCCGCCTGCTCGGGATCGGCGACGCCCCCGGACCGTTCGTGCGCCGGCTGCTGACGCAGGCTCGCCCGGCGCAAGGGTCCGGCGGCGACCCGCTGTTCTTCGGCTGGACCGATGGCCTGAGCCAGTCGGCGCTGGCCACGCTGGCCGGGTGCGGGCTGGACCGCACCAGCATCACCTTGCGGGACTGGGATTTCTCGGCCGAGTGGGTCTGGACGCGGCTGGCCGAGGTCGAGCGCGTGGCGCCCGCGGTGATCTGCGTCGAGGCGCCGTTCGGGCCGCGCCTGGCCTCCGCTGTGGCCGACGCCGCGCAGGCGCCGGCGGCACTGCGCCGCATGGTGGCGACCGCGGCGGCGTTGGGGCGCAGCTGGATGATGCCGGCCGGCTTCGAGACCGGCGCGACTGTCCCGCTCGACCCGCGCCGCAGCGTGCCGCAGGATCTGGCGGGCGATCTGGCGGGCGATCTGGCGGACATGGCTGACGTTGCCGCGGCGGTGCGCGCCGCGAACTCATCTGCCGCCCCCCCTGCCTCGCCCGCCCGGCCGGTGGCGGCGCCCGGGCTGGCGGCGACCGCGTTCGTGCACGGCCGCCGCCGGCCGGCGGCGCTGGTGCTGGTCAACCCCGATCTGACGCAGACGCGCACGGTCTCGGTGGCGCAGGCGGCCGCGGCGCTGGGCTGCGAGCCGCCGGGCGAGCTGACGCTGGATCCTGCCGAGGTCCGGTCGCTGCCGCTGGTCCCGATGCGCCCGATCCGTGTGGGCCGGCATCCGCGCGCGACGACCGCCGCCGCCGCCGCCGCCGCGGAGCGCATCGGTATCGAGATGATCGCGCCGTCCGTAGACAACGGCCAATTCGCCGTCAAACGGACCGCCGGCGATACCGTGGTGGTCGAGGCCGACATCGTCTGCGATGGCCACGACCAGCTCGCCGCGATGGTGCAATGGCGGGCGGCGGACGAGGCCGACTGGTCCGAGGCGCGCATGGCCCCGCTCGGCAACGATCGCTGGCGCGGCAGCTTTGGCCTGCCGCGCACCGGCCGCTGGCTGTTCCGGGTGCAGGCGTGGCGCGACGCCTTCGCCACATTCCGCGACGAGTTGGCCAAGAAAAGCGCCGCCGGCATCGAGGTGCGCCTGGAGGTGATGGAGGGTCAGGCGCTGGTGGCCGACGCCGCGCGACGCGCGCCCGCCCTGGCCGCCATGTCGGCGTCGCTGCAATCGCAGGAGCGGCCCGCGCAGGTGACGGCGCTGCTTGCGCCGGAGCTGGCATCGGCCATGGCGAAAGCCGATCCGCGCCCGTTCAGCACCACCAGCCAGCCGCAACCGGTGGACGCCGACCGCGTGGCCGCGCGCTTTGCCTCGTGGTACCAAATCTTCCCGCGCTCGATGAGCGACGATGAAACCCGGCACGGCACGTTTGCCGACGTGATCCGCCATCTGCCGCGTATCCGCGACATGGGGTTCGACGTGCTGTATTTCCCGCCGATCTCGCCGATCGGCCGGACCAACCGCAAGGGGCGCAACAACACGCTGACGCCGGCGCCGGACGATCCTGGCAGCCCGTACGCGATCGGCGACAAGTTCGGCGGCCACGACGCGATTCACACCGAACTTGGCACGCTAGACGATTTCCGCCGGCTGCGCGAGGCCGCCGGGGAGAACGGGCTGGAACTTGCGCTGGACTTCGCTATCCAATGCTCGCCCGATCACCCGTGGCTGCGGCAGCACAAGGACTGGTTCGCGTGGCGACCAGACGGCTCGCTGCGCTATGCGGAGAACCCGCCGAAAAAATACGAGGACATCGTCAACGTCGATTTCTACGCCGAGGGAGCGGTGCCCGACCTGTGGGTTGCGCTTTGCGAGGTGGTGCTGTTCTGGGCGCAGCAGGGCGTGCGGATTTTCCGCGTGGACAACCCGCATACCAAGCCGCTGCCGTTCTGGGAGTGGCTGATTGCCGAAGTGCGCGCCGCCCATCCCGACGCGATCTTCCTCGCCGAGGCGTTCACCCGGCCGAAGGTGATGAACCGGCTCGCCAAGCTGGGTTTCACCCAGTCCTATACATACTTCACCTGGCGCAACACGAAGCGCGAGCTGACCGAATACCTGACCGAGCTTTCGACCAGCGAGCAGCGGGATTTCTTCCGGCCAAACTTCTTCGTCAACACGCCCGACATCAATCCGCCCTTCCTGCAAACCTCCGGCCGTGCCGGCTTCCTGATCCGCGCCACGCTGGCCGCGACATTGTCCGGCCTATGGGGCGTCTATTCCGGGTTCGAGCTGTGCGAGGCGACGCCGGTGCCCGGCCGTGAGGAGTATCTGGACAGCGAAAAGTATCAGTTGCGCGCGTGGGACTGGGACCGGCCCGGCAACATCGTGGCTGACATCGCGCGGCTGAACCAGATCCGGCGCATGAACCCCGCGCTGCAGACGCATCTGGGCGTGACTTTCCTGCCCGCCGATAACGACCAGGTGCTGTTCTATGAAAAGGCCACCCCGGATCGCGCCAACGTGCTACTGGTCGGTGTCAGCCTGGACCCACACGGCGCGCAGTCTGCGGCGATCGAGCTGCCGTTGTGGCGTTGGGGCCTGCGCGACCAGGCGACGCTGGCCTGCGAGGATCTGCTGCACGATGTCCGGTTCAGCCTGACTTCCAAATGGCAACGGGTGAGCCTGTCCCCCGAGGCCCCCTGCACCATCTGGCGCGCCCGTCCCGCCATCTGAGGCCATACGCACATGAGCGAAACGCAGGCATCCGACCCGCTGTGGTACAAGGACGCCATCATCTATCAGCTGCACGTCAAGTCGTTCTACGACAGCAACAACGACGGCGTGGGCGACTTCCAGGGCCTAATCGCCAAGCTGGACTACCTGGCAGAGCTGGGCGTCACCGCGGTGTGGCTGCTGCCGTTCTACCCCAGCCCGCGCCGCGACGACGGCTATGACATCGCCGAGTATCGCGGTGTGCATCCCGAATACGGCACGCTGGCGGATGTGCGCCAGATGATCGAGGCGGCGCATGCGCGCGGCCTGCGTGTCATCACCGAACTGGTCATCAATCACACCAGCGACCAGCACCCGTGGTTCCAGCGTGCCCGCCGTGCCCCGAAAGGCTCGCCGGAGCGGGATTTCTACGTCTGGTCCGACGACGACGAGCGCTATGGCGAGACGCGGATCATCTTCATCGACACGGAAAAGAGCAACTGGGCGTGGGACGACCTGGCCGGCGCCTACTACTGGCACCGATTCTACTCGCACCAGCCGGATCTCAATTTCGACAACCCGCTGGTGATCGACGAGGTGTTGTCGGTGATGCGGTTCTGGCTCGATCTCGGCATCGACGGGTTGCGACTCGACGCGGTGCCGTACCTGGTGGAGCGCGACGGCACCATCAACGAGAACCTGGCCGAGACGCACGCCGTGCTGAAGCGGATCCGCGCGGAGATGGATCTGCACGCCCCCGGCAAGATGCTGCTAGCCGAGGCGAACCAGTGGCCGGAGGACGCGCAGCAATATTTCGGCGAGGGTGACGAATGTCACATGTCATTCCACTTTCCGCTGATGCCGCGCATGTACATGGCGATCGCGCGCGAGGACCGCTTTCCGATCACCGACATCATGCGGCAGACTCCGGACATTCCCGCCAACTGCCAGTGGGCGATCTTCCTGCGCAACCATGACGAACTGACGCTGGAGATGGTCACCGACAGCGAGCGCGACTATTTGTGGGAAACCTACGCCACCGACAAGCGGGCGCGGCTCAACCTGGGCATCCGTCGCCGGCTGGCGCCGCTGATGTCGCGCGACCGCCGGCGCATCGAGCTGATGAACGGGCTGCTGCTGACCATGCCCGGCACGCCGGTCATCTATTACGGCGACGAGATCGGCATGGGCGACAACATCCATCTCGGCGACCGCGACGGCGTCCGCACGCCGATGCAGTGGTCGCCCGATCGCAATGGCGGATTCTCCCGCGCCGATCCCGCGGCGCTTGTTCTGCCGCCGATCATGGATCCGTTGTACGGGTTCGAGGCGATAAACGTCGAGGCGCAGGCCGCCGACCCGCACTCGCTGCTGAACTGGACGCGCCGTGCGCTCGCCGGGCGCAAGCGCTTCGCCGCATTCGGGCGCGGCACGCTGCGCTTCCTGTATCCAGGCAACCGCAAGGTCATGGCGTATCTGCGCGAGTACGCGCATGGCGAGATCGACGAGACGATCCTGTGCGTCTGCAACCTGTCACGCTCGCCGCAACCGGTCGAGTTGGACATGCAAGCGTTCGCCGGGCGCGTGCCGATCGACATGGTGGGCGGCTCGGCGTTCCCGCCGATCGGGCAACTGCCGTATCTGCTGACGCTGTCCGGCTATGGCATGCTGGTGTTCCTGCTGGCCTCGGAAGCAAAGCTGCCGGCATGGCACACCCGCCCGCCCGAGCCGCTGCCGGAGTTCGCGACCATCGTCCTGCGCAACGGCGTCGAGGACGTGCTGGCGCCGGCCGGGCGTGCGATCCTGGAACACGAGGCGCTGCCGGCCTATCTGCCGAAGCGCCGCTGGTTCGCCTCAAAGACCGAGCGGCTGGAAGCGGTGCGGGTGGCCTACGCACAGCGCCTAGCCGACGCGCCGGAAGTGCTGCTGGCCGAAATCACCGCGCAGTTGCCGGGTCGGACCGAGAACTACGTGCTGCCCCTGGCGATCGCCTGGGATGATGAAGGCGGTGGCGCGCTGACGCAGCAACTGGCGCTGGCGCGGGTGCGGCGCGGCCGCCGGGTGGGCATGCTGACCGACGGCTTCGCGGTGGATGGCTTCGCCCGCGCCATGCTCGCCGGCCTGCGCGAGGGCGCGAGGAGCTCGCTCGGCGAGAGCATGCTGGAGTTCCGCCCGACCTCGCGCATGGCGACGCTGGAGCTGCAGCAGCCCCCGGACATCCACCGCCTGTCTGCCGAGCAGTCGAACAGCTCGCTGATCGTGGACGACCTGGTGGTGCTGAAGGTGGTGCGCCGCGTGGTGGCCGGCGTCCATCCCGAGGGCGAGATGACGCGCTACCTGACCGAACGCGGCTTCGCCAACACCGCGCCGCTGTTCGGCGAGGTGGTCCGCCTGGCCGCCGACGGCACGCCGCATACGCTGGTGATCGTGCAAGGCTTTTTGCGCAACCAGGGCGATGGCTGGGGCTGGACGCTGGACTTCCTGGCGCGGACCGTCGAGGAGCTGGCCGTCACCGGCGCCGACGACACCGCCGACAACGACGCCTACTCCGGTTATTCGGTGTTCGCCGGCAACATGGGCCGCCGCCTGGCCGAACTGCACGAAGCGCTGTCGCAGCCCACCGACCAGCCGGACTTCGCGCCGGTCGAGGCGAACGAGGCGATCCGCAACGGTTGGGCGGACGGCGCGATCGAGCAGTTGCACATGGCAATGGATCTGCTGCGCGCCGCCAGGGAGTGGCCGGACGCCGATACGCAGCACCTCGCGACCGCTTTGATGGAGCGCGAGCCGGCGCTGCGCGATGCGATCTGGCGCCTGGCGCGCGAAGGACGTGGCGCGCTGAGTACGCGGGTGCATGGCGACTTCCACCTGGGGCAGGTGCTGGTGGTGCAGGGCGACGCCTACATCATTGATTTCGAGGGCGAGCCGGCGCGCAGCATCGACCAGCGCCGCGCCAAGTCCTGCCCGCTGCGCGATGTCGCCGGCCTGCTGCGCAGCTATGATTACGCCGCCGCCGCGGCCGCGCCGGGACGCGCGGCAGCCTCGCCCGGGACCGAGGAAAGGCGGGCCACGCTGCTGCAGCAGTTCCGCCGCGATGCATCGCGGACCACACTGGAGCAGTATCGCGCCGTGCTGCGGGCGAGCGCGCGCCCCTGGGTGCCGCGCGAGGCGGAGGCGGCGCTGCTCGATCTGTTCCTCATCGAAAAAGCCGCGTACGAAATCCGCTACGAGGCGGCGAACCGGCCCACCTGGCTGGCCATCCCGCTGCAGGGCCTGACCGCGATCGCCGACCGGGTGCTGGCGGCGGAGCTGGTCTCGTGAGCGGGTCGATGCGCCCCGATCAGGGCGCGGTCGAGGCCATCGTGCAGGCGCGGCATGGCGATCCGTTCGCTGTCCTGGGACCGCATGATGTCGAGGGCGGTTGCGCCATACGCGCCTTTCTGCCGGAGGCCACGCGGGTCGAGGCGATCGCCGCCGAGGGCACCCAGACGCTGGCCGCTCTGGAGCGTATCGACCCGGCGGGGCTGTGGGCAGGGCTGCTGGCGGTGCGCGTGCCATACCGCCTGCGGATAGCGGAGTTCGGCGGCGAGCGCGTGATCCACGACCCGTACGCCTTTCCGCCGGTGCTGGGCGAAATGGACATCTACCTGATGGCCGAGGGGCGGCACCGCGAGCTCGGGCGGGTGCTCGGCGCCCATGTCATCACGTTTGAGGGCGTGCGCGGCGTCCGCTTCGCGGTCTGGGCGCCGAATGCGCGTCGCGTCAGCGTCGTCGGCAGCTTCAACTCCTGGGACGGCCGCCGTCATCCGATGCGGCTGCGACAGGGGCCGGGCGTGTGGGAGCTGTTCATTCCGGACCTGCCCGCCGGCGCCGCGTACAAGTACGAGCTGCTCGGCCCAGACGGCGGCTTGCTGCCGCTGAAGGCCGACCCGGTGGCCACCGCCGACGAGCGCCCCCCGCCACCGCCTCGATCGTCGTCGATGAGCGCTGGCACTGGCGCAACACCGATTTCCACCCGCGCCAATCGCCGGATGCGCCGATCTCGATCTACGAGGCGCATGCCTTTTCCTGGTTGCCGGAGCTGGATGCCGGGGCGAATGGCTGGCAGATGCTGGCCGACCGGCTGGTGCCGATGTCGCGCAGCTCGGCTTCACCCATGTCGAGCTGATGCCGATCATGGAGCACCCGTTCGGCGGCAGCTGGGGTTATCAGCCGCTCGGCCAGTTCGCGCCGAGTTCGCGCCTGGGGCCGCCGTCCTCGTTCGCCGCGTTCGTCGATCGCTGCCACGAGGCCGGGATCGGGGTGATCCTGGACTGGGTGCCGGCGCATTTTCCCTCCGACCCGCACGGGCTGGCGCGCTTCGACGGCACGCCGCTCTACGAACACGCCGATCCCAAGGAAGGCTTCCACCCGGATTGGAACACCTACATCTTCAACCTCGGCCGCAACGAGGTGCGCGGCTTCCTGATCGGCTCGGCGCTGCATTGGCTGGAGCACTACCGCGTGGACGGGCTGCGCGTCGATGCGGTCGCCTCGATGCTGTACCGCGACTACAGCCGGCGCGAAGGCGAGTGGGTGCCGAACCGCTATGGCGGGCGGGAGAACCTGGAAGCGGTGTCGTTTCTGCAGGAACTGTCCGGCGTGATCCGCGAGCGCTGCCCGCGCGCCGTATTGATTGCCGAGGAGAGCACCGCCTGGCCCGGCGTTACCCGCGCGGCTACCGATGGCGGGCTGGGCTTCGACTACAAATGGAACATGGGCTGGATGCACGACACCCTGCACTACATGCAGGAGCAGCCGGTCCACCGCCGCTGGCACCATGACCAGCTGACCTTCGGGCTGGTTTACGCCTTCTCGGAACGCTTCATCCTGCCGCTGTCGCATGACGAGGTGGTGTACGGAAAGGGCTCGCTGATCGGCAAGATGCCCGGCGACGAGTGGCAGAAATTCGCCAATTTACGCGCCTATTTTGGCTTCATGTGGACGCATCCCGGGAAGAAGCTGCTGTTCATGGGCGGCGAGATCGCGCAAGGGCGGGAATGGAACCATGACACCGGATTGGACTGGCACTTGCTCGACTTCCCGCACCATGCCGGCGTGCAGAGCGTGGTGCGCGACCTGAACGCGCTGTATCGCACCCTGCCGGCCCTGCATCGTCGCGACAGTGACGGCGGCGGGTTCCGCTGGGTGGTGATCGACGATCGCGACCAGAGCGTGTTCGCCTATCTGCGTTTCGGCCACGACGGCGACCCGCCGGTGCTGGCGGTCTGCAACTTCACCCCGGTCCCACGCGATGCCTATCGCCTCGGTGTGCCGCATGGCGGCGTCTGGCGCGAGGCGCTGAACACCGACGCCGCGATCTATGGCGGCTCGAACTTGGGCAACGGAGGTCAGGTGCAGGCCGAGGACATCGAAAGCCACGGATTGCCGGCGTCGATCAGCCTCGTGCTGCCGCCGCTGGCGACGATCGTGCTGACGCCCGCAGCATGAGCGCGCGCTTCGCCCGCAAGCTGCCGTTCGGCGCGCAGACGCGCGACGGCCGCACGGATTTCCGGCTATGGGCGCCCGCCTGCGAGCGGGTGTCGCTGGAACTGCAAGGGCGCGATCCGCAGGCGATGCAGCGCGAGGCAGACGGCTGGTTCTCGGCGACAGCGGATGCGCCGCCAGGCACGCGATACCGCTACCGGCTGCCGGACGGAATGGCGGTGCCTGATCCCGCTTCCCGCCTGCAGGACGGTGACGTGCATGGCTGGAGCGTGGTGTTCGATGCCGAGGCGCATGAGTGGCAGAACACCGGCTGGCGTGGCCGGCCGTGGCACGAGGCGGTCATCTACGAGGCGCACTGCGGCCTGCTGGGCGGCTTCTCCGGCGTGTCCGCCGCATTGGAGCGGCTGCGCGACCTTGGCTTCACCGCGATCGAACTGATGCCGATCAACGATTTTCCCGGCGCGCGCAACTGGGGCTATGACGGCGTGCTCCCATACGCGCCCGACGCCGCCTATGGGACGCCCGGCGAGCTGAAGACGCTGATCGATCACGCGCACGGCCTCGGGCTGATGGTGTTCCTGGATGTCGTGTACAACCACTTCGGACCGGACGGGGCTTATCAGCACGTCTATGGCGGAAAATGGTTCTTCGATGAAGGCAAGCATTCGCCCTGGGGCGCCGCGATCGACTTCAACCGGCCGCAGGTGCGCGAGTATTTCGTCGAGAACGCCATCTACTGGCTGCAGGAATATCAGTTCGACGGGCTGCGCTTCGATGCAGTCCATGCGTACGCCAATCAGGATTTTGCCGAGGCGCTCGCCAGCTCCATCCGTCAGGCGCTGGACCCGGAACGCTTCGTGCATCTGGTCATGGAGCACGAGGGCAATGTCGCTTCCCTCCTGCGCGCCGGACTGTACGACGCGCAATGGGCCGACGACACGCACCATGCGCTGCACGTGCTGCTGACCGGCGAGACCGAGGGCTATTACGCCGATTACCAGGACGCCTCGGCCAAGCTCGCGCGCTCGCTCTCCGAAGGCTTCTCATGGCAGGGCGAGGTCAATCACAAGGGCGAGCAGCGCGGCGAGCCATCCGCCGGGCTGCCCACCAGCGCCTTTGTCATCTGCCTGCAGAACCACGACCAGATCGGCAACCGCGCGCTGGGCGACCGGCTGACCACGCTGGCGGATCCCGAGGCCCTCCGCGCGGCGCACGCGTTGCTGCTGCTGTGCCCGCAATCCCGCTGGTGTTCATGGGCGAGGAGACCGGGACGCGCGCGCCGTTCCTGTTCTTCACCGACCACCACGACGAACTGGCCGAACTGGTCCGCGAGGGCCGGCGCCGCGAGTTCGCCGGCTTCGCCGCCTTTGCCGACGAAGCCCGCCGCAAGCAGATACCTGACCCGAATGCGCCCGAGACGTATGAATTGTCGCGCCCGGACGCGATGGATCGAGACGAGGAAATCGCCGGCCAGATGCGCGTGCTGCTCGGACTGCGCCAGCGCCACGTCATGCAGCGGATCCCCGGCGCCCGCAGTCTGGGGGCGCAGGCGATCGACCGGTGCAGCATCGTTGCGCGCTGGGCCTTGGGCGACGGTTCCGAGCTGATCATCGCCAGCAATCTCGGCTCGCGTCCCGTCGCGACCGATGCACTCAGCGGACAAATGCTGTTCGAGAGCCATCTCGGCGATGCCGGCCGTCTGGGCGAGGGCACGCTGTCGGCGCGCAGCACGGTCGCCTTCCTGCTGGAACGCGCGTGAGCGACCAGCCGCTCGCGGAACTCGCCGAGGCCAGCGGCATTGCCCCGAACTGGCATGATTTCCAGGGCCGGCTGCACCATATCGCCCCGGAGACGTTGCGCGCGGTGCTGCGGGCGCTTGGCGTCCCCGCCGGCAGCGATGCCGAAGTCGCCGACAGCCTGGCGCACCACCGCGGCGCCGCCGAGGGCCTGCCACCGCTGCTGACTGCGACCGTTGGCGAGCAGTTCGTGATTCCGGGGCGCTGCTCGGTCGAGCTCGAAGGCGGCGGCAGGCTGACCGGAGACGGCGGCCTGACCATCGACCGGCCGGGCTACCACCGGCTGACATGCGACGGGCACCAGGCGGTGCTGGCGGTCGCGCCACGGCGCTGCCATCCACTACCGCCTGGGCGGCCTTGGGGCATCGCCACGCAGCTCTACAGCCTGCGCCGGGCGGGCGACGGCGGGATCGGGGATTTCTCGGGGCTGGCGGAGTTCGTCCGCGCCGCGGCCCGGCACGGGGCGGACGCCGTGGCGATCAGCCCGGTGCATGCGCAGTTCTCGGCCGACCCCGACCGCTTCAGCCCGTATGCGCCATCCAGCCGCATCCTGCGCAACGTGCTGCACGCCCCGGCGAATGGCGACGCGGAACTGGAGGCGGATGACCTCGTCGATTGGCCGCGCGCCGCGCGCACCCGGCTGGCGCAGTTCCGCAGCCGCTTCGATGCCGGCATCGACGAGGTCGGGCTGGCCGCGTTTCGCGCCGAACTGGGCGAGGCGGTCGAGCGGCATGCGCGGTTCGAGGCGCTGCACGCGCATTTCTACGGCGGCGATTCCGGCCTGTGGTCGTGGCGGAGCTGGCCCGAGCCGTTCCGCGATCCGACCAGCCCGGCGGTCGCCGCATTTGCCGCCGATCATCCGCGCGAAATCGCCTTTCACGCCTGGCTGCAATGGCTGGCCGATGCCGGGCAGGCGCAGGCGCAGGCCGCGGCGCGCGATGCCGGCATGCGGATCGGCCTGATTTCGGATCTGGCGGTGGGCGCCGATAGCGGCGGCAGCCATGCGTGGAGCCGACAGGGCGAAATGATGATCGGCCTGTCGATCGGCGCGCCGCCGGATCTGCTGAACACGCAAGGGCAGAACTGGGGCATCTCCGCATTCACGCCGCTCGGACTTCGCCGGCACGGGTTCTCCGCGTTCATCGAGATGCTGCGCGCCGCGCTGCGCCATGCCGGGGGCGTGCGCATCGATCACGCCATGGGATTGCAGCGGCTATGGGTCGTGCCCGAGGGCGCCGACGCCCATGCCGGGGCCTATCTGACATTTCCGGTGCACGACATGCTGCGGCTGGTCGCGTTGGAATCGGCGCGTCACGCGGCAGTGGTGCTGGGCGAGGATCTGGGCACCGTGCCCGACGGCTTCCAGCCGCGCCTGATCGAGTGCGGCGTGCTGGGGATGCGCGTGCTGTGGTTCGAGCGCGACGGCGACCGGTTCCGCCCGCCCGCCGAGTGGTCGGCGCATGCCGTGGCGATGACCAGCACGCATGACCTGCCGACCGTCGCCGGATGGTGGCGCGGGCACGACATCGAGGTGCGCACCACCCTCGGCATGGTTCCCGACCAGGCGGCCGAAGAGGGCGAGCGCGCGCGCGACCGCTCGCTGCTGTGGCAGACGATGCGCGACAGCGGTGCGGCCTCAGGCGAGCAGCCCTCCCCCGATGAGGCCTGGCCGGCAGTGGACGCGGCGCTGGGCCAGGTCGGGCGCGCCGCCTGCGATCTGGCGCTGCTGCCGCTGGAAGACATCCTGGCGCGTCTCGAGCAGCCCAACCTTCCCGGCACCACGACCGAGCACCCGAACTGGCGCCGCCGCATGCCCGGGCCGGCCTCGGGACTGCTGGATGCGCCAGATGTGGCGCGGCGGCTGGAGGCGTTTCGCGGGACACGGACTTAGCATCCCTCACCGGCGGCGCGCTCGCGGCCGACCCTGGAGTTACCGATGCCTGACCTGCGCGCCACCGCCCGGCTGCAATTCCATCGCGACTTCCCGATGGATCGGGCGACCGACCTCGTGCCGTATTTTGCGCGGCTCGGCATCAGCCATGTGTATGCCTCGCCGCTGCTCACCGCGCGGCCGGGCTCGACCCATGGCTACGACATCGTCGATCATGCCGCGATCAATCCCGAACTCGGGGGCATGACGGCGCTGCGCCGGCTGGTGTCCGCCCTGCGCGCGCACGACATGGGACTGATCCTGGACATCGTGCCCAACCACATGGGCGTCGGCGGCGCCGACAACGCCTGGTGGCTGGACGTGCTGGAGTGGGGACGCGCCTCGCCCTACGCGACGTTCTTCGACATCGACTGGGAGCCGCCGGATCCCACCCTGCGCGGCACATTGCTGGCGCCGTTCCTGGGCGCGTCATACGGCGATGCGCTGGCCGCCGGCGACATCGTGCTGAAGTTCGACGAAGCTGACGGGCGGTTCTTTGCCTCAGTCTATGACGCACATCGGTTTCCGATCGCTCCGCGCGACTATCCGACCATCCTGCGCGCCGCCGCCGGCAGCCTCGACGCGCTCGCCGAACCATTCGTGGCCGCTAACGACGCCGAGGCGCGCGAGCGCGTCGCGGCCGGCCGGGCCGCCCTGCTGGACGCCTATCCGGCGCAGCGCACGTCGTTCGCCGCGGCGCTGGCGGCGTTCGCTCCGGGCGAGGCGGACAGCCGCAACCGGCTGCACATGC
This sequence comes from uncultured Pseudomonadota bacterium, assembly GCA_963723455.1. Lineage (GTDB taxonomy): Bacteria > Pseudomonadota > Alphaproteobacteria > Acetobacterales > Acetobacteraceae > CAVRQM01. The sequence goes on along the minus strand of CAVRQM010000005.1, from coordinate 540,128 downwards.
TGCTGGAGCGGCAGGCCTACCGTCTCGCCTGGTGGCGAGCGGCCAGCGACGAAATCAACTGGCGGCGCTTCTTCGATATCAATGGGCTGGCCGGCATGCGCCAGGAGCGTCCGGAGGTGTTCGATGCCACCCACGCCTTTGTCCTGGAACTGTATGCGGAGGGGCTGATCGACGGGCTGCGCATCGACCACGTCGATGGGCTGGCCGATCCGCGCGGCTATTGCCGCAAGCTGCGCCGGCGGATGCAGACGGAACACGCGCGTCGGCCGGCGGCGCTGCAGGCCGAGCCGCCGGTGCTGTGGGTGGAAAAGATCCTGTTCGCGCACGAGCGTCTGGCCTCCGACTGGCTGACCGACGGCACCACCGGCTACGACTTCATGAACGAGGCCTCCGCCGTGCTGCACGACCCGGCCGGTGAGGCGGCGCTGACGCAACTGTGGACCGGGCTTACCGGCCGGGCAGCTTCGTTCGAGACGGAGGCCGAGGCGGCGCGGCGACAGATCCTGCGGCAGGCGCTGTCCAGCGAGCTGTGGGCCACGTCCGCCGCATTCCATCGCGTATTGCGCCGCAATCTGGCCACACGGGACTGGACACTTACCCGTGTCCGCCGCGCACTCGAAGAGATCCTCGTGCACTTTCACACGTACCGCATCTATGCCGGGCTGGGCGGCGCGTCCGAAAGCGACCAGCAGGCGCTCGCCTGGGCGATGGCCGGGGCGCGGCGCACCACCCGCACCGCCGATGCCGGGCTGCTGGACATCATGCAGCGGCTAATCGCCGGCGACGGGATTCGCGACGTGCCGGCCGGGGCGGCGCGGGCCGGCTGGCTGCGCGCGATGGTGGGATTCCAGCAGCTGTCCGCGCCGACCGCAGCGAAATCGGTGGAGGACACCGCGTTCTACCGCTACGGCCGGCTGCTCAGCCGCAATGAGGTGGGCAGCGAGCCGTCGCAGTGGTGCCTGGCGCCGACCGCCTATCACGCGACCGCCCGCGAGCGGCGGCGCCGGCTGCCGCGCGCCCTGCTGGCAACAGCCACGCACGACCACAAGCGCGGCGAGGACACGCGCGCGCGGCTGGCCGTGCTGAGCGAGATCCCGGCCGAGTGGGAGGCGGCGGTCGGCCGCTGGACCCGGTTGAACGCAGCGGCCAAGCGCGAGGTGGGCGGCGCCGTCGCCCCGGACACCGCAGACGAGCTGATGCTGTACCAGACTCTGGTTGCCGCGTGGCCGCTCGACCTCGCGCCCGATGACGCGCAGGGCGTGGCCGCGTTTCGCGAACGGGTCGGCGGCTGGCTGGAAAAGTCGGTGCGCGAGGCCAAGCGCCACAGCGAATGGGCCGCGCCGAACGAGGCGTATGAGCAGGCCTGCCGGGAGTTGCTGGCGCAATGCCTGGACCCCGCCCGCAGCGCCCCGGTGGTGCGCGAGATCGCCGATTTCGCCGCCCGCATCGCGCCGGCGGGCGCGGCCAATGGTCTGGCGCAGACCATGCTGCGCCTGACCAGCCCCGGCGTTCCGGATCTGTATCAGGGCACGGAGTTCTGGGACTTCTCCCTGGTAGACCCGGACAACCGGCGGCCGGTCGATTTCGCGGCGCGGCAGGCGGCGCTGGCAGACCAGCCGGCTCCGGGGCTGCTGCTGGGCAAGTGGCGCGACGGCCGGGTGAAGCAGGCGGTGATCGCCCGTGCGCTGGCCTTGCGCTCCCGCTTGCCCGGCCTGTTCGCGCACGGCACGTACTTGCCGCTGCGCGCCGAGGGGCCGCAGGCCGAGCGCGTGCTGGCTTTCCTGCGCGTGCATGAGGACCGCGCGGCGCTGGTCGCGGTTGGCCGGCTGCTGACCCCGCTGCTGGACGGGCGAGCGGCGTCGCCCCTGCCCCCGGTCACGTCTTGGCGAGAAACCTCACTCCTGATGCCGCGTAACCTAATGTCACGGACATGGTCAGACGCGCTCGGCGGATCGCCGGCGCCGTCGCAGCAAATCGCCGGGGGCCGCATCTCCCTGGCCCATATATTCGCCGCCTTGCCGGTGGCGCTCTGGGAGGCATGATGGATCGCCTGGTGGTCGTCTCGAACCGCGTGCCGATGCCGTCCGGCGGATCGCAGGCCGGCGGCCTGGCAGTCGCGCTGGAAGGTCTGATGGACCGCCGTGGCGGCTTGTGGTTCGGCTGGAGCGGCAAGGTTGCCGACGCCGCCACGCCGCGCCCGCCCGAGATCGCGCACCATGCCGGCGTGGACTACGCGACCATCGACCTGACGCCCGACGAACACGATCGGTACTACAACAACTTCTCCAACGGCGTGCTGTGGCCGCTGCTGCACACGATGCAGCAACTGATGCAGTACGACCGCGAGGACGCGCGCGCCTACCGCGAGGTCAACGCGCGCATGGCCCGCGCCGTGGCGCCGCTGCTGCACCCGTCGGACATCGTCTGGGTGCATGACTATCACATGCTGCCGATGCCTGCGGCGCTGCGCGAGGCTGGGGTGCGCAACCCGATCGGCTTCTTCCTGCACATCCCGTTCGCCTCGACCGACGTGCTGGCGGCAGCGCCGGAAATGGCCAGCTTCGTGCGCGACATGCTGGGCGCCGACTTGATCGGCTTTCAGACCGAGAATGACGTCAACAACTTCGCCAACGCCGCCGAATTGCTGGCCGGCTGTTCGCGCGCGCACGGCAACATGCTGCATGTGCCCGGCCCCGGCGGCGGCCGGCGGGTGCGCCTGGGCGTGTTCCCGGTGGAGATCGAACCGCGCAGCTTCGCCCGCATGGCGAGCGACGCGCAGCATGGCGCGGCGACCGACTGCCTGCGCCAGAGCCTGTGCGGCCAGCGGCTGCTGCTCGGCGCCGAGCGGCTGGATCCGACGAAGGGCCTGCTGCAGCGTGTCGGAGGCTTGCGCACCCTGCTGGAAAAGCGGCCGGCATGGCGGCGGCACGTCACCATGCTGCAGATCGCAGCCAGCTCGCGCAAGGACGTCGACAGCTACAAGTCGCTGCGCGCCGCGCTGGTCAGCGATGCCGGGGCGCTGAACGCCGACCTCGGCGACCCCGACTGGACTCCGCTGCGGCTGGTGACCCGCGCGGTCGATCGGGCGATGGTGGCCGGCTATATGCGCCTGGCCCGGGTCGGCCTGGTCACGCCGCTGCGCGACGGCATGAACCTGGTGGCCAAGGAATACGTCGCCGCCCAGAATCCGGCCGATCCGGGCGTGCTGGTGCTGTCGCGTTTCGCGGGTGCCGCGCAGCAGCTGGACGCCGCCCTGATGGTCAACCCGTATGATGCCGACGCCCTCGCCGACGCGATCGACGCGGCGCTGACCATGCGGCTGGGCGAGCGGCAGGAACGGTGGCAGGCCCTTTGGGGCGCGATCGAGGACCGCTCGCCGCTGGCCTGGGGCAAGTCGTTCCTGACCGCCCTGTTGCGCGCCGCGGCCACGGCGCAGGTGCCGGACCGGGTGGTGCGCGGCATCACCCCCGCGGCGCGCCCGGTGGTCGGCGGCGACGTGCCGGTAGCCGGACGGCTGATGCCGCCATTCGGCATGGGATCCGGGGGACTGCCGCTGAACTGACCCGCGGCGACCTTCGCCGGACCCCACTCCCGCCTGAACAGGGCGGGTTGATCGGCGGCGCGGGTTGGGCTAATTCCCGCCGCTCCAATGCTGCGCGTCACGCCCAGGTAGCTCAGTTGGTAGAGCATGCGACTGAAAATCGCAGTGTCGGTGGTTCGATTCCGCCCCTGGGCACCATGCTTCTTGGTCCAGCATCTCCTGTGCAATGCCAGCCGGATCACCGCCTGCGAACTGCTTCCCCTCACTCTGCGGCAAGAGCCGGCCTTGCTTCCACCAGAGACTCGATAAGCCTCCGGTCGGCCAACGTCACGGGATTGTAGACGATTATGCTGAGATCCGGCCGGCCGTCCACAGCGAATGCCGAGTATTCCAGCGCGATCTGACCGAGTTCCGGATGGCGCAGATGCTTCACCCCGTCGCAGTGCGTCTGCAGGTCGTGGTCTTGCCACATGGCTGCGAACTCGGCGCTGGACTGGCAGAGTTCGGCGACGAGCGGCGCGGCTTCGGTATCGGCGCCGGCGCGCGCAGCGTCGATGCGGAAGGTGCCGACGACGAGGCGGGCCACGGCTTCCCAGTCGGCTTGCGCGGCGCGAATCCGCGCATCGCAGAAGATCATGCGGAGCACGTTGCGCCGCTCTGGCGGCAGCAATTCGTAATCCGGAAGCACCCTCGCGGCCGCACGGTTCCAGGCGACCACGTCCCATGTCGCGGTCCTGACGATCGCCGGGCTGTATGTCAGTGTCTCCAGGAGGCGCTGCAGACGCGGCGTGATCGCGTAGCCGCCGCGGTAGCGCACCTCGGGCGGGCGGCCGAGACCAATCAGGAACAGGTGTTCGCGTTCGACCTCCGTGAGCATGAGCGCGCGGGCGATCCGGTCGAGCACGTCAGCCGAGGGGCTGCCACCGCGCCCCTGCTCCAGCCAAGTGTACCAGGTCGCGCTGATGTTGGTGCGGTGGGCCACCTCCTCGCGCCGCAGCCCCGTCGTGCGCCGCCGGCCGCCGGAGATGCCGAAGGACGCGGGATCGAGCCTGATGCGCCGGTTCCTGAGATAGACACCGAGCGAACCGCCGTCGGGCAAGGGCGCATATCCTGTTAGCTTTTATACCCTCATAACGTCACTCCTTTACCGGCAGGCGCCTCGTGTCGACAATAGCCCCACACGAAGCACGAGGGTTGATTGCATGCGCGTTTTCGTCACGGGCAGCACCGGCTGGGTCGGCTCCGCAGTGGTCGAGGAATTGGTCCGCGCCGGTCACCAGGTCATAGGCCTCGCCCGCACCGAGGCCAAGACGGCCGCACTCGCCGCCGCCGGCGCCGGCGTGCTCCGCGGCACGCTCGACGACCCCGATATCTTGCGCAGTGGTGCCGCGGGCGCCGACGCGGTGATCCATACCGCCTTCAATCACGACTTTTCCAGGTTCGCCGAAAATGCCGCGCAGGACGCGCGGGCAATCGAAATCCTGGGGGCCGCGCTGGATGGTTCGCAGCGGCCGCTCATTGTCACGGGAGGGGTCGCGCTGCTCGCTCCCGGCCGGGTCGCGACCGAGGCGGACGTGGCTCCGTCCACGCCCGCCTTCCCTCGCAAATCGGAGTCGGCCGCGCGGGCGCTTGCAGAGCGCGGCGTGCGCGCCACCACCGTCCGTCTCTCGCCTTCGGTGCACGGCGTCGGCGACCGCGCCTTCATCCCGCTCCTGATCGGCCTGGCGCGCGAGACAGGCGTGTCGGCCTATGTCGGCGAGGGCCTGAACCGCTGGCCCGGCGTGCACCGGCTGGATGCCGCGCGCCTGTATCGCCTCGTGCTCGACCACGGTGCGACCGAGCCTGCCTATCATGGTGTTGCCGACGAGGGCGTGCCGTTCACACAGATCGCCGAGGTGATCGGCCGTCGACTGGGCGTGCCGGTGGAATCTGCGGGGCCGGGAGCATTTTGGCTGGTTCGCCGACTTCGCGGCCCTGGACATGCCGGCGTCAAGCGCGCGCACGCGATCGCTGCTCGGCTGGAAGCCGACCGGTCCGGACCTGCTGACCGACATCGACCAGCCGGCATACTACGCATCGGCATGACGCTGGTATTTCACAACGGACGCGCTCCTTGGCTCAACTGGAGGAAGCTGGCGACCGGTTCGTATCGCCAACTCGCCGTTCAGGGCCGAGCCGGCGCGTCAAGCCGCGCGAGTTGGCGTTCGGCATCCCTGTTGCCGAGAAGCTGCGCCCGCAGATACCAGAATCCGTGCCACCAGGGCGTCGGCCTCCGGGTGGCTGCCCTTGAGCCTGGACAGCACAACCGGGTCATAGACCATGCCGAGGCCGAGCGCGCCCTCGGCATTGCCGTCGCGGGCGGCGCGTTCGAACGCCCGGCGCGCCTCGGCTAACCTGCCCTGACCCAGGAGCCGATCGCCAAGCCGCGCCTGCTCCTCGGCGAAAGCGGCGCGGTCGGGAGCCGGTCCTTTCCCGGCGGGACGGGTGGGCGCGCCGGATGATGCGTGTTCAGGATGCCCGCCTGTCTGCTGCGGCGGTTGCTGCGCGACCGCCCTGCGGCCGGGCGCCCCGCCGCGCGCGAAGGATCGATTTGTGGTCGTCGCCATGTCTGTTCCGGCGACCCTGCGGAGCGTGTAGTCGTACACGCAGTGGGCACGCGACAGGCTGCCGACAAAAAGCGCCTCGCCGAATGTGCCGACCAGCCTCGTTGAGCCGCGGGTGACGCTCAACATGCGGATCTCGTCCCCGAACCCCGTCACGCCGGCGAACGTGCCGGTGCTGGTGCCCTCGAACACCGCCCGCCCATGCCGCAGGGTGATATACGTCGCCTCGCGCCGAGCGCATTTCCGGCTGCCGGTCGCCAGAGTGCCGTAGCCTTTGTAGAAGCCGTCCAGCGCGTTCTGACGGATGTCGGGAGCGCCGATGAAGTTGGACGCCTTGAACATCGCGCGCTGGCGGTAGCCCGGCGGCAGGCCAGTGGCCCAGCGCCACAAGGGAGCCGAGGCCGCGACTGCGCCGGCCGGGTTGGCAGCCGGCCCGTAAGCGGGCGAGGCGCCCGAACCGGCGATCTCCTGACCCGTTACTCCGGAGTCAGACGCCGCGCTCTGCGCTGCCCCGGCGACGCCGCTTGAGGAGCCGGAGGCCTGTGCGCTGCCGCCCGCATCCGACCCGCGCGGGGAGTTGCTGGCGCCGGCTGGGCCGCCTGATGCCGATTCCGCTGCGTGCTGGGATCCCGCGCCCCCGGGTGCGGTCGGGCCGGCAGGGGCCGAAGACCCGCCGCCGCCTGGGGCGCCGCCGTTCGGCGCGCCACCCGCCCGACTGCCGCCGGGGCCGGGGCTTGGGCCGCCGCCACCGCCTGGACCGTGGCCGTTCCCGTCGCCGCCCCCCTGGCCATTGCCGCCGCCGCCGTTTCCGCCCCCGTGACCGTCGCCGCCGCCATTGCCGTTACCCGGACCGCCCCCGTCACCCCCTCCGTTGCCGTTGCCGTTGCCGTTGCCGTTGCCGTGTCCGGGGCCGCTGCCGGGGCCGTTGCCGTGGCCGTTGCCGTGGCCATTGCCATTTCCGTTACCGCCCGGGCCGCCATGGCTTCCGCCGGCATCGCCTGCGCCCACGGCGCCGAGCAGACACGCCAACGCCAGCGCCGCGACCGCAACCGATTTCGACACGCCCTGCTGCCTGAACCCGCATCCGGTCGCGCGCAGGGACCGGAACGCCATCAGCTCCGATCCCCGAGGCTTTCGAGGGAGTCGAGGCGCTTCAGACGAAGCCCGGCCTCCTGGTCTCCCAGCTCGACGGCGCGCCGATACCAGGCAACCGCGAGCGAGACCTTTGGCAAGTAGATCGTCGGGCCGATACCCGCGAGGAAGAATGGATCGTATGTCTTGGCAAGAGTTGCGGCGCCGACCGCCGAGTTGGCCGCCGCGGCCCGCTGGTACAGCAGTCGTGCCGCGCGGATCTGGCCGCGCGCCAGCAGCGCCTCGCCGCTGCGGAGCAGCGCGTTGATCTCGGCCGCCGGCAACTGCACGCTGGAATGGATCGACCCTCGTCGCGCGTCGTTCCAGGCCAGCGACACCGAGGCATCCTCGTCATACGCCGGGATTTCGCTCGCACCCGTTCCGGACAGCGGGTGAGGCGCAGGGCTGCGAGCAGTCGGCTCGTGCGCTTCCGAATCTTGGAATGATCGAGGCGCCCGGGCGTGCTGGCGTCGGCGGCGCGCCCCGGCGGATCAGCGGGGCCACCGCCGCATCGGGCGGCCCCGGCGCAGGGTTGGCTGCCTGCAAGATCGCGACGGACGTCGCCTGCTGGGCGGACGGCGGCTCAACTATGCCGTCCAGGGCCGCCGGAGCCTCAAGCGGGCGTCCCACCGGGTTCAGCAGCTGATAGAGCGCGAGGCTGCCGACCGCCAGCACGACCGCGCCGGACAGAACCCGGATCTCCGTGATCGACTCTGCCCGGAACGGCGCCAGGCGGCCGAGTCTGGCGCGAACCCGTCCGAGCGAGGGCCAGCCGCCGAAAGCCTCCCACGCCGCGGGGGCTGGGCGCCGGGACAAGACGGGCACCGGGAAACCCCCGCTGCCGCCCGCAACAGGCAGCCGCCCGCCGGGTCCGGTGTCGTCGCTGTCCGGGCCGCCCGGTCTCTCCATCGCCCCGCCCGCGTCCCGGCCGGGTGCGGCCAAGTCGGGCACGACGCCGGACACCTCGCTTGAGGCGCAGACCCGGCCGGCGATCCCGGCGCTGTGCAACACGCTCCAGAGCGCCGGCCGCCCAATCAGGATGAGGTGGATCCGCACAGCCTTGCCGACAACGAAATCCAGCACGCTGACCAGGTAGGCTGCGGCCTCCGGCGTGAGCAGGTGCGCGTCGTCGACGACGATGATCGACGCGTTTGCGGCAACCACGTCAGCGGCCGGGCTTTCCCGGCCGTCACCCGCGTCCGCGCCAGTCTCGGTGTCCATGTCGGGCAGCCGGCCCGCGACATCGAGGAGGATGCGCGCCAGGGTAAGCGGCTCTCCGTCCTTGCTGTCGCACCAGATCAGCTGGGTGCTGGCTTCGACTCGGCCCGACATCACGCTGCGCAGGACCGCTGTCTTGCCTGCTCCGGCCGCCCCGGTGATCGCGACGATCGACCCGTGGTCCACGAGCGCCCGCATCAGCACGAGCAGCGCATCGCGCTGCGAGGGAGTCAGCAACCCCCTGCTCACCGGTTTTGCCCTTTCGGAGGCGCCCAATTCCTTACACGCTCCCGACATCCGGCCCGCAACCGATGCGACCGGCCCAGTCCACCCTCATCCAGGCAAGCCTTTGGCCTCCGCGCCGGGCGTAAACGCGACCCTTATAACGTCGTTCCAGCCCGCAGGAGCGAGCCATCCAGCTTAGGTGCAGACTGCAACCCCTGTCACGCGGGCCTGGCGCTGCCCTCGGCGCTGATTGCGTTCCTCCCGGCGCGCATGGGCACTCCGTCAGCTATCATCTTATCGCGAGGCGGTCGAACCCCGGACATGTGCGGCGGACCCGGGTTCTGGAACCAATGCAGGCCGCGGCGGTCGCGCGCCGCGCAGAGCTGGCGCTCCCGTGCAGCGGACGCGCCCGCGTCGGCGCCGAGACCTGACGCGCGACTATTCCGAGGACGGCGATCGCGACGCCCGCCAGCTGCTGCCGGCCGCCGGACGAACGGGGCGCAGACGCGCGCACCGAGCCGCCCGATGAAAACGGCCGCACGGCGTCATCACCCGGTCGTCAAGAACTGGGCGGAGCGCGAAACAGTCCGCGCGCGCACACGGCGCGATCCGCCGACGCATGCCATTCGCCGATCGTCGTTCGCCATGGCGCACCACCGCCCGCGCGACCGGCCGGTTGGTTGCTCCGCCCGATCGGTTCTGCCATCCTCCCCAAGCCAAGCCTTAGCCGGGAGTGCCGGACGCGGGGGTTGCGCCGAAGCCGTGCGTCACGGTCAATACGCTGGGGTTGGAGATCGTACCGAAATGGCCTTCCCGCTGATCATCGCGATCGTCTGCGGCCTGCTGGCTCTTGCCTACGGCGTCTACACCACGCGCCAGGTGCTTGCCGCCGACGCCGGCACCGCGCGCATGCAGGAGATCGCGAGCGCCGTGCAGGAGGGCGCGAAAGCCTATCTGAATCGACAGTACACCACCATCGGCATCGTCGGCGTGGTCATCCTGGTGATCCTGACGCTGCTGCTCGGGCTGAAGGTCGGCATCGGCTTCCTGATCGGCGCGGCGCTATCCGGGGCGGCGGGGTATGTCGGCATGAACGTATCGGTGCGCGCCAACGTGCGCACCGCGCAGGCATCGCGGAATGGCATGGCCGCGGGGCTGGACGTGGCGTTCAAGTCCGGCGCCATCACCGGGATGCTGGTGGTGGGCCTCGGTCTGCTGGGCGTCACCATCTATTACGCCATCCTGCGCGCCGGCGTGGTCGGCGACAATCTGCGCCCGGTGCTGGAGGCGATGGTCGGGCTGAGCTTCGGCGCCTCGTTGATCTCGATCTTCGCCCGGCTCGGCGGCGGGATCTTCACCAAGGGCGCGGACGTGGGCGCCGACCTGGTCGGCAAGGTCGAGGCCGGCATCCCCGAGGACGACCCCCGCAACCCGGCCACCATCGCCGACAACGTGGGCGACAATGTCGGCGACTGCGCCGGCATGGCCGCCGACCTGTTCGAAACCTACGTGGTCACCATCGTCGCGACGATGCTGCTTGCAGCGATCTTTTTCACGGGCGCGGTGCGCGATTCGCTGATGGTGCTGCCGCTGGTGATCGGCGGCGTGTGCATCCTGGCTTCGGTCGGCGGCACGTATTACGTGAAGCTCGGGGCCGACAACAACATTATGAAGGCGCTGTACCGCGGGCTGATGGCCACCGGCGGCGCATCCGCCGTGCTGATCTTCCTGGTCATCACCGCAATGGCCGGCGTCGGCCGGCCATTGGCAATGAGCGACGGCACAAGCGTCACCGGCTTCGGCCTGTTCGTCTGCGCGATCATCGGCCTGCTGGTGACCGGGCTGATCGTGGTGATCACCGAGTACTACACCTCGACCGAATACCGGCCGGTGCGCAGCATCGCGAACAGCTCCACCACCGGGCACGGCACCAACGTCATCCAGGGCCTTGCCATCTCGATGGAGTCGACCGCCCTGCCGGTGCTGGTGATCTGCTTCGGCATCATCGGCGCTTACCTGACCGCCGGACTGTTCGGCATCGCCATCGCGGCGACCACCATGCTGTCGCTGGCCGGAATGATCGTGGCGCTGGATGCCTACGGCCCGGTCACAGACAACGCCGGCGGCATTGCCGAGATGGCCGACCTGCCGGCCGATGTGCGCGTGACCACCGATGCGCTGGACGCGGTCGGCAACACCACGAAGGCGGTGACCAAGGGGTACGCGATCGGCTCGGCGGCGCTGGCCTCACTGGTGCTGTTCGCCGCCTACACCGAGGATCTGGCGCATTACTTTCCCAAGCTGCACGTCTCGTTCGAGTTGCAGAACCCGTACGTGGTGGTCGGGCTGTTCGTCGGCGGCTTGCTGCCGTACCTGTTCGGCGCAATGGGCATGACCGCAGTGGGCCGCGCGGCCGGCTCCGTGGTGGTCGAGGTGCGCCGGCAGTTCCGCGAAATCCCCGGCATCATGGAGGGCACGGCCAAGCCGGACTACCGGCGCGCGGTGGATCTGCTGACCCGGGCGGCGATCCGCGAGATGATCCTGCCGTCGCTGCTGCCGGTGCTGGCGCCGGTGGTGCTGTTCCTGGTGATCGCGGCGATCGGCGGCCGCGCGGCGGGGTTCAGCGCGCTGGGCGCGATGCTGCTCGGGGTGATCGTGACCGGACTGTTCGTGGCGATCTCGATGACCTCGGGCGGCGGCGCCTGGGACAATGCCAAGAAGTACATCGAGGAGGGCCATCACGGCGGCAAGGGGTCTGAAGCGCACAAGGCGGCGGTCACCGGCGACACCGTGGGCGACCCGTACAAGGACACCGCCGGCCCGGCGGTCAACCCGATGATCAAGATCACCAACATCGTGGCGCTGCTGCTGCTGGCCATCCTGGCCGGGTTCGGGTGACGGCCGCCGAGAGAGGGAAGATCGAGCCCTCCCGCACCAGGGACGGCTTGGTCGCGCGGCCTGCCGCATACGCGCGAACGCACTCGACCCCCTTGCTGCGATGCAGCGAGACCTGGTGGACAGCGGACGGGCGATCCGATACGGCTGCCGCGCCAGCACAGGTGCGCCATGCAAGCCGACCAGACCACGATGAACGTTGAGCAGATCATTACCGGGCGCAACCCGCCGCACGACATCAACGTGGTGATCGAGATCCCGCAGGGGTCGGCCGTCAAATACGAGATCGACAAGGCATCCGGCGCGCTGGTCGTGGATCGATTCCTGTTTACGCCGATGGCCTATCCGGCGGCGTACGGGTTCATTCCGGGCACCCTGTCCGATGACGGCGACCCGGCCGATGCGCTGGTGCTGACGCCGGCGGTGTCTGTGGTGCCGGGCGCGGTGATCCGGGCCCGGCCGATTGGGCTGCTGATGATGGAGGACGAGGCGGGGACCGACGAAAAGATCATTTGCGTGCCGCACGACAAGATCCACCCGCAGTTCAGCCGCGTCCACGCGATCGAGGATCTGCCCGACATCACGCGCCTGGCGATCGAGCATTTCTTCAGCAACTACAAAGGCCTGGAACCGGGCAAGTGGGTAAAGGTGTCCGGCTGGGGGAATCGGGCGGCGGCCGAGGCGGTGATCGCACGGGCGATCGTCGCGGCGGGCCAGTAACCCGCGGCGTTGCCGCCCACTCGCTACGTCGGCCGATCGCCCTTGATCGTCACCCTGAAGCCCGACCGCGTGTGCGGGAAGTAGTCCCACAGCGCCATGTGCTGCACGCAGCGATTGTCCCAGAACGCCACCGAGTTCTTGCGCCAGCGGAACCGCAGCTGGAACTCCGGGCGCGTGCAATGGGCGTACAGGAACGCCAGCACCGCGCGGCTTTCCTGTTCCGGCAGTTCGTTGATGCGCAGCGTGAAGTATGTGTTGACGAACACCGCGCGCCGCCCCGTCTCCGGGTGGGTGCGGATCACCGGATGCACGGCGCTGGGGTACTCCTTACCGGTCTCGGGCACGCCGTCGCGCAGGTTCTGCGAACGATAGATGTGATCGCCCGAGTGGGTCGCAGTCAGCCCGTCCAGGTATCCCTTCATCCGCTCCGACAGCGCATCGTACGCAGCATACTGGCTGGCGAACAGCGTGTCGCCGCCGACCTCCGGGACCGTGTGCAGATGCAGGATGCTGCCCATCGGCGGCTCGCGGTCGCAGGACACGTCGGAATGCCAGTCCTCGCCGGCCACGCGCTTCGATTTGGCATCGGCATGGATCGGCAGCACCTCGCGAAAACCCTGGGGGCCTTCCCGATTCGGGTGCGCGTGCAGCTCGCCGAACAGTCGGCCGAACGCGACCTGGCTGGTCAGGTCGATGTCCTGATCGCGGAAGAAGATCACCTGATGTTGCAACAGCGCGTCGTGCACCGCCCGCCTCTCATCCGGGTCGAGCGGGCCGCCGAGGTCGATCCCGTGAACCTCCGCGCCGAGATGCGGGGTGATCGGCCGGACGTCGATGGAGCGGTTCGTCATCGCGACTCTCCGTTGATCCCCACATACTACGGTCGGCAGCGTGCTTCTGGCAATTCTGCGCTGCGAACTGCCTACTCGACCATCAGCGCCGCCTGCGCCTCGGCCACGCCCTGCGGATCCTCCAGCGCGCAAAGCCGCGCCGCCGCCAGCCGGGCGAAGCTGTGCAGCAGCGCGCGGCGGCGCGGCGGCGCGAGCGGATGGGCGGGGGCGTCGCGCAGCAGATCCGCCTGCCCGTCGCAGGCCACGATGAGCCCCACATCCTGCGGCAGCAGGGATTGCGGGAAAGCTGCATCCACGGCGAACAGTAGCGCGTCGGCGTAGTCGCGATACTCCGGCCATTTCGCGTCGGCGAGGAAATCGGCGGCGCACGATTTCACCTCGATGCAGGCAAAGCCGCAATCCGGGCGCAGCGCCAGAATGTCGGCCCGCCGCCCGTTCGGCAGCCGCACCTCATGCAGCGGCGTCCAGCCCAGCGCCAGGCACAGCCTGGCGGCGGCGCGCCGGATCGCTCGGGTGCGGTCCGGCGCGGCCGGTAACGGCTGGCCGGGCGAGACGCGGGCGGAACCGCGGTCGCGCTGGGGCATTACGGCTTCATCATGGTAGCCACGCGCTTTGCTGTCGCCGCGCATATCCTGCTGCTCCTGGCGGATGGCGGTCGCGGTCGGGCGGCCTCTCGCGTGGCGGTGACCGGCGCCGGACCGCCGGCCACGAGCAGCCGGCTGGCGGTCGTCGTCAACACCAACCCGGTGGTGGTCCGGCGGATCACCGGGCAGCTGGCCCGCGCCGGACTGGTGCGCGTCCACCGTGGACCCGGCGGCGCGGTGCTGGCGCGGCCGGCGCACGAGATCACGCTGGACGACGTATGGGATGCGGTCAATGCCGGCGCGCCGCGCCCGCTGGTGCCGCTGCATCCCCGGCCGGCAGTCTCGACCGGGGCGCCCGACGCAGACACCAGCGCCCATGACGTGCTGGCCGGCGCGTTCGGCGACGCCGAGGCTGCCTTTCGCGCCGCGCTGGCCCGGGTCACACTGTCCGCCCTGGCCGGCCAGCTGATCCGCGAAGCCGCCTGAAGCCGGCTATCTCGCCCTCCGCCCTGTTGACGGCCGGCCGGGGCCGTGGCGTGTACCCGGACATGGCGAACCACTCGGATGACGCTCCTGCCCTCGCCGGCAAGCCGCCCAGCGCCGAACTCATCGCGGCGATGGCCGAGCGCGCCCTGGCCGACATCCCGCACGCGCTGCGCCAGCATCTGGCGGGAGTCGCGATCGCCGTGGAGGATCTGGCCGACGATACGACGCTGGACGACCTCGGCATCGAAATCCGCCTGGGATTTGACCGGACTGTATCGTGGCGTGCCGAGGCCGCAGCGGCGAACCGACGACCTGCCGACCGCGCCCGACATGATCGTGTTGTATCGTCAGGCGATCCTGCTGGAATGGATCGAGACCGACGAGGATCTGGCCCGCCTTGTGGCCAGCGTTCTGGTCCACGAGGCGGCGCACCATTTCGGCTTCAGCGACGCGGACATCGAGGCGCTGGAGCGCGGCGCGTAGCCGGCCGGCCGTTCACCGCGCCTCGGCAGGTTCGAAGCGCAGCGACACGCCGTTCATGCAGTACCGCTGCCCGGTGGGCGCCGGCCCGTCCGGGAAGACGTGGCCCAGATGGCCGCCGCAGCGGCTGCAATGCACCTCGGTCCGCGTCGAGAACAGGCTGCGGTCGACCGACGTGCCGACCGCGCCGGAGATCGGCGCGAAGAAGCTCGGCCAGCCGGTGCCGCTGTCGAACTTGGTGTCGCTGGCGAACAGTTCCTGGCCGCAGCCGGCGCAGGCGAACATGCCGGACCGCTTCTCACGATCCAACGGGCTGGTGCCGGCGCGTTCGGTGCCGTGGCCGCGCAGCACGCGGTACTGCTCCGGCGTCAGCTCGGCCCGCCACTCGGCATCGGTCTTGGCCGCGACATCGCTCTGCATCACATGCCCCTCCGGTTTCGGACTGTCCCCGATGTGGCGCGCCCGTGCTAGCTCTGCAACATGCTGCTGACGCTCGTGATCCTGTTGGCCGCGGCGGCGCTCGCGGTGCCGCTGTCCCGCCGCGCCGGCTTCGGCAGCGTGCTCGGCTACCTGCTGGCCGGGGTGGCGATCGGGCCATCCGGGCTGCGGCTGATTACCAACGTCGAGCAGATCAGCAACGTGGCCGAGCTGGGCATCGTCATGCTGTTGTTCCTGATCGGACTGGAGCTGCGCCCCGCGCGACTGTGGGTGATGCGCCGCGCGGTGTTCGGGCTGGGGGCGGCACAGCTGCTGGCCACCGCGGCGGCGTTGGGCGTGCTGGCGCGGATCGGCGGCGGCCTGGCCTGGAGCGGAGCGGCGGTGCTGGGTTTGGGCTTCGCGCAGTCCTCCACCGCGATCGTGCTGCCCCTGCTGGCCGAGCGCGACCTGCTGGCCGGGCGCGCCGGACGCTCGACCTTCGCCGTGCTGCTGTTCCAGGATTTGTCGTTCATCCCGCTGGTGGCGCTGGTGCCGCTGCTCGCCGGCGGTGCGGCGCCGATCGCCCTGCCGTGGCGCGCGGCGGCGATCGGGCTGGGGACCATCGCCGCGATCCTGCTGGGCGGCCGCTACCTGCTGCCGCGCGCCTTTCGGCTGATCGGCGGCGCGCGGGTGGCGGAGGCGTTCACCCTGCTCGCGCTGCTGACCGTGCTGGGCACCGCCGCACTGGCCTATGAAGCCGGTCTTTCGGAGTCGCTCGGCGCGTTCATGGCCGGGGTGCTGCTGAGCGAGAGCGAGTACCGTCACGAGTTGCAGGCCGACATCGAGCCGTTCGAGGGCGTGCTGCTCGGCTTCTTCTTCATCTCGGTGGGCATGCAGGCCGACATGGGCCTGCTGCTGCGCCATCCGGCGGCGCTGGCGCTGGGCACGGCGGGGCTGGTGGCGATCAAGGCGACGCTCGCCTTCGCGATCGGGCGCATCGGCGGCCAGGACCGTGCGACCGCGACCCGCTTCGCGCTGGCGCTGCCGCAGGGCAGCGAGTTCAGCTTCGTGCTGTTCGCCGCCGCGGTCGCCGCCGGCGCGCTGCACCCGGACGCGGCGCGGGCGGCGACCCTGGTGGTGGCGCTGTCGATGATCGCAACCCCGCTGCTGTTCGCCGCCTCCGAGACCTGGCTGGTTCCGCGCCTGAAGCTGCGGGCGGAGCCGGTGTACGACGACATCGAGGGCGCCGCGCCGGTCATCATCGCCGGCTTCGGCCGCGTCGGGCAGATCGTCGGCCGGGTGCTGCGCACCCAGGGCATCGCCTTCACCGCGCTGGAGAAGGATCCGGGGCAGGTCGAGGTCATCCGCCGCTTCGGCGCGCAGATCTACTATGGCGATCCGGCGCGCCCCGACCTGCTGCGCGCTGCCGGCGCGGAGACGGCGCGGCTGCTGGTGGTGGCGATCGAGGATACCGAGGAAAACCTGCGCATCGTCGAGGTCGCCCGGCGCACCTTCCCCAACCTGCGCATCATCGCGCGCGCCCGCAACCGCCGGCACGCGCATCTGCTGATGGACCGCGGCATCACGACCATCGTGCGCGACACCTTCCACTCCAGCCTGCGCCTGGCGGATGAGGCGCTGCAGGTGATGGACGTGGATCCGGCGCAGGCGGCGCGCACCGTCGCCGTATTCGAGGCGCGCGACGAGCAGCTGCTGACCGAGACGCATGCCATCTATCGCGACGAGCAGCAGATGATCCAGAGCGTGCAGCAGGCCGCCGAGGAGCTTCGCACATTGTTCGAGGCGGACCGGCCCGGCGCCCCGCAATCGCCGACACAGCCGCAGCCGCAGGCGGCACGGTGAACGTCGTCGTGGTCGGCGGCGGACCGGCCGGGCTGATGGCGGCCGAGACGCTGGCCGCCGGCGGCGCGGCGGTGACGGTGCTGGATCACATGCCGTCGGTCGGGCGCAAGCTGCTGATGGCCGGACGTGGCGGGCTGAACCTGACGCATGGCGAGGGACTGGACCGGCTGCTCGGCCGCTATCACCCGGCTGGCGGCGCACTGGCGCAGGCAATCGCGGCATTTCCGCCCGATCGCCTGGTCGCCTGGTGCGAAAACCTCGGGCAGCCGACCTTCGTCGGCAGCAGCGGCCGGGTGTTTCCCCGCGCGATGAAAGCCTCGCCGCTGCTGCGCGCGTGGCTCGGGCGGCTGGCCGGGGCCGGAGTGCGGGTCGCCACGCGGCGGCGCTGGACCGGCTTCAGCGCCGACGGCCGATTGCGGCTGGACGATGGGGAGACCGTAGCCGCGGATGCGACCGTTCTGGCGTGCGGCGGGGCGTCCTGGCCTCGCCTGGGATCGGATGGACGCTGGACCGCCTCGCTGGCGGAGTGCGCGATCGCTCCGCTGCACCCGGCGAATTGCGGGTTCCGCGTCAATTGGTCGGCGCCGTTCCGCAGCTCGCTTCGCCGGCGCGCCGCTGAAGCGCATCGCGCTGAAGCATGCCGGGGTCATGCTGCGCGGCGAGGCGGTCGTGACGCAGGACGGCATCGAGGGCGGCGCGGTTTATGCCCTGTCGCGGCCCCTGCGCGAGGCGATCGCCGCCGACGGCGCGGCCTGGATCACGGTCGATCTGCGCCCGGACCTGACCCTGCCCGCGCTGGCCGCGCGGCTGGCGGGGCGGCGCGGCGGGCAGTCGCTGTCCACCTTCCTGCGCAAATCCGCGGGCCTGCCGCCGCTGGCGATCGGGCTGGTGCAGGAAGCGTTGCATGCCGGCCGGACCGAGGGCGATCTGGCGGCCCTGGTCAAGGCCATGCCGCTCCGTCTGGATGCGCCGCAGTCGATCGGACGGGCCATCAGCACCGCCGGCGGCTTGGCCTGGGGCGAGCTGGACAGCCGTTTCATGTTGCGCCGCCGCCCCGGCGTGTTCGCCGCCGGCGAAATGCTGGACTGGGAAGCGCCGACGGGCGGCTACTTGTTGCAGGCGGCGTTCAGCACCGGGGCCGCTGCCGGCGCCGGTGCGCTGGCCTGGCTGCGGGAGCGCCGGGCGTGAGCGCCAGCGTCGGCGCGAACGGACCGCGCATCAGCGCCGGGCACGTCGTGGTCATGCGCCTGCTGGAAGTGGCGTTCGAGATCGACCTCGGCCGCGCCGAAACGCTGTGGGCGTCGCATGCCGCAGGCCGCGCGGCGCGGGCGCGCCTGTCGGGCACCGCGCCCAAGGCGATGGCCTTCGGCGTGCCGCCGCTTGCCATCCTGCTGGAACCGATGACCCTGGAGCTTGGCGGGGCGGCGTGCGAGGCGCAAATCACCGCGCGCCTGTTCGATTTCGGCGTCGTCAGCCTGGCGATCCGGGTGCCGGCCGCGGGGCTGGACTGGGCGGGCTTCGTGGCCCTGATCAATGCCGCCGACTCGGCGATCGGACCGCGCAGCCATCGCGCCACCGAGACCGAAGGGGACAGCGTCTGGGCCGGGATCATGCAGCGCCTGCGCGACGTGGTCGGGCCGGCGCTGGTGCGCCCGATCGGCTCGCCGTTGGAGGAGGACTATCTGGTGGGCGTGGTGCACGCCTTCGACGACCGCCCGAGTGCGGCCGATCTGCTGGCGCGGGTCGATCTGGCGCCGCTGCTGTCCGGCGAAGGACGCGCGCTGTCCGAGGGGGCGCGGGCGGATCTGCTGCGCCAGCGGTTCAGCTACTACACCGACGACCTGGTGGTGCTGACCTGGGACCGCGCCTTCATCTATGAGCCGCGTGGCGATTCCGACGTGACCGACGTGCTGGAGATCGCCAACGCCCAGTTGCTGGAAATGCGCTACTACGACGAACTGCTGGATGACGAGCTGCCGCGCATGTACGACCTGGTCGAGGGCACGCGGCGCGGCCTGAACGTGTTCGCCGCACGCCGCTACGCCACGCTGGCGCGGCGGCTGTACACTCTGGTCGCCGAAGTCACCGAGCTGACCGAGAAGGTGGACAACGCGCTACAGGTCACCGAGGACGTGTACTTGGCGCGCATCTACGCCGCCTCGCTGGAGCTGTTCCGGGTGCGCCTGGTCAGCGCCGCGGTCGAGCGCAAGCTCGCCATCATTCGCGACACCTATGCCGCGCTGTACGACGAGGCCAGCAGCGCGCGATCGGAGCTGATGGAGGTCGCCGTGATCGCGCTGATCCTGGTCGAGGTCGTGCTCGGCCTGCTGCGGCACGCCTCGTAGCGTCTCACTTTCCGGCGGGCAGAGGGCGGAGCGAATACCGCAGCCTCGCGGCAGTCGCCGAACTCACCCCGCGAGCGACAGCATCTCCTCCGTCTCCCGGCTGCTCGCCCGGGGCCGGCCGGCGCGGCCGGACGCCGCGCCGCGCGCGTGGTGGTCCAGACACAGCCGGTAGCCCGCGCCGTCATTCAGCAGCAGCCGTGCGGTGTCCGGCAGCGACTCGATCTTGCGTCGCAGCCGGTAAATATGCGTCTCGACCGTATGCGTTGTAGCCTGCGCGCTATAGCCCCAGATCTTGCGCAGCAGCACCTCGCGCGCGATCGGCGCACCCTCGGCGCGGTACAGGTATTTCAGCACCGCCGATTCCTTTTCCGTCAATCGGATCGGCCGGCCGACGCCGGGCGCCTGCAGCTGTTTTGCGCCGGGCCGGAACACGTACGGGCCGATCGCCATTTCGGCATGCTCGCTGACCTCGAAGGCGCGCATCTGTGCCCGCAGCCGGGCGGCCAGTTCGGCAACGCTGAACGGCTTGACGAGGTAGTCATTGGCTCCGGAATCCAGGCCGCGAACCACGTCGGCCTCGCGTCCTGCGCCGGTCAGCATCAGCACCGGGACGTTGCTGCCGCCGCGCCGCAGTCGCTGGCACAGATCGCGCCCGTCGCCATCGGGCAAGCCCACATCCAGCAGGATGGCATCGAAGCGGATGCCGCGAGTCGTCGCGGCCATCGCCGCGGCCACGCTGCCGACCTCGATCACCGTGCAGTCGATGATCTTGCCCAGTTGCTCGGCCACCAGGCCGCGCAGCAATTCGTCGTCTTCGGCCAGGAGGAAATGCCGATGGGGTGCCATGTCCGCTCTCCGCAACCGTCCGCCGCCGAGATTGCCCAGGTCACGGATGGTTGGCTGTGACCCAGTTCACAATAACGAACATTTGACGCGCAATGCAAACGAAACTCGCGCGTCATCCTGGCCGGCAATATCGGCGGCGCTTGCGGATGCGGATTGGAGCGGCGACGCGCCATGTCGAACGGCTGGTGCTGTTGGAGAGGATTGAACTCTCGACCTCTCCCTTACCAAGGGAGTGCTCTACCACTGAGCTACAACAGCGTCGCCGGGTCACGGGTGCGGCGCGAGGTAACATGCCGACCGGGGCCGCGCAACAGCGCGACGGGCCGGGGCAAGGCGGGGGCGCGGCGCCAACCGGGGAGGTTCGGTTGACGCCGCGCCCGAGACTTCAGCCCGCGACTGCGCTCGTGCGGAGGCGGGCAGGGTCGCCGCGCTCAGGGGCCGCTGTTCGGCTGAGCGGTCGTCGTCCAGGTCGGATTGGCCGGTATGCTTGGGAACAGCGGCGACGGGTGCGCCGCGATCCAGGCTGCGGCCTGCGGCTGGCCGGGGATGCTGCTCGGCAGCGCGTTGACCACGCTGGTCGCCGCCGTGCCGTAGTCGCCCTGCCAGGTGTCCCAGTTCGGCGCACCTCCGCCGGCCCCGGGGCTGGTGTTGTCGGGACCGGAGCCCGACGTGCTCGCCAGCGCCGCGGTTACCTGCGCCCAGGTCGTGAACGGCCCGGAGGCGGTGCCGAACGGGCCATTGTAGACGACCGCGTTGTAGGGGCTGAATACGTTGGCCGGCTGGTTGAAGCGATTGACCAGGAATGGCGCAACGGCGTTCAGCGCCGCCTGCGCTCCGGGCAGCCCCATCCTGACCTGCCACTCCATCGCCAGCGCCCAATAGTCGAGCTGCCACTCGGCCAGCCAGTTCACCGTGTTGTCGTAGTAACAGTCCAGCCAGCCATTCATCTGGCCCTTGTTGTTCAGGCCCACGTCCTGAGTGACCCAGGTGTAGTTGGCCTGGATTTCCTGCATGAAATATGACTTGAGTTGCGACCCGTCCGGGTTCGCCAAAGCCGCGAGCGCCAGTTCGCGCATAGACCACGCGCAAGCGCGCAACTGCTCGTTGACGCCGCAGACATAGCCGCCCGCGCCGTTCATCGGCGGGTCCCATTGGCCGCCGGGATTCGGCGTGGAACCGGCCGGCGTCGTGGAGTGGCCGGGAGCATAGAAGTTGCGGGTTCCGGCGCTCCAGGTACCGTTCTCATTCCACCCGGCCTGGGCGTTCAGCTCGTCCAGGTAGTGCCGGGTATCGGTCAGCAGATACGGGACATAGGCCAACTCCGGCTGATGGGCGTTGTCGGTCTGGAACCCGGTCCCGTTCGCCGCCGCGTTGTAAGACATCGGCGAGCACTCGGACGCGGCGGTGCTACCCGTGCAGCCATCGGTTCCCCAGAAGAACGGATGCTGGCCGGTCGCGACGGCCTGCCCGGGTGCCGGGGCAAGCACCTCGATCGGGGTTGCCGAGCCGGTTCCCGGCACCGCGCCGGCCGCGTTTTCGGAATGCCAGGGCACGCTGCCGGCAGCATCGGCCATCAACTCCACATAGCGCCCGATGCTCTGGTCTTGGGACTCCAGCCAGGCCACGGTGTACAGCGGCAGGATGCCGATGTCCGGCCGCCCGCCGACCGCGCCCATCTGCTGCTTGATTGCGCACGGTCCGAGGGGCACGCACGCAGCTTCGTTGCTGGGCGCCGTGAAGTTCGCAATCGTTTGGATATCGTAGTTCGAGCTGTTGGCGGGAAACCCGCCCTTGAGCGGGTAGTTCGGTATCATGCCCGTCGCCTCGAGCAGCGGGATGTCATGCACCACGTTCAAGATCGAACGGCCCGCCGACCAGATATGCTGGTGCCAGTCGGTGAACGGCTGTTGATTGTTGATGGTCGTGGTCGCCGTGGTGCGCGTGCCCAGCTTGACGACAGCCGTGTAGCTTTCCGGGCCACCGTGATTGAAAGCCAGGTCGTTGGCGTAGGTCACATCAAGGAATGAGCTGCCATCAGCGTAGATCCGCGCGTCGATCATGACATGGAACGCGCCGGTAATCGGGGCATCGACCCTGGCCTCGGTCACGACCGGCCCGCGTCGCCAGTAGCTGACGGTGCCGCCTGCCAGCAGCCCCGCTACGTCGAGATGGTAGTCATGACCGCCAAGCGTCACATCGACGGTTGCCGATCCGGAGGTGAATGCGGCCATGCTCAACGGCGGCGCGGCGGACCCCGTGCCTTTCTCGAGCGTCACCGGCGCGTTGGCGCCGGCCGCAACGGCTGGAGGCAGGAAGCTCAGCCCCGCCATCCGCACAGATCCATCCGGCCAATGTGTGCGCTCGTCGATCTGCGCGCGCACCGGGGCGCCCGTGCCGAACTGCGCCTGCATCACGGCTCCGGAGGGCACCGCGCCCGCGGCAAACACGATGCCGGTCGTCAGGTAATGGGAACGCGCCGCCTTCGCGGTGTTGTTCTCCAGAATCAGGCTGGCGACCTGCTGCGGCGGCTGCAGCACGGGCATCTTCGGCAGGTAGGCCGTCTGAGCATGGGCTATTGGTACCCAGGCCGTGGCGGACAGCAGCAGGAGTGCCGTGGAGAACTTGCGCATGATGGGTCCTTGCGTTGTGGCGAGGATTCCCGGCGCACCGCCAAGGATCAGGCGGGCGCCGGTGTCTGAGTCCGGTCTCGGGGGATTGCCGCGTTGTGCGGCTCCGGAAAGCTGACAAGCCTCGCATTGAGTTGATGGCGACGGCGTAAGCTTCGTGTGCTATGCTCCGTTACTGGGTGTGAAGAAGCACTTAACTCGGCAATCGGCGGTCGTGACATCGCCGTTTACGGCGCAGTTCGGCGCGTCTATGCGTTCGCCGCGGATCGATTGATCCGGGCCGGCGGGTTTGCGTGGCTGATCCGCCGGCGCGACAAAGACCGGATGGATTACGGCCTGTCAACCTTTCGTGCTTGACGCGAGCGTCAGCCGATTGGCATCACCATAGCCGTGAACCCTGATCAGACCGCGTCCGCATCGCCGCCCGGGCCTGCCTCGGACATTCGCCTCGCGTCGCGTCGGGCGCGCGAGGCGGCGGCGTTGCGCGCGAATTTGCAACGTCGCAAGCAACAGGCGCGGGAGCGCGCCGCCGAAGCCGGACAGCTCGGCGCTATGACCGAACCGGTCCCGGCAAAAAAGCCGGTCGCCACATGACGGTGATGTCCGACCGCTGGATCCGGCGCATGGCGACCGAGCGCGCGATGATCGAGCCGTTCGTGGAAAGCCAGCAGCGCGAGGGCATGATCAGCTACGGCCTGTCCAGCTATGGATATGACGCGCGGGTATCCGACGAGTTCAAGATGTTCACCAACGTCGATTTCGGCGATCGTCG
The DNA here is from genome assembly GCA_963723455.1 of uncultured Pseudomonadota bacterium. Taxonomy (GTDB): domain Bacteria; phylum Pseudomonadota; class Alphaproteobacteria; order Acetobacterales; family Acetobacteraceae; genus CAVRQM01. Next base: position 516,524 of record CAVRQM010000005.1, on the reverse strand, counting down.
ATCCCAAGGCGTTCGCGCCGGAGAGCTTCGTCGATCGGCGCGGGCCGGTGTGCATCATCCCGCCGAACAGCTTCGCGCTAGCGCACACGGTGGAATATTTCCGCATCCCGCGCGACATCCTGGTGATCTGCCTGGGCAAATCGACCTATGCGCGCTGCGGCATCATCGTCAACGTGACGCCGCTGGAGCCGGAGTGGGAGGGCCAGGTCACCATCGAGATCAGCAACACCACGCCGCTGCCGGCCAAGATCCATGCCGTTCGAGGGCATCTGCCAGTTCCTGTTCCTGCAGGGCAACGAGCCGCCGGAGACCAGCTACGCCGATCGCTCCGGCAAGTACATGCGCCAGCGCGGCGTGGCGCTGCCCCGGCTGGGGTGATGCGCGGCGGCTGAGGTTCGCGGCGCGGGCCTTTCCCGGCGCGGGCGGCGCGGGCTACACCCTGGCGGATGGACAAGATCCGCATCCGCGGCGGCCGGCCGCTCTCCGGCGAGATCGGCATCGGCGGGGCGAAGAACGCGGCCCTGCCGCTGATGGCGGCGGGCCTGCTGACCGACGAGCGGCTGGTGCTGACGCAGGTGCCGCTGCTTGACGACATCAGCACGATGGGCAGCCTGCTGGCGCAGCACGGCATCGCGGTGGAGCAGCTGTCGAACGACGGGCGCCGGCTGTCGCTGGGCGGCGCCATCACCTGCAACGAGGCGCCGTACGACATCGTGCGCAAGATGCGCGCCTCGGTGCTGGTGCTAGGCCCGCTGGTGGCCCGGGTGGGCGAGGCGCGGGTCTCGCTGCCCGGCGGCTGCGCCATCGGCACCCGGCCGGTGGATCTGCATCTGCAGCGGGCTGGAGCAGATGGGCGCCACGATCCGGCTCGATGCCGGCTATATCCATGCCGCAGCGCCGCAGGCGGTCTGCGCGGGGCGGCGATCGTCATGCCCTTCCCCTCGGTGGGCGCCACGGAAAACCTGCTGATGGCGGCCAGCCTGGCGGACGGGCAGACGGTGCTGGCCAACGCCGCGCGCGAGCCGGAGATCTCGCGACCTCGCCGCCTGCCTGGTGGCGATGGGCGCGCGCATCGACGGCATCGGCACCGACCGGCTTACCATCGAGGGCGTGACGCGCCTGCACGGCGCCGACGCACGCCATCATCCCGGACCGCATCGAGACCGGCACCTATGCCTGCGCCGCGGCGATCACCGGCGGCTCACTGCATCTGCGCGGCGCGCGGCTGGACCATCTTGGCGCGGTTGTGCGGATCCTGGGCGAAAGCGGGGTCGAGGTGATCGAACAGGATGACGGGCTGACCGTTCGGCGCCTGAACGGCCTGCACGGGACGGATGTGATGACCGAGCCGTATCCGGGCTTTCCCACCGACATGCAGGCGCAGTTCATGGTGCTGATGTCGGTGGCCCAGGGCGCGGCGATGGTCACCGAGACGCATTTTCGAGAACCGCTTCATGCATGTCCCGGAACTGAACCGCATGGGCGCGCGCATCAACGTGCATGGCGCCTCGGCCATCGTGCGCGGGGTGGAACACCTGTCCGGCGCGCCGGTGATGGCGAGCGACCTGCGCGCGTCGGCCTCCCTGGTGCTGGCCGGGCTGGCGGCGCGCGGCGAGACGGTGGTGGGCCGAGTGTATCACCTCGATCGCGGCTATGAGGCGCTGGAGCAGAAGCTGGCGGCGTGCGGCGCGGACATCGAGCGGCTGGCGGGGTGATCGGGCCGGCTGGATAAAACAGCCGCGATCGGCCCGCCGGGGACTGGCTATTCCGGCGCAAAGCCCTATATAGACGCATCGGCGCTTTTCGATCCGGGCTGCTCGTGCGTTTTGCGGCTCGTTCGCAGTCGAGGCTCCCTTCCGTTGAGAAGTATTTCGACCCATCGTTGTGGGTCGCCGATGCATGTAGAAAGAGACAGGGTATGTCGGTCGGAACTGTTAAGTGGTTTAACGCCCAGAAGGGCTATGGCTTCATCCAGCCGGATGACGGCTCCAAGGATGTGTTCGTGCACATCTCGGCGGTCGAGCGTGCCGGCCTCGGCGGGCTGAACGAGGGCCAGAAGGTCAGCTATGAGGTCCAGCGCGGTCAGCAGGGCAAGATGTCGGCCGAGAACCTCAAGGCCGCCTGAGTGTTCCACGGCCGGACCTGTTCCGGCTGATCCTCGGTGCGATCGGCGCCGCCCGGCTGGGCGGCGCCGATTTCCGTATGCCAGCTACCTGAGTTGCACCTTAGAACCGGAGGCGACGACCATGACCGCGCATAAATTCGCCGCCGGCCAGACCGTGGAGTTCCGCCCGGGCAGCATGGACGTGAACATCCCGGCCGGCGTGTACACCATCGTCCGCCCGCTGCCCATCGAGGCCAATCTGTGCCGCTACCGCGTGCGCAACCAGCGTGACGGGCATGAGCGCGTCCTCCCCGAAAGCCAGCTCGCCAGCGGAGCGGAGCGGTAGCAGTTGTTCCGGGCGATCGCGTCCGGCCATCGCCGCACGTCGTGACCGTCTTCTCGTCCCTCCCCGCGACCGAGTCTGCCGTCAGCGGGCCGATGATCCTGGCGCTTCCGAAAGGCCGCATCCTGGGCGAATGTGCCCCTCTACTCGCGCGGGCCAACATCGCGCCGGCGGCAGACTACCTCGAAGACGACAGTCGCCGCCTGCGTTTCCCCACCGACAACCCGATGCTGGACATCGTCCGCGTGCGCCCGTTCGACGTGGCGACGTTCGTGGCGTTCGGCGCGGCGCAGCTCGGCATCTGCGGCGCGGACGTGCTGATGGAGTTCGATTACCCGGAGATCTACGCCCCGCTTGATCTTGGCATTGGCGCCTGCCGCATCTCGGTGGCCGAGCCGGCGGAGGGGGCGGGCATCGACGACCCGCGCACCTGGTCGCGCGTGCGGGTGGCGACGAAATACCCGAACATCGCCCGCCGCCACTACGCCGCCCGTGGCATCCACGCTGATGTGGTGCATCTGAACGGCGCGATGGAGCTGGCGCCCGGGCTGGGCCTGACCCGGCTGATCGTCGATCTCGTGGCCACCGGCTCGACCCTGCGCGCCAACGGGCTGGTCGAGTTGGAGGTGATCGCCTCGGTCACCAGTCGCCTGATCGTCAACCGCACCGCGCTCAAGACCCGCCCGGAGCAGGTCGGCGCCTGGATCGCCCGGTTCCGCGCGGCGCTGGACGGCGCATGATCCGGCTCGACACTCGGGATTCCGGCTTCGCCGCCGCCTTTGCCGGGTTGCTGGATCAGGCGCGCCAGACCACGGCCTCGGTGGCCGATGCGGTGGCCGGCATCATCGCCGCCGTGCGCGAGGGCGGCGATGCGGCGCTCTGCGATCTGTCCGCCCGCTTCGATCGCCTGCGCCTGACGCCGGACCGGCTGCGCATCACGGCCGCGGAGATCGACGCTGCGTGCGCCACCGTCCCGGCCGATCTGGCCGCCGCGCTGGATTTCGCGGCGGCGCGGATCGAGATTTCCACCGGGCGCAGATGCCGTCCGACCTGGCGATCGACGAGGCGCCCGGCCTGCGCCTGGGCATGCGCTGGACCGCCCTGGATGCGGTCGGTCTGTACGTTCCCGGGGGCAAGGCCGCCTATCCGTCCTCGGTGCTGATGAACGCGGTGCCGGCGCGCATCGCCGGGGTGGCGCGCATCGCCATGTGCGTGCCGACGCCGGACGGCGCGCTGAACCCGCTGGTGCTGGCCGCCGCCCGGCGGGCCGGGGTTGACGAGATCTATCGCATCGGCGGCGCGCAGGCGGTGGCGGCGATGGCGTACGGAACGCCGGCCATCGCCCCGGTCGATCGTGTCGTGGGACCGGGCAACGCCTATGTCGCCGAGGCCAAGCGGCAGGTGTTCGGCCGCGTCGGCATCGACAGCATCGCCGGCCCGTCCGAAGTCGTGGTGCTGGCAAACTCCGGCAACGATCCCCGTCACGTCGCCCTGGATCTGCTCGCGCAGGCTGAGCACGACGAAGCGGCGCAGGCCATCCTGCTGACCGACTCGGTCGATTTCGCGGATGCGGTCGCGACGGCGGTCGAGACCGAACTGCGCGGCCTGCCGCGCGCGGCGATCGCCGGCGCATCCTGGAGCGCGCATGGCGCCATCATCCTGGTACGCGACTGGACCGAGGCGGCTCGCCTGGCCGACCGGCTCGCCCCCGAGCATCTGCAGATCATGACCGCAGCGCCCGAGCTGCTGTTCGGACAGATACGCCACGCCGGGGCGGCATTCCTCGGCCGGCATTGTCCCGAGGCGGTGGGCGACTATGTGGCTGGTCCGAACCATGTCCTGCCGACCGGGCGCAGCGCCCGCTTCGCGTCGGGCCTGTCGGTCTATGACTTTCTCAAGCGCACCACCTGGGTCCAGACGGACCAGGCGGCGCTCGCCCGGATCGGGCCGGCGGCAATCGCGCTCGCCGAGGCGGAGGGCCTGCACGCGCATGCAGGCAGCATCGCCGCGCGGCTGGCTTGACCGGGCTTGACCCTGTCAGCATGGTGCGCGGCGCTTAACCAGCAAAGAGGCTAGATGTCGAAAGAAGACATGATCGAGTTCAGCGGCACCGTGATGGAGCTGCTGCCCAATGCGATGTTCCGGGTCAAGCTGGACAACGAGCACAGCATCCTCGCCCACACCAGCGGCAAGATGCGCAAGAACCGCATCCGCGTGCTGGCCGGCGACCGGGTCAATGTCGAGATGACCCCGTACGACCTCACCAAGGGCCGCATCACGTTCCGATTCAAGTAAATGCGCGCCTGATCCTGGCCTCGGCCAGCCCGCGCCGGGCCGCCCTGCTGGCGCAGATCGGCATCGTCGCCGACGCCATCATCCCCACGGACATCGACGAGACGCCGCTGCCGCGCGAGCTGCCGCGACAGGCCGCCCTGCGGCTGGCGCGCGCCAAGGCCGCGGCGGTCGCCGAGCCGGACGCCTATGTGCTGGCGGCCGACACCATCGTCGCGGCCGGCCGGCGGATCCTGCCGAAAGCGGAGACGCAGGCCGAGGCCGCCGCCTGCCTGAATCTGCTCTCCGGACGCCGCCACGACGTGCTGACCGCCCTGGTGCTGGCCGCCCCCGGCGGGCGCCGGGCCGAGCGCGTGGTGGAAAGCGTGGTCGGCTTCGCGCGGCTGACCGAAGCGCAGATCGCCGCCTATCTGGCCGGCGGCGAGTGGCGCGGCAAGGCGGGCGGCTACGCCATTCAGGGCAGCGCCGCGGCGCATGTGAAATACCTGTCCGGCAGCTACTCCGCCGTGGTCGGATTGCCGCTGTTCGAGACGGCGCAGCTCCTGCGGGGGCTCGGCTGGACGCTGCCGTAAGCATCCGCGCCTCGGCCAGCCCCGGCGAGCTGCGGGTGGCGGCGCTGCGCGACGGCCGGCTGCTCGACTACGCGATTGCGCGGCCGGGCGCGCCGGAGCTGGTGGGCGCGACGCTGCGCGGCCGCATCGTCGCGCGCATGCCGGCGCTGGCCGGCGCCTTCGTGGCGCTCGGCGCCGGCATGGCGGACGGATTCCTGCCGGACAGCGCCGGCGGCGCAGCAGCAGGCGAGGGCGCGATCCTGATGGTCCGGGTCACCCGGGCGGCGCAGGGCGGCAAGGGGCCGCGCCTGGCGGTGTCGCAGGACGATGCCGGCCCCGGGCCGCTCGGTATCGTCTCGCCCGGACCCGACGCCCTGGCCCGCCTGGCCGCGCTGCATGCCGATGCGCCGATCGCCGTGGACGATGCGGCGCTGTTCGCGGCGCGCCGCGCGGCATTCGGCCCGCGCATGGCGCTGGTCCAAGCGACGTTCGATGACGCGCTGGAGGCGCAGGTCGAGGCGCTGTGCGAGCCGTGCTGCGAGCTGCCCGGCGGCGGGCGCATGATGATCGAACCGACGTCGGCGCTGGTGGCGATCGACCTGGACCTGGCGGGCGGCAGCCTCGCCCGGCATGGCAAGACCGCCGCACATACCGCTGCGAACGCTACATTCATCCCGGAGATCGCCCGGCAGATCCGGCTGCGCAACCTGGCCGGCGCGATCGTTGTCGATCTGGCCGGCCTGTCGCCGCGCCGGCGCGCCGCGCTCGGGCCGGCGCTGGCGGCGGCGCTGCAGCCTGACCCGCTGCGGCCCCGCTTTCTGGGGTTCTCGGCGCTGGGCCTGGCGGAGATCCTGCGTCCGCGCGTGCATCCGCCGCTGCACGACCTGCTCGACACCCCGCACGCAAGCGGACTGGCCGCCCTGCGCACGCTGGCGCGGGAGACCGCCGCCGACCCGGCCCACACGCCCGCGCTGCGCGCCTCGGCCGAGATCAGCGACGCGCTGCTGGCCGATGCCGCCGCACTCGCAACGTTCGCGCGGCTCGGCGGGCGGCCGCTGGACCTGCGCACCGATCGCACGCTGCCGCGCTTGGCATGGCGGCTGGAGGCGGCGTGAGCCCGGCAGGACGGCTCAGGGAGGGCACGACTTGCCGTTGGCGCTGCAGCCGGCGCGGGTGCCCTCCGGGGTCTTCGCTGTGTTCTGCAACTGCTTGTCAAGCTGCTCGACCGTGTTGGTCTGCTGCTGCTGCTGCTGCTGCGACAATCCGACGCCGGCCGACTGTTCCTGCTGCTGGGTGGCGGACGGGTTCGGCTCGTGCGCCGTGCCGTTGTACACGTTGCCGTTCTGCGCCGGCTGGGCCTGCGCCGCAGCGAAGTGCAACGCCAGCACGCCCAGCAACGCCCATCCGATGCCGCGAACCATGACCATCGCTCCTGCCCGACCTTGCAGCCAACGTGCGAGACGGCGCGCGGCTGCCGGCTTGCGAGCGGTATGCCGATGAGCGGCGGACGCATCGAGGCGGTGCTGCTGGGCGGCGGCCACGCGCACGCGGTGGCGCTGCGCCGGCTGGCCCGCCGCCCCTGCCCCGGGCTGCGGCTGACGCTGGTCACACGGGCGCGGCACAGCCTGTATAGCGGGATGCTGCCGGGGGTGGTGCGCGGCGACTACCGGCCGGAGCAGGCGATGATCGACTGCCTCCGGCTGGCCGAGCGAGCCGGGGCGCATCTGCTGCTGGCCGAGGTGGTGACGCTGGATCTCGCCTCGCGCCGGGTGCGGCTGGCTGACGGTCGAAACATCGGGTTCGACCTGCTGTCGCTGGATCTTGGGGGCCGCTCCGAGCCGATCCCGGGCGCGATTCCGGTGCGGCCGATCGGAGCGCTATTGCCGCAAATCGCCGCGCTGGACGCGACCGGCGGCCGTGTCGCCGTGGTAGGCGGGGGACCGGCAGGCGTCGAGCTGGCCCTCGCTTTGGCTCGACGCTGGCCTGGGCGGGAGCTTGTGCTGGCGACGCGCGGCGCTCCGCTGGCAGCCGCTCCCGAGCCGGTGCGGCAGCGCGCCATGTCGGCGTTGCGGCAGGCGGGGGTGACGGTAAGCAGCGGGTGCGAGGCGGTGGGCTTCGGGCATGGCAGGGTGGCGCTGGCCGATGGCGCGACGATCCCGGCGGCGGCGGCGCTGTGGACGACCGGCGCGATCGGGCCGGCTCTGCTGCGCGAGAGCGGGCTGGCACTGGACCGGCTAGGCTGCGTGCGCACCGACGCGGCGCTGCGCAGCGTCTCGCACCCGTTCGTGCTGGCAGCTGGGGATTGCGCGGTCTCGGACAGCAATCCTCGGCCGAAAGGCGGCGTGTGGGCGGTGCGCGCCGGGCGGCCGCTAGCCGAGGCTTTGCGGGCGTTGGCGGAGCGTCGGCAGCCGGCCGCGTTCCGTCCGCAGCGCCATGCCGCGACGATGCTGGGCCTCGGCGACGGCCGAGCGATCGGCTGGCGTGGCCGACTGTCGTGGTCGGGTCGGGGGGCCTGGCGGTTAAAGGATTGGATCGACCGGGGCTGGATCCGCCAATTCCGCTAAACAAGCGGCGTGAACGGCGGCGGGCCTGCGGCCTCGGCGATCTTTGTCGGCCCGCGTCAGGCCGCCGCCGGCACCTGCATCTCGCCCAGATACGCCTCGCGGATCAGCGGATTTTCCCGCAGCTCCGACGCGCTGCCCGACAGCACCACCTGTCCGGTCTGCAGCACGTATGCGCGGTGCGCGATCGACAGCGCCATCGCCGCATTCTGCTCGACCATGAAGATCGTCGTGCCCTGCTTGTTGATGGTCTGGATGATGTCGAACACCTGCTCCACGTACAGCGGCGACAGACCCATCGAGGGTTCGTCCATGCAGATCAGGCGCGGCCGAGCCATCAGCGCGCGGCCGATCGCGACCATCTGCTGCTCGCCGCCGGACAGCGTTCCGGCAAGCTGCCCGCGCCGTTCCTTGACGCGGGGGAACAGCGAATAGACCCGCTCCAGATCCTCGTTGAACTGCGCGCCGCGCTTCTGCGTGTAGGCGCCCATCTCCAGGTTTTCGAAGATGGTCATGCGCGGGAACAGCCGCCGCGCCTCCAGCACCGGGGCGATGCCGCGCTTCACGCGCTCGCTGGTCGGCAGCCTCTCGATCGCGGCGCCGTCGAACAGCACGGTGCCGCGCACCGGGCGGACGATGCCCATGATCGTCTTCATCGTCGTCGATTTGCCGCACGCATTGCCGCCCAGCAGCGATACGATCTCGCCGCGGCCGATCGTGTAGTCCACCGCCTTCAGCACATGCAGGTCGCCGTAATAGGTATCGACGCCCTTGAACTCCAGCAGCGTGTCGCCCTGCCCCACGGCGTCACGCGGCATGGACGCTCTCCCCTCCGGCGGCCTGTTCGGCGGCGACCGCGGCGGTCGCCGCGCGGCCGAGATAGGCGCGCAGCACCTCCTCGTTCTGGCGCACCGCGGCAGCCGTGCCCTCGGTGATCTTTTCGCCGTGGTCCAGCACCACGACCTTGTCGGCGAGCTGGGTCACCACATCCAGCTTGTGCTCGATCAGCAGGATCGTCAGGCCCAGCGCGTGCAGGCTTTTTATCTGCTCGGCCAGTTCCAGCGTCTCGGCCGGGTTCATGCCCGCCGTCGGCTCATCCAGCAGCAGGATTTTCGGCCGGCTCGCCAGCGCGCGGGCGATCTCGACGCGGCGGCGATTGGCATAGGACAGGCCGCCGACCGCCTGGCCGATGCGCGGCGCCAGGCGGTTGCCGAACAGGGCGATGATGTCCAGCGCCCAGTCCTGCGCGCCGCGCTCCTCGCGCCGTGTGCGCGGCGGGCGCAGCACCGCGCCGATCGGCCCGGTGCGCAGTCGCGCATGGTTGCCGATCAGCACGTTCTCCAGCACCGTCAGGCTGGGGAACAGGCGGATGTTCTGGAACGTGCGCGCCACCCCGCGCCGCAGGATCTCGTGCGGTTGCAGGCCGAGCAGTTCGGCGCCGTGAAAGGTGATGCTGCCGTCATTGGCCGGGGTCAGGCCGGTGATGACGTTGAACAGCGTCGATTTGCCCGACCCGTTCGGCCCGATCACCGCCACCACGCCGCCCGCCGGCACGGTCAGATCGACCTTGTTCAGCGCCACCAGGCCGCCGAACCTGACCGTCACCCCGCGCACGTCGAGCGCCACCCCGCCGAGCGCATCCTGCTGGCCCAGTACCGCCACATTGGCGAAGCCGCCGCGCTGCACGCCCGAGACGTTCTGCTGGTCGAAGGTCAGCGCCGCCGCGTGGCGCACCGCGGGGATCAGGCCCTCGCGCCGGAACAGCATCATGCTTACCAGAATGATGCCGAAGATCAGCTCGATCGAGCGCGCAAGCTCGACATTCTGCAGCCAGTCGTTGCCGATCGCCGCCCCGAGCGCGTGCAGCCATTGCGTCGCGTCCGGCAGGAACCATGATTGGAGCAACTGCAGGATCACCGCGCCCAGCACCACGCCCCACACGCTGCCCATCCCGCCGAGCACCACCATCACCAGGATCATCACCGAGACCGGGAAGCCGAACATCTCCGGGGTCGCGGTCTGCAGCTTGGCGACATAGAACACGCCGGTCACGCCGGCGAACCCGGCGCCGATCGCGAACGCCAGCAGCTTGGTGCGCACACGGTCAATGCCCATCGCGCCCGCGGCGATCTCGTCCTCGCGGATCGCCATCCAGGCGCGCCCGATGCGGCTGTCGCGCAGCCGGATGCTGACGAAGATCAGCAGCGCCAGCAGGCCCAGCCCGGTGTAGTAATACGGTAGCGCATCGATCCCGAAACTGTCGCCGAACCAGCTTGGCGCCTGCACCCCGTTCAGCCCGGCGGCGCCGTTGGTCACCGACGGCGAGTTGCGTGCGACGATCGGCACGATCTCGCCGAAGCCCAGCGTGACGATTGCCAGGTAGTCGCCGCGCAGCCGCAGCGTTGGCGCGCCGAACAGCACCCCGAACCCCGCCGCCACCAGTCCGGCCAGCGGCAGCGCCAGCCAGAACGACAGCGTGAAATGCACCAGATCGGGGCCGCCCTGGTTGATCTTGTGCACCAGCCCCAGAAAGGCGAAGGGATCCCAGAACGACGACCAGACCGGCATCACCTGGAAGCTGGTCAGCACGCCATAGAAATACGCGCCGATGGCGAAGAACGCGGCGTAGCCAAGATCGAGCAGGCCGGCGAAGCCCACCACGATGTTCAGTCCCAGTGCCAGGATCGCGTACGCCGCCGCATTGGCCATGCTGTCCAGGTCGGCGTCGTTGTCGAGCAGCGCCGGCAGCGAGATCAGCACCACGGCGATCAGCGCGATCGCGCCCGCCTGGCCGGAGGGTCCGTCGAAGGCGGAGCGCAGGCGTGAGAAGAAGGAACGTTGCATCTGCGCCTGCATATGCGCCTCCATCAGGACTTGCTCGGCGCCATGCGCCCCAGCAGCCCGGCCGGGCGGAACACCAGCACCAGCACCAGGATCGAGAAGATGATGACATCGGTCCATGAGGTCGAGATGACCTGCCCGCCGGTCGCCTCGATCAGTCCGATGATGATGCCGCCCAGCATCGCGCCCGGGACATTGCCGATGCCGCCCAGCACCGCGGCGGTGAACGCGCGCAGCCCGGTCTGGAAGCCGATCACGTAACTGGTGAAGTTGTAGTACAGCCCGAAGATCAGCCCGCCGGCGCCGGCCAGGGCCGAGCCGAGAAAGAACGCCATGATGATGACGCGATCGACCTCGACGCCCATCATGCGCGCCGCTTCGGGATCCTGCGCGGTCGCGCGCATCGCCTTGCCGATGCGGGTGTACTGCACCAGCCAGGTCAGGCCGCCCATCAGCAGCAGCGAGATGACCCAGATCAGCACTTCGCGCAGCCGCAGCACCGCGCCGCCGATCGCCATGTGGTTGTCGGGCAGCGGATTGGGATAGTTCGCGCTGGCGCCGTTGGTCAGCAGCAGCACGATGTTGAACAGCACGTAGGATACGCCGATCGTGGTGATCATCGCCGCCGGTCCGCGCACGTTGCGCAACGGCCGCAGCGCCACCCGCTCGATCGCCACACCCAGCAGGCCGGAGCCGACCATGCTGGTCGCCAGCGCCGCCAGCAGCACCATGACCAGCGGCAATCCGGTCATCACCGTGGATTGCCCGGCCAGTCCGAACGCCTTGAGCGTCAGCAGCCCGATGAAACTGCCGATCATGAATACGTTGAAGTGACTGAAATTGATCAGCTCAAGGATGCCATAGACGAGCGTGAACCCGAGGGCGAGCAATGCGTACATCGCCCCCAGGCTCAGCCCGTTTATCAGTTGTTGCGTCAGCAGGTCGGTGGTTGTCATGCCGAGCCGTCGTCCGGTCCGAGATCCGCCTGCCCCGCGCCGTTCAGGACTGCGGCGCGACACCGATATAGGTGTACTGGTGCGCCAGGTCGTCGAGCGGGAAGGCCGGGTTCTGCTTGGCCTGGAACACGCTGATGACCTTGGTGTGCAGGTCGCCGTTCGGATCGAACGACACCTGGCCCTGCAACGTCTTCAGCGAGATGCCGGCCAGCGCGGTGCGCACGGTGTCGCGGTTGACCGGCTTGTGCGCGGCATGGACCTTTCCGATCGCGGCGATCAGCGCCATCGTCGCGTCATACGAACACACGGCGTAGTCGTCCGGCGCCTTCTTGTACATGTCCTGGTACTGCTTCACCCAGGCGGCCATGCGCGGCTCCTCGTTGACGTGCGGGCTGGCCACGGTCGCGTACCAGCCGCTCGCCGCGGGGAAGCCGGCGCCGGTGAACATTTCCGGGTCCTGGATGCCGTCGCCGCCGCCCTTGATCATCTTCGGAATGATGTCGTAGCTCTGCTTGACCAGCTTCACCCCCGCCTGCATCACGCCGCCGTAGTACAGCGCGTCCGGGTTCAGCGACTTTATCTTGGTCAGCGCCGCGGAATAGTCGGCGGCCTTGGGATCCAGCTTGTCGCGGCCCATCACCTTGATGCCCTTGGCCACCGCCTGGCGCTGGAACGCATCGGCCAGCCCCTCGCCATAGGCGCCCGTGTCATCCAGCACGAACACGCTTTTCACCTTCAGCACGTCGGCGAAATAGTTGGCCATGTTTGGGCCTTGGTAGGCGTCGGTGGCCACGGTGCGAAAGAACACCGTCTTGCCGGACGGGTCGAACTGGTCCTTGAACTTCGGGTCGGTCAGGTCGGGGTTGGTGGCCGACGGCGTGATCATCGCCAGGTCCGCCTGGCTCAGGATCGGCACCATCGCCTTGGCCGCACCCGACATCTGCGGGCCGATGATGCCCACCACCATCTTGTCAGAGGCGAACTTGCGCGCGTTGGTCGCCGCCTGCGCCGGGTCGTACTGGCCGGCCGTGGCGGTGCCGTCGTCCAGCGAGAACACCTCGAAGCGGACGCCCTTGACCAGGTTCTTGGTGTTGGCGTCGGCCACCGCCATCATGGCGCCGTATTGCTGCAGGATCGCGCCCTCGGCGTCGCCGCCGGTCAGCGATCCGTCCCAGCCGATCTTGATGACCTTGTCGGATGCAGTCGCCGCAAAAGCGGACGGGGCGGCCGCCAGCCCGGTCAGCCCTGCCAACGCAAGGGCGGCGAGCAGGTGTGAACGACGTGTCAGCATCCGAGACATCTCCGCAAAGGTTGAATTGCGTCACGCAGCCGTGACCACACCACGACCATGCACGCCATGCAAGCCTGCCCACCGCAAGGCGCATTGCAACGTTACACGCTTCGCCGCTCAGCAAGCCGTGTGCCGCGCGTGTGCCGTTGGCGCCTGTGCTAAAGGCCGCGCATGCCCCCGCCCCTGCTGCTGCTGCAATCCATCGCCCTGACGCTGGGCACCACGCCCGTCCTGGAATCCGCCGAGCTGTCGGTCAGCGCCGGCGAGCGCCTGTGCCTGGTCGGGCGCAACGGCTCGGGCAAGTCCACGCTGCTCAGGATTGCGGCAGGTCTGCTGCAGGCCGATGCGGGGACGGTGTTCGTCCAGCCCGGAACCACGCTGCGCTACTTGCCGCAGGAGCCGGATCTCCGCGGCTTCGCCACCACGCTCGACTATGCGGTGGCCGGTCTCGGCCCCGCCGACCCGCCGCATCGCGCCGCCGCGCTGCTGATGCAGCTCGGCCTGTCCGGGTCTGAGGATCCGCGCACACTGTCCGGCGGCGAGGCGCGCCGCGCCGCACTGGCCCGGGTGCTCGCGCCGCGGCCGGACATCCTGCTGCTCGACGAGCCGACCAACCATCTCGACCTGCCGGCGATCGCCTGGCTGGAAACAGAGCTGGCGTCGATGGCCTCGGCGCTTGTGCTGATCAGCCACGACCGCCGCTTGCTGGAGTCGCTGGGCCGCTCGGTGGTGTGGCTGGATCGCGGCATGGCGCGGCGGATGGATCGCGGCTTCGCGCATTTCGAGGCCTGGCGCGACGAGGTGCTGGAGCAGGAGGCGCGCGACAAGCACAAGCTCGCCCGCAAGATCGTCATGGAGGAGGACTGGCTGCGCTACGGCGTCACCGCCAGGCGCAAGCGCAACCAGAAGCGGCTCGGCGCCTTGCACGCCCTGCGCGAGCAGCACCGGCAGGCAATGGGGCCGCCCGGCGGCCTGCGGCTTGCCGCCGCAGAGGCCGCGGCGTCAGGCAAGCTGGTGGTGGACGCGGAGGGTCTGGGCAAGACCTATCCGGGCGCGGCCGAGCCGGTTGTCCGTGACCTGACGCTGCGGGTGCTGCGCGGCGATCGGCTGGGCGTGATCGGCCCGAACGGCGCCGGCAAGACCACGCTGCTGTCGCTGTTGACGGGTCGCCTGCGGCCGGATTCAGGCCGGGTGCGGCTCGGCGCGTCGCTGCAGATCGAGTCGCTGGACCAGCGCCGCCACAGCCTCGACCCGGCCCGGACCCTGGCCGACACGCTGACCGGCGGGCGCGGCGATCAGGTGGTGGTGGGGGGCCAGCCCCGCCACGTCATCGGCTACATGAAGGACTTCCTGTTCGCCCCGGAACAGGCGCGCACGCCGGTCGGCGTGCTGTCGGGTGGCGAGCGCGGGCGGCTGGCCCTCGCCGTCGCGCTGGCGCGCCCGTCGAACCTGCTGGTGCTGGACGAGCCGACCAACGACCTGGATCTGGAAACCCTGGAGCTGCTGCAGGAACTGCTGGCCGACTATGCCGGGACGGTGCTGCTGGTCAGCCACGACCGCGACTTCCTGGACCGGGTGGCGACGAGCGTGCTGGCGGCCGAGGGCGGCGGGCGCTGGGTCGAGTACGCCGGCGGTTACAGCGACATGCTGGCGCAGCGCGGGCCGCCGCCCGCCGCCGAGACGCCAACTCCGGCGCCACGCCGCAGCGCTGCCGCATCGGCAGGGCTGGCCGGATCCGCGGCGCGAGCGAAGATGTCGTTCAAGGACAAGCACGCGCTGGACAATCTTCCGAAACGGATCGAAGCGGCGCAGGCGATCATTCGCCGGCAGAGCGCGGTGCTCGCCGACCCCGACCTGTACGCCCGCGATGCGACCCGCTACGCCCAGGCCTCCCAGGCGCTGGCGCGGGCCGAGACCGAACTGGAGGCAGCCGAATCGCAATGGCTGGAACTGGAGCTGTTGCGCGAGTCGGTCGAGGGGCGGTGACATCGCCGCGCCGCGCCCCCAAGTGATCGCGCCGATGGAGGGTGATGCGATGGAACCACAGGGCGCGACCGAGACGGCAGTTCTCGGCGGCGGCTGCTTCTGGTGCACCGAAGCGGTGTTCCGCGATCTTCGCGGAGTGACCCGCGTGGCGTCCGGCTATGCCGGCGGGCGCACCGACAATCCGACCTATCGAGAGGTCTGCGGCGGCGACACCGGGCACGCCGAGGCAGTGGAGGTCACGTTCGATCCGCGCGAGCTGTCATACGAAGACTTGTTGCGGGTGTTTTTCACCATCCACGATCCGACCACGCTGAACCGGCAGGGCGCGGATGTTGGGACGCAGTACCGCAGCGTGGTCTTTCCGCGCAGCGCCGCGCAGCGCGAGGCGGCCGAACGGGTCATGGCGGAAATCGCCGCGGAGGACGTCTGGCCGTCGCCGTTGGTGACCACGATCGAGGCGACAGAGCGGTTCTATCCGGCCGAGGCGGAACACGAGGATTACTTCGCTCGCAATCCCTGGAGCGGGTATTGCCGGGCGGTGATCGCGCCGAAGTTGCAGAAATTCCGGAAAACGTTTGCCGACCGGGTGCGCCGGCCGGCGGCCTAGCGGTGTAGCGGCGTCGCGGGCGCTACCAGCGCGAGGCCCGCTCCATTCCGGCCGAGGTGACCGACAGCAGCACGCCGCCATCATCGAGCGGGATGATGTCCTCGACCGAGGCGGTATCGCACAGATGGCGCAGCGCCGCGGCCTGATGAGGGGCCGGCAGTATCAGGCCGGCACGTTGCAGGGCCGCGCCGAGCTCCGCTTGCTGGCGCTTGCTGACCCGGGCCATCGCCGCGACCGCGCGCGGTCCTGCGGCGGGCACACCCGCCTCCATGCGATCGAGGTCCGTCTCGTGCACTGAACGAGTCGCCAGCGTCGGATGCATTATGGTCGTCACGTCGTCAGGCATCGAGCTCTCCGCGCGGATGATCGTCCGTCCACCGATTTATTTCCCACGCGAGATGTCGCACAGGGATGAACGCCTGTCCACACATTTCCGTGAGGAATGCAACCTGTCCGGGTTGAATGTCCGACTATCCGCGCACGCATCTGTTTTTCAGATCATGCAATGACATCGGGGTCGGTCCGCAGCGCATCGGCCACTCGCCGCACCCGGCCGGCAGCGTCCACCAGGATGACGTCGAACCGCACGTCGCCGCCGCACCAGTCGGGATGCGAGCCGAGCAGGATCTCAGCCGCCAGCAACAGCCGCCGCCGCTGCCTCGGCGACACCGCATAGGCCGCCTCGGCCAGCGTCGGACGCGCCTTTACCTCGATGAACGCCAGAAGTCCGCCGCGGCGCGCGGCGATGTCGATTTCGCCGGCCGGGGTGCGCAGCCGCTGGCCAAGGATGGTCCAGCCATCCGCCTCCAGGACGGCGCAGGCCGCGCGTTCGGCCTGAATGCCCAGGCGCTGCGCGGCGCCGCCGCGCCGCTGCCGGTTCACTCCGCGCCGATGCGGCTGCGCGCCGCCAGCCGGCCGGCCCGGGTCGCGACGCCGGACGGCACGACGCCCGGCGGGGGCGCGCCGCTGCGCGCCCATTCCTGGACCAGGGTGAACCCGACGCTGAGCAGCACCGGACCCACGAAAATGCCCAGCAGGCCGAACGCCAGCGCCCCACCCAGCACGCCCAGCAGGGTCAGCAGGAACGGCAGCTGCGCCCCGCGCGAGATGAAGTACGGCCGGATGACGTTGTCCGAGCCGCTGATGAACAGCACGCCATAGGCCGCCAGCAGCGCGCCGGCCCAGCCATGCCCGCCGGAGATCAGCCACAGCGAGGCCGGGATCCAGACGATGGGCGCGCCCACCGGCAGCACCGACAAGCTGCCGGCCAGCACGCCCAGCAGCACCGCGCGCGGCACGCCGGCCGCCCACAGCCCCAGCGAGGTCAGGATCCCCTGCACGATCGCGGTGCCCAGGATGCCGTACACGACGCCGCGCACGGTGGCGCCGGTGACCGCGATCAGCCGCTCGGCCTGCGCGCCGGCGACGCGCCGCAGCAGCGCGGTCAGCACCGCCGCCAGCCGCTCGCCCGAGGCGTAGAAGAAGAAGGCGATCACCAGGGCAAGCAGGAACTCCAGCACGCCGTTCGCCAGACCGAGCAGCAGCGACACCCCGGCGCCAAGCGCGATGCCCAGGTACGGCTTGAAGAATGTGCCCATCACCGACAGGTCGGCGGTCCAGCTATCCCACAGGCTGCCCAGGCTGGCGCCCAGCAGCGGCATCCGCCAGAGCCAGGCCGGCGCGGCCGGCAGCCCGTCCTGCAATGCGTTCTGCACCAGGCTGCGCAGGTGATCGACGTCGTCGGCCCCGCCGGGCACCGCGGCGGCGAGCGGCAGTACCACCAGGACTGCGACCAGCAGGACCATCACGCCGCCGGTCGCCGCACGCCCGAGGCGCAGCCGCGACTGCAGCCAGACGAACAGCGGCCAGGTGCTGAAAACCAGGATCGCCGCCCACAGGATCGCCGAGAGGAACGGGTGCAGCACCAGGATGCAGCCCACCGCGACGCCGCTCAGCAGCAGCGCCATCAGCAGCCGTTCGGCGGTCATCCTGCAGGGTCCGGGCGCGCGCTCACGCCGCGCGGTATCGGCCAGAGCCGGCCCCGGCGCAATCGCATCAACCCGCGTCCGCATCGCATCCGCGCTCGGACCGGCGCGCCGCTGGCCAACCGGCCGGCCCCCTTGTAGCGTCCGGCGAGCCTTGCCCGGAGCCACAGCATGCCGCGTCTCGCCGCCAACCTGTCCATGATGTTCAACGAGGCGCCGTTCCTGGACCGCTTCGCCGCCGCGGCTGCCGCCGGGTTCTCCGGCGTCGAGTTCCTGTTCCCGTACGACCATCCGCAGGCCGAGCTGCGCCGCCGCCTCGACGGGTCGGGCCTGGAGCTGGCCCTGTTCAACATGCCGCCGGGCGACTGGGCCGCTGGCGAGCGGGGCCTGGCCGCCCTACCCGGCCGTCAGCAGGAGTTCCGCGACGGCGTGCTGCGCGCGCTGGACTATGCCACGGCGCTGGGCTGTCGGCAGGTGCATTGCATGGCCGGCATCCCGCCGGCCGGCACATCGGCCCTGACCGCCGCCTCGCTCTATGCCGCCAATCTGGCCTGGGCGTGCGAGCAGGCGCATCAGGCGCAGATCAAGGTGGTGATCGAGCCGATCAACCAGCGCGACATGCCGGGCTTCCACCTCGCCACCACCGGGCAGGCGGCGTCGGTCATCGAGGCGATCGGGCGCGACCGGCTGGGCCTGCAGTTCGACATCTACCATTGCCAGGTGACCGAGGGCGACATCACTAGGCGCATGGAGGCGCTGCTGCCGCTGATCGCGCACATGCAGGTGGCCGACGTGCCCGGACGCAACGAACCCGGCACCGGCGAGATCGCCTGGGAGTTCGTGTTCCGCCGCATCGACGCGCTTGGCTACCAGGGCTGGATCGGCTGCGAATACCGCCCCGCCGGCGAGACGGTCGCCGGGCTCGGCTGGCGGGACCGCTTCGCGGCCTGACACGCCGCGCCGCCGCTCCGGCATCCGCTCGCACCCGCCTTAGCCTCGGGGGACGGCCATGAAATCGGCTTCGGCGGGCTGGGCGGGATGGGCGCCTCGATGGCTGCGCACCCCGCGCGAACGCTTCCATGCACGTCCAGCCGGTCCTCATCGCTGACACGATGAAATCGAAGCCGTTGCCCGGCTCGATGGGTGGCGCGGGCGGCCGCCTGCGCGCCGACATCCCTGCGCTGACCGCGTTGCGCGGCGTCGCGGCGCTGTGGGTCGTCGGCTACCATATCGGGCTGGGCATCACCCCCAAACCGACCGGCGGCGTCGCTGCGGTCCTGGCGCCCGGGTTCATGGCGGTGGACATCTTCTTCGTCCTGAGCGGCTTCATCCTCACCTTGGTCCACTGGGATCTGTCCTGGCGCGCAAGCGGCGGGTTTTTCGTCAAGCGGCTGCTGCGAGTGTATCCGCTCGACATCGCGGTGATGCTGCTGCTGCTGTGCAGCGCCTGGGCGCATGGCCGGCTCGGGACCGGCTGGTATGCCTGGAGCAGCTTCACGCCGATCCTGTTCATGGTGCAGCCGTTCACGCTCGGGACGCCGATCCTGGGCTGGCTCGTCACCAACTGGTCGGTTGGCATCGAACTGCTGTGCTACCTGCTATTCCCGTTGCTGCTGGCGCTGCTGCGCCGGCTCCCCGTGCTGGCCCTGCCCGGCGTCGTGATCGCAGCCGCTGCCGCTGAATGGAGCGTCAATACAGTCTGGGCGGGATCGTTCTTCGGTCCCGGCGCGACGCTGCGCGGCCTCTGCGGGTTCGGCCTCGGGGCAGCGGTCGCTTGTTTGGCCTGGCGCCTGGCGCCGCGCCGGTCGGGCTGGGCGGCAGCCGGCGAGGTCGCCTGCCTGTTGGGCTTGATCGTCGCCATTGCACAGGACGCGCTGCCGGCAATCCCGCTCTGGTCGGCCGGGCTCATCGCCTGCCTCGCATGGCAGGCCGGCCCGGTCAGCGCCGCGCTGGGCGCTGCGCCGCTGGTGTGGCTCGGCGAGGTCTCGTTCTCGCTCTACCTGGTGCATGGTCCGCTACTGGGTGAATGGAGCTGGCCGGTGCTGGCGCGAACTCCGGCTGCATCTGTCCGAGCCGCTGGCCACGTGGCTCTGGCTGACTGTGTTCGCGGCGGCCACGCTCGCGCTGTCGGCGCTGATGCATCACGGGGTCGAGCGGCCGGGCCGCCAGTTGGGACGCAGGCTGGCGCGCAAGGTGGACTCATGGAGCGCCGCGTCATCACGGCGAGTCGCGTCAGCCGAGCCTGTCGTCAGGAACTTGCAGGAGTATTGATTTCGAGACTGGGCGACCGTACGCTTTCGCAGACCGCCGCATCCGATTCGGGTCGCGAGGATGGGCGCAGGGGCCGCACAGGATGCGTTTCACCGAAATCGGCCAGCAATTGCGGGCCTACAGGCTTGAATCCGGGCTGCGCGCCGAGGCAATTGCGGCACAGCTCGGCGTGTCGCGGGCGGCGCTGTACCGCTACGAAAAGGGCGATGTCATCAAGCTGGACACGATCCAGCGGCTGGCGGAGCTGCTGAAGGTCTCGCCGCTGTCGCTGCTTGGGATCGGCACCGAATACTATTCGCGTCCGATCGCGTATTTCGAGCGCATCCGCCAGATCGAGGAAGTGGCGGACCAGTTGCTGATGCTGGACGCCCCGCTCTGCGACCTCACCACCTCCGAAGTCTATGACTCCGCGCTGATGACGGTGATCGCGGAGGCGAACATCGACGCCGGGGAGCGTGACGCGGCCGAGCAGGTGCTGAGCACCCTGGCTGCCCGCAAGCGCCTGTACCGGCAACGCCGCTGCGGCATTATTTGCATGGTGTCCCTGGCGCGGCTGAGACACATGCTGATCGAGGGAATCGCGCCGGGCGTGCCGATCAGCGGACGCGCCCGCAAGCAATGCCGAGACGCCGCCGCGGCGGAGGCGAAGGCGATCGCCGATGCGATGGCGGCCGAGCCGATGGGCTTGCAATTCGGCATCCTGGACGGGGCCGAGCCGCTGGCCGGCTTCGCCATCCTGCGCGGCCGCGACCGGGCTACGCTGGCCGCCAACCCATTCCGGCCGGACCTGCTCTCAGCCGCGCCGCGCGGCGTCGCGATGGTCACCGCAGCCGACGAGGCGATCGCCGCGCACCAACGCGTCGCCGAGGCGCAGTGGCGCGAGGCCATCAAGGGCACCGCCGGGGCGGTACGGGTGCGCGGCCTGCTGGAGACGCATGGAGCGTAGGAGGAGAGCTGTCGCGCCCGCTTCCGAACGCGGCTCCACCGCGCCCGTCACCCCGGCCCTCTCCAAGGGAGAGGGTGCAGGATGCCGTCTCGTTGCGGGAGAGGGCTGGGTGAGGGTCGTTCCCGGCGAGGCGTGCTCAGTTCGGCAGCGCCTGCGTGCCCTCCATCTGCACGCCGATGAGCTGCGACGGGTTCAGGCCCAGGCGACGATGTCCTGCGAGCGGGTTTCCGGCTTCAGCCACAGCAGCGCCTCGTCGTCGGCGATGTGGAAGCCGTAGCCTGGCGTGTTCGCATATGGGCTTCATCGACGGCGACGCGCAGCGACGGGTCGATCGGCGACCGGGCGTGCTTGGCCCTGACGATGATGAGGCGTGCTGTCTGACAGCGCCTGCTTCGGCAGCTCGGCCACGAACCGGCCGATGCTGGCATGGACGAACTTGAGTTCCCTGGTCAGTCCAGTGCCGGCGTGGCGTTGGCGTCGCGATCGCCGCCGGTCAGGCCGGGCAGGTCGAGCGGGCCGGATATCGCGTACGCCGGATGTTTGTTCAACACCAAGCGGTGCGCAGCCCCGCCGCCCTGATGATCTCCGAAGATCGTGTTGGCGCGGATGAACTGGTGCGGATGGACCACCTGACATGGCCGAGCACGACATGCTGCGGCAGCTTGGCCGCTCGAGCTGGGTCTGCGGGTGCCGAGCGTGCCGCCGGCGGACGGCAGGGTCTGGTTGACGTCGATCGTCTCGGCATAGGTCGTCTCCGCACCCGGCTGGCCGGCGCAGGTCGAACTCGGCGGGTAGACTGCGGTCGTAGCTGTCGTCATAGAACACGCTGGTAGTCTTCGACGTGGCGCCGGTGACCTGCGCCACCATGCCCGGAAAGCTGTCCGACGGCGAGGTGGCGAAGGCGTTGGGATCGATGACGCCGTGCCGCGCAAGCGCCTTCAGCGCCGCTGCGCCGGGCGACGCAGCCAGTTCGCCAGATCGACGGCTTTTCATTGATCGTGCGCTTCCCTTTATGTCGGCGACGTTGCCGGCCGCTGCCTCTAGCCGCGCATGGCCGCCACATTGATGATGAGTTATCGAAGGTTTGCGGGTTGTTGCCGCGGGCGGCGCATCCGGGCGCGTGTCAAAACAGTTCTTGACGAGGCTTGCGGCTTCGCGTCTTTCCCCCGAGGCGCATTGGCGCTGTCGGGAGCGTGACGCCACGGCCGGCATGGCGCGCGTCACCGGCCCGGTTGGCGCTCCGGGCGAACATCGCGGACGCGCCCGGGACGGGTGATGCGTCATAAGGGGATGGGCCGCTCGGGCGCATGTTGCA
The DNA here is from genome assembly GCA_963723455.1 of uncultured Pseudomonadota bacterium. Classification (GTDB taxonomy): domain Bacteria; phylum Pseudomonadota; class Alphaproteobacteria; order Acetobacterales; family Acetobacteraceae; genus CAVRQM01. The sequence goes on along the minus strand of CAVRQM010000005.1, from coordinate 494,475 downwards.
GGAATTCGTCACCTGGTATGGCCGGCAGATGGTCGCGATGCTGCCCAGCCTGGCGGCGCGCGACGGCGCTGCCGCGAGCGGGCTGGTCGTTACCGCCGAGTCGCTGGACGCGCGAGTGCCCGCGGTGCGCCTGGCGCAGCGGCGGCGCGGGCAGGAAACGGCGCTCGGCCGCTTCGTGCTGGACCCGCCCGGTACGGCCGCGGCCCGCGCGGCGATCGGCGGCCGCCGCGCCGGACCGATCATCCTGCGCCTGCCATCGGGCGCGCTGCTGGAGCGTACGGTGGCCCTGCCGCTCGCGGCGGAACTGTCGCTTGAGCGGGTCGTGCAGTTCGAAATGGATCGCTACACGCCGTTCACCGCCGAGGAAGTGTTCTGGGCTGTGCAGGTGCGAAGCCGCGATCGCGAGCAGGGCAGGATGCAGGCCGTCATTACGCTGATCCCGCGCCCGGCGCTGGCCGCGGTGCTGGGCGCGCTCCGGGCGCTGGGCGTCGCGCCGACAGTGCTGGAGGGTCAGGCGGCCGGCGGCGGCGGCGCGCGGCTGCTGGCGCTGGGCCAGCGCGACGAGCGGCGCGCCCGCCGCCAGCGTCGCGCACTGGTCGCGGCCGGCGGGGTGTGCGCGGCGCTGGCGATCGGCGTGGCCGCGGTGCCGTTCCTGCGCCAGTCGCAGGCCGCCGATGCGGTCGAGACGCGGATCGCAGCGCTGCAACCGAGCCTGAACCAGGCCGAGGCGCTGCGCCAGAAGCTCGCGGCGGAGGCCGCGGGCAGCGACGCCATCCAGGCCGAGCAGGCCCTGGTCGGCGAGCCGCTGCAGGCGATCGCGGCGCTGACCCAGATCCTGCCGGACAACACCTATCTGACCGCGCTGGTGCTGCAGAAGCGCCAGCTGACGATCGAGGGCCAGTCGGCCAATGCGGCCAGGCTGATCGGATCGCTGTCGGCCGATCCGGTGATCCGCAACGCCGCGTTCGGCGCGCCGGTGACGCGCAGCGAGACCGGGGCCGACCTGTTCAGCATCAAGGCCGAGGTGCGGCCGTGATGCGCCCGCTCGCCCAGGGAGCGCCGGCGTGGCGGCGATGAGCGAACTGGCGCTGCCGGAAGGGCCGCGCGGCCGGCTGCTGGCCGGCGCGGTCACCCTGCTGCTGCTGTTGGCGGTCTGGCTGGGCGCGGCGCAGCCGCTGCTGGATGCCTACCAGTCCGGCGAGACCGCGCTGCGCCAGCGCCGCGAACTGGCCGGGCGGATGGCCGACCTTGCCGGCACGCTGGGCGCGTTGCGCCACCAGGCGGCCAGCCTGGCCAGCGTCGGGGCGCCCACCACCGCGACGCTGACCGGCGCCACCGACGCAATCGCCGCCGCCTCGCTGCAAGGATTGCTGGAAAGCATGGCCGGCAGCGCCGGGGCGCATCTGACCAGCGCCGAGGCGCTGCCGGCCGAGCAGCTCGGCGCCTATCGGCGGGTTGCGCTGCGGGTCACCGTCGATGCGACCTGGCCGCCGCTGATCGCACTGCTGCAGGCGATCGAGCGGGCGACCCCGCGCATGTTCGTCGATGAACTGCAACTGCACGCGCAGCCGACCGCCGAGAAGGTGCGCGAACAGCCGCTCGACATCTCGTTCACCGTGCTGGCGTTTCGGGCGGCGACCAGCGCCGGCGGGGCCGCGTCCGGGTCGGACTCGGCGCCCGGCCCCGACACCGGCGAATGAGACGGCTGGCGTTTGCGGCGCTGTGCGGCCTGGCAATCGTGCTGGCCTCGGCGCTGGGGCTGGAAATCGCCCTGCCCGGGCCGGGGCAGGACGACATGGCGGACGCGACCGGCATCCGGCCGGCGCCGCGCCTGCCGCGGCTGGATTCGGCGAGAGCGACGGCGCAGGTGGTCGATCATACCGATGAGTGGGTGGCGACGATCCTGGGCCGCCCGCTGTTCTCGCGCGACCGACGGCCCTCCGGCGAGCGCGTCGCGGCAGCCGCAGCCGGCGAGAGCCTGCCGCGCCTGACCGGCATCGCGGTCAGCCCGTTGGGACGCAGCGCGATCTTTGCCGGCGACCCCGGCGGCAAACCGCGTGTGGTTGGCGAGGGCGGCAGCATCGCCGGCTTCACCGTCAGGACGATCGCGCCGGACGCGGTGCAGGTCATGGGGCCGGGCGGCGCGCGCACGCTATCGCCCACCTTCGACCCTACGCCGCCGAAATCGGCCACCTCTCCGCCGCTGCCCAGCGATGCGGCGCAGCCGTACCGGTTCCAGCCTGGCCGGCCGTTGCCGGGGACGCTGCCCGGGCCGCTGACCTTGCCCGGGCGTCCGCGCTTCGGCGACGGCGCCAGTCTGGCGCCGAGCCGGTTCGGCCGCGACCTGTCCGACGCGGTAGCCTCGCAGCCGCAGATCATCGACGCGCCGCAATGACCGCCACCGCTTCCGGGTAGAAACGCTCCATGCTCCGATCCTCGACGCCGCGACAGTTCCTGCTGCTGGCCGGCGCGCTGTCGCTCGCCTCATGCGCGCGGGTTTCGGCCCCGGACATCCGTCCGCTGCCAAGCCCGCTGGCGCAGCCGGTCGGCAATGTCGGGGCCGCGCCGCGGCTGAACGGCGCGGTCGGCGCCACAGAGGCGACCCCGCCGGCGCAGACCGTGTACGGCCGCGTCCCGGCGGCCGGCGGCGGCGCGGGACAAGGCGGGGCGGCGGCCCCCGGGGCGAATATCGGCGGCGACGTGTCGCTGGACTTCGCAGACACCGACATCCGCGAGGTGGTCAACCAGATCCTCGGGACCATTCTGCATGTCAGCTACACGATCGACCCGAATGTGCGCGGCACGGCAACGTTCCACACCGCGCGCCCGCTGCCGCCGGCGCAGCTGCTGCCCACCTTGCAGACCTTGCTGGCGCAGAGCGGCGCGACGCTGGTGCAAAACGGCCAGTTGTACCGGGTTGTCCCGGCCGCCGAGGCGGCCAGCGCCGGAGTCGCCGGCAACGGCTCGGTGGCCGGCAGCCTGGTGATCCCGCTGCGCTACGCCTCGGCTGACGCGCTGGCCAAGCTGCTGACGCCGTTCGCCGGCGGCGGGGCGAAGATCGCCGCCGATGTCGGCGCGAACGCCGTGGTCGTGGCCGGCGAGCCGAACGCGCGCGCGGCCCTGGCCGGGTTGGTGCAAAGCTTCGACACCGACCAGCTCGCCGGCCAGTCCTACGCGATGCTGCCGGTGGCGACCGGCGATGCCAAGGATTTCGCGACCGCCATGCAGGACGCGCTGCGCGGCGGCGCCAACGGCCCGCTGGCCGGACTGGTGCGGGTGATCCCGCTGGAGCGGCTGAGCGCCGTCCTGGTGGCCGCATCCGAGCCGCGCTACATCGACGCGGTGCGCCGCGTCTATGATCTGGTGCAGAAGCAGCGCCGGTTCACGGTGCGCACCTGGCACGTCTACTACCTGCAGAACAGCCACGCCGAGGACGCCGCGTATGTGCTGCAGCAGGCGTTCACGCCGCAGAGCGTGACCGCGCAGCCGACCGCCGGGCAGACCGCCCCGGGCGCGGGCGCGCGGCAGGCCGGTCTGGGCAACAACAATCAAGGCGGACTGGGCGGCGGCGGTCTGGGCAGCGGCATTGGCGGCGGCGGCGGGATCGGCGGCGGCGGATTGGGCGGCAACGGCCTGGGCGGCGGCATCGGCGGCGGCGGTATCGGCGGTGGTGGCGGCGGTGGACTCGGCGGAGGCCTGGGTGGAGGCGGCCTGGGCGGCGGCGGCTTAGGCGGCGGCGGGCTGGGCGGCGGCGCGCTGGGCGGCGCCGGGGGCGGCGCGGCGCAGGGCGGCCAGGCGGGGGGCGGCGCCGCGGCAAACCCGCTGTTGGGCGGCCTGGACACCAGCGGCGGCGGCGGCGGCGCCACGGCCGACACCATGCGGATCATTCCGAATGACCAGAACAACGCGCTGCTGGTCTATGCCACCCCGCAGGAGGAGACGACCATCGAATCGATGCTGCGCAAAATCGACATTCTGCCGTTGCAGGTGCGGATCGACGCCACCATCGCCGAGGTGACGCTGAACGACGCGCTCCAATACGGCACGCAGTATTTCTTCAAGGAAGGCGACATCAACCAGACGCTGACCACCGGCACGGCCGGCGGCGTCGCCTCGGCCATCGCCGGCAATTTCCCGGGCTTCGTTCTGGCATCGACCGCGCACAATGCGGCGGCCGCGATCTCCGCGCTGCAGAACGTCACCACCGTCAACGTGCTGTCCTCGCCCGAACTGCTGGTGCTGGACAACCAGCAGGCGCATCTGCAGGTCGGCGCCGACGTGCCGTACCTGTCGTCAAGTTCTCAGAGCACGATCGCCAACTCGGCGATCGTCAACCAGGTGCAATACCAGCCGACCGGCGTAATCCTGGACGTGACGCCGCGGGTCAACAGCGGGGGGCTGGTGACGCTGGACATCTCGCAGGACGTCAGCTCGGTGGCGACCGGCACCACCACCACCGGACTGAACTCGCCGACCTTCAACGAACGCAACGTGGTCAGCCGCGTCGTGGTGCAGGACGGGCAGACCATCGGACTGGCCGGCCTGATCCAGGAGAACGTGACCAAGGGCAATTCCGGTATTCCCTGGCTGAAGGACATCCCCATCCTGGGACTGATCGCCGGATCGCAAAGCAACACCCGCACGCGCACCGAATTGCTGGTGCTGATCACGCCGCATGTGGTGCACGACCAGCGCGACGCCGAGGCGCTGACCGAGGATCTGCGCGAGACGCTGCCCAATGCCGCGCTGCTGCCGACGCAATTGAACGGCTTGCCGCTGTCCGGCTCGCCCGATCCAAGCCAGCGGCTGCGCGCCCGTCTGGGCATCGGGCCGTGACAGCGATGGCCGTGGCAGCGGCGGCGGCGCGCGCGACCGCCCGCGAGCGCGGTTTCGCGCTGCTGATCGTGCTGTGGACACTGGCGCTGATTGCGCTGATCGGCACGCAGGTCACCGCCGCCGGCCATACCGAAGCCAAGCTGGCCGGCAATCTGCGCGCCGAAGCGGTGGCGGAGGCGGCGGCGGATTCCGCCATCGAGGAAGCGGCGCTGCACCTGCTGGAGCCGGCCGGCCGCAGCTGGACGGCGGACGGACGGCCCTATCCGCTGCGCCTCCCGGGGGCATCCGTCCTGGTGAGCCTGCAGGCGGAGCAGCGTAAGCTGCCGCTGAACACCGCGCCCACGGTGCTGATCGGGGCGCTGCTGCGCCAGTTGGGCGTCGAGCCGCGGAGCGCCGCGGTGCTGGCCGATCAGATCGGCGACTGGCGCAGCCCGGCCAACTTTCCCCTCAAGCTGGGGGCGAAAGCGCCGCAATACCGCGCCGCCGGGCGCGAATGGGGGCCGCCAAACCGCGCGTTTCGCAGCGTCTCCGAGTTGAAGCTGCTGTTGTCGATGACGCCCGCGCTGTATGCGCAGCTGGCGCCGCACGTCACCGCCTATACGCAATCCTCACCGCCGCTGCAGAATGCCGACCCGGTGGTGCTGCGGGCCATGCAGGAGGTCGCGGCCGCCGGGCTGCAGCCCTTGTCCTTCGACGAGTCGCCGATTTTCGACGTGACCGCGGCGGCGACCAGCGCCGAGGGCGGCCGCTTCGTCCGCCGCGCGGTGATCCGCGTCAACCTGCCGAGCGATTCCGGGCCGAGTTCGCGGCCGTTCGACGTGCTCGCCTGGGCCTCGGGAGTCAACTCCGGCGTGGAATAGGCCGGGCTACGGGTTGCAGATCAATCCGGCCGAGCCCGGATCGCCGGAGGCGTCGTTCGGACCGTGCGAACACAGGTCGTAGTCGTGCCCCGGCCGGCTGGATGGCTCCCGGTAGGTATAAGGGTGGCTCCAGGGGTCCACCGGCACGGAATTGGCCTGCAAGTACGGCCCGTTCCAGGTCGCGACCCCGCTGGGCCGGTGCAGCAGGGCGTCGATGCCCTGCTCGGTCGTCGGATACGACCCGACATCCAGCTTGTAGATGTCGAGCACCGAGCCGAGCCGCTGGATCGCCTGCCCCGCCACCGACACCCGCGCCCCGCCCAGCAGGCGCAGCACGCGCGGGGCGACCAGGGTGATCAGCAGACCCAGGATCGCCACCACCACCAGGATTTCCAGCAGGGTGAACCCGGCCTCGCCAGGCCGGCGGCGGCTGGCATGGGGGACTTGCTCGGCGAATGGGGCGGCGGCCATCCGAGGTTCTTAGCCCGGCCCGGCGCGCCCGCAAAGCCGCAGAGTCCAGTTGGCGCGTGCCGGCCCCGGTTCGCCGTTCCGCCTTCGACGGCGCGGCTGTTGCACCAGACCTCAGACTTCCGTGGCCGCAAACGCGTGTCTTCGATTGCCGACGGCCGTGCGAACTGCTCGTCCGGCAATCTCTGGCGCTGGTGGTTGCTTACGCCGCACGGGCCGCGACCACGTGGATCAGTTCAGCCTGTCCCGCTGCACGTCGAGATTGGTGTCGAAGAACTCCAGCGCGACGTTCCCGATGTAGTCGTGCAGCTTGGCCCGATCCACGCCGGGCGCATCAATGCAGCCTTCGGGATAGTTATCCCGCCCCAACTGGTCGCACTCATTGTCGAAGATCTCGTGGCTGACCGGACCAGGCAGCACGTCGAGCTGCGCATGCGGAATGTACTTCGCTGCGAATCCCGCGTTTTCCTCGACAGGCGTCGCGGTGTCGGCGGCGCCGACGATCAGATAGGTCGGGATGGCCATGTGCCGAAGCCCGGCCTCGTCCATGCCGAATCCCTGGATATCTCCAGGAGCCATCGCGAAGGCGGCACGAACCCGATCGTCGCGCAGCGCGCGGATGGGTTCCGGGTCGATCGTCATCTGCTCGCGCAGATAGGCCGGCAGCATGTGGTTGTTCTTCCATCCGCGCTGATAGGCGACGAACCGGTCAGGGTTGACCTGGGCGCCGCCAAGCCAGAGTGAGGTGAAGCCCCCCTGTGAATGACCCGCCACGCCAATCCGGCCCGGGTCGATATGCGGCCCCCATGTCTTGTCCTGAAGCAGGGCGGAGATGTCGAGGCTGATGTCGCGCGGCCGCTGCCAGATCCTGTTGCGCACGTAGAGCGCGCTCGAATCGTACGTGTTGGCCCGGAAATGATAGACCATTGCGACAAGGTAGCCGCGGGAGGCGAGAAACTCGCCGAACCAGGCATAGATAGAGCCATTGCCGCCTGCACCGTGCGAGAACATGACGAGGGGATGCTTCAGGCCATCGGACACCACCGGCGCGTCCTTGTACAGATGCAGGTTCGTGGCGAGAAACATCTTGAACGGAGCAGCGCCCGCCGCCGGAGCGGCTGGATAGATCAGCATCAGGTCCAGCGGTCGGCCCCCATCGGCAGGGTCCGTGAACTCCATCTGCGTCATTCCGACGGCGTATCGCGCGGCTGGCAATGCGTCCCGGGCCAGCGCGCCCGCCGACCAGCCGATCAAACCGGAACAAACTCCCAGACAGACGACGGCGCTGGTCAGCAAGCGGGTAAAGCCGTTTCGGCCTGAGCAGATCCCTCGCATGTCTGGACCTTTCGGATCGACCCTTTGCTATTAGGGCGGTCAGGCAAGGCGCGCAAAGGGATTTGCCCCGGCTGGCTGCAAGCCGTGCTGATGCCACTACCGCCCCGGCGCGATCCGTTCCGACCATCGTTGCGCGATCGGGGCATGCGCGCTACGGATCGTGGCATGGCGATCCCGTTCTTGGCCTGCATGGCGGCGGCGGCGGCGTTCTATCACCTGCCGCCGCGCGTGCTGCCGTCGATCCAGGCGATCGAGGGCGGCTATGTCGGCAGCATCAGCCGCAACCGCGACGGCAGCGACGACTTGGGTGTGATGCAGGTCAATACGCTGTGGATCGGCCCGATCGCGCGCGCGGTGCGGATGCGGCCGGAAGCGGTGCGGGTGCGGCTGATCGGCGACCCCTGCTTCAACATCGCCGCCGGGGCGGCAATCATGCGGACCTATCTGATCGAGACGCATTTCGACCTGATGCGGGCCGTTGGCGACTATCACAGCCATACGCCGGCGCTGAACCAGGACTATCAGGCGGCGGTGGTGGGGGCGGCGGCGCGGCTGTTCGGACGGTAGGGCCGCGAACGTCAATCCGTGCCTGCGCCCAGTTGCAGCGCCACTTCGTGAAACACGCGAGCGGGCAGCCCGCCGCCCGTGACCCCCGCCATCGGCCTCCCGTCATCCCGCCCGAGCCAGACCGCGATCACCACGCCATTCACGCCGCCCACGAACCAGGCATCCCGCGAATCCTGCGTCGTCCCGGTCTTGCCCGCCACCGCCCGCCCCGGCACGGCCGCCGCCCTGCCGCTGCCGCGCGAGACCACGGCTGACATCATCTGCAGCATCTCCGTCGCCAGCGCCGGGTCCGTCACCCGCGCAGGGGTCGCGCGCGGGACCGCCAGCGGCCGCCCGTCCGCTTCCACGCCTGAGATCCCGGTCGGCGGCATCCGCATCCCGCCGGCGAACAAGGGTGCATAGGCCGCCGCCAGTTCCAGAACACCCACGTCCCCGGTGCCCAGCGCCAGCGTCGCGTTGTCGGGCAAGGGGTCGGCGATGCCCATCCGGTGCGCCACGGCGGCCACCTCGCCTGCCCCGCCGGCGCGCTGCAACAGCCGCACCGCAGCGGCATTCAGGCTATCGGCCAGGGCGTCGGTCAGCGTCACCTCGCCGCGGAAATGGCCGTCGAAATCGCGCGGACTCCAGCCGCCGACGCTGATCGGCGCGTCCAGCACCATGTCGTCCGGCCGCGCGCCCGCCTCGAGCGCCGCCAGCCACACGAACGGCTTGAAGGCCGAGCCGGGCTGCCGTCGCGCCACCACGGCGCGGTTGTACGGGCTGGCCCGGTAGTCCCGCCCGCCCACCATCGCCCGAACTGCGCCGGTGGCCGCGTCCAGCACCACCGCCGCGCCCTGCTCCACCCCAGCCGCGCGCCCCGGACCGTCCAGCACGGCATCCAGCCGCGCCTCGACCAGCGCCTGCAGGCGCGCATCCAGAGTGGTGCGCAGCACCGCGTCGGCGCCGTCCGGCAACAGCGGCTGCGCCTGCTCGGCCGCCCAGTCGGCGAACCAGCCGGACGCGACCGGCGCGCGCGGGAAGGCGATCTGGGCGGCTGCCGCCTGCGCCTGCGCCGCCGTGATCGCGCCGTCGGCGACCATCGCCGCCAGCACCTCGCGCGTTCGCCCCGCTGCTGCGGCCGGGTCCACGCGCGGCGAGAACCGCGACGGGGCGCGCGGCAGGCCGGCGATCATCGCGCATTGCCATAGCGACAGACGCGATGCCGGGACGCCGAAATACAGCCGCGCCGCGCCATCCACGCCCCAGGCGCCAGAGCCGAGATAGACCCGGTTCAGCCAGATCTCGAGGATCTCCCGCTTGCTGAAGGTCTGCTCCAGCCACAGCGTCAGCAGCACTTCCTGCACCTTTCGCCGGAACGTGCGGGCGTTGGACAGGAACAGGTTCTTCGCCACCTGCTGCGTAATTGTCGAGCCGCCCTGGACCACCCGCCCGGCGCGCAGATCGACATAGGCGGCGCGCAGGATCCCCGTCAGATCCAGCCCCCAATGGGTCCAGAACCGCCGGTCCTCCACCGCCACGGCGGCCTGCGGCAGCGCCGGCGGCAGGTCGGACAGATGCACCTTGTCGCCCACCACGTCGCCGAACCGGGCGAAGGCGTGGCCCTGATCGTCGAGCAGGGTCAGGCTGGGGCGGCGCACCGCGGCCAGCGCGGCGCCGGGGCGCGGCAAATCCCAGGCGAACCACAGCAGCCCCGCCGCGCCCAGCAGGGCGCACCAGACGGCCAGGATTACCAGCCAACCGAGCAACCGCCAGCGCCAGGTCCGGCGGGCTCGGACCGGCGCGGGATACGGCTGTGGCTCCCAGCCGGGCTCCCAGTCCGGTTCGTGAAAACGCTGCGGCGGCGGCAGCAGCGGGGCGCGGTACACCGGGGCTCAGCGCCTCAGCGGACGCATTGGATGAACGCCGTCGCCGGATTGGCGATCTCGCCGATGGCCGAGGCGCGCAGGTCCGGCCCGGAACTGGCGGCGGTCTCGGGACGCACCCGCTCGCGGCGCAGGAAGTCCAGCGCCTCGTCGCTCTTGATGGCGAAATTGACGTTCTGCGGGATGTCGCCGCCGGTCAGCCGCGCCACCTGCTCGGCGTTCAGCTTGGCGACCACCACGCCGATGACATGACCCTGCGCGTCCAGCACCGGCCCGCCGGAATTGCCCGGCTGCACCGGGGCGCTGATCGTGTAGTCCAGCCGGCTGTCGCGCAGTCCGGTCAGCGCGCTGATGCTGCCGGTGGTCAGGGTCGGGCCGGACGACAGCAGGCCGGTGAGCGGGAAGCCGTAGGTCACGATGCTCTCGCCGCGCAGCACCACCGGCGCGTCGCGGAAGGTCAGCGCCGGGCCGAAATTGCGCGGCACGCCCAGCAGCGCGAGGTCGCGCCCGGTGTCGGTGGCCAGCAGCTTCGCCCGCGCGGTGCGGCCATCGGCGTTGCGGGCGAGGATGGCGCCGCAACGCTGCACCACGTGCGCGTTGGTCAGCAGCCGGCCGGATGCCGCCACGAAGCCGCTGCCGCTATCGGCGACGCGACGGCCGGACGGCTCGCGCAGCGGCGGGGCCACGGTCGCGTCGGCGCCGAGCGGCGGCGGCTTGGCGGCGTGCGCGGAGGTCGCGGCAAGGCACAGCATGACGATACGGAGCAGACGCATCGCGCGACGATAGAGCACGCCGCGCCGCGTCGCCACGCGCCTTGCCCGCCCCGGCCGCCGCCGGCAGGATCGTCGGCAGCACGCCAGGGAGGTCCGATGCGCGGCCTGTTCATCGACGCGAATGCCGAAATGGCCGCCATCCTGCGCCAGGTGACGCGGCCGGACGATCCGCAGGTCGATCTGAACCTGCAGGACGATCCGCCGCCCGAGTCGCTGCCCGGCCTGCTGCCCGGCTACGGCTTCCTGTTCGACGACCACAGCCAGCTGCCGACCGAGGCGATGGCGCGCTGCCCGGATCTGCGCCACGTCATCTTCCTGGGCACCGGCTCGCGCAGCTACATGGACCCCGAGGCGCTGGCCGCGCTCGGCATCACGGTGCACACCATCAAGGGTTATGGCGACATCGCCGTGGCCGAGCACACCATCGCGCTGATGTGGGCGGCGGCGCGCAGCATCGGCGAAATGCACCGCGCGGTGCGCGGCGGCGTCTGGCCGCGCACCGAGGGGATGCAGCTGACCGGACGCACCCTGGGCCTGCTGGGCTTCGGCGGCATCGCGGCCGAGGTCGCGCGCATCGCCGGTGGCGGCGGCATGCGGGTGCTGGCGTGGAATCGCTCGCCGCGCGAGGCCGCGGGCGTGGCGTTCGTCGATCTGCACACCCTGCTGGCCGAAAGCGACGTCCTGAGCCTGCATCTGCTGCTGAATGAGGAGACGCGCGGGATTCTGTCGGCCGAGCGGATCGGCCGGATGCGGCCCGGCGCGATCCTGGTCAACACCGCGCGCGGCGCGCTGGTGGACGAGGCGGCGATGCTGTCCGCTTTGCGCGACGGGCGGCTGCGGCACGCCGCGCTGGACGTGTTCCATGAGGAGCCGCTGCCGGCCGGGCATGCGCTGGCCGGGTTGGACAACGTGACGCTGAGCGCGCACAGCGCGTTCCGCACGCCGGAGGCCGCCGAGACGCTGTTGCGCCGGGCGCTGGACATCGCCCGCACGCTGGGCGACATGCCGGAGTAAGCGGTCGCTTCCCCGCACCACGCCCGCCTGGCGGAATGGCAGACGCAGCGGACTTAAAATCCGATGTCCGTGAGGACTTGGGGGTTCGAGTCCCCCGGCGGGCAGCGCCCCGAATGTCGCTCAGCACGGCGGCGTCGTGAAGAACCTGGATGCTCCTGCGGATCCCGGACGGTGTAGGTGTCGTAAAAGACGCACGGGATGACCTGATTGCGCGACTCGACGGCATCCGCCTCTCAGTCCTGCGTCCTTTTAAATTCCGGTCTCGCTTCGGTCGGACGGTCCAGGCGAGCGGTTAGCCCCCGGCACCCAGGTCACGTCGCCCGCGCCGTTGCCGTTCAGCCGGCGCGCCAGCACGAACAGGTGGTCGGACATGCGGTTCAGCAGCCGCACCACCGCCGGATTGACCGCCTCGCTGCCCGCCAGCGAGACCACGCGGCGTTCCGCACGGCGGACCACGGTTCGCGCGAGATGCGCGTATGCCGCCCCCGGCGTGCCGCCGGGCAGCACGAAGCTGGTCAACGGGGACAATGCCGCGTTCATCGCCGCGACCTCCGCCTCCAAGCGCAGGCACGGCGCGTCGGTCACCCGCAGCCGGTCACCGGCCTCGCCGGGAACGCAGAGATCCGCCCCTACATCGAACAGGTCGTTCTGCATGCGGGCCAGCATGGCGTCGGCCTCCGCATCGCCGCCCAGCGTGCAGCCGCAGCAGCCCGAGCGTGGCATTGGCCTCGTCCACGGTCCCGAACGCCTCGACGCGCGGCGAGTCCTTGGGCACCCGCGCGCCGTCGCCCAGGCTGGTCTGCCCGCCATCGCCGCCCCGCGTGATTACCCGGTCTATGCGGATCATCGCCTACTCCAGTACAAAATCCATCGCCTGATCGCGAACCGAGGCCACCGCCGCGCCGTCGCGCAGCTGCGGGATGAAATGCCAGCGCTGAGCGGCCAGCCGCGCCGCCCCGTCCAGATCGTCGAAGCCGGAGCTGCGCAGGGTCTCGATATACTCCACGTTGCCGTCGGGGCGGATGTGGATACGCAGGACCACCGTGCCGTGCTCGCGGCGCGCGAACGCGCCGTCGGGATAGCGCGGCGGCCGGTTGCCCGGATCGGCCTGCGCCTCGACGATGCCCGCATCGGGCTGCGGCACGTCGAACCCGGCGGCGCCGTCGCCCAACCGCACAGACTCGCTGGCCGGTGGCGACGCCATCGCGTCGGTCCGCACGCTGGGGGCGCTGGCGGGCAGGACGGCCACGGCGGCCTGCGGCGTGGGCGACGACGCCGCCGCTGCCGGCATGGCGGTCGGCCGGGCGCTGGACGGGCCGCCGTCATGCAGCGCGTTGTGGCCGAAGATCATTTCGATCTTGCCCGGAACCTCGTGCGGCGGATGCAGGAACGGGCGCCAGTGGGCGAGCAGGGCGGCCAGCAGCAGCCCGTGCAGCAGCACCGAAACGCCGGCCGCGACCTTCATGGCGCCAGCAGCTGCGGCGCATCGTGGCGGCCCCAGCCCAGCCCGAACGCCGCCGCCGCGTGCGGCAGCGCGACGTCCGGCGCCGCATCCGCGACGATGCGCCCGCCATCGACCACCACCACCCGGTCGGCATAGTGACGCGCCAGATCCAGCGCGTGCAGCACGACGACGACGATGCGCCCGGCTGCCGCAGTGTCGCGCAGCAGCCGCAGAATCGCGTGCTGCGCCGCCGGATCCAGGTCGGCGGTCGGCTCGTCCAGCAGAAGCGTGTCCGGCTCGGTGGCGAAGGCGCGGGCCAGCATGGCGCGGCGCGCCTGCCCGCCCGAGACGCGGTCGATTCTCTCCCGCGCAGATGCGCGATGCCGCAGGCGGCCAGCGCGCGCTCGACCGGGGCGGCGCCGGTATCGCCATGCGGTATCCGGCCGAGGGCGGCGACCTGCGCGATGGTCAGCCCCCAGGCGCAGCGTGCGCCCTGCGGCACATAAGCCACCCGGCGCGGATCGGCGGCCGCGCCGCCGGGCAGCAGCCCGGCCAGCGCGCGCAGCAGCGTGGTCTTGCCGGCCCCGTTCGGACCCACGATCGCGGTCAGCGTTCCGGGGTGCAGCGTCAGGTCGATGTCGCGCAGCACCGCCCGGCCGCCCAGCCGCACCGCTTCGGCGCGCAGCCCGATCATGCCGCCACCCGCCGGGCCAGCCGCACCAGCACCGGCGCGCCGAGCAGCGCCGCCAGCACGCCCAGCGGCGGCTCGGCCGACAGCGGCAGCAGCAGCGGCAGCAGGCGGGCCAGCAGGTCGCCGGCCAGCAGCAGCGCCGCCCCGCCCAGCATCGAGCCGAGCAGCAGCCCGCCCGGCCGCTCGCCCAGGGCCGGGCGCAGCAGATGCGGCACCACCAGGCCCACAAAGCCGATCCCGCCGCCCACCGAGGCGGCCGCCCCGACCGCCAGCGCCACCCCGGCAGCGGCGCGGCGCATCGTGCCCGCGGCGGGCACGCCCAGGCTGGCCGCCACCTCCTCGCCCAGCGCCAGCCCGTCCAGCCCGCGCCCCAGCCGCAGCAGCAGCACGCAGCCCACCGCGATCGGCGGCGCGGCAAGATACACCTGGGTCAGCGTCGCCTGCGAAAAACCGCCCATCAGCCAGGCCGTCAGCTCGGCGAGCGCGAAGGGGTTCGGCGCCAGCGCCAGCGCCAGCGTCAGCAGCGCGGCGGCGAGCGCAGACAGGCCGATGCCGGCCAGGATGAGGCTGGCGCCGGAGGTCGCGCGCCCGGCCATGCCGAGCAGGACGGCGCAGCCCAGCGCCGCGCCGAGCAGCCCGGCCAGCGGCAAGGCCGGGGCGAAGGCGGCGGACAGGCCCCAGTAGAACGCGATCACCGCGCCCAGCGTGGCGCAGCCGCCCACCCCCAGCAGCCCCGGATCGGCCAGCGGGTTGCGCAGAGCGCCCTGCAGGACCGCGCCCGACAGGCCCAGAGCGCCGCCCACCAGCGCCGCGAGCACGGTGCGCGGCAGGCGCAACTGCCACAGGATCGCCGGTTCGGGCACGCCGAACCCCGCCGCCCCCACCAGCAGCGACAGCGCCGCCAGCAGCAGCACGGCGGCCGCCAGGCGCGCCGTCATCGCGCCAGCATCGCCACCGCGCGCGCCGTCCACGGACCGCCGCAGATCAGCAGCGCCGGCGGGATTGTCGCGCGGGGGATGCCGCGCAGCACGGGATGGGCCAGCAGGTCGGTCGCCAGCGACGGAAACCCCGGCGCCTGCGGCGCCACCAGCAGGTCGGGCCGATGCGCGGCGATCGCCTCCAGCGGCCATTGCCGCCCGTCGCCCGCGACCGCGAACCCGGCCGCGCGCAGCACCGCGGCCCCCGGCGAGTTCCGGCCCGTCGGTCCAGCCGCGCGGCTCCAGCAGCAACGCCCGCGTGGACCGCCGCGGCGTGACGCCCGCCAGCTCGCGATCCATCGCCGCCACCGCCGCGGCGCCGCGCGCCGGCTGGCCGAGCAGGGCGGCGATGCGGGCCGTCTCGGCGCGGATGGCGGCGAAGCTGTCGGGCAGGCCGATCCGCTCGATCCGCACGCCCTGCCGCTGCAGCGCCGCCAAGGTCGCCTGCGCGCCATAATCGGCGGCGAGCACCAGATCGGGATGCAGCGCCAGCACCGCCTCGGGGTCGGCCCGCACCGCAGGCACCCGCGCCGCCTGCGCCGTCGCCACCGACAGCGCCGGGTCGCGCGCCAGCGCGGTGACGCCCGCCGCCTGCTCCGGCGCGAGGGTCAGCAGATAGTCGTCGGCGCACAGGTTGAGCGACACGACGCGGGCGGCGCTGGCCGGCTCCTGCAGCATCGCTCCAACCGTCAGCAGAAGGACCAGGGGCCACACTCGTACCACAGCGCCAGACTACGCCATCGCCCGGTCGCATGGCATCAGGGGCGGCCATCGGCACAGGACATACGTGTGAGCACGAATCCGGATGCGGCCAACGCAGCCGCCGGCACGGCGACGTTGGCCGGGGCGGCGGCGATCCTGCTCTGGTCCTCGCTCGCCCTGCTGACCACCGAAGCGCGCGGCCTGCCGCCGTTCGAGCTGCTGGCGCTGACCTTCGCGGTGGCCGCATGCGGCGGCCTGGGGCTGCTGGCCGTGCGCGGGCGCGCGGCGCTGGCGCGGCTGGCGCTGCCGTTTCCGGCCTGGGCGCTGGGGTTCTGCGGGCTGTTCGCCTATCACGCGCTGTATTTCCTGGCGCTCGGCAATGCGCCGCCGGCCGAGGCGAGCCTGATCGCCTATCTCTGGCCGCTGCTGATCGTGCTGTTCGCCGCCCTGCTGCCCGGCGCCGGGCTGCGCATCGGGCATCTCGCCGGGGCCGCGCTGGGTCTGTCCGGCGCGGCGCTGATATTGCATCAAGGTGCCGCCCCGGCGGCGGGCAGCCGGGCGCTAGGGGATACCGCGGCGCTGGGCTGCGCGCTGGTCTGGTCGGGCTACTCGGTCGCCAACCGTCGATTTGCCGGGCAGCCAAGCGAGGCGATCGCCGGCATCTGCGCCGCGGTGGCGCTGGCCGGCGCCGCATGTGCCGCGCTGTTTGAGCATCCGGTCATGCCGGACGGGCGGCAATGGGCGGCCATCCTGGGGCTCGGCGCGGGGCCGGTCGGGCTGGCGTTCTTCGCCTGGGATTTCGCCACCAAGCGCGGCCGGCTGCCGGTGCTGGGCGCGCTGGCCTATCTCGCGCCGCTGCTCTCGACGCTGCTGCTGATCGGCTTCGGACAGGCGCGCGCCAGCCCCGCGCTGAATTCCCGCCGCCATCCTGGTGATCGCCGGCGCGCTGGTCGCCGACCGCCTCGGCGGTGCCGGCGGTCCGCGTCGTCGCCGCGAGCGGCCGCTGGCGTCAGCCCAGGAAGGCCGCGCCGCAGGCGATCACCACGCAGGCGGCGACTCGCTGCCGGGTCAGCGTCTCGTGCAGGAACAGCCGGCCGAACAGGGCGGCGAACACCACGCTGGTCTCGCGCAGCGCCGAGACCGCGCCCATCGGGGCGACGTGCATCGCCCAGATCACCACGCCGTAGGCGACCAGTGAGGCGATGCCGCCAGCCGCCGCACGGAGCAACTCGCCCGGCGGCGCGCGCACCCGGCGCACACGCGGGATCGCGAGCAGGACCGCCGCGGTCATCGCCGAGCCGAGCATCTCGGACCAGGCGAGATAGGCGAGCGGAACAGTGGCCGCGCGCACGCCCAGCCCGTCGGCCACGCTATAGGCGCCGATGCAGCACCCGGTCGCCAGCGCCGCCGGCAGGCTGGCCAGGACCGGCTGGCGGCGGCGGACCGCCAGCACCACGATGCCGCCCGAGACCAGCAGGACCCCGGCGATGCTGGCCGGCTGCAGATGCTCGCCCGCGAACAGCGCCGCGCCCAGCGTCACCAGGACCGGGGAGGAGCCGCGGGCGATCGGATAGGTCTGGCCGAAATCGCCGCGCCGGTAGGTGCGCAGCAGGAACAGGTTATAGGCGATGTGGATCAGGGCGGACAGGAAGGCGAACCGCCAGGCGGCTGGCCCGGGGCCGCCGATGAACGGCAACGCCGCCGCGCAGGTCAGCGCCAAAGTCAGCGTCATCACCAGCATCGTCCACGCCCGGTCGGCGCCGCCGCGCAGCAGGGTGTTCCACCCGGCGTGCAGCACCGCCGCACCCAGCACCAAAGCCAGCACCGGCGCGGTCATCGTATTCGTATCGAACCGGAGTGACGCTGAACCGTCATCGTTGCAGGGTGCGGACTTCTCCGGCACCCGGCAACCGGCTATTCGCGGGACGCCGCAATGCCGAGGCTGCAGAGGATGGTTCCGTATGGCTGAGACTGGCGTAATGGCTGAGACTGGCGTGCCGTCGCTGACCGTGGCGCCTGAACTGCGCGCCTTCATCGAAGCCGAGGCGCTGCCCGGCACCGGGATCGAAGCCGCCGCCTTCTGGTCCGGCCTTGCCCGCCTGCTCGCCCGCTTCGCTCCGCGCAACGCTGCCCTGCTCGCGCGCCGCGACGTGCTGCAGGCGCAGATCGACGCCTGGCACGATGCGCGGCGCGGCCAGGACCACGATCCGTACGCCTATGCCGCGTTCCTCGCCGGCATCGGCTATCTGGCGCCCGAGCCGGACGCGGTTACGGTGACCACCGCGACCGTCGATGACGAGATCGCCCGCATCGCCGGGCCGCAGCTTGTCGTGCCGGCCAGCAATGCGCGATATGCGCTGAACGCCGCGAATGCGCGCTGGGGCAGCCTGTATGACGCGCTGTACGGCACCGACGCGATTTCCGGCCCTGTTCCGTCGGGCGAATACGACCCCGCGCGCGGCGCGCGGGTGGCGGCGCGCGCCAAGGCGCTGCTCGACCAGATCGCGCCGCTCTCGGCGGGCAGCCACGCGCAGGCCACCGGTTATGCGATCCGAGACGGCGCGCTGGTCACGGCGGCGGGGGTCGCGCTCGCCGACCCCGCGCAGCTCGCGGGCTGGGTTGGCGACGCCGCCGAGCCGGCGCGCGTGCTGCTGGGCCACCACGGCCTGCATGTCGAGCTGGTGCTGGACCGCGCCCACCCGATCGGACGCGACGACCCCGCCGGGCTGGCCGATGTCGAGCTGGAGGCGGCGGTCAGCACGATCGTCGATCTGGAGGACAGCGTCGCCACCGTCGATGCTGCCGACAAGGTGCTCGTCTATCGTAACTGGCTCGGCCTGATGCTGGGCACGCTGGTCGCGCGGTTCGACAAAAGCGGCCGCAGTGTCG
This sequence comes from uncultured Pseudomonadota bacterium, assembly GCA_963723455.1. Lineage (GTDB taxonomy): Bacteria > Pseudomonadota > Alphaproteobacteria > Acetobacterales > Acetobacteraceae > CAVRQM01. The sequence continues at coordinate 476,057 of CAVRQM010000005.1, read as the reverse complement.
AGCGCCGGCTGAACCCGGACCGGCATTATGCGACGCCCGGCGGCGGGACGCTCACGCTGCCCGGGCGCAGCCTGCTGCTGCTGCGCACCGTGGGGCACCACATGACCACCGACGCGGTGCGCGAGGCGGATGGGCGCCAGACGTTCGAGACGGTGCTGGATTGCGCGGTGGGCGCGCTGATCGCGCTGCACGACCTGCGTGGCCGCGGCACCGCCGGGATCCGCAACAGCCGCGCCGGGTCGGTCTATGTCGTCAAGCCCAAGCTGCACGGGCCGGAGGAGGTCGCGCTGGCACGCGACCTGCTTGGCGATGTGGAGGACCTGCTGGGCCTGGCGCGCGACACGCTGAAGATCGGCATCATGGACGAGGAGCGGCGCACCAGCCTGAACCTGCCGGCCTGCATCGCCGCGGCGTCCAGCCGCGTCGTGTTCATCAACACCGGCTTCCTGGACCGCACCGGCGACGAGATCCACACCGCGATGCGCGCCGGCCCGGTGGTGCGCAAGTCGGCGATGAAGGACGCGGCCTGGCTCGCCGCCTATGAGGACAGCAACGTGGATTCCGGGCTGCGCAGCGGCCTGCCCGGTCGTGGCCAGATCGGCAAGGGCATGTGGGCGGCGCCGGAGCGGATGGCGGACATGCTGGCGGCCAAGGCCGCGCATCCGCAGGCCGGCGCCAACACCGCCTGGGTGCCGTCGCCCAAGGCGGCGACGCTGCACGCCCTGCACTACCATCAAATCGATGTAGCCGCGCGCCAGGCGGAACTGGCCCGACGCCCGCCGATGCCGCGCGTGCGGATGCTCGACCTGCCGCTGGCCGACCGTCGCAACTGGTCGGACGCCGAGGTGCGCGAGGAGCTGGAGAACAACGCGCAAAGCCTGCTGGGCTACGTGGTGCGCTGGATCGACCAGGGCATCGGCTGCTCGAAAGTCCCCGACATCCACGATGTCGGTCTGATGGAGGATCGCGCGACGTTGCGCATCAGCAGCCAGCATATCGCCAACTGGCTGGCGCATGGCGTGGTCAGCGAGGCGGAGGTGAACGCGGCGCTGCGGCGGATGGCGGCGATGGTGGACTCACAGAACCGTGGCGATCCGGCCTATCGTCCGATGGCGCCCGGGTTCGACGGTCTGGCCTTTCGCGCCGCCTGCGAGCTGGTGTTCGCGGGCGCCGCGCAGCCGAACGGCTACACCGAGTTCCTGCTCACGGCACGGCGGCGCGAGGCCAAGGCTCGGGGAACGGGAACAGCAACGCCATGGTAGTCATCGGCAGCGGACGCTCCAGCCTGATCCTCGGGCTGGTGGCAGCGGTGTTCTGGGCGCTCGCCTTCACTTGGTATTTCCTCGGCGTGCATCGGGTGAACCGGGTAATGGGACGCATCGTGCATCGCGTGCTGCACCCGTTCGCGCGGCCCGAGACAGCGCCGCCGCCGCGCCAGCGTCGGACGCGCCGGCCGGTACCACCCGGCTGAGAAACGGGCGGCTTTCAGGCCCGCGCCGCGTCGGCGATGAAAAAGCCGGCGGCGACCGAGCCGTTCCAGGTCTCCGCGCGCAGATGCCCCGCCAGGTGCAGCGGCTCGCCGGCGCGCGAAAGCAGCGCCTCGGCCACCGCGCCGTCGCGGGCGCGGAACATGATCGCCTTCAGCCGCGCGCCGTCGTCGCCCTCGACGAAGGCGCGGATCGTGGTCAGCTCCCGCCCGACCCGGTCGGCGCGCACGATGCGGGCGCGCGGCACGGCCAGCATCGGCTCCTCATTGCCGGGGCCGAATGGCGACAGGCGCGCAAGATGGCCGGCCGTCTCGGCGGTGCAGCCGGCGACAGCCAGCGTGCCCTCGACCGGCAGATCGGCGGCGGCGGGCAGCAGCGCGGCGGCGGCCAGGCGGTCGCACAGATGCGCGTGAAAGGCCGCCAGCGCCGATTCGGGCAGCGAAAAGCCGGCCGCCATCGCGTGCCCGCCACCGGTCGCCAGCAGCCCGCGCTGCCGCGCGCCGATCACCGCCGCCCCGAGATCCAGACCGGGCACCGAGCGTCCCGACCCCTTCGCGACCCCGTCATTGATGGCGGCGACGCAGGCCGGCCGGTTCAGCCGCTCTCGCAGCCGTCCCGCGACGATGCCGACCACGCCGGGATGCCAGCCCTGTCCCGCCACCAGCAGCACGGCGCGGCCGGACGACGCCTGCTCCGCGCCTTCGCGCAGGGCCGCGTCCAGCATCCCGGCTTCCACGGTCTGACGCTGGCGGTTGATGCCGTCGAGCTGTTCGGCCAGCCGGCGCGCCTCGATCGCGTCCTCGGTCAGCAGCAGGCGCAGCCCTAGCCCGGCCTCGTCGATGCGCCCGGCGGCGTTGATGCGCGGACCCAGGGCGAAGCCGAGCGACATGGCGGTGGGCGCCTCGCGCACCTGCGCCACGTCCAGCAGGGCGGCGATTCCCGGCCGGGCGCGCCGGGCCATGATCCGCAGGCCCTGCACCACCAGCGCCCGGTTCAGCCCGGTCAGCGGCATCACGTCGCACACGGTCGCCAGCGCCACCAGGTCGAGCAGGCCCAGCAGGTCCGGCTCGGGCCGCCCGGCGAACCAGCCGGCGCGGCGCAGGGCGCGCACCGTCGCCACCAGCGTCAGGAACGTCACCGCCGCCGCGCACAGCGATCCGAGGCCGGACGTGCAGTCCAGCCGGTTCGGGTTCACCGTGGCGACGATTGCAGGCGGCAAGCCCTCGCAGGCGTGGTGGTCCAGCACCACCACATCCGCCTGCCCGCGCACCGACGCCAGCACGTCGGCGGCGGCCGTGCCGCAATCGACGCAGACGATCAGCCGCGCCCCGCCCGCCACCAGCGCCGCCAGCGCCGGGGCATTGGGACCGTAGCCCTCGGTGATGCGGTCAGGGACATGGCTCAGCACGGTGCAGCCGAGACGGCGCAGGGCGGAGACCATCAGGGCGGCGCTACACGCGCCATCCACGTCGTAATCGCCGAACACCGCGACCGTCTCGCCGGCGCGCACGGCCGCGGCCAGACGCCCGGCCGCTTCGGCCATGTCGGCCAGCACCGACGGGTCGGGCAGCAGGGCGCGCAGCGTCGGCGCCAGGAAATCGGCGGCATCGTCGGCTTCGATGCCACGCGCGGCGAGCAGCCGGCCGACGATCTCGGGCAGCTCGAACCGCTGCGCAATTCCCAGCCCCACCCGGTCCTCGGCGCGACGCCACACCCAGCGGCGGCCGGACAGGCTGCCGGCCACGCCCAATACCGGCGCGTCGAGAGCCGGCGACGACACACTCAAGCGCAAATCCCGGCTTAGCCCGTTGCCCAGGTCTTGGTCGCGAAATTGTGCCGCGCCTCGATGGTCCGCACGGTACCGGACTTGCTCCGCATGACGATCGAATGGGTGATGGCGCCCTGGCCGAAGCGGCGCACGCCGCGCAGCAGCGGGCCGCCGGTGACGCCGGTCGCGGCGAACATGACGTTGCCGCGCGCCATGTCGGCGGCGGTGAATACCCGGTTGGGGTCGATCACGCCCATGCTGCGCGCCCGCTCGCGCTGCGCCTCGTCCTCGTACAGCAGCCGTCCCTGCATCTGCCCGCCGGTGCAGCGCAGCGCGGCCGCCGCCAGCACGCCCTCCGGCGCGCCACCGGATCCCATGTAGATGTCCACGCCGCTATCCGGCTCGGTGGTGGCGATCACTGCGGCCACGTCGCCCTGATCGAGCAGCATGATCCGCGCGCCGGCCTCGCGCACGCGGGCGATCAGCTCCTCGTGGCGCTCGCGATCCAGGATGCAGCACACCAAGTCGGACACGTCGCGGTGCTTGGCCCGCGCCAGGCTGCGCAGGTTGCGCGCCACCGGGTCATCGATGTCCACCACGCCGGCCGGCAGATCGGCGCCCACCGCGATCTTCTGCATGTAGATGTCCGGCGCATGCAGGAAATTGCCGCGCTCGGCCAGCGCGACGACGGCGATGGCGTTGGGGCCGCCCTTGGCGGTGGTGGTGGTGCCCTCCAGCGGGTCCACCGCAATGTCCATCTCGGGGCCGCCGTGGCCCACCTTCTCGCCGATATACAGCATCGGCGCCTCGTCCATCTCGCCCTCGCCGATGACCACGGTCCCGTCGATGGCGACCGCGTCGAACGCGCGGCGCATGCCCTCGACCGCCGCCCCGTCGGCCTCGTTCTTCAGCCCGAGGCCCATCCAGCGACTCGCCGCCAGCGCCGCGGATTCGGTGACGCGCACCAGTTCCAGCGCCAGATTACGGTCGGTCTGATGGTCCTGCTGGCTCTCAGCGGCGGCGGTGTCGGCCGGCATGGGCTTGCTCCCTGACTACGTTTTCTAGGCCGGTTCGATGCGTATCATCGCGGGCTCCTCCAGCACCGCCTCCAGCCCGGCGATCCGCGCCAGCGCCGCACGCATCGCCGCCTCGCGCGTCTCATGCGTCACCAGCACCACGGGCACCGCCTCGCCAGGGCTGCGGCCGCGCTGCAGCATGCTCTCCAGCGACACGCCGGCGTCGCGCAGCGCCGCGGTCACGTCGGCGATCACGCCCGGCCGGTCCACCACCATAAGTCGCAAATAGTATGCCCCGACATGCGATTCGATCGGCACCGAGGGCGCATCGGACAGCGCGCCCGAGGCGGCGCCCCAGACCGGCGTCCGCCGGCCGCGCGCAAGGTCAATCAGGTCGGCCACCACCGCCGAGGCGGTCGGGCCGGCGCCGGCGCCGCGCCCTTCCAGCATCACCCGCCCCACGAAATCCCCTTCTGCGACCACCGCGTTGAACACCCCATCCACGCGCGCGATCGGCGAGGTCTGCGGCACCATGCACGGATGCACCCGCGCCTCGATCCCCAACTCGGTAGCGCGCGCGATGCCCAGCAGCTTGATGCGGTAGCCGAGTTCGCCGGCGAAGGCGATGTCGGTCGCCGAGACTCGACGGATGCCCTCCACATGCACGTCGGCGAACGCCACCGGCCGGCCGAACGCCAGCGCGGCGAGGATGGCCAGCTTGTGCGCCGCATCGACGCCATCGACGTCGATTCCCGGGTCCGCCTCGGCGTAGCCCAGGCGCTGCGCCTCGGCCAGCACGTCGGCGAACTCGCGCCCGCGCTCCCGCATCACCGTCAGGATGTAGTTGCAGGTACCGTTGAGGATGCCGGCGACGCGCAGGATGCGGTTGGCGGCAAGACCCTCGCGCAGCGCCTTGATCGCCGGGATGCCGCCGGCCACCGCCGCCTCGAACGCCAGCGCCACGCCGGCGGCCTCGGCGCGCGCCGCCAGCGCCGCCCCATGCACCGCCAGCAGCGCCTTGTTCGCGGTCACCACCGGCCGGCCGGCATCCAGCGCCGTCTCGACCGTAGCGCGCGCCGCGCCCTCGGCGCCGCCGACCGCCTCCACCACCACGTCGATGCCGGGCGCCCGCGCCAGCGCCACCGGGTCGTCATACCAATGCAGCCCTGCCAGCGACAGGCCGCGGTCGCGCTCGCGGTCGCGCGCCGAGACAGCCACGACCGCGATCGGCCGCCCGGCCCGCGCCGCGATCAGCGCCGCGTTCTGCCGCAGCACCGCCAGCACGCCGCCGCCGACGGTGCCGAGGCCGGCAAGCCCGACCGACAGCGGGCGGCTAGTCACGCGCGGTCGCCAGGCGCGCGCCGAGCCCGATCAGTAGCGAGCCGCCCGCCCAGCGCATGACGCAGGCCGCCGCCGCCGAGTGGCCCAGGCGGCGCAACACCGATGCCGCCGACAATGTCACCGCCACGTCGGCCAGCGAGAATGCCGCGTTGGCGACGAACCCGAACGCAGCGAACTGCGCCCAGACCGGAACCGGCGACGCGGCATCTACGAACTGCGGCAGGAATGCCAGGTAGAACAGCGCGGATTTCGGGTTCAGCACCTCGACGGCGACGCTCTGCGCAAACCAGCGGCGGGCGCTTCTCGGCTGCGCGGCGTGGCCCGGCGCATTGCCCGAGGCCGCTCCGCGCAGCACGCCGATGCCGAGCCAGATCAGGTACAGCGCGCCGGCGAGCTTGATCGCGCCGTACAGCGCCGGCACGTATTGCAGCAGCGCCGCCAGCCCGGCGCTGACGCAGGCGATGTGGACATACCCGCCGCAATGCAGGCCAAATGCTGCCATCAGTCCGGCCGTCCTGCCGCGCGCCATGGTCTGCGCCGCGGTGTAGATCATCGCCGGACCAGGCAGCAGGCTGAAGGTCAGCAGCGCCAGCGCAAACGCCAGCAGATGATGGCTCGTCGGCATCGCAATCTCCGGCGTTCAGGCGTTCAGCAGGACTGCGGCGTCGCGCCCGCCCGGCGCCTCCGACTGCAGAAAGCTGCGAATGCCGCGCAGCGCCTGTCGCAGCCGCTGCGTGTTCTCGACCAAGGCGATGCGCACATGCCCGTCGCCGTGCTCGCCGAAGCCGATGCCCGGCGCCACCGCAACCTGCGCCCGCTCCAGCAGCAGCTTGCTGAACGCGACGCTGCCGAGATGCGCGAAGCGCGGCGGGATCGGCGCCCAGGCGAACATCGAGCCCTGCGGCGTCGGCACCTCCCACCCCGCCGCCGCCAGCCCGCGCACCAGCACATCGCGCCGCTCGCGGTACAGCGCGCGCACCTGCGCGACGCAGTCCTGCGGGCCGTTCAGCGCGGCGGTGGCGGCGACCTGGATCGGCGTGAAGGCGCCATAGTCCAGGTACGATTTCACCCGCGACAGCGCCTTGATGAGCTTCGCATTGCCCGCCGCGAAACCCATCCGCCAGCCGGGCATCGAATAGGTCTTGGACAGGCTGGTGAATTCCACCGCGATGTCGCGCGCGCCCGGCACCTGCAGCAGCGACGGCGGCGGCTCGGTGTCGAAATACAGCTCGGCATAGGCCAGGTCCGACATCACCCAGATGCCGTGGCGGCCGGCAAAGGCCACGATCTCGCGGTAGAAATCGAGCGAGGCGAGCTGTGCGGTCGGATTGGACGGGAAATTGACGATCAGCGCGGTCGGCGTCGGCACGCAATGGCGTACCGCGTTGTCCAGCGCGCGCAGCATCGCCTCGTCCGGCGTCGCCGGAATGCTGCGCACCGAGGATCCAGCGATGATGAAGCCGAACTGATGGATCGGATAGGACGGGTTGGGCACCAGGATGGTGTCGCCGGGGCTGGTTATGGCGGCGGCAAGGTTGGCCAGCCCCTCCTTGGATCCCAGCGTGGCCACGACTTCGGTTTCCGGGTCCAGTTCGACTCCGAACCGGCGCGCGTAATAGCCGCATAGCGCCCGGCGCAGGCCGGGGATGCCGCGGCTGGTGGAATACCGGTGAGTGCGCGGATCGGCGACCGCCTCGACCAGCTTGGCCACGATGTGCGGTGGCGTGGGACTGTCCGGATTGCCCATGCCGAGGTCGATCACATCCTCGCCGGCGGCGCGCGCCCGCGCCTTCGCGGTGTTCACTTCGGCGAACACGTAGGGTGGCAGGCGGCGGATGCGGTGGAACTCTTCGCGCGTGTCCTGGGTCATGCCAATGCTCGATGGATCGATGCTCAATGGATCAGCCGGGCCGCGCCGCCCTGCCCCATCGCCTCGGCGTCGATGCGGATGGCGGCGGCAGGAACTCCGGCGGTCTCAAGATAGGCGGCGATGGCGCGCGCCCGGTCCAGCGCCAGCGGCATCGCCGCCGCCTGCGTCGCCGGCGCGCTGTCGGCGGCGGCGCCGAACCCGACCACCGCGATGCTGCCGCCGCCGCGCTGCTGCGCCATGGCCTTCAGCGCGGGATAGGCGGTGGTCGGCAGCAGCGCCGAGCCGGGAGGGAAGGCGACCGGCGCCGGAGCGCCCGCGACCGGCGGCGTCGGCGGCCGCACCACGGGCGGCGGCGTCGGGGTGGGCGGCGTCGGAGCCACGATCTGCGGCGCGCCCGGCAATGACGGCGGCGCGGGCGGACTCTGCGGCATGTCCGGCAACGCCCCCGCCGCCGTCTGCGCCGGCCCGGTCGCTGGCGCCGCGACGGCCGGCGCGGGCAGCGGGGTGGCCTGCACCGCGGCGCGCGGCGCGGGTTGCGGGCGCGCGGGCGGTGGCGGCGGCGCGGCCGAGGCTGCCGCCAGGGTCGCGTTCGAGGCGTCCTGCCCGGCCGCCGGCGGCGGCGGCGGCGCGCTCGGGGCCGGCGGGCTGCCCGGCGGCGCCAGCGGCGCGATCGAGGCGTCGTACTGCGCGTTGGCGCGGTCGGCGATCAGCGCATTGGCGATCTGGCCGCGCGCCGCCGCGTCGTTCACCTGCGGCCGGTCCGGCACGCTGGCCAGGCTGGGATACGGCGCATCGGCGTTTGGCGGCGGCGGCCGCGCCTCGGCGATCGGCCCGCCCTCCAGACTGTGCCACCAATCCACCGGATTGAGCGCCGACATGGTCGAGCAGCCACCGAGCATCAGAAGCAGCGCCACGCCGGCCAGGGCCACCGCTTGAAGCGGCCCCACCCTGCGCCTACACCCTGTTCTGTTCGCACTCGTCATCCGTCGCGCCTGCTGCCGCCTCGGCTTGGTGTAGCAGCGGGACGCCGCACACGGAAAGGACGCGCAGATGGCCGACCGGCCAAAGGCCAACGATCCGCCCGAGCCGCCGCGCGGGCCGCCGCCGGCGTTCGCCGTGCCTGATCCGGCCGAACTCGGCCGCTCGATGGCCGGCATCGCCGAACGCTCGCAGCGGCTGGTGGTGGACTGGATGCGCCGGCAATCGACCGACGCGCCGGCCGCCGCCGCCGGCGGGCTGGATCCGTTCAACATCGGCAGCGCCTTCCTGGAGATGACGGCGCGGCTGATGACCGATCCGGCGCGGCTGATGCAGGCGCAGTTCGGATTATGGCAGGACACCATGACGCTGTGGCAGAGCACCGCCAAGCGGATGATGGGCCTGCCCGCCGACCCGGTGATCGAGGCCGATCCCAAGGACCGCCGCTTTCGCGACGAGGCGTGGCGCGACAATGAGGTGTTCGACTTCGTCAAGCAGTCCTACCTGCTGTCCGCGCGCTTCGTGCAGGACGTTGCGCGGCAGACCAACGGCATGGACGCTCACACCGCGCAGAAGGTCGATTTCTACACGCGACAATTCGTCGATGCGATGAGCCCGACCAATTTCGTGCTGACCAACCCGGAGGTGCTGCGCCGCACCGCCGAGACCGGCGGCGAGAATTTGGTGCGCGGGCTGAACAATCTGCTGGCCGACCTGGAACGCGGGCGCGGCCAGCTGCGCGTCAGCATGACCGACGCCGAGGCGTTCGACGTGGGCGGCAACATCGCCGTCAGCCGGGGCAAGGTCGTGTTCCAGAACGACCTGATGCAGCTGCTGCAGTACGCGCCGAGCACAGACGCCGTCGCCGAGCGGCCGCTGCTGATCGTGCCGCCCTGGATCAACAAATTCTACATCCTGGATCTGCGGCCGAAGAACAGCTTCATCCGCTGGGCGGTGGCGCAGGGCCATACCGTGTTCGTGGTCAGCTGGGTCAATCCGGACGAGCGGCTCGCGGAGAAGGGCTTTGACGACTACATGCGCGAAGGCATCCTGACCGCGCTGGACGCCATCGAACAGGCGGTCGGCGCAATCCCTGTCAATGCCATCGGTTACTGTTTGGGCGGCACGCTGCTGGCCTGCACGCTGGCCTGGATGGCCGAGCACGACGACCGGCGCATCGCCTCGGCGACGTTTTTCGTGACGCTGCTCGACTTCGCCGAATCGGGCGAGCTGAAAGTGTTCATCGACGAGGAGCAGCTGGCCGCGATCGAGGCGAAGATGCAGAAGCACGGCTATCTCGAAGGCAGCGAGATGGCCAACACGTTCAATATGCTGCGCGCCAACGACCTGATCTGGTCGTTTGTGGTCAACAACTACCTGCTGGGGCGCGATCCGTTTCCGTTCGACCTGCTGAACTGGAACAGCGATTCCACGCGCATGCCGGCGCGGATGCACAGCTTCTACCTGCGCAACATGTACCAGCAGAACCGGCTGATCGAACCGGGCGGCATCGTGCTGGACAACACGCCGATCGACCTGCGCCGGGTGCAGGTGCCGGCCTATTTCCTGTCCACGCGCGAGGACCACATCGCGCCCTGGCGCAGCACCTATCGCGGCACCCAGCTCCTGGGCGGCGAGTGCCGCTTCGTGCTGGCCGCGTCGGGCCACATCGCCGGCGTGGTGAACCCGCCGGACTCGGGCAAATACAGCCATTGGATCAACCCGTCGCTGCCGCCCGAGCCGGAGGCGTGGCTGGCCGGCGCCACCGAGATCGCCGGATCGTGGTGGCCGGACTGGCAGCGCTGGGTCGCGGCCACCGACCCGCAGCACCGGACGGTCCCGGCCCGCACGCCCGGCGCCGGCGCGCTCAGCGCGATCGAGGACGCGCCCGGCGGCTATGTCCGCGTCGTCGCCAGCTGAACCGCCCCGCAGTCCTCAACAGTTCCCGGTGTTGCCGCAGTTATAGGTGATGTCGTCGTTGGCCGCCTGCGCCGCGACATTGGCCTGCTGCAGGTACGGCAGGTCTGACAGGATCGCGGTCGTGCGCTGCGGCCCAAGCGTGAACACGCTCGGCGAGAGCGCCGCCATCGCGGCTGCGGTGTCGTGCGCGTCGAAAGCGTCGGCGGCGCGGATCAGATCGTCCACGACCACCTGCGACGGCGTGCCGGGCGCCACCGCCAGCACCTGCCGCACCTCCTTTCGGCCCTGCACCATCTGCAGCTTCGTCGTTGCCGGGATGCCGGTCCAGTGCGGGTTCGTGTACAGCGCACCGGCCAGGTAATCGACCGAGGCCAGCGCCCGCGCCGCCTCGCCCGGCCGGCCGGCCGTGCGGCTGCGCGAGCCGAGCGCGTAGCTCGCAGTCTGGATCGCGCCCTGATCGGACAGGGCCGGCGTGCCGGCGGCAGTGCGCGGCATGATGGCGGTGTCGGGAACGTAGATCGAGGAGCAGCCGGACAGCGCCAGGGCGGCGACGAGGGGCAAGGCGGACGGCCGCCGCCGCCATGACAGGGCGGAGGCGCTTTCGGTCATCATCGGCTGCTGACTCCGTGACGGCCCGGCCGCTGCGGCCGGGCGCGAATCAAACGTGGGCGGTGTCGCCGCTGCCGGAACGGCGGATCACGCAACGGTGTTGCGCGTCCGCCGCGGCCGGTCATGCAGCCTTGCGCTGCGCCCCGCCGGCGCTGCCGACCGCCTTCGGGTTCAGCTCGCTGTTGGCCAGCTCATTGAGGATTTGGTCGGTCTGCTTCTCCTCCGCCAGCGTCTCCTCGAGCAGCTTGACCACGTTCTGCTTGCCGCCCGCCTTCGCCCAGGCGATCAGCGCGCCGTAGCGGGCGATCTCGTAGTGCTCCACCGCCTGCGCGCAGGCGGCCAGGCCGGCATCGCGCACCGGACCCTGCTCGAAATCGTGGATGACCTCCTCGCCTTCCTCGATCAGGCCCTGGATGGCCTCGCAGGTCACCCCGCGCGCCGGCTTGCCGATCGCCTCGAACACCTGCTGCAGGCGCTCGACCTGATGCTGGGTCTGGTCGCGGTGCAGCTGGAAACCCTGCTTCAGCTTGTCGCTTTCCGCCGCCTTGGCCATCTTGGGCAGCGCCTTCAGGATCTGGCGCTCGGCATAGTAGATGTCCTGCAGGAAATGCAGGAACAGGTCGTCGCTGGTCTTCATGGCAATGTTCTCCGATAATGGCGTGCCGCCGGTCTGTCGCCGGCGGACTGCATCCCCAACACGGCAGGGCGGCGCGGGTTCGATGCGCCGCGGGATCAAGGCAGAGAGGTAGGACCGATGCTGTCAGGCGGCCTGGCCCGATTGCTGGCCCGGCGAGGCATCTTCTATGGCTGGGCGGTGGTCGCCGCGGCGTTCCTGACCATGCTGAGCACGGCGGCGGCGATGGGCATGCCGGGAGTGCTGATGCTGCCGCTGCACCAGGCATTCGGCTGGAGCGTGTCCAGCATCTCCGGCGCGCTGGCGCTGCGGATCGCGCTGTACGGACTCATGGGACCGTTCGCGGCTGCGGTGATCGCCCGCTATGGCATCCGCGCCACGGTCGCGGTCGCCATGCTGCTGATCGTCGGCGGGATCGGACTGGCCACCCGCATGACCGCGCTGTGGCAGCTCTGGGCGACATGGGGACTGCTGGTCGGTCTCGGCACCGGCATGACCGCGATGGTGCTGGGCGCCTCGGTGGCGACGCGCTGGTTCACCGCCCGGCGCGGGCTGGTGATCGGGCTGCTGACCGCGAGTTCGGCCACCGGCGCGCTGCTGTTCCTGCCGCTGGCCGCGTGGCTGTCGCAGCACTACGGCTGGCGTGTGGCGCTGCTGCCGGCGGCTGGCGCATGCGCGCTGTCCGGGCTGATCATGCTGCTGGTGGGGCGCGACCATCCCTCCGAACTCGGCCTGCCGTCCTATGGCGAGACGGCGGTGATCCGTCCCCGCCCCGCCGGCAACCCGGCCCGCGAGGCGCTGGCGACCTTTGCCGAGGCGGCGCGGACGCGGGCGTTCTGGCTGCTGTTCGCCACGTTCTTCGTCTGCGGCCTGTCCACCAACGGGCTGGTCGGCACCGATTTCATCCCGCTCTGCGAGGATTTCGGCATGGCGGCGACGGCCGGGGCGAGCGTGCTGGCGATGATGGGCGCGTTCGACTTCGTCGGCACCATCGGCTCCGGCTGGCTGTCCGACCGGGTGGACAGCCGCTGGCTGCTGTTCGCCTATTACGGCCTGCGCGGCCTGTCGCTGATGGCGCTGCCGCTGCTGCATTTCTCGGTGGCCGGGCTGGCGGTGTTCGCGGTGTTCTATGGCCTGGACTGGATCGCGACCGTCCCGCCCACCGTGCGCCTGTGCGCCGCTGCGTTCGGGCGCGAACGGGCGGCGACGGTGTTCGGCTGGGTGTTCTGCGGGCATCAGTTGGGCGCAGCCACGGCGGCGTTCGCCGGCGGCTGGTCGCATGATGCGCTGGGCAGCTACCTGCCGGCGTTCTTCACCGCCGGCGCGATGTGCGTGGTCGCCGCCCTGGCGGCGCTGGCGATCCGCGGCGGCCCGGGGGCGGCGGTGCGGGTGACGGCGGAGGCGGCGGCTTAAAGCTAGAGGTCGGCTGTGAGCAGGTCGTCGAGCGTGAACGGACAGGTGTCCGGCACCGGCAGCTTCGGCTGGCCATCTACGCTGACAGGCATCAGCCGGAGCGCGCGTGCATAGAGCCGGTTAACATCGACCCGCTGCCGCATGGAAGGCGTGTAGGCATCGATCGCCTCGAACCGGAACCGCAGGATTTCGGTCCGCCAGCCGGGTGTCGCGGAAGACTCTGGCCATGCCTGAACTTTCAGAATGTGCAGCATGGCCTGGGTCAGCAGCGACTCGCACGCGCGCAACTCGCTGCGTCCCACGCTCTCGATTTCCTCGGCGATGTTGTCCCAGTCGGCACGGTCGTCGTTCCGCCGCGCGCCGGCGGCTATGCGACGCAGTACGGCCCCCTGCTGCCGGCTCCATTCAAGGATATCGGCTGCATACAGATCGGGGCGGGCGTCGGCCGCGGAGTCCATACGGGCAAGATAGGCAACGGCGGTCACGCGGGCAACAGGAGCAGGCTGCGCGCCAGAGCGGCCCGTTCGACCGTCGGCAGGAGGAATGCTTACCCCGGTACCTTGAACGATTCCAATTCGTCGGTGTAGCGTTCGGTGCGGACGCCGTTTGAATCGTAATATTCCTCGACCGACTTTACCCACTTCTTGACCGCCGGCACATACCAGAACGCCTTGTAGGTGCGCCCGCTGACGATCCCGGCGCCCGACCTGTTGGTCTGCATGACAGTCGTGGCGCCCTGCGCATCGACCCGCGCGGCCGTCACGCCGGACACCGACGGAGCGACCGCGGCCGCCCACTCCCCGTCCGCCTCGATCTTGAGCGCATGAAAGGCGCCGGCGGGCACTGTCACGTCCTCCCAGCCCGCCACCTTGTAGACGGTATGGATGTGCTCGCTTGTGTGGCGGCGGTTCGGGTGGTTTTCCGTATAGTCGATCTCCCAGGTCTTGCCGATGCTGAGCGGGAAGGACAGCGGCTTGTTCACCACCGTCTGGTGGCCGTTTACGCTTCGGACCCTGCTCCAGTCAGCCCCGACCAGTCGCTCGGTCGGCGGCATGACGGAACCGGCGGGCTTGTCGTCAATGGCGATCTGCTTCGATCCGGCCCGTTCGACGGTGCTCTCTACCCGCGTCTGATGCCAGCCGCTCTTGTTCTCCACGGTGCTTCGATAGGTCCAGGTGTCGTTCTCACCTAGCCGGGGGGCGCCGATCGGCTGTGCCGCCGGAGCGTGCGAAGCAATGAACAGCCCGACCAGGGCGAGGCAAGTCGCGCGCATGAGCCGACACCTTCCGCAATCCCAGATATGTTGCGCCATGCAGCGGGTTGCGTCGACCTCGACCTGTGGCTACGCGCCGGCTGCCCGCAACCGCCGCTCCACCCTTCCCGTTCCCATCAGCGGCAGCAGCGCCCGCATCTCCGGCCCCTGCTCCTCGCCGGTCAGCGCCAGCCGCAGCGGGTGGAACAGCGCGCGCCCCTTGCGCCCGCTCGCCTCGCGCAGCGCGCTGGTCCACGTCTGCCACACGTCCGCCCCCCACGGCTCGGGCGGCAGCATCTCCACCGCCCTGCGCAGGAACGCCGCCTCGTCCGGCTGCGGCGGCGACTCGATCTCGCCGGCCACCACCTCCCACCAGTCGCGCGCCTCCGCCAGCCGGTCGAGATTGCCGCGCACCGCCTCCCAGAACGCCGGATCCGCGCCATTCGGCAGGCGTGGCGCGACATCGGCGAACGGCAGCGATGCCAGCACGCGGCGGTTCATCGCCTGCAACTGCGCGATGTCGAACCGCGCCGACGACGACGAGAACCGCGAGATGTCGAAATCCGCGACCAGCGCCGCGAGGGTCGCCGGCGCAGGGTTCGCCGACGATCCGACCCGCGCCAGGTACGATGTGATCGCCGCCGCCTCGATCCCGTCGCCGCGCAGCCGGCGCAGCGACACGCTCTCCAGCCGCTTTGACAGCTTCTCGCCCGCCTCATCGGTCACCAGCGGCAGGTGCGCGAACGTCAGCGCGCTGGGGTTGCCGCCCAGCGCCGAAAGGATGTCGAGCTGCACGCCGGTATTGGTGACGTGGTCCTCGCCGCGCACGACATGGGTCACACCCAGATCGCGGTCATCGACGATCGAACTCAGCGTGTACAGCGCCGTCCCGTCAGCGCGCACCAGCACCGGGTCGGAAATGGCGCCCAGCCTCACCTGCCGCTCGCCGGCCACCAGGTCGCGCCACGCCCGCACCCCGTCCGACAGGCGGAACCGCCAGTACGGCCGCTTGCCGCCGGCCTCTGCCGCCGCGCGCTGTTCCGGCGTCAGGCGCAGCATGGCGCGGTCGTAGATCGGGGCCTGGCCGCGCTTGCGGCGCTGCTCGGCCTTGGCGCGCAGTTCGTCCTCGCTCTCAAAGCACGGATACAGCCGCCCGACGCGGCGCAGCGTCTCGGCCGCCTCGTCGTACAGCGCGCGCCGGTCGGACTGGCGGGCGAACTCGTCCCAGTCCAAGCCGAGCCAGCGCAGATCCTGCTCGATCGCCTCGGCATGCACCTGCGCGTTGCGCGCCGCGTCGGTGTCGTCCAGGCGCAGCAGGAACGCAGCGCCGTGATGGCGCGCGAACAGCCAGCTGATAAGGGCCGATCTGGCGTTGCCGACATGCAGATAGCCTGTGGGCGACGGCGCGAAGCGGAGCTTCATGCCTCGTCTTCGTCCGGCGGCTCGTCGCGCGGATCGAGCGCCCGCCAGTCGCGGTCCTCGTCGCTGGCCGGCGTCGCCACGAAATCGGCAAGCTCGTTGGCGCTGCGCCAGCCGTCGTCGCCGGAATCGATCACCACCGCGTCCTCGCCGAACGCGAACCAGCGGTCCAGCACGCCGCGCTCGTCCAGCCCAGGCGCGCGGCACAGTTCCACGCTGTCGCGCACGTAGCGGCGGGCGAAGGCGTTGGCCTGCATCAGCGTGGGAAACCCGCCGATCTCCTCGGTGATGTTGTCCTCCGCGCCGCCGGACAGATCCAGGATGCGCACGCGCCAGCCGCCGGGCGGGGCGAACAGGTCGCTCATGCCACCAGCGCCGTGAAGCCGTTGGTGATCGGATAGCGGCGGTCGCGGCCAAAGGCGCGCGGCGTGATCTTCACCCCGGGCGGCGCCTGCCGGCGCTTGTATTCGGCGCGGTCCAGCATCCGCCACACCCGCAGCACCGTATCGCGATCGAAGCCCTGGTCCACCAGGCTGTCAACACTGCGCTCGCCTTCGACCAAGCCCTCCAGAATCGCGTCCAGCACATCGTACGGAGGCAGCGAGTCCTGGTCAGTCTGGTCGTGCTTCAGTTCGGCGGACGGTGCCTTGGCGATCACCCGCTCCGGCATCACCGGCCCGTCCGGCCCCAGCGCGCGCGCCGGGCGATGCGCGTTGCGCCAGCGCGACAGCGCGAACACTGTGGTCTTGTACACGTCCTTCAGCACCGAATAGCCGCCGCACATATCGCCGTACAGCGTCGCATAGCCCACCGACATCTCGCTCTTGTTGCCGGTGGTCAGCAGCATGTCGCCGAACTTGTTGCTGATCGCCATCAAGGTCAGCCCGCGCAGGCGCGACTGGATGTTCTCCTCGGTGATGTCGCTCTGCCGGCCCGCGAACAGCGGCGCCAGCATCGCGTCTGCCGCCTGCATCGCCGGCGAGATCGGAACGGTATCGCAGCGAACACCCAGCAGCCGCGCGCACTCGGCCGCGTCCTCCAGGCTGTGCCGGCTGGTGTACGGGCTGGGCAGCATGAAGCAGCGCACCCGCCCGGCCCCCAGCGCATCGACCGCGACGGCGGCCGACAGCGCGCTGTCGATGCCGCCGGACAATCCCAGGATCACGCCCGGGAAGCGGTTCTTGTTCACATAATCGGCGAGGCCCAGCATCATCGAGCGATAGATCAGCTCCATCCGCTCCGGCTCCGGCGCGATCGGCTGCGGTGCGCAAAGCAGGCGCTCGCCGTCGCGCCGCCATTCAGTCAGCGTCACCGCGCTCTCGAAATGCGGCATCATCAAAGCCAGCGTACGGTCGGGATTCAGCACGAAGCCGGCGCCGTCGAACACCAGCTCGTCCTGCCCGCCGACCTGCCCGCAGAACACGAAAGCCAAGCCGGTCTCGACCACCCGATGCACCGCGAGGTCGATGCGGCGGCGATGCTTGTCGGCCTCATACGGGCTGGCGTTGATCGACAGCAGGATCTCGGCGCCGCTCTCGGCCAATGTCTCGGACACCGGCGGGAACCACCAATCCTCGCAGACCAGCACGCCGAGCCGGAAGCCGCGAAACGACACCGGGCCGGGCGCCGGGCCGGCGTCGAACACCCGCTTGTCGTCGAACACGCCATAGTTGGGCAGCTCGTGCTTGGCCCGGCGCGCCACGATGCGGCCGCCATCCAGCACCCAGGCGGCGTTGTACAGCATCCCGCCATCGTCCCACGGGCCGCCGACGATCACTCCCGGACCGCCATCGGCGGTATCTGCCGCCAGCTCGGCGATCGCCGCCTCGCAGGCGGCGACATAGGCGGGCTTGCGCACCAAATCCTCGGGCGGGTAGCCGGCGATCGACAGTTCCGGCGTCACCAGCAGATCCGCGCCCAGCCGTGCCGCCTCGGCCCGCGCGCAGCGGATCATGGCGAGGTTCTCGACCACCTGCCCCTGATGCGGGTCGAGTTGGGCCAGGGCGATGCGCAACGTGTCGGACATGCGAGCAAAGGTAGGGTGGCCGGCTGCACTCCGCAAACGCGGTTTGACGCCCGCGCCCGCGCCTGCCTATCAATCATGGTCGGCCGATCACGGGGGGCCCGGGACGTTGAGCCAAAGCGTATCCGGGACCGCATCCGCGCCGGGATCCGGCGCCCCGCTCCACCGCCTCTGCTTCGTCGCCGCGCCGACCGAACTTGCCCGGGCTGCCGCCTCGCGCCTGACCGCGCGCTATGGCGGCTGGCCCGAAGAATCGGCCGACGCGGTGATCCCGCTCGGCGGCGACGGCTTCATGCTGGAAATCCTGCACCGCCATCTCGGCCGCGGCCGTCCGGTCTATGGAATGAACTGCGGCTCGGTCGGGTTCCTGATGAACGCCTATGACGAGGACGCCCTGCCCGAGCGCCTGGCCCGGGCGCAGACCGCCGAGCTGTACCCGCTGCGCATGCACGCGGTGACCAGCACCGGCACGGTCGAGGAGGCGGTGGCGCTGAACGAGGTCGCCCTGCTGCGCCAGTTGCGCCAGGCGGCGAAGATCCGCGTGTCGATCGACGGCCGGGTGCGCCTGCCCGAGTTGATCTGCGACGGCGTGCTGCTGTCCACGCCCGCCGGCTCGACCGCCTACAACCTGTCGGCGCACGGGCCAATCGTGCCGCTGTCGGCCAACCTGCTGCCGCTGACCCCGATCAGCGCATTCCGCCCGCGTCGCTGGCGCGGCGCGCTGCTGCCATCCTCGGCCGAGGTGCTGTTCGAGGTGCTGGAGGCGGACAAGCGCCCGGTGGCCGCTGGGGCCGACTTCACCGAGGTCCGCGACGTGATCTCGGTCGCGGTCAGCGAGGACCGCTCGACCAGCGCCTGCGTGCTGTTCGACCCGGATCAGGGCCTGTCCGAGCGGATCATCGTCGAACAATTCACGGTCTGAGGCGTCCCGCTCCCGGCACCGTCACGCCTTGACCTCGCCGCCTGTCTGGTCGTCCGCGTTGGCGAGCTGCCGGTTGGCGCGGCGCAGCAGGTAGATCGAGGCGACCATCACCAGGATCAGCATGCCCAGCACGCCCAGCTCGATCATGGATACGCGGAACACCTGCTCGCTGTTGCTGGACATGCTGCCCTGCTGCGTCGCCTGCGACGATTCCAAAGTGATGACCAGGATGCGCCGGATCGAGGCGATCAGGCCCACCACCAGGAACGGCTCGCAGGTCAGCGCGCCGGAGCGGACCGAGACGCGCACGGTATGCAGGATCTCGATCAGCATCAGCACGAACAGCAGCCGGTCGATGATCTCGAACACCGCCTTGGTGCCGGCGAAATCGGCGATGCCGTTCCACACCAGCACCGCCGCCCCGCCAAGCGCCAGCAACGCGGTCGCGCACAGCAGGAAGCCGAGCGCCAGGTACAGCGCGTGCTCGACCTGCAGGAACAGCCCGGTGGAAAACCAGCGCCAGCCGACCTGTTCAGGTTCGTCCGCCATGCCGCCCCCATCCACGCTGCGCCGCGCCAGCAAACCCGCAAACCCGACCCGACGCCGCAGCCGCCGCGAACACCTTTCCGTGACCCGGAGATTGGCGGCCGCAACCAAGGTGCGACATGCCGGTTTGGGTCAAGTCGAGAGTTGTCATGGGGGCGGAACGAATGGTGGCCAGTCGGGAGCGTGGGATCGGCCGGCGCATGCGGTCCAAGTCCGGCGCCGCCGTGGTGGCGGGGGGCGCCCTGGGACTGGCCGCGGCCCTGGCGATGCTGCCGGTGGCGGCGCGCGCGCAGCAGCCGGATGCGGCGCTGATCGCGAAGGGGAAGTACCTCGCCGATGCCGGCGATTGCGCGGCCTGCCACACCGCCGATGGCGGGGCCAAGTTCGCGGGCGGCCGCTACATGCCGACGCCGTTCGGTCCGCTTTCTACGCCGAACATCACGCCCGACAAGCAGACCGGCATCGGCAACATCACCGACGACCAGTTCTACCGCGTGTTCCACCAGGGCATCGGCATGAAGGGCGAGTACCTGTACCCGGTGATGCCGTTCCCCTGGTACACGCGGGTGCGGCGGGACGACGTGATGGCGATCAAGGCGTATCTGTTCTCGCTTGCGCCGGTGCATAATCCGCGGCCGCCCATCAAGCTGGCTTTCCCGTTCAATGTGCGCACCGGGCTCGCCGTGTGGGATGCGATGTTCTTCACTCCGGGCACCTTCAAGCCCGATCCGTCCAAATCCGCGCAGATCAATCGCGGCGCCTACCTGGTCGAGGGCCTGGAGCATTGCGGCGAGTGCCACAACAAGCGCAACCTCACCGGCAACAGCAGCATCAACGAGCCGCTGCAGGGCGGTCCGATCCAGAAATGGTATGCGCCCAATATCACCTCGGACGTGCATGAGGGGATCGGCAGGTTTACCGACGACCAGATATTCACCTATCTCAAGACCGGCAGTCAGACGGCCATGGGCGTGGTGGCCGGACCGATGTCCGAGACGGTGCATGAGAGCCTGCGCAAGCTGACCGATGATGATCTGCACGACATCGTCGCGTACCTGAAATCCACCCCGGCCAAGACCAGCTACGAGGCGACGCACCCCTCGGATTTCGCCAGCGCCAAGGGGCCTGGCAGCGGCACCTATCTCACCTACTGCGCATCATGCCATCAGCTCAACGGTCGCGGCATCGCCGGCTCGGTGCCTCCCCTGGCCGGCAACGGCGCGGTCATCGCGGCCGGCCCGCAGGACGTGATCCGGGTGATCCTGGGTGGCCTGGAGGCGCAGGGCACATACGCGCCCATGCCCGGCATCGGCGCCAGCATGACGGACCAGCAGATTGCCGACGTCACCAACTACGTTCGCCAATCCTGGGGCAACGCCGCGCCGGCGAACGCGGGGGCGGGCGAGGTCGGCACATTGCGCGAGCGCACGCACACGCTGATGAACTTCACGCGGCCGGACGGCTGCCCGGGCATCGCCGACGAGACGATGTCCCAGGCGATCAACGGCAACGGCATCCCCGACATGATGAAAGGCATCACGCTGGTCAACATGGTGCCGACCGTGGACCAGATCATCGCGAAGGTGAAGGCGTCCGCGCCGAAGGCCCCGCAGGCCGACATCGTCAACAGCCTGACGATCGCGTATTGCCCGATCATCGCCGCCGACCCGAAGGTGCCGGCGCCGCAGAAGGTGGTTCAGCTCGATCAGTTCGGCGAGCGCGTCTACACGCAGCTGATGTCGCACGGCCAGGAATAGCCTTCGGCAGGCAGATCGGTGCGCGCCCGGCGTCATCGGCCAGCCGGTCAGCCGACCTGCGTCAGATAGCCCGGGTGCTGCACCGTCCCGTCGAAATGCGTGCTGATCTTGTAGCGTTCGGTTTTGCCGCCCCGCGCCGCATCTGCGGACCTGGCCAGCAACGCTTGCTGCTGATCGCCCGTCATTGGCTGATAGGTCCGCGCGGCCTCCAGAGCCTGCTGCAGGATCGGGATCCGATCGCAGCCGGTGACCACCACGGCGACCGGCTGGCTCATCGAGTAATGCAGCATCTCGATCGGCGTCGCGACGTGCAACTCGAAGATGAACGGGTCGCCAAACGTCTTCATCGCCAGCACCGCAGTCTTCTGCTGCGCAGCGATGGGGAAGATGGTCTTCTGGAAACTGTCGAAATGCGCGTCCATGACGTTGACCGGCATCTGCACCGTGTCGAAATGGAACTGGTGCGCGGCGGCCACCTCGAACATCCGGCGATGAATGGCCGGAACTCTTGTGCCCGGTGAAGCCGATATGGCGCACCTTGCCCTGTTCGCGGGCGCGCAGCACCGCCTCCAGCGCACCGCCGGGGGCGAACACCCGGTCCGGATCGTCCATGCGGATGATCTCGTGGAACTGCAGCAGATCAAGATGATCGGTCTGCAAGCGCCGCAGCGAGGTTTCAAGCTGGGCGGCTGCTGCGGCGGCGGTGCGGCCGTCGATCTTGGTCATCAGGAACACGCGTTCCCGATAGCCGCCGCGCAGCGCGCGACCGAGACGGATCTCGCTCTCGCCGCCGTTGTAGTCCCAGCAATTGTCGCAGAACGTGACACCGTGATCGATCGCCTGGTGGACGATGCGCGTCGGCCTCCTCCGCCGTCGGGCCGCCCGGCTTGGCGAGGTGGAAGCCGCCCAAGCCGACCAGCGAGACCTGCTCGCCGGTCGTGCCCAGGGCACGGTATTTCATGCCGCCTTTGTCGATCGTGTCCGGCGGTTCGCCGAATGGCGGGGCAGTGGCGGCGATGGCTGCAGCGCCCGGCGGGATCGCCGCGGCGGCCGCGCCCAACGCTGACGTGGTCAGGAAGTCACGACGGTCCATCACGCGTCTCTCCGCCCCGTGTCCTGCTGCAGCGAACGCAACAGGCGAGCGATGGCTGCCGCGTCACCGATCAGGTTCTGATGCGTGAATCTGTCCCGCGTGCCTCGGGTCACATCATCCCTGCCGCACCGTCGCCAGTGTGCTGCCACGCAGCCGGTCGATGGCGACGCGGCGCAGGACCAAAGGGAAGCCGGCAATGTATCTGGAACAGTGGAAATCCGCTCGCAAGCAGTTCGAGAAATTGACGCAGCAGAAGAAGCCGAGCGAGAAGTTTCTTGGCGTGTTCAACAAATCCACAGGAATCGAGAGCGCCGTGAAGGGACTCGACGCCTCTCTGGACAACGGCGACGAGGACAAGATGCTGAAGGCCGAGCAGGTGTTCGGCGAGGCTCTGGGCAAGTCCACGCCCATCCTGATCAAGGCGGCGAAGGACGAAGCCGGCACCTATCCCGTCGAGGTCGCCAAGCTGGCGAAGGCACTGCAGGACATCGGCGTCGATTTCGGCGACGAGCGCAAGCAGAAGAACGTCGCGGCAAGCCAGGCCATCGCCAACCGGCTGCTCAAGGCATATGTCGACATGGTCAAGGTCGCGGAGGTGGCGAAGAAGCAGGCAGCCATCGCCAAGCGCCAGGCCATCCTTGACCACGGCGCCTGCAGCGATGCGGTCGCGGCTGCCGTGCTGGCCGCCGTGCAAGGCGACGAAGCAGCGGTGAAGGCCGGATTCGCAATGCTCGGCCTCAAGGCCAAGGCGATCGAGGCGGCGATCGCCACCCATACCGCAGCGTTCCAGAAGCTCGAGGCCGCGCGACTGAAGATTGGCGTCGATTTCAGGAACGAGAAGGCCGGCTTGCTGCCGGTGCAGGTCAAGACCGTGCAGGGGCAGTCCGACGCGGCGCAGACCGCCGTCTCGACAGTCGAGGAACTAGTCAAGATCATGCAGGACGAGCTGGACGAGACCAAGGCGCTGATCAAGGAGGCGGCGTTGGGCACGCGGGACGCGACCAAGCAGACCGCGTTGCTGGTCAAGACGATCGAGCAGCTCGCCGAGCGCGCCAGCAAGCTCGCGACACCGATGGTCGCGGCTTCGCAGGACATCGACGGCAAGCTTGACCACCAGCGCGACCGGATCGAGCGCGAGCTGAACGCCGAGGCTGATCCGGGCAAACAGGTGACGATCGCGCAGAACATCCGCATGAAGCTGGAGGCCACCCGCGATGACGCGGCGGCTCAGGCGAAGGAGGTCGGCGCGAATACCAAGGCCATCCTGGAGGCGGCCAGCCGCATTTCCAGTGCGGTGATGAACGATCCGCAGGCCAAGGCGGCGATGGACGGAATCAACCGGAGCGTCACGTCGATGGAGGAGTCCGGCGCCAAGTTCGACAAGGCCGTGGCGAAGGCCGAGCGCATCCTGGCCAGCTTCTGACAGCCGGCGGCGGCGGCCCGTTCCGCCGCCGCCGGCCTGTCACACGAACACGCGCGGCGCTATGTGAGTTGCTGCGCGGCTGCCCGCAGGGCAAACGGCAGCATCCGCCGCCCGCCCGACCCGGCGCTCAGGGCGGCGACCGGCCGTGCTGCGGCGGCGCTGAGGGCCAGCCAGCGGAGCCGGGATGCCGCGCGATTGGGCAGCAGCGCCCGCGCGTCGGTGGTCCGCGCCACGTGCGCGGCCGCCTCGGCTTCGGCGAACACCAGCGTCCAGCGCGGCCGGACGACGATGTAACCCTGCTCCGGTCCGGCGGGAGTGACCTGCGCCGGCGCGTTCAATGGCCGGATGCGGTTGAGTGCTGTCATGGTCGCAACCTCTCCTGTGCGTGCGGCAAGCCGCGTTCTTGGCAGGCGTTGGCGAAATCGCTAAAATCCATACTTAAGCAATGGGGAATTAGCGCATGCCGGACGAGAACAGGTCAAGCCCAACCGCACGCAGGCCGGTCACGAGCTCGGGAGACGCGGCCGGGCCTCGTCTGGAGCAGCGGACGCAAAGCTGCTAGGCAAAAATCGCGGCACTGCGCAATCACCCTGGTCAGGAGACCAAGATGCACGTTCTGTTGCCCATCAATGGTTTGTATGCTGCTTCCGGCCTGGCGGTGGGGATGCTGGTCGGCCTGACCGGCGTCGGCGGCGGCTCGTTGATGACGCCCCTGCTGGTTCTGCTGTTCGGCTTCCATCCGGCGACCGCGGTGGGCACCGACCTGCTGTATGCGGCGGCTACGAAGTCGGTCGGCACGGCCATGCACGGCTGGCGCAACACGATCGACTGGCGCGTGGTGCGCCGGCTGGCATCCGGCAGCGTGCCCGGCGCGATCGCGACCTTGCTGGCGCTGGCAGCCTCGGGAGCGCAGTCCAAGGCATCGACCCACACCATTTCCCTCGTGCTGGGGGTGGCGTTGCTGCTGACCGCCGCATCGCTGCTGTTCCGGCCGCAGATCATCGCCTTCGCCTCGCGCCGGCTGCGCGAGCCGTCGGACCGACAAGTCGCCACGCTGACCGTGGCGACCGGCCTGGCGCTGGGGGTGCTGGTGTCGCTGACCTCGGTCGGCGCGGGCGCGCTCGGGGTCACCGCGCTGCTGCTGCTGTATCCCAGGCTGCCGACCGCGCGCATCGTCGGCTCGGACATTGCGCACGCGGTGCCACTGACGCTGGTTGCCGGCATCGGGCACTGGCTGCTGGGCACCGTCAACTGGCCGCTGCTCGGCTCGCTGCTGGTGGGCTCGGTGCCCGGCGTGGTGGTCGGCAGCTACCTGGCTGCGCGCACGCCCGACTTGGTGCTGCGGCCTATCCTCGCGGCGACGCTGGTGCTGGCCGGCAGCCGGCTGGTCTGGTAGGCGCCCTACCCCGCCGCCTGCGGCAGGGTAGGCCGGCTCTCATTGCGGCGTTCGGGAGCGCCGACATTGGCGATGATCTCGCCGAACGGCCCGGCATTCATCGCCTCCCCGCGGCGCGTCCCGGTGCTGGCGCGCAACGGCAGCAGCGGGAACAGCAGCTCGGCCACGCGGTAGCACTCCTCCAGATGCGGGTAGCCGGACAGGATGAACCGGTCGATGCCCAGCGCCATGTACTCGCGCATCCGCTCGGCCACGGTCTGCGGGTCGCCGACCAGCGCGGTGCCGGCGCCGCCGCGCACCAGCCCGACGCCGGCCCACAGGTTCGGCGCGATCTCCAGCCGGTCGCGGCGACCGCCATGCAGTGCTGCCATCCGGCGCTGGCCGACCGAATTGTACTGCGCGAAGGCCGCCTGCGCCTTGGCGATCGCCTCGTCATCGACATAGCGGATCAGATCCTCCGCCGCCTGCCAGGCATCTGCGGCGCGCTCGCGGACGATGACATGCAGCCGGATGCCGAAGCCGATGTTGCGACCGCGCAACGCGGCGACCGCCCGCATGGCGGCGACCTTGGCGGCGACATCGGCCGGCGGCTCGCCCCAGGTGAGATACACGTCCGCATGGTCCGCCGCGACGACCTGCCCGGCACCCGACGAGCCGCCGAAATAGAGTGGCGGATGCGGCGTCTGCACCGGCGGGAACAGCAGCTTGCCGCCCTTGACGCGGATATGCCGTCCCTCGAAATCGACCCGCTCGCCGCCCAGCATGGCGCGCCACACCGTCAGGTATTCCGCGGTCGCTTCGTAGCGCGTCGCATGGTCGAGCCACACGCCGTCGCCTTGCAATTCGGACGGATCTCCGCCGGCCACCACATTGACCAGCAACCGTCCATCCGAAAGCCGGTCCAGCGTGGCCGCCATGCGCGCGGTCATCGACGGCTCGGACAGTCCCGGCCGCACCGCGACCAGGAACCGCACGCGCCGGGTCATCGGCACCATCGCCGAGGCGATCACCCAGGAATCCTCGCAGGATTTCCCGGTCGGCAGCAGCATCCCGAAATAACCGAGATCGTCCGCCGCCTGCGCGATCTGCTTCAGGTAGTCGAGCGTGATGTGCCGCGCGCCGCGACGCGACGCCAGGTGGCGCCCGTCGCCATGGGTCGGCAGGAACCACAGGATGTCGGCCTCGCTCGCGGCCGTGTCGTGCGTTGCGGTATCGGACATCGCAGCGTCTCCCGTTGTCATCAGGCCAGCAAGGCATCCAGCACGCGCGCCTCCAGGCGCGCGCTGTCCGCGTCGGCGCGGCGACGCGGCCGCGGCAGCCGCACCGCCACATCCAGCGCGATCCGTCCGGCCCGCAGCACCAGCACGCGGTCGGACAGCGCCACGGCCTCGGCCACGTCATGCGTGACCAGGATCGCGGTCAGCCCCTCGCGCAGCCAGATGCGTTCCAGCAGCAGCTGCATCTCCGCCCGGGTCAGCGCGTCGAGCGCTCCCAGCGGCTCGTCCAGCAGCAGCAGCCCGGGCTGTCCCAGCAGCGCGCGCGCCAGGGCCACGCGCTGCCGCTGCCCGCCGGACAGCACCGCGGGCCAGTCATCCTCGCGCCCGTCCAGGCCGACCTCGCGCAAAGCCGCGCGCGCATTCGCCCGCCAGCCCGCCGCGCGTCCGATGCCGACATTTCCGAGCACGCTCTGCCACGGCAACAGGCGCGCATCCTGGAACATGATCGTCACGTCCGGCCGCACGCCACGCACCGGCGCGCCGCCCAGCAGCAGCGTGCCTGAATCGACATGATCCAAGCCGCTCAGCAGTCGCAGCAGCGTGCTCTTGCCCTCGCCGCTGCGCCCGACGACGCTGACGAAGGAACCGGCCTCGATCTCCAGATCCGTCGCGTCCAGCACCACCCGGTCGGCGAACGCCTTGCCGACGCCGCGCGCGCTGACCGCGAGGCCGCGAGGCCGCGATGCGGGTCCGGCAACGCGATCCATCCGCACATCCGTCTCGGGGCCGATCCAGCGATCCAGCAGGATGCCCGCCTCCAGCGCGTCCATTCTCAGCGCCTCCCCGAGTCGCCAGCCTGCAGCCGATAGCTCGCGTGCCAGGCGATGCAGCGCCGCTCCAGCGCGCGCGCGGCCAGGTCGGCAGCCTTGCCCAGCAGCGCATAGACCAGCACCCCCACCAGCACGATGTCGGTCTGCAGGAACTCGCGCGCGTTCATCGTCATGTAGCCGATGCCCGAGCTGGCCGAGATCGTCTCGGCCACGATCAGGGTCAACCACATGATCCCAAGCCCGTAGCGCACGCCGAGCAGGATGGACGGCATCGCGCCGGGCAGCAGCACGCGCCAGAACATCGCCCAGGCGCCGAGCCGATACACGCGGCCCATCTCGATCAACCCGCGATCGACCATGCGCATGCCATGAAAGGTGTTCAGGTAGATCGGAAAGAACACGCCGATGGCGACGAGGAACACCTTTGCGCTCTCGCCGATGCCGAACCAGAGAATCACCATGGGAATGATCGCCAGATGCGGAATGTTGCGCAGCATCTGCAACGACGTGTCCAGCACCTGTTCGGACGTCCGCGACAGCCCGTTGAGCAGCCCGGCCGCGAACCCAAGCCCCCCGCCGATCAGAAAGCCGAGCGCGGCGCGCTGACAGCTGATGAGCGTGTCCTGCCACAGCTCGCCGGTGGCGCCGAGCGTGACGGCCGCGCGGAGCACGCCTATAGGCGAGGGCAGCGTGCGCCGGGTGATCCAGCCGGCATCGGCCGCAACCTGCCAGAGCAGGATCAGGCCGATCGGCAACGCCCAGGGCAGCAGGTGATGCCGCGCCCACTCGCGCAGGAGCGCGCCGACGCGACGCGCCCACGGCCAGACGAGGTCGCCCGCGCCGGCGTGTCGCAGCGCCCCGCTCATGCCGGCGCCGACCACACCGCCTCGCGCACCGATACCGCGATCGGGATCAGGCGCAACGCGTGGAACGTGTCGGCGATCTTCTGCTGGTCGGCGATCACCTCCGGCGCCATCGGCCCCACGCCGTAGCCGAGCCGGTCCAGCGCGACGCGCAACACCGGCTCCGGCAGGCCCATGCCAGGCGCAAGGATGCGGGCCACCTCGGCGCGATTGGCCGAGGCCCAGCGGTCCGCCTCGGCGATCTGCGCCAGGATCACGCGCACCAGGTCCGCATGCGCGACCACGAAATCCCGCGCCGCCAGAAAGAACTGCCGGTTCGGCGCCAACCCGGCGGCGTCGGTGACCACGCGCGCGTCGGATGCCGCCTGCACCGCGGCCAGGAACGGATCCCAGATCGCCCACGCATCGACCGCGCCCTGCTCGAAGGCAGCCCGCGCGTCGGCCGGAGTCAGATAGACGGGTTGCACGTCGGCCGGGGTCATGCCCGCGCGCGCCAGCGCCTGAACCAGCAGGTAGTGGACGTTGGAACCCTTGTTCAGCGCCACCCGCCTGCCGCGCAGCCCGGAGACCGCACGGATCGGCGAGGCCGCAGGCACCACGATCGCCTCGCCCGCGGGGCAGGCCGGCTCTGCGCCGACATAGAGCAGCGGGGCGCCGGCGGCTTGCGCGAACACCGGCGGCGCTTCGCCGGTGGTGGCGAAGTCCAACTCGCCCAGGTTCAACGCCTCCAGCATCTGCGGCCCGGCGGGGAACTCGGTCCAGGCGACCGCTATGCCCGCGCTGCGCAACGCACGCTCCAGGCTGCCGCGCTGGCGCAGCACGACCAGGGTGCCGTATTTCTGTATGCCGATGCGCACCAGCGGGGCCGCCGCGCGCGCCGGGCGCCAGCTGGCTGCCAGCCCCGCCGCCGATGCCAGAACGGCGCGTCGCCCGACGCCATCCGGCAATCGCCTCACGCTTTGGTTCATGCCCACCCCTCAAGCCGCGGAGCAGACTATGGGCCGGCGTGTTCCCTACTTGTCAACTAGGGAAATCATGCCGCCGTTCAGGAAGTCTTGATCGGCACGGCGACTTCGGCCCGGCCGGCGTGCGCCGGGGGTGCGCTCATATCGGCCAGCGAACAGTCGTCAAGCACGCCCGCGACCGCGTCGCGCGCCTGCAGCATGACGTGGCGCAGCCGGCAGGATTGGACGTCCACGCAATCGGCGCACACCCGGAACTGCCGCCTGCTGGAACAGGGGGTCAGCGCCAGCTGGCCCTCCACCACCCGGATGATGTCGCCCACCATCACCTCGGACGGCTCGCGCGCCAGCCGATGCCCTCCGCCCGGGCCGCGCCGGCTGGTGACGATGCCCTGGTCGCGCAACTCGACCAGGATCGCCTCCAAAAACTTCTTCGGGATGTCGCCGTGCTCGGCGAGCGAGGCGGTCTGCGTCCAGGCTGCGGCGGGGTACGCGTCGGCCAGCAGCACGGCCGCCCGTACCGCATATTTCGCCTTGCTCGACATCATCGCTGCTGGTCTCGCCCTCGCCGGTCCGTGAACATAGTAGGTCCGCCCGTAGCCGGCGCAACAACCGCCGTCGCATGTCAGCCAGGAGTCTCAAGCTCCAGACTCAGCGACCGCAGGGCAGCCGTATGCGGATGCCGCATGCGCCCGGCCCGCAGATCGGCGGCGGACAGGGTCTCGACCAGCTGGCCCGCCTGCATCACCCCGATCGTGGCGCACAGATGCGCCACCACCGCCAGATTGTGCCCGACCAGCACGGTGGTCAGGCCGCGATCGCGCCGCAGGTCGGCCAGCAGGTTCAGCACCTCCGCCTGCACCGAGACATCCAGTGCGCTGGTCGGCTCGTCCAGCAGCAGCACGTCGGGCTCGGCGATCAGCGCGCGGGCGATGGCCACGCGCTGCCGCTGGCCGCCGGATAGCTGGTGTGGGTAGCGGAATCGCGCATCCGCCGGCAGCGCCACCTCGGCCAGCGCGCGGTCGATGCGCGCGTCGATGTCGCCCAGCCGGTGCACGCGCAGCGGTTCTGCCAGCGCCCGATGCACGGTCTGGCGCGGATGCAGCGCGCCATACGGATCCTGGAACACCATCTGCACGCGCCGGAAGAATCGCCGGTCGCGCGCCGGGCCGAGCGCGACCCCGTCCAGCGCCATCCGCCCGGACCAGTCGCGGTTCAGCCCGGCCAGCGCGCGCAGCACGCTGGACTTGCCCGAACCGCTTTCGCCCACCAGCCCGAAACTGCCGCCGCGCGGCACCGCGAACGACACGCCGCGCACCGCATCGGCCGCGCCGAAGCGCACCCGCAATCCCTCCACCTCAATCATCAGCCTGCCCAGGCCGGATCTCGGCGCAGCACCGCCAGGCGCTCCGTCGGAGCGGCCAGAGAGGGCAGGCAGCCGATCAGCCCGCGCGTGTAGGGGTGCCGCGCCCGGTGCAGGTCGGCCCCCGGCAACTCCTCGACGATGCGGCCCCGATACATCACCGCGACCCGGTCGCAGACATGCGCGACCAGCGGCAGGTCGTGGCTGATCAGGATCAGCCCCATGCCGCGACGCGACACCAGATCCTCGATCAGCCGCAGGATCTCCGCCTGGACCGTGGCGTCGAGCGCGCTGGTCGGCTCGTCGGCGATCAGCAGCTCGGGGTCGGGCGCCAACATCATCGCGATCATCACCCGCTGCCCCATGCCACCGGACAGCTCGTGCGGATATTGTCCCGCCACCCGCGCGGGGTCGCGGATCTGCACCTGTTCCAGCAGGTCCACCGCCGCCTGCGCCGCCTCGCGCCGGCCGGCCGGGCGTCGGTGCGCGCGCCATGCCTCGGCGATCTGCGCGCCGGCGGTCATCACCGGATTGAGCGAAAACTTCGGATCCTGCAGGATCAGACCGGCGCGGCGGCCGCGGATGGCGCGCATCGCGCGCTCGGTCGCGCGCAGCACGTCGATGCCGTCGAACGCCAGCCGTGTGGCCGACAGCCGCGCCCCGCGTGGCAGCAGCCGCAGGATCGAGCGCGCGGTCAGCGACTTGCCCGACCCGCTCTCGCCGACGATGCCGAGTTTCTCCGCGCCCAGTTGCAACGAGACGCCTCGCACCGCCTGCGCCATGCCCTGTTCGGTGGCGAACCCGACATGCAGATCGCGCAGCTCGACCAGCATCAGCGCTGTTTCGGGTCCAGCACGTCGCGCAGCCCGTCGCCCAGCAGGTTGAACGCCAGCGAGGCGACGAAGATCGCCACGCCCGGCACGGCCGGCACCCACCATTGCTGAAAGATGTAGCCCCGCGACGCCGAGATCATGGTGCCCCATTCCGGCGTCGGCGGCTGCGCGCCCATGCCGAGAAAACCCAGGCCGGCGGCGGTGAGGATGATGCCGCTCATGTCCAGGGTCACGCGCACGACGATGCTGGGCAGACAGAGCGGCGCGACATGGCGCATGATGATGCGGCCCGCGCCCGCGCCGGTCAGCCGCACCGCCGCGATATAGTCGGCATTGCGGATGGTCAGCGTGTCAGCCCGCGCGATGCGCGCATAGGGCGGCCAGGTGGTCAGCGCGATGGCGATGATGGCGCTGCCGATGCCGGGCCGCAGCGCCGCGACGAAGGCCAGTGCCAGCACCAGGCGGGGAAACGCCAGGAAGATGTCGGTCAGCCGCATCAAGGCCCGGTCCGCCCAGCCGCCGAGATAGCCCGCCACCGTGCCCACCGCGAGGCCGATCGGCGCCACCAGCGCCACCACCGCGACCACCATGCCGAGCGTGATCCGCCCGCCATACAGGACGCGTGAGAACAGGTCGCGGCCAAGCTCGTCGGTACCGAGCCAATGCGCGGCCGAGGGCGCCGCCAGCCGGTGCGCCAGGTCCTGCGCCGCGGGACTCTGCGGCGCCACCAGCGGCGCGAACACCGACAGCAGGATCAGCAGCAGCACGGTCAGCAGCCCGACCATGGCCAGCCCGTTGCGCCTGAACTGCAACCAGCGCCGGTACGCCTGTCCCCAGGCCGCCTGACGCGGCGAGGCCGGCGTGTCGGTCAGCAGCCACGCGCGGGTCGGCAGCGCGATGCCGCTCATCGCGTGCGCGGGTCGAACAGCCGGTACGACAGGTCGGCCAGCAGGTTCAGCCCGACATAGGCCGCGCCCACCACCAGGGTCGCACCCAGCACCGCGTTCATGTCGGCATTCAGCAGCGAGATCGTCAGGTACTGGCCCAGCCCGGGCCACGAGAAGATGGTCTCGGTCAGCACCGAGCCTTCCAGCAGGCTGGCATAGGCCAGCGCCAGCACCGTCACCAGCGCCACCGCGATGTTGCCGAAGGCGTGCCGCCACAGGATGCGCGCCGCCGACAGGCCCTTCGCGCGGGCGGTGATGATGTACTCGCCTTGCAGCGCGTCCAGCATGAAGGCGCGGGTCATCCGGGTGATGGTGCCCATGATGAAGAACGCAAGGATCAGCGCCGGTTGCGCCAGATGCGCCATCGCGTCGCGGAATGCGCCCCAGTCGCCGGCCAGCGCCGCGTCCACGGCCACCATGCCGGTGATCGGCGTGGTCAGCCCCTCGTACAGCACGCCCTGCTGCCCGGTTCCTGGAGCGACGCCCAGCTTGGCGTAGAACACCAGCAGGCACAGCAGCGCCAGGACGAACACCGGCACCGATTGCCCAACCAGGCTCAGCACGCGCACCGCATGGTCCAGCGCCGATCCCTGGCGCGACGCGGCGAGCACGCCGAGCGGAATCCCGATCGCCAGCGCCACGATCATCGCCGCCGTCGCCAGCTCCACGGTCGCCGGGAAATACGCCGCAATGTCGGCGGCCACGGGATGCGAGGTCATCACCGAGCGGCCGAGATCGCCGTGCAGCAGCCGCCACAGGTAGATGCCGAACTGCACCGCGAGCGGCCTGTCCAGCCCCAGCTCGATGCGCGTCCGCTCCACTAGCGCGGGCGGGGCGTGGTCACCGACAATGGCGATCAGCGGGTCGATCGGCATGACATGCCCGATCACGAACGTCACCAAGGCCAGGCCGAGCAGAGTGATCGCCACGCTGGACACACTGATGCCGACGGGGCGCAGGCGGCGAAGCCGAAGCAGGGCTGTCGTCATGGCCAGACCGCGCCCACGCATGGCGGCAGTGGACCCCGTCATCGTCGCGCATTTCGTCGTGGCCGGGCCAGGCCAGGCCACGACGAACTCGCATCGCGTCGCGAACGGACGGTCGCGAACGCTGTCAGACTCAACTCTTGACGATCCGCTGGTATTTGTTGAAGTCCGGCATCGGCCCGACATACAGGCCGTTGACGTTGCGCCGCATCGTCGCGTTGGCGCTGCGCTGCAACAGGATCGCGAACGGCGCACGGTCCCAGAACTGCCGCTGCATATCCTGGTAAATGGCGATGCGCTTGCCCGCGTCCAGCTCGTCCGCCGCGGCCAGCGTCTCGTCGGTCAGCTGCTTGTCCACGAAGTGGCTGCGCCAAGCCAAGATCTTTAGCTTGCTGCTCGCGGAATCGTCGGGGTTGGCGCAGAAGCCCTGCGCATTGCTGTTCGGGTCGAAGTAGTCCGAGCCCCAATACAGCATCGCCAGCTGATGCGTGCGGCTGCGGGTCTTGGTGATGACCTGCTTCTGCTCGCCGGGCAGCAGGGTCAGCGTGATGCCGGCCTGCGCCAGATCGGCCTGCACCGCCTGCGCGATGTCGCCGTACGGGGCTACCGTGATGAAGTCCATCGTCAGCGTCAGGCCGTTCGGATAACCGGCCTCGGCCAGCAGCTGCTTCGCCTTCGCGGTATCCTTGTGGAACGGCTGGTCCTCCAGCGCGCCGGGCAGGCCCTTCGGCAGGAACGACTGGCTGATCCCCCACAGGTTCGGCGTGATGTTCTGCGCGATCGCGTCATAGCCGATCGCCCATTTGATCGCCTGGCGCACCTGCGGCTTGGCGAGCGCCGGGACGCCCTCGTTCATGGCAATGTAGAGCGTCGTCGCCTGCAGCTTCGAGATGCCGTGGAAATCGGGGTTGCCGGCTACCGTCTTGAGCTGGTCGGGCGTCAGGTTGCGGGCAATGTCGGCATCGCCCTTCTGCAGCAGCAGCAACTGCGCGGCCGGGTCGGCGACGTGGCGGATGACGATCCGTTTCGGTTGCACCGGCGCGCCGTAATGCGGGTTCGCGTCCAGGATGATGTGGTCGCTGGCCGCCCAGGCGGTCAGCTTGAACGGCCCCGCCCCGGCGCTGTTGGTCTTGAGCCAGCCATTGCCCAGATCGCCGCCGACCTGATGCGCCATCGCCACCGCCTGCTCGACGACGTTGCAGGCGCTGGCCGACAGGCAGTTCAGCACGAAGCTGGGCGCCTGCTTCTGAGGCAGCGTCATGACCAGCGTCTTGTCGTCGGCGGCACGGATCAGCTTCGTCACGTTGTCGCGGGAAAACCCGAACTGGCTGATGATGAAGGCCGGCGACTTGTCCATCTGTACCAGCCGTTGCAGCGTGAACGCGGCATCGTGCGCGGTGACCGGATTGCCCGAGAAGAAATGCGCGTCGTCGCCGAGGTGGAAGGTGAAGGTCAGCCCGTCGGCGCTGATTTCCCAGCTTTTCGCCAGGTCGCCGACCACCTTGGACGCATCGCTCTCGTCCGGCAGCACCAGCTTGCGATAGACGTTGCCGCAGACCTCGTTGTCGGTGAACTCGTACCATTTCGCCCGGATCGAGGCTGATGACGTCGTCGATCTGCATGGCCATGACCACCACCTCGCGCGGCGTGTCGGCGCGGGCGTCGGACGCTGCAACCGCCCCCAGCAGCGGCGAGGCAGCGGTGGCGGCGAGCAGGGCGCGGCGGCTGAGCATGGCGATCTCCTGAACGTGATCGCGGCAGGATAGGCGGGGTGAGCGGCAAAGGGGAAGCGCCGCCATTGTTGCCGCTCACGAGTTTGTGCGCCGGGTCCGGCCGGCTGCGGGACACGAGGAACGAACGATCCTGGCGACCGCACGCTTAGTCCTCACGAGGCGGCGAGTTCGGAGACAATGGCGGCGATCTTCACCCCCAGGGCGGACCTCACCGCGAAGCTGGTCCTGCTGGGCGTAAGCGGCGCGCTCGTGGCAGGAATGGCGTGGTGGTGGCTGTGGCCGCGCACAGACTACGCCCGCCATGTGCGATGGCTCGTCGAACAGCCGGTGCCGTTCAGCCACCAGCATCACGTGGCGGGTCTCGGCATCGATTGCCGGTTCTGTCACACCGCCGTGGAGGTCTCGGCCAATGCAGGGCTGCCGCCGACCTATACCTGCATGACCTGCCACTCGCAGATCTGGACCAACGCGGATCTGCTGCGACCGGTGCGCGACAGCCTGGCGAACGGCACGCCGATCGTCTGGCACCGCATCAACGACCTGCCCGACTACGTCTATTTCAACCACAGCATCCACATCGCCAAGGGGGTCGGCTGCTCGAGCTGCCACGGTCCGGTCGATACCATGCCGCTGACCTACAAGGCGGCGACGCTGACGATGCAGTTCTGCCTGAATTGCCACCGCGATCCGGGGCCGAACCTGCGGCCGGCGTCCGCGATCTACAACACCGAATGGCGCCGCACCGCCGGCACGCCCTCGGCGGAGGCGCTGATGAAACAGTATCATGTTCCGGACCGCAATCTCACAGATTGCACACTGTGCCATCGATGAGCGGTGCGCAGGCAAAACGCGCGGCGATGTGGCGCAGCCTGGAGCAGGCGGCGGCGGATCCGGCGTTCCTGGAACGCGCGGCTGCGGAGTTTCCGGGTCTGGCGAGCGCGATGGCGGAACCGCGCGACCGCCGCCAGACATTGCGGCTGATGGCCGCGGCCCTGGCGATGGCGGGTCTGGGCGGCTGCGATCCCGGCGCCCCATCGGGAGATCTGATCCCGGCGGTGCGCTACCCGTCCAACATCATCCCGGCGCTGCCCAACTTCTACGCGACCGCCAACGTGCTGGACGGCTACGCAAGCGGGATTGTCGTCAAGCACAATATGGGCCGCCCGGTGAAGGTCGAGGGCAACCCGAACCATCCGGCCAGTCTGGGCGCCACCGATGTATTCGCGCAGGCGCAGGTGCTGGGCTTCTACGACCCGGACCGGGCCGCACAGATCCAGAACCGGGGCGAGCCGTCGGATCGCCAGAGCCTGCAGACCGCGCTGACCATGCAGCGCGAGTTGCTGGGCGCGCGGCATGGCGCGGGCCTGCGCATCCTGACCGGCACCGTCACCTCGCCGACATTGGCCGCGCAGCTCGACTCGCTGCTGCGGCAATACCCCGGGGCGCAGTGGCATCAGTGGCAGCCGGTGTCGCGCGACGCCGTTCTGCGGGGCGCGATGCTGGCCTACGGGCAGCCAGTCGAGACGGTCTATCGCCCGGAGCGAGCCGACATCGTGCTGGCGATGGACAGCGATCTGCTGAGCTCGGCGCCGGGCCACCTGAGCTACGCCCGCGGGTTCGCCAGCCGCCGCAATCCGTCGCGCACCACGGCAATGAGCCGCGTCTATGCGGTGGAACCTACGCCGACGCTGATCGGCTCGGTCGCCGACCACCGCTTCATCGCCGGACCGTCCGAGCTGTACGCCATCATGACTGCGCTCGCCGCGACCATCCTGCACGGCCAGACGCCCGTTGCGGTTCCCGCCTGGTTCGGGGCGATGGCGACCGACCTGACATCGGCGCATGGCCGCGCGCTGGTGCATGTAGGCCCCGACCAGCCCGCAGAGTTCCACGCCCTTGCTCATGCCATCAATCAGGCGCTGGGCGGCCGCGGCGTCACGTTCGATCTGATCGGGCCGGTGGCGGACCGCCCGGTGGAGCAGGCCGCGTCGTTGCGCGCGCTGATTGCCGACATGCAGGCTGGGCGGGTGGACAGCCTGCTCATTCTCGACAGCAACCCGGCCTATGCCTCGCCGCCGAGCTGGGGCTTCGCGCAGGCACTGGAACAGGTGAAGTTCAGCCTGGCGCTGGCCGGCACCGCCGACGAGACGGCGCGGCTGGCGACATGGTTCGTGCCGATGGCGCACCCGTGGGAAGCCTGGGGCGACGCGCGCGCGCATGACGGCACGGCAGGCATCCTGCAGCCGCAGGCGCTGCCGCTGTATGACGGGATCAGCGCGCAGGAGATGCTGGGGCTGTACATGCGGCCGGCGCCAGCCTCGGCCGAGCGGATGGTGCGCGACACCTGGCAAGGCCTCGGCGCGGACGGCTGGGCGGCGGCTCTGGCCGAAGGCGTGGTGCGCGGGACCGCCGCCGCGATCTCGGACGTTGCATTGCAGCCGGGAGCGGCACGGGTCGCGCCGCCCGCGCCTGCATCGCGACCGTTGACCGTGCTGTTCCGCCCCGACCCGAGCCTGTGGGACGGCCGCTTCGCCAACAACCCATGGCTGCAGGAGCTGCCGCGGCCGCTGACCAAGATCGTCTGGGACAATCCGCTGCTGATCGCCCCCGCGCTCGCCGACAGGCTGCATGTCCAAAACGGCGACCATGTGCGTCTGTCGCTGAGCGAGACCAGCCTCGTCGCCCCGGTCTGGATCATGCCGGGACAGGCGCCCGACTGCATCACCGCCCTGCTTGGCTCCGGCCGCAGCGCCGCCGGCAGCATCGGCGACGCCAGCGGGGTGGATGCTACCCGCTGACCGGGCTCGATGTCGCGGCCTCGCTGCACAAGGAGCGCGGCAGCGAACGCATCGCCAGCACGGTGCATCACACGCTGCTGCTGGATACGCCGCCGGAGGTCCTGCGCCACGGCACCCTCGCCGAGTTCGCCGCCAATCCCCGCTTCGCCGTCAACGAGCGGGCCGAGCCGCACCTGTACCGGACAATTCCGCCCGGGCCGGCCGCATGGGCGATGAGCGTGGACCTGAACGCCTGCATCGGCTGCAACGCCTGCGTCGTCGCCTGCCAAGCCGAGAACAACATCCCTGTGGTCGGCAAGGACCAGGTCCTGCATCAACGCGAAATGCATTGGCTGCGCATCGACCGCTATTTCGAGGGCACTGCCGACGCGCCGGAAAGCTTTCTGCAGCCGGTTCTGTGCATGCATTGCGAGCAGGCGCCATGCGAGATCGTCTGCCCCGTGGGCGCCACCGTGCATGATTCCGAGGGCATCAACGCGATGGTGTACAACCGCTGTGTCGGCACGCGGTTCTGCTCCAACAACTGCCCGTACAAGGTGCGCCGCTTCAACTACTTTGGTTACGGCAACGAACAGCACCGGCCACCGGAATCGTGGAACCCCGACGTGACGGTGCGCGGACGCGGCGTCATGGAGAAATGCACGTACTGCCTGCAACGCATTGCCGCTGCGCGCATCGTGGCCGACCGCGACAGCAAGCCGGTCGGTGAGGTCACGACCGCCTGCCAGGCCGCCTGCCCGACCCAGGCCTTCACCTTCGGCAACCTCGCCGACCCGTCCAGCGCGGTTGCCAGGCGCAAGCAGAGCCCGCTCGATTTCGCCATGCTTGAAGAACAGAACACCAAGCCGCGGACCACGTACCAGGCGCTGGTGCGCAACCCCAATCCGGCGATCAAGGCAGCCACCGCATGAGCGACATCCCGGCGCCGCGGCTGGGCAGCCTGAGCGGCACGGTGGACAGCGCGCCGCGCGGGCTGCCGCGCCGGCTTCGCGCGGACGAGCCGATCGTCTATCCCGGCGTCACCGCCGCCTCGATGACCGACCTGATCTGCGCCATCGCGCTGCGCGAGCGGGCGTTCCTGTGGTGGTGGA
Source organism: uncultured Pseudomonadota bacterium (assembly GCA_963723455.1). Taxonomy (GTDB): domain Bacteria; phylum Pseudomonadota; class Alphaproteobacteria; order Acetobacterales; family Acetobacteraceae; genus CAVRQM01. Next base: position 437,567 of record CAVRQM010000005.1, on the reverse strand, counting down.
TCGCCTTCCTGCCGAGCCTCGCGCTCGCCGGGCTGCTCGTGGTCTCGGTGATCTACCTGTTCTACGCAGGGGTCGGCATCTGGGGCATCGACTGGCCGATCGCCTGGGGCTTCGCGATCCTGAACTATGTCTGGTGGATCGCCATCGCCTCGGGTGGCACCATCATCTCCGCGCTGTTCTTCCTGGTGCGGGTGGAGTGGCGCACCTCGATCAACCGCATCGCGGAATCGATGATGCTGTTCGGCGCGGCGGCCGCGGGCATCTACCCGATCATCCATCTGGGGCGGCCGTGGTTCGCCTACTGGCTGTTCTTCTATCCCAACACGATGACGCTGTGGGCGCAGTTCCGCAGCCCGCTGCTGTGGGATTTCTGGGCGCTGTACACCTACGTGCTGACCTCGGTTCTGTTCTGGTATCTTGGCCTCATTCCCGATCTGGCCAGCGTGCGCGACCGCGCAGCGTCGCCGATCAAGCAGGCCGTCTATGGCTTCCTCGCCGCTCGGGTTCCGCGGTTCCGGGCGGCAATGGAAGCACCTGCACGCGACCTATGGCGTGATGGCGGCGATCATGGCGCCCGTCGTGGTCTCGATCCACAGCATCGTCGGCCTGGACTTCGCGGGCGCCGCCACGGTCGGCTGGCATTCCACCGAGTTCCCGCCGTTCTTCGTGTTCGGCGCGCTGCTATCCGGCTTCGCCATCGTGCTGCTGCTGATGATCCCGCTGCGTCGGTTGCTGCAGCTGGAAGACATGATCACCGGCCGGCACTTCGACGTGCTCGGCAAGATGATGCTGACCAGCTCGCTGCTGATGGCCTACTCCTACCTCATGGACGCGTTCACCACGTTCTATGGCGGCGATCCGCCGAGCGGACGATGTTCGTCCAGCGCGTGTTCGGCTACTACTGGCTACGTCTATTGGGCGACGCTGCTATTCAACGTGTCGCTGCCGCAGTTGCTGTGGTCCCGGCGGCTGCGCATGCACCAGCCGCTGCTGCTGCTGATCTGCTTCGGCATCGTCGTCGGCATGTGGTTCGAGCGGTACGAGATCGTCGTCACCAGCCTGCATCGCCCGCATCTGCCGTCATCCTGGGGACTGTTCCACGCGACGTTCTGGGACTGGTCGACGCTGTTCGGCACGGTCGGGCTGTTCCTCACCGGCATCCTGCTGGCGGTGCGCTACGTGCCGATCATATCGATGCACGAGATGCGCTCGCTGATCGCCAGCCAGCACGGGGCGCGGCCATGAGCGGCATCCTCGCCGGGTTCGCGACCGAGCACGCGCTGCGCGCGCGCTCGACCGCTGGCGACGGAGCAGGTCGGCGGCGTGGAAACCTACACTCCACGCGCGCTGGATGAACACCCGAGCGGCTCGCCGCTGCCGCTGCTGATGTTCCTGGCCGGCGTGCTGGGGCTCGCGGGCTTCTTCCTGCTGATGACATACGCAGACGTGTGGGCCTACCCGCTGGACATCGGCGGCCGCCCGAAGTTCGCCTGGCCGCCGTTCATCCCGATCGCCTTCGAGCTCGCCGTGCTGTGCGCGATGGGCGCCGGGTTCCTCGGCTACTTCGTGATCTGCCGGATGCCGAAGCTGTATCAACCGGTGGATGAGTGCGAGGGCTTCCGCCGCGCCTCGCGCGATGTCTGGTTCGTCGCGGTCCGCTCGGCGGACCCGGCCCGCATCGCGCGCGCCCGCGCCGTGCTTGACCGTCTGCGCCCGCCAGCATCGAGGAGTTCTCCGCGTGAGGCGCGGCGGCGCTCTGCCTCGCGGCGCTGGCGCTGCTGGCCGGCTGCGACTACATGATCGACCAGCCGAAGCAGAAGACCTATTCGCCGGCGGTGGGGCCTGCGCCGATGCCGCTCGACACCGTCGAGTTCGAGTCCAGGCCCGCGCCGCCGCCGCCGGTGACCCTGGCCCTGCTCGCAGCGCGGACAGGAACGGTTCCGCATCTACTGCACGCCGTGCCATTCGGAGCTGGGCGACGGCCACGGCATGATCGTGCAGCGCGGTTTCCCGCCGCCGCCGTCCTATCACTCGGCGCGGCTGCTCGCTGCGCCGGTGCAGCATTTCTACGACGTGATCACCAACGGCTATGGCGCGATGTATTCCTTCGCCAACCGCGTGCAGCCGGCGGACCGCTGGGCGATCGCCGCCTATATCCGCGCGCTGCAGCGCAGCCAGGACGCCACACTGGCCGACCTGGCGCCCGACCAGCGGGCGGCGCTGCGATGACCCCGGCGGCATGGAGCGCGCGGCCTGGGGCGTGGGCGTCGTCGGCCTGCTGGGCGCAGCGATCGGCTGGATCGTCGCCCCCGCACAGTTCCCGCATGCCTGGCTGGCGGCGCTGATCCTGCTGGATCGGCTGGCCGCTCGGGCAGCATCGCGCTGCTGCTGATCCATGCGCTGACCGGCGGGCGCTGGGGCGCGGCGCTGCGGCCGCAGCTCGTCGCCTGCGTGCTGACCCTGCCGCTGCTGCTGCCGGCGGTGCTGCCGATCCTGTTCGTGCTGCATGCGCTGTATCCCTGGATGCATCCGGACATCGCATCCGGGCTCGAGCAACCGCTTCTACCTGAACGCGCCGTTCTTCTACGGGCGCGGCATCGTCTATCTGATCGTCTGGCTCGGCCTGGGCGCGCTGACGCTGCGCGCGCTGCGCCAGGACGACCCCGACGCCGCGCTGCACGCGCTGGCGCCGCCGGGGCTGATCCTGCTGGCGCTGACGATCACCTTCGCCGCGATCGACTTCACGCTGTCGATGGAGCCGCGCTTCAAGTCCAGCGTGTACGGCATGCTGGTCGGCACCGAGGCGGCGCTGTTCGCACTCTCGATCGCGGTGCTGGCAGCCACATTCGCGGCCAGTCGCGCGGATCGGCCCGCGATGGCCGATCTCGGTCGGCTGATGTTGGGGCTGCTGGTGCTGTGGGCCTACCTCGATTTCATGCAGTTCCTTATCATCTGGCAGTCCGACCTTGTGCATGAGGCGGCGTGGTATGCGCGCCGCACCTCCGGCGGCTGGGGCACCGTCGCCGCGGTGATCGCCGGGCTGCATTTCCCGCTGCCGTTCTTCGTCCTGCTGTGGCCGCAGATGCAGCGGTCCGCGCGTGCGATGCGGGCGATGGCGGCGCTGCTGGTCGCCATCGAGATCCCGCGCGCCTGGTGGATCGTGCTGCCGGACGCGGGGCGCGGCTGGTCGCTGCTTGATGCGGCGGCAATGCTGGCGCTGCTCGGGTTGGGCGCCGGCATCGCCCTGCGCGCGCCGCGTCTGCTGCGCGGCGTGACGGTCGAGGCACGGCATGGCTGAGACCGACGCATCATCCCCGACGCGCAACACGAGCCGAGCGATGTCAGCCAGCGGTTCATCGCCGGCGCATTCGCCCTGCTGCTCAGTTCCCTTGCGACCATCGTGCTGCTGACGCTGTGGGCGTTTCCCGGCGCGTTGCTGGACCGCACCATCCGTCCGCCGTTGCCGATCTACCCCGCGCCGCAGCTGCAGCCCAGCCCGCGCGCAGACATGCAGCGCTTCTACGCAGTCGAGATGCAGCGGCTGAACAGCACCGGCTGGGTCGATCGCGCGCGCGGCGCGGTGCACATCCCGATCGCCCAGGCGATGGGCGATGTCGCGCGCGACGGCATCGCCGGCTGGCCGACAAAACCGCGGAGATCGCAATGAGATGTCTGGTCCTGCTCGCGCTGATGCTGCTGTCCGGCATCGCCGGGGCGGCGACGCCGCCCGATCTCAGCGGCTTCGCGTATCGCCAGAACACCGGCGCGCGGCTGCCGCTCGATGCGCCGCTGCGCGACTCCGACGGGCGCACGGTGCGGCTCGGCGGCCTTGGCCGCGGGCTGCCGCTGGTGCTGGCGCTCGGCTATTTCCACTGCCCAAACCTGTGCGGAGTCATTCGCGACGACATGATCACGGGCTTGCGGCGACGGGGCTGGTCGCCGGGCGCGACTACACGCTGGCGTTCCTCAGCATCGACCCCGAGGAGACCAGCGCCGACGCGCAGGCGGCGAAGCAGCAGGATCTGGCGCAGTACCCGCAGTCGGGCGCCGATGCCGCATGGCACTTCCTCACCGGCCCGGCGGCATCGGTGCAGGCGGTGGCGGCGTCGATCGGCTTTCGCGACCGGCTGGACCAGCAGACCAAGCAGTTCGTCCACCCCGCCGGCATCGTGTTCGCGACGCCCGGCGGCGTGGTCTCCAGCTACCTGCTCGGGGTCGGCTACACGCCCACCGACATCCGCGCCGCGGTGGCGCGCGCCGACATCGGCGGCATCGCCGCTGCCGGAGCGCCGATCCTGCTGCTGTGCTTCCACTTCGATCCGAACACCGGCCGCTACACGCTGGCCATCGTGAAGGTGCTGCGCGTGGCCGCGGCGCTGACCGTGCTGACCCTGGGCGGCACCCTGCTGCTCGCCTTCCGCCGCGGCCGGCGTCGCGCATGAACCTGTCGCTGCCCGAGGCGTCGAGCCAACGCGGCGGAGGTGGATCACCTGCTGGCGGCGCTGCTGCTGATGTCGCTTGCGGTGCTGGCGCTCGTTTTCGGGCTGATGCTGCTCTACATTGTCAAATACCGCGCCAGCAGCCCGCTCGACCGCGGCGCGATTGCGCAGAAGACCTGGCGGATCGAGGTCGGCTGGACCGCGGCGACCCTGCTGGTGTTCTTCGGCCTGTTCGTCTGGGGCGCCGATCTCTACGTGCGCCAGTTCCAGCCGCCGCCCGACGCGCTGAAGATCTACGTCGTCGGCAAGCAGTGGATGTGGAAAGTCGAGCATGTCGGCGGCCAGCGCGAGATCGATGCGCTGCATCTGCCGGTCGGCCGGCCGATCGAGTTGGTGATGACGTCGGAGGACGTGATCCACGACTTCGCCATTCCCGCGTTTCGCATCAAGCATGATGTGCTGCCGGACCGCTACGAGACCCTGTGGTTCACCGCCGATCGGCCGGGCGACTATCACCTGTTCTGCACTCAGCTCTGCGGCACCAGCCACGCCAAGATGGGCGGCGCGGATCATCGCCATGCCCGGCGCGGACTACCAGAAATGGCTGGAGCAGAACGGCACGGCCGACACGCTGGCGGTGGCCGGAAAGGCGCTGTTCATGCGCTACGGCTGCGGCGGCTGTCACGGCGGCAATGGCGCGGCCGGCAACCAGGCCACCAGCACGGTTCGCGCGCCGCCGCTCGCCGGGCTGTACGGCAGCCCGGTGCCGTTGTCGGACGGCACGATCGTCACCGCCGACGACCGCTACATTCGCGATTCGATCCTGATGCCGAAAAAGCAGGTGGTCGCCAGCTACGCGCCGGTGATGCCGTCCTTCGCCGGGCAGATCAGCGAGGAGGACGTGCTCAAGCTGGTCGCCTTCATCAAGTCGCTGGGTCCGGAGAAGCAGTCATGAGCAGCACCACGCTGGAGCGTGCGCCGGGCGTGACGGTCAAGGCGGCCGAGACCGAGGGTTCCTACCTGACCGACGGCTGGTCGATCAGCAGCTGGCTGCTCACCACCGACCACAAGCGCATCGCGCTGCTGTACCTCGGCAGCATAACCGTGTTTTTTTTCATTGGCGGCGCGGCGGCGGCCTTGGTGCGCCTGAACCTGATCGTGCCGGAGGGACTGCTGGGATCGGCCGAGACCTATAACCGGCTGTTCACCATGCACGGCGTCGTCATGGTCTGGTTCTTCCTTGTGCCGGCGGTCCCGGTGACGCTGGGCAACTTCATGGTGCCGCTGATGCTGGGCGCGCGCGACCTGGCGTTTCCCAGGCTCAATCTCGCGAGCTGGTATCTGTTCATGGCCGGCGGCGCGGTGGCGCTGTGGGCGCTGTTCTCCGGCGGCGTCGATACCGGCTGGACGTTCTACACGCCGCTATCCACCGCCTATTCCAAAAGCCACGTCGTGCTGGCGGCGGTCGGCATTTTCCTGTCGGGGTTCTCGACCATCGCCACCGGGCTGAACTTCATCGTCAGCATCCATCGCCTGCGCGCGCCCGGCCTGACCTGGTATCGGATGCCGGTATTCCTGTGGTCGATGTACGCGCTCAGCGTGCTGTACGTACTGGCGACGCCGGTGCTGGCGATCACCCTGCTGCTGGTGGCGCTGGAGCGGGTGTTCCACATCGGCGTGTTCGACCCGTCGGTGGGCGGCGATCCGCTGCTGTTCCAGCACCTGTTCTGGTTCTACTCGCACCCGGCCGTGTACATGATGATCCTGCCCGGCTTCGGCGTGGTCAGCGAGATCATCCCGACGTTCTCGCGCAAGCGCATCTTCGGCTACAAATTCGTGGTCTGGGCCAGCATCTCGATCGCGGTCATCAGCTTCTTCGTCTGGGGCCACCACATGTTCGTGGCGGGGACTTCGCTGTATTCCTCGATCGTGTTCTCGATCCTGAGCTATGCGGTGGCGGTGCCGTCGGCGATCAAGGTGTTCAACTGGCTTGGCACCATGCACAAGGGCTTCATCAGCTTCGACGCGCCGATGCTGTATGCGCTGGGCTTCGTCGGCCTGTTCACCATCGGCGGCCTGACCGGGTTGTGGGTCGCCGCCCTGGGCGCGGACGTGCACCTGACGCAGACCTATTTCGTGGTGGCGCATTTCCACTACGTGATGGTCGGCGGCATGGTCTCGGCGTTCTTCGGGGGCTTGCACTACTGGTGGCCGAAGATCACCGGGCGCATGTATCCCGAGATGTGGGCGCGGGTCGCCGCGCTGGTCATGTTCATCGGCTTCAACCTGACCTTCTTCCCGCAATTCGTGCTCGGCTATCTCGGCATGCCGCGCCGCTACTACACCTATGCGCCGGAGTTCCAGGTGCTGAACGTGCTGTCCTCGGCGGGGGCGACCATTCTTGCTTCGGCGTATCTGCTGCCGCTGTTCTATCTCACCTGGTCGCTGGTCCGCGGCGCGCGCGCGCCGGCAAACCCGTGGCGGTCCACCGGGCTGGAGTGGCAGACGCCATCGCCGCCGCCCACCGTCGAACTTCATCCATACGCCGGTGGTGACGCAGGACCGTACATGTATCCGTCGCCCGAGGTGGTGCAGGGCGATGTCTGAGGCCGCCGCGCCGCAGGATTTCCAGTACGCCGAGCCCGCGTCATCAGGCGCAGACCGCGGTCGCCGGCATGTGGCTGTTCCTGGCAACTGAGGTGCTGTTCTTCGGCGGCCTGATCCTGAGCTGGATCTACTGCCGCCACTGGAACCGCTCGGGCTTTGACGCCGGCGCGAGAGAGACCGAGCTGTGGATCGGCACGCTGAACACGGCGATCCTGGTGACCAGCAGCTTCACCTACGCCACCGGGCTGGCATTCATCCGCGCCGGCAACACGCGGCGGCTGGTCCAATGCCTGGTCGCGACCGTGGCGCTGGGGTGGCGTTCCTGCTGCTGAAGTTCGGGCTGGAATACCATGACGACTTCGCCGATCACGACTTCCCGAACATCGCTGATTTCAAGGTCAAGGGAGCGGACGCCGGCGGCGCGCGGCTGTTCTTCGTGTTCTATTTCATCGGCACCGCCCTGCATGGCGTCCACATGACGGTGGGCGTGGCGCTGGTCGCCTGGGTGATCCTGCGCGCCCGCCGCGGCGAGTTCTCGCCCGCCTATCACACGCCGGTCCACGTTGTCGGGCTGTACTGGAGCTTCGTCGATATCGTGTGGATCACGCTGTATCCGCTGATCTACCTGGTCGGGCGGGGCTGATGCCGCGAGAGTTGCCGCGCCTGCTGGTCTCCTGGCTGCTGCTGCTCGCGCTTGGCGCGGCCGAGTTTGCCGCCAGCTTCCTGCCGCTGGCGCGCGCGCTGCGGCCGCTGATCATCATTCCCGCTGTGCTGATGGCGCTGGTGGTGGCGACGATGTTCATGGAGGTGCAGCGCGGTCCCAACATCGTGCGCGGCTTCGCGGTGGCGGCGATCTTCTGGTTGATCGTGATGCTCGGCCTGGGCAGCGCCGACCCGCTGACCCGGACCTACTACCATGTGCCCGGCGCGCATGTAGAGTAGCGTCCAATCACTTCAAAAGCGGGGGACTCCTCCATGCAGCATCGTCATCTCGGCCGCTCCGGCCTGTCCATCCCGAAGCTCATGGTCGGCGGCAACGTGTTCGGCTGGACCGCCGACGCGGCCATGTCGCACCGGCTGCTTGATGCCATGACAGAGGCCGGCCTGACCGCGATCGACACCGCCGACATGTACTCGATCTGGGCGCCCGGCCATCGCGGCGGCGAGAGCGAGACGGTGATCGGCGACTGGCTGGCGCGCAGCGGCAAGCGGGATCGGGTGGTGATCGCCACCAAGGTCGGCATGGACATGGGCGACGGCCGCAAGGGCCTGTCGCGCGACTAGATCCTGCGCGCGGCCGAAGATTCTCTGCGGCGTCTGCGCACTGACCGCATCGACCTGTACCAGGCGCATCAGGACGACGCGGATACGCCGCTGGAGGAGACTCTCGGCGCCTTCGCCACCCTGATTCAGCAGGGCAAGGTGCGGGCGATCGGCGCGTCCAACTACACCGCCGAACGGCTGCGTGCGGCACTCGATGTCAGCGCCCGCGAGGGTCTGCCGCGCTACGAATGCCTGCAGCCGCATTACAATCTGGTCGAGCGTCCGCTGTTCGAGGGTCCGCTCGCCGATCTCTGCCTTGCCGAGAACCTGGGCGTGATCCCGTATTTCTCGCTGGCGGCCGGTTTCCTGACCGGCAAGTACCGTTCCGAGGCCGATCTTGGACAAAGCCCGCGTGGCCAGGGCATGCAGAAATACCTGGATGCGCGCGGCCGCCGCGTCCTTGCGGCGCTGGATGCGGTCGCCGCCGCGCCGGGCCGCCACGCCGGCGCAGGTGGCGCTGGCCTGGCTGATGGCGCGGCCGGGAATCACCGCGCCGATCGCCAGCGCCACGCGGCTCGATCAGCTTGACGACCTGGTGCGCGCGACGACGCTGGATCTGGATCTGGACGACACGACGGAGTTGGACCGCGCCAGCGCCGGCTGACGGCCGCTCGCCTATGCCGCGTCGGCCGCCCGCCGCCGCTTCGGCGCGGCGGGCGAGTGTGTGGCCGGCGCCTCGTCCGGGCTGGCCAGCGCGGCCAGCAGCGCCTCGCGCAGGGCGGCCAGCTTGCGGTCGTTCTCGACCTTCATGCCGAACACGTCCTTGACATAGAACACGTCCACCGCGCGCACGCCGTACGTCGTGACATGCGCCGAGGCGATCTGCAGCCCCTGCTCGCTGATCGCCGCGGTGACATCGTGCAGCAGGCCGGGACGGTCGCGCCCGTTCACCTCCAGCACGGTATGGGTGTTGCTGGCGCGATTGTCGATCACCACGCGCGGCGGCACATGGATCGCGCGCATCCGCCGCCCCAGCAGCGCCTGTGACGCGCGCTTGATCTCGGCCCCCAGGCGGATGCGGCCGGACAGCGCCTGCTCGATCAGCACATACAGCCGCGCCAGCCGGTGCGGTGCGTCGAACGCCCCTCCGGCTGCGTCCTGCACCCAGAACGTGTCCAGCGCCATGCCGTTGGTCAGCGTGTGGATGCGCGCGTCCACGATCGACGCCCCCGCCACCGCCAGCGCGCCGGCGATGCGGCTGAACAACCCGGCATGGTCGCCGGCATAGACCGTCACCTCGGTCACCGCGCGGGCTGGCAGCGGCTGCGTCTCGACCGTCAGCGGCGCGCGCCGCTGCTCGGCATCGCGGATCAGGCGCGCATGTCGCGCATGGCTTTCCGGGTCGAACGACAGCCAGTAACCGGCATAGCCGAGTGCGAAGAACGCCTCGCGCTCGGCATCGGAAAAATCCTCCAGCAGCAGCGCCGCGGACTCCCTGGCGTCGCGCACCCGCACGTCGCGCTCGGTGGTGGACAGGCCGCCGGCCAGCACCTCGGCAACGCGCGCGTACAGCTCGCGCAGCAACGTCGCCTTCCAGCCGTTCCACACCTTCGCCGACACCGCGCGCATGTCGGCGACCGTCAGCACCAGCAGCAGGCGCAGCCGCTCCGGCGACTGGATCGTCTCGGCAATGTCCAGAATGGTCTTCGGATCGTCGATGTCGCGGCGGAACGCGGTCTGGCTCAGCAGCAGGTGGTGTAGCACCAGCCAACTGACGGTCTCGGTCTCCTCGGCCGACATGCCCAGCGCCGGACAGACGTCCAGCGCCACCTCAGCGCCGAGTTCGGAATGGTCGCCGCCGCGTCCCTTGGCGATGTCATGCAGCAGGATCGCCATGTACAGCGCGCGGCGCGACTGCAACTGGTCCATCAGCCCGGAGGATACCGGCGCGATCTCGGCCAGCTCGCCGCGCTCCAGCATGTCCAGCACGCGCACCGCCTCGATCGTGTGCTCATCGACGGTAAAGACGTGATAGGTGTCGAACTGCATCTGTCCCACGATACGCGCCCAGTCCGGCAGATAGCGGCCGAGGAACCCGGTCTCGTTCATCACCGACAGCCAGCGCGCGCCGTCCGCGCGCGCGGCCCCCGCCGGCGGCTCGCGGCCGTTCTCGTTGCGGCCGCACAGCAGGTCCAGGAAGATCGCCGCCGCCTCGGCGTCGCCGCGCAGCAGCACGGCCCGGCGCTCGTTGCGGATCAGCCCGCGCACCGCCAGCGGATGCAGCGCCAGGCCGCGGTCGCGCGCCACGCGCAGGATGCGCAGCATCTGGATCGGGTGGTCGTGGAAATCCCGCCGCTCATCGGGCAGCAGCTTGCCGTCGGCCAGCACGAAGCCGGCCTCGCTCACCGACGCATCGGCCACCGGAGAGATCGCCGGCGGACCCAGCGCCGCGCGTAGCAGCGCCGGCTCCAGAACATGCGTCAGCCGCGTCACGTCGCGCGCGGTCAGGAAGTAGTGGCGCATGAACCGCTCCACCCCGTCCTGCCGCCCGTGCCGCGTGTAGCCCATGCGCGCGCCCACCACCGGCTGCAGGTCGAAGGTCAGCCGCTCCTCGGCGCGGCCGGAGACGTAATGCAGGTGGAAGCGCAGGGTCCACAGGAACTCCCACGAACGGGTGGCAAGCCGCCCCTCGGCCTGGCTGATGAGGCCGCCAGAGACGTGCTCGACTTCGGCCAGCGTCATGATCGTACGGATGCCGAACACATATTTCGCCATCCAGTAAAGCGTCTGCAGGTCGCGCAGCCCGCCGCGGCCGTCCTTGATGTTCGGCTCGACCACGAACGGGCTGTCGCCGTAGCGGTGATGGCGCAGCTCGCGTTCCGCGGCCTTGGCGGCCAAGTAACCGGCCATCCCCAACTCGGTGCAGGCGGCGCGGAAACGGGCGGAGAACACCTCGAACAGCGCCGCGTCGCCGGCCACCCGGCGGGTATCGAGCAGGCTGGTGCGGATGGTCACGTCGCCATGCGCCTCGGTCACGCAATCCTCGACCGACCGCGTCGCGTGACCGACCTTCAGCCCGAAATCCCACAAGAAATACAGCATGAACTCGACGATGCGCAGCGCCGCCGGATCGGTCTCGCTGCCGCCATCGGGTTCGGTCAGGAACAACAGGTCGATGTCGCTGAACGGCGCCAGCACGCCCCGGCCATAGCCGCCGGTGGCGCCCACCATCAGCCGTGGCGCTCCCTCAACCGGGGCGTGCAGCGCCCGCGCGTGGCCGTGCAGGGTCGCGATCAGTCCGTCGGTCAGGCGCCCGAGAAGCCGGGCGGCGCTCAGGCCGGCCATGTCGCCGGCCTCGAACGCCTCGCGCACATGGGCCTGCAAGTGCGCCAGATGCCGGCGGAACAGCGCCAGCACATCCGACCGCGGCACATTGGCCGGCGGCCCGAGTGCCGCCAGCCCCTCGACAAGCTGCGCCTGCGCGGCGTCTGGATCGGACGGGAACGGACCGGGCTGCAGCGGGGCGGTGTACGACATCACGCTTATGTTAGCGACTGATCGGCTGCGTTGACAGCAAGCAGCGCACGCAACCGGTACACGGCACCGAGCGCCTCGCGCGGGGTCAACTGGTCCGGCTCGATCGCCGCGAGCGCCTCGCGCAGGGGATCGGCCGCTTGCTGCGCCGGCGCCGCGGCCGCGAACAGTGGCAGGGATGCGGCATCGGTCAGCCGACCCGCCCGCTGCTCCAACGCCGCCAGCAGCGCCGCCGCGCGCTTCACGATGCCAGACGGCACGCCGGCGAGCTGTGCGACGTGCACGCCCCAGCTCCGCCCGCCCGCGCCCGGCGCCACTTCGTGCAGAAACACCACCTTCCCCGCATATTCCCGAACCCGCATCGTATGCGGCGACAGGCGCGGAAGCTCGCCGCCGCCGCCCTCGCCGCCCAGACTCGCCAATTCGTGAAAATGGGTGGCGAAGATGGTCCGGCAACGCACGCCGTTGTGCAGCGCCTCCAGCACCGCCCAGGCGATCGCCAGCCCGTCCAGCGTTGCGGTGCCGCGACCGATCTCGTCCACCACCACCAGGCTGCGCGGCCCGGCGGTGTGCAGGATCGCCGCCGTCTCGGTCATCTCCGCCATGAACGTGGACCGGCCGCGCGCCAGGTCGTCGGCGGCGCCGATGCGCGAGAACAGCCGGTCGGCGATGCCGATGCGGGCCTCGGCCGCCGGCGCCGGCTGGCCGGCCTGCGCCAGCAGCAGGATCAGCGCGTTCTGCCTTAGATACGTGCTCTTGCCGGCCATGTTCGGTCCGGTCAGCAGCAGCACCTGCCGCCCCGGCCCGAGTTCGCAGTCATTGGCCACGAACCGCTCGCCAGCAACCGAGGCTGCCAGCGCCGCCTCGACCACCGGATGACGGCCGGCGCGAATCCGGAACGCGCCATCGTCGGTCACCAGCGGGCGGCACCACAGCCCGGACTGCGCCAGGCTGGCCGCCGATTGCGCCACATCAAGCATCGCCAGCGCCGCCGCGCAGGCCGCGAGCGGGGCCGCGCGCTCCAGCACCGCGCCGACCAGGTGGACGAACACCGCCCGTTCGCGCGCCGTGGCGCGCTCCCCGGCCTCGGCGATGCGGCGGTCCAGTTCGGACAGCTCGGCGGACACGAAGCGCGCCCCGCTCGCCATGCCTTGCCGCAGCACCAGCTCGGGGTGGGCGCGCAACGCCTCGACTGCGGCGGCCGGCGCCTCGATGCAGTAGCCGAGCTGCGCGTGATGGCGGATCTTCAGCGACGCCACCCCGTAGCGCTGCGCGTAGTCCATCTGCATCCCGGCGACGACGCGCCGGCTCTCGTCGCGCAGCCGGCGCTCGGCATCCAGCTCGGCGTCGAAGCCGTCGACAATTGCGCCCTGATCCAGCCGCACGGGGGCCGGGTCGAGCAGGGCGGCATCCAGGCGCGCGCGCAGCCCGGGCGCTGGATCAAGGCTATCCCGCGCCGCGCGCAACGCCTTCGGCAGCGGATCGCCCAGCGCCGCCGCGGCGGCCTCGGCCGCGCCCAACCCCTGCCCGATCGCGGCCAGATCGCGCGGGCTGCCGCGGCCCAGCGACAGCCGGCCCAGCGCCCGCGCCAGATCCGGCGCGGCGCGCAAGGCCGCCCGCAGCGCGGTGGCCGCCTGCGGGTTGGCGAGCAGCCAGGACCACGCATCCTGCCGCGCCACGATCGGCTCGATCCCGGCCAGGGGTGTGGCGAGATGTTCGGCCAGCAGCCGTGCGCCGGGCGCGGTCAGCGTCCGCTGCACCGCCGCCAGCAGGGTGTGCGCGGCGCCGCCGTCGCGGGCGCGCAGGATTTCCAGGCTGGCCCGGGTCGGCGCATCCATCTCCAGCCGCGCCGCCCCGCCCGCCGGCAGCGGCGGCGACAGCAGCGGCAGCTTGCCGGCGCCGGCCGCGCGCACGTAGTCCAGCGCCAGCGCCGCGGCCATTGCCTCGGCGTCGGAAAACGCGCCCAGCGCATCCAGGCTGGCCGCCGCAAACGCCTCGGCCAGCCGGCGGCGCGCGACCAGGGGCGGCGGCGCGGCGGCTTCCGGCGCCCGCCGGTCGTCCCACGCGCCCAGCGCCAGGGCGGCCGGCGCCAGGATTTCCACCGGATCGAGCCGCCCCAGCAGCGCGGCCAGCCCGTCCGGCGTCACCTCCTGCGTCTCGAACCCGCCGGTGGACACATCGAGCCACGCCGCACCGATCGAGCCGCCCAGCGGCGCCAGCGCCAGCAGCCGGTTGGCGCGGGCCGCCTCCAGCAGCGCATCCTCGGTCAGCGTGCCGGGCGTCACCAGACGCACGATCTCGCGGCGGATCGGCGCGCGGCCGGAACGGTCCTGCGCCCGCTCCACCTGCTCGGCCACCGCGACCCGGAAGCCGCGCCGGATCAGCCGCAACAGATAGCCCTCGGCGGCATGCAGCGGCACGCCGCACAGGGCGATGGGCTTGCCCTCGTGCTCGCCGCGCCTGGTCAGCGCCAAACCCAGCGCCGGGGCGGCCGCCTCGGCGTCCTCGAAGAACAGCTCGAAGAAATCGCCCATCTGGAAGAACAGCAGCGCATCCGGGTGCGCCGCCTTGCAGGCGAACCACTGGGCCATCGCGGGCGAGGCGCCGGCAGGGTTGCGGGGGGCGGTCATGCAATGCCTGTACGCCATCCCGGGCGACGCATCACCCCCGTCCGGCATCGTCCGGAATCCACGCGGCCGCCAGCGCCGGCATAGCGGCCATTCCTGATGGAGCTTGCGCTGGCGTGCCCCCGCCTCCAGGCTCGCGCCGAGCGCGGAAGGAGGATACGACATGACCGACGACGCCGCGGCCGGCCGCACCCAGCGCGTCTCCGCCGAGGAGGCGCTGGCGCTGCACAGTTCCGGCCGCCCCGGCAAGCTCGAGACCCATGTCTCCAAGCCGATCGTCACCGCCCGCGATCTCAGTCTCGCCTACTCGCCCGGCGTCGCCGAGCCGTGCCTGCGCATCGCCGGCGACCCCGCGCTCGCCTACGACTACACCACGAAGGGCAACATGGTCGCGGTCGTCAGCAACGGCACCGCGGTCCTGGGCCTCGGCAATCTCGGCGCGCTCGCGGCCAAGCCGGTGATGGAAGGCAAGGTCGCGCTGTTCAAGCGATTTGCCGACATCGACGGCATCGACCTGTGCATCGACACCGCCGACGTGGACCGGTTCGTCGAAAGCATCCGCTATCTCGGCCCCAGCTTCGGCGGGATCAACCTGGAGGACATCAAGGCGCCCGAGTGTTTCGTCATCGAGCAGCGGCTGCGCGACCTGATGGACATCCCGGTTTTCCACGACGACCAGCACGGCACCGCCATCGTCGCCGCCGCCGGCCTCATCAACGCCTGCCACCTGACCGGGCGCGACCTGCGCACCACGAAACTGGTCGTCAACGGCGCCGGCGCCGCGGCGATCGCCTGCGTGGATCTGCTGAAGGCGATGGGCATGCGCGCCGGCAACGTCATCCTGTGCGACACCAAGGGCGTCGTCCATCGCGGCCGCAGTGAGGGCATGAACCAGTGGAAAAGCGCGCATGCTGTCGATACCCAAGCGCGCACGTTGGCCGACGCGGTGGCCGGCGCGGACGTGTTCTTCGGCCTGTCGGTCAAGGGCGCGCTGACGCCGGACATGGTCGCCAGCATGGCCGACCGCCCGATCATCTTCGCCATGGCCAATCCCGACCCGGAAATCACGCCAGAGGCGGCGCGCGCCGCCAGCCCGCACGCGATCATCGCGACCGGGCGCAGCGACTATCCGAACCAGGTCAACAACGTGCTCGGCTTTCCCTACATCTTTCGCGGCGCGCTGGATGTGCGCGCATCGACCATCAACGACGCCATGAAGATCGCCGCCGCCGAGACGCTGGCGCAACTGGCGCGTGAGGACGTGCCCGACGAGGTCAGCACCGCCGGCTCCGGCGCCCGGCTGCAGTTCGGCCCCGACTACATCATCCCCAACGTGTTCGACCCGCGGCTGATCAGCCGGCTGCCGCCGGCGGTGGCGCGCGCGGCGATCGACAGCAACGTGGCCCGCCGGCCGATCGCCGACCTGAAGCGCTACACGCGCGGCCTCACCGGCCGGCTCGATCCCACCGCCAACGCGCTCGACGCCATCATGGAAAGCGTGCGCGCCAGCCCCCGCCGCGTGGTGTTCGCCGAGGGCGAGGAGGAGAAGATGGTGCGCGCGGCGATGGCGTTCCGCCGCGCCGGCTACGGAACCCCGGTGCTGATCGGGCGCGAGGACCGCGTGCGCGCCACCATGACCCGGCTCGGCTTCACCGACGCGCAGGGCGTGGAGATCCACAACGCGCGCCTGTCGCACCGCAACGCTGCCTATGCGGAGTTCCTGTACCGCCGCCTGCAACGCCGCGGCTTTCTGGCGCGCGACTGTCAGCGCATGGCCAACCAGGACCGCAACGTGTTCGCCGCCTGCATGGTGGCGACGGGGGACGCCGACGCCATGGTCACCGGCCTGACCCGCTCGCCCGCCGTCTGCCTGGAGGATGTCGGCCACGCCATCGACCCGGCGCCAGACGCGGTGGCGTTCGGCCTGACGCTGATGGTCGGCGCGCGCGGCACGGTGTTCATCGCCGACACCCTGATGCACGGACGGCCGTCGCCGCAGCAGCTTTGCGCCATCGCCATCGGCTCTGCCGCCGCCGCGCGCCAGCTCGGCCACGAGCCCCGGGTGGCGCTGCTCAGCTTCTCCACCTTCGGCAATCCGATGCACCCGACCGGCGCAAACATGCGCGAGGCAATGGAGTTGCTGGATGCGCGCGGCGTGGACTTCGAATACGATGGCGAAATGAGTCCCGACGTGGCGCTGGACATGTCGCTGCGCGCTCTGTTCCCGTTCTGCCGGCTGACCGGGCCGGCGAACGTGCTGGTCATGCCGGGGCTGCACGCTGCGCACATCACCTCGCGCCTCGCGCCAAGGCTGGGCGGCGGCAGCACCATCGGCCCGCTGATCATCGGGCTGACGCACGGCGCGCAGCTGGTGGCGATGGACAGCTCGGTGTCGCAGATCCTGGACATGGCGGTGCTCGCCGCCCATCAGGCCGCCGCCCAGCGGTAGGCCGCGCTACAGCGCCAGCCGCAGCCGCGCGCCGAGTTCGCCGACCAGGCCGCGGCGGAACGCCAGCACGCAGGCGACGAAGATCGCCCCCTGCACCACCGTCACCCATGCGCCGAGCGGCGCGAGATAGTTCTCCATCGCGATCACCGCCAGCGCCCCGGCCGCCGGGCCGAACAGCGTGCCCATGCCGCCCAGCAACGTCATCAGCACCACCTCGCCCGACATCGTCCAATGCACGTCGGTCAATGTCGCGATGCCGAACACCAGCGCCTTCATGGCGCCGGCGACCCCCGACAGGAACGCGGACAGCACGAACGCCAGCAGCTTGTAGTGCTCCACCCGATAGCCGAGCGAGACTGCGCGCGGCTCGTTCTCGCGAATGGCGGTCAGCACCTGGCCAAACGGTGAATGCACGATGCGGTGGATCAACAGGAAGCCGGCCAGGAACACCACCGCGACCAGCGCATACATCGCCAGATCGCCGCGCAGCGGGACCACGCCGAACAGGGCCGCGCGCGGCACCAGCTGGATGCCGTCCTCGCCGCCGGTGGCCGGCGCCTGGACGCAGATGAAATACACCATCTGCGCCAATGCCAGCGTGATCATCGAGAAATAGATGCCTTGCCGGCGGATGGCGAGCGCGCCGAACAGCAGCCCGAGGGCGGCGCCCGCGCAGCCGCCGCCCAGGATCGACAGTTCGGCCGACGCGCCCCACATCTTCGCGGCATACGCGCCGACATAGCTGCCGACCCCGAAGAACGCGGCGTGACCGAACGACAGCAGTCCGACACGCCCGATCAGCAGTCCGAACGCGCAGGCGAACAGCGCGAAGCACAGCACCTTCATCACGAACACGGGGTAGAGCACCCAGGGCGCGAGCACGACCAGCGCCAGCATCGCCAGGAACGCCACCAGTTGCGGGCGCGACGCCCCGCTCATGCCGTGCGCCCGAAGAGGCCCGCCGGGCGCACCAGCAGCACCGCCGCCATGACCACGAACACCACCGTCGCCGACGCCTCGGGGTAATAGACGCGGGTCATGCCTTCGATCAGCCCCAGCGCGAAGCCGGTCAGGATGGCGCCCCCGATCGAGCCCATGCCGCCGATCACCACAACGGCGAACACGACGATGATGACGTTCGATCCCATGCCCGGATTGACCGAGGAGATCGGGGCCGCCAGCACGCCTGCGAACCCGGCCAGCGCCGCGCCGGCGCCGAACGTCAGCGTCACCAGGCGCGGCACGTTGACCCCGAACGCCTGCACCAACGAAGCGTTCTCCGTCGCAGCCCGCAGCGTGGCGCCGAGCCGGGTCCGCTCGATCACCAGCCAGGTCGCCAGGCACACCGCGGCGGCCGCGGCCACCGCCCAGATGCGATAGGTGGGCAGGATCATGAACCCGAGATGCGTGGCGCCCTGCAACGCCGCCGGAATCGGGTACGACACGCCCTCGCTGCCGAACTGGTTGGTGGCCAGGCCTTCCAGCACCAGCGCGCAGCCGAAGGTCAGCAGCAGGCTGTACAGCGGGTCCAGCCCGCGCAGCCGGCGCAGCAGCAGACGCTGCATCGCGATGCCCAGCGCGCCCACGATCAGCGGCGCTAGCGCCAGCGCCGGCCAGTAGCCGATACCCAGATGCGCCAGCAATCCCCAGGCGACGAACGCGCCCAGCATGAACAGCGCGCCATGCGCGAAGTTGATGACGCCGAGCAGCCCGAAGATCAGCGCCAGCCCCAGCGACAGCAGCGCATAGAACGCGCCGTTGATCAGGCCCAGCGCCAGCTGTCCGTACAGCAGGAGGACGGGTTTGCCGAAGATGGTCGTCACGGCGACCCTGCGACCCTCACCCCAGCCCTCTCCCGGCGAAGGGAGAGCGAAAGGCCCTGCACCCTCTCCCTTCGGGAAAGGGCCGGGGTGAGCGGCCGGCGCACACGCCGCAGCTACGCCTTCACCAGCTTGCAGCCCCCCTGGTCCAGCGGCCGGAACGCCTGGTCGGCCGGGGTGGTCACCAGCAGCTTGTAGTAGTCCCACGGCCCCTTGCTCTCCGCCGGAGTTCTTGACCTGGAACAGGTAGCACGGGTGCAGCGCGCGCCCGTCCTCGCGGATCTTCCCCGGCCCCATCGCATCGTCGTCGGTCGGCATCGCCTTCATGCGGACCACCGTCGCCGCGCCGTCCGCCTTGGCCTGCGCCACGCCCATTCCGGCGGCGGTCTTCAGGTAGTGCAGCGCCGCGCCATAGCCGCCTGCCTGATCCATGGTCAGCCGCTTGTCCGGGGCACGCGGCTTCATGCGTTCGGAGAAAGCCCGCGTGCGGTCGTTCAGATCCCAGTAGAACGTTGTCGAGACCAGCAATCCCTGCGCCGTCTGCAACGTCAGCGCGTGGATGTCGCTGATGAACACCAGCAGCCCCGCCAGCCGCTGCGTGATGCCGAACTCGTGCGCCTGCTTGATGCTGTTGACCGCGTCGGTACCGGCATTGGCCAGGCCGATCACCTTCGCCCCGCTCGCCTGCGCCTGCAGCAGGAACGACGAGAAATCGCTGGTGCCGGGAAACGGATAGGCGACGCTGCCCAGCACCTTGCCGCCGGCCGCGGTGACGAAATTGGTCGTGTCGCGCTGCAGCGCATGGCCGAAAGCGTAGTCGGCGGTGATGAAGAACCAGCTGTCGCCGCCCGCCTTGACCGCCGCGCCGCCATCGGAATGGGCCAGCATCCAGGTGTCATAGGTCCAGTGGATCGTATTCGCGTTGCACAGCTTCCCGGTCAGATCCGAGGTCGCCGCGCCGGAATTGGCATAGACCTTGTTCTTCTCCGCGGTAACGCCCGCCACCGCCAGACCCACCGCCGAGTTCGGCACCCCGGTCAGGAAATCCACGCCGTCGCGGTCGTACCACTGCCGCGCGATGCCGGCCCCGATGTCCGGCTTGTTCTGGTGGTCGGCGGAGATGATCTCGACCGTGATGCCCTTCGCGGCGACCCCGGAATCGACGACCGCCTGTTCCACCGCCTTGACCGCCAGCGGACCGCCCACGTCGCGATACGGGCCGCTCATGTCGGTCAGCACGCCGATCTTCAGCGTGGATCCGGCGGCGCGGGACCGACTCAGCGGCAGGCCGGCGAGCGGCAGGCTGGCGGCGGCGGCGGCCAGCACGGCGCGGCGGTTCAGGGTCATGGACGGGTCTCCCGCAGAGTGCTTGTTGCCCGACGCCGGTGGTCAGACGCCGAGATAGGCGTGCAGCTTAGCCGTGCTCGCGGTCACTTGCGAAGCCGCGATCATGTCCACCACCCGCCCCCGCTCCATCACGTAATGCCGGTCGGCCAGTCCGGCGGCAAAGCGGAAGTTCTGCTCGACCAGCAGCACGGTGAAGCCGCGCTCGCGAATGGCGCGGATGGTGCGGCCGATCTGCTGCACGATCACCGGCGCCAGTCCCTCGGTCGGCTCGTCCAGCAGCAGCAGCCGCGCGCCGCTGCGCAGGATGCGCGCGATCGCCAGCATCTGCTGCTCGCCGCCGGACAGCTTCGTCCCCTGGCTGCGCGCGCGCTCGGCCAGGTTGGGGAACAGCGCATGGATCTCCGCCAGTTCCAGCCCGCCCGGGGCCACCACCGGCGGCAGCATCAGGTTCTCGGCGACGCTCAGCGAGGCGAAGATGCCGCGCTCCTCGGGACAGAAGCCGATGCCGGCGCGCGCCACCTGATCCGGCCGCAGCCCGGCGAGGTCGCGCGCACCATAGCGCAGCGCGCCGCTGCGGCGCGGCGCCAGGCCCATGATGCTGCGCAAGGTTGTGGTCTTGCCGGCGCCGTTACGCCCCAACAACGTAACCACCTCCCCGCCCGGCACGTCAAGATCCACGCCGTGCAGCACATGGCTTTCGCCATACCAGGCGTTGACGCCGCGCAGTTCCAGCAGCGCCGGATCAGCCATCGGCGGCGCCCAGATAGGCCGCGATCACCTGCGGGTCGCGTGCGACGGCGGCGTAGTCGCCCTCGGCCAGCACCCGCCCGCGCGTCAGCACGGTGATGCGGTCGCACAGCCCCTCGACCACCGACAGATTGTGCTCGACGATCAGGATGGTCCGCCCCTGCCGCACGCGGCGCACCAGCGCCACGATGCGCTCCACGTCCTCATGCGTCATCCCGGCGGTCGGCTCGTCCAGCAGCATCATCGCCGGATCCAGCGCCAGCGTGGTGGCGATCTCCAGCGCCCGCTTGCGCCCGTACGAAAGCTGCCCCGCAGGAATTTCCGCCGCGTCCTCCAGCCCGACCTCGGCCAGCAGCGCGCGCGCGCGGTCGTCATAGCCGACTAGCGCGCGCTCGGACCGCCAGAAATCGAAGCTGCCGCCGCGCTGCCGCTGCAACGCCAACCGCACGTTCTCGCGCGCGGTCAAGTGGGCGAACACCGCGGAGATCTGGAAGCTGCGCACCAGGCCGCGCCGCGCCACCAGCGCCGGCTGCAGCCCGGTGATGACCCGCCCCTGGAAACGGATACTGCCGGCGCTCGGCGGCAGGAATCCGCTCAGCAGGTTGAAGCACGTCGTCTTGCCCGCGCCGTTCGGGCCGATCAGCGCATGGATGCTGCCCGCCTGCACCCGCAGATCGACGCCGGCGACTGCGACGAAGCCACGGAACGCGCGGGTCAGCCCGGTCGCCTCCAGGATGCAGTCGCTCACGCAGTGACCGTCACAGCACCGGCGCGCGCATCCCGCCGCGGCGCATGTCCTGCTCGGCGCGCGCCGCGTGCTCCGGCCCGAACGTGGCCGCGACCACCGGCAATATGCGATCGTATCCCGGCACCCCGGCCGGGTTGGACAGCATCAGCTCGCGTTTGACGAACGGAATGCGGTGGCGCGCCAGCAGCGCCTCCCAGAATACGTGCTGCGGGTTGCGCGGGATGCCCTGCCGCAGATCGGCCAGCAGCTTCAGCGTCCATGCCATCGCGGAATCCACAAAGCCGCGCTGCGGCCGATCGAAATAGCCGGTCTCGCCCGGCAGCGCGTCGCGATGCTCGGGCAGCGCGCGCAGCTCGTCCAGAACCCGCGCCGCGTCCTGCAGATACGCCCGCGCCAGGTGCGGATACGGCGCCACCACCGCCATCGTCGCCCCGCCGTCGCCCACCAGCGCGCGCGACAGCCCCAACTCGCCCTGGGTCACCACCGCCTCGCGCTCGTTCGGATAGGCGTAGGTCGCGCGGAAATGCCGGAACGCCTCGCCATGCAGGCAGCGCGCCGAGAGCGCGAAGAACGACGACTGCAGATGATAGCCGCGGTCCCAGCTATCGGTCAGCGCCCAGAAATCGACCGCCGCCCGCGCCCGGTGCGCCAGCACGCCGGACAGGTCGTCGAACGGGCCAAGGAAGCTGTCATTGCAGAACAGCACATGGTCGGCCGCCGCCAGCCGCCCGCCCAGCCGGACCAGCGCCAGCAGCCAGGAGGCGACATCGCGGCCATGATCCGGCCGGCGCAGCAGGCCGGCGATGCGCCCATCCTCCAGCGCGTCGCGCCCGGCTTCCGACTCGGGATTGGAATTGACCAGCACCGTGCGGTACCCGTTCGCGGCCAGCGCCTGCAGCATGGCAAGATGGGAGTGCGTCAGCGAGCGGCCGCGCTGGTGGATCGCCAGCAGGGCCACAGGTTCGCCCGATGCGGCGTCGCTCTCGAAGATCGCACCCTCTGCCCGGCAGGCCGCCAGCAGCGCCTCGACCGAAGCCGGCGCAGCCTCGTCCGCCGCCCCGGCCGCGGCCGCCGGCGCGGCGTGGCGCGGCATCAGCAACTGGCGGAACCGCTCGCGCGCGGCGCTTAGCCCCGGCGATTCCGCCAACGGCTGCATCGCTTCCACATAGCGCTTCAGGAAGCTGACATCGCTCTCCGGCCCCGGCGCATTGGCGACCAGCGGTTGCTCGAAACCCTGCACCGACAGGATCAGCTCGCCAATGGCGCGTGCGGCGATGCTGAACACGAAGCCGTAGGCGATGTCGAAACGGTCCACGTCCGGCGAGCGGACATGCGTGAAGTATTGGATCACGTCCGGCCGGTGGAATGTCACCAGCGGCGCCATCCGCTTCTCGCCCCGGCGCAGATGGACGTCCGGATCGTCGGACGGCTTGCGGATCGCCCAGCCGACCACGAAGCAGCGCCCGTCCGCGACCTCGGCCAGATCGAGATGGATCCTGGGCGGCGCGGCTACCGTCACCGCCGCGTCTGCGCTGCCGCGTTTTGTCGGCCTCGCCATAGCGCCGTGGTCAGGCCCGCTCCAGCGCGTCGGTCAGCTGGCCGCCCTTGATCAGCCGGTCGAGCACCTGCAAGCGGATCAGCGGCGATTGGCGGAAGTTGCGGTCCGAGAAGCCCATCGCCGCCAACCCCTCGCGCAGCTGCGCGATCGACTGGCCGAGCGTGACCTGCGGCTGGTGCCGCGGCGCCAGTTCCGACCACAGCGAGAAATCGACCTGGTACGAGCGCGTATCGGCCGGCGCGCTCATGTTGATGCTGACCTGGGTGCCCGGCACCGCCTCGGCCACCGCCTCGGCCAGTTGCCTCACCTGATAGTTGCGCTCCTTCGAGCCGACGTTCACCGCCACGTATTGCGGCGCGTGGTCGGCGGCGCTGATCGCCCAGTCGATCGCGCGCGCCATGTCGGCCACGTCGATCAGCGGCCGCCACGGCGTGCCGTCGGACAGCACGGTGATCTCGCCGGCCGACAGCGCGCAGGCAACGAAGTCGTTGAGCACCAGATCCAGCCGCAGCCGCGGACTCCAGCCGCAGGCGGTGGCGAAGCGCAGGCAGACCGCGCGCATCCCGCCCAGCGGCATTTGCCGCAGCGATTGCTCGGTGGCGATCTTGCTGCGCGCGTACGCGGTCTGCGGGTTCAGCGCGTCGGTCTCGCGCCGCGGACCGCCGGCGGCCGCGCCATACACGCTGCAGCTCGACGCGAACACATAGGTCTTCACCCCCGCGTCGCGCGCAGCGGCGGCCACCGCCACGCTGGCCTGGTGGTTGATCGCGTCGGTCACCGCCTCGAACCTGTTGCCCATCGGATCGTTGCTGATTGCGGCCAAATGCACCACGGCATCGACGCCGTCGAACAGCCCGCCCGGCAGCCGCCGCACGTCGCCGAAGCGCTGCGCATCCAGCTGCGTCTCGGGCAACTGCCCGTGATCGGTCAGGCTGCCGCTGAAAAACCCGGTGTCATAGCCGATAAGCTCGATGCCGGGATGCGACTGGCGCAGGTGGCGGACCAGGACCGGGCCGACATAGCCCATGTTGCCGGTGATGAGGACTTGCATGGTCGTCGCTCCTACCACGTCTTCCAGGGCGCCTGGCCGGAGGCCCACAGTTCCTCCAGATGCGTCTTGTCGCGCAGCGTGTCCATCGGCTGCCAGAAGCCGTGGTGAAAGTACACCGTCATGTTGCCTTCCTGCGCCAGCTTTTCCATCGGCTCGCGCTCCCAGATCGTCATGTCGCCCTCGATATACTCGCCGACGCGCGGCGACAGCACGAAATAGCCGCCATTGATCCACGATCCGTCGCCGCGCGGCTTTTCCTCGAAGCCGATCGCCCGCTCGCCCTCATGGCGCAGCGCGCCGAACCGGCCGGGCGGCTGCACCGCCGTCACCGTCGCCAGCCGGCCATGCTCGCGGTGCAGGCGGATGCCGGCCTGGATGTCCACGTTGCCGACGCCGTCGCCATAGGTCAGGCAGAACGCCTCGTCGCCGCTGACATACGGCAGGATGCGCTTGATGCGCCCGCCGATCTGGCTCGCCTCGCCGGTATCGACCAGCGTGACGCTCCACGGCTCGGCGCTGGCCTGATGCACCTTCATGCTGTTGTCGCGCATGTCGAACGTGACATCGGACATATGCAGGTAGTAGTTGGCGAAGTATTCCTTGATGACATACGACTTGTAGCCCAGGCATATGACGAAGTCGTTGATGCCGTGCGAGCTGTAGGTTTTCATGATGTGCCACAGGATCGGCTTGCCACCGATCTCGACCATTGGCTTGGGGCGGATGTTGGTCTCCTCCGACAACCGCGTGCCGAGGCCACCCGCCAGGATGACTGCCTTCATTGCGTTCTCATGCTCCCGCTGCCACCGCCGCTGTCCACTGTCGCCTGCATAGACGACAACACGCCAGCGTTACAGTCCGCAGCGCGGCGGCTGCGCGACGCATCGATGACAACCGGCACAAGTCGCCCACGTCCGAGCGTCATTGCAGCAGCCAGTCGGTGAACCGCTGGATGCCGCGCGCGGTCGCCTCGCGGTTTTCCTGGCGCATATGCCGGGCGGCGTAGTCCAGCACGCAGTCGCCCCAGGCGCCGTGATCGTCGCGCGGCCGGCGCGGCATGCGCTCGATCCGATCGAGCGCCTCGCCATAGGTGTTGCGGCTGTCGTACTCCCGCGCCAGGGCGCGCATCGCCTCGGCCTTTTCCGCCACCAGCGCCGGCTCGGCGGCGATCGCGTCCAGCGTCTCGCGATAGGCGCGCAGATCGCCGGCATCGACCAGGAAGGCGTGCCGCCCGCCCTCGGCCTCGCTCATCAGGTCGCCGCGCGTGCTGATGACCGGAATCCCGGCGGCCATGTAGTCCAGGAAGCGCAACCGGTAGCTCTGCCAGTTCTCCAGGCTCGGCTGGTTCACGTTCAGCCCGACATTGCTGCACGCGGTGAAGGCATGCACGCGCTGCGCGGCGTCATCCCAGTGGTTGTACACGGTGATTCGGGTGCCGAGCTGCGTGCGGAACCGCCACAGCAGGGCTTCGGTTTCGGCGACGTATTCGCCGTGATCGAGGTTGGTGGCCTGCAGCAGGCCCATGACGAACAGCCGCAGCCGGCTCTGCGGAGCCGCTTCGGCATGCGTCGCGAACGCTTCCAGGAACGTGTTGAAATCGGTCCAGCGCCAGGTGCCGCCGGCATTGATGATGGCCAGGTCATGCGCCCCCAGCCCCATCTCGGCGCGCATCGCCGCCGCATCGGGATGGGCACGTCGCTCCTCGGCGACGATGCCGAGCGGGGCCACGATGATGCGCTCCGGATACGGCCAGCGCGCCAGCAGCGAGTAGGTTGTCTGCAGGATGTCCGCCATGCGGACGTTCTGCGTCACCATGAAGTCGATATTGTAACGCACCGCGGTAATCAGGTCGAAAACGTACTGCGCCGGGCGCATGCTCGGGTTTTCGAGCCAATGCACCGCGGCATGGATCGCCACGATCTTCGCATCGGGGTAATGCGCGCGGATGTTCAGCGCCTCGGGAAACACCGCCACCACGATGTCCGCCGCGACCTGATCGTGCGCCACCGCAGCTTCGTCCTGCTCCCAGGTCGGATAGATCTGGCGCACCGTCCAGGCCGGGCGGGTCGCCGCATCCGCCTGCGCGACGCTCGCCATCACCGTCCAGCCACGCCGCAGCGCCTCGTGCGCGAACTGGAACAGGTTCTTGTCGTGGCTGAACGGGGTGATCGGCGGCTGGCCGGCCACCAGCCGCTTCATGCCCTGCGCATCGAGCAGCATCAGCACGCGCTGGCTCAACGCTCTGCCTTTCGCGACCGCCTGGGGGGCTTCTTGGCCGGGCGAGCAACGGCCGCCGTGGCGGCGGCGGCGGCGGCCGGGATCCCGGCGCCCGGCGCGGCGGCTTCGGCCGGCGCCGGCGGCGGGATCGGCGGCGCGGCGAGCATCGCCTCGGCCTCGGACTGCGCCCGCGCCGCCCAGGCCGGCGACGGCAAGGCGCCGCGCTGCTCGTCGGCGACGATCGCCCGCAACGCGGCCACCGCGCGCGCCGTGTCGCCCAGCGCGCGGGTGACCAGGGCGGCATGGAACCGCGCCTGCCAATGCCGCTCCGCCTCCGCCGGCAGCACCGTCGGCGACAGCGCCGCCGCCCGGCCGGACAGCAGCGCGGCCAACTCGAAGCACATCAGCGCCTGCATCGACGGGCCGGAGCTGCCCAGATGCAGCAGGCCAGCCTGCAACAGCAGCGTCGATGAACAGGCCGGGGCCTTGCGGAACAGCGACTCGATGTCGGGGGCATCGGCGGCGCGCGCCGCCTCGCCCGCCGCCGCCAGCGCCGGCATCAGCCGGGCCAGCAGCGCGCGCGGCCGCGCCCAGTCGCCGCCCGCGGCGGCGCGCGCCACCGCATGCTCCAGCGCCGCCACCTGCAATCCCATCGCGGCCGAGGCATCCTGCGGCCAGTCGCGCATCCGGCCCTCGACATAGCGGTCCAGCACCGCCGCCTCGGCCTGCGGCTTCGGCGTCGCCGCCGCATGCTCGACCCACAGAATATCGCCGGAACGGCGGATCGCCGGCGGCCGCAGCGCGGCGCGCGCGAACAGCCGACGCAGGCCGACCGCGCTCGGGATCAGCAGCCGCGCCCGATCAGCTCGCGGATGGCGCTGCCGTCCGTGGCTGTGTACAGCCGCTCGGCATCGGCCACGCCCAGCAGCCAGCGAGCCTTGGGCGCCAGCGTGGCCATGATTTGCAGCACCGCCAGAGGCTCGGCGCTGCGGTCCAGCATGCCCCGGCACAGCAGCACGTCGCACGCCGCCTCGGCCAGCATGGCCTGCGCCGCCCCGGCCTCGCCGCACGTCAGTGTGGCGCCGAGCGCCTCGGCGCCGAGCGTCGCGAGCGGACCCGGATCGACGCCGCACGCCGACCAGCCGGGCTGGCGGCGCACCATGTCCACGACCAGGCCGCAGCCGCAGCCCAGGTCGACCAGCCGGCCGCCCTCCCGGCCGGCCATGGCGCGCGCGGCAACCGCCGCGGCGGCGTGCAGGTCGAGCCCTGCCTCCAGTAGCAGCCGGCGCGCGAAGCCGGAAAGCTCCGGCTCCGGCGCCTGCGCCGGATGCATCTGGTGGCTGGCGCATGCGCCGCACATGATACAGCGTCCGCCCCTCGGCGCGCAGCACGCCTTGCTTGGAGCCGCCGGCGCCGCAGGCCAGACACTCGAAATCCAGCACCTCCGGCTTGGCGTAGCCCAGCCAGACCAGTTCGGACGCAGCCGGCCGGCGCAGCCGCTCGATCGACCAGCGGGCCGCCAGGATGTGACCTTCGCGATCATTGCCGCCCGACCCCTCGCCGGCCGTCATGCCGATGCGATATCCTCCAGCTGCACGCCGCGCGCGGCGACGACCTCGCGCAGCCCGGCATCCAGGCCGATGCGCGGCGCCCAGCCCGGCAGATGCTCGAAGCCCGACCAGGGCTGCATCACCTCGCGCGGCCGGTATGGCCGCCCACCCCAGCGGATCGGCGGCGTCCGGCGCATCGCCTCGCCGATCCGTTCGGCCAGCTCGCGCAGCGTCACGCGCACGCCCGAGACGCCGTACACGGCATGCCTCTGTTTCCGTATCGTCCAGCAGCCTGTGCACGGCGACCAAGAACGCCGCGGCCACGTCCTCGACATGCACCAAGTCGATCACCTGCTCGCCGGGGGACATTGCCAGATCCGTGCCACGTTCGGCCGCATCGGCGATCAGGTCGATGATCTTGCGCCGCTCGTCATGCGGACCATAGGTGTCGAACAGCCGCAGCGTGATCGCCTGCATCCCGCCCAGGCAATAGCACGCCAACAGATCCTCTGCCGCCTGCTTGGTGCCAGCATAGATGTTGAACGGGCTGTAGCCGTCGCCCGCGCAGGTCTGCCAGCTAGTGCCGGTGTTGACGAAGCGGCGCACGCCGGCGGCGCGCATCGCCGCCAGCAGCAGCGTCGGAAAGGTGATGTTGGCATGGATCATCCGCGCCAGCTCGGCGGCGCTCTCGCCGCCGCGGCTGACCGAGGCGACATGCACCACCACGTCGGGTCGCGCCTGCGCCACGATCACCGGCAGCTCGTCATAGGCAGCGCCGCAGCGCGCGACCTCGACCTCATCGGCGACGCCGACCCGCCGCAGCTGGTCCAGCCGCGACGCGCTCTGCGCCAGCACCGTGACCGAGAACCCCTCGCGAACCAACTGTCGCGCCAGACGCGAGCCGACAAATCCGGTGCCGCCGGTCAGCAGCACCGATCGCCGCGGCCCGCGAAGCTGCTCCACCGCCGCGCTCACGCCGCACACCTTGAAACGTAACCGGAACGTTTGCCTAGCGGAAGTTTGCCGGATCGTAGTCCGCCCAGTCGCGGTCCTTGTTGGATACGATCTCGGGAGTGATGGGCCACTCGACGCCAATCGCAGGATCGTTCCACCGCAACCCCCGCTCGCGTGCCGGATCATAGAATTGCGAGGACAGATAGATGGCTTCGGTATCGTCGGCAAGCGTGATGAATGCGTGAGCGAAGCCTTCCGGCACGTACATCATTTGCCGGTTTTCGGCGCTCAGCTCGTGGCCGTACCACTGGCAGCAGGTCGGTGATTCGGGGCGCGCATCCACCGCCACGTCGAACAGCGCGCCACGCACGCAGCGCACCAGCTTGGCTTCCGCGGACGGCGCCAGCTGCAGGTGCATGCCGCGCAGCGTGCCGCGATGCCGCGACAGCGAGTTGTTGATGTTGACGAACCGGCCGATCAGCCCGGCCTGCTCGAACAGCCGGCTGTCGAACATGCGCGCGAAGAACCCGCGGTCGTCGCCGAAAGGCTTGGGCGTGACCACGAACACGCCGGCCAGCCTGGTTTCCTTGATGTCCACGTCTATCGCCGCTCCCTACTCTCGCGTTCTCTGTCTGACCGGCGGGCGCTCCGGTCCTGCGTCGCGATCCGCCGTCGCTAGGACGGCAGCGCCAGCGCCGCACGCGGCGGGGCGCCCCAGCGCACCCGCCCGGCGGTCTGGCAGGCCGGGCAGACCGGCTGCCATGCCGGCAACACGGTGCCGCACGCCTCGCAGCGCCAGGCAGGATCAGGCGCTGCAGTCGCCGCGCGCCGCAGCGCGTCGCGCTGGGCAAGCCGCCCGGCCTCGGTGTCGCCGCGCTCCGCCGCCTCGATGTCGGCCAGCAGCACCCAGACCCGCCGCTCGTCCAGGCTCGCCCGGGCCGCGTCCAGATGCCGCCGCGCCTCGTCGGTCAGGCCGCCATCCAGGCTTTCCTGGGCCAGCACCAGATGGCTCTCCGGGTGATCGGCACGACCCGAGACCAGTCGGCCGGCCATGCGCAGCCGCTGCGTGGTATCGCCCAGCGGCGCCAGCGCGAACGCCGCCAGATCCGGCTGCGGAGCCGCCGTCCAGGAGCGTTGCAGCACCTCGAAGGCGCGATCCTCGCGTCCCGCCGCGCGCAGCCGGCGCGCATAGGCCAGCGCCGCCGGGGCGAAACCAGAGTTATCGCGGAACGCCTGGCGGGCCAGCCGCAGCCCGCGGTCGCCGTCCGGCTCGGCCTCGGCCTCGGCGGTCGCGTATGCCGCGCGCGGCGCGTCGGGCCCGGCCAGCGCCAGCGCCTGCTTCCAGTTCCCCCCGCGCACCGCCAGCCGCTCGCGCTCCTCGCGCAGCCAGGTGCCGCCGGGATGGGCGATCTCGGCCTGCCCGGCCAGCCGCGCCGCCTCGCTCCAGTCCTCCCGCGCCGCCGCCTGCCGGTACAGCCCGCGCAGGCCCAGCAGGGCGCCGTCCTGGCGCGCCGCCAGCTTGCGGAACAGCTCGGTAGCGCCCGCCTCGTTGCCGGCCAGCCGCTCGGCCTCGGCCGCAAGCAGCAGCGGCTGCGCGCCGTCGCCCAGCAGCCGGCGCGCCCGCGCCGATTTCGCGGCGGGCCTCGTCGGCGTCCCCGGCGGCGATGGCCACCAGCGCGCGCGTGCTGGACGCATCGCCGGCGTCGCGCCGCCGCCGCGCCCGCCAGTAGCCGATGCGCCGCGGCGAGCCGAAAATCCACCCGAGCAGCCGCAGGATCGCCAGCAGCACCAGCACCAGCACCACCACGCCCAGCAACGCCAGCGGCGTCGCCGTCTCGATGGTCAGCCCGGCCAGCGACACGGTGACGCTGCCCGGCAACCCCGCCAGCCACCAGGCCAGCGCCACCGCGGCGGTGCCGAGCACCACGATCCACAGCACGAGGCGCATCAGCCGGCCGCCGCTGCGGCCAGCGCCGCGCGCGCGTCCAGCAGCGCCTGCGCCTGCTCGCGCCACGGCGCCATCGCCCGGGCGGCGGCCGGGTCCAGCCGGTCCAATGCCGCCACCGCGCCGGCCAGGTCGCCGGCATCAAGCCGCGCCCGCGCCGCCGCCAGCGTCGCCGAGGCGGGCGCGCCGACCACCACCCGGTCGCCCTCGCGCACCGTCACCAGGGTCTGCGCCCGCTGCCACATCCGCTGCGCGAACGACAAATCCTTGGTGGAGGGCTGGCTGGCGGCGGCGGCGGCCTTCGCCGCCTGCGGGAAGGACAGGCGCAGCGACGCCTCGGTGGGCGGCGCGACCGTGGCGAAGCGCGCCAGCGCCGGCGGCGCGTCGGGCAGCGCGCCGAGCGGCTTGCCGGCCCGCAACGCCGCCTCGGCCTGCTGCACCCGGGCCAGGCGCTGCGCCCGCGCCGCCGACTCGCCGGCGGCGGCGGCGGCGGCCTCGGCCTGCTGCTGGGTGGTCTTCTGCGCGGCGCTCAGGCTCGCGATCTTCGCGTCCAGCGCCGGATCCTCGGGCTTGACCGCCGGCTTGTTCTCCAGCGCGGCGACGCGCGCCTCCAGCGGTTTCAGATCCGGCGGCGGCGGCGGCGCGGGACGTTGCTCCAGGGCGCTCAGGCGCTGCTCGATCGGACCCAGATCCGCGGGCTTCGGCGTCGGACGCTGCTCAATGGCGGTCAAACGCTGCTCGATCGGACCCAGATCAACCGGCTTCGGCGCCGGCCGGGCCGCCAGGCTGGCCAGTTCCTTGCGCAAGGCGTCCTGGCCGCTCTGCAATGCCGCGATCTGCGCCGGATCGACGCTCGGCGCGCCGCGCGCCGCCGCTTCGACCGCCTCCAGCCGCTGCTGCACGCCGACGTCCTGCCGCCACACCCAGACCAGCCCGACCAGCAGCACCAGCATACCCAGTGCCGTCAGCACCGGGACCGCGCTGCGCCGCTCCGGTTCGGCGCGCGCCCAGGATGCCGGAGCGGTCGGCGGGTCCACCGGTTCGGCGGCCGGCGCGCGCGGCTCCGCAGCGGGCACAGGCGTCACGGCGCCGGGCGGCTCGCCCGGCTCATTCATGTCAGACATGCCAGCAGCTCGTCCTGGTTCGGCCTGGATGCAACACGGATGTCGCGCCACGGCAAGGGGGTTAGCACGGCGGCGGTGGCCGGCGAGATCGCCGCGGCGGTCACCGGATGCAGCAGTTCGGCCGCTCCGGCACGGCGCAGCGCCACGGCAAATGCCTCCGCGCTGGCCGGGGAAAAGAACAGCGCCGCGGCGACGCCGCCCCCGCTCAGCGCCGCCCGCGCCGCCGCCGACAGGCCGCGCACCGGTCGCGCCGCATAGGCGACCCGGCGCAGCACGCGAAAGCCGCGCGCACGCAACTCCTGCATCAGCGCGGCGCCCTGCCCCTCGCCCGCAGCCAGCAGCAGCGGCCCGCCGCCCGGCGCGCAACTCAGCCCGACCAATGCGGCCAGGGCGGCGGCATCGCGCCCGGCGCTGCTGACCCGCACAAACCCGGCGGCGCGCGCCCGCGTCGCGGTGGCGTCGCCCACCGCCAGCAGCGGCGCCCCGTGCAGGCGATCGGGCAGCGCGGCGACCGCGTTGCCGCTGGTCACCAGCACCGCCTGCGGCCGCCACTCGGCATCGAGCCGCATCAGCCGGGGGACGATGCGGATGCAGGGCGCCAGCACCGGCCGCCAGCCGAGCTGCTCCAGCCGCGCCGCCGTCTCCCGCGCCTCGGCATCCGGGCGGGTCACCAGCACCTGCCGGGCTCGGGCGCGTGGCGCGGGGGGTGCGGCCGGCATCCGGCTGTCCTAGAACCCGGGCAGGATGGTGAACAGGGGGACCCGATGCCGGACCTGACCGGCCCGCTGCCCGGCCCGCTTCTGGGAATCGAGACCTCGTGCGACGACACCGCCGCCGCGGTGCTGGCGGCGGACGGGCGAGTGCTGGCCGAGGCGGTCGCCAGCCAGGCCGGGCACGCCGCCTATGGCGGCGTTGTGCCAGAGATCGCCGCGCGGGCGCATCTTGCGAGCCTGCCGGACATGGCGGCCGAGGTGATGCTCCGCGCCGGCGTCGGTTGGGCCGCGCTGGGCGGCGTGGCCGCCAGCAGCGGCCCGGGCCTGATCGGCGGCCTGATCGTCGGCAGCGGTTTCGCCAAGGGCGTCGCCCTGGCCCACTCTCTGCCGTTCGTCGCGGTCAACCATCTCGAGGCGCACGCGCTGACCGCGCGCCTGCCGGGCCTGGTCGCGGGCGGCGCGCCGTTCCCCTATCTGCTGCTGCTGCTGTCCGGCGGCCACTGCCAATGCGTCGCGGTGCTGGGCGTCGGGCGCTACGAGCGGCTGGGCGGCACCATCGACGACGCGGTGGGCGAGGCGTTCGACAAGGTTGCCAAGCTGCTCGGCCTGGGCTGGCCCGGCGGCCCCGCGCTGGAGCGGCTGGCGCGCGACGGCGACCCGCGGCGCTACGACCTGCCGCGGCCGCTGCTCGGGCGTGCGGGCTGCGATTTCAGCTTCTCCGGCCTGAAGACCGCCGTGGCGCGCCTGGTCGAGGCCTGCCCGCCCGGCCCGCTGCCGGCGCCGATGGCGGCGGATTCTGGCGGCGTCGTTCCAGGCGGCGGTGACGGCGGTGCTGGCCGACCGCGCGGCGCATGCGATGGCCGGCTTCGCGGCGCGGCACGCCGGCCGGCTGCTGGTGGTCGCCGGCGGGGTGGCCGCCAACGCCGCCATCCGCGCCGCCCTGGAAAAGGCCGCGGCCGGCTGCGGCTTCCGCCTGGTCGCACCGCCGCCCCGGCTGTGCACCGACAATGCGGTGATGGTGGCCTGGGCCGGCATCGAGCGGCTGCGGCTCGGCCTCGCCGACCCGCTCGACCACGCGCCGCGCCCGCGCTGGCCGTTGGCCGAGATGTCCGCCGCGTGAACTACCGCCACGCCTTCCACGCCGGCAATGTCGGCGACTGCCTCAAGCACGCCCTGCTGGTCTGGCTGTTGCGCGCGCTGGCGCGCAAGCCGGCGCCCTTCTTCGTGCTCGACACCCATGCCGGCATTGGCCGCTACGACCTGGACTCCGGCCCGGCCGCGCGCACCGGCGAGTGGCGGCAGGGCATCGCCCGCGTGCTGGATGCGCCGTCGCCGGAGCTGGCCGACTACGTGGCGCTGGTCCGGCGACTCGGCCTGTATCCGGGCAGCCCGGCCATCGCCCGCGCCCTGCTGCGCGACGACGACCACCTCGCATGCTGCGAGCTGCACCCCGAGGACGCGGCGGCCCTGCGCCAGCAGTTCAAGGGCGACCGGCAGGTGGGGGTGCATCACCGCAACGGCTACGAGGCGCTCGGCGCGCTGCTGCCGCCGCGCGGGCAGCGGCGCGGACTGGCGCTGATCGACCCGCCCTATGAACGGCCGCACGAGTTCTCCCGCGTGGCGGAGGCATTGCGTCTGGCGCAGACCCGGTTCCCCGACGGCGTGCTGGCGGCCTGGTATCCGATCAAGCACCGCGCCCCGGTGCGCACCTTTCATGCGGCGGTGCAGGCAGCCGGGCTGCACGATGTCGTTGCCGCCGAGCTGTACCTGCGCGAGCCGCTCGACCCGGAGCGACTGAACGGCTGCGGCATGCTGGTTGCGTCTCCGCCATACCTGTTTGAGACCGAGGCGCCGGCCATCCTCGCCGCCCTGCTCGATCGGCTGGGCGATGGCGAGGCCGGCGCCGGCACCGCGCTGCTGCGGCTGGTCGGGGAGCGGCCGGCATGATGCGCGGCATTCTGACGGTCGGCGGCTGGACGATGGTCAGCCGCGTGCTGGGCTTCCTGCGCGACATCCTGATCGCCGCGTGGCTGGGCGCGGGGCCGGTTGCCGACGCCTTCTTCGTCGCCAACCGGCTGCCCAACCTGTTCCGCCGCCTGTTCGGCGAGGGCGCGTTCAATGCCGCCTTCATCCCGTCCTTCTCCGGCCTGCTGGCTACCGAGGGCCGCGTCGCCGCGCAGGATTTCGCCGGGCAGGCCGCTTCGGTGCTGGCGTTCTGGCTGGTCGGGCTGTCCGTGCTGGCCGAGATCTTCATGCCGCAGCTGATGGCGGTGCTGGCGCCGGGCTTCTCGGCGGACCCGGCCAAGTTCGCGCTGGCGGTGACGTTGAGCCGCATCACCTTTCCATACATGCCGCTGATCTGCCTCGCGGCGCTGCTGTCGGGCGTGCTGAACGGGCTGGACCGCTACGCCGCCGCGGCCGCGGCGCCCGTGGTGTACAACCTCACCTCGATCGGCTTCATGCTGGGGCTGCTGCATGTGCTGCCGACGGCCGGGCATGCGCTGGCCTGGGGAGTCAGCGCCTCGGGCGTGCTGCAGCTCGCGCTGCTGGTCTGGGCGGTGCGCCGCGCCGGCATGCGCCTGCGTCTACCGCGGCCGCGCCTGACGCCTGCCATGCGCCGGCTGCTGCGGCGGATGGCGCCGGGGCTGCTGGGGGCGGGGGTGACGCAGCTCAACCTGTCGGTCGATGTCATCATCGGCAGCCTGCTGCCGGCCGGGACGGTGTCGGTGCTGTACTATGCCGACCGGGTGAACCAGCTGCCGCTGGGCACCATCGGGGCGGCGGTCGGCACCGCCCTGCTGCCCACCTTGTCACGGCAGGTCTTTTCCGACGCGCCCGGCGTGGCGATCGGCACGATGAACCGGGCGCTGGAATACGCGCTGATGCTGACACTGCCGGCGGCAATCGCGCTGCTGGTGTCCGGGCCGGAGATCATCGCCGCGCTGTTCGGCCGTGGCGCATTCGACGCCCATTCGGTGCTGTTCTCCGGCCAGGCGCTGCAGGCCTACGCTACCGGGCTGCCGGCCTTCGTGCTGGTCAAGGTGCTGATCAACGGCTTCTTCGCGCGCGGCGACACGGCGACCCCGGTCAAGCTTGGGACCGGCTGCGTGGTGCTGAACCTGGCGCTGAACCTGCTGTTCATGCGCCCGCTGCAGCACTTGGGGCCGCCGCTCGCCTCCTCGGTGGCGGCCTGGGTGAACGTGGCCGGCCTGACGCTGATCCTGGCGCGACGCGGCCACTTCGCCGCCGACACGGCGCTGCGCGCCCGGGTGCCGCGCATGCTGCTGGCGGGCGCGGCGATGGGGCTGGCGCTGTGGGCGATCGGCGCGCCGCTGCAACCGTTTTTCGTCCGTCCCGGCCTGCGCTGGCTGGCGCTCGCCGCGCTGGTCGGCGGCGGCGGCGCGATCTACGGCGTCGCCGGTCTGGCATTGGGCGCGTTCGACGCCGGCACGCTGCTGGCGCGGCTGCGGCGCAGGCCCGTCATGGCCGCCGGCTCGCGCTGACCCTCAGCCCGCGGGCGGCGGGCAAGCCGGCTGCAGGCGAGCGACCGACGGAGCGCCTTCAAACTCCAGACGGTAGATGTGCCGATCGGGCATCTGGCGGCATAGCAGCCGCGTGCGCGCCGGCCCCAGATCGATGCCGATCGCCACCGGCGGCAGCTCGCGCCGCAAGCCGTTGCGGCTCAGGTCGCTGGCCAGGAACGGGTCCGCCGTCAGCTGCACCGACGAGTACCGCAGCTCCCCGTCGCGCAGCAGGACGAGGGCCGGAGGCGGGACGGTCGCGGCGATGCGCAGGGGCAGCATGCGGGTCTCGGCCCGCAGGTGGCAGAGCAGCGCCAGGCCGAGGCTGAATCCCGCAAACGCCGCCAGCTGCGCCAGTGCGAGCCGCATCGGATCGAGAGCGACCTGGCGCACCCGCCACAGCCCGTCCGGGCCGGTCAGTCCGGCCGCCACCGTGACCGGCATGGCGGCAAAACCGAAATACCAGTAGCGCGGGCCATACTGGTATCCGCCGCTATCGGGGAAGAAGAAGAAGAACACGACCAGTGACGGCAGCACCAGGTCGAACCAGCGCAGCCGGCGCGCCGCAAGCCGCCGGTACGCGGCGATGCAATACAGCGGCAGGATCAGGGCAGAGGCGAAGTTCTGCCAGTCCAGCGCCCACCAGACCGAATGCGACACGCCGCGCAGCGCCGAGTGCGGGCCATCCACGCCGACGGCATGCAAGCCGAAACCGATCTGCGGAGAGGCCCAGGCCAGCGACGTCTCGAACGGGTTGCCGGTGATGCGCCAGTTATAGAACAGCAGCGCCGCCGCCAGCGGAGCGCCCGCCAACGCGGCCGGCGCCGCCCAGGGCACGAGGCGCCAGCCGCGGCGGATCAGCCCATCCAGCGCGAACAACGCAAAGGCGATGGCGAAATCCTCGTACCGGGTCGCCAGCAGGACGGAGAAGGCGACCCCGATGCCCGCGCGGTTGTATGCGGACGGGCGCCGTCCATCGCGCAGATCCAGCCAGATGATCGCCAACAGGCAGGCGCCGGTCAGCGAGTGGCTGAAGAACGACGCGGCGTTGAATAGCCAGAACGGCGCTGCCGCGCCGAGCAGCAGGGCGGCGAAGCACGCCGCACGCCCCACCCCGAGTTGTCGCAATGCCAGCCAGAGCAGGCCCGAAGCGCACAGCCCGACCACCGGGTTGGCGAGCTGCGGCAGGCCGATCGCCAGGAAGCCGGCGAGCAGGGCGGGCCAGCCGGGCGCATACTGCGACAGCCGCCGGCCGTCGCGATCAACAATATACATCGTCTCCAGGACGTCGTGCAGCGCCGCCGGCCGGGGCGGGTTCCAAAGCCGCCCGTGCAGCAGCGTATCGGCAAGATAGGTGTAGCCGTATTCGTCCCCTGAATTGGGGATCGCCTCCATGGCGAACTGCGCCAGCAAGAGCGTGACGCCAAACGCGCCCACGATCAGCGCCGGAGCCGCCCAGGCAGGACACGCGCTTGCCCGCCAGCCCGCGCCGGGCGTGGCGCCGTGCCGGGCGCACAGGAACAGGATGATCGCGGCGGTGCCGAAACCGTACAGAACGTCCGCGTTCGCCGTGACGAGCGGCGGCGGGCAGCGCACGAACACGAACAGCGCCTCGGCGATGCCCCATAGGATCAGCACCCCGAGCAGTAGAGCCACCGTCAACGGCGAGACCGCCCAAAGATTGCGGGGCACGACGGGCGAGGCAGAGACGGATGCTGCGGACGGTGCCACGCGCTGCCTCCTGCCCGGCTTTTTGCCGCAGGCCCTCCCGGCGCGTCAGACTTGGCGCCGGAGGCGCAATTCCGACGCCGCGCCATCGCCGCGAGGCGCCTCAGACGTAATGCTCGGCCAGCGGGGCGAAGCCGTTGAACCGCTGGCTGGCATAGGTCGCGACATAGGCGCCGGTCGCCATCAGGATCACCCGGTCGCCGCTGGCCAGCGCCATCGGCAGCCGGTAGTTCGATCGCTCATATAGCACGTCCGCACCGTCGCAGGTTGGCCCGGCCACGGCCACCGGCCCGGTCTGCCCGCCGTCATGCGGGGTGGCGATACGGTAGCGGATCGCCTCGCCCTCGGTCTCCGCCAGCCCGCCGAAACGACCGATGTCCAGATACACCCAACGCAGCGGATCGCTGGCCCGGCGGCGGCTGACCAGCACCACCTCGCTGCTGACCACGCCCGCGTCGCCCACCACGAAGCGGCCCGGCTCGATCAGCATCTCCGGCAGGGCGTTGCCGAAATGCCGGGTCATGGCGCCCATGATGACCTGCGCGAACTCGCCGATCTCCGGCACCGCGTCGCGGTACTGCACCGGGAAGCCGCCGCCCAGATTGACCATCCGCACATCGACCCCGGCCCGCTGCAGGTCGGTGAACAGCATCGCCACGCGGCCGATCGCCGCGGCATAGGCGGCGGTGTCGGTCTGCTGGCTGCCGACGTGGAACGACAGACCATACGCGTCCAGGCCCAGCGCGCCGGCCCGCGCCATCAGCGCGCAGGCGGTCTCGGCGTCGGTGCCGAACTTGCGCGACAGCGGCCAGTCGGCGCCGGCGTTCTCGACCATGATGCGGCAATACACCCGCGCGCCCGGCGCCTCGCGGGCGATCTTCTCCAGCTCCTCGGCCGAATCGAAGGCGAACAGGCCAACGCCGGCCGCATGGGCGCGGCGGATTGCCGAGGCTTTCTTGATGGTGTTGCCGAAGCTGACGCGCGCGGGATCGGCGCCGGCGCTCAGGCAGGCCTCGATCTCCTCGATGCCGGCGGCGTCGAAGCAGCTGCCGAGCGCGACCAGCCGCTCCAGCACCGGCGCCGCCGGGTTGGCCTTCACGGCATAGTAGATGCGCGCGAGCGGCAACGCCCGGCGCAGCGCGGAAAAGTTCTCCGCGACACGATCGATGTCCAGCACCAGGCACGGCGTCGCCGGCTGTTGCGCGGACAGGTAACGGGCGATCTTTGGGGTCATCGCACGTGGCCTCCCGGATGACACGCCCGCCGGTGAACGGCTGCGGACGGAGTTGCGAAACGGTCGAACGAACCAGCGACCAGAGGGTGTTGGTCCCGTGCCCCTGCGCCGGAAACGGCGAGAGGTCGGGAACCCGAAGTGCCAGAACGCTTGACGTCGTTGCGTAACCGAACCCGGAAGGGAGGCCAGAGGCACGTGCGTTGCTGCGTGGGGATCGAAATAGGACCGCACCCCCGCGCGCGCAAGCGAAGATTTCGCGGCGGTCCCAGGGCTTCCAGCCGAGCGTGGCCCGGTCTGCAAGCGGCCGGTAGGTCGCTGCGTTGCCGCCTCGCGCACCCCCGGGCGGCGGCGGCAGACCTCTACGGCTCGAAACGGGCCAGACGTACCGCCGTGTGCCCGCGGCTGGGGCGCAGGCTGGGCATCACCAGCAGGCAATCGTCATGCGGGGTGCGGATCTGCGCGTCGCCGTCGGTGGCGATCAGGGTGTCCGCCCGCGCGACCACCTCGCCGCCGTGGAACGGCTGGGTGAAGGCGAAGCTCGCGGTGCTGGCCGTCACCGCCCGGGTGACCCGGGCGAAGCGCGGCCGCGCCTCGCAGCCCGTGACCTCCGGCGGCGCGGCGCTCAACGCCGGATGTGCGCCCGCCATGCCCAGATGGCGCAGCAGGCCGGCCACCGCCTGCAGCGTCACCGCGACGGTCCGCGCCTCCCAATGCTGACCCGCCTCCACCAGCACCGCGGCGCCTGGGGCCGAGGGATCGGCGAAGCGGCCGTAGTCGATCAGCCGGCGGCCGCTGACATGGCCGCCATCGGCGACCACCAGCGACGGCGCGCCGATCGCCTGCGCCAGCGCCCTGCCCTTGTCGGTCTCGCCGCACAGCAGCAGCGGCTCGGACGCCCACAGCATCGAGTGCAGGTCGAGCAGCACGTCCACCCGCTCGATCAGCGGGCGCAGCTCGCGGGCGCGCAGCAGCTCGGCGCTCTCGCGGCGGCCGTCGAGCACCGCCGCGTCCCACAGCCGGTTCAGATCCTCGTCCACGAAGCGCGACGCGGTCGGCTGCGCCGGGTCGAAGCGGTCAAACGCCGCCAGATTGGCGAACGCCATCGTCAGGACGCCCCGCTCCGGACGCAGCGCCGCGCGCAGCAGCCGCTCGAGCACGATCGCCCCGGCCAACTCATTGCCGTGCACCAGCGCCACCAGCGCCAGATGCGGCCCCGGCGCGGTCGCGGCGAAGCTGTGAACGCCGGCAATCCCTGTGTTGCCCGGTCGCCATCGCCCCAGGTCCGGCGGCGCGAGGGCAACCGGGAAGCGTGGCAGGCTGGCCGCGGGAGCCTGCTCCTCCGCGCCGCTCGCCTCGGCCCCGGTCATGCGGCGTAGCGCGCCACCAGGCGGCGGATGAAGACGTCGCAGGCATCCAGCTGCGACTGGGCGATCCATTCGTCGGCGGTGTGCGCCTGCTCGATGGAGCCGGGGCCGCAGACGATGGTGGGGATGCCGGCGTCCTGGTACAGCCCGCCTTCGGTCGCGTAGCTGACATGGCCGGAGCCGTTGGACCCGGCGGTGTGGCGGACCAGGGCGGCGAGGTCGTGATCGGGCGGCAGCGCCATGCCGGGCACCCAGTCGCGCACCTCGAAGGCGAAGCCGGCCGCCGGGTCGATCTCGCGCATCGCCGGCTCGATCGTCCGCCGCACATGCGCGCGCAGCCGCTCCAGTTCGGCCGGCGCGTCGTCGCCGGGGATGGTGCGCCATTCGACGCTGAAGCGGGCCTGCTCGGGAATGATGTTGAGGATGCTGCCGCCGGCCACGGTGCCGACCTGGCTTGTGGTCCACGCCGGCCGGAACCCGTCGGCGAACGGACCTTCGGCGGCGCGGCGACGCGCCTCGGCCGCCAGCCAGGCGATCGCCTCGGCCGCCGCATGGACCGCGTTGACCCCGCGCCCGGGATCGGCGGAATGGCCCGACCGGCCGCGCACCAGCACCTCGGCGGCGAGGCGGCCCTTATGGGCGACGATAGGCTGCATCAGGCTGGGTTCGCCCACCACGCACATCTGCGGCCGCTGGCCGCTGGCCGCGATGTCGCGGATCAGCAGCCGCGCGCCGTCCATCGACACTTCCTCGTCGAAGGTGACGAACAGGTGGATCGGCCGCGCGAGCGGCATCGCCAGCAGGTCCGGCAGGGCGGCCAGCACGCTGGCGACGAACCCCTTCATGTCGCAGGCGCCGCGGCCATGCAGCCGGCCGCCGGCCCCGCGCAGGGTGAACGGGTCCGAGGTCCAGGACTGGCCGTCAACCGGCACGGTATCGACATGCCCGGACAGCGCCAGGCCGCCCGGAGCCTCCGGGCCGATCACCGCATGCAGGTTGGCGCGCTGGCCGGCGGGATCGCGGCTTTCGCGATAGCGCACGCCCAGCCCGTCCAGGTAGTCGCGGACAAAGCCGATCAGGCCGAGATTGCTGTTGCGGCTGGTGGTGTCGAAGGCGACCAGCCGCGCCAGCAGGGCGGTCGTGGTGAACCGATCGGTCCGGCGGCCGGCGGGCGCGATGTCTGCCATCGCCGCATCCTACGCAAAGCGGGGCGGGGCGTCAGCCCCGGCCGGTTTCCATTCCGCCGGATGTCATGCGGCCGGCCTGGCCAAAGCCGACGCGACGCGGGCGGAGGCGACCGCCTCCGCCCGCTTCCGTCACGCGGCCCGCGTCAGGCGGCGCGCGCCGGCGCCGCGTCGCCTGGCGGCGCCATCACCGGAACCCGCGTGCGGGTCAGCTTCTCGATGCTGCGCAGGAACGGCCGCTCGCTGTTGTCGCACAGGCTGATGGCGGTGCCCGAGGCGCCGGCGCGCGCGGTTCGGCCGATGCGGTGGACATAGCTTTCCGGCACGTTCGGCAGGTCGAAGTTGATGACGTGACCGACGCCGTCCACGTCGATGCCGCGCGCGGCGATGTCGGTGGCGACCAGCACCCGCACCCGTCCGCTGCGGAAGTCGGCCAGCGCGCGCTCGCGCTGTCCCTGGCTTTTGTTGCCGTGGATCGCCGCGGCCGGCATGCCGCTCTCCTCCAGGTGCTTCACCACGCGGTCGGCGCCGTGCTTGGTGCGGGTGAAGACCAGGGTGCGCGCGCGCGCCTCGCCGGCCAGCAGGTCGGCCAGCACGAAGCGCTTGCGCGAGCCATCGACGAAGATGACGTGCTGCTCGACCCGCTCGACGGTGGTGGCGACCGGGGCGACCG
The DNA here is from genome assembly GCA_963723455.1 of uncultured Pseudomonadota bacterium. GTDB lineage: Bacteria > Pseudomonadota > Alphaproteobacteria > Acetobacterales > Acetobacteraceae > CAVRQM01. The sequence goes on along the minus strand of CAVRQM010000005.1, from coordinate 395,170 downwards.
CGACATGCTCCGGCTCGCGCAGCAGGCTCTTCGCAAGATCGCCGATCTCGTTCGGCATGGTGGCCGAGAAGAACAGCGTCTGGCGCTTGGCCGGGATGTCGCGGACGATGCGGCGGATCGGGATGATGAAGCCGAGGTCGAGCATGTGGTCGGCCTCGTCCAGCACCAGGATCTCGACCTGATCCAGCCGCACGGCGCGGTCCTGCATATGGTCGATCAGGCGGCCGGGCGTGGCCACCAGCACATCGACGCCGCCGGCCATCTGCTTGGCCTGGCGCGGCTTCGGCACGCCGCCGAACATCACCGCCACGCGCAGCGGCATGTGCTTGCCATAGGCGCGGAAGCTGTCGGCGATCTGGCTGGCCAGCTCGCGGGTCGGCGCCAGGATCAGGCAGCGGGTGGTGCCGCGCTGCGGCGGCCGCGGGTTGGCGGCCAGGCGCTGCAGGATCGGCAGCGCGAAGGCGGCGGTCTTGCCGGTGCCGGTCTGGGCGATGCCCTGCACGTCGCGGCCGGCGAGCACGAACGGGATCGCCTGTTGCTGGATGGGGGTGGGGGTGGTGTAGCCCTCGGTGGCCAGCGCCTTGAGCAGGAGCGGGTGCAGGCCGAGAGCGTCGAAGGTTGTCGTCAAGAGTATGTCTTCCGTGTACGCACGCGCGCAGCCGAGCCACGAGGGCCAGGCGCGTGCCTTGGCGATCTGCAGGACCGCGAACCGGCGCGAAGGACTGAGTGGAAGGGAGCTACCGGTGGCGGCGGTCAACCCTGGCCCGTTGGGAGGGGCCGGGGTGGCAGCGCACACAAACACGTCAGGCGCAGCCGGGGTATACGTGTGCGGTGCAGCAAAAGCAAGCGCAAAGCATGTCGCCGCGGCTTTTTGGCGCGGCTCTCGCGCCGCCCTCGTCGCTCAGGGCGCGAACGCGGCGACGGCCTGCGGCAGGTGCGAAACTGCCGCATCCGCGGCGAAGCCCAGCGCGAAGGCCTCGACGTAGTCATAGCCGCGCGCCCCGAAGATCGCGGCCCGGCTGTGGTAGCGCCAGAAATACGCCGTCAGCGCGATCAGCAGGGCGAGCGCGAAGCGCAGGTTGATGAAATCGTCGGCCAGTCGCTGCGCGCCGGTCGCCGGCGAGGGCGCGACCAGGATCGTGGCGCGGCCCTGGCCCAGCATCGTGCCGGCCGTCTCGCCCGGCCGCGGGTCCGCGATCGCCGACACCGACAAATGCGCGGTCAGGGGCGCCGCGAACTCATGCTCGACCTGCCTGCCCTGGCGCATCGCCTCGGCGCTGGCAACGAAGGGCGGGCCGCCGTCGCCGAAATCGACCCGGATCGTGGTGGCCGCTCCCCAGGCCGGATCGCCTCCGCCCACCGCGAAGGTCAGCCGGCGGCCGACCACGCGCTCGGCGGGCGGCGTCGCCGCCTCCAGGGTCAGCAAGCGGGGACGGTCCCGGTTCAGGGCGGCGGCCGCGATGGCGGCGGCGTCGCCGGATGCTGCGGCGAGCCGCACCAGGGTCAGCGCCGGCAGCGGCAGATCGAGCAGATTGGCGGTGAAGATCGCCGCCGACAGGGCGTTCACCCGGCGGTCGATGTCCAGCAGCGGGCTGATGCAGTCGGCACTCACCATCGCGGCGTCCGGCCCCTGCCGCCGCATGTCCAGGCCTATCCGGTCCAGCGCGCGGTCCCAGGCATCGACCTGGGCGCTGGCCGGCTGCTCGCGCAGCGACGCCTCGATGCGCGCGGCGTTGCGCTCAAGGTCGGCGTAAATCTCCAGGCAGCGCGGATGTTGCAGCGCGTCCAGCGCGCGCTGCACGAGACGGCCGTTCCAGGCCGTCCACCCGGCCAGCAGCGCGCGATAGGGCGCCACGGCATCGAGGATCCTGCCGGACGATACGATCGCCTGCACCGCGTTGATCTGCCGGGCGAGCCGGTCGCGCACCGGCGGTTCATCGACCTGCGCCACATGCGCCCGCCAGAGCGCCAGGATCCGGGTAAGGCCGGCCTGCTTCATGGCCAGCGTATGCGGCCTCGGGGCCGCCTGAAGCTGGGCCGTCACAGCCTCGATGTCCGTCGAGTCAGTCCGCGCGTCGGCCGCGGCGATCGCCTGGTCCAGCCGGATCGTCTGCATCGCGCCGGCGCCGCGCACCTGCGCCGTCCAGGCGGCATCCAGCAGCCGGTTCGATTCCCGCAGGTTGTCCAGCCACGGCTCGCCGTCGAGCTGGCCGGCCGCCTGGTCCAGCAGCGCCAGCATGGCGTCGCGATCCGCAGGGGCGAGGTCGTCGTGCGCCGCACGCTCGCGCATCACGCGATCGGTGTCGAGCATCCAGCCGGCTTCGACGATCGCAATGCGATAGCCGGTCAGCGCCCGGTTCAGGGCGACCGCCGAGCGCCGCAGCCAGAGCCGCGTGTTGAGCGCGAGCGCGCGCGCGGCGTCGCCTTCGCCGGCTGCTTCCTCCAAGGCCATGCGGCCGAACTCGGTGGAGATCTCGGCGACCACGGCGCTTGCGGGATCGCGGAGCAGCCGGTTGCGGAACCGCAGCAGGAAGGCGTCCAGCTTGCCGGCGAAGCCCGGTTCGCCCTGCGCAGGCATCCCGGCGGGAAGTGCCGCGATCTGTTGCAGGGTCGATTGCAGGCCGGTCCAGTCGCGCCGCACGTCCTCGACCTCCGCGGCGCCGCGCGGCAGGCCGGTCAGCTCGGCGCGCAGCCCGGCGGACAGCCGGCCGGCCTCGTCCAGCAGCGGCTGCGCCTCGGCCTCGCGGTGATCGACGACCGATGCGGGGCGACGCAGGCCGAGACCGGCGATGGCGGCGTCGAAATCGTGGTCCATCGCCTCGACATCGCCCGCGCGGCTTTGCGGCACCGGATTGGCCTCCAGCAGGGCATGGATGTCCTTGCGCGCCCGCAGCGCGTCATGCAGGCGCGTCCTGACCGCGCCCTCGCCGGCCAGGAGGTTGATGGCGCCGAGCAGGAACAGCCCGAGCAGCATGCAGAGCACGCCCCAGAGCGGGGCCGCCGAGACATCGACCGTGACCGGAACGGCGAGGCCGTCGCCCGGCCCCGCCAGGATCCTGACGGTGGTGCAGTACCGGCCGGCTGACCGGGGGATCGTGCCCGCCAGCACCAGCCCGAGCGAGGCTCCGGCGGGCAACGGGTCGGCGGCGCTGCCGGGGCGTGCGCAGAGTTCGCCGGCCGCGCTGGTGCCGGCTCCGTCGCGGCGCAGCGGATCAAGCGCGATCCGGTCGACGGCGAGCGCGGCGTGGCCGGCATTGACGACGCTGAAGGCAGCGGGACGCAGGCCCATCACCGAGCCGCGGCGCGCGAACGGGCCGCGCCAGGAGACCTGCCGGACGGAAAGCGCGTCCGGACCGACGATCGAACGCTGCCGCGGCTCGGTCGCAGGCGTCGCGGCGGGGTCGTTCGGCGGATTGCCTTCCATGCGGGGCGGCGGCCATTCGTTCCGGGCCGCGATCATAGGACTCAGTCGGCGAGGCTTGTCCAGGCAGCGCGCGAGCGGGAGACAGCCCGCCGGATCTCAGTCGCCACCGCGCGGCGTTGCTGGCGTGCAGCGCAGGCCTGAGATGGCCAGACGGACCTGCCCCGCACCGATCACCGTCAGCCGAGGAGCCTGCGCACCGACCTCATCGGGGCGGTCACCCGCCAGGACGTCGAGCCATGCAGCGGCCTGATGGCGTCCCGGAGCGCATCGGGGCACCGCGCCAGGCGTTCCAGCACGTACGCCGGCGTGGCGATCACGCAACCGTACCTGGTACGGCGGAAGATCCTTCTGCTCGGTGAGCGGGGCGAAGAATTAGCCGCTGGGGTCGAGCGCCGGCCGATCGAGATCCTCGTGCGCGATACGCCCGTGCGTAGTGAAGATCAGCAGCCCGTTGTCAATGAGCGTTGACAGGAGCCGGCCAATCCAGCCCCGAACGTGCGGTCGGGCATCTGCGAGAAGAACGACAGGGCGAAGACCACATCGAACGTCGAACCTGACTCGAACGCGGCCGGGTCGCTGTTCGACAGCACCGCCGCAGCGCCCGTATGCTGCCACACGAAAGTGATCGCCTTTGGGTGGATGTCGCAGGGTCGAGATCGACCTGCTCGCCCAGCTTGCAAAGATGCCCGTGACGCATCCGTAGCCGGGCGCGAAATCAAGCAGGCGAAGCCGGCGCACTTCCGATTCCGCATGGGATTGCCGAACAAGTTGGCTGAGACGCTCCGCGGAGCGCCGGCCGTCTGCCATGTAGTATTGCGCCGCGACCCGCCGCGCCTCCGCCCGATCGGCGTCGGTCTGCCTCTCGCGCTGCCGCTCGGGCTGCGAGACCGCAAACTTCGCTGTCTCATCACGCCGGGACCACGCCGTGTCGGGCCGACATAGGCGTTCTGGTTCGCTTCGCTCAACGTTGCGTTGATTGACAGGCGGTAAAATTGTAGGCGACCGAGGATGGACAAAGTCGCCGCGGCCGCCCGGTCACTCGCAACCGCGAGAACCTCGATCCAGATGCCTGCACGGCTTCCCTCCACGCAGCGGCAGGACTGCGGCGGCGCGCGGCTCGACGGCTGACCCTGGACCGCTGACGGCGCAGCAGTCGATGCCCCCTGTCGTCCGCTGTCCTGGCGGAACCCTATGCCGGCCTGCAGGCGCAGGCGCTCGGCCTGGCCGAGGCCGCCGGCCTCGACCCGCAGCTTCGCACACTTTGCCCGCGCGGGGTGTGGGGGCACCTGCCGCCGGGCTGGTGGCCGCGGCCGCTCGCGGCGATCGATCCCGCCGCGCTCGCCCTGCCGCTGCCCGACCTGCTGATCGGCTGCGGCGGCAAGGCGGCAGCCGTGCTGGCGGCGCTGCCGCGTCCGCCGCTGCGGGTCATCGTGCAGCACCCGCGGATGCGCGCGGACAGGTTCGACCTGGTGGTGGCCGCCCGGCACGACCGGCTGACGGGGGCCAACGTCATCGTCACCCGCACCGCCCTGCACCGCGTCACGCCGGCAAAACTGCGCGACGCCGCCGCGGCCTGGGGCGGACGCCTGGCCGCCCTGCCCCGCCCACTTGTCGCGGTGCTGGTCGGCGGCAGCAACGGCCGGTTCCGGCTTGGCCCGGCCGAAGGTGCGGCGCTGACGGCGCGCATCGCCGGCATGATCCGCGCCGACCGCGTGGGCGTGGCGCTGACCACGTCGCGCCGCACCGACCCGGCGGTGGCCACAAACATGGCCGCGGCGCTGCGCCCGCTGGGTGCGTATGTCTGGGACGCATCCGACGGCGAATCTGGTGACAACCCCTATCTGGGGCTGCTGGCGCTGGCTGACGCGATCGTGGTGACCGGCGACAGCGTCTCGATGGTGTCCGAGGCGGTGGCGACCTCGGCCCCAGTATTGCTGCAGCCATTGCCGGGCCGCTCGGCGCGGATCAGCCGGTTCCTGGACGGGCTTGCCCGCGACGGGCGAATCCGCACCTATCAGGGCCGGCTGGAGCTTTGGGACGCAGCGCCGCTGGACGACACCCCGGCGGCGGCGGCCGAAATGCGACGCCGGCTCGGCTTCTGAGGACCGTTCATGCTCGACATCCAGACCTTCGACGCCCGCGCCGGCGGCAACGTGCTCTACAAGGCGCTGGCGCATCCGCTGGCCGCCGAGGCGGTCGCGGCGCTGTATGCGCGCCTCTCTGAGGCCGGGCCGGTGGCGCTGTTCGACCCGGACGATACCGCGGCGGCACTGCTGGCGATGCATCCGAACGCCCCGACGTTCGCGGGCCGGTATGTGCAGGACGTATCGGCGATCGGCGTGCGCGGCGGGCTGCCGCTGACCGACCTGCCGCGCGCCGGGGCGCGCAGCGTGCTGGTCGCGGCGTTCGACGCGCGGCGCACCGCCGAGCGCATCGCCGCGATGCTGCCCGGCGCGGAGGTGGTCACGCTGGACGAGGCGCGCATCCCGGCGGCGATGCTGACCAACCCGCGCCGCTACCTGGACCGGCAGAACTTCGCCACCAACCACGCCTTCTTCCGCGACGCGCACGGCCTGTCCACGCGGCTGGTGACCGCGAACTACTGGTCCGGCTACGGCGCCGGCGAGGTCTGGCTGTGGCTGCGGCTGTTCGACGGGCACGGGGCGGTGCTGGCCACCTGGGAGCAGGACGTGGCGGCGGGCGCGGCGGGCATCGTGATCGACAGCGCCGAGGTGCGCGCCCGCTTCGGCCTGAAGGAGTTTTCCGGCCAGCTCTTCGTCCACGCCATCGGCGCGGCCGGGCACGACGTGGTGAAATACGCGCTGGACACCTACGGATCCGGCAACGAGGCCAGCCTGTCGGTGACGCACGACGCGAACGCCTGGCCGTCCGACCGCTATGCCGGCATCCCCGCGCCCGACGCCGGCGAGCGGGTCGTGCTGTGGGTGCAGAACAGCCATGCCACGCCGATTCCGCCGGGCGCCATCGCGCTCGACCGCATGGGCGCCGAGCGGCCGGTGGCGCTGGATCGCGCGGTGCCCGCCTATGCCAGCCTGGCGCTGGACGTGGCCGAGCTGCTGCCCGACACCTGCTGGCCGGCGCAGATCGAACTGCGCGCCGGGCGGCATCTGGTGCGGCCGCGCTATGAGGTGACGCGCGACGGCCGCACCCGCATCGCGCACGCCAATGTGGAGCGCGCCGGATTGCAGCCCGATCCGGGGATCCCCGACCTGTCGCCGCTGCTGGGGCGGGGCTACCTGCTGCCGGTGCCGGTGCTGCCGCGCCGCGACTTCCGAACGCTGATCCAGCCGACCCCGATGGCCGAGAGCCAGCGCACGCTGCCGGTGCGGCTGGACGTGTTCGCCGCCGACGGCGAGCCGGTGCTGCAGCACTTCCTCGGCTGCCTGAGGCGCGATCACGACGTGGCGGTGGATCTGGACGAACTGCTGCCCGCCGGCGCGCTCGATGACGGCGGCCATGTCGATCTGGCCTACGATTTCCGCGACGGCGGCGAGGCGGACGGGTGGCTGCATGCGCTGGTCCGCGCCGAACACCGCGCCAGCCGCCACGTCGCCGAAAGCAGCTTCGGCGCGCATATCTACAACACCGCCATGACCTATCGCGACGAGCCGCAATCCTATTCCGGCCCGCCGCCGGGGCTGTCCACGCGGCTGTTCCTGAAGCTGGGGCATGGCGGGCGGCGCAGCTTCGCGCACCTGATCTACGCCGCCTCCGCCGCCTGGCGCCCGCGCTCGGCAACCGCGCTGCTGCTGCACAACTCGGCGGGCGCGGTGATTGCCCAATCGAGAGTCGAGATCGCCTGCTCCGGCTCCGCGCTGGTGTTCCCCGACGCGGTGTTCGGGGCCGCTGCGCTGGCGGCGGCGGGCGAGGCCGGCTACGTGCTGATCCGCGACGCCACCTGCCGCCTGTTCGGCTATCACGGCCAGATGGACGATACCGGCGGCTTCAGTCTCGACCATATGTTCGGCTTCTGACCGTGCGCCGTCTGTGCGTGTTCTGCGGCTCGAATCCCGGCCGCCTGCCCGCCTATCGCGAGGCGGCCGCTGCGCTGGGCCGCACCTTGGCCGAGCGCGGCGTCGGCGTGGTGTACGGCGGCGCGTCAGTCGGGCTGATGGGCGTGGTCGCCGATGCCGCGCTGGCGGCCGGCGGCGAGGTGATCGGCGTCATCCCGCGCGCGCTGATGGACCGCGAGCTGGGCCATGCCGGGCTGACGGAGCTGCGCGTCGTCGGCTCGATGCACGCGCGCAAGGCGATGATGGCCGAGCTGTCGGACGGCTTCGTGGCGCTGCCCGGCGGGGCGGGCACGCTGGAGGAGATCTTCGAGATTTGGACGTGGGCGCAGCTCGGCGACCACGACAAGCCGTGCGGGCTGCTGAATGTGGCCGGCTTCTACGACCGGCTGATCGGGTTCCTCGATCACGCGGCATCCGAGGGGTTCATGCGCGTCGAGCACCGGCGGATGCTGCTGGCGGCGGATACCGTCGCGGCGCTGCTGGAGACGTTCCGACTGTATCGCGCGCCACGGGTGGTCAAGTGGATCGTGCCGGCGGAGAGCTGACGCAGGCCCTCTCCCTGAGGGAGAGGGGAAAGAAGGACGCGCCGCGCCTACTCCAGCACGCACGCCTCATCGAACGCCAGCCTCGGCGAGCGGTCGAACAATCCCGACTCGTCGCCGTGGCCCAGATTGATAAGGAAGTTCGACTTCCAGCCGCTATAGGCGAAAAACGCCTGGTCCACCTTCCCGCGGTCGAACCCTGACATCGGGCCGCAATCCAGGCCGAGCGCCCGCGCCGCCACCATGAAATACGCGCCCTGCAGGGTGCTGTTGCGAAACGCCGTTTGCTCGGCCAGTTCGTCGTTGCCGGCGAACCACGACCGCGCATCGGCGTGCGGGAACAGGCGCGGCAGCTGGTCGTAGAATTGCGGGTCATAGGCGACGATCGCCACCACCGGCGCGGTCATCGTCTTGTCCAGGTTGCCGGCCGACAGCGCCGGCCGCAGCTTCTCCCGGCCTTGCTGGGTGCGGACGAACACGAACCGCGCCGGCGAGGAATTGGCCGAGGTCGGACCCCATTTCATCAGCTCGTACACGGCCCGGATCTCGTCGTCGGCGACCGGCTGCGCGCCCCATGCGTTGTGGGTGCGCGCGGTGCGGAACAACGCGTCCTGGGCCGCCTCGTCGATCGCCATGCAAGCTCCTGCCGTGATTCGGGTGTCAGGCAGCGGCCTTACAGGGCCACCTGCTCGACCGCAATCACCTCGGGCACGTAATGGCGCAGCATGTTCTCGATGCCGTGCTTCAGCGTAGCCGAGCTGGACGGGCAGCCGCTGCACGAGCCCTGCATGTGCAGCTTGACCACGCCATCGCGAAAGCCGCGGAACACGATGTCGCCGCCGTCGCCGGCCACGGCCGGGCGCACCCGGGTATCCAGCAGTTCCTTGATCTGGGCGACGATCTCGGCATCCTCGGGCGACACGTCCTCGGCGGCGTCCGCCTCCTGTCCCAGCAGCGCCGGGCGGCCGGCGACGAAATGCTCCATCACCGCCCCCAGCACCTGCGGCTTCAGGGTCTGCCATGCCGACAGGTCGGATTTCGTCACGCTGACGAAGTCGCTGCCCAGGAACACCCGCGACACCCCCGGCAGGGCGAACAGCGCGGCCGCTAGCGGGCTGCGCCCGGCAGCCTCGGCGGTGGCGAAATCGGCGGTGCCGGCGCCCAGCACCTCGACCCCCGGCAGGAACTTCAGCGTGGCGGGGTTGGGCGTGCCCTCGGTCTCGATGAACATGGTTTGACCTCTCTGTTGGCGCTGACATCGCAACGCCGCGCGCCGATGGCAAGGGCGCGCCGGCGCGGTATAGGAACAGGCATGACACTGACCCGCCGCGGCGTGCTCGCCGGCCTCGCCACGCTGCTGCCGATGACCCGCCTGCGCGCCGGCCCGGTCGCGCACCGGCTGACGGTCATCCACATGAACGACTTCCACTCCCGCCACGAGCCGGTCGATGCCCGCGCGCTGACCTGCAAGCCGGAGCATCCCGAGGCCGACTGCCTGGGCGGGGCGGCGCACCTGGCCACCGCCATCGCCCGCACCCGCGCGGCAGCCGAGGCGGCCGGGCGGACGGTGCTGCTGCTGGACGCTGGCGACCAGTTCCAAGGCAGCCTGTTCTACACCGCCTGGCACGGCGACGCCGAGCTGGCGGTGATGCGCGCGCTGGGGACCGAGGCGATGGCGGTGGGCAACCACGAGTTCGACAACGGCCCGGCCAACCTGGCGCGCTTCGTGCGCGCCGCGCCGTTCCCGGTGCTGTCGGCCAATATCGACGCGACGCGCGAGCCGTCGCTGGCTGGCCTGCTGCGGCCCTGGACCATGCTGCGCAAGAACGGGCTGGCGATCGGCGTGGTCGGGCTGACCACGCAGGAAACCCCGATCGGCTCCTCGCCCGGCCCGAACGTGGCGTTCGGCGAGCCGGCCCCTGCCCTGGCCCGCGCCGCCGCCGAGGCGCGCGCGGCGGGCGCGGCGTTCGTCATTGCGCTGTCGCATCTGGGCGTGGACCAGGACCGCGTCCTGGCCGGCACGGTGGCCGATGTGGACGTGTTCATCGGAGGCCATTCGCATACGCTGCTGTCCGACAGCGAGCGCGGCGCGGCCGGCCCGGCGCACCAGTCGATCAGCGGGCCGGCCGGCACTTCGCTGGTGGTGCAGGCGGCCTGCTACGGGCGCTATCTCGGGCGGCTCGACCTGGACGTGGCCGATGATGGCACGCTGCTGGCGTATGGCGGCGACTGCACGCATGTCGGCCTGGATCTGCCGCCCGATCCGCGCGTCGCGGCGATCGTCGCGGGCTATGCCGCGCAGCTGGACGGGGTGCGCCGCCGCGTGGTGGGCCACGCCGCCGCCCCGGTCGGCGTCGAGGGCTGCCGGGTGGGCGAGTGCGCGCTGGGCGATTTCGTGGCCGAGGCGATGCTTGCCTCCGCGCATGGCGCGCAGGTCGCGGTGATGAACGCGGGCGGCATCCGCACCGGCTTGCCCGGCGGCGCGATCACGTTGGGCGACGTGCTGACCGCGCTGCCGTTCGGCAACACGGTGGCCACCATGATCCTTTCGGGCGCCGATCTGCGCGCCGCTCTGCTGCAAGGCGTCGCGCGGGCCGGCAAGGGCGCCTTTCCGCAGGTCGCCGGGCTGCGGCTGCGCCCGGGCGGCATCGACATCCGCCAGCCGGACGGGTCGTTTGCCCCGCTCGATGCGGCGCGGCGCTACGGTGTGGTCACCAACAACTTCCTGCGCGGCGGCGGCGACGGCTACGCCACCTTCCGCAGCGGCGCGATCGACCCGTACGATGCCGGTCCCGGACTGGACGAGGTTCTGGCGCGGGCCATCGGGACGGCCTCGCCGCTGGCGCCGGTGACCGACGGACGCATCGCCCTGCGATGACCGAGCGCGTGGACTGCGTCGTGATCGGCGCCGGGGTGGTCGGCATCGCGGTGGCGCGCGCGCTCGCCCTGGCCGGGCGCGAGGTGATCGTGCTGGACGCGGCGGACGGCATCGGCACCGAAACGTCCAGCCGCAACAGCGAGGTCGTCCACGCCGGGATTTACTATCCGCGCGACAGCCTGATGGCGCGGTTCTGCGTCGCCGGGCGGCGGATGCTGTATGCGTTCTGCGACGAACGCGCCGTGCCCTACAACCGGTGCGGCAAGCTGATCGTGGCCACCGATGACGCAGAGTTGGAGCGGCTGCTCGCGATCCGCGCCCGCGCCGAGGCGAACGGCGTCGAGGGGATGCGCCTGCTGAGCGCCGCCGAAGCGCGGGCGCTGGAGCCGAACCTGCGCTGCACCGCCGCCCTGCTGTCGCCCGAGACCGGCATCGTGGACAGCCACGCCTACATGCTGGCGCTGCAGGCCGAGGCCGAGGCCGCCGGCGCGGTGTTCGCCTTCCGCAGCCCGGTGCTGGGCGGGGCGGCAGGCGATTCCGGGGTGATGCTCGACATCGGCGGCGACGAGACGGTGACGCTGGCGGCGGCGCTGGTGGTCAACTCCGCCGGGCTGCACGCGCCCGACCTGGCGCGGCGGATCGCGGGAATGCCCAGCCAGCTCGTCCCGCGCGCGTACTACGCCAAGGGCAACTACTTCTCGCTGGCCGGCCGCTCGCCGTTCAGCCGGCTGATCTACCCGGTGCCGGTCCCCGGCGGGTTGGGCGTGCATCTGACGGTCGATCTGGGCGGCGCCGCGCGGTTCGGGCCGGACGTGCAATGGATCGACGCGATCGACTATGACGTGGACCCGCGCCGCGCCGACGGGTTCTATGCCGCCGTGCGCCGCTACTGGCCGGATCTGCGCGATGGCGCGCTGCTGCCCGGCTATGCCGGCATCCGGCCCAAGATCGTCCCCCCCGGCGTGGCGGCGCAGGATTTCTGCGTGCAGGGACCGCGCGCGCATGGCGTGCCCGGGCTGCTGCACCTGTTCGGCATCGAATTGCCCGGGCTGACCGCGGCGATCGCGCTGGCCGAGCACGTGCGCGAGGTCGCGCTGGCGGAATAGGCGACCGCGGTCGCGGCCTATGTTCCTAGCCGCGCGGTTGCTGCTGGACAAGAACCTTACGGTGCGCGAAGGTCCGCGGGTGCGGTTGTGCGGACTGGCGCAACGCTGGGGGAGCATGCGCCCGATCGGGCGTCTCTGACGGCGTGCGCGGCTGCGTTCCGCGTTTGCACTTGCAGCAGAGAAGCCTCGATGGCGCCGCTGGATATCGGACAATGGCTGGACGACGTGACGGCCGACGCGCCAGCGGGGCCGAACCTGGAGTTCGACGCCGATTTCGGCGCGCTGGAACGCGCTGCCCAGGGCAAGCCGGAACAGCAGTTCGGCGACACCGTCATCCCGGCCGAGGATCCGGACTGGAAGGACGTCGATATCCAGGCGGCAGCCCTGCTGGCGCGCACCCGCGACCTGCGGGTGGCCGCGCATCTGGCAGTGGCGCGGCTGCGCCTGTCCGGTGTGCCAGCGTACGCCGAGATCCTGACGCTGATCCGCAGTCTGTTGCAGACGCGCTGGGAGCAGGTGCATCCGCAGCTCGATCCCGAGGACGACAACGACCCGACCCTGCGCGCCAATGCGCTGCTGCGGCTGGCCGATCCGATCCGGGTGATGCGGCAGTTGCGCGACATGCCGCTGGCGGCGTCGGCGCGCGCGGGAAAGGTGTCGTGGCGCGACATCGCGATCGCCACCGGCGCGCTGGACCCGGAGCCGGGCCGCGACAAGATGACCGAGGGCGTCATCCGCGGCCTGTTCGCCGACACCGACCCGGCCCGCTTGCAGTCGCTGCGCGAGGCGATCGGGACCGCGGTGCAGGACATCGCGGCGATCCCGGCGGCGTTCGACGAACATGCCGGCTATGGCACCGGGCCGGATTTCACCGACCTGCACAAGCTGCTGCGCGAAATCCAGCGCGACATCGACCGGTATGCGGTCGCCGTCGCCCTGGCCGCCGGACCGGAGCCTGCGCCGCCAACCGAGAGCGACATGCCGAGCGATGCCGAGTTGGCGCCGGCCACGCCGGTCCGGCCGCAAGGCGGCGTCAGCGCCGCCATGCTGACCACGGTCAGCACCCGCGCCGACGCGCTGCGGCTGCTCGACCTGGTGTGCCAGTACTACGAGCGGCACGAACCCTCCAGTCCGCTGCCGCTGCTGATCGAGCGGGCGCGCCGGCTGGCCGACAAGAGCTTTCTCGACATCCTGCGCGACCTGGCGCCCGACGGGCTGAGCCAGGCGCAGAACATCGTCGGAAGCGCGAATGAATGACCCAAGCCGACGCGACGCGTGCCGACGCGACCCAAGCCCAAGCGATGCGAGCCCAAGTGACTCAAGCCCAAGTGTCCCATGCCCAAGTGACCGGGGTCACAGCGCGCCGCGCCTGATCCCTGCGAGACATCCCCTCAACAGCCAGTAGAAAACGAGGCAACGCCGTGGCCAAGGCAAGCAGCCAGAAGTTCATCGCACGCAACCGCGCCCCGCGCGTGCAGATCGAATACGACGTCGAGACGTACGGCTCGGAGAAGAAGGTGCAGCTGCCGTTCGTGGTCGGCGTCATGGCCGACCTGTCCGGCAAGCCGTCCGAGCCGCTGCCGCCGGTCGCCGACCGCAAGATGCTCGAGATCGACGTGGACAATTTCGATGACCGGCTGAAGTCGATGAAGCCGCGCGCCGCTTTCACGGTGCCCAACACGCTGACCGGCGAGGGCAACCTGGCGGTGGACATCACCTTCGAGAGCATGGAGGATTTCTCGCCGGCCGCGGTCGCCAAGAAGGTCGATGCGCTGAACAAGCTGCTCGAGGCGCGCACGCAGCTGTCGAACCTGATGACGTACATGGACGGCAAGACCGGCGCCGAGGAGCTGATCGCCAAGGTGCTGGCCGACCCGGCGCTGCTGCAATCGCTTGCCACCGCGCCGAAGCCGAAAGACGAAGCGACCGCCGGCGGGGAGGAATAGGTCATGTCCGGAACCCAGCTCGGCGTGCAGCCGGACGCCGCCGGCGTCGTCACGCAGGACGGCAGCGATTTCGCGAGCCTGCTGAACCGCGAGTTCAAGCCGAAAAGCGACCGCGCCCGCGAGGCCGTGGAAGCCGCGGTGCAGACGCTGGCGCAGCAGGCGCTGGTCAACACCGCTCTGGTCAGCAACGACGCGCTGCGCTCGATCGAGGCGATGATCGTGGCCATCGACGCCAAGCTGACCGAGCAGGTCAACCTGATCATCCATCACGAGGATTTCCAGGGCGTCGAAGCCGCCTGGCGCGGCCTGCACTACCTGGTGAACAACACCGAAACCGACGAGATGCTGAAGATCAAGGTGCTCAACATCTCGAAGAAGGATCTGGGCAAGACGCTGAAGAAGTTCCGCGGCACCGCCTGGGACCAGAGCCCCGTCTTCAAGAAGATCTATGAGGAGGAATACGGCCAGTTCGGCGGCGAGCCGTTCGGGCTGCTGGTCGGCGACTACTTCTTCGACCACAGCCCGATGGACACGCAGCTGCTGGGCGATATCGCCGCGGTCGCCGCCGGGGCGCATGCGCCGTTCATCGCGGCGGCGAATCCGACGGTGATGCAGATGGACAGCTGGAGCGAGCTGGCCAACCCGCGCGACCTGACCAAGATCTTCCAGACCCCGGAATACGCCGCCTGGAAGTCGCTGCGCGAGAGCGAGGACTCCCGCTATGTCGGCCTGACCATGCCCCGTTTCCTGGCCCGCCTGCCGTATGGCGCCAAGACCGAGCCGGTCGAGGAGTTCTCGTTCGAGGAGGACACCGAGGGCGCCGAGAGCAGCAACTACACCTGGTGCAACTCGGCCTATGCGATGGCCACCAACATCACCCGGGCGTTCAAGCTGTATGGCTGGACCACGCGCATCCGCGGCATCGAAAGCGGCGGCGCGGTGGAAGGGCTGCCGGCGCACACCTTCCCGACCGACGACGGCGGCGTGGCGATGAAATGCCCGACCGAGATCGCAATTTCCGACCGGCGCGAGGCGGAGTTGGCAAAAAACGGCTTCATGCCGCTGATCCACAAGAAGAACTCGGATTTCGCCGCGTTCATCGGCGCGCAGTCATTGCAGAAGCCGCAGGAATACGACGATCCAGCGGCGACCGCCAACGCCAACCTGTCAGCCCGCCTGCCCTACATCTTCGCGTCGTGCCGGTTCGCGCACTACCTGAAATGCATGGTGCGCGACAAGGTGGGCGGCACCAAGACCAAGAAGCAGCTGACCGACTGGCTGCAGACCTGGCTCAACCGCTACATCGACGGCTCGCCGGACAGCTCGACCGAGGAATACAAGGCCACGCACCCGCTGGCCGACGGTCGGGTGGACATCGAGGAGAACGAGGAAAATCCCGGCTATTACAGCGCCAAGTTTTTCTTGAAGCCGCACTATCAGCTTGAAGGCATCAACATTTCGCTCCGCCTGGTCTCGCGGATGCCGAAATAGGCTCCGCCTGAGTTCGTCCCCGCAACCCCGCAACCGCGCCCGCAGCAAACAGAGGCAGACATGGCAATCGACGCATACATGACGTTCACTCCCTACACCGGGCCGGCGCTCGATGCGGAGTTGAACGTGGACTTCAGCAAGAACTCCGAGGAGCTGGCCGATGGCCTGACCGCCGGCAAGGTGTTCGAGATCAGCAGCTATAGCGGGCTGAGCATCGAGCACATCCTGAACATCGGCAGCCAGAGCACCGGCGTCGGCTCCGGCCGGGTCGAGTTTAAGGAGTTCTCGATCGAGCGCAGCATCGACAAGGCCTCGCCGATCTTCTTCGACATGGCCTGCTCGGGCACGGCGTTCAAGCTGGTCACCCTGGCGCTGCGCAAGGCGGCGGGCGGCGACAGTTCGGGCCAGGTGTTCCTGCGCTTCGACTTCAAGCTGGTCGGCGTCAAGACCGTGGAATGGGCGCATGACGACACCTCGCCCAAGGAGACCGTCACCTTCGAGTACGGCGGCCTGTTCATGCGCTACTGCCAGCAGAAGTCGGACGGCAGCATGATGCCGGCGAAGAAGGCGGGCTGGAACCGCGTCAAGAACGTGCGCGACGAGACCATCACCGCGATTAACCAGACCTGAGCGGGGCCGAGCGTGGACGCCCGGGAGATCCTGCGCTCGGGCGATCCGCGCGAGGCGCTGGAGACGCTGAAACAGGAGGTGCGCAGGTCGCCGCGCGAGGCGCGCCTGCGCACCTTCCTGTTCCAGATGTTCTGCGTGTTCGGCGAGTGGGAGCGCGCGCAGAACCAGCTTGCGGTGGCGCTGGAACTGGACCCGATGGCGCTGCCGATGGCGCAGACCTATCGCGCCACGATCCGCTGCGAGCTGCTGCGCGAGCGGGTGTTCGCCGGCAGCCGCACGCCGACCATCTTCGGCGAGCCCGAACCCTGGATGCCGTTGCTGATGGAAGCCAACCGGCTGCTCGCCGCGGGCAACCCCGATCAGGCGGCGGGCCTGCGCGACGAGGCGTTCGAGCAGGCGCCGGCGACGTCGGGCACCATCGACGGTCGCGACTTCGCCTGGATCGCCGATGCCGACCAGCGCCTCGGGCCGATGTTGGAGGCGATCGTGGACGGCAAGTACTACTGGGCGCCGTTCCACCGGCTGCGCTCGCTGGTGATCGAGGCGCCGACCGACCTGCGCGACCAGGTGTGGATGCCGGCCACCTTCACCTGGGCCAATGGCGGCGAATCGGTGGGCTTCGTGCCGACCCGCTACCCGGGTTCCGCCGCCGCCGACTCGCAGCTTGCGCTGGCGCGGCGCACCGAATGGCGCGAGCAGGGCGACTGGTTCATCGGCCTGGGCCAGCGGATGCTGGCCACCGACGCCGACGAGACGCCGCTGATGGAACTGCGCCGGCTGGAGGTCGCCGCCCCGGTCGCGGCGGCCGCCTGATCGCATGGCCGAGGCCACCAGCCGCGAACGCCTGCAGCCGTCGCTGCTCGACCGCCTGACCGACCGCGCGCCGGAGCAGCGCCACGAATTGCTCGACCGGCAAAGCCTGAGCATGCAGCAACTGCGCGAGGCGGTGCTGCGCGACCTCGCCTGGCTGCTCAACACGACCAACCTCGCGACCTCTGACGATCTCGATGCAACGCCGCTCGTGGCGCGCTCGACGCTCAATTTCGGCATTCCCGGCTTCACCGGGCTGGTGCGCTCATCGGGCAAGGTGGTCAGCCTGGAGGCGACCATCGCCGACGCGATCCGCGCCTTCGAGCCGCGCATCCGCCCGGACTCGCTGCGCGTGCGCGCCCGCCGGCCGCGCGAGGATGCGGCCGTGCCGGCGCTGGTGTTCGAGATCGAGGGCGAGCTGTGGGCGCAGCCGGTGCCGCAGCAATTGTTCCTGGAGACGTCCATCGAGCTGGAGACGCGGCTGGCGGTGGTGACCGACATCCGCAAGCGCGGCTGATGGACCCGCGTCTGCTGCGGCTGTACGAGAGCGAACTCGCTTATCTGCGCGACATGGGCGCGGAGTTCGCCGCCGAGTTCCCGAAGATCGCCGGCCGGCTCAATCTCGGCAGCGTAGAAGTGGCCGATCCATACGTGGAGCGGCTGCTGGAGGGTTTCGCCTTCCTGACCGCGCGCGTCCAGCTGAAGCTGGAAGCCGAGTTCCCGACCTTCACGCAGTCGCTGCTGCAGATGGTGTACCCGCACTATCTGGCGCCGACGCCGTCGATGGCGGTGGTCCGGTTCCAGCCGGACGCGGCGCTGCGCGCCATGCCGCAGGGCGTCACGCTGCCGCGCGGCACCGAGCTGCGCAGCCTGCTCGGCACCGAGGACCAGACCAATTGCGAGTTCCGGACCGGCCACGCGGTCCAGCTGCTGCCGGTCGAGCTGGCGGAGGCGGAATACATCGGCTCGCCCGCGGCGCTTGCCGCCTTCGGGCTGATGGAGCAGCGCGGCGTCAAGGCGGCGATCCGCCTGCGCCTGCGCGCCACCGGCGAGGCGGCGTTCAGCAAGATCGCGATGGACCGGCTGACGTTCTTCCTGAGCGGCCCGGACGGCGCGCGCACCCGGCTGTACGAACAGCTGCTGGCCAATGTCATGGCGATCTATCTCCGCCCGACCGCGCGCCCGCTGCCCTGGCAGGAGCGGCTGCCGGCCTCGGCGGTCAGCGGGCGAGGGTTCGAGGCGGACGAGGCGCTGCTGCCCAGCGCGCCGCAATCCTTCGAGGGCTACCGGCTGCTGCAGGAATACTACGCCATGCCGGAGCGGTTCCTGTTCGTGCAGCTGTCCGGGCTGGACCGCGCGGCGATCCGCTGCGCCGGCAACGAACTGGACATCCTGCTGCTGCTCAGCCGCAGCGAGCCGATCCTGGCCGCCGGGTTCGGGCCGGATCACCTGTCGCTGTTCTGCGCCCCGGCGATCAACCTGTTCCCGCGCCGCAGCGACCGCATCAACCTTTCCGAGCGCGACGCCGAGCACCTGGTGGTCCCCGACCGGATGCGCCCGCTGGATTTCGAGGTGTTCTCGGTCGCCGGCGTCGAGGGCTTTTCTACCGATGGCAGCGCGCCGCAGCCTTTCCTGCCGTTCTATGCGGCCAACGACCTCAGCCGCAATCCGGAGCATCGCAGCTATTTCATGCTGCGCCGCCAGCCGCGGCTGCTGTCGCAGCGCAGTCGCCAGCGCGGCCCGCGCTCCAGCTATCTGGGCCATGAGGTATTCATCTCGCTGGTCGATCCCGATGCCGCGCCGTTCCGCCACACGCTGCGCCAGCTCGGCCTGGACCTGCTGTGCACCAACCGCGACCTGCCGCTGTCGATGCCGGTCGGCAAGCAGCACACCGATTTCACGCTGGCGATCGGCGCGCCGGTGGCCTCGGTGCGCTGCATCGCGGGGCCGACCGCGCCGCGCCCCTGCCGCGGCGATGGCGAGTATGCGTGGCGGTTCCTGTCGCATCTGGGGCTGAACTACCTGTCGCTGGTCGATACCGATGCGCTCCAGGGGGCCGCGGCCCTGCGCGAGCTGCTGCGCCTGTATGTCCCGGCGAGCGGCTCGATCGCGGCGCGGCAACTGGAAGGGCTGCTGTCGGTCGAGGCGCATCCGGTGGTGCGCCGAATCCCGGGGGCGGGTCCGGTCGCCGCCGGACGCGGGCTGCAGATCCGGCTGACCATCGACGAAGCGCCGTTCGGCGGCGCGGGGGCGATCCTCCTGGCTGCCGTGCTGGACCGGTTCTTCGCCAAATACGTCTCGATCAACGCGTTCACCGAGACGCTGCTGCGCAGCCCCGAACGCGGGGAGGTGATGCGATGGCCGATGCGTCTGGGCCAGCGGCCGATCCTGTAGGCCCCGGCCCGGTTGACCCGGGCGCCGAGGAGCATCTCGCCGCCCGGCCCTGGGCATTCGGGTTCTATCAGGCAATGCGGCTGATTGAGGCGGGGCATCGCGACCGGCCGCGCTTCGGCCGCAGCGTGCGCCCGGCGCAGGACGCCGTCCGGCTGGCGCAGGAGCCATCTGTGGTATTCGCCCCGGCGACCCTGGCCGCCTGGGAAGCGCCCGAGGAGGGACGACCGGCGCGGCTGCTGGTGCATTTCTTCGGCCTGTTCGGGCCGGACGGGCCGTTGCCGCTGCATTTGACGGAATACGCGCGCGACCGCCGCCGCAATTTTCGCGACCCGAGCTTCCAGCGCTTCGCCGACATCTTCCATCATCGCGCGCTGTCGCTGTTCTGGCGCGCCTGGGCGGACTCGCGTCCGACAGTCAGCTTCGATCGGCCGGAACAGGACCGCTTCGCGACCTATGTCGGCGCGTTGATCGGGCTCGGCATGACCTCGCTGCGCGACCGCGACGCCATGCCGGACGCGACGAAGCTGCATTTCGCCGGGCATCTGGCCACCCAGACCCGCCATGCCGACGGACTGGCGGCCATCCTGTCGGCGTTCTTTGCGGTGCCGGTGCGCATCGAGTGCTTCGTCGGCTCCTGGCTGACGCTGCAGGACGGCGATCGCACCCGGCTGGGCGTGTCGCCGCAGACCGGGGCGCTGGGCGGCACCACGTTGCTCGGCGGCCGCGTCTGGAGCCGGCAGGAGAAGTTCCGCATCGTGTTCGGGCCGCTCAATCTGGCCGACTACCTGCGCCTGCTGCCCGGCGGCAGCAGTTTCCACCGCGTCATCCCGATCGTGCGCAACTACGCCGGCGACACGCTGGTCTGGGACGTGAACCTGGTGCTGCGCGCCGGCGAGGTGCCGCCGACACGGCTGGGCCAGCAGGGACGGCTGGGCTGGACCAGCTGGCTGATGCCGCGCCGCAAAGAAACCGATGCCGCCGACTTGTTTCTCGACGCGAGTGCCGACAGCATGGCGCGCACCATAGACGCAACAATCCCGACGAGAGAAGCGGAGTCTGCCCCATGACCGAGATCAGCCGCACGGCGCTGTTCGGCAAGCTCAACCCCGTCGCCTACCGGGCGATCGAGGGCGCCACCGTGTTCTGCAAGCTGCGCGGCAACCCGTATGTCGAACTGGTGCATTGGCTGCACCAGATCCTGCAGGCGCAGGATTCCGACATCCACCGCATCGTCCGGCATTTCGAGCTGGACGCGTCCAGGTTCGCCTCCGACGTCACCGCCGCACTCGACAAGCTGCCGCGCGGCGCGACCTCGATCTCGGATTTTTCCCCCAATATCGAGGAAGCCGTCGAGCGCGGCTGGGTCTATGCGACGCTGATGCTGGGCGAGGGCCAGGTGCGCACCGGCCACCTCGTGCTGGGCGCGCTGAAGACCACGACGCTGCGCAACGCGCTGTACGCCATCAGCCGGCAGTTCGAGCGGGTCAAGGCCGAGACGCTGGGAGACGAGTTCGCCAAGCTGCTGGCCGGCTCGCCGGAAGCGGCCCTCGCGGCGACCGATGGTTCCGGCGTGCCCGGCGAGGCGAGCGGTGCCATGGCTCCGGCGGCGATGGGCCGTCAGGAGGCGCTTGCGAAGTTCTCGATCGACCTGACGGAACGGGCGCGCAAGGGCGAGATCGATCCGATCGTCGGCCGCGATGCGGAAATCCGGCAGGTGGTGGACGTGCTGATGCGCCGCCGCCAGAACAACCCGATCCTGACCGGCGAGGCCGGGGTGGGCAAGACCGCGGTGGTGGAAGGATTCGCCCTGCGCATTGTCGCCGGCGACGTGCCGCCCGCCTTGCGCGAGGTCAGCCTGCGCACGCTGGATGTCGGCCTGTTGCAGGCCGGCGCCAGCATGAAGGGCGAGTTCGAGAACCGGCTGCGTCAGGTGATCGAGGAGGTGCAGTCCTCGGCCAAGCCGATCATCCTGTTCATCGACGAGGCGCATACGCTGATCGGCGCCGGCGGCGCGGCCGGCACCGGCGACGCCGCGAACCTGCTGAAGCCGGCGCTGGCGCGCGGCACGCTGCGCACCATCGCCGCGACCACCTGGGCCGAATACAAGAAATATTTCGAGAAGGACCCTGCCCTCACCCGCCGCTTCCAGGTGGTGCAGGTCGATGAGCCGAGCGAGGAGAAGGCGATCCTGATGATGCGCGGCATCGCCTCGCCGCTGGAGCAGCATCACCGGGTGCAGATCCTGGACGAGGCGATCGAGGCCGCGGTGCGGCTGTCGCATCGCTACATCCCGGCCCGCCAGCTGCCGGACAAGTCCGTGAGCCTGCTCGATACCGCCGCCGCGCGCGTCGCGGTCAGCCAGCACGCGGTGCCGCCGGCGGTGGACGATTGCCGGCGGCGGATCCAGGCTCTGGAAACCGAACTCGGCATCATCGCCCGCGAAACCGCGGTCGGCATCGAGACCACCGAGCGACAGGCGACCGCCTCCGAGGCGCTGGCGCGCGAGCAGGCGGCGCTGGTCGGGCTGGAGGCGCGCTGGGAGGCCGAGCGCGGGCTGGTCGATCGGCTGCTGGACCTGCGCGCCAAGCTGCGCGACGGCACGGCGCCGGTGGACGCCGCGCCGGATGCGCTGCCGCCGGATCGCGAGGCGCTGCTGACCGAACTGCGCGCCCTGCAGGCGGAGCTGACCGCGCATCAGGGCGAGTCGCCGCTGATCCTGCCGAGCGTGGACGAACAGGCGGTAGCCGCGGTGGTCGGCGACTGGACCGGTATCCCGGTCGGTCGCATGGTCAAGAACGAGGTGCAGGCGGTGCTGAACCTCGCCGGCACGCTCGGGCAGCGCGTGGTCGGCCAGCAGCACGCGCTGGAGATCATCGCCAAGCGGGTGCAGACCTCGCGCGCCGGGCTGGACAATCCCAGCAAGCCGATCGGCGTGTTCATGCTGTGCGGGCCGTCCGGCGTCGGCAAGACCGAGACCGCGCTGACTCTGGCCGAGTCGCTGTACGGCGGCGAGCAGAACCTGATGACCATCAACATGAGCGAGTTCCAGGAGGCGCACACGGTTTCGACCCTGAAGGGCGCCCCGCCCGGCTATGTCGGCTATGGCGAGGGCGGCGTGCTGACCGAGGCGGTGCGGCGCAAGCCGTATTCGGTGGTGCTGCTGGACGAGGTGGAAAAGGCGCACCCCGATGTGCACGAGATCTTCTTCCAGGTGTTCGACAAGGGGTTCATGGAGGACGGCGAAGGCCGCTTCATCGATTTCAAGAACACGCTGATCCTGCTGACCTCCAATGTCGGCACCGATCTCATCATGGGCATGTGCCGCGACCCCGAGCTGGTGCCCGAGCCGGACGAGATCGCCCGGGCGCTGCGCGAGCCGCTGCTGAAGGTGTTTCCGCCGGCGCTGCTGGGGCGGCTCATCGTAATTCCGTACTATCCGCTGGGCGACGCGGTGATGCGCGACATCATCCGCCTGCAGCTCGGCCGCATCGCCAGCCGCGTCGGCGAGCGCCACAAAGTCGCGTTCACCTATGACGAGGACGTGGTCTCGTTGATCGCCGCGCGCTGCAACGAGCCGGAGAGCGGCGGGCGGATGATCGACGCAATCCTGACCAACACCATGCTGCCGGCGATCAGCGCCGCGTTCCTGGAACGCCTGCTGGAAGGCAGCAAGGTCGCGCGAGTGCATGTCGGCGCGGATGCGGGCGGGTTCAGCTACGATTTCGGGTAGCGGGTCGTGCGGGAGAGCGACGGGTGAGGGACTATGGGCGAGGGACTGGGCCGCGCCTGCCCGAAAGCGTCTTTCCCTCGCTCTCCGTCCACCGCCGCATCATCGCATTGCTCGGGCGCGTCCTGTCCACGACCTTGCGCGCCGTCTCCACGCCGGCAACCGGCAGCCCGGCCGGATCCAGCTTGCCGATCTGCACCAGGACCGAGGCCTGGTCCCAGTAGATATGCTCGTGCGCCAGCCTGTCGCCCTCAAAATGGATGATCGCCACCAGCGGGATTTCCACCCGCCGCCCGGTGGGGGCCACGCCGGGAAGCATCCAGTCGATCTCTGACGTGTGGGTGAAGCTCAGCACCATCTCATCGACCACCTGATCCGCGCCGACCGTCCGGCTGATCGGGGTCAGCGTCATGTCCGCCGGATTGTTGCCGATAAAATGGTATTTGTAGAACCGCTTGAGCTGGTCGTGCCCGACGCCGCCGGTCATGGTCGGCACATGGTTGACATAGGGCTGGTCCACCATCGTCGCCATTGTCGCATCGACATCGCGCGTCTCGAACTTGTACCGTGTATGCGCCTCCCACAGCGCCACCAGATCCAGATCGGCCATCGTCGCCTCCCGTGTGTTGCCCGCGTTCTATGCCGCCGCGCCGACCCGGCGCGGTTGCAGCGGATACTCGACCTCGGCGGTGTAGGCCGAGGCCTCCTTGCCCAACCGCGAACTGAACAGGGTGAAGTGCTCGACCTCGAAGGGGCCGGCGCGGAACAGGTTATGCGCCTGCACGAAGCCTGCGAGCTTGGCTTCCACCACGCCGTCGCCCAGGCGCGCGAGCGTCACATGCGGCGTGAAGCGCCGCCGCTCCGGCTCCTGCCCGGACCGTTGCAACGCCGTCTCGATCTTGCTTTGCAGGTGGTCCAGCCCGGCGCTGCGCTCAACACCCGCCCATAGCGACTGTGCGCGGCCGGCCTTGCTGAACACGCCGACGCCGGTAAAGCTGAGCGGGAATGCGCCGGCGATCACGCCGGACAGCGCGTGGTCGATCTCCTCCGCCCGATGCGCCGGCACCTCGCCCACGAAGCGCAGCGTCAGATGATAGTTCTCGGTCGGCATCCAGCGCGCGCCGGGCACCCCGCCGCACAGCAGCGCCAGGCGGTCGCGCAGCAGCCGCGGCAGGTCCAGGCCGACGAACAGGCGCATCAGCGTTTCACCTCGCCCAGCAGCCGTACCGACCAGCGGTTCGATGCGCGCGACCTCGCGCTGCACGCCGGCGGCGTTCGGATGCAGCCCGTCCGGCTGCGTCAGCGCCGGTTGCGCCGCGACGCCGGCCAGGAAAAACGGGTCGTAGATCACGCCGGGGCGCTTTCCAAGCCGGTCGAACACCGCGCGGAACGCCTGGCCATACGCCGCGCCAAGATTGGGGGGCGCATACATCCCGGTCAGCAGCACCGGGATGTTCCGCGCCGCCAAGGCGTCCAGGATGGCCGTCAGGTTCGCCTGCATCTGGCCCGGATCGAGACCGCGCAGCCCGTCATTGGCGCCGAGTTCGACCATCGCCGCGTCCACGCCGGCGGCAATGGTCCAGTCCAGCCGCGCCCGGCCGCCGGCGCTGGTGTCGCCGGACACCGCGCCATCGACGATGGCCACGTCGCGGCCATGCGCGCGCAGAGACGCGGCAAGCCGGGCCTGGAAGGCGTCGCCGGCCGGCAGCCCGTACCCGGCGGTGAGCGAGTTGCCCAGGATCAGCAGCCGGATCGGGGCCGGGGCGGCCGACGCGCCGCGACCGGACCCCGCCGAGGTGAAAACCAAGCAACCCGCAGCGGCCAGGACCATCGCGGCATTCCGCATTGCAACACGAAGGCCATATCGAGCAGCCATGGACGCCATCGCATCGCCTCCGGTCACGCCATCCCGCACGCTCGAAACCCTGGTGCGGGTGCGCGACCTGCATTTGACGGTGCCCGCTGCCTCCGGCCCGGTCAACATCCTGCGCGGCATCAGCCTGGACGTTGGCGCGGGCGAGGCGGTGGGCATCGTCGGCCCGTCGGGCTCGGGCAAGACCAGCCTGCTGATGGTCCTCGCCGGGCTGGAGCGCGCGAGTTCGGGCAGCGTGACGCTGGATGGGCGGGAGCTGGCCGGCATGGCCGAGGACGCGCTGGCGCGGCTGCGGCGGCGCACGGTGGGCATCGTGTTCCAGGCCTTTCACCTGATCGCCAGCATGACCGCGGTCGAGAACGTGGCCGTACCCCTGGAGCTGGCCGGCGAGCCGGACGCGGCCGGCCGCGCCGCGGACAGCCTGCGCGCGGTCGGGCTGGCGCACCGCCTGACCCACCTGCCCGGCCAGCTATCGGGCGGCGAGCAGCAGCGCGTGGCGCTGGCCCGCGCCTTCGCCCCGCGCCCGCGCCTGCTGCTGGCCGACGAGCCGACCGGCAACCTGGACCGCGCCACCGGGGCGGCGGTCATGGACCTGCTGTTCGGGCTTCAGGAAGCGGCCGGCACGACGCTGCTGCTGATTACCCACGACACGGCGCTCGCCGCGCGCTGCGGACGAACCATCCACATCGCCGACGGCCGGATCGCATGAGGCTGGCATTCCGCCTGGCCCGGCGCGAGTTGCGCGGCGGCGTGCGCGGGCTGCGCATCGTGCTGGCCTGCCTGGCGCTGGGGGTGGCCGCGATCGCCGCCGTGGGCACGTTGCGGACCGGCATCGAGCACAGCCTGGCGCGCGACGGCCAGCGCATCCTGGGCGGCGACATCGAGGTGCTGGGCGGCGCGCAGCCGCTGCCCGCGGCGCTGCGCGCCTGGCTGCGCCAGCGCGGCGCGCGCGTGTCCGACGTGGTCACCATGCGCTCCATGCTGGTGGCGCCGTCGGGCGAGCGGCTGCTGGTCGAGCTGAAGGCGGTCGATGCCGCTTGGCCGCTGGTCGGCGCGCCGGTCGTCAAGCCGGCGCAGCCGCTGCCATCGGCCCTGGCCGGCGGCGCGCTGGTGGACCCGCTGGTGCTGCAGCGGCTGCGCGCGACGGTCGGCCAGACAATGCGGCTCGGCAATGCCAGCCTTGTGGTGCGCGGCACCATGACCGCCGAGCCGGACCGCGTCGCCGACCCGTCGATATTCGGTCCGCGCGTGCTGATCTCGACGGCGTCGCTGCCGGCCACCGGCCTGCTGCAGCCCGGGTCGATCGTCGAGTACCACCTGCGCGCCTTGCTGGCGAAGGGGGCGAGCGTCCCCGCAACCGTCGCAGCACTCCGGGGCGCCTTTCCCGATACCGGCTGGCGTATCCGCGACGCGCGCGCCGCCGCGCCCGGCGTGGTGCGGTTCATCGACCAGACCAGCCTGTTCATGACGCTGGTCGGGCTGACGTCGCTGCTGGTCGGCGGCATCGGCGTCTCCGGCGGGGTGCGCGCCTGGCTGCTGGCCCGCGCGCGCACGATCGCCACGCTGCGCTGCCTGGGGGCGGAGCCGGCGCTGGTCTTCTGGGTCTGCTTCATACAGGTGATGGCGCTGTCGGCGGCGGGCGTGCTGGCCGGACTGATCGCCGGCGTGGCGCTGCCCGCGGCGGCGGTGCGGCTGGCCGGCGACCTGCTGCCGATCACGCCGCAGATCGGCCTGTTCTGGCGCCCGCTGGGCCTGGCCGCGCTGTACGGGCTGCTGGTGGCCGCGGTGTTCGCGCTGCCGCCGCTCGGCCGGGCCACGCGCATCCCCGGCGCCGCGCTGTTCCGTGACCCGCTGCTGCCATCCGCCGAGCGGCCCCCTGCGGCGCTGCTGTTGGTCTCGCTGGGGCTGGCGCTGGTGCTGGCGGCGCTGGTGGTGGCGACCTCGCCGGATCGCGGGTTCGCCGCCGGGTTCTGCGCGGCGGCGGTGGCCACCCTGGCGCTGTTCCGCGGCGGCGGCGCGCTGCTGGTGCGCGCGGCGGCGCGGCTGCCGGTCGGCCGCAGCTTCGTTGTCCGGCTGGGTGTTGGCGCCCTGCATCGCCCGGGCGCGCCGACCGCCGGGCTGCTGGTCTCGGTCGGGCTGGGCCTGTCCACGCTGGCCGCCGTGGCCCTTATCGAGGGGAATATCGGCCGGCAGGTGGCGCAGGAGATGCCGCGCGACGCGCCCAGCTTCTTTTTCGTCGACATCCAGCCCGATCAGGTGGCCCGCTTCCGCGCCATCCTGGCGGCCATTCCCGGGGTTCGCGACGTGCAGGACGTGCCCAGTCTGCGCGCCCGGCTGGTCAGCGTGTCCGGCGTGCCGGCCGAGCAGGTGCACGCCACGCCGGACACACGCTGGGCGCTGCGCGGCGATCGCGGCCTGACCTACGCGGCTGCCGAGCCGGCCGGCACGCGGCTGGCGGCTGGCCATTGGTGGCCGGCAGACTATGCCGGGAAGCCGCTGGTTTCATTCGATGCCGGCTTGGCGCGCGGCTGGGGGGTCCGCGTCGGCGACACGCTGCGGGTCAACGTGCTCGGCCGCGACATCGACCTGACGGTGGCCAGCCTGCGCGACATCGCGTGGCGCAGCCTGGGGCTGAACTTCGCGCTGGTCGCCAGCCCGGGGCTGCTGGCGCACGCGCCGCACTCGGACATCGCCACCGTGCGCGCCGATGCGGCGAGCCAGCCGGCGGTGCTGCGCCAGGTCACCGACGCGCTGCCGAATGTCTCGGGCATCCGCGTAGCCGACGTGCTGGATGCGATCGCCGCGTTGCTGGGCCAGCTTGCCGGCGCGCTGACGGCGACCGGCAGCCTGACCCTGGCCGCCGGCGCGCTGGTCCTGGCCGGCGCGGTCGCCGGCGGCCAGCAGCGTCGCATCCGCGAGGCGGTGATCCTGAAGACGCTCGGCGCCACGCGCGGCCAGATCCGCGCCGCCTGGCTGATCGAGTTCGGGATCCTCGGCGCGGTGGCCGGCGTGCTGGCGGCCGTGGTCGGCGCGGCGGCCAGCTTCGGGGTGATGCGGTTCGTCATGCACGCGCCCTGGTCGTTACTGCCCGGCCGGCTCGCGGCGACCGTGGCGGGGTGCATGGCGCTGATGCTGGCGCTGGGTTACGCTGGCACCGAGGCGGCGTTGCGGGCCAAGGCCGCGCCGCTTCTGCGCAACGAGTAGCTGCCGACGTCTTGCCCTGCTCCATGCCGGGCCGGACGCCCGGCGAATGTGCCAGGGTTACATCGAATTAGCTTGATCCGCCCGCACGAGTAGCCAACATCACACGCCGAGAGGCAGGCTCGCCTCGCAGGGAAAGAGAGAAGACCAATGGCTTACAGTCCCGAGTTCCGCGGACCGGGCTTCAATCCGGCCGCCCGCACAGGGCAGCCCGCCGCGGTATTGGATGCCGGCCTGCGCGCCTACATGCTCCGGGTCTATAACTGGATGGCCTCGGGGCTGCTGCTGACCGGCGTCGTCGCCTACGCGATCGCGAACACCAGCCTGATCGACGCGTTCTATCCGCTGACGCAGACCCAGTACGGGCTGCAGCATGTCGCCGGTCCGCTGGCCTGGATCGCGATGTTCGCGCCGCTGGCCTTCGTCATGGTGCTCAGCATCGGCGTCAACCGGCTGTCCACGCGCACGGTGCAGGCGTTGTATTGGGCATTCTGCGTGGCGATGGGCGCCAGCCTGACCAACATCTTCCTGATCTACACGCATGAGAGCGTGGTCCGGGTGTTCTTCATCACGGCGGCCACCTTCGGCGCGATGAGCCTGTACGGCTACACCACGAAATCCGACCTGTCGCGCTTCGGCAGCTTCCTGATCATGGGGTTGTTCGGCGTCATCATCGCCAGCGTCGCCAACATCTTCATCCACAGCAGCGGATTGCAGTTCGCCATCAGCATCATCGGCGTCCTGGTGTTCGTCGGCCTGACCGCCTACGACACCCAGCGGATCAAGGCGGACTACGTCCAGTATAGCTATGCCGAGGGCTCCGACATCGCCGCCCGGCGCAGCGTGTTTGATGCGCTGCAGCTGCTGCTGAACTTCATCAACCTGTTCATGCTGCTGCTGCAACTCACCGGCAACCGCAGCAGCAACAACTGACCCGCGCCTGCGATCGGAACGGGGCGACCAGCACGGGCCCGGCAGCGATGCCTGGCCCGTTTTGGCGTTCGCCCGCTTTCGCGTCCCGCATGTGATCCGCCTCATACCGCCCGTGCCGCGCCCGCCACCATCCTCGCCCGGCGCCGACCCGGCGCGCATGGCAGGAGGACCGCAGCGTGGACATGCCCCCGGATTTCGACCGCCTCGCCGATCTCCGCGATGATGGCCGCCGATCGGCGCGGCGCAAGCCTGCGGTGTGGCTGCTCGGGGCAGCCCTGTTCGCGGCGGTCCTGGGTGTAGCAGTTGCGGCGTTGACGGGGCCGGGGTTCGTGATGCTCGATAGCGCCGGCACGGCCTTCGGCCCCTGACGGCCCAGCCGCCGGGCACACGGCTTGCTCCCTGTTCCCTCGCTGACCAAGGAGTGCGCGCCGCCGATGCAGCCCGATCCCGACCGCCTGCCGACCTGTCCGGTCGCGCCCTGATCGCCTCGCGGGCCGACCTGCAACGGGCGAGCGGCGGGCTGGACATCGCTTTCGGCCTGCGCAGCGGCCGCACCGTGCTGCGCGACCTGCACCAGGAAGGCTGCCTCAAGGCCCGATTCCCCCGCCCGGTCGCGCGGGTCGAGGCGGTGCTGCTGAACAGCTCCGGCGGCATCGCCGGCGGCGATCGGCTGCGCACCGGGATCGTCCTGGCCGACGCGGCGGAGGCCACCATCGCCGGACAGGCCGCCGAGCGATGCTACCGCGCCCTGCCCGCCGACCCTCCGGCGCTGGTGCGGACGGTGCTCGACCTGGGCGAGGCGGCGGCGCTGGAATGGCTGCCGCAGGAGACCATCCTGTTCGACGGCTGCGCGCTGGACCGGCAATTGCGGGTGCGGATGCGCGCCTCCGCCCGTTTCCTCGGCATTGAAGCGCTGGTGTTCGGCCGGGCGGCGATGGGCGAGCAGGTGCGACGGGCCACGCTCTGCGACCTGATCCGCGTCGAGCGCGATGGCATCCCTGTGCTGCACGACGCCATCCAACTGCGCGGCGAGGTCGCCGCCACGCTGGCCAGGCCGGCGGTCGCGGGAGCGAACCGGGCGGTGGCGACACTGGTGTTCGTGGCGCCCGACGCGGCGGCGAGGCTGGACGCGGTGCGTGCAGCCCTGGCAGGCTGCGACGCGGAGACCGGCGCATCGGCCTGGGATGGCATGCTGATTGCCAGGGTTGTTGCCCGCGACGAACGATGCCTGCGGGCGGCCATCGTCGCGGCCGGCGGACCGCTGCGCGATGGCCGCCCCTGGCCGCGCGTCTGGCAATGCTGACGGGAGGACGACGTGCTGCTGACGCCGCGCGAGAAGGACAAGCTGCTGATCGCGATGGCGGCCCAGGTGGCGCGGCGGCGGCTGGAGCGCGGGGTGAAGCTGAACCACCCGGAAGCGGTGGCGCTGATCTGCGATTACGTGGTCGAGGGCGCTCGCGACGGCCGCAGCGTCGCCGACCTGATGCGCGCGGGCGGGCTGGTACTGACGCGCGAACAGGTGATGGAGGGCGTGGCCGAGATGATCGCCGAAGTGCAGGTGGAGGCCACGTTCCCCGACGGCACCAAGCTGGTCACCGTGCATGAGCCGATACGGTGATCCTTCCGCGGACCAACTCAGCGCCCTCTCTCCGGGTCAGGCCAGACCACGGCGACTTCTCGGGGGCGAACGCGCGATGATCCCCGGCGAGATCGAGACGGCCGACGGCGACATCGACCTGAACGCCGGGCTTGACCGGACCATGCTGGACGTCGCCAACACCGGCGACCGGCCGATCCAGGTCGGCAGCCACTACCATTTTGCCGAAAGCAACTCCGCCCTGTCCTTCGACCGGGCCGCCGCGCGCGGCCAGCGGCTCGACATCGCGGCGGGCACCGCCATCCGCTTCGAGCCGGGGCAGACCCGGTCGGTGACGCTGGTGCCGCTGCGCGGCGCGCGCGCCGTCTGGGGCTTCCGCGGCGACGTGATGGGGCCGCTCGGATGACCCGGATCCCGCGTCGCGCCTATGCCGACATGTTCGGCCCCACGGTGGGCGACCGCATACGTCTGGCCGATACCGATCTGTGGGCCGAGGTCGAGCGCGACCTGACCACCTACGGCGAGGAAGTGAAGTTCGGCGGCGGCAAGGTGATCCGCGACGGCATGGGCCAGTCGCAAAGATCGCAGGCCGAGGGCGCGGTGGACACGGTCATCACCAACGCGCTCGTCATCGACCACTGGGGCATCGTCAAGGCCGATATCGGCCTGACGGACGGCCGCATCAGCCATATCGGCAAGGCCGGCAATCCTGACATCCAGCCGGACGTCACCATCGTCATCGGTCCCGGCACGGAAGTCATCGCCGGCGAGGGCAAGATTCTCACCGCCGGCGGCATCGACGCGCACGTCCACTTCATCTGCCCGCAGCAGGTCGAACACGCCATCGCCTCCGGCATCACCACGCTGATCGGCGGCGGCACCGGACCGGCGACGGGAACTGCGGCCACCACCTGCACCCCCGGCCCGTGGCACATGCAACGGATGCTGCAGGCGGCGGAGGGCTTGCCGGTGAACCTGGCCTTTGCCGGCAAGGGCAACGCCTCCCGCCCAGCCGCGCTTGAGGAGATGCTGCGGGCGGGCGCGAGCTGCCTCAAGCTGCACGAGGATTGGGGCACCACGCCGGCCGCCATCGATTGCTGCCTATCGGTCGCCGACCGCTACGACGTGCAGGTGATGATCCACACCGACACGCTGAACGAAAGCGGGTTCGTCGAGGACACCATCGCCGCCTTCAGGGGACGCACGATCCACGCCTTTCACACCGAGGGCGCCGGCGGCGGCCACGCGCCGGACATCATCCGGGTGGCGGGACTGTCGAACGTGCTGCCGAGCAGCACCAATCCGACGCGCCCGTACACCAGCAACACGCTGGACG
The DNA here is from genome assembly GCA_963723455.1 of uncultured Pseudomonadota bacterium. Taxonomy (GTDB): domain Bacteria; phylum Pseudomonadota; class Alphaproteobacteria; order Acetobacterales; family Acetobacteraceae; genus CAVRQM01. Next base: position 363,248 of record CAVRQM010000005.1, on the reverse strand, counting down.
AGCACCTCGACATGCTGATGGTCTGTCATCACCTCGACAGCGCCATCCCGGAGGACCTGGCGTTCGCGGAAAGCCGCATCCGGCGCGAGACGATCGCCGCCGAGGACATCCTGCACGACATCGGCGCCATCAGCATGATCTCGTCGGACAGTCAGGCCATGGGACGGGTCGGCGAGGTGCTGATCCGCACCTGGCAGACCGCGCACAAGATGAAGCAGCAGCGGGGCAGCCTGCCCGGGGACGGCGCGCGCCACGACAACGCGCGCATCAAGCGATACGTCGCGAAATACACCATCAACCCGGCGATCGCGCAGGGGCTGGCCGATGAGATCGGCTCGGTCGCGGTGGGCAGGCTTGCGGACCTGGTGCTGTGGTCGCCGGCGTTCTTCGGGGTCAAGCCGGACCTGGTCATCAAGGGCGGCAGCATCATCACCGCCGCGATGGGCGACCCGAACGCCTCGATCCCGACGCCGCAGCCGGTGCATTACCGGCCGATGTTCGCGGCCTACGGGCGGTCGATGGCCGAGAGCTGCGTGACATTCGTCTCGGCGGCCGCGCTGGAAGCGGAGATCGGGCGCGAATACGGCCTGACGCGGCAACTGGTCGCGGTGCGCGACACCCGCGGCGGCATCGGCAAGCGCAGCATGATCCACAACGACGCGACGCCGGTGATCGAGGTGGATGCCGAGACCTATGAGGTTCGCGCCGACGGCGTGCTGCTGACCTGCGAGCCGGCCACCGTGCTGCCCATGGCGCAGCGGTATTTCCTGTTCTGAGCGAGTCCATGCGCGCGACATCCGTCCTGACGGCCGGCGAATGGGACGCGGCGGGCGCCGCGGACCGGGTGCTGATCGACTTCGACCGGCGCCATCGCCGGCGCATCCTGCTGGCGACCGAATCCGGCGCCGACATCCTGCTGGATCTGCCGCAGGCGGTTCGGCTGCGGCATGGCGACGGTCTGGTGCTTGAGGGCGGCGGCATCGTCGCCGTCGCGGCGCGGCCCGAACCGCTGCTCGACATCCACGCGCATGATGCGGCCGCCCTGGTCCGCATCGCCTGGCATCTCGGCAACCGGCATCTGCCGGTGCAGTTGATCGGCGACCGCCTGCGCATCCGCGCCGATCACGTGATCGCGGACATGGTGCGCGGCCTGGGCGGTCATGTCGCCGCCATCGAGGCGCCGTTCGACCCCGAGGCGGGCGCCTATGCCGGCGGCCATGCGCACAGCCACGATGACTACCAGCACTGAGTTGCTTCGGCTGCTGGCGTGGCTGTCGCCGGCTTTCCCGACCGGCGGCTTCGCCTACTCGCACGGCATCGAATGGGCGGTGGAGGCCGGAGACATCCGCGACGGCGCGACGCTGCGCGCCTGGATCGAGGACGTGCTGCGCCACGGCGCCGGACAGACCGACGCGATCCTGCTGCGCCATGCCCATGCCGGGAACGACGTGACGGCCCTGGCGGTGGCCGCGCAGCCGGGGCGGGAGCGCCGGGCGGAGGCGACGGGACAGGGCGAAGCGTTCGTCCGGGCGGCGGCGGCTGGCGGAACATTCCTCACCGTCCTCTCCCAGAGGGAGAGGGGCTTCCCCCTCTGCCTCCGGGAGAGGGCCGGGGTGAGGGCGTCACGCATGCGGTCGCTGTCGGCCGCCTCGCCGGCGAGCACGGCATCGGCGCTGACGCAACCTGCGCGGCCTACCTGCAGGCGTTCGCCGCAAACCTGACCTCGGCCGCCGTGCGGCTGGTTCCGCTCGGCCAGTCCGCCGGCCTTGCCGTGCTTGCAGCGCTGGAGCCTGTGATACTGCAGGTGGCCGAGGCGACCAGCAACGCCACCCTGGACGATCTCGGCGGCTGCGCATTCCGCTCCGACATCGCCGCGATGCGGCACGAAACCCAGCACACGAGGCTGTTCCGCACATGACATCCAGGCACGGCCCGCTGCGCGTCGGCATCGGCGGCCCGGTGGGCAGCGGCAAGACGGCGCTGATGGACGCGCTGTGCCGGCACTTCCGCGACCGGCGCGAAATCGCCGCCATCACCAACGACATCTATACGCGCGAGGATGCGGAGTTCCTGACCCGCGCCGGCTCGCTGCCGGCCGAGCGCATCCTGGGCATCGAGACCGGCGGCTGCCCGCATACCGCGATCCGCGAGGACGCCAGCATCAACCTGGCGGGCGTCGCCGACCTGACGCGGCGGTTCCCGGGGCTGGACGTGATCCTGATCGAGAGCGGCGGCGACAACCTCGCCGCCACCTTCAGCCCGGAGTTGGCCGACCTGACGATCTACGTCATCGACGTGTCCGCCGGCGACAAAATCCCGCGCAAGGGCGGCCCCGGCATCACCCGCAGCGATCTGCTGGTCATCAACAAGATCGACCTCGCACCGTTGGTCGGCGCGAGCCTGGAGGTGATGGACCGCGACAGCCGCAGGATGCGCGGCGACCGCCCGTTCGTGTTCGCCAACATCCGTACCGGCGGTGGCGTGGCCGAGATCGCCGCCTTCGTCGAGCGCCAGGGCGGCCTGTCGCCGCCGGAATAGCGAAAAAAATGGCGGCGCCCGTAAGCGCCGCCAAGTTTAGGGAGGAAACGTCCAAGAAAGCAAAGCGGCGAACCGCCTTGCTGCAACGCAACGTAGGTGCGGGCGCTGCCCGATGCAAATGTATTTCCGTTCACAACTCTGTAGGTGGCATCGGCTGTGGCCAAACCGCATCACTCGCTTGCCGCCTGACAATCAGCTGAGATCGACAGTGCCGTGACCGCCCGGATGTGGCGGCTCCCCGGTAAGGCGCGCCTTGGCGTAGCCGTACAGGTGCAGCATGGTCGAGGACGGCGCATCCCAGTACTCGGCTTGCTCGACATCGACGCGCAGCAGGGCGATCTGCGGATCGTCCTTGCCCTTGGGAAACCAGACCCGCACCAACTCGCTCCAATGCTCGTCGATCTCGCCGCGGTCACGCACCAGCTGGGCGGTGCCGGATAGCGATACATAGTTCTGTCGCTTCGGGTCGGCGTAGCTCAGCCCGACCTGGTTTTCCCGCGCCACCTCCGAAACCTTGTGGCTATCGGCGCGGGTGAAGAACCAGAGCGTGCCCGAAAACCCCGACTGCATCGCGACCATCGGGCGGCTGCGCAGCACGCCGCCGTCCTCGCTGGTCAGCATCGCCACTTCGATGTCCTTGATCATCGACCAGACCTTTTCGCTCTGGTCGGCATCCTGCGTCGCCATCGTGACCCCCTGCCCCTTCGTGCACGGAGTCATAGGCTGCGGCCCCCGAAAGTTCCGACGCCTGGCGGTCAGGGCGGCCGCTCAGAGCGCCTTGCCGGGATAGTCGGGATCCTCGATGTACGGGAACGGTCCGGGATAGGATTCGACGAGGACGGTATGGCTCGCCACCTGCCCGTCCGACAGGTGCAGATGCAGTTGATAGGCTGGCGGTTCCAGCACGAAGCGGCCCTGGTCGTGGATCAGGGCCACCTCTCCCTGATGCGCGACGGAGGGCGCCACCACGACGATCGCGCGACCCAGCCGGCCGGTGATCGGCCGGTGGTGATGGCCGCACAGGATGCGCTCGACCTGCGGATGGCGCGCCAGCATGGCGGCGAGCGCGTCGGCGGAGCGCAAGTTGATCGCGTCCATCATCTCCAGGCCGCAGCGGATCGGCGGGTGATGCAGCACCAGCATGGTCGGCCGCTCGGGCGCTGCCGCGAGCACAGTGTCCAGCCAGTCCAGCCGGGCGGCGCACAGCTCGCCGTGCCCCGCGCCCGGCACCACGCTGTCCAGCATCACCAGACGCAGCGGCAAGTCCTCGACTGCGTACTGCACGAAATCCGGATGCGACAGTACACCAGGGTATCCGCCCAGGGCCGCGCGAAACTCGGCGCGGCGATCGTGGTTGCCGGGGATGAGGTAGACCGGGAAATCACTCAAATGCTGGCCCAGCATCGAAGCCAGGACCGCGTATTCGCTGGCCAGCCCGCAATCGGTGAGGTCGCCGGAAATCACCACCGCGTCCGGGCGGGGCCGCAGCGCGGCGACGGCGCGCAAGGCCCGTTCGGCAAGCATGGTCGATTCGACAACGCGATATGCGGGCACGCCGGGCGGGCGAACGTGCAGGTCGGTCAGGTGGGCAAGCAGCATGGGTTCTCGTTCCGGCAGCGCGATGAGAAGCAAGCACACCCGTATCGGTCGCGCAAGTTCCCTCCTGCAACCGGACGTGATCGCGGAGGCGGGCGATCAGCCGGCGGGCAGCCAGAGCGTGACCATCGTGCCCTGCTCCGGCACGCTGGCGATGTCCAGCACGCCGCCGCCGCGCTGTGCGAAGCCGCGCGCCATCGACAGCCCCAGGCCGGTGCCCGCGCCGCGTGGCTTGGTGGTGAAGAATGCCTCGCCGGCGCGGGCCAGGGTGGCCGGATCCATGCCGTGGCCACGATCGCGCACGGTGATCCGAACCCACAACGGCGCTTGCGTGTCGGGCCGCCCATCGGCCAGCGCCTGCGGCGGGTCGGCCAGCGCCGCTGCCAGTTCGACCTCGCCGCCGCCCGGCATGGCGTCGCGCGCATTGCCGGCAAGATTGAGCAGCACCGCCTCGCATTCGGCCTGGCTGCCGCGCACCGCCGGCAGCGGGCGGCCCGGCAGGCGGACCCGCACCGGCCATTTCGCCCCCAGCACCGCCGCCAGCAGATCCTGCGCGCCGCGCAACGCCGCCTCGGGCGCGAAATGGGCGGTTGCGGGCGCGCTGTCCCCCGCCTCGTCGGCGCGAGAGAAATCCAGCATCCTGCGGGTCAGGGCCGCCCCGCGCTCGGCGGCGCGCAGGATCAGGCCGGCTGACCGCGCGATGCTGTCCGTGGTGGCGCCGGGCTGGCGGACCGAGTGGGCCGCAGTCACCACCGCCTGCAGAAGATTGTTGAAGTCGTGCGCAACGCCGGCGGCGAGCTGGCCCAGCGACGCCTGTTTCTCGGTCTGGCGGAGCCGGGCTTCCAGCTGCGCGCGCTCCTGCGCCGCGGCGCGCTCCTGCTCAATACGGGCAGCGAGCAGGCTGGCGCGCTCGGCCTCGGCGTCGATCCGGGCCTGCGCGCGGAGGCCCAGCAGCAGCAGCAGCGCCGCGGTTGCCAGTGCGCCGGCGGTCGGAAACGGCATCTGGCGCAGCCACTCGTTGCGCGCCACCGCGGGATCGAATCGAGCAGCCAGAATCAGCCCATACCGCCCGATGCGCTGCACGGCAGAAAAGCCGTGCCGGCCGAACTCCACCGTTTCGCTGCCCGACAGCCCGCGTGCAGCGACGCGCACCGGATCGTCCGGCAGCAGCGGCTGCATGTGGCCGGGCGTGACCGCTTCCGGGAACCGGGCGAGCAGGCAGCCGTCCTGGCGCATCAGCAGCACGCCGGCCGGCCGTGCCGCTCCGTCCTGCCCGAGCCGCGCGAACAGGCCCTCGAACAGCGCCGGGCGGAACCCGGCCACGATGACCCCGCCATCGCCCGCCACCCCGGCGCCGGGACGGCGCGGCCGCGCCAGATGCACCTGCGGGCGGCCATCGACGCGGCTGAGCACGGCCCGGCCGACGAAGCCCACCGCGGCCTGGCTTCCCGGCGGGAACGCGGTGGCGAAGTCGCGATCCGACAGGTCGATGGGACGCGCGGGGAACGGCATGTCGCTGGCGGCCGCGATGCGGCCCTGCGGGTCGATCATGCCCAGGGTGTCAACCGCGCCGGCGGTATCGGCGAGCCGGACCAGCAGGCGATGCACTGCCTCGCTGCCGCGGATCTGTGGCCAGGACAGGTTGGCGGTCGCCATGTCCACCGCGACCAGCACGCTTTCCTGCGTGTCCAGCGTCTGCTCCGTCTGGGCGCGCAACAGCGCCGCATCGCGGCGCAGCGTCGCGCGCAGCTGCGCCGTCACGTCGATCCAGCTCCAGATTCCGGCCAGCAGCAGGCCGATCAGCGGCAGCAGCAATGGCAAGCCGACCGCCCGCCGGCCAGCTGCCGTCATGGACGCCGGCGCCCACCCGCGCCGGCGAAGCACCATCGTATTGACGCGACGCAGGACAACCGCCGCATCACCGCTGTTCCTCAGGCCGCGAGCGCGCCGCCATTGCTATGGCGTATCAACGATCCCGCTGCGCCGCAAGCCGCCGGCCGCGCGCCGACGATCAGGCGCTGGCCAGCGTTCCCGAATACAGGACCGGGCCGGTCGGCTGGCCGGTGGGCGAGCCGCCGCGCGGCTCCAGGCTGATCAGCAGCTGCGTGCCCGTCGCCGGGGCGGATTGCAGCCGCAACGTGCGCCCGGTGACCGGAAGCACGCCCAGCGGGGCCACGGTCTTTTCCCCCGGCGGCAGAATCCAAAGTTCCAGGTCGCGTCCGGACGGCACGTCCGCGGGCGACAGGGCGGTCAGCACCACGGTTCCGTCCGGACGGGCGGAGGCGACGAAGGCCGCCTGCGGAGCGCCCACCGGAGCGATCGCCGCCAGTTGCACGCCGGCCGGCGTCGCCGACGGCAGGAAGGCGATGCCGGCAAAGGCGGCGGCGAGCGCAAATCCCAGCACCGTCGCCGCCTGCCAGCCGCGCACGCCGCGCGCCCGCGGCGGGCCCGGCCGACGCGCCGCCGGGCCTGCCGCATAGGCCGGGGCGATCGCGGGCTGCGAGGCCAGCGGGGCGTCATTGGCCGGCTCCTCCGGCGGCACGGCGATGCGCGCCTCGATCCGGTGCCACAATGCGCCGGGCGGATCGCGCGGCTGCACGCCGGCGGCCATCGGCAGCAGGCGGATTTCCCACCCGACGATCGCCTGGGCCAACGCCGCGTCGCCGCGTGCGCGCACCCGCACGCCGCGCGCCTGCTCGGCATCGAGCACGCCCAGCACGTATTCGCCGGCCAGCGCGTCGATCTCGTCCGGACCGCTCAGTCCGGTGTCGTCCCCCGCGCCGCTCATGTCGCCGGCGCCTCCAGACAGGCGCGCAGCGACATCAGGCTGCGGCGGATCCACGACTTCACCGTGCCCAGCGGCGTGTCCAGGCGCTCAGCCAGCTCGCTGTGCGACAGGCCATCGACGAAGGCCAGCACCACCAGGCTGCGGCGATCCGCCTCCAGCGTCTCCAGGCAACGGTTCAGGTCGGCGGCGTCGCGGGCGGTCTGCAGCAATGCCAGCGGGTCGGGATCGCTGTCCTCCAGTTCCGGCAGGCCCTCGTCGGACACCTCGCGGACGCGACGGCGAACGATGTCCAATGCCCGGTAGCGCACCAGGCTCAGCAGCCACGCCTCGGCATGGCCGCGCGCGGCGTCGAACCGCGCGGCATTGCGCCAGACCTGCAGGAACGCATCGTGCACCGCGTCGGAGGCGAGCGCCGACTGGCGGGTAATCCGCATCGCCACCGCATACAGATGCGGCGCCTGCTGGTCGTACAGCCTGCGGAACGCCGCCCGATCTCCGGCCGCCACCAGCCACAGCAGCGCGCCGGGCTCGTCCGCGGCGGCACGGGCGCGACCGCCGCTCGCGCCAGCCGCGCCACCCTGCGGGCGACCGGGGGCATCCGGCATGCGTCCGCTCACCGGAGCACGGCGCGGCGCAGCGAGGCGATAGGGAACGCTGTCGGCTCGATCACCGGGCCGTCCCGAGACATCGGATAGCCAACCTTTCCTCCGAGGCACGCGGCGCGTGGCTGACCCGCGTGGAGCGTGGCCTGAAGCCGCGCCGCTCACGATCGGGCCAATGCCGCGGGATTTATCGGAAGCACTCATAACGCACCGTGTCTCCGGGAGCAAAGCGGGTCGGTCCGCCTGCCATGCCAAGTTTACGGGCGCGCAGCGGCCGCGGATGCACATGAACGCCCGCCATTCAGGCCGGCGCCGAGAAGGTTAACGCCGTTCCGATCGGCCAGGTCTCGGGCGGGACGGCCGTCCGCCGACAGCCGAGCCACGTTGCGGGTCTGGCGCCGCAAGCGACACTCCCGCATGGACATAGCGCCGGCGGATGGACCCCCGCCATGGGGGAACGCCGCCATACCGGCTGATTGACGAAGCCACTGCCCAAGGCGTGATAGCACGGTCTAAGCTGCTCCCGGGCGCATCAGCGCCGGGCTGCAGGCTGCACCCGTCACGTCGCAGGAAGTCCTATGAGCCAAGCCCGCCCGTCCGCGACAATTGCCAGGCCGGTCGCCTCGCGCATCGCCCTGCCCGCTCAGGACGAGGACATCGCGGCACTGCGCCGGGCAGTGGTGGCCAAGCTCACCTACGCGGTCGGCAAGGATCCGATCGTCGCCAGCGACCGCGACTGGTTCGTGGCCTGCGCGCTGACGGTGCGCGACAAGATCGTTGACCGCTGGATGACTTCGACCCGCGCCAACTACGCCGAAGGCTCGCAAGCGGGTCTATTATCTGTCGCTGGAGTTCCTGATCGGCCGGCTGCTGGCCGACAGCCTGAACAATCTCGACCTGACCGAGACCGATGCGCGCCGCCCTGGCCGAACTGGGCGTCGACCTGGAGCGCCTGCGCAGCATCGAACCCGACGCCGCGCTGGGCAATGGCGGCCTTGGCCGGCTGGCCGCCTGCTTCATGGAAAGCATGGCGACCCTCAGCGTCGCCGCCTATGGCTACGGCATCCGCTACAATCACGGGCTGTTCCGGCAGGTCATCAAGGACGGCTGGCAGCGCGAATATCCGGAAACCTGGCTCAGCTTCGGCAACCCGTGGGAATTCGAGCGGCCCGAGGTCGATTATGCCGTCGGCTTCGGCGGCCGGGTCGAGGAAGCCACCGGCGACGACGGCAAGACCGCGCCATGTCTGGAAGCCTGCCGAGACCGTCGAGGCGATCGCCTATGACACGCCGGTCGTCGGCTGGCGCGGCCAGCACGTCAATACGCTGCGCCTGTGGTCGTCGCGCGCGCCTGACCCGCTGCGCCTGGATGCGTTCAACCGCGGCGACCATGTCGGCGCGCTGGCCGATCGCAGCCGCGCCAACGCCATCAGCCAGGTGCTGTATCCCAGCGACGACACGCCGGCCGGGCAGGAGCTGCGGCTGCGGCAGGAGTATTTCTTCTCCTCGGCCAGCCTGCAGGATCTGGTCCGCCGCCATGTCCGCCAGCACGGCGACGTCCGCACGCTGCCCGACAAGGCGGCGATCCAGCTGAACGACACCCATCCGGCGATCGCGGTCGCCGAGCTGATGCGCCTGTTGATCGACGACCACGCGCTGGAATGGGATGAGGCCTGGGAGATCACCTCCAGCACGTTCAGCTACACCAACCACACCTTGCTGCCGGAGGCGCTGGAGAGCTGGGCGGTGCCGCTGCTGGAGCGGCTGCTGCCGCGCCACATGCAGATCATCTACCTGCTCAACTGGCAGCATCTGGGCCGCGTCAACGCGCAGGCGCCGGACGGCCAGCGCGGACGCCGACGCGCTCGCCGCGCTGTCGCTGATCGACGAGAATGCCGGGCGCCGGGTGCGGATGGGCACGCTGGCGTTCCTCGGCAGCCACAAGGTCAACGGCGTCTCGGCGCTGCATACCGACCTGATGCGCCGCACGGTGTTTCGCGACCTCGACGCGCTGTATCCCGGACGCATCGTCAACAAGACCAACGGCATCACGTTCCGCCGCTGGCTGTTCGAGGCCAATCCCGGGCCTGACGCGCCTGCTGGTCGACGTGGTCGGCGATCGGGTCATGGACGACCCGCTCGCGCTGGAGGGCCTGGCCGAGCACGCCGGCGACAGCGGCCTGCACGACCGGCTGCACGCGATCAAGCGCGAGAACAAGGTGGCGCTGGCGCAGCTGATCGCCGAGCGAATGGACATCAAGGTCGATCCCGACGCGATGTTCGACGTGCAGATCAAGCGCATCCACGAATACAAGCGGCAGTTGCTCAACATCCTCGAGACGGTCGCGCTGTATGATTCGATGCGCGCGCAGCCGACGCGCGACTGGGCGCCGCGGGTCAAGATCTTCGCCGGCAAGGCGGCCGCCAGCTATCACCGCGCCAAGCTGATCATCAAGCTGGCCAACGATGTCGCGCGCATGGTCAACAACGATCCGACGCTGCGCGGCATGCTGAAGGTCGTGTTCCTGCCGAACTACAACGTCTCGCTGGCCGAGGCGATCGTGCCCGCCGCGGACCTGTCCGAGCAGATCTCGACCGCCGGCATGGAGGCATCCGGCACCGGCAACATGAAGCTGGCGCTGAACGGGGCGCTGACCATCGGCACGCTGGACGGCGCCAATGTCGAGATCCTGGAGCATGTCGGCGCGGAGAACATCTTCATCTTCGGACTGACCGCCGAACAGGTGGCGCTGCAGCGCGCGCGCGGCATCGACATGACCGAGACCATCGCCCGCTCGCCCATGCTGCAGCAGGTCATGGAGGCGATCGGCTCGGGCGTGTTCTCGCCCAGCGAGCCGGGCCGCTTCGCCGACCTGGTGGACGCGGTGACCCGGCACGACCATTTCCTCGTCGCCGCCGATTTCGATTCCTATGCGGCCACCCAGCGCGAGGTCGCCGCGCGCTGGCGCGACCGCGCGGCCTGGTGGCGGTCGAGCGCGTTGAACACGGCGCATGTCGGTTTCTTCTCGTCGGATCGCACGATCGGGGAATATGCCCAGCGACATCTGGAACGTGCCCGCCGGGCGTAGCCCGGGCGGCTGAACGACACGACACGACACGACGCGAGGCGACACGACTGGGGGAGGAAGCCGATGGCGGATGCTGCCGGGAGTGAGTGGAGGCACCAACGGGCCGAGCGGGCCGCTGGCGCGCAACGCGATGGCGTACGTGCTGGCCGGCGGGCGCGGCAGCCGGCTGATGGAGTTGACCGACATCCGGGCCAAGCCCGCGGTGTATTTCGGCGGAAAGAGCCGGATCATCGACTTCGCGCTGTCCAACGCGCTCAACTCGGGCATCCGCCGCATCGCGGTGGCGACCCAGTACAAGGCGCACAGCCTTATCCGCCACCTGACGCGCGGCTGGAACTTCTTCCGCCCGGAGCGCAACGAGAGCTTCGACATCCTGCCGGCGAGCCAGCGCGTGTCGGAGGATCTCTGGTATCTGGGCACGGCGGATGCGGTGTACCAGAACATCGACATTATCGAGGCGGCCGATCCGCGCTACATCGTGGTGCTCGCCGGCGACCATATCTACAAGATGGACTACGAGAAGATGCTACAGCAGCATTGCGAGCAGGGCGCGGACGTGACCGTGGGCTGCATCGAGGTGCCGCGCATGGAGGCAGTCGGGTTCGGCGTCATGCACATCGACGACCATGACCGGATCCTGTCGTTCTTGGAAAAGCCCGCCGATCCGCCGGCAATGCCCGGCCATCCCGACCGCGCGCTCGCCAGCATGGGTATCTATGTTTTCGACACGAAACTGCTGTTCGAACTGCTGCGCGAGGACGCGCACGATCCGCACTCCCACCACGATTTCGGCAAAGACATCATCCCGAAGCTGGTCACCGGCGGCCGCGCGGTGGCGCACCATTTCTCGCGCTCATGCGTGCGCTCCAGGGCCGAGGAGGAGCCGTACTGGCGCGATGTCGGCACCGTGGACGCCTATCACGCGGCCAACATCGACCTGACGGATTTCGTGCCCGGGCTGGACCTGTTCGACCGGAACTGGCCGATCTGGACCAGCGGCGAGGTCACGCCGCCGGCGAAGTTCATCCACGACGAGGGCGGACGGCGCGGCATGGCGGTCTCCTCGCTGGTCAGCGGCGGCTGCATCGTCTCGGGCGCCTATGTGCGGCAGTCGCTGCTGTTCACCAACGTCCACATCAACTCGTTCAGCCACATCGAACAGGCGGTGGTGCTGCCGGGGACTGAGATCGGCCGATCCGCACGGCTGGACCGAGTGGTGATCGACCGCGGCGTGCGCATCCCGCCGGGGCTGGTGGTGGGCGAGGATCCGGGACTGGACGCCAGGCGCTTCCGCCGCACCGAGGGCGGAGTGTGCTTGATCACGCAGGGGATGATCGACCGGCTCGCGGCATGAACGCCGGGGCCGCTGCCGGCGGCCGACGCAGGCGCACGGCCGGTCGCGCTCAGAGCGGCTCGGTATCCAGCGCGTATCCGGCGGCGCGCACGGTGCGCACCAGATCGAGTTCGCCCTCGCCGTTGATCGACTTGCGCAGCCGGCGGATATGCACGTCCACGGTGCGCGGCTCTACGTGGATGTCCGGCCCCCAGACCGCATCCAGCAGTTCCTCGCGGGAGAACACCCGGCGCGGGTGCTGCAGGAAGAACTCCAGCAGCCGGAACTCGGTCGGGCCGAGATGGATGGCGCGCGCATTGCGCTGCACGCGATGCGCGGCCAGATCCATGCTGACATCGTGGAAGGCGAGCCGCCCCTTGGCCGGCATCGCGTTGGACCGGCGCAGCAACGCGCGCATGCGTGCCAGCAGCGCATCCAGGCTGAACGGCTTGGTGATGTAGTCGTCGGCGCCGGTGTTCAGGCCGCGCACCGCATCCTGGTCCTCGGCGCGCGCGGTGACCATGATGACCGGCAGATCGCGTGTGGCGCCGCGCCTGCGGATCTGGCGACACACTTCGATGCCCGACATCACCGGGAGCATCCAGTCCAGCAGCACCAGGTCCGGCTGCACCTCGGCAATCCGGGTCAGCGCCTCCTGCCCGTCGGCCGCCTCCTCGACGCGGAAACCCTGCTTTTCCAGATTGTAGCGCAGCATGGTGGCCAGCGGCGCCTCGTCCTCGACCACCAGCACCAGCGGCTTGGCCTGCATTGCCGGGCCGTCAAGCGATCGGCCAGCCTCGTCCTCGCGCAAGCGCTGCATGGTCATTCCGGCACTCCCCTGATTGGCCACCGCCATCAATCCGCACGCCGCCGCGCCCGCCTCATCCGCCCGGCGGCCGCACCACCGCCGAGGACGACGCGTCGCCCTTCGGGCGATTGCCGGACAGCGGCTCGCCGCGCGCCGCGTAGTACACGGTCTCGGCGATGTTGGTAGCGTGATCGCCGATCCGTTCCAGGTTCTTGGCCACGAACAGCAGATGCGCGCAGGGCGTGATGTTGCGCGGATCCTCCATCATGTAGGTCATCAGCTCGCGGAACAGCGCGTTGTAGATCTCGTCGATCATCTCGTCGGATCGCCAGACCTCCGTCGCGCGGTCGGCATCTGCGGCGTCGGCCGCGTCGATCACCGATTTCAGGTTCTCCTGCACCAGCCTTGCCATGTGGCCCAGCCCGGCCAGCGAGAACGGCAGGCTGAACTGGCCCAGTACCAGGCTGCGCTTGGCCACGTTGGCGGCATAGTCGCCGATGCGCTCCAGATCCCCGGTGATCTTCAGCGACGATACGATCTGGCGCAGATCCTGGGCCATCGGCTGGCGCAGCGCCAGCAGCATGATGGTGAACTGCTCGACCTCGCGCTCCAGCGCATCGACCGCCGGATCGGTCTCGACCGCGCGGGTCGCGGCATCGCTGTCCATCGTCAGCACAGCCTGGCAGGCCATCGCCACCTGCTCCTCGACCATGCCGCCCATCTGGCTGATCAGCGCGCGCAGCCGCGACAGCTCCTGTTCGTAACGGGTCACGATATGCGCCGCGTCGGACATGCGCGCCTCCTGCGGATTTGCGTTGCTGGCATCCGTCATCAGCCGAACCGTCCGGTGATGTATTCCTGCGTGCGTTTCTGCGTCGGATTGGTGAACATCTGCGCCGCCGTCCCCGCCTCGACCAGTTCGCCGAGGTAGAAGAATGCCACGCGGTCGGCGCAGCGCGCCGCCTGCTGCATGTTGTGCGTCACGATGGCGATGGTGAAGTCCTGCTTCAGCTCGTCGATCAGCTCCTCGACCTTCAGCGTGCTGATCGGATCGAGCGCGCTGGTCGGCTCGTCCAGCAGGATTACCTCGGGCCTGGTCGCGATGGTGCGCGCGATGCATAGCCGCTGCTGCTGGCCGCCCGACAACCCGGTAGCCGATGCGCCGAGCCGGTCCTTCGCCTCCCCCCACAGCGCCGCCCGGGTCAGCGACCATTCCACCCGCTCGGCCATCTGCGCCTTTGACAGCTTTTCGTGCAGCCTCACGCCGAAGGCTATGTTGTCGTAGATCGACATGGGAAACGGCGTCGGCTTCTGGAACACCATGCCGATGCGGCTGCGCAAGCCGTTCAGGTCGATGCCGTCGCCGATGATGTTCTCGCCGTCCATCATCACCTCGCCGGTCGCCCGCTGACCCGGTAGAGGTCGTACATCCGGTTCAGCACGCGCAGCAACGTGGACTTGCCGCAGCCGGACGGGCCGATCATCCCGGTGACCTGCCGCTCTGGCAGGTCCAGGTTGATGCCCTTCAGCGCCTGGTTGCCGCCATAGAAGAAATTCAGGTTGCGGATAGTCAGGCGCGGCGCACCGGGCGCGCTGTCTGCCAACCCGCGCGGCGCGCCGCCGACGGTTCGGGTAGCCTCGTGCGGCGCCTGCCCGGACATCACCACAGTTCTTGGGTCTCGCATCGCGTTCCCTTCAGCCCCGGCGCGGCCGCAGCAGCAATCGCGCGCCGACGCTCACGATCAGCACGAACAGCGTCATCAGCAGCGCCCCGGCCCACGCCAGCGTGTGCCAGGCGTCGTACGGGCTGAGCGCGAACTGAAAGATCACCACCGGCAGGTTGGCCAGCGGCTGGTTCAGGCTGGTGGACCAGGTACCTGGTTGTTGAGCGCCGTGAACAGCAGCGGCGCGGTCTCGCCGCTGATCCGCGCCACGCCCAGCAGCAACCCGGTGACCATGCCGGTGCGCGCCGCCGGATACAGCACGCTGACCACCATGCGCCATTGCGGCGCGCCCAGCGCCAGCGCCGCCTCGCGCATCTGCACCGGCACCAGGCGCATCGTCTCGTCGGTGGTGCGGACGACCACCGGCAGCAGGATGAAAGCCAGCGCGATGGCGCCCGCCCAGCCGGAGAAATGCCCGCTCTGGCGCACCACCAGCTCATAGACGAACAGGCCAATGACGATCGACGGCGCCGACAGCAGGATGTCGTTGACGAACCGGATCACCTCGGCCAGCGCGCTTTTCTTGCCGAACTCGGCCAGATGCGTGCCGGCCAGGATGCCGATCGGCGCGCCGATCAGCACCGCGACGGCGATCATCGCGGCGCTGCCATAGATCGCGTTCAGCAGCCCGCCATCGGAGCCGGGTGGCGGCGTCATCTCGGTGAACAGCTTCGGACTGAGCGCGCCGAACCCGTTGATCAGCGTCACCGCCATGATCCAGACCAGCCAGAACAGGCCGAACAGCGTGGCCAGCGTGGACAGGCCCAGCGCCACCGCGCTGCGCACGCGCCGCCGCCGCGCCAGGCCCGGCGTACGCGGGCTCGATGCCGCCGCCATCACCGCGTCCCCTCGCGCCGCGACAGCCGCAGCAGCATCAGCTTGGCCAGCGCCAGCACGATGAAGGTCACAACGAACAGCACGAAGCCGAGCGCGATCAGCGAGGAGCGGTAGATGTCCGAATCGGCTTCGGTGAACTCGTTGGCGATCGCCGCGGCGATGGAGTTGCCCGGCATCAGCAGCGAGGTCGCGAACTCATGCGCGTTGCCCAGCACGAAGGTGACCGCGAGCGTTTCGCCCAAGGCCCGGCCGAGGCCGAGAAAGATGCCGCCCACCACGGCGGTCCGCGTGTACGGCAGCACCACGCCGCGCACCACCTCCCACCGCGTCGCGCCCAACCCGAACGCCGCCTCGCGCAGCGAACTCGGCACCAGCGCGAACACGTCGCGCATCACCGACGAGATGAACGGGATCACCATGATGCCCAGGATGATTCCCGCGGTCAGCATGCCGATGCCCAGCGGCGGCCCGCTGAACAGCGCGCCGATGATCGGAATTGGCCCAAGCACGTCGTTCAGCCACGGCTCGACATAGTCGCCCATCACCGGGGCGAACGCGAACAGGCCCCACATGCCGTAAATGATGCTGGGGATCCCGGCCAACAGCTCGATCGCCGAGGCGACCGGGCCGCGCACCCAGCCGGGCGCCACTTCGGTCAGGAACACCGCGACGCCGAAGCTTACGGGAATGGCGAGCAGCATCGCGAGCAATGAGGTGACCAGCGTTCCGTAGATCGGCACGAAGGCGCCGAAATTGCGCGCGACCGGATCCCACACCGAGGTCCACAGGAAGGCGATGCCGAACTTGCGGAAAGCCGGGATGCCGCCCCACAGCATCGACAGCGCGATGGCCACCAGGCTGACCAGCACGAAGCCGGCGGCGCCGGCCACCAGGATGCGAAAGACGCGGTCGCCGCCGGCGCGCGAACGCCCGCGCGCGACCGGCCCCAGTTCGGCCAGTCCGCGGCGGCTGATCACATCGGCTTGCGACATGGCATCTTTCTAAGAAGCATAGGTCCGAACGAAGCGTGTGCCGTCACGCCGGGGCGCCCCATTGGGTTCTGCCCGACAGGACACCGCGCGACGCCCGGTGCGGGCATCGCGCGTGTCGCCTGCATCGGGCGCGTCAGTGGATCTGCGCCGTCCAATACGCCTCGATCTGCTTAACCAGGGGATCCGGCAGCGGCACGTAATCCAGGCTCAGCGCCTGCTGCTGGCCGTGCTCGAACGACCATCTGAAGAAGTCGAGCGCCGCCTTGGACTGCACCGCAGCCTTCGGCGTCTTGTACATCAGGATGAACGTCGTGGCGGTGATCGGATAGGCCTGAGCGCCCGGCGCATTGGTCATCACCAGGTCGAAATCCTGCGCGTGCGACCAGTCCGCGCTGGCGGCGGCCGCCTGAAAGGTGGCGGTGTCCGGCGGCACATACTGGCCGGCCGCGTTCTGGACCAGCGCGTAGGTCATCTTGTTCTGCAGCACATAGGCATATTCCACGTAGCCGATGGCGCCCCTAATGCGCTCCACGTAGGCGGCGACGCCCTCGTTGCCCTTCCCGCCGACGCCGGTCGGCCACGCGACCGAGGTGCCCTCGCCGACCTTGCTTTTCCAGGTCGGGTTCACCTGCGACAGGTAGTGCGCGAAGTTGAAGGTGGTGCCCGAGCCATCCGAGCGATGCACCACGTTGATCGCCAAGTTCGGCAGCGTCACGCCCGGATTGGCCGCCTTGATCGCCGGGTCGTTCCATTTTTTGACCTGGCCAAGATAGATGTCGGCCAGCAGCGCGCCGGTGAAATGCAGCTGGCCCGGCTGCATGCCCTTCAGGTTGACCACCGGCACGATGCCGCCGATCACGCTGGGAAACTGCGCCAGCCCGGCGGCGGCCAGTTCGTTCGGCGCGAGCGGCTTGTCGGTGGCGCCGAAGGTCACCGTGCCGGCCTTGATCTGGGCGATGCCGCCGCCCGAGCCGATCGACTGGTAGTTGATCCGCACGCTGTTCTTCTGGCTGTAGGCGTCCGACCACTTGGCCAGGACGGGATAGACGAAGGTCGATCCGGCGCCGGTGATCTGCTGCGCGCCGGCATGGCCGGTGGCCGCCAAAAGACCCAGGCCGGCCATTGCGGCGGCCAGCAACGTGTTCGCGAACTTCATGATCCCTCCTTGCGCGGCCTCGGCGGCTGCCGTGCCGCATGCTCCGCCGGACCAGACGGCCCAGACGGCCCATGCGGCGGGCCGGACACTAGCTAGGGTTCAAGACGGTCATATTGCAGTTCGGTGAAGCTTTCGTGACAGCGAGCGGCGGCGACACGCGCCGCCTACGGGCGATGACGCGGCTGCAGGGCCCGGCGCCTCACATGATCAGCTTGCCGCCGACCAGCACCAGTGTCGCGGCCAGTACCGGCCGCAGCACCAGGTCCGGCGCCCGCGTCGCCAGATAGCTGCCCGCCAGGATGCCCGGCACCGAGCCGACCAGCAGCGCGCCAAGCAACGACAGATCCACCGTGCCGAGCATCCAGTGCCCCAGTCCGGCGATCAGCGTCAGCGGCACGGCGTGGGCGATGTCCGAGGCCACCAGCCTGACCATCGGCAGGCGAGGATACAGCAGCAGCAGCGCGGTGAAGCCGACCGCCCCCGCGCCGACCGAACTCAGCGTGACGAGCACGCCCAGCGCGGCGCCGGTCGCCACGGTCCAGCCCGCCACCCGCCCGGGCGAGGGCGGCGGCAGGTAGCGCGCCGCAAGCGCCACGATCTGCGGGCGGAACAGCACCGAGACCGCGGTCAGCAGCAGCGCCACGCCCAGCACGACGCTGATCAGGTGCGATGCGGCCCGCGAGTCGATCCCGGTCCGCGACAGCAGCAGCAGCGTCAGCACCGCGCCGGGCATGCTGCCCGCCGCCAGCCGGCGCACCACCCGCCAATCGACCGTCTCGCGCCAGCCATGCATCGCGGTGCCGACCGTCTTGGTGCCGGCCGCGAACAGCAGGTCGGTGCCGACCGCCGCCGCCGGATGGAACCCGAACACCAGCACCAGCAGCGGTGTCATCAGCGATCCGCCGCCGACCCCGGTCAGGCCGACCAGCATCCCGACGGCCACGCCGGAGATCGAATACAGGTAGCCGTGCGCCAGCCAGTCGGTCATCGCGGCCTCCTGTGAACAACGCAGGCGTCAGGCGGCGAGAGGCAGCTCCAGCAACGCATCACGGCCAAGCCGGTGGCAGAAATCGCCAAATCCCTCGCCAGACCGCCGCCCGGCGGCGAACGCGGCGAACAGCGGCTCCAGGGCCGCGGCCACTCCGGCCTCCGGCACCCGCTCGTGTAGCTTGAAACTCAGCCGAGTGCCCGCAAAATCGCCGCCGACGAACACCGCGTAGCTGCCCGGCACCCGGCCGACGATGCCGATATCGCCGGCATAGGTGCGCACGCAGCCGTTCGGGCACCCGGTGATGCGCAGGCTGATGCGCTCCCCGTCCAGCCCGTACCGGCGCAGCGCCGCGTCGAACTGGCCCACAAAGTCGCCGCGCACCCGCTCCGCCTCGGTCAGCGCCAGCCCGCAGGTCGGCAGCGCCGGGCACGCCAGCGCCCAGCGCGACAGCGGCGACAGATCCTCGGCCAGCGCCACCCCGTGCCCGCGCAGCAACCCCTCCAGCGCCGCCCGATCGGAGGATGCCACGTTGCTCAGCAGCACATCCTGTTGCGGGGTCATCACCGGATCCAGCCCGAACCGCTGCACCGCCTGGCGCAGCGCGCTGCGCAGGGCCAGGCCGGGCGCGTCCTCGATCCGCCCTGACGGCACCGGCACGCCGAGCCACCAGCGCCCGTCGCCCTGCGCGTGCCAGCCAAGCAGCTCCGGCACCTGCAACTCGGCGCTCGGCAGCGCCGGCGCCAGCGCCTGTCCGAGATACCGGCCGAGCGTCTCGACGATCCAGGGCAGGCCCATGTCGTCCACCACGTATTTCAGCCGCGCCCGCCGCCGGTCGGCGCGGTCGCCATGGTCGCGCTGCAGGCCGATCACCGCCTTCGCCGCGCGCACCAGGTCATCCGGCCCGACCGAGCCGACGATGCTGGCGAGGCGGGGGTACGTGTTGGCCTTGTTATGGGTCATGCCCAACCCGCCGCCCACCGCGACATTGTAGCCGGCCAGCGTCTCGCCACGGAAGATCGCGATGAAGGCGAGGTCGTTGGTCAGCACGTCTATGGTGTTGTCCTGCGGCGTCGCCACGCCGATCTTGAACTTTCGCGGCAGATAGGTGTCGCCGTACAGCGGCTCGTGCTCGTCGCCGCCGTCGCCCGATCGCGGCTCATCGAGGAAGATCTGGTGATAGGCGCGGCTGGCCGGCAGCAGGGCGGCGCTGAGTTCGCGAGCATCGGCCTCCAGCCGGGCGTGGACCGCGTCGCGCACCGGCGCGGGCGAAGTGGTCACGTTGCGCACCACGTCGCCGCAGGCCGATTGCGTGGTCAGCAGCGCATGATTGATCGCGGCGATCGTCGGCTTCAGATCGCCCTTGATGATGCCGTGGAACTGAATTCCCTGCCGCGTGGTGATGCGCAGCGTGGCGTTGCCGTAGCGGTCGGCGACGTCGTCCAGCGCGAGGTACTGCGCTGCCGTCATCCGCCCGCCCGGCATCCGCACGCGCAGCATGAAGGAATAGTCCTTCTCCTCGCCGCGCTGCTTGCGCGCAGTCGCGGTGTCGCGGTCGTGCTGCTCGTAGCTCCCGTGAAACTTCAGCAGGTTGTAGCCATCCTCGCTGACCTGCGTGCCGCCGGCCGCAAGCTCCTCGGCCAACTGGCCGCGCAGTCGGCGGCTGCCCTCCTTCAGCCGCTCGACGCCGGAGCGCTTGACGATCGCGGCAGCGGCGGCGGGCGGGCCGGCTCCATCGGGTGGCGACATGCTGGCGGTCCTCCGGCCCGGCCGCTCAGCGCGGCAGCGGCGGCTGCTCGACCATGCGCAAATAGGGGCGCAGCGTGGTCCAGCCGCCCGGGAAGCGGGCCTTCGCATCGTCGTCGGACAGGCTGGGCGCGATGATGACCTGCTGGCCGTCGGTCCAGTTGGCGGGGATCGAGACCTTGTGCGCATCGGACAGCTGCAGCGCGTCGATGGCGCGCAGGATTTCGTCGAAATTGCGCCCGACCGCCGGCGGATAGGTCAGGATCAGCCGGATCTTCTTGGCCGGGTCGATCACGAACACGCTGCGCACCGTGACCTTGGCATCGGCCTCGGGATGAATCATCCCGTACAGCCGCGACACGCTGCGGTCGGCATCGGCCAGCACCGGAAAGTTCAGCGCCTGGCCCTGTGTCGCCTCGATGTCGCGCTCCCAGCCCTGATGGCTGTCCACCGGATCCACCGACAGCCCGATCGGCTTGACCCGCCGCGCCGCCCATTCCGGCTGCAGCCGCGCCACAACGGCGAGTTCGGTGGTGCAGACGGGCGTGAAGTCGCCAGGGTGGCTGAACAGCACGCCCCAGGAACTGCCCAGCCACTCGTGGAATTTGATCTTTCCCTGCGTGCTGTCCTGTTCAAAATCCGGCGCCGTCTGTCCAAGCTGGATAGCCATGTGCTTCTCCGATCCGCCGCGCGGGAACCGCCCACGCCACCGTGGCGGGAGAAAAACACCAAACTTGCGAAGGCGTCAAATCTATCTACAATATAAAACTGTAAATCATAAGGCCGGCGCGCGACGATCAGATCGCGAACGTGATCGGCTCCGCCGCCGGCCGGCGCATCCCCGCCGCCGCGGCCTGGCGCATCAGGTCGTCCACAGTCAGGCCGGACAACCGGGAAGCGGCCTGCGAGTCCAGCTCATGCCACAGCTTGTCCACGACCAGCGCGTGCAGCCGCCCGCCCGGCCCGTCGGTCGCCTCCGGCTCGTCGGCCAGCGCCAGCTCGACGATCTCCATCACTCGGATGTCGCGCCGCGGCCGGCCCAGCCGGTAGCCGCCACGCGGGCCGCGCACGCTCTCCAGCAGTCCGCCGCGCGACAGCGCCTGCAGCAGGGGCTCCATGCCGCGCCGCGCCATGCCCAGCCGATCGGCGATGTCGGCGGCGCTGACCGTCGCCGAGCGCCCGCCGTGAAACGCCACGTCCAGCATCACGCTGACCGCCGTGATCGCCCTGTCCCTGCGCATCAGCATCGTCCACCCCGCGCCCGCCCGACTTCCGCGGACCGCGCCCGATGACGCCCGGCATTGAGAATCAGGACCCGCGAAACCACACTGCAGCATTGTGGTAAACCGCCCGCCTGCGCAAGATGGATCGACCGGAATGGACAGTCCCGCCCCCAACTCTCTCCATCAACCGCTGCCATTGCCGCGCGGCAGGATTTTCGACAGCATTCTGGATCTGGTCGGCGCGACCCCGCTGGTGCGCGTGCAGCGGCTGGCGGCCGAGGAGCGGCTGGTCGCCGACCTGGCCTTGAAGCTGGAGTTCTTCAATCCGCTCGGCTCGGTCAAGGACCGGATCGGTCTGGCGATGATCCGCGACGCCGAGGCGCGCGGCGAGCTCCATCCCGGCCGCTCGGTCATCGTGGAGCCGACCAGCGGCAACACCGGGATCGCGCTGGCCTTCGTCGCGGCGGCGCTCGGCTACCGGCTGCTGGTGACGATGCCGGAGGGCGCCTCGCTGGAGCGGCGCAAGATGCTGCGCCTGCTCGGCGCCGAACTGGTGCTGACGCCCGCCAAGCAGGGCATGGCCGGGGCGATTGCGCGCGCCGACGCGCTGCTGGCCGCCACGCCGGACGCCTGGATGCCGCGCCAGTTCGACAACCCGGCCAATCCGGCCGCCCACGAAGCGACCACCGCCGAGGAAATCTGGACCGACACCGCCGGCGCAGTGGACGTGGTGGTGGGCGGCGCCGGCACCGGCGGCACCCTGACCGGCATCGCCCGCGCGCTGAAGCCGCGCCGGCCGGGCCTGCGCGTGGTGGCCGTCGAGCCGTCGGAAAGCGCCGTGCTGTCCGGCGACGAGCCGGGGCCGCACGGCTTGCAGGGCATCGGGCCGGGCTTCGTGCCGACGGTGCTGGATATGTCGCTGATCGACAGCATCATGCGGGTCAGCGAGCGCGAGGCGATCGCGGTGGCCCGCCGCTGCGCCGCGATCGAGGGATTGCCGATCGGCATTTCCTCCGGTGCTGCGCTGCACGCGGCGATCGAGGTCGCGCGCGAGCCCGGCAATGCCGGACAGCGCGTGGTCTGCATCATCCCAAGCTTCGCCGAGCGCTATTTGTCCACCGCCCTGTTCGCCGGCCTGTAGCGCGTTGCCGGGCGGAGCGGCCGCAACCTTGCCGCTGCGGCATCGTTCCGGGCGAATGGACGCGCATCCCGCGACGCGGCGCCGATGGCCGGCCGGCGTGGCCACCGCCGCGATCGACGCGATGCCGGCGGGCCGCGCCGAACCCGCGCGCCGCGCCGCGCCATGAGACGGCCGGCGCGCGCCCTCGCTTTGCTGCTGCTGGCCTCGGGCTCGGCCCTGTCCCTGGCCGGCTGCGGATCGGTGCTGACCGAGGGCACCTCCGACGCCGCGGGTCTGGCGGGAGCCGGGATCGCCGGAGCGGTGACCAAGGACGCCACCGTGGGCGCGGCCATCGGACTGGGCGTCAAGTCGGCGGCTGATTTCGGCCTGGGCTATGTCGAGCGCAACGTCCATCGCGCCGAGCAGGACCGCATTGCAGCCGCCGCCGGCGCGCTGCCGGAGGGCGCGGCCGGGGCCTGGTCGGTGGTCCACCGCATCCCGATCGAGGACGACGAGCACGGCGCGCTGGTGGTGACCCGCATCTTCGCCGCCCGGCCGAACTCCGGCGCCGGTTTCACCTGCAAGGAGATTGTGTTCTCGGTCGATCGCGGCGCCGGACGCAAGCTCCGCCGCGCGTTCTACACCGCGACCGTGTGCCTGGACGGAACCCAGTGGAAATGGGCCTCCGCCGAGCCGGCGACGGAGCGCTGGGGCAACCTGCAATGAGGCGGATCGCGCCGCGTCGGCTGGCCGCGCCGCTGCTGCTCGGCGTGGCGGCGGCGCTGGGCGGGTGCAACACCGCGGCCACGCTGACCGGGCTGGCGGCCGGGGGCGCGGCGGGCGGCGCGACCGCAAACCCCGCAATCGGCTACGCGGTCGCCGTGGGAACCAACGCCGCCGCCGACTACGCCTTCAAGTACTTCGCCCGGGTGCGTCAGCGCGCCGAGCAGAACGCCATCGCCGATGCCGCCGGCGCGCTGCCGCCTGGCCGCACCGCGTCGTGGCGGATCGAGCACACCATCCCGATCGGCGACGAGCATGGCGACGTGCAGGTGGTGCGGCTGATCGACACGCCGCTGGCCAGTTGCCGCGAGATCGTGTTCAGCGTGCAGGATGGCGCCAAGCGGCCGCCGCATTGGTACGACTCGAGCATCTGCCGGCAGACCGCGCGCTGGAAATGGGCCGCCGCCGAACCCGCCGTGGAGCGCTGGGGCTACTTGCAGTAGCAGCGACCAATCAGTTGCGCCGCGAAATCTCCGCGCTGAGCAGCCCGGCGAAGCCGAGCCACAGCACCAGGGGCGCGGTCGCCAGCGCCGCCGGCCGGTCCGCCCGCGCGGCAGCGGCCGTGGTCGCCGCGGCGTTGGCCAGCATCGCGCCGACCACCGCGGTTGCCGCGTCCACCCGCTTGCGGCCGAAGAATACCCACGGGTAGCCGGCCAGCCCGGCCAGGTTCAACGACCAGCCGGCCAGCGCCAGGTTGCGCGCGGCGCCTGGCGGCGCGGCCAGAAGGCGCGCGCCGGCAATGCCCAGGAGCACGTCAAGCAGGCTCCATGCGACCCCGAACACCGGCCCCGGCGGTGTAAAGTTCGGCTTGCGCAGCGACGCGTACCAGATCGCGGTGCGCGGATGCTGTGGTCCGTGGCGCGCGCCCAGCGCCGCCGCCGCCAGCACCGCGCCGCCTGCCAGCAATCCAGCCGGAATGGTCCGCATGACACTCCCTCCGATGCAGCGCCGGTCCCGAGGCGTAGCACCCCGGCAGGACGCGCGAGGCAGCCGTGCGTTGCCTATGGCGCGGGCGGATCAGGCTTGGCGCGCCTCGGCCAGCACCGCCATCGCCGCGTCCGGCCCGAGCAGGAGTTCGGTCAGGCGCGCCCGGTCCATGCGCGACAGCGCCCCCTGCCCGCCGCCTACCCGCGCGGCGGCGTCGCGCACCGCGCGGTCGTAGAACTCGGCCCCGCCGATCCGCCGCGCCGCCTGCTCGAAGCGATGCAGCGCGCGCGCCGCCCGCTCCAGCGCCGATACGGCCTCGTCCGCCTCGTCCTGATCGAGCGCCGATGGAACCACAAGGTCGGCCTCCAGCGCCGCCTGAAAACGCGAGCGGCAGCTCTCGTCCAGCGTGCGGCGCACCTGCTGCACACGGGCGCGCTGGCCGGGATGGGACTGCGCGCGCTCGGTCATCGCATCCAGCAGCACGGCGCTGCGATGCGCTTCGTCGGCTGCCTGGATCACGCTGCCGCCGAGTCCCGGAGCCGCCTCCAGACGCCCGAGCACGAACGCCGCGGCAAGCTCGCGGGCGCGCCGCAGCGCGGGCCGGTCGGCCTCGGCGGCGTCCGCCTCAAAGCGATCGAGCACCGTCTCGGCTTGCGGCAGCCGGGTCAGCGCGATCGCCAGCAGAGTCGCCAGCGCCGCGTCATCGCCGCCCGACACGCCGACCCAGCGGCCGATGCGAGCGGAGTCGGGCGCGAACGGCTCGGCGCAAGTCGCGGCGTGCGCCAGATCCGCGGCCTCGGACAGCGCCAGCGCCACAGCCCGGCACACTGGCGCATGGTCTGTGGCGGCAAGGCCGGTTTGCGATGCCCACCCGGCGGGGCAGGCCGATGCCCGCAGCGCCGTGGCGGCGCGCGGCCATAGCGTGCGGCCCTCGGCCAGCACCACGGTCGCGTCGGACACACTGCGCCCGCCCAGTCGCGCGTCCAGCGCCGCAGCCTCCGGCCCCAGCCCGGCGCGCACCACCGCCGCGAGCGGCGCCAATACGGTGCGGGGCACCGCCGGCGAGCCGCGCCGCCACCCAGGCGCCGCGACCAGCACCGGATCGAGCGGGGTGAACAGCAGCCGCGCCAGACCCAGCGGGCGCGGCAGGTGCAACTGCGCCAGCCGCGGCCGCAGCGCCGCGATCAGCGAATCTGCGGCGCCGCGCGACGGCAGCGCATCGACCATCGCCACCACCTGCGCGATCTTGTCGGCTTGCGCCGCGGCCAGCTCGCGGCCGACCGCGCGGACGGCAAGCGGCAGCGGCCCCGCGCCGGTCACTGGTGCGCCTTGCCCGTCATGCCGCTGCTTCCCGGATCTCGGCCGCGACCGGCAGGGGTGCGCCGAACTCCCTCGCGTGCAGCCGCTCGTTGCGCGCGACCAGATCCTGCAGACAGATTCCAGTCCGCCAATCCTGGTTCAGCTGCACCTTACGGCGGTGGCGCAGCGCGCCGGCGACGGTGTCGGCCGCGGTTTCGACCCATTCCGCGGCCTCGCGCGGGGTTGCCGGCACCAGATCGGCGAGGGTCGCGAACACCGGATCGCACGCGGTCGGATCGTCCTGCCAGAGCAGGCAGATGCGCTCCCACCCGTCGAGCAGCCAGGCCGGCCGGGTCAGCCTGGCGATGATCCCGTCGGGCGCGGCGACCCAGGCGCGCAACAGGCCCGGCAGGTCGTCCAGCAGCGCCGCCGCGTCGGCCAGGGTCGCCCGGCCGCAGGCGATGGTCAGGTCGGCGGTCGCCATCACCAGCTCGGCATCCGGGTTGCCAAGCGGCGGCGGCCCGCGCAGCGCCGCGGCGATGCCGGCCCGCATCTCGACCAGGGCGGCGACCGCGGCCGGCATCCGCGCCTGCGCGGCGCCGGAGCCGACGCCGAGCGGCGCGTACAGGGTCGCCAAGTCCTCCAGCATGGCGGCAACCGCCTCCGGCGAACGCTGCAGGCGGGGCGCCACGCGGGCCACCGCGCGTTTCGCCCGGGCCTCCAGGTCGAGGCTGTCGGATGCCGCATCCGTAGCCGGATCGACCTGGCGCACCAGCAGCATCAGCAGCTCGAAATTGGTCAGCACGGACAGCCGGGTTTCCGCCAGGCGCGCCGCCTGCGCGGCGGCGGCGGCGGCGCGACCCGCCAGTCCGTCCTCGGCGGCCTCCAGCGACAGGCGGCGGATCGCCGGCGGGGTGACGCCGCGCAGGGTCTGCACGCGGGCGTTCAGCTCGCGGTCGTGCAGCGTCGGGATGCAGATGGAAAACACCCCCTCCCACGGCAGGATATAGACGCCGCGGCCGCCCGAGGGATTACCGACGATCAGCTCCAGCCGGTCGCGCTCGCCCGGCCGCACCCGCGCCCCGACCAGGACCGGCGTGGTGAACGGCACCACCACGCCACGCTCCAGGAAGGTGCTCGGCGCGTAGCCCAGGGTCGGCCGCGGCAGGCGGACGTCGATCGCGGGATGATCGGGCATGGCGGCCAGGATGATGCGGGCGCGTAAACGCTTCGTTGCCGTCCGTCACTCGACGGCCCATGCAGCGCCTCCGGCTTGCGGCTATGGTGCGCGGATGGACGCGCACCCGGCCCAGATGCCGCACATCCTGGTGGTCGATGACGACCGCGAGATCCGCGACCTGCTGGCCCGCTTCCTGGAGCGTCAGCAGTTCCGCGTCACCACCGCGCGCGACGGGCGCGAGGCGCGGCGCGCTTGGCCGAACGGTCACTACCAGCTGGTGATCCTGGATCTGATGCTGCCGGGAGAGAGCGGACTGGATCTGTGCCGCTGGCTGCGCAGCCAGGCCGACGTGCCGGTCATCATGCTGACCGCGATGGGCGAGGAGACCGACCGCATCATCGGGCTGGAGCTGGGGGCCGACGACTACCTGGCGAAGCCGTTCAACCCGCGCGAGCTGCTGGCGCGGATGCGCGCGGTGCTGCGCCGCGCCGGCGAGGCCGCCGGGGGCGGTGGGCGCGGCGATGCCGAAGGCGGCCGGCTGCACTTCGCCGGATTCACGCTGGAGCAGGCACGCCGCCGCCTGCTCGACCCGGCCGGGGTCGAGGTGCCGCTGACCGGCGGCGAATACGATCTGCTGCTGGCGCTGGTCGAGCGGGCCAACAAGGTGCTGACCCGCGACATGCTGATGGACCTGCTGCGCGGGCGGCAGGCCGGGCCGTTCGACCGCGCGATCGACGTCGCAATCAGCCGGCTGCGGCGCAAGCTGGAGGATGACGGGCGCAACGCCCAGCTGATCAAGACCGTGCGCGGCGGCGGCTACGTGCTGGCCGCCGAGGTGACGCGCGGCGGCTGAAGGGCAGTCCTGACATGCGCCTTTGGCCGCGCAGCCTGGCAGCGCGCACCGCGCTGGTGCTGGTGGCGAGCCTGGTCATCGTCCAGGTCGCCGGGCTGACGATCCATGCGCTCGACCGGCTGGACGTGCTGCGGCTGGCGCAGGCGCGCGACATCGCGGTGCGCACGATGGGGCTGTTCCAGGTGGTCGCGCTGACCCCACCGGCGCAGCGGCCGGCGCTGCTGGCGACCCAGGCGCCCGGCCACGGCGCCGCCTCGGCGCGGCTGGAGACCGGGCCGCCGGCCAGCATGGGGCCGCCGGCGCCCCTGGATCTGCAGCGGCTGCTGCGGGTCAACATGAGCCTGGTGCCGCTGCCGCCATCGCAGCGGCCGCGCGAGGTGGTGATCGACGGCGGCCCGGATCAGGGCAGCGTCGCGATCGGCCTGCGCCTGGCCGACGGGCATTGGCTGGACGTGGGCTTCGAGCTGCCGCCGCTGCGGCCGTGGCATTCGCGCAACTTCCTGGCCGCCTTCGTGCTGATGACTGTCGCGGCCGCGGCGCTGTCGGTGTGGGCGGTGCGCCGGCTGGTGGCGCCGGTGGCCACGCTGGCCGCCGCCGCCGAACGGCTGGGCCGCGACGTGGGCGCGGCACCGCTGCCCGAGGACGGCCCGACCGAGCTGGCCGCCGCGGCGCGCGCGTTCAACACGATGGCGGCGCGGCTGCGCCGCTTCCTGGCCGACCGCACCTTCCTGCTGGCGGCGATCGGCCATGATCTGAAGACCCCGATCACCCGGCTGCGGCTGCGCGCCGAGTTCATCGAGGACGACGAGCAGCGCCGCCGCATGGTGTCCGACCTGGACGAGCTGGAGTCGATGATCTCGGCGACCCTGGTGTTCGCCCGCGACGCGACGGCGGGCGAGCCGGTGGTGGCGATCGACCTGGCCGAGCTGGCGCGCACCGTGCTGGACGAGGCGGCCGACGCGGCGCCCGAGCCGCCGCGCGGCCTGGCCTATGCTGGCCCCGACCATCTGCCGGCGCGGGTGCGGCCGGTGTCGCTGAAGCGGGCGCTGATGAACCTGGTCACCAACGCGCTGAAATACGGCGACAGCGCCCGGGTGACGCTGTCGCCGCCCTCGGAAGGCCTGTTGCGGCTGGCGGTGGACGATGACGGGCCGGGGATCCCGAAGTCCGAGCTGGAGCGGGTATTCCAGCCGTTCCAGCGGCTGGAGCCGAGCCGCAACCGCGAGACCGGCGGGACCGGGCTGGGCTTGCCAATCGCACGCAACATCGTGCGCGCGCATGGCGGCGACGTGACGCTGGCCAACCGGCCGGGCGGGGGATTGCGGGCGGTGGTGACGCTGCCGGCATAGGGGCCGCTCAAACCGGGCGGGCCGGTCCCGCAACTCCAGCCAGGAACTCCCGGACCAGCGTTTCGCGCTCGTCCGCAAGCTCGCCGCCCATCGCCGGCCGCCCAGCCCGCCGATACCAATATCCGGCATTGTCCAGATCGCCCTCGCGCCGGTGCAGATACGCATGCACCGCCGCCGCCTGCGCGTCGTCGGCCGCCTGCGCGCAGCCATGCGCCCGCCCCCAGTCGCCGCGCCAATCCCACCACAATGCCTGCAACGCCAGTGACAGCCCCGCCGGAGGCTTCGCTTCGCGCAGGCTGGCGCGGAACTCGTCGGTGGTCATGCCGCGCGCCTACCGGCAGCGCACCAGCGGGTACGGAAACTCCGGGCAGCCCGGGAAGCTGATCTCGGTGTCCGAGCGGCGCAGCACATGCAGCACGTTCGGGTCGCCGCAGCCGAACCCGGCCGGCGCCGGCGCGGCGCCCAGGCCGAGCAGCCCGCCGGCCGGCGGCGCCGCCGGGGTGAAGCGGAACTCGGTGTTGCCTGGGTTGGTGCGCGCCGTCTCGATCACCCGCTGCACATAGGTCGCCTCGGTCAGCGTCGCGCGCAGCACCACGTCGCGGGTGAAGATCACCACCGGCTGCCCCAGGCACGCCTTGGAGGCCAGATTGTCCGGCGTGGGGAACAGGCCGCCGGTCCACTCGCCGAACAGCCAGGCGTGCGGCGGCTGCGCCTGCGCGCGCGCGCGCTGTCCCGGCGTGATCGCGGCCAGCAGGCAGGCAGTGGCCAGAAGCAGCGTGCGGCGCATGAACCCTCCGTCGTGCAGATCCGTCAGCGCGGACCGGGCGATCCCAGTGTCCCGATCCTGAAATTCGTATGCGAATTTCCGGACACTGGGCGGTTCCTTTCAGTGGCCTGCTGATCTCTGAAATGCAAACGCATTTCAGAGGCAGGACACTCGTTTCGCTGCCCGCTGATTGCCAGAGGCGGCCGCGCCTACGCCAGCAGCGCGCGCGCGCAGGCCTCGTCGGTGACGACGCGGCGGACATAGCCGCCGGTCAGGATGCCACGGATGATCGCCACCTTGTTCAGCCCGCCCGACGCCAGGATGGACACCGGGATCGCCCGCAACTCCTCCGGCGACAGCGCCACCACGCGGCGGTTCAGCGGATGATCGACCACCCGCCCGGCCTCGTCGACGAAGCTGCCGAGCATGTCGCCCACCGCGCCCAGCTCGCGCAGCGCCTCGCGATGGTCGCGCACCGCCTGCATGCTGGCGATCAGCGAGTTCTCCGACAGGTCGCCGCAGGTCAGCAGCGCCACCTCCACCGCCCGCGCGCGGCGCATCACGTCGGCCAGATCCTCGTGGCTGAGCAGGACGCGGCGGTTCTCCTCGCTGGGGCAGTACAGCGGCGCGGCCAAATACCAGCAATCCGCACCCAGCGATTCGGCGAACTGGGTGGCGACCTCGAACGTGTTGATGCCCGAACCGTGCGTCAGCCCGCCCATCAGCGACACCACCCAGCCATCCTGCAACGCCCGGTGCGGCAGGCGCGACAGGGCGGCGCGCAGCGTGCGGCCCCAGCCGATGCCGAGCGCCTTGCGCTCGCGCAGCAGCGGCTCCAGCACCTGCCCGACCTCCTCGCCGATCACCCTTCGCTGCTCGCCCGGGTCGGCCAGGGTCGGAACCACGCTGGCGCCGTGCAGGTCGAACCGGTCGGCCAGCGCCGCGGCCAGCGCCACGCAATCGGCCAGCCGCACCCGCACGTCGATGCGCACCGAGCCGTCCGCGCGGGCCTGACCGATGATGCGGTTGACGCGCAGGCGAGTCAGGCCGAGCCGGTCGGCGATCTCCTGCTGCGTCAGGTTGCCGACGTAATAGGTACCAGACCACACGGGCGATGGTCTGGTCTGCCTCGGCGTCGGCGCGCGTGCTGGTTCCCACTTGGCTACTTGGTGGCCCCCATCGTCAGCCCGCGGATCATGTGCCGCGACACCAGCAGCGCGAAGATGGTGACCGGCAGCACGATCACCGTGCCGGTCGCCATGATCTTGCCCCAGGGCAATTCGTAGCCGGACATGAAGCTGGTCGCCACCACCGGCGCAGTCTGCACGTCGCGCCGAGTCAGCACGAGCGCGTACAACAGCTCGTTCCACGAAAAGATGAAGCTGAAGATCGCCGACACCGCGACCCCCGGCAGCGCCAGCGGCAGGTAGATGCGCCAGAAGATCTGCCAGTCATTGGCGTGGTCGAGCCGCGCCGCCTGGTCAAGCTCGGAGGGTATCGAGCGGAACTGGTCGGTGCAGATCCACACCACGATCGGCAGGTTGAACGTCAGGTAGATCAGGATCAGCACGAGATGCGTGTCCAGCAGGTGCGCCTGGCGCGCCAGCAGATACACCGGCAACGCCAGCACGATCGGGCTGATCATGCGGTTGCTGATGAACCAGAACCAAAGGTCGGACTTGCCGCGGAACTCGAACCGCGCCAGGGCATAGGCCGCCGGCGTGCCGAGTGCCACCGCGATCGCCGTGGTGCTGACCGCCACGATCAGCGAGTTGACCACGCCCAGGATCACCTGGTCGTCGGCGAACGCCTCGAAGTAGTGCGCGAGCGTCGGGCGGAAGAACCATACCGGCGGGCTGGCCAGCAGCGCGGTCTGTTCCTTGAAGCTGCTGGACACCATCCAGTAGAACGGGAAGGCGGCGAAGGCGAACACCGCGATCAGGCCGAGCAGGTGCAGCAGGCGGGCCGGGCGGCGGGAGCTCATCCAGGCCGGCCGCTGGCGAGGGATGTTCCCGGCGCGACCGTCACGCGACCTCCCGATACAGGAACCGGATGTATAGCCGGCTCAGCACCACCGTCAGGATCAGCAGCAGGATCGCCTGCGCCGACGCGGTGCCGAGGTCGAAGATACGGAAGCCGACGCGCTGGATGTAGATCGATATCAGGTCTGTGGCGTCGCCCGGGCCGCCGCGCGTCATGGTGAACACCGCATCGAACAGCTTGAGCACATCCGCCGAGCGCAGGATCAGCATGGCCGTCAGCCCGGGCAGCAGGTATGGCAGCTGCACGTAGCGCACCATGCTGACGAAGCTGCGCGTCTCGAGGCGGGCAGCCTCCTCGATCTCGCCCGGCACCATCGACAGGCCGGACAGGAAGATCAGCGCGCAGAACGGGGTCCACTGCCAGATGTCCATGATGGCGATGGCCGCGAACGCGCCGGACGGACTGCCGAGCCAGTCCACCGGCCCGGCGCCGACCAGCGCGAGGAACCAGTTGGCGACGCCGAAGTCGCGGTTGAAGATCAGCCGGCCCAGCAGGCCCACCACGGCATAGGTGGTGGCCAGCGGCACCACCAGCGAGACGCGCGCCACGGCCCGCATCACCGTCCAGCCCGGCCGGTTCAGCAGCAGGGCGGCGCACAGGCCGAGGCCGACCTCGAACGGCATGACGGTGCAGAAGAACAGGAACGTCCGCCACATCGCGGCGCGGAACGTGTCGTCGGACAGCACGGCCGCGTAGTTCGCCAGCCCGACGAACGGCGTGCCCTCGCGCATCCGCGTCAGGTTGTACTGCCGGAACGAGGTGACCAGCGCGAAGATCGTCGGATAGATGCCGACCGCGAGCAGCGTCAGCACGGCCGGGGCGAGAAACCAGAGCGGGGTCCATCTTCCGTGCAGCAAGCGGGGGCGTCCGTGCAGCAGGCGGGGGCGGCGGATCGTCGCGGTTTCGCCCCTCACCCAGCCCTCTCCCCGGAGGGAAGGCATTGCTGCCCCCCTCGCTCTGGCAGAGGGCCGGGGTGAGGGCGTTCGCGCTCACGAGATGCGGCTACTGCAGCAGCGGCTTCTTGCCGTCGTAATAGCCTTCCTTGGCCAGGATCGCGTCCATGCGGGTGCCGATCTCCTTCGCCCCCGCCTCGGTGCTGACCTGGCCCAGCTCCATCTTGCTGCCCCACTCGGCCACCACCTCGGAAATCGCCGGCCAGGCCGGAAAGCGGGGACGGAACTCGGGGACGCCCTTCTGCCAGCTCTCGACCATCGGTTCGACAAACGAGTATTTCGCGCGGATGTCCGGCTGCTGGTAGATCGACATCCGCCCCGAGACGCCGCCGGCCTCGACATAGGCGCGCGCGATGTCCTCGCTGGTCGCCCACTGGATGAACAGCCAGGACGCCTTCTGCTGCGCCTCGGTGCCTTGTGCCGCCACCGCAAGCGAAAAGCCGCCCAGCGCCGGCAAGCGTCCGGCCGGCCCGGCCGGCTCGGGCGCGACGCCCAGGCAGTCGCCGATCTTGGAGGTCTTGGGGTCGGTCAGCGTCGGGTAGAACGCCGACCATTCGGTGATCATCGAGACATTGCCTTGCGCCAGCGCGTTCACCGCCTCGGCGTGATCGTAGCTGACCACGCCCGGCGGCATGTAGGGCAGCAGCGACTGGCGGAACTCCAGCCCCTTCTGACTGTCGGCGCTCTCCAGGTTGGAGTGGAAGGTCTTGTCCAGCAGCGACCCGCCGAACGGCCACAGCACGCGCATGAAGCTGTCGGCCGACTGGGTTTCGCCGCGCAGCGATTGCAGGGCGTAGCCATAGTGGTTGGCCGCCTTGTCGGTCAGTTTCGGCGCGTAGGTGTCGCGCAGCTCGGTCCAGGTGGCGGGCGGCTTGTCGAAGCCGGCGGCCTTGAGCTGGCACTTGTTGTAGAACAGCAGCCCGGAATAATTGTCGAACGGCAGGCCGTACACCTTGCCGCCCCAGGTGCCAAAGGCGTTCAGCAGCAGCGGGAAGAACCCCGGCAGGTTGAGGTTCGGGTCGGTGATCGACGGGTCCGAGGCGAACTTGTCCACCGGCAGGATCCAGCCGTTCTCGGCGTATTCCCCGAGCCAAACCAGATCGACCAGCGCGATGGTCAGCTCACCCTGGCTGTTGAAGTTAAGCACTTCCTTTTCGCGGGTGTTCTCATAGGGAACGACCTCGTAGCCAATCTTGATCCCGGTCCGCGTCTCGAAATCCGGCAGCAGCTTCTCGATGGCGCGATAGCCGGGCCGGTCGAGGAAGATGACGTTCAGCTTGGTGCCCTTGAACGGCGCCGCCGCCTTGGCCAGCCAGTCGTCGGCGCGGGCCTGACCGGACGGCAGGGCGGCAGCGAGCGCCACGGCGGCGACCGTGGCGAGCATGAGCTTGCGCATGAGTTCCTGTTTCCCCCGATTTACATTTGTAGCGCGGCCCGACCTTATGGCGAATCGCCCGGCTCCGCAACATACTGACTGGCGCGCGACAGCGCATTCTTGCTGACGAACAGCAGCCTGCGGCGAAACGCCGCCGGGCTTTCCAGCGTCAGCACAGCCTTCACCGATTCCAGGCCGCCGGCAAAGAACGGCTCCCGCACATCCATGCCGTATTCCCAGCACCATGCGGGTGGGCGCAGCCGGTACATCGAGGCCAGGTGTTCGGCGGTGGCGGCCAGATAGGCGTCGCCGGGGAACAGTTCCTCGATGCCGAATTGCGGTCTTGGTTCAAGCAGCCGCCGGGGGAAGAACGCCGCCACGGACTCCAGAGCCGCGTCCGCTGTGAACCCCCCCGTTCGCGTCCCAGCTGGCGGATGTCCTCGATGGCGGATGCGCTGTCGGCGCCTCCCAGCCGCATCGCCCGACATTTCATGGCGAACAGAGGCAGGACTGGTCATGGCGAACAGATAGGCAGGACTGGCCAGCGCTCGCGATCGAACGTATCGGGCATCGCCATCCCTCCTCCGGAGCCGCCTTCGGCCCCGGAGGCGGCGTGCGGTCAGTCGCCGACGGCGCGCAGGCGCGGCTGGCGCGCGTCGATCAGGTCCTCGGTACACATCCACATAGTCTTCGGCCATGCGCCGCGCGGTCCAGCGCTTCTCGAACTGGCGGCGGATCGCGGCGCGGTCGAGCGTGTCGATCCGGCCGCAGGCGGCGATCGCCTCGGCCTCGTTCTCGATCACGAACCCGGTCAGGCCGTCGTCCATCACCTCGGGCACCGAGCCGCGGCGGCGTGCGATCACCGGACAGCCACAGGCCATCGCCTCGATCATCACCAGGCCGAACGGCTCCGGCCAGTCGATCGGGAACAGCAGCGCCTTGGCGCCGGACAGGAAGGCCGGCTTCTGCGCGTCGTTGATCTCGCCGATGAACTCCACGTTCGCGCCAGCGGCCGCCAGCAGCGGCGCCACCGAAGCTTCATAATACTTCTTGTCGGCCACATCGACCTTCGCCGCGACCTTCAGCGTCACGCCGCAGGCGGTGGCGATGCGGATGGCGCTCTCGATGCCCTTTTCCGGCGAGATGCGGCCGAGGAAGGCGAAGTAGTCCTGGCCGGCGCCGGGCAGGATCGAGCCGGGCAGCGGGCGCAGCTTCTGCTCGGGCATGCCGTGCAGCACAGTGCGCACCCAGTTCAGGTCGGGCAGCGGGCCGCGCTGGTTGTCGCTGATCGACACCATCGGCACCTGCGGGAACAGCCGATAGATGTCGGCGAACTCAGGCAAGTCGAGCCGGCCGTGTATGGTGGTCAGGAAGGGCGTCGATTGCCGCGTCATCACCGAGTTCGGGAAGTAGTCGATGTGGAAGTGCATGATGTCGAACTCATGCGCGCGCCGCCGCACCAGTTCCACCTGCCGGTTGACGCAGGACACCCAGTCCTTGATTTCGGGATCCAGTCGCAGCGCCTGCGGCCGGATCGCATCCAGCGTGGCCGCGGTGACGCTGTCGCCGCTGGCGAACAGGGTCACGTCGTGACCCATCGCCACCAGCTCCTCAGTCAGCGCCGAGACGACGCGCTCGGTGCCGCCATACAGCTTGGGCGGCACCGCCTCGAACAACGGGGCGATCTGGGCGATACGCATGTGAGATGGACCTTTCGATACAGATCAATAACGACACGAGCACCGGCAGCAAGGCAGAGCAATGCACTCCGGCGATCCTGTGACGAGCATGTATGCCGGGAAAATGGCGAAAGATGGGCGCGTGCATGACGCCGCAGCGGCGGCTCCGTTTCACCTCTTTTTTTCGTGAACCGGCCATCCTGACAAAATCCGGCCGCATTGCCTGCGTATCACCCAGGACGCTTCAGCACGCCCCAGGGGTAGTCCCACGATGCCGTCCGAAATCGCTCTCGATCGCCTGCGTCCGGTTGCGACCAGGCAGACCCATCCCGCCGCGCGCGGCAATCCGCCGGAGCAGGCCGGAATGCTCGGCTATCACAGCCGGCCGATAGGATTCCTGCTGCACTATGTCCGCCGCCATCCGGTGCAGCACCTGATCGTGCTGGCCTCTATCACCGGCGCGGTGCTGGCCTCGGTCTCGACCCAGTATGGCATCAAGCGGCTGATCGACGCGGTCTCGCAGGGACCGCACGCGCCGGGCGCTGCGGTGTGGGGCGCGTTCGCCCTGCTATGCGCGATGATCGCGGCGGACAACCTGACATGGCGGCTGGGCGGGCTGATGGCGGCGCGGGCCTTCGTCGCGGTGACCGGCGACGTGCGGCGCGACCTGTTCGCGCACCTGACCGGCCACGCCTCCAGCTACTTCGCCGACCGCCTGCCCGGCACGCTGGCCGGGCGCATCAGCGCGACCTCCAACGCCGCCTTCCAGATCGAGACCACGACCACCTGGAACGTGCTGCCGCCCTGCCTGGCGGTGGTAATCGCCATCGCCATGATCATCACCGTCAATCCGCTGATGGCCGGCGTGCTGGTCGCGGCCAGCCTGGCCATGGCGACCATCATCTACCGCCTGGCCAAGCGCGGCACGCCGCTGCACCGCGACTATGCGCAGCACGCGGCGGCGGTCGATGGCGAGCTGGTGGACGTGGTCAGCAACATGGGCGTGGTGCGCGCCTTCGGCGCCACCTGGCGCGAGCGCGAGCGGGTGGGCGAGAGCATCGGCACGGAAATGAGCGCGCGCCGGCGCAGCCTGTTCTACATGGAAAAGCTGCGGCTGATCCACGCCGTGCTGACCGCGCTGCTGTGCGCCGGGCTGCTGGCCTGGGGCGTGACGATGTGGCAGCATGGGCAGGCCTCGCCGGGCGATCTGGTGCTGATCTGCTCGCTGGGCTTCCTGATCCTGCACAGCACCCGCGACCTGGCGGTGGCGCTGGTCGATCTGACGCAGCACGTCGCCCGGCTGGAGGAGGCGATCGCCGCACTGCTGGTGCCGCATTCGCTGACCGACCGCGAGGGCGCGCGTCCGCTGATGCCGGGGCCGGGGCGGGTCGCCTTCCAGGATGTCCGCTTCGCCTATCCCGGGCGCAAGCCGGTGCTGAACGGGCTGGATCTGGTGATCGAGCCGGGCCAGCGGGTCGGCCTGGTCGGCGCCTCGGGGGCCGGCAAGTCCACCGTGCTGTCGCTGCTGCAGCGGTTCTACGACGTGAGCGACGGGCGGGTGAGCATCGACAACCAGGACATCCGCGCCATCACCCAGGAAAGCCTGGTCGAAATGGTGGCCGTGGTGCCGCAGGACATCTCGATGTTCCACCGCTCCGTGCTGGAGAACATCCGGTACGCCAAGCCGGAGGCCAGCGAGCGCGAGGTGCTGACCGCCGCCAGCATGGCGCGCTGCGACTTCATCGAGGCCTTGCCGGAGGGCTACGACACGGTGGTCGGCGATCGCGGCACCAAGCTGTCGGGCGGCCAGAGGCAGCGGCTGGCGATCGCGCGGGCGCTGCTGAAGGACGCGCCGATCCTGCTGCTGGACGAGGCCACCTCGGCGCTGGACAGCGAAAGCGAGGCGGCGATCCAGCAGGCGCTGGACACGCTGATGGAGGGTCGCACCGTCATCGCCATCGCCCACCGCCTGTCCACGTTGCGCAATTTCGACCGCATCGTGGTCATGGCCGATGGCCAGGTGATCGACGACGGCTCGCCGTTCGAACTGGCGCACCGGCCGGGTCCATACCGCGAACTGCTCCGCAAGCAGCAGGCGGGCAGCGAGACCGGCGGCGAGGAGCTGAGACTGGCAGCGTAGAGCTCCGGCACGCAGGTTTGCACCCCCGGCACTCTCTGGCGATGAGAGTGCCGGGGCAGCGCCATCACCACCCCCCTCCCCTGGCCAAACTGCACGACCGCGAATACGTCCTCTCGCACGGGTCGGAACCGGCCCGGCGCCACGCCATCCGACGGGCGGATGCCGAGAGAGAGGACGCCGACCATGCAGGCTGACCAGCAATCCGCACCCCAGCCGATGCTGCGCGCGATTCCGGTCGGCATCGCCGCCGCCGGCACGCGGTCCGAGACCGACTCGATGGGCGCGATCGAAGTGCCGGCCGACCGCTACTGGGGCGCGCAGACGCAGCGCAGTCTGCAGCATTTCGCGATCGGCGACGACCGCATGCCGCTGGCCGTCGCGCACGCCCTGGCGATGGTGAAGAAGGCCGCCGCACGGGTGCACGAAGCCGCCGGCCGGATGCCGGCGTGGAAGGCCGCGGCAATCGGCCAAGCCGCCGACGAGGCGATCTCCGGCGCGCTCGACGCCGAGTTTCCGCTGTCGCTCTGGCAGACCGGCTCGGGCACGCAGAGCAACATGAATGTCAACGAGGTGCTGGCGAACCGCGCCATCCAGCTGCTCGGCGGCGAGATCGGCAGCAAGTCGCCGGTGCATCCGAACGACGACATCAACATGGGCCAGTCGTCCAACGACATTTTCCCCACCGCCATGCACATCGCCGCGGTGCTGGCCGGACACGCGATGCTGGCGCAGACCGCGGCATTGCGCGCGGCGATCGCCGACAAGGCGGCGGCCTGGGCCGATGTGGTCAAGATCGGCCGCACGCATCTGATGGACGCGGTTCCGCTGTCGGTCGGGCAGGAATGGTCGGGCTTCGAGGCCCAGCTCGCCGATGCCGAGGACCGCCTGCGCGTCGCGCTCGACGGGCTGCACGGCCTGGCGCTGGGCGGCACTGCGGTCGGCACCGGGCTTAACGCGCCGCCGGGCTTCGGCGCGGAGGTGGCCGCTCTGGTCGCGGAGTGGACCGGCCACCCCTTCGTCACCGCGCCCAACAAGTTCGCCGCCCTGGCCGGGCTGGATGCGATGGTGGCAGCGATGGCCGGGCTGCGCGGGCTGGCGGTGGTGCTGCAGAAGATCGCCAACGACATCCGCTGGCTGGCATCCGGCCCGCGCTGCGGCCTTGGCGAGCTGCGGTTGCCGGAAAACGAGCCGGGTTCCTCAATCATGCCCGGCAAGGTCAATCCCACGCAGTCCGAGGCGATGGTGATGGTCTGCACACAGGTCTTCGGGCTGGACAGCGCGGTCGCCTTCGCCGGCGCGCAGGGCAATTTCCAGCTGAACGTGATGCGCCCGCTGGTGATCGGCAACTTCCTGCACGCCGCCCGCAACCTCGGCGACGCCTGCGACGGGTTCCGCAAGCACGCCGTCGAGGGCGCCGAGCTGGACCGCGAGCGCATCGCCGAGCTGGTCGGCCGCTCGCTGATGCTGGTGACCGCGCTCAGCCCGGTGATCGGTTACGACCGCGCCGCGCAGATCGCGCATGACGCCCACACGCAGGGCCTGACCCTGCGCGAGGCGGCGCTGCGGTCCGGCGCGATCGACGCAGCGCGCTTCGATGAGGTGGTGGACGCACGGCGGATGCTGGGCGACGGATGATCGAGCGCCACGGCGATCGTGTGGCGAACGGGCGCACCGTCCTGATCGGATAGCTGCCGCTGCCCGGGCCGCCGGCGTTCGTTCATCCGACCTGCGCAGCCGATCGAGGCCGTGAGCGCACGCCCGCCCGGCCAGCGAGTTTGACCGGCAGCCGGACGGATGCTAGCCAGGCTCTGCAATTGCGAAGCGATCGCAACTGAGCCGGTGATCCTGGAGGCAAATGAATGTCGGCAAGTCCGTCCATCCACCTGACCCGCCGCGCCATCTGCGGCGCCGCACCCTGGCTGGGCGCGGCGGCGTTGCTGCCGATGACGGCGGGCCGCGCGCGGGCCGCAGCGGCGGTGCTGACGCTGTACAGCGCGCAGCATGAACAGATGGTGGACATGCTGATCGCCGCGTTCACCAAGGCGAGCGGGATTGCCGTGCGGGTGCACTCCGGCGAAGCCCCGGCCATTGCCGGCCAGCTGATGCAGGAGGGCGCGTCTTCCCCGGCAGATGTGTATTTCACCGAGAACTCGCCGGAGCTGGTGCTGCTCGACGAGCAGCACCTGCTCGCCCAGGTCGCGTCGGCGACGCTGGCTTCGGTGCCGGCCCGCGTACAGCGCGCCGGACGGGTCGTGGGTCGGTGTGCTGGCGCGCGAGAACGTGCTGGCCTACGCGCCGGCCAGGATCGCCGAGGCGGCGCTGCCGGCCTCGCTGCTCGATCTCGCCGGACCGGCCTGGAAGGGCAAGCTGGCGGTCGCCCCTACCGACGCCGATTTCCTGCCGCTGGTCGGCGCAGTTGCCGCGATGCAGGGTCGGCCCGCGGCGCTGGCCTGGCTGCGCGGCCTGCACGACAACGCACAGCTGTTCGACGACGACGAGGGCGTGGTCGCCGCGGTGGAGCGCGGCGCGGTCGCGACGGGGATCATCAACAGCTATTACTGGGAGCGGCTGGCGGCCGAAAAGGGCGCCGACCACATGACCAGCCGCATCCACCATTTCGCCCATGGAGACGTCGGCGGATTGCTGAACGTGTCCGGCGCGGCGGTGCTGAAATCCAGCGCCCATCCGGCCGAGGCGCAGCAGTTCGTGGCATTCCTGGTCAGCCGGCCGGCGCAGGAGATGATGGCGCGCAGCAATATCAGCTTCGAATACCCGCTGGTCCCGGGCGTGCAGCCGAACGCGGCCCTGACGCCGATGGCGCAGCTGCAGCCGCCGCCGCTCGGCCCGGCGCAGCTGGGCGACGACCGCGACGCCGCCGCCCTGCTGCGAGAGGCCGACCTGATCTGATGCACCAATCCTGATGCGCCGCATCTGATGCCCGATTTCGCCCGGCGGCCGCCCGGACGGCTGCTGGCGGCATCGGCCCCGGTCGCCGCCCTGGTTCTGCTTCCGGCGCTGGTCGTGCTGTGGCAGGCGAGCACGATCGGCGCAGCCGCCGCGGCAGAGCTGCTGTGGCGGCCGCTGGTCGGGCGGCTGCTGCTGAACACGCTGGCGCTGACCACGGCCACCGCACTCGCCGCCGGGCTGGTCGGCACCGGCGCCGCCTGGTTCGTCGAGCGCACCCGCTTTCCGGGCCGACGCGCCTTCGCGGTGCTGGCGGCGGTGCCGCTGGCTGTGCCGCCGTTCATCTCCAGCTTTGCCTGGGTGTCGCTCAGCCCGGCGCTGCAGGATTTCTGGGGCGCGCTGCTGGTGGTGACCTGCGCCTATTTCCCGCTGGTCTATCTGCCAGTCGCCGCCGCCCTGCGCGGCATGGACCCGGCGCTTGAGGAAACCGCGCGGGCGCTGGGCAACGGGCCGTGGGAGTGTTTCGCCCGCGTGGTGCTGCCGCAATTGCGCCCGGCGCTGCTGGGCGGGATGCTGCTGGTCGGGCTGGACACGCTGGTCGAGTTCGGCGCGCTGTCGCTGCTGCGCTTCCGCACCTTCACCACCGAGATCTACGCCGAATACCGGGTCGGCTTCGCCGGC
Organism: uncultured Pseudomonadota bacterium; assembly: GCA_963723455.1. Classification (GTDB taxonomy): domain Bacteria; phylum Pseudomonadota; class Alphaproteobacteria; order Acetobacterales; family Acetobacteraceae; genus CAVRQM01. Next base: position 321,777 of record CAVRQM010000005.1, on the reverse strand, counting down.
GCCGAGCCGTCGCTGCTGGCCCTGGTACTGGTGCTGCTGTGCCTGGCCTGCGTGATCGGCGAGGCGACGGTGCGCGGCCGCGCCCGCTACGCGCGCCTGGGCAGCTTCACCCGGCGGCAGATGACCCTGCGCGATCCCGGCCGCGCGCGCTGGCTGATTACGGCGGCCTTTGCCGGGCTGGCGCTGGTGACGTTGGGTGTGCCGGTGGGCATGGTGCTGTTCTGGCTGACCCAGCATGCGGCGCTGGCGACCGCGCCCTCGGCGGCGTCGGTCGCCGCCCTGCTCCGCGCGGCCGCCGCCTCGGTCGGGCTGGGTCTGGCCGGCGCTGCCGTCACGGTGGCCCTGGCGCTGCCGCTCGGGTATCTGGCGACCCGTTATGAGGGATGGGCCAGCCGCATGATCGAGCCGACCGCGTACCTGGCGCAGGGCATGCCGGGCATCGTGGTGGCGCTCGCCCTGGTGTCGCTGACCGCGCAAGTGCTGCGGCCGCTGTATCAGAGCGCCGCGTTGCTGGTAGTCGCCTATGCCATCCTGTTCCTGCCGCTGGCGCTGGTCAGCGTGCGCGCCGCACTCGGCCAGGTGCAGGGCCGGCTGGAGGAGGCCGGGCGTTCGCTGGGGCTGGCCTGGTACCAGGTCGTCTGGCGGGTGGTGCTCCCGCTGGCCGGACCGGGGCTGGGTGCGGCGGCGGCGCTGGTGTTCGTCGCGGTGGTGACGGAGCTGACCGCGACCCTGTTGCTGGTGCCGATCGGCACGCGCACCCTGGCCACCGAAATGTGGGCCAACAGCTCTGCCCTCGCCTATGCCGCCGCCGCGCCATTCGCGGCGATGCTGGTCGGGCTGTCGCTCCTGGCCACCTGGCTGCTGGCCCGCCGCTTCGGCGTGGTCGGCCGCCCGGCCGGGGGCTGACCAGGCATGACCGCGCCCTTCCCCGGCCTGCGCATCGAGGCGCTGGGCAAGTCGTTCGCCGGCCGCGCCGTGCTGCGCGACGTGTCGCTGACCGTCGCCGCCGGGCGACTGGTGGCGATCCTGGGCGCCTCGGGCAGCGGCAAGACCACGCTGCTACGGCTGATCTGCGGCTTCGAGCGCGCCGATGCCGGCTGCATCCGCATTGGCGAGACGCTGGTCGCCGACCGCGGGCTGCATCTGCGCCCCGAGCAGCGCGGGATCGGCTACGTGGCGCAGGAGGGCGCGTTATTTCCGCACCTTTCGGTGGCCGACAACGTGCTGTTCGGACTGCCGCGCCGCCAGCGCGGGTCGAAGGCGAGGGCGGGGACGCTGCTGGAGCAGGTCGGCCTGCCGGCCGCATACGCCAGCCGTCTGCCGCACGCCCTGTCCGGCGGCGAGCAGCAGCGCGTGGCGCTGGCCCGCGCGCTGGCGCCCGCGCCGCGGCTGGTGCTGCTGGACGAGCCGTTTTCCGCGCTGGACGCGGCGCTGCGGGCCGAGACCCGTGACGCGGTGGTCTCGGCGCTGGCGGCGTCCGGCACCACGGCGCTGCTGGTCACGCACGACCAGTCCGAGGCGCTGTCCACCGGCCATCAGGTCGCCGTGCTGCGCGACGGCGCCATCGTGCAGATCGCGACGCCGCAGGCGCTGTACCGCCACCCGGTCGATGCGGCGCTGGCGCGGTTCGTGGGCGACGCGGTGCTGCTTGAGGGCGATGCGCGCGACAGCCTGGTGGATACGACGCTGGGGCAGCTGATCCTGGCGCCCGGGATCGGCGACGGCGCGGTGGACGTGCTGGTGCGGCCGGAGCAGATCCGGGTCTCGCCGGTCCAGCACCACAACAGCGTTCCCGCGCGGGTGCGCGACGTGGCGTTCCACGGGCATGATGCGCGCCTGGTGCTGGAGCTGCCCGGGCCGCCGCCGCTGCCGATCACCGCGCGCGTGTTCGGCCACCAGATCCCCGCCCCCGGCAGCGCGGTCTGGGTGTCAGTGGCGGGCGAGGTGATCGCCTATGCGCACCTACGACAGGGGGGCGGGCCCTCACCCCAGCCGCGTCCGGATGTGGTCGGCCACCCGCAGCGCGTTGGCGATGATCGTCAGCGTCGGATTGACCGCGCCGATTGAGACGAAAAAGCTAGCATCGGTCACATAGAGGTTGTCCAGCTCGTGCGCCTTGCAATTGAGGTCGAGCACCGAGCTGGCCGGGTCGGCGCCGAACCGCGCCGTTCCCGACTGGTGCGCGGTGCCGCCGATCGGGATGTCCTTGCCCAAATACAGCGACCGCTCGATCAGCTTCGGGAACGCCCCGATCGGCAGCAGCAGCAACTCCAGCTTCGCCTTCAGCCGCCGGTGCGCCTCCATGTTGCCCTCGGCGATGTCCAGCCTCACGCGGCCGTCGCGCTCAATCCAGATGCGGTTCTCCGGCCGCGGCAGGTCCTCGCTCGACAGCCAGAAATCCATCGAGTGCTCGGCCAGCTTCTCGAACGGCATTTCCGGCAGCCAGTCGAGCCAGCCCGGGACCGCCTCGCCGCGGATCTGCTCGCCATGCGAGGTCGCGCACATCTGGATCAGGCCCATCGGAAACTCCCAGTCCGGGGATCCGAAGTAATAGTCGCTGACGGCCAGGGTCTTCTGGAACACGGTGCGGTTCGGTTCGCGCAGCACGGCCATCAGCACCGACTGGTTGTGGCGCATGTAGTTGCGCCCGACCTGGTCCGAGCCGTTGGCCAGCCCGTTCGGATGCCGGTCGTTGGCCGAGCGCAGCAGCAGCAGCGCCGAACTCAGCGCGCCGCAGGCCGACACCACGATGTCCGCCGAGTAGCGTTCCTGCTCGCCGTTGCGCGTCACCTGCACCGCGGTCACGCTGCGCCCCGAGGCATCGGTCTCCAGCCGCGAGGCGTACGCGTTGGTCAGCAGCGTCACGTTTGGGTGCGCCGCCAGCGTCGGGTCCACGCACATCACCTGCGCATCGGCCTTGCCGTTCAGCAGGCAGGGGAACCCGTCGAAGGCGTCGCAGCGGATGCAGACGCTGGTCGGCGTCGCCCGCCCGTCGCGCTCGTCCAGGAGGATGCCAAGCGGCAGGTGAAACGGGTGCAGGCCCGCGTTCGTCAGCGTTTCGCTGAGTTGCTGGATGCGCGGCTCGTGCGACACGGCGGGAAATGGATAGGGGCCGCTGGATGGCGGTTCGTTCGGGTCCTCGCCGCGCTGGCCGTGCACATGGAACAGCGCCTCGGCTTGCGCGTAATACGGCTCGAACACCTCATAGCCGAGCGGCCAGGCCGGTGACATCCCATCGGCGTGACGGATCTCGCCAAAATCACGTTCGCGCAGCCGGAACAGCGCCGCGCCATAGACCTTTGAGTTGCCGCCGACGAAGTAGTGCAGGCCCGGATGAAAGGCGCGGCCGTCGCTGCCGTACCAGGTCTCCGTCGCCTGGTACGCTCCATCGACGAACACGGTCCTGGAATCCCAGTTCGCACGCGACCGCGGCAGGTAGTCGCCACGCTCAAGCAGCAGGATCCGCTTGCCGGTGGACGCCAGCCGGTGCGCGACCGAACCGCCGCCCGGACCGCTGCCGATGATGATGACGTCGTAATGGTCCGACACGGTCAGGCCGCGCCCATGACCGCGCCCAGCGGCGGCAGGCCGGGTTCACACGCGGCCGCCTCCCGGCGCACGGTGCGGCCCCAGAAGACCGGCGGCTCCGCAGTCCGGCCGACATTCAAATAGTCCGGGCTGAAGCCGGCGCGGCGCTGCAACCTGTCCGGGTCCAGAACGCAGAGCGTGCCGCCCTGCACGGCGATCAGTCCGCTGTGCCGGAAATCCCGCAACACACGGTTGATGTACACCGCGGTCAGGCCGAGCGCGTCACCGAGTTCAGCCTGCGTCAGCGGCCAGCAGAAGCGCCGGCCCGCGGCCTGACCGATCGCCTCGAACCGCCACAGCAGTTCGCATAGCAAATAGGCGACCCGTGCGTGCGCGTCGCGCCGGCCCAGCGAGACAATGCGTTCGCGCAGCATCGCTTCCTCCTGCAGCGCATTGCATTGCAGGCCGGCGGACAGGCGCGGGTGGCGGGCCAGGATGGCGGCGAACTGCGCGCGGCCAATCATGGCGACGCGCGAGGCGACGATGGTGCCGATCGCGTGGTCCATGCGCCGCCGTGGCGCGGTGTGCGCGTCGCACACATCGCCGGGCAGCATGAAGGTCAGGATTTGGCGGCCGCCATCCGGCAGCACCCGGTAGCGCGCCGCCATGCCTTCGGTCAGCATGAACAGCGAGTGCGGCACCTCGCCCTCGCGCACGATGTCCACGTCGGCGGAGATCGCGATCTCGGCGTCGCGCAGCCGGGCCAGGATCGCCATGTCCTCGACCGACAGGGTCACGAACCGCGACAGCTTGCGCTGAAACGCAAACTCCGCCCTTGGCGCGTCCACACCCATCGATTCGGCTCCACCCGCATTGCCGCGCGTCGCGTCGGACATTCCGGCGCGAACCCCGCCGGCCAACGCCGGGCCGCCCCCGGGGTTGCGACCGGCACAACCGCGCGAGCGGGGGCAACGCTGCTAAACCAGTTTAGTGCCCGGCCGGCCAACTCTGGATAGGACGACAAGCGGCGGCGCCGTATCCCCGGCGCCGGCAGGCACGGCCGCGCCCGTGCTTGGAGGTGGCGAGATGACCGGCAGCTGCGTGACGCGCTCCAGGTGCATCCGTTGACACGCGGTTCCGCCAGCTATCATGCGGCGGGCTGATCGATGCGCCAGCTGTTCGCGCCGGGCGCCGACGCGGTCTTTCGGTTCTGGATTTTCATGGTGGCGGCCGGCATGGGGCTGCTGCTGCTGGTCGCCGCCGGGGTGTCCAGGTCGGCCTGGACCACGACCGTCGGCGTGGCCCCCGCGCAGCCGGTGCCATTCAGTCACAAGCATCATTCGGGCCAGCTCGGCCTCGACTGCCGCTATTGCCACCAGCAGGTCGAGGTGGCGGCCACCGCCGGCATCCCGCCGACCTATACCTGCATGACCTGCCACTCCCAGATCTGGACCGGCGCGCCGATGCTCGCCCCGGTGCGCGACAGCCTGGCGCGCGACGAGCCGCTGCAGTGGGCCAGGGTCAACCGCCTGCCCGACTACGTGTTCTTCAACCACTCGATCCACATCGCCAAGGGCATCGGGTGTTCAACCTGCCACGGCGCAGTCGATCGGATGCAGCTTACCTACCGGGCGCAGGCGTTCACGATGGCGTTCTGCATCAACTGCCATCGCAATCCGGCCGCCTCGGTGCGACCGCCGGCGGAGATCTGGAACATGGAATGGTCCGCCCCGGCCGACCAGGCGCGGCGCGGCCGCGATTTGGTGCTTCAATACCACATCGCCGGCCCGGCCCGGCTGACCGACTGCTCGATCTGCCACCGATGAGCGCGCGCCCCCGCCCCGCCCCGCACGACATCGCCGCGCTGCGCGAAAGGCTGGCCGGCGGTTCCGGCCCGGCGTTCTGGAAAAGCCTCGATGCCGTGGCCGACACCCCGGCGTTCCGCCGCTTTCTGCGCGCCGAGTTCCCGGCGGCGGCGTTGTTGGGCGGCGGTCCGGACCGGCGGCACTTCCTGCGGCTGATGGCGGCCTCGTTCGCGATGGCCGGACTGGCCGGATGCGACAAGAGCGATGACCGCGACCACGAAGTGCCGTATGTGCGCAACCCGGAGCACCTGCAGCCGAGCACGCCGTTGTCCTACGCCTCGGCGGCGCTGTTCGACGGCTTCGCCAATGGCGTGCTGGTGACAACCCGCAACGGACGGCCGCTCAAGATCGAAGGCAATCCGCAGCATCCCTGGACCCGCGGCGGGACCGACGTGCTGGCGCAGGCCTCCGTGCTGGGCCTGTGGGATCCGTATCGCTCGCAATCGGTGCGCTTCCGCGACCGGGCGAGCGACTGGGACCCGTTCGTCGCCGTCATCACCGGCCAGATGAGCCAGTTGCGCGGGACCGGGGGCAAGGGCCTGCATGTGCTGACCGGCCCGATCACCTCGCCATCGCTGCAGGCGCAGATCGCCGGGCTGCAGAAGACGCTGCCGGAATCCCGCTGGTACGCGCACGCCCCGATCGAGCGGACGGCGATCTACGAGGGTGCGCAGCAGGCGTTCGGACGCCGGCTGGAGACACGCTGGCGATTTGACGCGGCACAGGTCGTGGTCTCGCTGGATGGCGATTTCCTCGATCCCGGGCCGCACCAGATCGGCGTATCGCGCGACTGGATCGACGCCCGCCGGGCGGCCGCCGCCCGGGGCACGCTGCTGACCCTGCACGCCGCCGCCAGCACACCGAGCCTGACCAGCGCCAAAGCGGACCACCACTTATGCGTTCCGCCCGATGTGCTGGCGAGCCTGCCCGGGCGGCTGCTGCAGACCGCGCCGGCCGGCGATCCGGTGTCGCGCTGGCTCGGCAATGCCGGGGCAGCGCTGCAGGCGGCGCGCGGGCGCGGCATCGTGCTGGCCGGCGCAAGCCAACCCGCCGCGGTGCATGCCGAATTGGCCCGGCTGAACGCGGCGCTGGGCAATCTCGGCCCCTGCGTGTTCCACACCGCGCCTGCCCTGGCCGAGGCCGACGGCCTGCCCGCCCTGGTCGCGGCGATGCAGCGCGATCAGGTCTCGGTGCTGCTGATGCTGGGCTGCAACCCGGTCTATGACGCGCCGGCCGATCTCGGCTTTGCCGCGGCGCTGTCGCACGTCACGCTCCGGATCCATGCCGGGCTGGAGGTGGACGAGACGGCGGAGAATGCCGACTGGCACCTGCCGCTGGCGCACCCGCTGGAATGCTGGGGCGACGCGCGCGCATTCGACGGCACGGTGACCCTGATCCAGCCGACCGTGGCCCCGCTCTATGCCGGCCGCTCGGTGCCCGAGATCTTGTCGCTGCTGGACAACGCGCCCCCGGCGGCCGGGCTGGACCTGCTGCGCGCGCATTGGCAGGGCGGCCAGGATCCCAAGAGCTTTGCGCCGGCATGGCGCCAGGCGCTGGAAAGCGGCTTCTTCGCCAATACCGCGTTCGCGCCGGAGACCGTGCAGACCAGCGCGGCGGCCGCCGCGCCGCCACCGGCGGCCGCTGCCCCGCGCGGCGTGACGGTGCTGTTTCGCCCCGATCCGAGCGTCTGGGACGGCGCCCCGGCGAACAATCCGTGGCTGCAGGAACTGCCGAAGCCGCTGAGCAAGGTGGTCTGGGAGAACGTCGTCGCAGTCAGCCCGGCGATGGCCGAGCGCCTGCGGCTGCGTGACGGCGACATCGTCAGCATCGAGGCGAACGGTCGCGTGGCCGAGGGGCCGGCCTGGGTGCTGCCGGGCCAGGCGGACGACACGGCGACCGTCTATCTCGGCTACGGCCGGCGCGCGCAGGACATGCTGTTCACCGGCTTGGGCTACGATGCCTACGCGCTGCGCACGCAGGCGTCACCCTGGCAGATGCCAGGCGCCACGCTGCGCAAGACCGGGCGCTCGACGCGGCTGGCGACGACGCAGAACCATGACACGATGGAAGGCCACGAGTTCGTCCAGTCGCGCCAGATCGGCGCGCCGGCGCCGGCGCCGGCGCCGGAACCCGCGACCCTGTATCCGCCGTGGAAGGACGACGGCCGCGCCTGGGGCATGGTGATCGACCTGGACGCCTGCATCGGCTGCAACGCCTGCGTGGTGGCGTGCCAGTCGGAGAACAACATCGCCGTGGTCGGCCGCGAGGAGGTCGCGAAGGGCCGCGAGCTGCACTGGCTGCGCATCGACCGCTATTACTCCGGGGAACTCGACGATCCGGCGACGCATTTCATGCCGGTGCCGTGCATGCATTGCGAACAGGCGCCATGCGAGGTCGGCTGCCCGGTGGAGGCGACGCTGCACGACCATGAGGGGCTGAACCTGATGGTGTACAACCGCTGCGTCGGCACCCGCGCCTGTTCCGGCTACTGTCCTTACAAGGTGCGCCGCTTCAACTACTTCGACTATGCCGCCGAGGCCGCGCCATCGACCCAGCAGCAGCGCAACCCCTCGGTCACCGTGCGGGCGCGCGGGGTGATGGAGAAATGCACCTACTGCGTGCAGCGCATCGCCGACGCGCGCATCACCTCTGACAAGACCGACACGCCGATCCCTGACGGCGCGGTGCAGACTGCCTGCCAGGGCGCCTGCCCGACGCGCGCCATCACCTTCGGCGACCTGAACGACGCCGGCAGCGCGGTGCGCGCGGCGCGCCACGACGCGCGCAACTACGCCCTGCTGGACGAGCTGAACGTGCGGCCGCGCACCACGTATCTGGCCGAGTGGGCGCCGGCCGACGCGCTCGTGCCGAAGGCGGGCTGAACCGTGCCCAGCGACATCGCGCGCCGCCCGGGCGATGACACGGCGGCCCTGATCGGCGCCGACCAGACCTATGCCACGATCGGACGCGAGATCACCACGATCGCCTTCGCGCATCCCTGGCGCTGGCGCTGGTGGCTGGCGTTCGCCGCCAGCATGGCGCTGGTCGGCCTGCTCGGCATCTGCATGCTGCTGATCTTCTATGAGGGCGTCGGGATCTGGGGCAACAACATCCCGGTCACCTGGGCGCTGGACATCGTCAGCTATGACTGGTGGATCGGTGTCGCCAGCGGCGGGCTGCTGGTCTCGGCGATGCTGCTGCTGCTGCGCATCGAGTGGCGCTGCGCGCTGAACCGCGTGGCCGAGACGGTGTCGCTGGTCTCCGCGTTCGCCGCGGCGCTGTACCCGATCATCCATCTCGGGCGGCCGTGGTTCTTCTACTGGAACCTGCCCTATCCGAACACGCTGCTGCTGTGGCCGCAATTCCGCAGCCCGCTGTACTGGGACGCGGTGGACATCATCGGCTACCTGGTGATCGCGGTTGGCTTCTGGTACGTGGGCCTGCTGCCTGATCTGGCCAGCCTGCGCGATCGCGCCATCGAACGCATCCCGCATCCCGAAGGCCCCGGGACCTTGCGCGCGCAGCTGTATGGCATCGCGGCGCTCGGCTGGCGCGGTTCGGCGGTGCATTGGCAACGCTGGACCACGGTGTACCGCACGCTGGCGCTGCTGGGCGTGGTGCTGGTGGTCTCGTTGCAGACCGGGGCGGCGGTGATGTTCGCCGGATCGCTGGAGCCGGGCTGGCATGACACGCTGCTGCCGGTCAGCTTCCTGGCCGCCGCGGTGTTCGCGGGCGTGGCGCTGGTCGGAGTCGCCGCCGCCCTGCTGCGCGCGGTGTTCGCGCTGCAGGCGCTGATCACCGCGCGGCATGTGGAGATCATGGCCTGGATGCTGCTGGGACTGGGGCTGCTGAACCTGTACTGCTACGCGGCCGAAATATTCGGCACGGCGTTGGGCGGCCGCTCGTACGACCTGGCGGTGACCGCGCGCCGGTTCACTGGCGCGCATGCCTGGGCGGCCTGGGCGATCATCGTCTGCGCGCTGCTGCCGGTGCACCTGTTCTGGGTACCCGCCCTGCGCCGGTCTGCGGCGGCGCTGGCGCTGATCGGCCTGCTGGTGGCGTTCGGCATGTATGCCGATCATTTCATGGTCATCGTCGTCACCTTGCAGCAGGACTTCCTGCCGTCCGCCGCGCATCCCTTCGTCGTCGGCATCTGGGGCGTGGCGACGTTCTTCGGCACGGTCGGCCTGTTCGCCGCGCTGCTGCTGCTGGCCACGCGCTACCTGCCGGTGGTCTCGATCATGGAGACGCGGCGGCTGGTGACGCTGCGCCACGCCGCTGGGGCGACGCATGGCCGCTGAAGCCGGCAGGGAGCACGAGGCGCCGCTGTTCGGCGTCAGCGCCGAGTTCACCACGCCGCAGGCGCTGCTGGATGCGGTGCGCGCGCTGCGCGACCGGCGGCTGGGGCGGCTGGACTGCTTCACGCCGATTCCGCTGGACGGCCTGCCCGAGGCGATGCGGCTGCGGCCGCCGTCGCTGCGCTGGTTCGCCGCCGGCGGGGTCGCGGTCGGCTTCGTGGCGATGATGGGCATGTGCCTGTACGCGACCGGCTATGACTACGTGTTCGACATCGGCGGGCGGCCGCGCCTGAGCTGGCCGTCCTTCGTGGTGCCCAGCGTCTCGTTCGCGGCGATGCTGGGTGCGCTCGCGGTCGGATTGGCGATGCTGATGCTGAACCGCCTGCCGCGGGTCAACCATCCTGCCTTCAACATTCCGAACTTTCTCCGCGTTACCGAGGATCGGTTCTTCCTGGCCGTCGAGGCGCGCGACGACCGGTTCGATCCCGATGCGGTCGAGGCGGCGCTGGCGATGCTGCCAAGCCGCCCGGTCGCGGTGCATCGGGTGCTGCGATGAGCGGCCGTGTTGGACCGCTGCTGCTGCTGATGGCGACATTGGCGCTGGCCGGCTGCAAGCGCGAGGACATGTATGCGCAGGATCGCAGCAACACCTGGGACCGCAGCAACTTTTTTGCCAATCAATCGACGATGCAGCATCCGGTGGCCGGCACGGTGGCGCGCGACGAACCGAACCGGCCGGTGCCGCAGCCGCCGGTCATCACCGTGGCGATGCTGGCGCGCGGCCACCAGCGGTTCGACATTTTCTGCACGCCATGCCACGGCCGCAGCGGCGATGGGCTGGGGCGCATCGTGCAACGCGGCTTCCCGCGCCCGCCCAGCCTGTACGGCGCGAAGCTGTCGCATGCCAAGGCGCAACTGTTCTACGACGCCATCACCAACGGCCATGGCGTTATGTACAGCTATGCCGACCGCGTGCCGCCAGCCGATCGCTGGGCGATCATCGCCTATATCCGCGCGCTGCAACTCGGCCAGGACGCTCCCGCCGCTGACCTGACCGCGGCCGATCGGGCTCGGCTGGAGGCGAGCAAGTGAGGCGGGGCGCGGCACTGTGCCTGATCGTCGGCGTCGTGGCGTTGGCCGTCGCGTGGTGGCGCGCGAGCGGTCCCGCAGACGCCGGGATGCCGTCCTATCTCGCGTGCTGGCTATTCTTCCTCGCAGCGCCTCTGGGCGCCCTGCCGGTGGTGATGGCGCTGGAGCTGGCCGGGGCCGGGGACGGGCCGCTGCCGCGGGCGCTGCGGCGGCTGCTGCCGGCGCTGCCGATTGCCGCCCTGCTGGCGATTCCGCTGCTGCTCGGGCTGCACAGCCTGTACGGCTGGAGCCGCAATCCCCTGCCCGGCTTCGCCGGCGCGTGGCTGCGCCCGGGGCTGGTGATCGGCCGCTGGATCGTCCTGCTGGCGGTCTGGTGCCTGCTCGGCCTGATCTACATGCGGCCATCCCCGCCGGGCGGCGGACGCTGGCGGCGCGCGCTGGCCGGGCCGGGCCTGCTGCTGCATCTGGTCATGGCAACGCTGGCCGCCGTGGACTGGCTGTGGTCGCTGCAGCCGCAGCTGAACGCCTCGGTGTTCGGCCTGCTGGTGATCGTCATCCAATGCGGCATCGGCGTCAGCGTGGCGCTGCTGCTGGCCGCCGTTGCCGGCGAGCCGGAGGCGGTCTCCAGCGGCGCCGGCCTGCTGCTCGCCCTGCTGGGCGCCTGGATGTTCCTGCAGTTCTCGCAGTTCCTGGTGATCTGGTCGGCCGACCTGCCCAATGAGATCGTCTGGTATCAGCAGCGCGAGGCCGGGCTGGGCCGAGCGGCGGAATGGTTCGCCCTGCTGTGCTTCGTGCTGCCGCTGCTCGTGCTGCTGCCGCGCGGCTTCGGCCGCAGCGCCGGGGCGGTCGCGGCAATGGCCGCACTCGTGCTGCTGCTGCATCTGGTCGAGGCCTGGTGGCTGGTCACCCCGGCGTTCCGCGGCCGGTTCAGCATCGCGTGGAGCGACCTGCTGCTGCTGCTGGGCATCGGCGGAGTGGTGATCGGCTGCGTCCTGGCCTTCGAGCGGGCCGGCACGGGGTCGGCGCGGCGGGCGGCCGATGCCTGACCCGTCCGACACGCGCCGCCGGCTGCTGGACGGACTTGCTGGCGCGGCGGGCGTGCTTGGCGGGGCGATGCTGCTATCCCGCCGCAGCCGCCCGGCGGCAACGCCCGCGGCGTTCGAGCCGGGCGACGCCGAGTTCGACGACACCGCGCGCTACGGCCGAGGCCGCCCGGTGGCCGGACCCAGCCGCGCCATGGTCCGCGTCGGCCACGAACAACACGACGCCAATGCCGGCAAGGTGGGGCTGGTGATGGCCGGGCTGGCCGGGTCCGTCATCGCGGCGCTGGTGATCCTGTACTTGCTAATGAGCCTGTTCCATGGACAGTTGCGGGCGAGCCGGCCGGTGCTGACGGACATGCAGCGCGCGACGCTCGATCCGCCGCCGCCGCTGCTGGAGGCGCATCCCAGTGTTGACCTGCATACCGAACGGGCGCGCGAGCTTGCCGCCCGTGACGGCTATGCTTGGCGCGATCCGCGGCACACAAGCGCGCACGTGCCGATCGACCGCGCCATGGCGCTCGCGGTCGGGCGCTCGCTGGACGCAGCGCCATGACCAGCGTCTCGCAGCTGGCGCTGTGGCCGATCGCTGCGTCTGCGAGCGCGCTGCAGACCGACTACATCGTCATCGCCTTCACCATCCTGACCCTGTTCCTGGTCGGGCCGATTTTCGTCGGCATCACCTGGTTCGCCTTCCGCTACCGCTCCGGCCGCAACGTCGATCGCTCGAACCGGGAGAACCGCAGCGCGCTGATCGAGATGAGCTGGATGATCATTCCGTACGTGCTGAGCCTGATCTTCTTCGTCTGGGCGGCCAAGCAATACGACACCAACGTCAACCCGCCCGGCAACACGCTGCAGATCGCCGCGATCGCGAAGCAGTGGATGTGGAAGTTCCAGCATCCCGGCGGCCAGTCTGAAATCAATGATTTGCACGTGCCGCTCGGCCAGCCGGTGCTGATCCGAATGATCTCGCAGGACGTGATCCACGGCCTGTACATCCCGGCGCTGCGCGCGCAGATGGAGACGCTGCCGGGCCGCTACACGCAAATCTGGTTCAAGGCCGATCGCGCCGGCGCCTACCACCTGTTCTGCTCGGAATATTGCGGCACCGACCATTCCAAGATGGACGGCTTCATCTACATCATGCAGCCAGCCGACTATGAGGCGTGGCTGACCCATGCCGGCACCAGCCAATCGCTCGCCGCCGCCGGCAAGGGGCTGTTCTCGACCTATGGCTGCGCCGGCTGCCACGTCAACAGCAACACGGTGCGCGCGCCGTCCCTGGTCGGGCTGTACGGCCGCCCGGTGCCGATGCAGTCGGGGGGCACGATCGTCGCCGACGACGGCTACATCCGCGACAAGATCCTGCTGCCCGACCGCAACCTGATCGCCGGCTACAAGCAGGTCATGCCGAGCTTCTCCGGCCGCATCCCGGAGGACCAGCTGATCCGGCTGATCGCGTATATCAAGAGTCTCGGCATCAACACCCTCGGCCAGCTGCCGGCCGGGTCCGGGGAGGCACCGCCATGAGCCCGTCCGACCTTGCCCTGCGCGATCCGGAGATACCGCGCGCCACGATCGGGCGGCATAAGGACTATCTGCACGACGCCCACACCATCCGGTCCTGGGCATTCAGCACCGACCACAAGCGCATCGGCCTGATGTACCTGGCGTGCATCACCGTGTATTTCATCCTGGGCGCGATCGCCGCCGGGCTGATCCGCCTGTCGCTGGTGGTGCCGGACGGCTCGATCTTCACCAATGACACCTACAACAAGCTGTTCACGCTGCATGGCGTGATCATGATCTGGTTCTTCCTGATCCCGTCGATCCCGGCGACCTTCGGCAACTTTCTGCTGCCGCTGATGATCGGCGCGAAGGACGTGGCGTTTCCCCGGCTGAACCTGTTGAGCCTGTACATCTTCAACACCGGCGCGCTGTTCACCCTGTTCACCCTGATCGTCGGCGGCGTCGATACCGGCTGGACGTTCTACGCGCCGTTCAGCACCACATTTTCAAACACCTATGTCGTCCCGGCGCTGATCGGCGTCATCATCGTCGGCTTCTCCTCGATCCTGACCGGGCTGAACTTCGTCGTCACGATCCACACAATGCGCGCGCCCGGCATGACATGGTTCCGCATGCCGATCTTCGTCTGGACCATGTACGCAACCAGCCTGATTTTCCTGCTGGGCACGCCGGTCATCACCATCGCGCTGATCCTGCTGCTGATGGAGCGGGCGTTCCACATCGGCATCTTCGACCCGGCGCTGGGCGGCGACCCGGTGCTGTTCGAGCATCTGTTCTGGTTCTACTCCCACCCGGCGGTGTACATCATGGTGCTGCCGGGCATGGGAGTGATGAGCGAGATGGTGCCCGCCTTCGCGCAGAAGAAGCTGTTCGGCTACAAGTTCGTGGCTTATGCCAGCGTCGGCCTCGCGACGCTCAGCTTCTTTGTCTGGGGCCACCACATGTTCGTCAACGGCGAGAGCGAGTACGCCGGCATCGTGTTCTCGCTGCTGAGCTTTTCCGTCGCCGTGCCGTCGGCGGTCAAGGTGTACAACTGGACTGCGACCATCCATAAGGGCGACATCCGGCTGGATACGCCGATGCTGTACGCGATGGGCTATATCGGGCTGTTCGTGCTGGGCGGGCTGACCGGGCTGTTTCTTGCCTCATTGGCCATCGACGAGCACATGCACGACACCTATTTCGTGGTCGCCCATTTCCACTACATCATGGTCGGCGCGACGATGCTGGCGTTCCTGGGCGGCCTGCATTTCTGGTGGCCGAAGTTCACCGGGCGGATGTACCCGGAAGCCTGGGGGCGGATTGGCGCGCTGCTGATGTTCATCGGCTTCAACGTCACGTTCTTCCCGCAATTCATCGTCGGCTATCTGGGCATGCCGCGGCGCTACCACGTCTATCCGCCGGAGTTCCAGTTGCTGAACGACCTGTCCTCGGCCGGAGCCACCATCCTGGCGGCCGGCTACATGTTCCCGATGGTCTATCTGATCTGGTCACTGTGGTTCGGCGAGCGGGCGCCGGACAATCCATGGCGGGCGAAGGGGCTGGAATGGACCACGTCCTCGCCGCCGCCGAAGCACAATTTCCTGACCCAGCCGATCGTCGATTTCGAGCCGTACGACTATCCGAACAAGGTGCCCGAAAGTGGCTGAGGCGAGCGCCGCGGTCGGTGTCGAACTCGTCGAGCAGTTCACTACGGCCGACCAGCAGCGCCATGCCGCCAAGCTGGGCATGTGGGCATGGCTGCTGACCGAGTTGCTGCTGTTCTCCGGCCTGTTCATCTCGGCCCTGGTGCTGCGTCTGCTGCACCCCGCTTCGGTGTCTGCCGCGGCGAGCCACCTGAAGCTGTGGATCGGGGCGGTCAATACCGTGGTTCTGATCACCTCCAGCTTCATCATGTCCGGCGCGATCGAGATGTCCAAGCTCGGGCGGCAGCGCGCGGTCGTGCGCTGCCTGATCGGCACCGCTGCGTTCGGCGTGCTGTTCCTGCTGCTCAAAAGCTACGAGTACTATCGCGACTACGTGGAACACATGACGCCGTTCCTGGACCGGCCCTATGCGCTGGCCGGCGACGCGGCCTCCAAGCTGTTCGTCAACCTGTACTGGATCACCACGATCCTGCATTTCGTGCATCTGAGCGTGGGCGTGGGAATCGTGCTGGTGATGGCCTGGCTTGCCAGTCGGCCGGGCTTTCTGTCGCGCCACCAGAACCGCATCGAGATCACCGGGTTGTATTGGCATTTCATCGACCTAGTCTGGATCATCGTCTTTCCGACGCTCTACATGGCAAACCGATGAGGCTGCCGCGATGAAGCTCGACCCTGTGATCCGCGCGCATATGCGGGTTCCGTTCATCGCCTCGCTGGCGCTGCTGGCGCTGCTCGGGATCAACGTGCTGCTCGGCCTTCTGGTCCCGTTCGCCGGTGCCGGCTACGTCGAGATGGCGGTGGCAACCGTGATGGTCTGCATCGTCCTGCTGTTCACCATGGAGGTGCTGGACGACCCGCCGCTGATCCGCCTGTTCTCGGTGCTGGGGTTCTTCTGGGTCGCCATCCTGTTCGGGCTTACCGCCGCGGATTATCTTAGCCGATGAGCCTGGCGGTCGCAGCGGCGGTGATCGCGCGAGTGCTGCTTGTCATTTTGTTTCCGTTCAGCGCGCTGGACAAGATCATCAACTGGAACGATGCGCTGAAGCAGGCCAATTCCGGCGCGTTGCCCGGCGGGCCGGCGCTGCTGGTCGCCGCCATCGTCGTCGAGGTGGTGACGCCGGTGTGCATCGTCGCCAACTGGCACGACCGCCTCGCCGCCTTCGTGCTGGCCGGATTCTGCGCGGTCACCGCGCTGCTGTATCACGCCTTCTGGACCTACGGCGATTTCTGGGCCGCCGGCGACAGCAAGGCGCGCAGTCATTTCTGGGATTTTCTGAAGAACTTCGGGCTGGCCGGAGGGTTGCTGCTGGTGATCCTGGGCACGCGGCTAACAACGCCGGGCTTCGTGATCACGCACCCGCTGTCGTCCACCGCCGTCTATGCGCCAATGGGCGCGCCGCCTCGATAAGGAGCGAGACATGCCGGCCATCCTCCGCTCGCCCGCCGATCCGCCCGGATCGCCGCCGCCCGGCGCCAGTCCCAAGATCCAATACTGGCATGCCTGGACCGACGGCGACGGCGTCAGCCGGCAGAGCCGCTGCGAGATGGCCCGCTTCGCGCTGAAGGGCATGGGGGGCGCCGCCCCACAATGGCAGGACGAGCTGGGCACGTTCCAGGCGACCGTCAACATGAGCGTGCTGCCGGTCGGCTGGACCGGCCAGTGGCACGAAAACCCGATGCCGCAGTGGATCATCCCGCTGTCGGGCGCATGGTTCGTCGAAACGATGGACGGCACGCGGGTCGAGATGGGGCCGGGCGACATCTCGTTCGGCGAGGACCAGGGCTGCCGCCAGGACGAGCGGGGACGCCGCGGCCACCTGTCGGGCACCGTCGGCGACGCGCCGGCGGTGCTGATGCTCGTGCAGTTGCACACGCCGCCCGGCGCCGGCCAGCCCTGCCGCTTCGGCTGAACCGGTGGACGGGTTCGATATCGTGTCGCCGCTGTTTCGCGGCTTCGTGCTGCCCAATGCGCCGCTGACCAGGCTCGCCGAGGGCTTCCGCTGGCTGGAGGGTCCGGTCTGGTTCGGCGACATGCAGACGCTGCTGTTCAGCGACCTGCCGAACGACCGCGTGATGCGATGGAGCGAACGCGGCGGGGTCGAGGTGTTCCGCGAGCCCTCGGATTTCGCCAACGGCCACTATCGCGACCGGCAGGGGCGGCTGGTGTCGTGCTCGCATCGCGGCCGCTGCATCACCCGCACCGAACATGACGGGACGGTGACCGTGCTGGCCGACCGGTTCCAGGGCAAGCGGCTCAATTCGCCGAACGACATCGTGGTGAAATCCGACGGCACGATCTGGTTCACCGACCCGCATTACGGCATCCAGACCGACTATGAAGGCGGCAAGCAGCAACCCGAGCTGCCGCCCTCGGTCTATCGGTTCGACCCGGCCGGGGGCGAGCTGACGCTTGTGGCCGACGATTTCGAGGGGCCGAACGGCCTGTGCTTCTCACCGGACGAAGGCCTGCTGTACATCGCCGAGACCGGGCGGCTGTCCGACGCAAGGCCGACGCGGCTGATTCGCGTGTTCGACGTATCCGGGGACGGCGCCTGCCTGTCCGGCGGTCGGCCGTTCCATAGCGTGCATCCCGGCTTCGCCGACGGCTTCCGCTGCGACGGACACGGCAACATCTGGAGCAGCGCCGCCGACGGCGTGCATTGCATCGACCCCGCCGGCAATCTGCTCGGCAAGGTGCTGGTGCCGTCCCTGGTGTCCAACCTGACCTTCGGCGGCCGCAACCGCAGCCGGCTGTTCCTGTGCGCCTCGCACACGCTGTACGCCATCTTCCTCAACGTTCGCGGCGTGCAGACGTGACCGCCCGCGGGCGCGTTGTCCGGCTGACGCGCTTCGGCCTCACGGTCGCCGATCTGGGGCGGGCGGAGGCGTTCTATCGCGACGGGCTGGGCTTTGCCCGCCGCGGCGGTCCGACGCGCGCCGATGCCGCGCTGCTGCGGCTGCTGGGGCCTGCGCCGTGCGAGGCGCACACCCTGACCATGCGCCTCGGCTGGCAGGAGATCGAGCTTGACCGAGTTCGGCCCGCCCGGCCGCGCCTATCCGGCAGACGCCAGCGCGGCGAGCATCGCGTTCCAGCATTTTGCCATCGTCGTGCGCGACATGGATCGGCGCCTATGCGCGCGCGTCCGAACAGGACGGGTTCGCCGCAATCTACGACGGGCGGCCCGCAGCGCCTGCCGCCGGCCAGCGGCTCGGTCGCGGCTGCGAAGTTCCGCGACCCGGACGGGCACCCGCTGGAACTGCTGGAGTTCCCGCGCGGGCGAGGGGCCGCGCGCGTGGCGCGATCCGGCGGGGTGGCGGCGCGCTCTGCCTCGGCATCGACCACTCCGCCATTGACGTCTCCGACACCGCGCGCAGCGCGACGCTTCTATACGCGGCTGCTCGGGTTCCTGCCCGTCGCGGTCGCGCACCGTCAATTCCGGGCCGCCGCAGCAGCGCCTCGACGGGCTGGACCGCGATGTCGTCGACGTCATCGGCCTGCAACCCGCGGCGAGGCCCACCCCGCATGTCGAGCTGCTCGGCTACCGGGCACCAGCCGCCGCCGCCCGGCGGACGCGGCGGCATGAACGACATCGCCGCCACCCGGCTGGTGCTGGAGGTGGACGGATCGCTCGCGCTCGCGGCCGCGCTGCGGCGCGCGGCCGCGCGTTCGTCTCGCCCGGCGCCGTCAGCTGCGCCGACCGCAGCCGGCCGCGCTGATCCGTGACCCCGACGGACACGCCCTGGTGCTGGTCGAGAATTGCAACCGAAGGGCGGTCGCGCGTAAGAATCGCTGATCCCGCGTCTGCGGATTGGGCACCATCCGAACGTTCACGAGGCCAGTCCGCCATGAGCAAGAAAGTCGGCGATTTCTTCTGGGAGCGCCTGCACGACTGGGGCGTCCGCATCGTGTTCGGCTATCCCGGGCGACGGCATCAACGGCCTGATCGGCGCGAATGGACCGCTTCGGCGGCAAGATCAAGCTGGTGCAGGTGCGCCACGAGGAAATGGCCGCGTTCATGGCGTCGGCGTATGCGAAGTTCACCGGCGAGATGGGCGTCTGCATGGCCACCTCCGGCCCGGGCGCGACGCATCTGATCACCGGCATGTACGATGCGCGCATGGATCACATGCCGCTGCTGGCCATCGCCGGGCAGCAGGCGCGCACCGCTGTCGGCGGCCACTACCAGCAGGAGCTGGACCTGCAGAACGCCTTCAAGGACGTCGCCGGCGCGTTCGTGCAGCAGGCGATGGTCCCGGGCCAGGTGCGCCACCTGATCGACCGCGCCATGCGCATCGCCCGCGCCGAGCGCAAGGTGACGGCGCTGATCTTTCCGAATGACCTGCAGGAAGTCGCATACGAGGATCCGCCGCGCAAGCACGGCACGATCAACTCCGGCATCGGCTACACCGCACCCGAAGATCGTGCCCTATGAGGCCGATCTGCGGCGCGCGGCGGACGTGCTGAACGCCGGCAAGAAGGTCGCGATGCTGGTCGGCGCCGGCACGCTGCGCGCCACCGACGAGGTGATCGCGGTCGCCGACAAGCTCGGCGCGGGCGTGGCCAAGGCGCTGCTGGGCAAGGCGGCGCTGCCCGACGACCTGCCCTGGGTCACCGGCTCCATCGGCCTGCTCGGCACCAAGCCGAGCTGGGACATGATGCAGGAATGCGACACGCTGCTGATGGTCGGCTCCGGATTTCCGTATTCCGAGTTCCTGCCGAAGAACGGCGCGGCGCGCGGCGTGCAGATCGACATCAAGGCCGACATGCTCAGCCTGCGCTATCCGATGGAGGTCAACCTGGTCGGCGACAGCGCCGAGACGCTGCGCGCGCTGCTGCCGCTGCTGCAGCAGAAGACCGATCACGGCTGGCGCAAGCGGATCGAGAAGAACGTCGCCGAGTGGTGGAAGGACCTGGAAGAGCGGGCGATGCACTCGGCCAACCCGGTCAACCCGCAGCGCGTGACCTGGGAGCTGTCGCCGCGCCTGCCCGACCGCTGCATCATCACCAGCGATTCCGGGTCGTGCGCCAACTGGTACGCGCGCGACCTGAAAATCCGGCGCGGCATGATGTGTTCGCTGTCCGGCGGCCTGGCCTCGATGGGCGCGGCCGTGCCCTATGCGATCGCCGCGAAGTTCGCCCACCCCGACCGCCCGGTGATCGCCCTGGTCGGCGACGGCGCCATGCAGATGAACAACATGGCCGAGCTGATCACGGTGATGAAGTACTGGCGCGAATGGTCGAACCCGCAATGGATCGTGTGCGTATGGAACAACCAGGATCTGAACCAGGTCACCTGGGAGCAGCGGGTGCAGGAGGGCAACCCGAAATACGAGGTGTCGCAGCAGATTCCCGATGTCCCGTATCACAAGTTCGGCGAGCTGATCGGGATGAAGGGCATCTTCGTCGACAACCCAGACCGGGTCGGGCCGGCCTGGGACGAGGCGCTGGCCGCCGATCGCCCGGTGGTGCTGGAAATCAAGACCGATCCGAACGTGCCGCCGCTGCCGCCGCACATCACGCTGCAGCAGGCGCGCAACTTCACCTCGACCCTGCTGAAGGGCGATCCCGAGGAAGGCAGCGTGCTGGTCGATACCGCCAAGGAGGTTCTCAGCACGATCCTGCCCGGGCATCGCCACGATAGCCATGCCGCGCGTCGAGGGCGGTCGCGTGCGAGCGCCTATCGCATTCCGACCGACAAGCCGGAGGCGGACGGCACCGCGCAGTGGGACACCACCACGCTGGTCGTGGTGGAGGTCGCGGCCGGGGCGACAGACCGGGCTCGGCTACACCTACACCGGCAGCCAGCACGTGCCGCTGATCGTGGGCAAGCTGGCCGGATCGTGCGCGGCAGCGCGAGGCGTTCGATGTTGCCGGCGCTCTGGCAGGCGCTGCAGCGCGGCGTGCGCAATCTCGGCCGCGAGGGGCTGGCGGCCACCGCGATCTCGGCGGTCGATGCGGCGCTGTGGGATCTGAAGGCGAAGCTGCTCGACCAGCCGTTGGCGCTGTTGTTGGGCCGCTGCCGCGATGCCGCTGCCGATCTACGGCAGCGGCGGCTTCACCAGCTACACGGACGACGAATTCGCGCACGCCAGCTCTGCGGGCTGGGTCGAGCGCGACGGCTGCCACTGGGTGAAAATGAAGGTCGGCACCGCAGCCCGATCGCGATCCGCATCGCGTGGCCGTGGCCCGCGGCGGCAATCGGCGATCACGGACTGTTCGTCGATGCGAACGGCGCCTACAGCACGCAAGCAGGCGCTGGCGCTGGCCGCCATCTTCTGCCGCGACGACGGCGTGACCTGGTTCGAGGAGCCGGTTTCATCGGACGATCCTGGATGGCCTGCGGCTGATGCGTGCAGCGCGCGCCCGCCGGCATGGAGATCGCGGCCGGCGAATACGGCTACACCCTCGACTATTTCCGGCGCATGCTGGACGCCGAGGCGGTGGACGTGCAGCAGGCCGACGCCACGCGCTGCGGCGGCATCACCGGCTTCATGCAGGCGGGCGCGCTGTGCGAGGCGCACCACATCGACCTGTCGGCGCATTGCGCGCCGGCGATCCATCTGCACGCCGCCTGCGCCGTGCCGCGCCTGCGGCATCTGGAATGGTTCCACGATCACGTGCGCATCGAGCACATGCTGTTCGACGGCGCGCCGGCGCCGCGGGACGGCGTAATCCGGCCGGATCTGTCGCGACCCGGATGGGCCTCGAGTTCGCGGCAGGATGCCGAGCGGTTCCGGGTCTGACCGGGATGACCGCATGACCAGCAACCGGCAGATGGCCGCGTTCGGGGCGCTGGCCGCGCTGGCCGGCACTCTGGCCGCGACGGCAATGACCAGCGCGCCGCGGCACGGGCGGCGGCTGCGCGTTCCGGTGCGCGGCCCGACCGTCGCCGCCGCGCAGGAGCTGAACCGCGCCGCCGGCACGCTGGCGTTTTCGGTGCTGGCCGACAGCGCGGTGGAACATTACCGCGGCGCGTTCCAGAACCGGGCGATGTACACGCCGCTGGCGGTGGCCAGCATGAGCCTCGCGGCCAGCGCGCATGGGCTGGGCGACCGCCGCAGCGGGCGGCCATCGCGGACGCGACGCGATCTATGCGCTGGCGGCGCTGACCGGACTGGTCGGCACCGGCTTTCACGTCTACAACATCGGCAAGCGCACCGGCGGCTTGTCGTGGCTGAACCTGTTCTATTCTGCGCCGGTCGGCGCGCCGGCGGCCCTGTCGCTGTCCGGGCTGCTCGGCTTCGCCGCCGAGCGGGTGCGCGACAATCCGCCCGGCGTCACGCCGAAGATCTTCGGCCTGCCGGCGGGGCGTGCTGTGGCGGCGCTGACCAGCGCCGGTCTGCTCGGCACAGTCGGCGAGGTCGGACTGCTGCATTTCCGCGGCGCCTACCACGACCCGGTCGATGTTCCTGCCGGTGACCCTGCCGCCGGTCGCATCGGCGCTGCTGGCGCGCACCACATGGAGGTCAGGCCGGGCGGGCTGGCCGGTCGTCCGCTGGTGGCTGCGGCTGACGGCGCTGCTGGGCATCGGCGGCGTCGGGTTCCACGCCTACGGCGTCGCGCGCAACATGGGCGGCTGGCGCAACTGGACGCAGAACGTGCTGAACGGCCCGCCGCTGCCGGCGCCGCCCAGCTTCACCGGACTGGCCCTCGCCGGCCTCGCCGCACTGCGGCTGCTGGAAGCCAATCCGCATGACTGACGCGCCGCGCTATCCCGGCTACGACGTGCTGGCAAAGCGCCAGGGCGTGTCATGGAACGACGCGACGCGGCGCACCATCGACCATCGCCTGTCGCTGCCCGGCGAGCCGCGCTTCTTTACCGAGTCGGAATGGCAGACGCTGGGCGCTGTGTGCGAGCGCATCCTGCCGCAGCCGCCGGATCGGGTCCCGGTGCCACTGGCCGCGATGCTGGACGACCGGCTGCTGAGCGGTCTGACCGACGGCTTCCGCTATGCGTCGCTGCCGCCGCAGGACGAGGCCTGGCGGCGCGGGCTGGCGGCGCTGGAGGCGGAGGCGCAGGCGCGGCATGGCGGCCGGTTCCACGCGATCGACGCGGCTGAGCAGGACGGCCTACTGCGCCGGATGCAGCACGGCGAGCTGTCCGGCCCGGCATGGGGCGACATGCCGTGCAAGATGTTCTTCGCCCACCGGCTGCTGCACGACCTCGCCACGCTGTACTATTCGCATCCGACGGCGTGGAACGAGATCGGCTTCGGCGGTCCCGCCAGCCCGCGCGGCTATGTGCGCTTGGGGTTCGACGTGCGCGATCCGTGGGAGGCCGCGGAGGCCAAGCCCGGACGCGAAGCGCAGGCGCGCGCGGAGAACCGCCGTGTCCGCTAGGGCAAGGCAGCACGTCATCGACGACATGTTCGACGCGCCGCGCGCAAGGGCCGGCCGCGCGCCGGACGTGTTCCACGAAGGCGGCTGGATGCCGATGCGCGAATACGCCGAGGGCGACGCGGTCGATTTCGTGATCGTCGGCACCGGCGCGGGCGGCGGCACGCTGGCCTGCCGGCTGGCCGAGCTCGGGTTTTCCGTGGTGGCGTTCGATGCCGGGCCGTATTTCCGTCCGCTCGAGGATTTCGCCTCCGACGAGACCGAGCAGACCAAGCTGTACTGGCTCGACCACCGCGTAAGCGGCGGCGACAACCCGATCACGATGGGCGGCAAGAACAGCGGCAAGGCGGTCGGCGGCAGCACCGTGCATTTCGCGATGGTCTCGCTGCGCTTCCGCCCGGAATGGTTCAAGTCGCGCAGCGCGCTCGGCTATGGCGCGGACTGGCCGCTCGATTGGCGCGAGATGTGGGACTACTATACGCAGGCCGAACGCGCGCTGCGCATCTCCGGCCCGGTGCGCTATCCGTGGGGTCCGAAGCGGCCGCGCTATCCGTACCGGCCGCACGAGATGAATGCCGCCGCCCTGGTGCTGGCGCGCGGGGCAGAGGCGCAGGGCTACCGCTGGACGCCGACGCCGCTGGCCACCGTGTCCGCCCCGCGCGGCGCGTCGCCACCCTGCGTCTATCGCGGTTTCTGCCGCTTCGGCTGCTCGACCAACGCCAAGCAGAGCGCGCTGACCGTGTGGATTCCGCGCGCGCTGGCCGCCGGTGCGGAAATCCGCGACCTGGCGATGGTCGGACGCATCGAGACCGATGCCGCCGGCCGCGCCGACCGGCGTTCACTACCACCGCGAGGGCGCATGGCGGTTCCAGCGCGCGCGCAATGTCGTCGTCGCCGGCTATGCGATCGAGACGCCGCGGCTGCTGCTGGCCTCGGCGAATGCGCGGTTCCCCGACGGGCTGGCCAACAGTTCCGGGCTGGTCGGCAAGAACCTGATGACGCAATCGAACCAGGCGGTGTTCGGCCGCATGGAGCAACGAGATCCGCTGGTACCAAGGGACCGCCGTCGCTGGCGATCACCGAGCATTGGAACTACGAGGA
Organism: uncultured Pseudomonadota bacterium; assembly: GCA_963723455.1. Taxonomy (GTDB): domain Bacteria; phylum Pseudomonadota; class Alphaproteobacteria; order Acetobacterales; family Acetobacteraceae; genus CAVRQM01. Next base: position 297,339 of record CAVRQM010000005.1, on the reverse strand, counting down.
CCGCAAGGACTTCTTCGGCGGCTATTGCTGGATGGGCCAGGGTCCGCTGCCGATCGAATGGGTCACGGTGCAGACCGGATCGAAAGGCATCTGGGGCGAGGCGCTGCGCCGCGAGATGCAGGACTACAACCACAGGTCGGCGTGAAGATGGTCGGCGAGATGCTGCCCGACGAGCGCAACACCGTCACCCTGGCCGACGAGATGGACCAGTACGGCCTGAAGGTGGCGCGCATCACCTATCGCTGGGGCGACAACGACAAGCGCCTGATCCAGCACGCGCTGGACCAGATGGAGCAAAGCCTGGCGCTGGCGGGCGCCACCGGGCTGTTCCGGCAGGAGGACGACACCAACCATCTGGCCGGCACCGCGCGCATGGGCTTCGACGCGCGCAGCAGCGTGGTGAACGCCGATTGCCGCAGCTGGGACATCGCGAATCTGTGGGTCTGCGACGGCTCGGTGTTTCCCACCACCGGCGGCGTCAATCCGTCGCTGACGATCCAGGCGATCGCGATGCGCACGGCCGACCGGATCAAGCAGCTTGCAGCGCGCGGGGAGCTTTAGAATGGCCATCGACGCCGCAAGCATCGAGATCGAATGTGTGCTGCAGGACGCCGCGCAGACCGGCGAGTCGCCGACCTGGAGCGAGGCCGAGCAGGCGCTGTACTGGATCGACATCCAGCAGCCGGCGCTGCACCGCTACGATCCCACCGGCCGGCACGACCGCCACTGGACGCTGCCGGACGAGATCGGCTGCTTCGCCTTGCGCGCCGACATGACCGGCGCCGTCGTGGCGCTGCGCGGCGGACTGCACGCCCTGCGCTTCGCCGATGGCGCACTGACGCTGCTGGCGCCGCCGCCCTATGACCCGACGTTGTTCCGCTTCAACGAGGGCGGTTGCGACGAGACCGGGCGGTTCTGGCTTGGCACGATGTACGACCCGAAGCAGCCGGACGATCGCCCCGCCAGTCAGAAGCCAAAGGGCGAATGGCACTGCTACAGCGAGGCCGCCGGACTGCAGCCCCGCCCCGACTATGCGGTGATCCCCAACGGCCTGGCGTGGTCCGAGGATTTCCGCACCATGTTCATCGCGCATTACGAGCAGAGCGCTATCCTGGCGTTCGACTTCGATGCTGCCACCGGGCATCTCGGCCGTGAGCGGGTATTCGCCAGAATCCCCCAGGGCATCGGCAAACCGGATGGCGGCACGATCGATGCCGAGGGCTGCTACTGGAGCGCGCTGCATGGCGGCGGCCGGCTGCGCAGGCTGCGGCCGAACGGTGACCTGGATTTCGACGTCATGCTGCCGGTCAGCCAGCCGACGATGTGCGCGTTCGGCGATGCCGACCTGTCAACGCTCTACATCACCTCCGCGTCGGTCGGCCTCGACCCCGGCGAGCGCGCGCAGGAGCCGCTGGCCGGGAAGCTGCTCCGCTGCCGCCCCGGCGTGCGTGGTCGCCCGTTGCCGACATTCGCCCATCACCACTGAGGATCGCTCATGCCCAGGATCGTCGTCGTCACCGGATCCAGCGCCGGCGTCGGTCGCGCCACGGCGCGGGAGTTCGCGCGCCAGGGCTGCGACGTCGCCCTGCTGGCGCGCAACGCCGAACGCCTTGAGACGGCGGCGCAGGAGCTGCGCGCGATGGGCGTGCGCGCGCTTCCCGTCCCCACCGACGTCGCCGATGCGGCGGCTGTCGAAGCAGCGGCGTCGCGTGTCGAGGACGAGCTGGGGCCTATCGACACCTGGGTGAACGTCGCGATGGCGACCGTGTTCTCGCCGGTCTCGAAGCTGACTGCCGAGGAGTTCCAGCGCGGCACCGCCGTCACCTACCTGGGTCAGGTGCATGGCACGATGGCCGCGCTGAGGCGCATGCGCGCGCGCAACCGCGGCGTCATCGTCAATGTCGGTTCGGCGCTGAGCTATCGCTCGGTGCCGCTGCAGTCGATCTATTGCGGCGCGAAGTTCGCGATCCGCGGCTTCACCGATTCGCTTCGATCCGAGATCATCCACGACAAGCTGGATGTGCATCTGACGATGGTGCATCTGCCGGCGGTGAACACGCCGCAGTTCGACTGGGCGATGAACAAGACCGGACGCAAGGCCAAGCCGGTGGCGCCGATCTTCCAGCCCGAGGTGCCGGCGCGAGCGATCTACTTCGCCGCCACGCACCGGCGGCGCGAGATCTGGCTGGGCTTTCCGACAGTGAAGGCAATCCTGGCCAATCGCGTCGCGCCGAAGCTGATCGACCGCTATTTGGCGAGCGCGGGCTATAGCGGCCAGCTGACCAGCCAGGCGCTCCCCGACGATGCGCCGGCCAACCTGTTTGCGTCGGTGCCCGGCGCGTATGGCGCGCACGGGCGCTTCGACAGTCGCTCGCGCGCACGCAGCTGGGAGATGTTCACCGACCGGCACCGCGACGTGTTCTGGGCCGCCGCCGGCATCGGCCTGCTGGCCGGGCTGCACCAGCTGGCGCGGCGGCTGAACATCTAGCGGCCGCCTGCGCGCACCGGTCAGGCGCCGCCGCGCGACAGCACCGGGCCGCACAGGCTCAGCGCGGTGGTAATCAGGCCGAGATGGCTCAGCGCCTGTGGGAAATTGCCTGCCAGATGGCGGCCGGGCACGTTGTACTCCTCGGCCAGCAGCCCGAGGTCGTTGCGCACCGCGAGCACCCGTTCCAGGGTCTCGCGCGCCTCGTCGCGGCGGCCTTGCATCAGGCGACAGTCGGCCAGCCAGAAGCTGCACGCCAGGAACGCCCCTTCCGGGTCGCTCCCCTCGGCCCTGGTGCGTCGCACCAGACCGTCCTGCATCAGCTGCTGCTCGATCGCGGCGATGGTGGAGGCTATGCGCGGATCATCGGGCGGCAGGAATCCGACGACGGGCAACAGCAGCAGACTCGCATCGAGCGTCTGGCTGCCATAGTGCTGCACGAAATGGCCCAGCCCGTCATCGTAGCCGTTCTCGCAAACATCGGCGTGGATGCGCGCGCGGAGCGTCTGCATCCGCCGCAGCATGGCCGGATCGGCCGACCCTGACCGCTCCGCCCGGCGAATGAACCGGTCCACTCCGACCCAGGCCATGACGCGCGAATAGGTGTAGTCGCGCGGCTCGGCGCGTGATTCCCACATCCCGTGTCCCGGCAGATCCCACACCGTTTCCAGGTGTTCGGCGATCGCGGCCGCAATGTGATGGCCCTGCGCGGACCCGCTGATGCCGGCCCGCTCGGCAAGATCGAACAACTCGAGCAGTTCGCCATGCACATCGACCTGGCGCTGCGCGGCGGCGGCGTTGCCGATCCGCACCGGCACCGCCGAGCGGAAGCCGGGCAGCCAATCCGCCGTCCACTCCTCCAGGTGGCGCGCGCCATCGACGCGGTACATGATGCGGATGCGGTCTGGCCCGCCGGCCACCGCGCGCAGCAACCAGTCCTGCCACGCCCGCGCCTCCTCCAGATAACCGGCATTCAGCAGCGCGCCGAGGGTGAACGTGGAGTTGCGCAGCCAGCTGTAGCGGTAATCCCAGTTGAAGCTGCCGCCCGGCTTCTCCGGCAGCGAGGTCGTGGGCGCCGCGACGATCCCGCCGGTCGGACGGTGGACCAGCGCCTTGAGCGTTATCAGCGAACGGCGCACCGCGTCCGCCCAGTCGCACGGCTTGTCGAAACGGCCGATCCAGTCGCGCCAGTATGCCTGCGTGTCGCCCAGCGCCCGCTCGGCGTCGATCGGCGGCGGCGGGGCCTGATGGGACGGGCCGTAGGACAGCACGAACGCCAACCGCTGCCCCGCGGCGATGTCGAAGGTCGCCCGCGTCGCACCATGCCCGGCGCACACCGCAACCGGACTGCGCAACGTCACCAGATCGGGTCCGATCCGCGCCACGAACCCATCCGCGCTGGCCTCGGTCCAGGGCGGCATCGCGCCATAGTCGAACCGCAGCGCCAATGACAGGCGCATCGGCACCGTGCCGCGCAGGCCCACCACGATCCGCACGAGCGACGACGCGCCGGACCGCATCGGCATGAAATCGATCAGCCGCACGCTGCCCGACGCCGTCTCGAAATCGGTCTCCAGCACCAGTGTATCGGTTTGATAACGACGCTCGACCCGCGCCGCCGGCGGCTCGGGCGCAATCAGCCAGCAGCCGTGCTCGGGCTTGCCAAGCAGGGCGGCGAAGCAGGCGTCCGAATCAAATCGCGGCCAGCACAGCCAGTCGATCGATCCGTCCCGGCTGACCAGCGCCGCGGTCTCGCCGTCGCCGATCAAGCCGTAATTCTCCACCCGGTTGGTCATCGCATCCCCTGCCGCAGCAGCCGCGCATTGGCCCGGCTTGGCAGGTACGCTGGAGCAAGCCGGAGGTTTCGGGGCGCCCCTACGCGATGCCCCGCACCACCGAGATCTCCAGATCCCGGATCTTCTTGCGCAGCGTGTTGCGGTTCAGCCCCAGCATCGCCGCCGCCTTGATCTGGTTGCCGCGCGTCGCCGCCAGGGTCAGCTGGATCAGCGGCCGCTCGACCTCGGCCAGCACCAGGCCATAGATGTCCGCGGGACCGGCGCCGTCGCGCCATGCCAGAAGCGATTGCCGCACGAACCGCTCCACAGCCTGCGCCAGTAGCGCGTCGTCGGGCGCTCCGGCGTTGGCCAGGGCCGGGCGCCCGTCGCGCGCAGTGTCGCCCGCCCGGTCGCCCAGGCCGCTGTCGCCCAGGCCGCTGTCGCGCAGGCCGGCGCGCACGCCGTCGCCGGTGATGACCTCGTCCGGGTCCAGCGCGGCCAGGCGCCGCATCAGGTTTTCCAGTTCGCGCACGTTGCCGGGCCAGCGATGCGCCCGCAGCGCCTCGGTGGCACCCGCATCCAGGCGCTTGGCCGGCAGTCCGTCGGCCACGGCGCGCTCCAGGAAGTGCCGCGCCAGGTCGTCGATGTCCTCCGCCCGCTCGCGCAGCGGCGGCAGGCGGATCGGCACCACCGCCAGACGGTAGAACAGATCCTCACGGAACTGCCCCTGCCGGATCGCCTGGCGCAGGTCGCGGTGCGTGGCGGCCACGATGCGGACATTGGCGCGGATCGGCGTGCGGCCGCCGACCGTGGTGAACTCGCCCTCCTGCAACACCCGCAGCAGCCGGGTCTGCGCCTCGGGCGGCATGTCGCCGATCTCGTCCAGGAACAGCGTGCCGCCGGCCGCCTGCTCGAAACGGCCCTGGTTGCGGTTGGTGGCCCCGGTGAACGCGCCGCGCTCATGGCCGAACAGCTCGCTCTCGATCAGCTCGCGCGGGATCGCCGCCATGTTGATCGCCACGAACGCGCCCGCCCGCCGGCGCGAGTAATCGTGCAGCGCGCGAGCCACCAGTTCCTTGCCGGTGCCGCTCTCGCCGGTGATCATCACCGTCAGGTCGGTCGTCGTCAGCCGCGCGATCGTGCGGTAGATCTCCTGCATGGCGGCGCTGCGCCCGATCAGCGGCAGCTTTTCGTCGGCGTCGCGGGGCGCGGCGGCAAGGCTGGCGGCGAGCGGCGGGGCAGGCGCGGCCAGTGCGCGCGCGACGACGCTCAGCAGCTCGGTCAGGTCGAACGGCTTGGGCAGATACTCGAACGCGCCGCGCTGCGTCGCCTTGACCGCAGTGATCAGCGTCGATTGCGCGCTCATTACGATGACCCGCAATTCGGGGCGCACCCGCTTGATGCGCGGGATCAGATCCAGCCCGTTCTCATCCGGCATCACCACGTCGGTGATCACCAGATCGCCCTCGCCGTCCTCGACCCAGCGCCACAGCGTCGCCGCGTTTGATGTGGTGCGGACCTGATAGCCGGACCGGCCCAGCGCCTGCGTCAGCACGGTGCGGATGGAACGGTCGTCGTCGGCGATCAGCACGGTGGGCATGGTGGTCATGCTGATCGATCGTCCCCATGCATCCGGCCCACGCTGACCCCGCTGCTCAATCCTGGTCGTCGCTGAGCATCGGCAGATGCAGGCGGAACTCAGTCCGCCCGGGGCGACTGTCCACCTCGACCATGCCGCCATGCTCGTTGACGATCTTGGCAACCAGAGCAAGGCCCAGGCCACTGCCGGACGGCTTGCTGCTGACGAACGGATCGAACAGGTTGGGACGGATGTCCTCGGCAATGCCCGGACCGTTGTCGCGCACGCTGACCACCAGCGGCAGATGCAGCCGCCGCTCGCTGCCCGGGACGGTCAGCCTGATGCCATGCTGAAAGGCGGTGCCCAGCACGATCTCCGGCGAGGCGTGGTCGTCGCCGGTCAGCGCCTCGGCGGCGTTCTTGACCAGGTTCAGCAGCACCTGCACCAGCTGGTCGCGGTTGCCCAGCACCGCCGGCAGCGACGGGTCATAGATTTCCGTGAAGCGGATATGCGCGGCGAACCCGGTCTGGGCCAGCCGGCGGACGTGCTCCAGCACGCGATGGATGTTGACCGCGCCGCGCTCGACCGGCTTTTCGCCGAACACCTCCATCCGCTCCACCAGGGCGCGGATGCGGTCGGCCTCGTCGCGGATCAGCACCGTCAGCTCGCGATCGCCGTCGCCGACGCTGCCCTCCAGCAGTTGTGCGGCGCCACGGATGCCGGATAGCGGATTTTTTACCTCATGCGCCAGGATCGCCGCCATACCGGTGACGCTGCGCGCGGCGTTGCGGAAGGTCAGCTGCCGGTCCAGCGTGCGCGCGGCCGAGGCGTCCTGCAGCACCAGCAGCACCGCCCCCGGCTCCTCCGGCAGCGGCGTGCCCTGCACCGCGGCGTCGACGCGCTTCAGGCGCGGCCCCTCCAGCAGCAGGTCGTGATCGCTGATGGTGGCGTCGTGCGCGCGCACCTGTTCGACCAGCAGGAACAGCGGGCTGTCCGCGGCCACGATGTCGGACAGGCGCATCTGGCCAAGCTGGCCGATGGAGGCGCCCAGGAACTGCTCGGCGGCCGGATTGGCGAAACGCACCCGGTCCTCGGCATCCAGCAGCACCGCCGGCACCGGCAGCGCCGACAGCAGCGCCGCCGGGTCCGGCGAGGCCACAAACCCCGGCCGGCCCGCCGCCCCGCCCTCGACGACCGTCAGCGCCGGCTGCTTGGCGAGCCGCGTCACGCCGCCTCTGCCAGCATTGATTCTCGCGCCACGACGCGGCTCGCGCCAGACGCAATGACGGAGTCGTAGAACCGGCCGACCAGCGCCTCGACCGCGGCCGCGTCCGGCAGCCGGTTCACCGCTGCGCGGAACTCGGCCGAGCCGGGCAGGCCGCGCGAGTACCAAGCGACATGCTTGCGCGCCAGCCGCACTCCGGCCTCGATTCCGGCATGGTCCAGCATGGCCCGGTAGTGCCGCAACAGGATGGCTTTCTGCTCGGTCAGCAGCGGATCGGGGAGGCGCTCGCCGGTGCGCAGGAAATGCGCGACCTGACGCGGAAACCACGGCCGGCCATAGGCGCCGCGACCGATCATCACGCCGTCAGCACCGGACCGGCGCATGGCGTCGCGCGCGTCGTCCTCGGTCAGGATGTCGCCGTTGACGATCACCGGGATGCCCACGGCCTGCTTGACGCGGGCGACGAAATCCCAGTCGGCGGTTCCGGTGTACATCTGCTGGCGGGTGCGGCCATGCACGGTGACCATCCGGATGCCGCATCGCTCGGCCAGTCGCGCCAGGGCCGGCGCATTCAGGCTGTCGCGATCCCAGCCCATGCGCATCTTCAGCGTCACCGGCGCGCTCACGGCGCGGACCACCGCCTCCAGGATGCGCGCCGCCGCGGCCTCGTCGCGCATCAGCGCGCTGCCGGCCATCTGTCCCACGGCGACCTTTTTCACCGGGCAGCCGAAATTGATGTCGATGATGTGCGCGCCGCGATCAACCGACATACGCGCCGCCTCGGCCATGGCGCCGGGATCGCAGCCGGCCAGTTGCAGGGAGGCCGGGCTGCCGTCCAGCGTCGCCATGCGCTGCGTCGTGCGGTTCTCGCGCACCATCGCCCAGGAGGCGATCATCTCGGACACCACCAGCCCCGCGCCCAGGCTGCGCGCCAGCCGCCGAAACGGCAGGTCGGTGACGCCGGACATCGGCGCCAGGATCACCGGCGTCGCGATGACCACGCCGCCGCCAAGGTTTATGGCCGGCAGCGCGTCGCCCGGCGTCGGTGGGTTGCCCATGATTTGGGCAAGCTAGTGCCTGCCCGATTGACGCGCAATGCGGCAGCGGCAACCCTGCTCCTTATGTCCGAGCATTCACCGTCCGCCAGCCCTCTCCTGCTGCCGCGCATCGGCACCGGGTTCGATGTGCACGCGCTGGTCCCCGGCCGGCGCCTGGTTCTGTGCGGGGTGGAGGTGGAGCATGACCACGGCCTCGCCGGTCATTCCGATGCCGATGTCGGCATCCATGCGCTGTGCGACGCGATCTACGGCGCGCTGGCCGAGGGCGACATCGGCCGGCACTTCCCGCCCAGCGAGGCGGAGTGGAAGGACGCCGATTCGGCGCGCTTCCTGAACCACGCCGCCGGCCGCATCGCCGCGCGCGGCGGCCGCCTGGGCAATGCCGACGTGACGCTGATCTGCGAGCGCCCGAAGATCACGCCGCACGCTCCGCGCATGATCGCCCGGCTGGCCGACCTGCTCGGCGTCAGCCAGGGGCAGGTGTCGGTCAAGGCCACGACCACGGAGGGGCTGGGCTTCACCGGCCGGAGGGAGGGCATCGCGGCACAGGCCGCGGTGCTGATCCTGCTGCCCTGACCGGCGCCGCGCGGCGGCGGCGGCGGGTCAGCCGGCCTGCCGCGAATCCAGCACCGAGCCGTACAGGTCCAGCGTGGTCTGCGCGATCGCGTCCCAGCTGAAATGATCCAGCACGCGCCGCCGCCCCGCCTTGCCGAACCGCTCGCGCATCCCCGGATCGGCCGCCAGCGTGTTGATCGCCTCGGCCAGCCGCATCGCGAACGCCTGCGGGTCGGCCGGGTCGAAGCTGCCGGGCTGCAAGCCGGGATCGACCAGCAGCCCGGTCTCTCCGGGCACCACCACTTCGGGGATGCCGCCCACCGAGGTCGCGACCACCGCCGTCTCGCAGGCCATCGCCTCGAGATTGATGATGCCGAAAGGCTCGTACACCGACGGGCAGCAGAAGATCGCCGCCTGGGCGTACAGCTTGATGACGTCGGCGCGCGGCAGCATCTCGCGCACCCAGATCACCCCGGGCCGGCTGGCCGCCACCGCCGCCACCCCCGCCTCCATCTCACGCCCGATCTCCGGCGTGTCGGGCGCGCCGGCGCACAGCACCACCTGCAAGCCCGGGTCGATATGCGCGATGGCGCGGACCAGGTGCATGATGCCCTTCTGGCGGGTGATCCGGCCGACGAACAAGACGAACGGCTGCCGTGGGTCGACGCCGTAGCGGGCCAGCACATCCCCCGCGTCGCCGGCCCGATACTCCTGCGGGTCGATGCCGTTGTGGATGACATGGACCCGGTCCGGCCGCACGTCGAACAGTCGCAGCACGTCGTTGCGCGTCTCCCGCGACACGGCGATGATGCCGTCCGCCTGCTCGATCGCGGTGCGCTCCATCCAGGCACTGAGGTGATAGGCGTTCCCGAGCTGCTCCACCTTCCAGGGGCGCAGCGGCTCGAGCGAGTGGATGGTCAGCAGGTAGGGGATGCCCCAGAGCTGGCTGGCCAGCAGGCCTCCCATGTCGCTGTACCAAGTGTGGCAATGCACCACATCCGCATCCATCCGGTCCTTCGCCATCGCCAGCGAGCGCGCGAAAGCGTCGATGGCGCCGACGAAGCGCGGGTCGGTGTTCCTCGCGACCTCATCCCATTGCGGATAGCCGCGCACAGTCAGGGCGCCGTCGCTGGCCTGCTGGTCGCCGAACGCGCGCACCTCCACCTTGATGCGCCTGGCCAATGCGCGGCTGAGGTATTCGACATGCACGCCGGCCCCGCCATAGACATAGGGCGGGTATTCCTTGGTCAGGAACGTCACCTTGGCTGGCTTTGGCACGGACGCTCCCCCTTCGGCCCCGGCGCGAGCCTGTCGTCGAACCGCACCCGCCGCAAGTCCCGCGCGCAACGGCGGCGGCTGGCCGGCCGCGCGCCTGGACCATATAAGGGCGGCACCATGCTGACCCGTTTCGTCAAGATGCACGGCTGCGGCAACGACTTCGTGGTGCTCGACGAGCGCGCGGCGCCGCTTGGCCTGACCGCCGGGCGCGCTGCGGCCATCGCCGACCGCCGCACCGGGATCGGCTGCGACCAGTTCATCGTGCTGGAGCCTGCGCCGCCCGGCAGCGATGCCGACGCTTTCATGCGGATCCGCAACCCGGACGGCGGCGAGGCCGGCGCCTGCGGCAACGCCACTCGCTGCGTGGCCGACCTGCTGGCCGCCGAGACCGGGCGGCGGCGGGTGGTCATCCAGACCGCGGCCGGCGCGCTGCGCGCCGATGTCGAGGCCGGCGGGCGCATCACCGTGGACATGGGTCCGCCGCGCCTGGGCTGGCGCGACGTGCCGCTGGCCGCCGAGGCGGACACGCTGCATCTGCGGCTGGCGTGCGGCCCCGTGGCCGACCCCGCGGCGCTGTCGATGGGCAACCCGCACGCCACGTTCTTCGTCGCCTACGCCGAGGCGGTGCCGGCCGAGACGATCGGCCCGGCCCTGGAGCGACACGAGACTTTTCCCGAACGCGCCAATATCGGCTTCGCGCAGATCCTCGCCGCCGACCGCATCCGGCTGCGCGTGTGGGAGCGCGGCGCCGGCCTGACCCGCGCCTGCGGCTCCGGCGCCTGTGCCGCCCTGGTCAACGCGGCGCGGCGCGGGCTGACCGGCCGGCGCGCGACCGTGCTCGCCGATGGCGGGGCGCTGGACATCGTCTGGTGCGAGGATGACGGCCATGTGCTGATGACCGGCCCCGCGGCGGTGGCGTTCCGCGGCACGCTCGACCTCGCGGCCTATCCGCCATGACCGCGACGGTCCTGACCTTCGGCTGCCGACTGAACGCCTATGAAAGCGAGGTCATCGCCGCACACGCCGCGCATCTGGCCGATACCGTGGTGGTCAACACCTGTGCGGTCACCGCGGAGGCGGAGCGGCAGGCTCGCCAGGCGATCCGCCGGGCGCACCGCGAGCGCCCGGAGGCCCGCATCGTCGTCACCGGCTGCGCCGCGCAGATCGCGCCGCAGGCCTGGGCCGCCCTGCCCGGCGTGACCCGGGTGCTGGGCAACGCCGAGAAGCTGCGCGCCGAATCCTGGGCCGCGGACGCGCCCTCGGCGGTGTCGGACATCATGGCGGCGCGCGAGACGGCGGCGCATCTGGTCACCGACTTCGCCGGCCGCAGCCGCGCCTTCGTGCAGGTTCAACAGGGCTGCGACCATCGCTGCACGTTCTGCATCATCCCGTTCGGCCGCGGTCCGTCGCGCAGCGTGCCGATCGGCGCGGTGGTGGCGCAGGCGCGCGCGCTGGTCGAGGCGGGGTTTGCAGAGATCGTGCTGACCGGGGTGGACATCACCAGCTACGGACCGGACCTGCCCGGGCGCCCGACGCTCGGGCAGCTGGTGCGCCGCCTGCTGGCGCTGCTGCCTGAGCTGACCCGGCTGCGGCTGTCGTCGCTGGATCCGGTCGAGATCGACGACGACCTGTGGCGCCTGCTGGCCGAGGAGCCGCGCCTGCTGCCGCATTTGCACCTGTCGGTGCAGGCTGGGTCGGATCTTATTCTGAAGCGCATGGCGCGGCGGCATCTGCGCGCCGACGCGCTGGCCGCCGTGACCCGCGCCCGCGCGCTGCGGCCGGATATCGGCATCGGGGCGGACCTGATCGCCGGCTTCCCAACCGAGACCGAGGCGCTGTTCGCGCAGACGCTGGAGTTCGTGGCCGAAGCGTCTGTCCCATACCTGCACGTGTTCCCCTATAGCGAACGCCCGAACACGCCGGCCGCGCGGATGCCCGCCGTGCCGGTGCCGCTGCGCCGCGAACGGGCGGCGCGGCTGCGCGAGGCGGGACGGGCGCAGGCGGCGGCGTTCCACGCCGGTCTGGTCGGGCGCGTCGCCGAGGTGCTGGTCGAGGCCGACGGGCGCGGCCGCACCGAGCATTTCGCGCCGGTCCGCCTGGACGCCGCGCCCGGCGCGATGCTGCGGGCGCGCATCGTCGCGGCCAACGACGACGGGCTGCTGGCGGAGCCCGCCTGATGGCGCTCGGGTTCTTCTCCCGGCTGAAGGAAGGGCTGGCGCGCAGCACCGCCAAGCTGACCGGCGGCCTGGCCGTGGTCACCCGCCGGCGTCTGGACGACGCGGCGCTGGAGGAGCTGGAGGAGCTGCTGATCGGCGCCGACCTGGGCACCGAGGTCGCGCGGACCATCATAGCCAACTTCCGCAGCAGCCGGTTCGGCCGCGAGGTGAGCGACGAGGAGGTGCGCGCCGCCCTGGCCGAGGAGATCGCCGCCGTGCTGGCCCCGGTGGCCGTGCCGCTGGCGCTGGACCCGGCCCGTCGCCCGCATGTGGTGCTGGTGGTCGGCGTCAACGGCACCGGCAAGACCACGACCATCGGCAAGCTGGCGTTGCAGTACCGCGAACAGGGCCTGCGCCCGGTGCTGGTGGCCGGCGACACCTTCCGCGCCGCCGCGGTGGAGCAGTTGCAGGTCTGGGGGCAGCGCACCGGCGCGCCGGTGGTCAGCGGGCCGCCCAACACCGACGCGGCCGGGCTGGCGTTCGACGCGCTGAAGCGGGCGCAGGCCGAGGCGGCGGACGTGCTGCTGATCGACACCGCCGGGCGGCTGCACAACAAGGCGGCGCTGATGGACGAGCTGAGCAAGATCATCCGCGTGCTGCGCAAGCAGGATGCCTCCGCGCCGCATTCCGTGCTGCTGGTGCTGGACGCCACCACCGGGCAGAACGCGATCACCCAGGTCGATGTGTTCCGGGAGATGGTGGCGGTGACCGGACTGGTGGTGACCAAGCTGGACGGCAGCGCGCGGGGCGGCATCGTCGTGGCGCTGGCGCAGGAGTTCGGGTTGCCGGTGCACGCGGTGGGGGTGGGCGAGCAGGTCGGGGATTTGCGGCCATTCGACGCAATGGAGTTTGCGAAGGGGCTGGTCGGTGCGGGGTAGGTTCTCGCGCATGGGGGTCCTCCGCATGTTTCCCGGTCTGCCAGAGCGCGGCGGGAACGCCCTGGCATGCCGAGTTCGCCGCACCAGACGTGATGCCCCGGTTCGAAAGCCGGCTGGAAGGACGGGGAATTCGGGTCTCATCGAAGCTGTCCGGCCAGCGCGATCTCGAAGATCCGAACCTGAACGCCGGTGGAGCGAACATGCCCTGACGTCCGCTCAAGTCATAGCGAGTTCATCGACCGGGTGCAATTGAGTAACGACTTCGCAATCGCTTGATCAGCATCGAGAATGGGAAGACACTGTAGGCATCACCCATACAGACGGGACGAGCTTATGTCATTGAACGTCTGCACCAGTTCGTATCGACAACGCTTTCCTGTGCCAGCTTCGACCAATTCAAGCATTTCAAGATGTCCTCGACGCAATGGAAGAACGAATGTTGCCGAACAGCCGTGCTAACCGCGCACGACATTGCTGAGGACAGACAAGAGATACAACCAGACGACAATCATGAACGCGCTGGCTCACCGGCAGATCGTACGTCTCGCTTGCTGGTGCTTTTATGACCGCATTCAGGCAAACGCGCCGCCCGACTTCTTCGAATGCATGTAGCTTGCTTCTCAGCACGGGTATTTGGCGCGTCTGCTCGTGTTGGTCGGGCGCTAGGCCGCACCGAGATGCAGCTATGGCGTGACCGACCAGGACGCGCCAGGGCGATCAGAGTTTAGATCCATGGAATGGGACGCTGGCATTCGCACCGGGAAGTAACATCGGCTCGTGGTCGCTTTCCGGTCGATTTCTTGCGGATGACTTGACCGCCGGGCAACTAAAGGCCTGTTCATGACGGCCTCGGATATCTCTCGGTGGCATAAGTTGCCCGCTGAATTCTCTAGTATGCTTTTCGTCCTTCCGACGGCGGGCAGCTTACGAAACGTGCCGAGTGTTGCGTTACAGTTGGTGTCGATACAAGACTTCTGCACGTATGTATGGACGAGGAATTTTTCGACTATGTGCGTTGCCGAAACGGCGACTTCGAGTGATATGGCGGCGCTCGAGAATTTTCGGGTCGAACGGCTTCTCCAAGCTCGCCTGTTCGCAAGATGCTGTGCGAGAATTTCTGAAGGCACGTCACGTTGCTCCGGCGCCGACCCGCCATCAGCTCGTCCGCCGCCGCCACCCGCCGCCACCACCACCCTGTCCAGCGCCACCAGAAAACGCGACCGGTCCGCCCGCGTCATCGCCGCCGGGCCGCCGCCGCCCGCGCCGGTTTCGCGCAGATGCCGCGAGATTTCGCGGCCGGCCAGCGCGGTGCCGATGTTGTCCGGCGTCCAGACATGCCCGGTGGCCGACAGCGCCCGCGCGCCGCGCGCCAGGCAGCGCGAGGCCAGCGGGATGTCGGACGTGACGCAGACATCGGCGGGCCCGATGCGCTCGGCAATCCAGTCATCGGCCACGTCCGCGCCCTCGCCCACCGTGACCATCGTGACGCCGGGCAGGCCGGGCGGGCGGATCGGGCGCGAGCCGTTGGAGACCACGTACACAGCCAGCCCCAGCCGGGTCGCCACCCGGAACACCTCCTCGCGCACCGGGCAGGCGTCGGCGTCGATGTAGATTTCCGTCATCGCGCTGCGTAGCGTGACCGTCCCGCCCCGCGCAACACGGACCCGCCATCCATGAACGACGCCAAGGCCCAACTCGGCCGCAAGATCCTCGCCGTCAGGAAGCGCCTCGGTCTCACCTGGGAACAGGTGCCAGGAAAAGTGAAAGCCCGTGTCGCGGCAGCCTGCCGACCGCGATTGCAAGCGACCCGCTGATCTGCCGCTTCTTCGAGCTGCTGATGGTCTATGGCACGACCTGGAAGGGCTGATCGGCGAGGAGTTCGGCGACGGCATGATGGGCGCGATCGACTTCGACATGACGCTTGATCGCCAGCCGGACCAGAATGGCGACAGGGCGCGCCTGACGCTCAGCGGCAAGTCCCTGCCGTACACACGGTATCGACCCGCCTCAGCCGGCGGTTCCGGGCACCTGGATCGCCTGTGGCGCGAAGCGTCCCGTGCCAGCGTCCTGGTGGCAGGAATTGCACGACGCCTTGCCCGAGACCGCGCGAGAGGCGAACACGCGCGCGGGGATCCCGGCGTGGACGTGCCGCCAGTACCGGCGTCGCCGTGATGCGCAGCGGATCGGCCGGGTCGCGCGCGGCGAACACGCGCGCCGGCAGCGTGTCCCAGCGCCCGGCCGCATTGGCATCCAGATAGGCGCGCAACGCCGTGACCTGGCCGGGATCGACGCTGGCGCGCAGGCCGAAATGATGATCCAGCCCGCCCAGGATGCGGTCCCAGACCCAGGCCGGGCTGAGGCTCGGCGAGAACGCGAAGTGGCAGGAGCCACAGGCGCCATCATAGGCCGGGTCCACCTCCGGCGGCGGCGCGCCGGGGACCGGGATCGCCGCCAGGCCGATGACGCCGCCTGTCGCCAGCGCGAAGATGCCGCCCGCCACCGCCCCGGCGAGCCAGCGGCCGCGACCGCCGCGTTGGCGCCGGTCCGAAGCGGGATGCGGCCGCTTGCGGCCGATCAGCATCGCCGCGGTCAGGTTTTCCCGACCGCTCCAGCTCTCGAAGGCGACGCCGCCAGATGCCCCGCAACCATCGCCAGCAGCAGCACCGCCAACGCCTGATGCACGTCCAGCATCAAGCGGCCGGTCGAGAAATCCACGAAAGCGCCGAGCGGGCCCTGCTTGAACATCCCGCCCAGCGCGAGCGACTGCCGGTACCGACGATGGCGGCCAGCACGAGCAGCAGGGCGAACACCATCACCGCGCCCAGCGGGTTGTGCCCCAGATGGCGATGCTCCCGGCCCGCCGGATGTCGCGCACATGACCGACCACTGCGCGCGGCCCAAACGCGAAATCCGCGAAACGCGCATAGGTCGGGCCGAGCACGCCCCAGACGACGCGCCCGGCGAGCAGGGCCGCCACGCTCACCCCCGCAATGAGGTGGATGGTGAGCCAGGACATGCCCAGCAGGAATCCGCTGGCGGCGGCCAGGCAAACGGCCGCCACCAGCAGCCAATGGAACGCGCGGACCGGCCAGTCCCAGACCCGGATCACGCCGCCCGCATCAGTTGGCGGGGATCACGCCCGAATCACGCCGGATCCGGCGGCAACAGTTTAGCTGCGCAGGTCGTGCAGGTTGGTCGACGACGCGGCTGACCATGCCGTAGTCGATCGCCTCCTCGGCGCTCATCCAGTAGTTGCGGTCGGTGTCGCGATCGACCCGCTCCATCGTCTGCCCGGTCTCGCGGGCGATGATCTGGTTGATGCGCTCGCGCATCTTGAGGATCTCGCGCGCCTCGATGTCGATGTCGGTGGCCGGGCCGCGCACGCCGCCCATCGGCTGATGCAGCAGGAAGCGGGTGTTGGGCAGGCAGAACCGCCGCTCGCGATGCGCGCCCAGGAAGATCAGCGCGCCGGCGCTGGCCACCCAGCCGGTGCCGATCATCCGCACCGGCGCCACCCCGTCCACGAAGCGGATCAGGTCGTGGATGGTGTCGCCGCTCTCGACATGGCCGCCGGGCGAGTTCACATAGACGTCGATCGGCTCGCTGCTGGCGGCCAGGGCCAGCAGCCGGCCGGAGACGTCGCGCGCCAGCTTGTCGTTGATCGCTCCGAAGATCAGCACCTTGCGCTGCCGCAGCAGCCGGCTTTCCAGCTCGTTGATCGGCGAGGACAGGGTGCGGTTGTCGTCCGGCTCCTTCGGCTCGGGGCCGATCGGCTCGGGCACGTCGGGGGTGTCGGGATCCGGCTCGGGGTCGTCGGACGCGCGAGTTATGAACAGGGTGCGGAATGTCATGGGCGAACAGCTCGACGGTTGGAAAGCCGGAAGCTGGACCGGCGGGCACCGGTTGTCCACCCCGCCGGCCGGCCGGGAGCGCCCATCGCCGGCCCGCGTCAGCAGCCGCGCTTATTCCAGCGGCACCTTCAGGCTGATGCCGGGCGCGGGATGCACGTTGCGCTGCTGGCTGGCCTGCACCGAGGATCCGGGCACATAGCCCTCGCCGCGATAGGTCCTGGCGTTGGTGAACAGGTTCGGCGACCATTCGGCCTGCGCCGGGCCGGACGAACGCACCACGGGAGCGGTTCGTCGGAATCGGGAACCGGGGCAGGCGTGTAGCCGTTCACGTCGGCCGAAGCCACTTCAGAAGGCGACGCCGGATAGGCAGCTGACGGCGAGATGGTCGCCTGCGCCAGCATCGGCGGCCTGGACAGAGACGAGCCTGGGCGGCGCGGCCGCCGATCACGAACCTGCCAGAAAGAATAAGCCAGCAAACTTGACGCATTGCCGACCTCCCTGCTGTTTGCAGGAAGATGCGCGCTCGCGCCGGCCTATGCAAGCGTGGCTGACCAGATCGTTAGCGAAGCCGCGCGAGCGTGACATTCCTGCAATGCGGCGCCCGGCGCCTCCGCCCCCTGCTCAGACCTGCAAATCCAGTATGGACCCGCGCGGCAGTCTCTGGCCGGGCGCAACCGGCGGCCCCGCCGGACGGACGCCGGAACCCGGCTTCGGCCTGCGGCGCCTGCTCGCGGACAGGGTGCAACCCCGGCAGGCCGGCCGCCCTGGCCGACGGCAGCGAGGACGCGATGCTGGCCGAGAATGCCGACAGGGAACCGGCGGAGATCATGCGGGGCATCATCACGGGCATCGATTGATTATCCGTAAACGGGACGCGTCGCATCCTTGCGACGGACCCGCCCGAAAGCAACATCACGCCCACGGACTCGCGCGGCGCCCGACCGTCTCTGCGGGCCGCCGCCCGTCTCCCCGGACCTTTGGGGAGACCAAGCTCACCGCCCTTCACGCCGCCTTGCGCTCCGCCGCGCCCGCAAACACGGCCAGCATGTCGCGGTTGAACGCGGGGATGTCGTCCGGCTTGCGCGAGGTGACCAGGCGGCCGTCGACCACGCTTTCCTCGTCCACCCAGTTCGCCCCGGCATTGCTGAGGTCGGTCCTGAGCGACGGCCAGGAGGTCATGCGCTTGCCACGCACGAACCCGGTCTCGATCAGCGTCCAGGGACCGTGGCAGATCGCCGCGATCGGCTTGCCGCCATCGGTGAAATGACGGACGAAGGCGACCGCCTCGGGATCGATGCGCAGCTTGTCAGGGTTGCCGACCCCGCCCGGCAACAGCAGGGCGTCGAACTGGTCGGGTCTTGCCGACGATAGTCCGGCATCGACCGGCAGCTTGTCGCCGGGCGTGTCGTGATTGAACCCCTGGATCGGCTTGCCGTCCGGCGAGATGACCGTGACCTGCGCGCCGGCCTGCCTTAGCGCCTCGACCGGCTCGGTCAACTCGACCTGCTCGACGCCGTTGGTCGCCAGCACCGCCACGCGCCGGCCGCTCAGTTGCGAAGTTCCGCTCATGCTGTCCTCCTTGGGTTGAGGTGCGGCTAGAACGGACGCCGCCGCCGACGGTTCGGCGGAGTAGAACGACGGCGCGCTTCGCCGGCGCCACATGATAAGGACCAGCCGTGCCAGGTGCCTGTGCGACACTCCGCGCCACGCGACGCCTTTGCTGCCTGCTCGCCTGCTGGATGGCCTGGGCCGCCCCAATGCCGGCGCGGGCGGCGGATCATCTCACGGCCGATCAGGTGCGCGCGATTGCCGTCGCCGCCGCCGGCAAGGCCGACCTGTCCGGCCGCGACATGCGCGGCGACGACCTCACCGGCCTCGACCTCAGCGGCGCGTCGCTGTCCCGCGCCAACCTGGCCCATGCCGATCTGCACGGGGTCAAGCTGGTCGGGGCCGACCTGTCCGACGCGGATCTGAGCGGGGCGGACCTCACCTTCGCCTGGATCATCCGGGCCAATTTTTCAGGCGCCAGGCTGGCCGGCGCGACCATGCAGACAATCGTGACCTCGACCGGGATGGAAAACACCGCCGACCAGGCGGCGAACTTCGCGGGGGCGGATTTCTCGGGCGCGTCGCTGACCGTGCATTTCAGCTTCGACGATCTGCGCGGGGCTGACTTCGCGCACGCCAACATGACCGTCGTGATGGCCAATCAGTCGATGGGCCTGCTGCGCACCGAGTTCATGAGCTGCAACCTCGACCACGCCAATTTCACCGGCGCGGGCCTGGGCCATGTCAGCTTCCGCTTCGCCCGGCTGAACGGCGCGCATTTCAATGGCGCGGACCTGACCGACGCGGATTTCGACGGCGCCTACCTGACCGGCGCCGATTTTACCGGCGCGAAGCTGGACGGCATCACGGTCCAGGGCGCGACGCTGGACGCGGCGAAGGGCCTGCCCGCCAACCTCCGGTAGCCGGTGGTCAGGACTCCAGGACAGCCACCCCCGGCAGCGTCTTGCCCTCCAGCCACTCCAGGAACGCCCCGCCGGCGGCCGAGACATAGGTCAACGCCTCCTCCACCCCGGCATGGCGCAGCGCGGCCACGGTGTCGCCGCCGCCGGCCACGCTGCGCAGGCCGCCGGTCCGCGTCGCCTCGGCCACGGCGCGCGCCAGCGCGGTCGTCGCCGCGTCAAACGGCGGGGTCTCGAAAGCGCCGAGCGGACCGTTCCAGACCAGGGTCCGGAACCCGCCCAGCCGGCGTTGCAGCGCGGCGACCGTCTGCGGCCCGACATCGAGGATCATGGCGTCGTCCGCCACCCCGGCGATCGGCACGATGCGGGTCGGCGGGTCGGGGCGGAACTCCGTGGCGGTCACGGCGTCGATCGGCAGCACCACCTCGCACCCGGCATCGGCCGCGGCGCCCAGAATGTCGCGCGCCAGGTCGTGCAGGCTGTCCTCCTGCAGCGAGCGTCCGACAGCGACCCCCTGAGCCGCGAGAAAGGTGTTGGCCATCGCGCCGCCGATCACCAGCACCTGCACGCGCTCGGACAGATTGGTCAGCAGGTCGATCTTGGTGGAGACTTTCGAGCCGCCGACGATGGCGCAGACCGGCCGCTCGGGATGGGTCAGCGCCAGCGCCAGCGCCTCCAGCTCGGCCTGCATCAGCCGCCCGGCATAGGACGGCAGGCGCCGCGCCACGCCCTCGGTGCTGGCATGGGCGCGGTGGGCGGCGGAGAATGCGTCATTGACATACGCATCCGCGTGCAGCGCCAGCGCGGCGGCGAACTCGGACTGGTTGTCTTCCTCGCCGGGGTGGAAGCGGGTGTTCTCCAGCAGGCACACATCGCCGTCGGCCAGCCGCTCGACCGCCGCACGGGCCGGCTCGCCCACGCAGGACTCGGCGAAGGCCACGCTCCGCCCCAGCGCCTGCCCCAGCGCCTCGGCCATCGGGCGCAGCGACATGGCCGGGTTCGGCCTGCCTTTCGGCCGCTCGAAATGGCTGCACACGATCACCCGCGCGCCCTTGTCCGACAGCTCGCGCAGGGTCGGCGCAAGACGCTCGATCCGGGTCGCGTCGGTGATGCGCCCGTCGCGCACCGGCACGTTCAGGTCGGCGCGCACCAGCACCCGCCTTCCGCGCGGTTCCAGGTGGTCGAGGGTCCGCAGCGCCATTACAGGCTCCCGAACAGCACCGCGGTATCGATCATGCGGTTCGAGAAGCCCCATTCGTTGTCGTACCAGCCCATCACCCGGAACAGCTGCCCATCCACCACGGCGGTCTGCCCGGCGTCGAAGGTGCAGGACGCGGCTGCGTGGTTGAAGTCGCTGCTGACCAGCGGGGCGGTGTTGTACTCCAGGATACCCCTCATCGGCCCCTCGCTGGCCGCCTTCATCGCCGCGTTGATCTCCTCGCGCGTCGGCTTCTTTTCCAGCATCACGTCCAGCGAGACCATCGAGACGTTCGGCGTCGGCACGCGGATCGCGGTGCCGTCCAGCTTGCCCTTCAGCTCCGGCAGCACCAGGCCCACGGCGCGGGCCGCGCCGGTGGTGGTCGGGATCATCGACACGGCGGCGGCGCGGGCGCGATGCAGATCCTTGTGCAGCGTGTCCACCGTGCGCTGGTCGCCGGTGTAGCTGTGGCACGTCACCATGTAGCCGCGCTGCACCACGAAGGCGTCGTGCAGCACCTTGACCATCGGCGCGAGGCAGTTCGTCGTGCAGGAGGCGTTGGAGACCACCGTCATGTCGGCAGTCATCACCCGCTCGTTGACGCCGAACACGACCGTCGCATCCGCCCCCTCGGCCGGCGCCGAGATCAGCACCTTTCGCGCTCCTGCCTGGATCAGCTGGGCGGCCTGCTCCTTGCGTGTGAACAGGCCGGTGCATTCCATCGCCACATCGACGCCCTGGTACGGCGCCTGCAACGGGTCGCGCTCGGCCGAGACGCGGATCGGCCCGAACCGGCGCCCCTGATGGGTGATGGTGATGCTGTCGCCGGACACCTCCACCTGGCCGGGAAAGCGGCCATGCACGCTGTCATAGCGGAACAGATGCGCGTTCGCCTCGACGCTGCCGAGGTCGTTGATGGCGACCGGATCGATGTCGTCACGGCCACTCTCGACGATGGCGCGCAGCACCAGCCGCCCAATGCGGCCAAACCCGTTGATCGCGACCTTCACGGCCATAAGTCGTGTCCCTTCTTGCGTCGTCTGTGCGGATGCGGGGTCAGGCGGCGAGGCAGCGGCGCACCGTCGCCGCGATCGCCTCTGGGGTCAGGTCGGTGGCGGCGGAGAAATCCTCGCAGCCGATGAACACGCCATCGGGGCCGAGCCAGCGCTCCCAGCCGAAGCCGCTGCCGGCCTCGATGCCGAAGCGCATCGCCTCGCCCAGCACGCGGGCATGGTGGGCGGAACCGGCACGGGCGAACAGGTCCCAGCACGGCAGCGAGACCACCGCCACCGCGATGCGCTCGGCGGCCAGGCGGGCGCGGGCGGCGACCGCGATCGCCACCTCCGAGCCGGTGGCGATCAGCGTGGCGCGACGTGGGCCGTCGGCCTCGGCCAGCACGTAGCCGCCTTCCGCGCAGCGATTGGCGCGCGCCCGGTCGCGCAGCATCGGTGCGTGCTCGCCGCCGAGCACCAGCAGGCTGGGCCCGTCGTCGCGGCGCAGCGCCAGTTCCCAGCATTCCGCCGTCTCCACCGCGTCGGCCGGGCGCAGCACGTGCAGGTTCGGAACCGCGCGCAGGCTGGCCAGGTGCTCGACCGGGCGCGACGGCGCCGCGCCGCGCTCCACGGAAGCGGCTTCATGGGTCAGCACGTGCACCAGCCTGGCTTTCATCAGCGCGGCCAGGCGCAGCGCCGGGCGCATCGACTCCGACAGGGCGCAGGCGGTGCCGCCATAGGGCAGCACGCCGCGATGCGCCGCCATGCCGACCATCGCCGCCGCCATGCCGTGCTCGCGGATGCCGAAATGGAGGAATCTCGCGGCGAAGCTGCCGGACCCGGCGCGCGGCGCGGGCGGCGCGCCACGGGCCGGGTCGGCCGCGCCGCCGACCAGTTCCGGCAGCACCGCGCCCAGCGCGGCCAGCACCCGCTCGCTGGCCTCGCCCGTGGTCATCGCCCCGCGCCCGGCGGCGAAGGCCGTTTTCAGCCCGTCCAGCACCTCGGACAGCGAGTTCGGGCAGCAGCCCGGCGGTGACCCGCTCGAACTCGGAGCGGCGGGGATGATGGGCCAGCCGCTTCAGCCAGCTCCGGCGCGCTGCGGCGCCGCGCTGGCCGGCGGCGCGCCAGCCCGACGCCGCCGTCGGCAGCACCAGCGGCTGGCTGCGCGGCGGCATCGGCGGGGCGGCGACGCGGCAGGCGATCAGGGTCGGCTTGCGCGAGCGGGTCGCCATGCCGAGTGCTGCGGCAATGGCCGCGTGGTCACGTGCCTCGATCGCCTTGGTGGCCCAGCCATAGGCGGCGAAGCGCCGCAGCGTGTCCTCGGAGCCGGGAGCGTCCGCTGCCTGGTCCCACAGCACAGTCAGCCGGTCGAGCTTGAGGTGCCCGGCAGAGACTTCGCCGCCTCGTGGCTGACGCCCTGCATCAGGTCGCCGTCGGAGGCCATGACCCAGGTGCGGTGGTCCACCAGGCTGCGGCCGAAGCGGGCCGCGAGGAAGCGCTCGGCCAGCGCCATCCCGACCGCGGCCCCGAAGCCCTGACTGAACGACGCGGCGTCCCCGTTCCTAGGGTGGGCGGTCAGTTGCAGCAAGGCCGAATGCAGCCCAGGGCCGTAGCCGGGCGAGAGCAGGAACCGGTCGCGGTCCGGCCAATGCGGGTCGGCGGCATCGTATTTCAGGAACCGCGTCCACAGCACCGAGGCGGCGTCCACCGGCCCTAGCGCATGCGTCGGATCCGTCGGCCCGGCGCCGGACAGCATGGCGGCGCGGGCGCGCAGCGCCTCGCCCAGCAGGCGATCCTCTAGGCCGGCGCGCGCCTGCCTGCCGGATCGCCGCGCCCGCACGGACTCGGGCGCGTCGCCCGGCGCGGCCGCGCCGGGCCAGGCCGGACCGGAGCGACCCCGGCTGGCTTGAGCGGCGGCCAGTGCTGCGCTGGTCTCGGCCGGGGACGTCATCACCTGCGCTCTTACGGTCGCCGGCCGGTCGGGGCAAGCCTGCCGCCGCCGTCCGCCTTGTCGGACGCGGCGGTTGCGGCGAGATTGCGGGAATGAATCGGGTTGTCATGGGGCTGCTGCTGGTGGCTACGCTGGCCGGCTGCCAGCTGGTGGACCAGCGCACCTTCGAGCGCGCCGGGCTGTATCCCGGGGCCGCGCAGCTGGCGCGCGCCGACTACGCGCAACGGGCGCTGCCGCCGCCGCCGCTCGCGATCGTGCGCTTCGGCTCGGCGACGCAGGACTGGCAGGACGGGCTGGTGGAGGCGTCGCGGACAGCGCGGGCGCGCAAGGCGGACGTGGATTTCGACCTGGTTACCCCGATCCCCGCCTCGGCCGGCCTCGCCGCCCAGGACGCGGCGCAGCGAATCGGGGCGCAGGACGCGGCGACGGTGGCCGCGGTGCTGGAGGGCGACGGCGTATCCGCCGACCAGATCCGTATCGGCTCGCGCGGCGACCCCGGCCGGCCGCCGCGCGAGGTCGAGGTGTACGTTCGGTGATCGGAGGTCTTGAATGGTTGCGCAGGCGTTTTGCATGACATAAGCTACGACCCGGGTAGGGGAGCATCCATCAAGACGGCAGCAAATGCCGGACAAAAGCGTGCGTCCTGCCGACGATCAACGCTGGAAACGTTCAGGAGCCAAGAACAATGATCCGCAGATTCGCCCCCGCCCTGGCGGGCGCCGCCCTGTTGCTGCTGGCGCCGTCGCTGCTGGCGACCCCTGCGCAGGCGCAGGACAAGAAGACACTGGCGCTGGTCACCAACGCCTCCGCCGATTTCTGGACCATCGCCAAGCGCGGCATCGAGAAGGCCAACAAGGAACACCCCGACTACGACATGATCATGGAGGTTCCGGGCCAGTCCTCGGCGGCCGAGCAGCGGCGCATCCTGGATGCCCTGCTGGCGCGCAAGGTAGCCGGCATCTCGATCTCGGCGGTCGATCCGGCGCACGCCACCGAGGAGCTGAACAAGGTGGCCGCGAGCGCGGCGCTGTTCACCACCGACAGCGACGCGCCGGACAGCAACCGGCTGGTCTATATCGGCACCGACAACGTCGCCGCCGGCCGGCAGGCGGGCGAGGAGATCAAGAAGGCGCTGCCGGATGGCGGCAAGATCATGCTGTTCGTCGGCAGCATGGACAACGCCAACGCCCGCGAGCGCGTGCAGGGCATCAAGGAATCCATCGCCGGCACCAAGATCGACATCATCGACGTGCGCACCGACGAGATCGACTTCGTCAAGGCCAAGCGCAACGTCGAGGACACGCTGGCGAAGTACAGCGACGTGGCGCTGCTGTGCGGGCTGTATTCGTACAACACGCCGCAAATCTACAACGCGGTGAAGGAAGCGGGCAAAGCCGGCAAGGTTAAGATCGTCGGTTTCGACGAGGACATCCAGACGCTGAAGGGCATCTCCGACGGAACCATCATCTCGACCATCGTGCAGCAGCCGTTCCAGTTCGGCTACCTGTCGATGGTGGACCTGATCAAGGTGCTGGGCGGCGACAAGTCGTTCATTCCGGCGAACAAGCAGATCATCGTGCCGACCCGGGTGATCGACAAGTCCAACGTCGCAGACTTCCAGAGCTTCATGCGGCAGATGCTGAAGAAGTAGTCGGCGCGGCCCTCACCCCGGCCCTCTCCCACGGAGGGAATGGGAGCAGGAAGAAAGCCCTCTCCCCACGGGGAGAGGGTTGGGTGAGGGTCTTTCCGCACGAGGTATCTCGCATGACCGCTTCCCTTCTCGAACTCTGCGGCATCACGAAGGTCTATCCGGGCGTGCGCGCGCTGGACGACGTGAGCCTGGACGTGCGCGCCGGCGAGGTGCTGGGGCTGATCGGCGAGAACGGCGCCGGCAAATCAACGCTGATGAAGGTGCTGGGCGGCGTGGTCGAGCCATCGGCAGGCCAGATCCGCATCGACGGGCGCGACCACGCGGCGCTGACCGTGACGGAGTCGATGCGCGCCGGCATCGCCTTCGTGCATCAGGAACTCAACCTGTTTGAGAATCTCGATGTCGCCGCCAACGTGTTCATCGGCCGCGAGTCGCTGGTCGGCGGCCCGCTGCGGCTGGTCGATCGCGCCGCGCTACGGGCGCGCGTGGCCCCGCTGCTGGCCCGGCTGGGCGCGGATTTCGACGCCGATACGCTGGTCGAGGAGCTGTCGATCGCGCAGCGGCAGATGGTCGAGATCGCCAAGGCGCTGTCGATCGAGGCGCGCATCATCATCATGGACGAGCCGACCAGCAGCCTGACCCTGTCGGAGACCGAGCGCCTGCTGGCGATCGTCGCCGACCTGCGCGCGGCCGGCGTCGGGGTCATCTTCATCACGCACCGGCTGGGCGAGATCATGGCCTGCGCCGACCGCGTGGTCTGCCTGCGCGACGGGCGCTCCGTGGGCCAGCTGTCGCGCGCCGAGATGAGCCATCCGGCAATGATCCGCCTGATGATCGGGCGCGACCTGAAATCGCTGTACATTCCGCCGGCGCAGCCGTCGCGCGCCGGCGGGTGCGACGTGGCGGCCCTGGTGACCACCGCCTTTCCCGACCGCAGCATCGACCTGGCGGTGCGCCACGGCGAGATCCTGGGCCTGGCCGGACTGGTCGGATCCGGTCGCACCTCGTTGGCGCGCGCCCTGTTCGGCGTCGATCCGCCGCTGTCGGGGGAGATCCGGCTGGATGGCAAGGCGGTCACGGTGCGCAACCCGCGCGAGGCGATCGCGCGCGGCATCTATCTCGCGCCCGAGGACCGCAAACGCTCCGGCCTGGTGCTGGACATGCCGATCGTGCAGAACGTGACGCTGGCAAACCTGTTCGGCCATGCCCGCGCGCTGATGATCGACCGCGCCGCCGAGCAGCGCACGGCGGCGCGTCAGCACGCGGCGCTGCGCATCAAGGCGCCGAACGACGACATGCTGGCCTCCACCCTGTCCGGCGGCAACCAGCAGAAGGTCGTGCTGGCGAAGTGGCTATCGATGCAGCCGCGCGTGGTGATCTTCGACGAGCCGACGCGCGGCATCGACGTCGGCGCCAAGGGCGAGATCTACGAGCTGATGCGCGGCCTGGCGGATCGCGGCGTATCGATCCTGATGATCTCGTCGGACATGGAGGAGGTGATCGGCGTGTCGGACCGGATCGCGGTGATGCATGAAGGCCGCGTCGCCGGCATACTCGAACGGCCGCAGTTCAGCGAGTTCAACGTGCTGCAACTGGCGATCGGGCATAGGCTGGACGACGCCGCGGCCGCGCAGGACGCCGTATTGGCCGGGAGCCACTGACCATGGGCAAGAAGGAACTCGGGCTGCTGGCGCTGATCATCGTGATCGGCGGCATCACGGCAATCCTCAACCCGCTGTTCCTGTCAGCGGTCAACATCAAGGACATGGCCAACCTGGTCGGGCTGTTCGGCCTGTACTCGATTGGCGAGGGGCTGGTCATCATCACCGGCGGCATCGACCTGTCGCTCGGGTCGATGTTCGCCCTGCTCGGCGTGGTGTTCGTGGATCTGCTGGCCAACCACGAATGGGCCTGGCCTTGGGCGTTGCTGGCGGTGCTGGCGGGCGGGCTGCTGCTGGGCGCGATCCAGGGCTTCCTGGTCACCAAAATGCGGCTGCAGCCGTTCGTCGTGACCTTGTGCGGGTTGCTGATCTATCGCGGCGCAGCGCGCTACTACACCGACGACGCCTCGGTGGGCTTCGGCTACGGCGGCGACTACGACACGCTGGCCAACCTCGCCTCGGGTCATCTGTACGGCGTGCCCAATACCGCGATCTTCCTGGCGATCGTGGCCGTCATCATGGGCGTGCTGCTGCACCGCTCGGTGTTCGGCCGCTACCTGTACGCGGTCGGCAAGAACGAGGAGGCGGCGCGCTACTCCGGGATCAGCACGCAGGCGATCGTGGCCGCGACCTACATCATCAGCGGGCTGCTCGCCGGCGTGACCACGGTGTTCCTGGTGTTCTACACCAACTCGGTCTCGCCGGCGTCGTTCGGCAGCTTCTACGAGCTGTACGCGATCGCCGCGGCGGTGCTGGGCGGCTGCTCGCTGCGCGGCGGCGAGGGCTCGATCGTCGGCATCGTGCTGGGCACCATTCTGCTGCAGATCCTGCAGAACCTGGTCAACATCCTGGGCATCCCGTCGAGCCTGAACTTCGCGGTGATGGGCACGGTGATCCTGCTCGGCGTGCTGACCGACCAGCAATTGCAGCAGCGCCGGCGGCGGCGCACCGCGGCGGCCGCGGCACCCCGGCCGGCCGCCGCGGGCGCGCTTGCGCCGGCCAATCCGGCGGGGCCGGCGGCATGATGGAAATGTCGCACACCGCCGAACTGCTGCGCGATGCCGCCGGCCGCAATCTGCACGAAAAGATAGCCAACGCGCTCGGCCTGGCCATCATCGGCGGCGACCACCCGCCCGGCAGCCTGCTGCCCACCGAGGTCGAGCTGTGCGTCCGCCTGTCGGTGTCGCGCTCGGCGCTGCGCGAGGCGTTCAAGCTGCTATCCGCCAAGCGGCTCATCCAGAGCCGGCAGAAGGTGGGGACAGTGGTGCGCGCGCGCGCCGACTGGAACATGCTCGACCCGGAGGTGCTGGCCTGGCACCTGCAGGCGGCGCCCACCGACTCGTTCGTCTCCGGCCTGTTCGAAGTGCGCAAGATCGTCGAGCCGGCCGCGGCGGCGCTGGCGGCCGAGCGACGCACGCCGGACAGTTTCGCCGCGATCGCGCAGGCGCTGGCCGACATGATGGCCGCACAGGACGGCTCGGGCAATCTGGCGGCGGCGGATCTGCGGTTCCATCAGGCGATCCTGGACGCCACCGGCAATCATTTCCTGGCCTCGTTCGGCCATGTCATCGAAAGCTCGCTGGAAAGCTCGTTCCGCCTGTCCTGGGACGGCGGCAAGCACACGCCGGACTACGCGCTGCGCCAGCACCACGGCGTGCTGGAGGCGATCCGCGACGGCCGCGCCGCGGACGCGCACGCGATCATGACGCAATTGCTGCGCTCGGCCATCGAGGACGTGCGGGAAAGCCTGATCCGCAGACGGCAGGCGGCGGAGACGGCGGCGTAGCGCGGCGGCGAAAGCGGCAGGAACCGAGGCGTGGCGGCCGCCCGATTCCGCAGCCGCCTCACCCGCCCGCGTCGGCGCAGGCCCGCACTCCGACCGCCCGCCGCCGCTCGGTGACCACCAGGCAGGCTCCGGCCGCCATGATCAGCGCCGCGCCGGCGAACACCGGGACCGGCGGAATGTTGCCGAACACGGCAAAGCCCAGCACGAACGCCCAGATCAGCGCGCTGTATTCCACCGTCGCCATGATCGAGGCGGGCGCACGGGGCGCCGCCTCGAACAGGCAGAACTGGCCGGCCCCGCCGGCCAGGCAGACCACCCCCAGCAGCGCCGCCTGCACCCAGTCGAGCGGTTGCCAGTGCCAGGCGCAGGCGATGCCGGTAGCGACCAGGAACAGCCCGTTGGTGTAGAACATCTGCAACAGGCTGCTCTCACGGCGCGCGATCTGGCGCATCAGGATGATCGCCAGCCCCCATAGTGCGGCCGCGACCAGCACCAGCCCGGCGGCCAAGGACACGTGCAGCCCGACCGGGTTGCAGGCGACCACCACGCCGCAAAAGCCGATGCCCACCGAGACCCAGCGGGTCGCCGGCACGCGCTCGCCCAGCAGCGGGCCGGCCAGCATGGTGGCGATGATCGGGGCCGCGAAATACAGCGTCAGCATCTGCGCCAAGGGCAGCGCGCGCGCCGCCGAGTAGTAGCACAGCCACGCCGCCAGGGTGATGACCGCGCGCCAGACCAGCTTGGCCTTCAGCGGCGTGTGGACCGCGCGCGACAGCATGCGGCGGCGGCCCGCGAGCATCGAGATCCCGACGATGAACAGGCTGCGCAGGAACAGCACCTGCCACACCGGGACCGCGACGTGGCCGATGCCGGTCACCAGCCATTTGATCGACGCATCCTGGCCCGCGAAAAAGGCATACGCCGCAACGCCGAGCGCCATCCCGGCCGCAGCGCCCTGCAGCCGGACGCCGCGTCGGTCGAGGAAAGCACGGATTCGCATTGGCGGCGCGAGTCTGCGGCTGCGGCCGTCATGCGACAAGCTCGCGGCACGCAACGCTGGCCTTCGGCTGCGCAATGTGCACTCATCACGCAGGCGTGTTGCACGACCAAGCACCGCGCAACCCGAACCAGAAAAAAAGGAGCCGCCATGCGCGTCCATGCCGTCCCATTCGCCGCCCTCTGCGTCGTGGCGCTCGGCGCGGGTTCCGCCGCGCCGGCATCGGCCGCCAACCCGGCATGCAAGGCGCCGCGCTTCTCCGATATCGGCTGGACCGACGTGACCTCGACCACGGCGCTGACCGCAGGGATCCTGAAGGATCTCGGCTACCAGCCGAAGATCACCGTGCTGTCGGTGCCGGTCACGTATCAGTCGCTGCGCAGCAAGAACCTCGACATTTTCATGGGCAACTGGATGCCGTCGATGGATGCCGACATCAAGCCGTTCACCGCCGACAAGTCGGTGGACGTGGTGAAGGCCAACCTTGAGGGCGCGAAATACACTCTTGCGGTGCCGGCCTATACCTACGCCGCCGGGCTGCACGACTTTGCCGACATCCAGAAGTTCGCCGGCCCGCTGGACCACAAGATCTACGGCATCGAGCCGGGCAACGACGGCAACCGCCACGTGCTCGACATGATCAAGGCCAACACCGACGGGCTGGGCGACTTCAAGCTGGTCGAGAGCAGCGAGCAGGGCATGCTGGCCGAGGTCGAGCGCAAGGTGCGCGAAAAGAAGCCGATCGTGTTCCTCGGCTGGGAGCCGCACCCGATGAACACCAAGTTCCAGATGGACTATTTGACCGGCGGCGATGCCACCTTCGGGCCGAACTACGGCGGCGCCACGGTGTACACCAACGTGCGCGCCGGCTATTTGCAGGAGTGCCCGAACGTGGGCAAGCTGCTGGAGAACCTGACGTTCACCCTGCCGGCCGAGGACACGATGATGGACGGCATCCTGAACAAGAACCAGACGCCGGACCAGGCGACCAGCGACTGGCTGAAGGCCCATCCTCAGGTGCTGGACAACTGGCTGCAGGGCGTGACCACGATCGACGGCAAGCCCGCCCTGCCCGCCGTCAAGGCGGCGCTGGGCAGCTAGCCAAGCGGCGATGCACCACCTGGACGCCTGGATCACCGCGCACAAGATCCCGGTCGGCCTGTGGATGGCCGGCCTGGTCGAGTGGATCAAGGACCGCTGCACCGGGGCGTTCGACCTGCTGTCGAACGTCATCGGCTTCACGGTGGACGGGCTGACCGGGCTGTTGGAGGCGGTGCCCGCGCCGCTGCTGATCGTGCTGCTGGCGCTGGCCGCCTGGGGGCTGCGCCGGTCCTGGCAGCTGGCGCTGTTCACCGCCGCCGCGCTCCTGTTCATCCTGAACCAGGGCTTCTGGGAAGCGACGATGGAGACGTTGTCGCTGGTGCTGTGGTCGGCGATCGTGGCGGCTGCGATCGGCGTGCCGCTGGGCATCGCGGCGGCGCACCGGCCCTGGCTTCGCCATGCGCTGCGGCCGATCCTGGATCTGATGCAGACGCTGCCGACCTTCGTCTATCTGATCCCGACCCTGGTGCTGTTCGGACTGGGCACGGTGCCCGGCCTGATCTCCACCGTCATCTTCGCCCTGCCCGCGCCGGTGCGGCTGACGCAGCTTGGCATCGAGCAGGTGCCGCGGCCGCTGATCGAGGCCGGACGGGCATTCGGCGCGACCGGCCAGCAATTGCTGTGGAAGGTCGAGTTGCCGTCGGCCAAGCCCACGATCATCGCCGGCATCACGCAATGCATCATGCTGTCGCTGTCGATGGTGGTGATCGCCGCGCTGGTCGGCGCCGGCGGGCTCGGGGTGCCCGTGGTGCGGGCTCTGAACACCGTCAATGTCGGCATGGGGTTCGAGGCGGGGTTCGCGATCGTGCTGGTGGCGGTGCTGCTGGACCGCATCTGCCGGCCGCCGGAAAGTGCGGCGCCGCGATGACCGGGCTGCCGCAATCCGCGGTCGAGTTCCGCGACGTCGATATCCTGTTCTCGGCCGGCGCGCGTGCGCGCAAGCTGCGCGAGGCGCTGACGATGCTGGATCGCGGCCAAGGAAGGGCCGAAATTGCGCAGGCGACCGGCACCGTGGTCGGCGTGGCCGGCGCGTCGCTGGCGGTGCGGCCGGGCGAAATCTGCGTGCTGATGGGCCTGTCCGGGTCGGGCAAATCGACGCTGCTGCGCGCCGCCAACGGCCTGAATCCGGCGACGCGCGGCAAGGTTCTGGTGCAGCATGACGGCAGCGCGGTCGATGTGGCCGCATGCGACGCGCGCACGCTGCGCAAGATCCGGCGCGAGCGGCTGGCGATGGTGTTCCAGCAGTTCGCGCTGCTGCCGTGGCGCACGGTGCGCGACAACGTGGCGTTCGGGCTGGAACTGCGCGGCATGGGGCGGGCCGAGCGCCGCCGCGTCGTCGATGCACAACTGGCGCTGGTCGGGTTGTCCGACTGGGCCGACCGCTATGCCAGTGAGCTGTCCGGCGGCATGCAGCAGCGCGTCGGGCTGGCGCGCGCCTTCGCGACCTCGGCCGACGTGCTGCTGATGGACGAGCCGTTCTCGGCGCTCGACCCGCTGATCCGCGGCAAGCTGCAGGACGAGTTGCTGACGTTGCAGGCGAAGGTGCGCAAGACCATCCTGTTCGTCAGCCACGACCTCGACGAGGCGATGAAGCTGGGCAACACGATCTGCATCCTGGAGGGCGGACGCATCGTGCAGACCGGCGCGCCGGAGGACATCGTGCTGCGGCCGGCGAACGAGTACGTGGCCGAGTTCGTGCGCCACATCAACCCGCTGGCGGTGCTGCGCGCGGCGCATGTGATGCGCCCGGTGGCGGGCCTGCACCATGCCCCGTCCGGGGTGCTGCTGGATGCGGCGGGGCTGTACGAGGCGGTGCTGGACGAGTACGGCGCGGTGACGCGGACCCGGCACGGCGGCATGGCGGTGACAGGCTCCGGCCTGGCCCGCGTGCCGCCCGACCTGCCGCTGCGCGAGGTCGTGGAGCGGCGGCGCGACAGCGGCCATCCGGTGCTGGTGGAGCAGGACGGCAGGCTGCTCGGCGTGTGCGACCATGCCGAGATCATGGCGGCCCTGTGCGGCACGGCCGCGGCGCAGCAGCACGTGGCGCGGGCGGCGGAGACGGTGTTGCAGGATTAGGGCGGCGCGGCGAGATGCGGCGGGCACGACCCCGGCCCTCTCCCGAGGGAAGAGGGAGAAGGGGGCCGCTACTCCATGACGGCGGCGTGCCCCGGTTCGGCGGCGACCCCCTTCGGCGCGCGGATCAGGAACACCAGCGGCGCGGCCATGATCGCCACGATCATCATCAGCTTGAAGTCGTCGATATAGGCGATGGTCGCCGCCTGCTGCGTGATCACCGCGTCCAGGGCGGCGGCGCCGTGCCGCTGCGCGGGGTTCCAGAACCGCGCCACCGCGCCGCTCTGCAGCAGCCGGTTGAACGGCGTCACCGCGGCTGCGATGGAGGCGTGGTTGACCTGCGTGTTGCGGATCAGCAGCGCGCCGGTGACGGAAATTCCGATCGAGCTGCCGAGATTGCGCATCAGGCTGTAGATGCTGGTCCCCTGCGTCCGCAGCTCGGCCGACAGCGTGGCGAAGGTCACGGTGGACAGCGCAACGAACACGAAGCCGACCGAGAAGCCCTGCAGGAAGCCGCTGAGGATGATGTCCCACTCGGACACGTCCGGCGTGAAGCCGGTCATCAGGTACAGCGCGTAGATGGTCACGCCGAAGCCGAACAGCACCAGCGTCCGCACGCTGACGCGGCCCATCAGCCGGCCGCAGAGAAACATCGCCAGCATCGTCCCCGCCCCGCGCGGCGCCAGGGCAATGCCGGCGGTCAGCACCGGATAGCCCATCAGATTTTGCAGGTAGGGCGTCAGCAGCGCCAGCGTCGCATACAGGATCAGGCCCACCAGGAAGATGAACACCGTGCCGACCACGAAATTGACGTCGCGCAGCAGGCGCGGCGAGATGAACGGCCGCTCGGCGAGCAGGAAATGCACCACGAAGCAGTAGATGCCGATGCCGGCGAGACATGCCTCGACGATGATTTCCGGCGAGCCGAACCAGTCGAGCTGCTCGCCGCGGTCCAGCATGGTCTGGAACGCGCCGATGCCGAGGCTCAGCATGGCGAAGCCGGTCCAGTCGAAGCGCGAGGCGACCCGCCTGGTCTCCGGCAGGAAGGTCAGCAGGCCGAAGGTGGTGGCGATGCCGACCGGCACGTTGATGTAGAACACCCAGCGCCATGTATAATGCTCGGTCAGCCAGCCGCCCAGTGTGGGCCCCAGGATCGGCCCCACCATCACGCCGATGCCCCACAGCGCCATCGCCGAGCCGCGCTGCTCCACCGGGTAGATGTCAAACATCACCGCCTGCGACAGCGGCACCAGCGACGCGCCGAACATTCCCTGCAACAGCCGGAACAGCACGATCTGGCCGATCGACTGCGACAGGCCGCACAACACCGAGGCGACGGTGAACCCCATCACCGCGACGACGAACAGCCGGGTGCGGCCGAACCGCGTCGTCAGCCAGCCGGTCGGCGAGGTCATGATGGCGGCGGCGACGATGTAGCTGGTCAGCACCCAGTTGATCTGGTCCTGGCTGGCCGCCAGCGATCCCTGCATGTACGGCAGCGCGACGTTGGCGATGGTGCTGTCCAACGATTGCATCAGCGTCGCCAGCATCGCGCACAGCGTCAGGATCGCGCGGTTCGGCGCGCCCTCGCCCGGATCGGCGGCGGTCACGGGATCAGGTCGGACAGATGCCGCGTGTGCCCGGTGTCGATGTCCAGGACGACGCTCATGCCGGCGCGCAGGTCCGGGGCGCCCGGGCGGCGATGCAGCCGCACGCGCAGCGGGATGCGCTGCACCACCTTGACCCAGTTGCCGGACGTGTTCTGCGCCGGCAGCACGGAAAACTGCGAGCCGCTGGCAGGCGAGATGCTGTCCACCACGCCGTCCCACGCCTCGCCCGGATAGGTGTCCACGCTGACCGAGACATGGTCGCCGGGCTTGACCCAGGTCAGTTCGGTCTCCTTCGGATTGCCCTCGGCCCACACCCGCTCGGTCGAGACCAGGGCGAAGCCGGGCGTCGCCGCGGCCAGGTACATGCCCGGCTGCAGCGCATCCACCTGCGTCACGATGCCGTCGAACGGCGCGCGAACCACGGCATGATCCAGCTCGCGCTGCGCCTCATCCACGCGCGCCTGCGCCTGCTGGTAAGACGGAGTTTGCGTCGGGTCGATGTTGGCGTCGCCGCCGAGCTTGGCGAGTTGCACCTGTCCCTGCACGCCCAGCGCCTCGACGCCCTGCTGGTCGGCGGCGAGCTTGAACCGCGCGTCATCGGTCTCCGCCCGGGTGGCTGCGCCGCCGCGCACCAGACCGGCGAAGCGCGAGAAGTTTTCCTGGTCCGCCTGCACCTGCGCCTGGCGCGCCTGCGCCTCGTGCTGCAGCCGCTGGTAGTCGCGCTTCATCGCCTCGATCGTCAGCGCCGCCTGCGCGCGCTCGGCCTTCGCGCCGTCCAGCGCGATGCGAAACGGCTTGTCGTCCAGGCGGAACAGCACGTCGCCCCGATGCACCGCCTGGCCCTCATGCACCGCGACCTGCGCCACGATGCCGGAGACATCGGTGGCGACCGCGAGCTTGGCCGCCTGCACATAGGCGTCGTCGATCGAGACGAACCGGCCGCCATTCAGCCACCACGCGCCGCCTGCGACCACCAGGGCCACGACCCCGCCCAGCATCAGCAACGGCCGCAGCAGGCGGCTGCGCCGTCCGGCGCGCACCGGCGCGGGCAGCGCGCCGACGCGGGCACTAACGTTGGCGGCCTGCGACATCAGCCAGTCTCCCGCAGCTCGTCAGGAGGGGCCGGGCGACGGCACGCTCCGATATTCGATTTCATCTTCAGCAAGACCTCGACGGCGCGCTCAAGCCCGGCCGGATCCACCCCGTCAGTGACCAGGGCGCGGATCGCCGCGCGCTGCACGTCCAGCGCGGCCAAAACCGGAGCGGCGTCCGGCCGCAGATGCAGCCGCCAGATGCGCCGGTCATCGGGATCGGAACGCCGCTCGACCAAGCCCCGCGCCTCCAGCCGGTCCACCAGCCGGCCGACCGAGATCGGCTCGACCTCCAGGATCTCGGCCAGTTCGCGCTGCGACAGGCCTGGCGCACGCTCCAGCCGGCTGAGGATCACCCATTGCGCGCGGGTCATGTCGTGGGCGCGGGCGCGCTTGTCGGCCTCGGTGCGGATCAGCCGCGCCAGGTCGTTGAGCAGCACCAAAAGATCGATACCGTGGCTATCCACACGCCAGTTATCGTAAGCAGAGTTACGATTGTCAAGATCCTGACCGCAGGCCGCTCAGTGGGAGTGGAGGCCTCACGCCACGATCATCGTCCCGTGCCCGCCCTCGATGAACAGCTCCAGCAGGCAGGCATGCGGCTGCCGGCCATCCAGGATCACCGCGGCCTTGACCCCGGCGCGCACCGCGTCGGCGCAGTTCTCCACCTTCGGGATCATGCCGCCGGTGATGAACCCGCCGGCCACCGCGCGCTCGACATCGGCCAGGCTCATCTCGGGAATCAGCCTGCGATCGGCGTCCAGCACGCCCGGCACGTCGGTCAGCATCAGCAGGCGCGCCGCCCCCAGCGCGCCGGCGATGGCGCCGGCCGCGGTGTCGGCGTTGATGTTATAGGTCTCGCCGTCGGCGCCCACGCCGACCGGGGCGATCACCGGGACCAGCCCTGCCCCCATCAGCGCGTGCAGCACGCGCACATCGACATGCTCCGGCTCGCCGACGAAGCCCAGATCCATCGCCTGCTCGATGTGGCTGTCGGGATCGCGATGCATCCGCACCATCTTGCGCGCCCGCAGCAGCCCGCCATCCTTGCCGCAGATGCCCACCGCCAGCACTCCGGCGCGGTTGATCAGCCCGGCGACGTATTTGTTCACGGTGCCGGCCAGCACCATCTCGACCACCTCGACCATCGCCTCGTCGGTGACGCGCAGGCCGCCTACGAACGTGCTCTTGATCGCCAGGCGGTGCAGCATCGCGTTGATCTGCGGGCCGCCGCCATGCACTACGACCGGGTTCACGCCGACCGATTTCAGCAGCGCGATGTCGCGCCCGAACATCTCCGCCAGCCGCTCGTCGCCCATGGCGTGGCCGCCGTACTTGATGACCACGGTCTCGCCGGCATAGCGGCGCATATAGGGCAGGGCATGCACCAGGATGCGCGCCTGCTCCTCCGCGCTCTCCAGGATCGGCGCGTCGAACGGGTCGATCATCTCGGTCATGCGCGTCCCCGCTCCCATAGCGGCGTTGTGCGGTGGCGCGGCGCGACCGGTCAAGGCCGCCGCCCCCGGAACACCGCCCATCAACTTGCGCGCAGCACGCGCGGCGGCCCGCCAACCCGCCGCCCGCCTGCGCCGTTTGCCGCCGGCCCCCACACCGAAAGGAGACGCCGATGCGCCGACGCCATGCCATCCTTGCCCTGGCCGGAGCCGCCGTGCCGCTCGCGCTGGCCACCTCGCCGGCACGCGCCGCAGCGTCCGACATCGCTATCAGCGCCGGCGACTATACCCTCAAGACGTTGCAGTTCGGGACTGTCGCCAAGCTGACCAGCCTGAACCTGCTGCAGCGGTCGCATTCGCTGCTGACCCGCACCTTCGCCCGGCTGGAAGTGATCGAGCAGACCGCGGCGGCGCAGGCGCTGACCAGCAACTTCGCCCCGCCGCCACCCAGGCTGACCGCCACGCAGCAGGCCGTCGTCAACACGGTGCTGCATGCGTCGGACAGCGCGCTCGACTTCACCTACATCACCGTGCAGATCGCCGGCCATCAGGAGCTGCTGCGGCTGCAACGCGGGCTGCTGGCCGGCGACGCCAACCCGGCCGACGATATCGTGCATGTCGCGCTGCTGCTGCGCTCCAACATCGACCAGCATATCGACCTGCTGAAGGAGATCCTGCCCAAGGTCGCCGCCTGACTGCGGCACGTCCACAGGGCGGGTGGGCTACGGCCGCGCCAGTTCGGCCAGATCGGCGCGCAGCCCGTCTATCCCGGCGCCAGTCTCGCTGCTGGTCTCGGCAACAAGCGGGAAGGCGGCGGGGCGTCGCCGGGCCAGGGCGGCGACCGCCTCTCGCTTGCGCGCCAGCACCGGCGGCTTCGGTGCGTCGGCCTTGGTCAGCACGAGCTGATAGGTCACCGCGGCGCGGTCCAGCAGGTCCATGGCTGCGATGTCGGAGTCCTTGACCTCGACGCGCGCATCCAGAAGCAGCAGCACGCGGCGCAGAGTCGGGCGGCCGCGCAGGAAGGCGAACATCAGATCCTGCCAGTCCTCCTTCACCGACCGCGCCGCCTGGGCGTAGCCGTAGCCGGGCATATCGACCAGCACCAGCCGGCCGCCAAGGTCGAAGAAGTTGAGCTGCTTGGTACGCCCCGGCGTGTTGGACACCCGCGCTGCCGCCCGCTGGCCGACCAGCGCATTGATCAGCGAGGACTTGCCGACGTTGGAACGGCCGGCCAGGGCGATCTCCGGGCCGCCGGGCGGCGGCAGCTTGTCGATCTGCTGTGCAGCGAAGAAGAACGTGCAGGGTGAGGCGAACAGCAGGCGGCCGGCCTCCAGCCGGGCAGCCTCCTCTGCGGCCTCCTCTGCGGCCTCCTCTGCGGCCTCCTCCCTCACCCCGCTACGTGGTCCGCGCCACGCGCGGCCGCTCCAGCCTGGTCTGGCGCATGATGATCCATTGCTGGATGATCGTCAGCGTGTTGTTCCAGCTGTAGTAGATCACCAGCCCGGCCGGGAACCGGGCCAGCATGAACATGAAGATCAGCGGCATGAACTGGAACAGCCGCGCCTGCATCGGGTCCGGCGGCGGCGGGTTCAGCCGTTGCTGCAAAACCATCGTGGCGCCCATGATCAGCGGC
Source organism: uncultured Pseudomonadota bacterium (assembly GCA_963723455.1). Classification (GTDB taxonomy): domain Bacteria; phylum Pseudomonadota; class Alphaproteobacteria; order Acetobacterales; family Acetobacteraceae; genus CAVRQM01. The sequence continues at coordinate 258,773 of CAVRQM010000005.1, read as the reverse complement.
CAGGCGCCCAGATGCAGCAGCGGCGAGACTGTGGTCGGATCGAACGGGATCAGGCCGAACAGGTTGAAGACGTTGGTGGGGTCGGTCGCGGACAGGTCGCGGATCCAGCCGAAGAACGGTGCCTGCCGCATCTCGATGGTGACGAAGATCACCTTGTAAAGTGCGAAGAACACCGGCACCTGCAGCAGCATCGGCAGGCAGCCGCTGACCGGGTTGACCTTCTCGGCCTTGTACAGCCCGGCCATCGCCGTCTGCAGCTTCTGCGGCTCGTCCTTGTACTCCTCCTTCAAGGCCGCCATCTTCGGCGCGAGCAGCTTCATCTTGCTCATCGACCGATATGACTTGTTGGCCAGCGGAAAGAACAGCAGCTTCACGCCAAGCGTGAAGATCAGGATGGCCACGCCGAAATTGCCGACCCGGCCGTATAGCCAGTCCAGCGCCAGGAAGATCGGCTTGGTGAGGAACCACAGATAGCCGAAATCCACGGCCAGATCGAAGTTCGGGATGTTGTCCGTCGCCTGGTAATGCTCCAGCAGGCGCACTTCCTTGGCCCCGGCAAAGAACCGGCTGGCCAGCATCGCCTCGCCGGCCGGCGGCACCACCACCGGTGCCACCTGGCTGAAATCCACCTGATAGCCGTCCGCGTCCGAGCCGTTGGCCAGCCGGTTCACGGTGTGCCGGAACGCCGCAACCGTGGGCGTCGCCTGATCGGGCACCAGCGCGGTCAGCCAGTATTTGTCGGTGATGCCGGCCCAGCCGCCGGTGCTGGTGAAGCTTTGCGCCACACCGCCATTGCTCGCGCCGAGTGCGGCGTCCGCCTTGTCCGCCTGGTTCTTGGCGGCGCTGTAGGTGATCTCCTTCAGGCTGCGGTCCAGGTCGCCGATCAGCCCTTCGTGCAGGATCGAATAGCCGGCCACCTGCGGGGTATAGTCGCGGTCGATGCGCGCCCAGGGGGTCAGCGTCACCGGCGCAGCGCCGGCGTTGCGCACGCTCTGCTGGACCGAGAACATGTAGTTGTCGTCGATCGACAGCTTGATCTGGAAGGTCTGGCCCTGGCCGTTGTCCCAGGACAGGGTGACCGGATGCCCGGCGCCCAGGGTCGGCGCCGATGCGGTCCACAGCGTCGCGTTGTCCGGCACGCGCACCGCGCTGCCGGCGGCAGGCGACCAGCCGTACTGCACGTAGTACGGCTGCGGCTTGCCCTTCGGCTCCAGCAGCTGCACCAGCGGGCTGTCGGCGGCCAGCGTCTCGCGGTAGTCGCGCAGCACCAGGTCGTCGATGCGCGCGCCGACCAAGCTGATGCTGCCCTCCAGCCGCGGCGCGGCGATCTTGATGCGCGGCACCTGCGCGGGGGGCATGATCGGCGCCGCCCCGGCATCCTGCGGCACCGCGCCCAGCGTGTCGGACGGGCGCGGCGCGGTCGCGGTGGCTGTAGCCGTGGCGCTGGCAACCTGCGCCGGCGGCTTGGGCGGGTGCGGCAGCAGGAACTGCGATACCAGCAGGATGGCCACCGATATGGCGATCGCGGCGAACAGGCGCTTCTGATCCATCACTCTCGAATCCGGTGGCTGGCGCGCGGCGGCACGGGATCGTGGCCGCCCTCGCACCAGGGGTTGCAGCGCAGGACGCGTCCCGCAGCCAACCAGGCGCCGCGCGCCGCGCCATGCGTGGCGAGCGCGTCGAGCGCGTAGCTGCTGCAGCTCGGCTCGAAACGGCACTGCATGCCCAGCAGCGGCCGCAACGTCCAGCGGTAGGTATGCACCGCGCCGCGCAGAACAACCGCGGCGGCGCTCATGGCGCGCCCGCCGAGGGCGTGACCCCCGCGCGGCCCATCGCCGCGCGCAAGTCGGCGACCAGATCGACGAAACGCCTGCGCCGGGTGGAGTCGCGGCCGATCAGCACCAGGTCGAAGCCGGATACCGGCTCGTCCGCCAGCAGCAGGCGCGCCGCCTCACGCAGCCGGCGGCGGGTGCGGTTGCGCACCACCGCGTTGCCGACCTTCTTGGTGACGGTGAATCCCAGCCGGACCGGGGCCGCCGCGACCGACCCGTCGTCGTGGCGCAGCGCCTGCAGGACCACTCCGCCCACCGCCGCCTTGCGCCCGCGCGCGGCCACGCGCAGGAACTCGGCCCGGCGCTTAATGGTCGGGCGCTTCAGGCGGGCGGGGGTGGCGCGATGGCTCATGCTGCCCTGGACAAGCGTCCCGGGACGCGGCGGCTCAGGCCGAGAGGCGCTTGCGCCCCTTGGCCCGGCGATTGGCCAGCACCTTGCGGCCGCCGACGGTTTCCATGCGGGCGCGGAAACCGTGACGGCGCTTGCGGACCAGCTTCGAGGGTTGATAGGTGCGCTTCACGGTACTCTCCGGGACATGCTTGCGGGCGCCGCCAGCCATCATGCGGCGGGGCGCGTCAGGCGGCGGCTTATAGTCGCGCGGGAGATGGCGCGTCAACCGACGAAGCGGTGTGCTTGCCCGGCGCCGGGACAATGCGGACAGCGGCCGCCCGGCCTGCTACCACGCTCCGCGTGCCCAAGCTGCGCCGCGCGATCCCGCTGCTGGTCCTGCTCGCGCTCGCCGCCCTCGCCTGGCGCGGCGGCGCGGCCGGGGCGTTGTCCTGGCCTGCCATCGGCGCGCGGCTGCAGGCGTGGCGCGGGCTGGCCGCCGCCCATCCGATCGCCGCCGGCCTGGCCTATGTCGCCGCCTATGCAGGCTTCGTCGGCCTGTCCCTGCCGGCCGGCGGCGTCCTGACGGTGCTGGGCGGCGCGCTGTTCGGGGCGGTCGCAGGCGGCGCGCTGGCGGTGGCCGGGGCGAGCCTGGGTGCGATCCTGCTGTTCCTGGCAGCGCGCAGCACGCTCGGGCGCTGGCTGGCGCAAGGCGCGGGCACACTGGTCGAGCGGCTGCGTCCGGCGCTGCAGCGCGACGGGTTCTCGGCGCTGCTGGCCTTGCGGCTGATTCCGGCGGTACCGTTCTGGCTGACCAACCTCGCGCCGGCCCTGCTCGGGATGCGGCTGCTGCCCTATGCCGCGGCGACCGTGTTCGGGATTATCCCGGCGACGCTGGTGCTGGCCGGGATCGGCGCCGGGGCGCAGAGCGTGCTGGCGCGCGGCGGGGCGCCGGACCTGTCTGCGCTGCTATCCGCCCCGGTGCTGCTGCCCCTGCTGGGACTGGCGGCGCTGTCGCTGGCGCCCGTCGCCTGGCGACACTGGCGGGCACGCCATGCCTGAGTTCGACATGGCGGTTGTCGGCGCCGGCGCGGCGGGCCTGTCGGTGGCCGCCGTCGCGGCACAGCTTGGCCTGCGTGTGGCGCTGATCGAACGCGGCCGCATGGGCGGCGACTGCCTGAACACCGGCTGCGTGCCCAGCAAGTCGCTGCTGGCCGCTGCCCACGCCGCGCAGGATGCCGGCGACGCGGCCCGCTTCGGCGTGCGGCTCGCGGCCGCCACGATCGACTGGGATGCCGTCCGGGCGCATGTTCGCGGCGTGATCGACACCATTGCGCCGGCTGACAGCATCGAGCGGTTCGAGCGGCTGGGCGCCACGGTGCTGCGTGGCGAGGCGCGGTTCGTGGCGCCCGACGCGCTGGCGATCGAGGGCCGCCGCATCCGGGCGCGCCGCATCGTGCTCGCCGGCGGCAGCCGGCCGGCCATCCCGGACATCCCCGGCCTGCGCGAGACCGGGTTCCTGACGCATGAGACGGTGTTCGATCTGCCGGACCCTCCGCCGCATCTCCTGATCCTGGGCGGTGGCGCGATCGGGCTGGAGCTGGCGCAGGCGCATGCCGGGCTGGGCTGCCGGGTCAGCATCGTCGAGCAGGGCCGCCTCGCCCCGCGGGAGGACGCCGAACTGGTCGGCGTCGTGCGCGCGCGGCTGGCGCAGCAGGGCGTGTCGATCCATGAGAACGCCGCCGTCGCCAAGGTCGAGCCCGGGCCGACGCTGATCCTGGCCGACGGCGCGCGCCTGTCCGGCAGCCATCTGCTGGTCGCCACCGGGCGGACGCCGAACCTGGACAGCCTCGACTGCGCGGCCGCGAGCGTGCCGACCACGCCGCGCGGGGTCGCGACCGATGCCGGGCTGCGCAGCATCGGCAACCGCCGCGTGTTCGCGGTGGGCGACATCGCCGACCCGGCCGGCATCGGCCCGCGCTGTCTGACCCATGCCGCCAGCCACCACGCCTCGGTGGTGATCCGCCGAGCGGTGTTCCGCCTGCCCGCCCGGATCGACGACCGGGCGATGCCGCGGGTGACCTACACCGATCCCGAACTGGCGCAGGTCGGCATGACCGAGGCGGACGCACAGCGCGCCGGACTGCGCACCGAGATCCTGCGCTGGAACATGGCCGAGAATGACCGTGCGCAGACCGAGCGGCGGACCGAGGGGCTGGTCAAGCTGGTGGTCCGCCGCGGCCGCGTGCTGGGCGCAGGCATCGTCGCGCGCCACGCTGGCGAGATGATCGGTGCCTGGACGCTGGCGATCGCCCGTCGGCTGCCGCTGAGCGCGATGGCTGGCCTGATCGTGCCCTATCCGACCCGCGCCGAGGCGGCCAAGCGCGCCGCCGGCAGCGCCTTCGCGCCGCGCCTGTTCGCCGCACGGACTCGCGGCTTGGCAGCTTTGCTGGGCCGGCTGCCTGCGGCGTTCGGGCCATGAGCGGGGGGCCGGGCCGACGGCTGTTCTCATTGTCCGGTCGGACCCGCAAGCGGCCGCGCGCCGATGCGGACACAGTGTCGGCCCGCTGGCAGGCGGCCCGGCTGTCGGCGCTCGCCACCGGCCTGTCCCGGCTGAGCCATGACCTGCGCGGCGTGATGTCGCCTGCGCTGCTGGCGGCCGAGCGGCTGCAGGCCAGCCCCGACCCGGCGGTGCGCCGCGCGGCCGACGTGCTGGTGCGCGCGGTGGAGCGGACCATCGAGGTGCTGCGCGACGATCTGGGCGGCATCCGCCAAACGCTGCCGTCGGTGACGCGGGCGCGGTTGGAGCTGCGCCCGGCCATCGAGAGCGCGACGCCGCCGGATCTGGCGCTGGCGATGAGCGTGCCGGCCGCGGCGGCGGTGGAGGCCGACCCGGAGCACCTGTGCCGGGCCTGGACCAGCCTGTTCGCGCATCTTCGCGCCCTGGACGCGACGCGCGCGGCCGTCGCCGCATCGACCGAAGCGCGCAGCTGGACGCTGACGATCGACCATGACGGGGCCCGGCTGATCGACGCCGAGTGCTTCGCCACGCCGACCGGGCCGCACGGGCACCATGAGCTGGTCATCGCCCGCGACCTGATGCGCGCCTGCGGCGGCGACATTACGATGCCTGATCCGGCCCGGCTGGTAGTGACCCTGGTGCGCGTCTGACGGCACGCGGCGCGACGCCGGTCTTCAGTGCGCGGCCACCGCGTCGCCGCTCGCCTTTCCGTTTGCTTTGCCCCCCGCCTTGCTGCCGCGGAACAGCAGCACGACGGGCACCATGCAGAAGCTCATCACCGCGGTCAGCGAGAACACATCGACATAGGCCAGGACCGCCGCCTGCGCTGTCAGCTGCTGGTTGATCAGCCCGTTCGCCGTCGCTTGCAAGCTGCCCGGGGCGAAACCCAGTCCGCGCAGGGTCTGCTCGGTGCGCGACAGCAGCGAGACGTAGGGCTGGTTCAGCGGCGTAAGCCAGCGCGACAGATAGGCGCGATGCACCTGCGTCTGGTCCTGCACCATCGCGGTCGCCAGCGAGATGCCGATCGCGCCGGCCACGTTGCGCAGCATGACATACATGGAACTGGCGTCGGCGTTCATCTCGCGCGGCACGGTGGAATAGGTGATCGTGGTGTTCGGCACAAACAGGAACGCCAGCCCCGTGGTCTGCGCCAGACGCAGCATCGCCAGGTTCCAGAACGACAGCTGCGGCGTGAGGTCGGTGGAGTACAGCAGCGCGCAGCCGAGCACGAAGAACCCGAAGGCGATGATGAAGCGAGTCTGCACGTTGGGCAGCAGCACGCGCGTGACGAACGGGATCAGCGCCAGGATCACGAACCCGCCCGGCGACAGGATCAGCCCGGCCCATTCGGCGGTGTAGCCGAGGCGCGTCTGCGCCAGCTGCGGAATCAGCACCGCGCTGGAATACAGGATCGAGAACATCGCGATCACCACCACCGAGCCCACAGCGAAGTTGCGGTCGGCGAACACCTGCAGGTTGACCACCGGCCGGCGCGTGGTCAGCAGCCAGGCGACCGCGGCGACGATGCCAACTACGGCCAGCGCCGCCATGACACAGATGAAGGTCGAGGTGAACCAGTCCTCGTCCTCGCCGCGGTCCAGGAACACCTGCAGGCAGCCCAGTCCCAGCGCGATCAGGCCGATGCCGATATAGTCCAGATCGGCCCAGCGCTCGCGCTGCCGCCGAACCCAGGGCGGATCCTCGACCAGGCTGCTGACCAGGAAAAACGCCATCACCCCGATCGGCACGTTGATCAGGAAAATCCAGCGCCAGCTGTAGGTGTCGGTGATCCAGCCGCCCAGGGTCGGGCCGATGATCGGCGCGAAGATGACCGCCACCGCGACCACGGAAAACGCCCGGCCCCGCTGCGACGGCTCGAAGGTGTCCAGGATGATCGACTGCTGATTCGGCTGCAGGCCGCCGCCGAAGAAGCCCTGCAACAGCCGGAACAGGACCAGCTCCGGCAGGCTCGTGGCGATGCCGCACAGGAAGCTGCACACGGTGAACATGCCGATGCAGATCAGGAAATACCGCTTGCGGCCGATCAGCCGGCCGAGCGAGCCGGAGATCGGCAGCACGATGCCGTTGGCCACCAGATACGAGGTCAGCGTCCAGGTCGCCTCGTCATAGCTGGCCGCCACGCTGCCGGCGATGTGCGGCAGGCTGACGTTGACGATGGTGGTGTCGAGGATCTCCATGAACGCGGCGAGCGTCACCACCACCGCGATCAGCCAGGGATTCGCCCGCGGCCGCCACGACGCATCGCCCGCCTGATCCGCCAACCCCATCCCTCCCGACTGGCCGCCCCGTCACGACCAGGCGGCAGGAGGGCGGACAACGCATCAGGCGACGGCCGGTGCCGCGCCGCCCCGCAACGCCGCCAGCACCGCCGCGCCCTTCGGCGAGCCAAGCCCGGTCACCGGGTCCCAGCCCGGCCCGGCGTTGAAGCCGTCATTGCCGCCCGAAGTGATGTCGGTCAGCGCCGCTTGGTTGGCATACAGCACCGGGTTGATGAACCCGACCTTGCGCCCGAGCGACTGGTTGACCAGCGCCACCAGCCCCGCCCAGAGCGGGGCCACCGCGCTGGTGCCGCCCACCACGCCGTCCTGGCCGTCGACGCGCACGTTGTAGCCGGTCTGCGGGTCGGCATTGCCGGCCACGTCCGGCACGCCGCGGCCGCTGCCCCGGATGCCCTGCTGATAGGCTGGCTGCGCGAAATGGGCGGAAAACCCGCCGCCCGAGGCCGCGCCGTTGCCGTCGTTCCACGCCACCTCGGCCCCGCCCCGCGGCAGGCTGGTGCCGCCGCAGCCCAGCACGTTCGGGCTGGAGGCGGGGAAGTCCGCGGTCTTCTGTCCGTCCGCCGAGTTGTCCACCGCCCCGTTATCCCCGGAGGCGACGCAGACGCTGACGCCCAGCGCCGCCGCCGACTGGAACGCCTGGTCCATCGCGTCCATGTCCTGCCCGGCCCAGCCGGATTCCGGGCCGCCCCAGCTGATCGAGATGACCGAGGGGTTGTTTGCCGCGTCGTGCAGCGCGTCGGAAATGGCGTCCAGAAAGCCGCTGCCCTGGTTGGGCGCGAAATACACCGCGATGTTCGCCCCTGGCGCCACGCTGCCCAGCACGTCGATGTCGAGCTGCACCTCGGCATCGGCGCCGGTCGGGTCGTTCAGAGTGTTGGCCGCGCCATCGACCGGGACGCTGACCAGCCGGCCTGTGCGCCTGATGCGCTTCTCGGCAAAATAGGCGGCTATGTCGTTCGGGTCGAAGCCGCCGCCCAGCTCGATCAGCGCCACCGTCTGACCGCTGCCATCGACGCCGGCGGGAAACTGGTAGGCGGCCGCCACCTGCGCGGGATCATAGCTCACGTTCACAGCGGCGCGCGGGAAGGCGCGGAAATGCGGGCGCGCGACCGGCCGCTGGTCGAAGCCCATCACCGCGACGATCTGCGCCGCCAGATCGACCGGCACATGCAGGTGGCCGGCGCGCGACACGTAGCGCCGCCCGCCCGACTCAAAGACCCCCAGCTCGTCCGGCCGGAACGCGGCGCAGGCCTGCGCGTAGGTGCCGACCAGCTTGACCCTGTGCTGCTCAGGCTCGCTCGCCTCGATCTGCAGCCCGTGCGCGCGCGCATACGCGGCGACGCGGTCCAGCACCGGCTCGCCGGTGGAGTGGCGGCTGCGGAACTCCTCGCGCGTCATGCCGCCATCGGCGTAGCTGGCCGGATGCATCGCCGCGTCGGGCTTCAGCACGACAGTCAGATGCACCGTCGCCGACGGGTCCACATCGGCGACCCGCGCGGCGCGCGGCGCCTCGCGATAGCTGCGGACGAAAGCCCGCATCGTGGCATCCGGCATGGCCATCCCTCCCCTGACTGCGCTGGCGACTGTGCTGCGAACCGCGCCGAAAGCGTGCCACGGCCGTCGCCGCCGCTGGTGTGAACCGGATCACGGCACGGCGAGTTCCTGCGCCATGACCCCCATCCCGGCGGTCAGGCCGCCATCGACCACCAGGTTCGCGCCGTTGACGAATGCCGCCTCGTCGCTGGCGAGGAAGGCGATCGCGGCGGCGATGTCGGCTGGCTCGCCAACCCGCCCCACCGGATACCAGCGCGCCAGCCGCTCGAAGATCGCCGGGTCGCGGGCGACGCGGTCGGCCCAGGTCTTAGCCTCGGTGCGCACGCTACCGGGGCTGACCATGTTCACCCGTATGCCGGCCGGTCCGTATTCCACGGCAAGCGACCGGGTCAGGCTGAGCAGCCCCGCCTTGGCCGCGCTATAGGCCGGGTTGCCGACATACAGCAGCCCGTTCACCGAGCCGACATTGACCACCGCCGCGCCCGCCGGCTGGCGGCGCGCGCGCAGCGCCGGCAGGGCCGCGCGGCAGCACAGAAAGGCGCTGCGCAGGGTGATCTCGAACTCGCGGTCCCAGGCGTCCGGGGTGCAGTCGTCGAACGACGCGGCCCAGGTCGCGCCGGCGTTGTTCACCAGGATGTCCAGGCCGCCGAGCCGCCCAGCCAGCGCGATCGCCGCCGCGATGTCCGCCTCATGCGTGGCGTCGCCGACGCACGCGGTGATCCGCCCCGCATCCTCCGCGGCGACCGAGGCCGCCGCCGCCGCATCGCGTTCCAGCAGAACTACCGCGCAGCCCCCGGCGGCCAGGCGAAGCGCGGTGGCCCGCCCGATGCCGCGGCCGCCGCCGGTGACCAGCGCCACCTTGCCCTCGAACCCGCCTGCCATGCCGCGCCTTCCCTTGTGCTTGCCCCGGGGCACGGGGATAACACGCCGCGAGCAGACCGGAGGAGGACCGACGATGGCGGATGCCGAGAAGCTGGCGGGATTGCGCGCCCGGCACTCCAACGATCGGCCGCATCAGACGGTGGACCCCGAGTTCCAGAAGGCCGCCGCGCTGGCGTTCCGCGGCGGCGGGGTGCGCAAGCTGCCGTATTCCGGCGTGCCCACCCTGCTCGGCGCGCCGTTCGCGCCCGATGCGGCCGAAGCCGGGTTCGCCGGGCTGGACGTGGCGCTGATCGGCGTGCCGATGGATCTCGGCGTGACCAACCGCTCCGGCACGCGGCTCGGGCCGCGCGCGATCCGCAATGTCGAGCGCATCGGCCCGTACAACCACGCGCTGCGCGTCACCCCGCTGGCCGAGCTGCGGGTGGCCGATGTCGGCGACGTGCCGTTCCGCAGCCGCTTTTCGCTGGAACAGAGCCACGAGGACATCGAGCAGTTCTACGGCCGGGTGCGCGCCGCCGGAGTGCGGCCGCTGTCGGCCGGCGGCGACCATTCGATGACCGCGCCGATCCTGAAGGCGATGGGCGCCGGTCGGCCGGTGGGCATGGTGCATATCGACGCGCATTGCGACACGTCGGGCATCTATGAGGGCAGCAAGTTCCATCACGGCGGCCCGTTCCGCCAAGCCGTGCTGGACGGCGTGCTCGATCCCGACCGGGTGATCCAGATCGGCATCCGCGGCGGCGGCGAGTATCTGTGGGAGTTCAGCACCGAATCCGGCATGACCGTGATCCATGCCGAGGAGGTCGATGCGATGGGCGTCGAGGCGGTGGTCGCGCGGGCGCGCGACGTGCTGCGCGGCGAGCCGTTCTACCTGTCGTTCGACGTGGACGGCATCGACCCGGCGTTCACGCCCGGGACCGGCACGCCGGAGATCGGCGGCCTGACCCCGCGCGAGGCGCAGCGCATCCTGCGCGGCCTGGCCGGCCTGCCGATCATCGGCGGCGACGTGGTCGAAGTCGCGCCGCAATACGACGCGACCAGCGTGACCGCGCAGGTCGGCGCGCAGATGCTGTTCGAGATCCTCAGCCTGATGGCTGTCACTCCGGGAGTTCGTCCATGACGCAGCCGATCCGCCTCTATACCTGGGGCACGCCGAACGGCCAGAAGGTCAGCATCATGCTGGAGGAGGTCGGGCTGCCATACGAGGTGGTGGCCGTGGACATCAGCAAGGGCGGCACCCAGACGCCGGAGTACCTGGCGAAGAACCCGAACGGCAAGATCCCGATGATCGAGGATCCGCAGACCGGCGCAATGCTGGTCGAAAGCGGCGCGATCCTGCTGCATCTGGCGGCGCGCAGCGGCAGGCTGCTGCCGGTCGCGGGCGATCAGACCATGGAGTGGATGTTCTTCCAGGCCGCCCATGTCGGCCCGATGCTGGGCCAGCTCGCCTACTTCACGCTGTTCGCGCCCGAGCGGGTGCCGGCCGCGATCGAGCGGTTCGAGCGCGAAGCCGGCCGGGTGCTGCGCGTGCTGGACACCCGGCTGGCCGCCAGCGCGCATCTGGCCGGACCCGCGTACGGCGTGGCCGACATCATGACCTGGCCCTGGATCGGCACCGCACAGAAGCGGCTGGGACTCGACCTGGCCGCAATGCCGCACCTGGCGCGCTGGTCCGCCGAGATCGGGGCGCGCCCGGCGGTGCAGCGCGGCATGGCGGTGCCAGCCGTCTAGGCGGGAGGCGCCGCCGGTCAGCCGATCAGGCTCTCCGCCGTGGCGACCAGCCGGGACTTGAGGATCTTGCCGGTCGGACCGGCCGGCAAGCTCTCCACCAGCACGATGCGCGACGGGCGCTTGTACGGGGCCAGCAGCTTGGCCACGTACTCGGCGAGGTCGGCGGTGGTGACGGTGGCGCCGGAGTTCGGCTGGACGAACGCCACGATCTCCTCGTTGCCGTCGATGCGGTGGCCGATGACCGCCGATTGCAGCACCCCGGGATGCCCGTTCAGCGCCGCCTCGATCTCCGGCGGATAGACGTTGAAGCCGAAGCGGATGATGAGTTCCTTGGTGCGGCCGACGATGTACATCTGGCCGTCGCGGAAGCAGGCGAGGTCGCGGGTGTTGAACCAGCCCTCGGAATCCACCGCCGCCGCGGTCGCCTCGGGATCCTTGTAGTAGCCCTTCATCACGTTGGGGCCGCGCACCCATAGCTCGCCCACGTCGCCGTCGGGCGCGCTCATGTCGTCATGCCCGACCAGCTTGACCTCGACGCCGGGCAGCACGCGGCCGACCGAGCAATCGGTCTGCGGCTGATCCACCCGCGTCTGGGAGATGGTGGGCGAACATTCGGTGATGCCGTAGCCGTTGTGCAGCGTCAGGCCGAACGTCGACTCGACGCTGGACTTGATCGCCGGATCCAGCGGCGCGCCGCAGGCGCCCAGCAGCCGCAGCCGGGGGTGATCCAGGCCGGTCATCCCCTTGGCATGCATGTATTCCAGCAGCAGGGAGAACATGGCCGGAACGCCCAGCATCACCGTTACCCGGTCGTGCTTCAGCGCGTCCAGCGCCGCCCCGGGGTTGAAGCGCGGCGCCAGGTACAGCGTGGCCCCGTACAGCAGGGTGCCGAGCACCACCACCGACAACCCGACGATGTGCGAGACCGGCAGCACGCCATAGAACCGGTCGTCGGAGCCGAGCGACCGCACCGCGCCGGATGCGCGCGCCATGAACAGCAGGTTGCGGTGGGTCAGCATCACCGCCTTCGGGCCGCCGGTGGTCCCCGAGGTATAGACGAGGGCCGCCACCTGCTCGGCCGGGTCGGCGTGGACCGGCTCCGGCACCGCGCTGTCGTCGCGGCCGCCGACCCCGATCACGCCCAGGCCCGGCACGTCCTCGACCACAGCGCCCAGCCGGCTGGCATGGGCGCGGGCGAGCGGCGACGTATCGACGGTGAACACCACCAGCCGCGCCTCGCTATGCGCGCGGATGGCGTCCAGTTCGCGGTCGGCCAGGCGCGCGTTGATCGCCACCAGCCAGGCATCCATGTCGGCGACCGCCAGCAGCAGCGCCACCGCCTCGCGGCAGTTCTCGTTGACGATGACCACCCGATCGCCCGGCCGCACGCCCTTGGCGGCAAGCCAGAATCCGGGCGCTTGAGATCGCCTCGGACAATGCCGCATAGGTCCACGACCCGTTGCTCTCGACGATCGCCGGACGGTCGGGGGCGATCGCCGCCCAGCGCGCGACGACGTGGCTGATGCGCGACGGCGTATCGCCCACCGCCGGCTCTCGCGTGCTCCAATCGGGCGCCATCGCCGCCTCCCTGCCTCGTCGCCGCAGGCTACTGCAGCGCCAGCGCCGATTCCACCGCCGCGACCTGGGTCGCGGCGCCGCGGGCCTGGCCGTGGCTGCGCGTCACCTCCCGTGCGATCGCCGACCAGAACTGGACGCGCGCGGTCAGCGCCTTGACCGCGGCATCGGCCGCCTCGGTCCATTTCTGCGAATCCTCGCCGCACAGATCGGCCAGCATCGCAATCGCCATCGGCGCGTGCTCGCCCTCGTCCAGGTGGATGTGGCGGTCGAGATACATCTCGAACAGCTGCAGCGCGTCGCCGCGATCCGGGATGGCGTCGATGATCGGGCGGAACATGTTGGGGATCGCCTCCTCGCGCCCGAAGGTGAAGGCGGCGGCGATGACGTGCGGCTTGCCGCTGTCGATCGCCTCGAAGGTGACCCGGACGAAAGCCTGGGCGGCGGCCGGCGCGCCGCAATCGCGCAGCGCGGTCTCCAGGTCGGCGCCTTCGGCGATCAGCACGAACAGGTCGTCAAGCTGGCCGACATCGGCGCCGGCCTGGATCATGGCGCGGCGATACACCTCCAGGTGGCTGGTCGCGACGCCGTCGATCTCGTCGGACTCCTCCTCCAGCACCATCTGGTTGATGAGCCGGCGCGCCCGCGCGCTGGCGGTCGGCCGCCACATCGACTCGGTGCAGGTCAGGTGCCGCTGCAGCGCCTTCAGCAGGCCCATGAAGTCCCACACCGCGAAGATGTGATGCTCCATGAACAACCGGACGTCGGCCACCGTGGCCAGGCGGCCGTACATCTCGTGCGCGGCCAGTTCGGCGCGCACCGGCTCGATGCGACGCAGCAGATTATAAACTCCGACGGCTGCCGACATGTCCTAGTCCCCTGGTTTGCAGGCACACCGCAGCAAGTCGTGTGCCAGAGCCGAAATCCTTGTTGCTACAATGCGTTAGTCTTACCGGTCTCGCATGAACGTCAAGTTCTCCGACGACGAACGGCACAGGCGCGTTCATTCATTCATACGCATATAGCCAACTATGTCACAGTCTAAACCAACGGCGAGGATTACGAAGCCGTGACAGCCCGGCCTTGCTCAAGGAAATGGTTGAAGTAGGCCGGGAATGGCGTGTCCGAGAGAGTGATGCCATGCGGCATGATCGTGAGGTCAACATCCCACCAGGCATTGCCCTCCAGCAGCACAGGCCCCTGTTCGAGAAGCGCCACGTCCCAGCCCACGAAGTGCAGGCTCGGGAATGCCCGATGCGCGATCAGGGCGAGATCCGTGACCTGCGGCCAATACGGAAGCTGGAACCCGCGGATAGTCTGCCCGGTGGTGGGATGGCGGTCGAACACCGCGATCCCGAATGTCTTGTCCTTGCGGATGGCTGGTCCGCACAGCTGGCCGGAGGCAAGATCGATCGGAGCAGCCAACCCCCCCTGCGCGATGTTGTCCGCGATCGCGTTCCCTACAGGCATGCGCAGGGCGGGCGGCAGGATCTCGAACGATCCGGCCGGCGTCCGGCATGTGACAATCCGAACGGTGGAGAGGCCGCCCGACGTGAGCGTTCCGACCATCGACGCATGGTTGGACATCTTTTCTTGCAAGATCACCGTCACGTCGCCGCCGAAGCGGGATGCGCCTTTGGACTCCCGGGAAAGCCGCTCGCACAGACCTTCCGCGGCCAGGGCTTCGTCGGTATCCGGGTCGATATACCCTCTTTCCTCTTGCCATCGCCAAAGGCGGGTGCCCATGCCGATCATCAGGTCGGAGGGCTTCGAGAACAGGTCAGCCTGCGGAAACGCGACCACGCGCCGGACGACCGCGCCGCCGCGAAACTCGGCCAGGACGGGCACAGTCGGCAAACCAAGCCCGATGCAACGCTCAGCAAAGAGATGCTTCTGGGCAATCAGCGGGTAGTCAGGCGGGTCATAGGTATCGATCAAAAGCTGCTGCATCTTGAGCAGCCGGGAGAACCCGAAATGGCGATGGTCCTGCCCGCGCCGCTCGCCCCTGTACAACTGATACATGTAGAACTCGCCGGGGCTGATCCCATGCAGGCAGGCCGATAGGAGTTGTGCCGTTTGTCGCGCGAGCGACACGCCATCACGTTGCCTTACGTTCACGCCGTAATGCGCGATGGCCGCCGCCGCTTCCAGCAGGATCCCCGGACTGACCAGCATCCGCCGCACCCGCGCGACACGTGGGCGAGTGGTCGGCGGCCGGCTGGCGAGCCGCGCATAAGCCCGGAACTTCCGCAGGTCGGCAGCAGAAGCGGTCACGTCAGGAGCATTGCCGGGCACGATGGCGACCGGCTGCCGCCGCCGGCACTTCTCGAACCAATCGTATCATTCTAAAAACCTGCAAACATGCTACCAATCGGCGCTGTTCCAAGCAACCGTTTCGCCCAACGTCTTACAAGTGCCCGCTATCCGTCCTAAGAGCAAGGTGCCGTCCTTGGCAGGCAAGCAAGCCGCCTCAGGAACGGAGTGGGCGTGCAGGTTGACGTGCAGGTTAAGCGGAGAGAACGCGATGGGCGAGCAATTGGTCCGGTCGATTGCCGATACGGCGCGGTGGGTAGCTCATCACCGGGCTGTCGAATCTGAACGCCCTGACGCACTTTTTCACGACCCCTATGCCCGTCGGCTGGCAGGCGAACGTGGCGAGGAAATGGCTCACCAGATGCCGCAAAACGGCCCGTTCATTGCATCGAGAACTCAGATTTTCGATGAATTGATTCTCGAACAGCTAACGCGCGCTCCGATCGACTTGGTCGTTAACATGGCTGCCGGCCTGGACACCCGTCCATACCGGCTTCACCTTCCTCGATCCGTATCGTGGGTTGAAATCGACTTACCGGAAATTGTCCAGATCAAGACCCACGCTCTGGCAGGTGAAGTTGCGGACTGTCCACTTGAACTCATCGCCCAGGATCTTAGCGATGTCGGGGCAAGACGACGGCTTTTTGCTAGTTTATCCGATCGTGCCAAAAACGTGCTGGTCTTGTCCGAAGGCCTCTTGAGCTATCTTACCGCGAGGCAGGTTGCGGAGTTGGCTGCGGATTTGCACGACTGCAAGTCGTTCCGCTTCTGGATGGTTGAGGTCGTCAGCCCTAAGGTCATCAACTTCGTGCAAAACACGCTCGGAGAGAAACTGGCGGAAGGGGGCGCTTCAATGCATTTCGCTCCAGCTTACTGGCGGGCGTTCTATGCTAAGCAAGGTTGGCGCGCCGTCACATTTCGAGATGTTGACCGCAATCTGGAGGAAGCCGGTCGAACGCCGGTACAGTCTCCAACACGCCAGAGCAATATGGAGAAGGCACGAACGTCGCTTCGACGCCTTGTATTCGGCTCGGAGCGAGACGACGCAGACTGCTCTGGTGTTGCTATCCTTGAGCGACGCTGAAACCGGTCATTCTCGCGACCAGGAACGCCTTCGCCTTCGGAGCGGAGCTGACGGCTTCGAACTCACTGCACTCAGCGCGCCGCGGCCGCGTCGCGGATGCAGCGCGAGAAGGTTGCCGCCATGCCGCCGGCGTGGCGGCCGAGCATGTTCAAGTGATCGCCGTCAACTTTGTGGACGGTGAGCCGCTGCGTCACCCAGCCCCAGACGATGTCGGGGTGCGCCGGGATGTCGGTGTTGTCGGCCGCCTGGATGAAGGTGATCGCGCCGGGGAAGCGCTGCAGTCGATAACCCGCGATGGCGCGCCTGCCGGCCTCCATCACGCGACGGGTCGCCTGCGGGACCGCGCCGCTGTTCGCCTGCTGGCGGGCGGCGCGCGCCTTGGCCCCGGCGCCCAGGTCGGCCAGCATCCCGGGCAGCCGGCCGGCCACATAGGACAGCGCCTCGCGCGGCCGCTTGCTGCCGAGCAGACCGAGATGGTGCCCGGCGCGTCGCAGCCAGATGCGCAGCTTCAGCCGTAGCGGCAGGTGGCGGGGATGGATGAAGGTGTCCAGCATCGCGGTCAGCGCCACCGCCTCGCCGGAACTGTGCAGCCGGCGCGCAATCTCCAGCGCGGTCAGGCCGCCGATCGAATAGCCGACCAGGAAGTACGGCCCGTGCGGCTGCACGGCGCGGATCAGTTGCAGGTAGTGGTCGGCCAGCGAAGCGATGCTGTCCAGCGGCGCCTCGCGCTCATCCAGCCCGGGCGCACGCAGTCCGTAGATCGGGCCGGCGGTATCGACCAGCTTGGCCATCGGCCGCAACTCGATCGCCGAGCCGCTCATGCCCGGCACGATGAACACCGGGTGCGCCGGGCCGGTCGCGCCATCGGCGCCGGGGTTCAGCACGGCGATCTGCGAGGGGATCGGATCGGCCTCGCCATCCAGCTGCGCGGCCAGCGCCGCCACCGTCGGCGCGTCGAACAGCGCCGTGGTCGGCAGCCGGATGCCGGTCGACTCCTCGATCTCCAGCGACAGAGCGACAGCCATGATCGAATCGCCGCCCAGGTCGAAGAAATCGTCGTCCGGCCGGATCGGCGCGCGCTGCAGCACCCGCTCGAAGATAGAAGTCAGGGTCTCCACCAGTTCGGCGGGATCGCGCGTCGGCTGCGGGATCGCTCGTACGGTCTGCATCTGCATGGGGTGATCCGGCTCGATTGTCCAAAACGGGTCGGCTCTTCATAGCAGCAACTGCCATGCCAGATTCCAGCCTAGCAGAGTTTGCCCCGGTTTGTATGGGTCCTAATGCACTCTGGACCACATCCTCGCGGCCGGAAGTAAACATTTTGTAAAGAATTCCGACAACGCATCGATCGCCCGGATCGCGGCCGTTGCATGCGGCGGCCGGCTGACGGCAATCTTTACAGCGCGACGGGCGCCGGCCCTGGTATCATCCTGCGCCAGCGCGGCAACCCGCTGAGTGGCAACACCATTCCGTCCGGCATCCGATGTGGCACGTCGGTTGCAGACATCACTCCGCCGCCAGATGCCGCGGCGCGGCGCGACAGGAGACGACGTGAAGCTCGAAACCCTGGCCATCCACGGCGGCTTCGATGGCGACCCGGTGACCCGCGCGGTGGCGGTGCCGGTGTATCAGACAGTCGCCTTCTCGTTCGACAGCGCCGAGCATGGCGCGGCCCTGTTCGACCTGGAGGTCGAGGGCAACATCTACAGCCGGATCGGCAACCCCACGACCGCGGTGCTGGAGCGTCGGGTGGCCGAGATGGAGGGCGGGGTCGGCGCCCTGACCGTGCCCTCCGGCGCCGCGGCGATCGAATACGCCGTGGACAACATCATCGAGCAGGGCAGCAACATCGTCTCGGTGCCGCAGCTGTATGGCGCCACCTACACCCTGTTCGCGCACCTGCTGCCCAAGCGCGGCACCCAGGTCCGCTTCGCCGCCAGCGACGATCCGGCGGCGATCGACGCGCTGATCGACGGCGGCACGCGAGCGGTGTATTGCGAAAGCGTCGGCAACCCGGCCGGCAACATCGCCGACATCGCCGCCCTGGCCGCGGTCGCGCACCGGCACGGGGTGCCGCTGATCGTGGACAACACGGTGGCCACGCCGGTCCTGCTGCGGCCGATCGAGCACGGGGCGGACATCGTGCTGCACTCCATGACCAAGTTCATCGGCGGCCACGGCACCACGCTGGGCGGGGTGATCGTCGATGGCGGTCGGTTCGACTGGCGCGCGCATCGCGACCGCTTCGCCTTCATGAGCGAGCCGGAGCCGTCCTATCACGGCGTGGTCTATACCGATCATTTCGGCGATGCCGCCTATATCGCGCGCTGCCGCACCGTCTGCCAGCGCAACACCGGCTCGGTGCTGGCGCCGCTCAGCGCCTTTCTGCTGCTGCAGGGGCTGGAGACGCTGCCGCTGCGCATGGAACGGCATCTGGCCAACGCCAGCCGGGTCGCCGCCTTCCTGCGCGCCGATCCCCGCGTCGGCTGGATCAAATGGGCCGGCTTCGCGGACAGCCCCTATCACGCGCTCGCGCAACGCTACCTGGGCGGGCACGGGCCGTCGCTGCTGACCTTCGGCGTCGTGGGCGGGTTCGAGGCCGGGCGGCGCGCCTTCAACGCGCTGCGGCTGTTCAAGCGGATGGTCAACATGGGCGATGCGAAGTCGCTGGCCACGCATCCGGCCTCGACCACGCACCGCCAGCTCTCGCCCGAGGAGCATCGTCGCGCCGGGGTGACGCCGGACATGATCCGGCTGTCGGTCGGCATCGAGCATATCGACGACATCCTGGCCGATCTGGACCAGGCGCTGGGGCACGCCGAGGCGGCGCGCGCCGGGCACGCGGACGGGCTGGCGCACGCGGCGGAATGAGGCGCTGCGGGGGAGCGGGGAGCATGACGGGCGGCATCGACATCGGGCTGGTCAACAACATGCCGGACTCGGCGCTGAAGGGCACCGAGCGCCAGTTCGCGCGCCTGCTGGCCGAAGCCGCCCCCGAGCTGGCGGTGCGCCTGCATCTGTTCACCCTGCCGGAGATCGCCCGTTCGGATCGCGCGCGCGCGCATTGCGACGAACGCTACGGCAGCCTGGGCGATCTGCTGTCCAGCCGGCTCGACGCGCTGATCGTCACCGGGGCGGAGCCGCGCGCGGCCAGCCTGCGCGACGAGCCGTCCTGGCGTTCGCTGACCGCGGTGTTCGACTGGGCGGCGACGAACACCGTCTCCACTTTGCTGTCCTGCCTGGCGGCGCACGCGGCGGTGCTGCATTTCGACGGCATCGAACGCCGGCGGCTGGCGGACAAGCGGCTGGGCGTGTTCGACCATCTCGCGACCGGGCCGCACGCGCTGACCGAGGGCGCGCCGGGCCGGCCGGGCGCGCCGCCCTGGCGCGTGGCGCACTCACGCTGGAACGAGTTGCCCGAGGCGGCGCTGGCGGCGCACGGCTATCAGGTGCTGACGCGCTCGGCGGGGGCCGGCGCGGATCTGTTCGTCAAGCCGCGCGGCAGCCTGTTCGTGCATGTCCAGGGTCATCCCGAATACGACCCGGACACGCTGCTGAAGGAGTACCAGCGCGACATCAGGCGCTATCTGGCCGGCGAGCAGGACCGGTACCCGGTCATGCCCTCCGGGTATTTCGCCCCGTTGGCCGCGTCTGAGGCCGCCGAGTTCGAGGCGTTCGCGACGTCCTGGCGTCGGGCCCGGCTATCGGCGGACATCATGGCGCTGGTCCCGCCGGCGCTGCTGGAGACGCCCAAGCCGGCGGACTGGTCGGCGCCGGGCCGCTGCCTGTATCGCAACTGGCTGCGCCTGATCGCGTCCGAGGCGCGTCAGGAGGCCCGAAGCACACAGACCGCGCGGGAGCCGGCGTTGCTCGTCTGACGGCGACCCTTGCCGTCATGCTGGACTTGACCCGGCGACCCGGTCCCGCAGCGAACATCCTGCCGATGGCGCTGGATGGCCGGTCAAGCCCGAACATGACGGGATAGACGATCGCTTCGACTGATCGGAAGGATGCTGCATGGACCCGCTCGCCACCCGTCCCCTCGGCCGCAGCGGCGTGGCGCTGACGCAGCTCGGCTTCGGCGCCGCACCGCTGGGCGAGCTGTTCTGCAAGGTGCCGGAAGCCGAGGCCCGCGCCACGCTGGACGCCGCCTGGGATGCCGGCATCCGCTATTTCGACACCGCGCCCTGGTACGGCCGCGGCCAGAGTGAGCATCGGGTCGGGCGCGCGCTGCACGACCGGCGGCGCGACAGCTTCGTGCTGTCCACCAAGGTCGGCCGCGTGCTGCGCGCCAGCCGCGACGAGGCGCGCTTCGAGCGCGGCTTCTGGAGCGGCGGCCTCGCCTTCCCGCACCATTTCGACTACTGGTACGACGGCATCATGCGCGCCTACGAGGACAGCCAGCAGCGGCTCGGCATCCCGCGCATCGACCTGCTGCTGATCCACGACCTCGATCTGTGGCACCACCGCACCCCGGCGGCGGTGCAGGCCTGGCTGGCGCAGCTCGCGACCAGCGGGTTCCGCGCGCTGGAGGAGCTGCGCGCCGCCGGGCTGATCCGCGGCATCGGCGCGGGAATCAACGAGGCCGGCATGATGTCCCGGTTCCTGGACCTCGTCGATCTCGACTTCTTCCTGGTGGCGCTGCCCTATACCTTGCTGGACCAGGGCGTGCTGGATGCCGAGTTCCCCGCCTGTGCGGCGCGCGGTGTCGGCGTGGTGATCGGCGCCGTGTTCGCCTCTGGCATCCTGGCCACCGGCGCGGTCGCCGGCGCCAAATACGCCTATGCCGACGCAACGCCCGAGCTGCTGGACCGGGTGCGGCGCATCGAGGCGGTGTGCGCGCGTCACGCCGTGCCGCTGCCGGCCGCGGCGCTGCAATTCCCGCTCGGCCATCCATCGGTCGCCGCCGTGATCCCCGGGGCGATCGGCGCCGAGCAGGTGCGGCGCAACGTCGCAAGCTTTCGCCACCGCATCCCGGCAGCGTTCTGGGCCGAGCTGAAGCATGCCGGCCTGCTGCGCGCCGACGCGCCGGTGCCGGCCGAAGATTCACCCGCCATTGTCGTCCCTGAGTGACGCCCGTCACCCCCCGTTAACCTGCCCCGGCCTAGGCTGCGCCCAGTCGTCACCGGATCGACGGCAGCGCGGAGAGATCACCATGTCGCAAAGCCTCGAGACTCCCATGCGCGCCGCGGGCAAGGCGTCCCGTCGTCGCATCCTGCAGCAGGAAGGCCCGGTCCTGGCGGCCATCGCGGTGCTGCTCAGCGCCTGGCTGGTGCTGGCGCTCAGCGGCTGACCCCGCCCGCTCCGCAGGCCGGCCCCGGCGCCCGGGCATGACACCGCACTGAACGACTGCCATTGTCGCCGCGTCAGCCCGGGGCAAGCCGGGCGACGCAGGAGACATCGACGTGCAGCGACGCAAGATCGTGCTCGACGTGGATACCGGCACCGACGACGCGGTGGCTATCATGCTGGCGGCGTTGCATCCGGCGCTCGATCTGCTCGGCTGCACCACGGTCAACGGCAACGTCGATGTGCAGCATTGCACTGACAACACGCTGCGAGTGCTCGACCATGTCGGCCGCAGCGACGTGCCGGTGCATCAGGGCCTCGCCCGCCCGCTGGCGCGGACCGATTTTCCGCGTCCGCGCCATGCCGGCGACCTGTCGGGAAAGATCCACGGCACCACCCTGCCCGTGCCGCCCAGCCGGCGGCGCGCGGCAAGCGACGATGCCGTCCGCTTCCTGATCGAGACGTTCCGCGCCGCCACCGACCCGGTCGCCCTGGTCGCGGTGGCGCCGCTGTCCAACATCGCCGCGGCGCTGGCGCTGGATCCGGGCTTTGCCAGCCGCGTGCCCGAGCTGGTGGTGATGGGCGGCGCGCACGCGCTCGGCAATGTCACGCCCTCGGCCGAGTTCAACATCTGGGGCGACCCGGAAGCGGCGGCGATGGTGTTCGCCGCCGGGTTCGCCCGCATCACCCTGGTCCCGCTGGACGCCACCCATCGGGCGCTGGTCTCGCGCGCCGATTGCGAGCGACTGGCGGCACTCGGCACGCCGGCCGGCCGGGCGGCGGCCGAGTTCATCGGCCACCGCATCGCCGTGCATGACGACATCCAGCGCATGCCGGTCGCCGGCACGACCCCGGTGCATGACGCGCTCGCGGTCGGCTCGCTGGTCGCCCCGGTGCTGCGCGACCTTCGCCGGCTGCATGTCGCGGTCGAGACCCAAGGCGCGCTGACCGTCGGCCGTACGGTCATCGACACGCAGCATCGCGGCGACGGCGCCCCGAACTGCGAGGTGGCGTTCGATGCCGACGCGGCCGGGTTCATCGACCTGCTGCTGAAAACCTTTGCCGCAAGCTGACCCACTGATCTGCGCGTTGCGCGGGTGCTGCGGTTCAGCGGTCGCGGCGACGGCGCGCCGCGTGCAGCACCAGCGCGATCACCGGCACCACATAGGGCACGGTCTGCATCAGCTCGCTCGGCAGGCCGATGCCCTGCAGGTCGATCGCGAGCGCGTCGGCAGCACCCAGCACCAGCGAGGCCGCGCCGGTGCCGAACGCGCCGCCGCGGCCCATGACCTCGGCGGCGATGGCGATGTAGCCGCGCCCGGCCGACATGCCGCCGGCGAACCAGGATACGTCGCCCATCGACAGGAACGCTCCGCCGGCGGCCGCGAAGCCGCCGGACAGCAGCAGCGCCGCGAACTGGATGCGGCTGACCCGCACCCCGGCGATCGCCGCCGCCTCGGGGTTCTCGCCGACCGCGCGCAGGCGCAGGCCGAACGGGGTGCGCAGCAGCAGCACGGAGGTCAGCGGCACGCTGGCTAGCGCGATCCAGGTCAGCACATGCTGGTTGCCGAACACCGGCCCCAACAGCGGCAGCCGCAGGTTCGGCAGCACCTTGGACGGCAGGCTGCCCGACATGCCCTTGTCGCCGGTCAGCGCATACAGCAGCAGCACGGTGGCGCTGGACGCGGCCAGGTTGATCGCCACCCCGCTGAGGATCAGGTCGGCGCGCAGCACATGCACGGCAAACCCCAGCAGCGCGCCCACCGCCATGCCGACCACGACCGCCAGCAGCAGCCCGGCCCAGGCATTGCTGGCATAGGCACTCCCGACGACGCCCGCGAAGGCGCCGGCCAGCATGATGCCCTCGACGCCGATATTGATGACCCCGGCGCGATCGGAAATCAGGGCGCCGAGGGCGGCCAGCAGGATCGGCGTGCTGACCCGAAGCGTGGTGCCGAGAAAGCTCCAGCCGCCCAGATGCGTCAGGACCTCGTGGATCACGATGCGATCCCGCCCGGCGCCGCGGGCCGCCGGCCGCGCAGCCAGGCGCGCAGGCGCGGGTTCTGGGTGATCGCCGCGGCGGTGGCGAACAGGATCACCAGCGCCTGGATCAGTCCCACGACTTCGCTCGGCACCTCGAAATTGCGCGCCAGCAGGTCGCCGCCGACCTGCAGATAGGACAGCGCCAGGGCCGCCGGGGGCACCAGGAACGGGTTGTTGCCGGCCAGGATCGCCACCACCAGCCCGTTCCAGCCCTGTCCGGGCAGCGCCTGCCAGGTGAAGCGGAGATACAGCCCCTGCACCTCGACCGCGCCGCCGGCCGCCGCAGCCAGGCCGCCCAGCGCCTGCACTCCGGCTGCGATCAGGGTGATGCGCAGGCCGAGATGGCGGGCGAAGCCGGGATTGGCGCCGACCACCCGCGCCTCGTAGCCCCAGCGCGTCGCGAACAGCCAGAACTCCGCCCAGCGCGCAGGCGACCAGCGCCAGCACGATGCCCAGATGGATGCGCGTGCCGGCCAGCAGCATCGGCAACTTGGCCATCATCGGCAGCCGGTACGACGCCAGCGAGCCGGCGTTGGGATCGCGCAGGAAATAGTTCACGACGTACAGCCCGAGATACAGCGCCGCGTAGTTCAGCATCAGCGACGACACCAACTCGGACGCGCCGAAGCGGGCGCGCAGCAGGCCGGGAATCGCGCAGACCAGGCTGCCGACCGCCGCGCCGACGGCGACGGCGCAGCCGGCCATCGCCCAGCCCGGCAGCGGCACGCGCAGGATGCACCAGGTCGCGGCGACGCCGCCCAGAAAGAACGCTCCCTCCGCGCCCAGATTGAACATGCCGGCGCGGAACATCAGACTGACCGCCAGCCCGGTAAACATCAGCGGCGTCGCGGTCTCGACGACGTTGCCAATGTGGCGCAGGTCGCCGACCGGCCCCAGCAGGAACATCGCGACCGCCGCGCCCGGGGTCGGCAGGGTCAGGGCGACCGGCACCAGCACCACGCCCACCACCGCCAGCAGCAGCAACAGGGTCAGCGCCACGGGCGCGAGGGCGGCGCGGATCATGCGGGCGGAGTGTCGTCCGAAGCGTTGCCGTCGCGCAACCGGTGTTCGCCCCGGCTGGCATTGCGGCGCGGTTGCGGGCAGGCTGCGGCGCGATACGCGGAGTGGCCGCCCATGCGACTGACCGAAGCCCGCGCCATCGACCAGGGCGCCGCGGTGCGATTGGGCTGGGACGACGGGTCCAGCGCCCGGTTCCATGCCATCTGGCTGCGCGACAACGCGCTGGACCCGGCCACCCGCGCGCCCGGCAACGGTCAGCGGCTGGTGACGATCCTGGACATTCCGGCCGATACGGTCGCGGCGGAGGTGGCGCTGCTGGACGATGGCAACGTGTCGCTGCGCTTCCTGCCGGAAGACAAGACGGTGACATTCCCGGCCGCGTGGCTCGCTGCGCATGCCTATGACAGAGGCCGCGCCGACGCGCCCGGATGGACGCCGCAAGGCCGGCGGCGCTGGGGCGGCGAGCTGGACATCGAGGCGCTGGCCGGCGAGTACGCAGCCATCGCCGCCGACCGGCGCGCGCGGCACCGCTGGCTCGCCGGCGTGCGCAGTCACGGCTTCGCCCTGCTGCGCGGCGTGCCGGTGCGCAGCGGCGCGGTCTGCGAGGTCGCGGCGCTGTTTGGCTACGTGCGCGAGACAAATTACGGCCGCTGGTTCGATGTGCGCGCGCAGGTCGATCCCAGCAATCTCGCGTACACCAATCTCGGCCTGCAGGCGCATACCGACAATCCGTACCGCGACCCCCCGCCCGGGCTGCAGTTGCTGGCCTGCCTGCAGAACGCGGTCGAGGGCGGGCTGTCGATGGTGGTGGACGGGTTCCGCGTCGCCGAGATGCTGCAGGCGGAGGATCAAGGCGCCTTCGATCTGCTGTCGCGTCATTGCGCGCGCTTCGGCTATGCCGGCGACGCGGGTGTGCGGCTGGCGGCGAAGAAGCCGGTCATCGAGCTGGGCGCCGACGGCGAGCTGGTGGCGATCCGGTTCAACAACCGCTCGGCCGCGCCGATGGTCGATATTCCCTATGCGTCGATGCCCGCGTGGTATGCCGCCTATCGCCGCTTCGCCGAACTGGTCGAGGATCCGGCGCTCGCGGCGCGATTCCGGTTGCAGCCCGGCGAGCTGTTCATCGTGGACAACACCCGCGTCCTGCATGCCCGCACCGGCTTTTCCGGCGGCGGCAGCCGCTGGTTGCAGGGCTGCTACGCCGATCGCGACGGGCTGCTGTCCACGCTCGCCGCCCTGGACGAGCAGTTTGGAGAGGTCGCATGAGCACCAGCCTGGATGCAACGACGGTCGTGCCGTTCATCGCCGACATCTTCGAACGGCGAGGCGCCAATTCCTATCTCGGCGAGGACGTGACCATGTCGCAGCACATGCTGCAGTGCGCGCAGCAGGCCGAGCAGGCGAGCGCGGGGGACGAGCTGATCGCGGCGGCGCTGCTGCACGACATCGGCCACTACACCAGCGAGTTCGGCGAAAGCTCGTTCGACGACGGCATCGACAACCATCACGACGCGGCCGGCGCGCGGGTGCTGGCGGAGCTGTTCCCGCCGGTGGTGGTGGCCTGCGTGCGCCTGCACGTCGCGGCGAAGCGGTACCTGTGCGCCACGGATCCGACCTATTTCGGTCGGCTGTCGGCGGCGTCGGTGCAGACGCTGGCCGTGCAGGGCGGCCCGATGCGCGCCGATGAGGCCGCGGCGTTCGCGGCCGAGCCGTTCCATGCCGAGGCGGTGCGGGTGCGGATTTGGGACGAGGGCGCGAAGGTCGTGGGGCGGGAGACGCCGGGGTTTGCGCACTACGCGCCGGTGTTGCAGAGAGTGGTGCAGCGGATATCGCCCGTAAGTCCGCAGGCAACTCGATCGACACCAGCTAAGATGTGAAAGATTTGGTATAGAGCGCGCCCTCCAACCCCAGCATCGCCGGCCCCAACCGTTCCGGAATCAGGCCGGAATCGTTGTCCAGCCGCGCCGCAACCCGCCCGGCAAACAGCACCACGACGCGATCGGCCAGCGCCAGCAGTTCGTCCAGATCCGCGGTCACCAGCAGCACCGCCGCGCCGTCCCGCGCCAGTTCCAGAATGCGGGCGCGGATGAAGGCAGCGGCCTCGATGTCGATGCCTCGCGTCGGCTGGTCGGCGACCAGGAAGCGCGGCCGCGTTGCGAACTCGCGCGCCGCGATCAGCTTCTGCGCGTTGCCGCCCGACAGGTCGCCCAGCAGCTGCCGCGGCGAGCCGGCGCGCACGCCGAACCGGTCGATCAGGCGTCGCGTCAGGCGCTCCGCCGCACCGCCGGACAGGAACGGGCCGCGCCCAAGGGCGGCCGAGCGATGCGCGCCGCCGATCGCGTTGTCGGTCAGCGACAGGGTTTTCGCGCCGCCATCCTGGAACCGGTCGGCCGGCAGGTGCGCCATGCCCAGGCGTCGCAGCCCCGCGGTGCCGGCGCGCGTCATGTCCCGACCGTCCAGCCGCGCCGTCCCGGACTGCGGACGGCGCAGCCCGGTCAACACCGACACCAGCCCGCGCTGGCCGTTGCCGTCCACCCCGGCCACGCCCAAAACCTCGCCCGCCGCGATCGACAGCGACACGCCATCCAGCCGGTCGGCCGGGTCCGCGGCGGCGAGGCGAAGATCGACAGCCTCCAGCCTTGGCACGCCGGCGGCCGGCCGGCCGGCCGCGCGACGCACGCCCGCGACGTCGCGGCCCATCACCAGGCGCGCGATGGTGGCGTCATCGACGGCGGCAAGATCGGCGTCTCCGGTCACCTCGCCGCCGCGCAGCACGGTGACGCGGCTGGCGAGCGCCCGCACCTCGCGCAGCTTGTGCGAGATGAAGATGATGGTCAGGCCGGCTTCGCGCAGGCCGCGCAGGCGCTCGAACAACTCGTCGGTCTCTTGCGGCGTCAGCACCGCGGTCGGCTCGTCCAGGATCAGCAGGCGCACGTTGCGCGCCAGCGCCTTCAGGATTTCCACCTTCTGCTGGGCGGCGACCGACAGGCGGCCGACGATTGCGTCCGGCTCCACGCCGAGCCGGTAGCGGGCCGCGAGATCGGCCACCTCGCGACGCGACGCGGCACGGTCGGTCAGCAGCCCGCGGCGCGGCTCGCGACCCAGAATGATGCTTTCAGCAACGGTCAGCGACGGAACCAGCGAGAAGTGCTGATGCACCATGCCGATGCCGTGCGCGGCGGCGACGCGCGGCGCGTTATCGGCGAGTGCCGCGCCCTCGACCATGATAACGCCGCTGTCCGGCCGCTCCAGGCCGAACAGCAGCTTCATCAGCGTGCTCTTGCCGGCACCGTTCTCGCCGCAGATGGCGTGGCAGGTGCCCGCCGCTATCCCGAACGATACGTCATGCAACGCGCGCGTGCCATTCGGGTAGATCTTGGTGATGCCGCGGAACTCGACCAGCGGCGTCACGGGCCGCCAGCCGGATTTACGGGCGCACCTTGTCGCGCAGCGCCACGATGGCGCTGGTCTGCATCCCGAGCGCGGTCGGCACGGTGATCTTGCCGGCGGCGATGTCGGCCGAGGCGTTCGCGACCCTCGCGCGCACGCTGGCCGGGACCAGCTTTTCGTAGATCGCGTTATCGACAATGCCGACCGCACCCTCCTTCAGTCCCAGCGATTCCTCGTGGCCAAGCGGCAGCTTGCCAGCCTCCAGCATGTCGAAGGCGCGGGCGAGCGACACGTCCACCCGCTTCAGCACCGAGGTCACCACGCGATCGGCGGTGGCCGGGTCGGATTTTGCGAAGATCGCCGACTGGTCGCTGTCCACGCCGATGGCGTAGCGCCCGCTCTCCTTGGCCGCCGCCAGCTGGCCCAGCCCGGCCTGTCCGGCGACGTTGAAGCCGATCGCCGTCCCGGTCCGATACTGCGCCAGCGCCAGCTCCTTGCCCTTCGCGGCGTCGCTGAACGAGCCGATATACGACACCGCAACCCTGGCCGCGGGATCGACCGCCTGCGCGCCGGCGACGTAGCCGACCAGGAAATCGTTGATCACCGGTATATCCAGGCCCCCGAGGAAGCCCAGCGCGGTGCCCTGCTGGCCGCCGGCGCGAATCATGCCCTCGCCGATCATGCCGGCGAGATAGCTGGCCTCGTTCTGCTTGTAGGTGATCGAATAGACGTTGGGGAACGCACCGCCCTTGTAGTCCATCGCCGCGTCGTAGATCACGAACGTCTTTTTCGGGTATTCCGGCGCCACCTGGGTGACGATATCCGTCATCTGGTAGGTGCCGGTGATGATCATGTCCCAGTCCTGCCCGGCGATGTCCTCGGTGGTCGGCTGCCACTTCAACTCGTCGTAGCTCATCTCGATCACCTTGGTCTGCACCGCGGCGCCGTATTTCTGCCGGATCATATCGATGCCGGCGGCGGCGAAGTCGAAGAACGACTTGTCGCCGCGCGTGCCGTTGATCAGCAGCACGACCTTCTTCGGCGCGGCGGCCTGCGCCGCTCCCGCACCCACGACGACAGAAGCGGCAAAGGCCAAACTCCAGGCGGCTATGCGTCCCATGCTCGTCCCCATGCCGATCTCGGTGCGCCAGCGTAGCGGCAAACCGTCGCCGCGCAAATCGGCGGCGGCAAAATGGGCGCTTGACGGCGGGCTGGCCCGGTGTGAAATATTCCGCACGTTCGGGAAAAAATTGCATGCATGGCCTGGGGGGCGAGCCCGGTCTGATTGTGGGGGATGATGCCGGGCTGGCGACCCGCGCCGCCTGGCTGTACCACGCCGGCGGCTTCACCCAGGCCGAGGTGGCCAGCAAGCTGGGCGTGACCAGCGCCAAAGCGCACCGGCTGATCGGCCGCGCGACCCGCGCCGGGCTGGTCCGGGTGTTCATCGAAGGCCCGATCGGCGACTGCATCGGGTTCGAGAATGCGCTGGCGCAGCGCCATGCCCTGACCATGTGCCGCGTGGTGCCGAGCCTGGACGAGCCGGGGCTGCCGGTACGCGCGCTGGGCATGGCGGCGGCCATCTTCCTGCGCGACACGCTCGAGCGCGGCGGGCACCGCATCATCGGCATCGGCCACGGCCGCACGCTGGCCGCGGCGGTGGACAACCTGCCGGCCGTGCCCTCGCCCGGCCTGCAGCTGGTCAGCCTGCTCGGCGGGCTGCCGCGCCGGCATCACGCGAGTCCTTTCGAGGTGGTCGACCGGCTTGCGGAACGGACCGGGGCGGACGCGCATATGCTGCCGGTGCCGATGTTCGCCCGCGAGCCGGACGACCGCGCGGTGCTGCGCCGCCAGACCGGTGTCGCCGAGGCGCTGGCGCTGGCCGGCCAGGCGAGCCTGATCATGCTCGGCATCGGCGAGGCCACCGATGAGGCGTTCCTGGCTGTGGCGGGGGCGCTGTCCGGCGCCGACATGCAGCACGCGCGCGCCGCCAGGGCGGTCGGCGAGGCTCTTGGCTACTACTACGATTCCAGCGGCCGCATGGTCGATGCAGGGCTGCACGACCGGATCATCGGCCTGTCGCTGTCGGATCTTTCCGCCGGGCCAAGTCCGCGCGAGGTGGTCGCCGTGGCCGGCGGCCCCGGCAAGACCCACGCCATCAATGCCGTGCTGCAGAGTCGCCTGCTGACCGGCCTGATCACCGACGAGCTGACCGCGCGCCAGCTCGTCGCTGCCAGACCATGACGCGCGGCGCAACGGGAGATCAGCACGAACGAAAAAGCCAAGGATGCGATCGGCGCATTCCTCGCCGGCCGGGTCGGCCGCCGCGAGCTGATGCAACGACCTCGATAACTTCAGGAAGATGTCGGGCATGGATGTCAGCCACGAGATCTTCCCGAAGGCGCAAGCAGCTTGACCTGTACGGCGCGCATCGGGCCGTACTGCTACCCACTGATCGATCAAGGTCGTCCTGGTTCCATAGCGACGCAGACCGGCGCGGCCCGGATCGCTCCGGCTGCGCCGCGCTCGGGGCTGGACCTGACGCTGGCGGCGGCCTATTGCCCTGGCCCGGCTGCATGGCGTGCGAGGCGACGCAGGACCGGTCGCCAGGCACCTGTTAGCGAAGGGTCGCCGACCTGACTGCGCAACACGTCCTGATCGCGATCGATTCCGGCACCTCGGTCGTGAAGGCCGTGGCGTTCGACGGGCGCGGCCGGCTGCTTGCCACCGCCTCGCGGCCGAACACGTATGACATGCGTGCCGGCGGCGGCGCCGAGCAGGACATGCAGCGGACCTGGCTCGATGCAGTCGGCGTGCTCCGGGAGCTGGTGGCCGGGCTTGCCGCGCGCGATCTGGCCGGGCGTGTCGTGGCGCTGGCGGTCACGGGTCAGGGCGACGGCACCTGGCTGGTCGATGCGGCCGGCGAGGCGGTCGGTCCCGGCTGGCTGTGGCTGGACAGCCGCGGCGCCGGCTTCGTGGAGGAGCTGAAGGCATCCGGCGCGGCGCAGGCGGCGTTCGCCTATACCGGAACCGGGCTGGCCGCCTGCCAGCAGGTGCCGCAGCTGCTGTGGATGGAGCGGCACCGCCCGGAGGCGATCGGGCGCGCCGCGGTGGCGCTGCATCCGAAGGACTTCCTGTATCTGCGCCTGACCGGCGAGCGCGCGACATCGCCGGACGAGGGCAGTTTCACCTTCGGCGATTTCCGCACCCGCGGCTATCGCGACGAGGTGCTGCAGGCGCTCGGCATCGAACGGTTCCGCCGCCTGCTGCCGCCGATCGTCGATGGCGTCTCGACCGCCCACGCGCTCACCGCCGGTGCGGCCGCGGCGACCGGACTGCCGGCCGGGCTGCCGGTGGTGCTGGGCTATGTCGATGCGGTCTGCACCACGCTGGGCGCCGGCATCTACGACCCGGGCGGCGGCCGGCGCGACGGCGATACCGGGGTCGCGGTGATCGGCAGCACGGGCATGCATCTGCGCCTGGTGACGGACGCGGCGCATGTGGCGCCATCGCCGTCGATGACCGGCTACTGCATCGTCTTTCCGGTGCCGGGCTACACGCTGCAGGCGCAAAGCAACATGGCGTCCACCCTCAATCTCGACTGGTTCGTGCAGCTGGCGCTGGATGCGGCGGCGCTGGCCAGCGGCAGCCCGGTGTCGCGCGCCGCCCTGCTGCAATCGCTCGACGAGGGCGTGGCCGCGGCGCGGCCGGGCGCCCTGCTGTACCATCCGTTCATTTCGTCGGCCGGCGAGCGCGGGCCGTTCACCGACGCCTTCGCGCGCGCGTCCATCCTCGGCCTCGATCAGCATGTGCGCCTGATGGACCTGGCGCGCGGCATCTTTGAGGGCCTGTGCTTCGCGTCGCGCGACTGCTACGCGGCGATCGGCGGCGCACCGTCGCTGATCCGCGTCACCGGCGGCGCATCGCGCTCGCGGTCGCTGCGCACCATGCTCGCGGCCTGCCTGAACCGGCCGGTGCGGACAGCGGCGCATGACGAGACCGGGACCGCCGGCGCTGCGATGATCGCCGCCGTGCAGATCGGGCTGTTCGCGGACATGGCGGCCTGCGCGGCGGACTGGATCACCCCGCGGCAGGGCGAGAGCGTGCAGCCGGACCAGGCGCTCGCCGCCATCTATGACCGCCTGTTTCCGATCTACCGCGACAGCTACCGCCTCATGCCGCCGATGTGGCGGCAATTGCATGCCGCCCGCCAGCCGCCGGCCGCGGAGGGCCAGGATGCCGTCTGACCGCGCGCCATGCGAGGTCGCCATCGTCGGCGACAATTTCATGCTTCCCGAGCGTTTCGCCGACGCCATCTCCGTCGCGTGCGCCGGCTGCGTGCAGTTGCGATGCATGACTCTGCCCTGGCCGGACGAGCCGATGGAGCACGGCTACGCGGCGCCCGGCCTGGAGGGGCTGAAGGAGTATCAGGGCGATCCCGACGCCATCGTCGGCTTCATCGGCGGTGCCGAGGTGCTGGTGACGCAGCTGGCGCCGCTATCGGCGGGCATGATGCAGCGCCT
The DNA here is from genome assembly GCA_963723455.1 of uncultured Pseudomonadota bacterium. Taxonomy (GTDB): domain Bacteria; phylum Pseudomonadota; class Alphaproteobacteria; order Acetobacterales; family Acetobacteraceae; genus CAVRQM01. Next base: position 226,391 of record CAVRQM010000005.1, on the reverse strand, counting down.
GCCGCAGCTGAAGCTGGTGGCGGTGTCGCGCGGCGGCCCGGTGAACATCGACATCGCGGCGACGCGCGCGCGCGGCATCCGCGTCTGCAACACGCCGGGCCGCAATGCCGGCGCGGTGGCGGAGTTCGCGATCGGCGCCATCCTGGCCGAAACGCGCATGATCCGCGCCGGGCACGAAGCATTGCGCTCGGGCCTGTGGCGCGGCGAGCTGTATCGCGCCGACCGCACCGGGCGCGAGCTGTCCGAAATGTCGGTCGGCGTGGTCGGCTACGGCGCGATCGGCACCCGGGTCGTCAAGCTGCTGAAGGCGTTCGGCTGCCGCATCCTGGTTGCCGACCCGTACGTGCAGATCTCGGCCGCCGATCGGCAGGACGGGGTGGAGCACGTCTCGCTGGAGCAGCTGCTCGCACAGGCCGACGTGGTGACGCTGCATTCCCGGGTGACCGCAGAGACCACCGGCTTCATCGGCGCGGCCCAGTTCGCCGCGATGAAGCCGGGCGCGATCTTTGTCAACACCGCGCGCGGACCATTGGTGGACTACGCCGCCCTGTACCAGGCACTGGTGTCGGGCCATCTCGGCGGCGCGATGCTCGAGACGTTCGCGATCGAACCGGTGCCGGCCGACTGGCCGCTGCTGAGGCTGCCGAACGTCACCATCACCCCGCACATCGCCGGGGCGTCGGTGAGGACCATCAGCATCGCCGCCCAGGGCGCGGCCGAGGAGGTCCGCCGCTACCTGGCCGGCGAGCCGCCGCTGAACCCCTGCTGATGCGCCGGCGGGCGCGCATCCGACCGGGACCGGGATGACCGGGGCTGCGATGACCGGGCCGGCCGCGACCGGGGTGGCTGTGGGCATCGACATCGGCACGTCGGGGGTGCGCGCCGCCCTGGTCGATGCGGCGCGCGAACCGCTGGCCTGGGGCGCCGCCGCCGTCGCGCCGGACGATCGGCGATCGCCGCAGGCGTGGTGGCGCGGCGTGGAACAGGCGATGGCGGCGCTGGCCGCCGCATCGGATTCTGTCCGGCGTGCGCGCCGTCGCGGTGGACGGCACCTCCGGCACGGTGCTGGCGGTGGACGCCGCCGGCGCGCCGCTCGGCCCGGCAAGCCTGTACAACGACCCGGCAGATCCCGAAGCGGTTCGCACCGTCGGGACCGCGGCACCCGCCGACAGCGCCGCGCGCGGCGCGACCTCGCCGCTGGCCAAGCTGCTCGGACTGCGCGCCACCCCCGGGATCGCGCGGATGCTGCATCAGGCGGATTGGGTTGCCGGCAGCCTGTGCGGCCGGTTCGACGTGTCCGACGCCAACAACGCGCTGAAGACCGGCTACGACCCGCGCATCGGGGCGTGGCCGGACTGGCTGCGTCGGCTGGATGTCTCCCCTGCCCTGCTGCCCGATGTCGTGCCGCCGGGCACGCCGATCGGCCGGCTGCGGCAGCCGTCGCTCGGCCTCGCCGCGGGCGTCGTCGTGGTCGCCGGCACCACTGACGGCTGCGCGGCGTTCCTGGCGACCGGAGCGGGCGAGGCTGGCGATGCGGTCACCTCGCTCGGCTCGACGCTGGTGCTGAAACTGCTGTCCGACGCGCCGGTGTTTGCGCCGCAATTCGGCATCTACAGCCATCTGCTGCTGGGGCGCTGGCTGGCCGGCGGCGCGTCGAACAGCGGCGGCGCGGCCCTGCTGCGGCACTTTTCAGCCGACACGCTGACCCGGCTGAGTGCGGCGATCGACCCTTCGCGCGACAGCGGCCTGGACTACTACCCGCTGCCCGCGCCAGGCGAGCGCTTCCCGGTCAACGATCCTGCCTTCGCGCCGCGCGAAGCGCCGCGCCCGCCGGACGATGCGGCGTTCCTGCACGGGCTGCTTGAGGGCATCGGCCGGATCGAGGCGCAGGGCTATCGCCGCCTGGCGGAGCTTGGCGCCCCGGTGGTGCGCAGCGTCCGCACCGTAGGCGGCGGGTCTCGCAATCCGGCCTGGACCGCGCTGCGCGCCCGCCTGCTGGGCGTGGCGATGCAGCCGGCGCGCTCCGAGGAGGCGGCGATCGGCGCGGCCGGCCTGGCCCTGGCCGGCATCGACGCCTGAGGGACGGGTCGGCCCAAGCCTCTGACGGGCGCGCCTGCCCGTGCTAGGACGCGGGGGAGTCAACCGGGCCGGGAGGCGACGTGACGGCGGCAGACCTGGTGATCGGGCTGGATTGCAGCACGACCTCGACCAAGGCGATCGCCTGGGACCGCGGCGGCGCCGCCATCGCCGAGGGCCACGCGCCGCTGCCGATGGCGCATGTGCCGCCCGGCGCGTTCGAGCAGGACGTGCAGGACTGGTGGCGCTCGGCGTGCGCCGCGTTGCGTCAACTCGCCGGCCAGATCGACCCGGCGCGGGTCGCGGCGCTTGCCATCGCCAACCAGCGCGAGACGCTGGGCTTTCTCGACGAGGCGGGCGAGCAGGTGCGCCCGGCAATCGTCTGGCTGGACGAGCGGCGGCGCGAGGACGTGGCAGCCGTGGTGGCAGCCATCGGTGCGGACCACCTGCTGGCCGTGACCGGCAAGCCGCCCGATCCGACGCCCGCGCTGTACTCGATGGCCTGGCTGCGGCGCTGCGAGCCGCGCGCGTTCGCTCGCGTCGCGCATTTCGTCGATGCGCATGGCTATGTCGCGTATCGCCTGACCGGGGCACGGGCAACCAGCGTGGCCAGCGCCGACCCGCATGGCGTGTTCGATTTGCAGGCGAAGCGGCACGACCCGCGCATCCTGCACTGGCTCGGACTGTCCGACAGCCAGTTCTTCCGTCCGCGCGCCCCGGGAACGTTGCTCGGCGGCATCACCGACGCAGCGGCGGCGGCGACCGGCCTGCGCGCGGGGACGACCATCGTCTGCGGCGGCGGCGACGGGCAGGCCGGGGCGCTGGGCTGCGCGGTGCTGGAGCAGGGCCGTGCCTGTCTCAATCTCGGAACCGCCACCGTCTCAGGCGTATTCGGCCGCGACTGCCTGAACGGGCGGCACTGGCGCACCATGACCAGCCTCTCGGGCGACGGCTATGTGTTCGAGCAGGTGCTGCGCACCGGCGCGTTCCTGACCGATTGGCTGGTGCAGCGCCTGTTCGGCTGCGACCCGAAATCCGATCCCGGCTGCTACGACCGGCTGGAGGCCGAGGCGGCCGACATCCCGCCCGGCAGCCGCGGCCTGCTGCTGGTGCCGTACTGGAGCGGGGTGATGAACCCGCACTGGAGCCAGGACGCGCGCGGCGTCATGCTGGGCATGGCCCCGGAACACCATCGCGGCCACGTCTATCGCGCGCTGATCGAGGGCATCGCGATGGAGCTGGCGCTGGGCTATCAGGCGCTGGCCGACAACGGCGTGGCGGTGAGCGAGATCGTGGCGATCGGCGGCGGCGCGAAAAGCCTGCTGTGGCGGCGCATCGTGGCCGACGCGACCGGGCGCGCGGTGTGCGCCAGCCAGACCATCGAGGCCTCGGCGCTCGGCGCGGGGATGCTGGCCGCATTCGGCGCCGGCTGGTATCCGAGCATCGCCGCGGCCGCCCGCGCCATGCAGGGCGAGGCGCGCGAGATCCTGGCGCCGCAGCCGCCTGCCGCCGCGCGCTATGCCGCGCTGCTCGACATCTACCAAGGGGTCTATCCGGCCATGCAGGACAGCTTCGCCCGCCTTGCCGCCTTCCGTGCCGGCGAGCCGGCATGACGGGGTCGCTCGCCATCATTGGCGACATCGTGGCCGGCCGCTACGTCGCCGCGGATCTCGGCCGCACGCTGCGCTCGGATGTGCAGCGCATCGCCATCGCGCCGTCGCTGGAGGGGCACGAGGCGGCGCTGCTGGCCGGGCTTGATCTCGGCCCGCGCCTGGCCGTGGTGTGCGACGCCAGCACGCTGGAGGCGATGGGCCGCCGCGTCGTCGCGGCGATCGGGACGCCTCAGCTTATCGTGCTCGATCGGCCGCGCGCCGATGAGGAGTGCGCGGCGCTGCTGCAGGACCGCGCGGCAAGCGCCGATGCGCTGGTGGCGGTCGGGTCGGGCACCATCAATGACCTGTGCAAATACGTCACCCATCGCACCGGGCGGGCCTGCGCCGTGTTCGGCACCGCGCCGTCGATGGACGGCTACGTGACCAGCGTGGTCGCGATCAGTCGGGACGGCTACAAGCTGTCATTGCCGGCGCACGCGCCGCGCGGCGTGTTCCTGGATCTGTCGGTGCTGCGCGCCGCGCCGCGCCGGATGATCCTGGCAGGCTTCGGCGACACCATCTGCCGCAGCACCGCACAGCTCGACTGGCTGCTGCAGCATCTGCTGCTGGACACGCCGTATTCCGAGACCCCGTACGACCTGATGCGCGCCGACGAGCCGGCGTTGCTGCAAAGCTGCGACATGCTGGCCGACGGTGAGGCGGCGGCGATGCTGAGCCTGACGCGGCTGCTGACGCTGTCCGGCTTCGGCGTGCTGGCGACGGGAACCAGCCATTGCGGCTCGATGGGCGAGCACGCCATCAGCCATTGCATCGACATGCTGGCCCGGCCGCATCCGGGCACGCTGCACGGCGAGCAGGTCGGCGTCGCCACCTGGACGATGGCGCGGCTGCAGGCGGCGATGCTGTCGCACGAGAACCCGCCGGTGCTGCGTCCGCTGCCCGAGCCGGCCGATCTGGATGCGCGGATGGGGCGCTTCGCCGCCGGCTGCCGCGCGGCGATGGCGGCCAAGCCGTACGACGCGGCGGGCACGGCGCGGCTGAACGCGCGCCTGGCCGAGCGGTGGCCGGCGGTCCGCGAGCGGCTGCTGGGCGCGATGCTGCCGCTGGCGACGATGGATGCGGCCATCGAGCGTAGCGGGATGCCGCGCACCGCGGCCGAGCTGGGCGTGGATGGCGCGCTGTATCGGCAGGCCGTTGGGCACGCGCACGAGCTGCGCGACCGTTACGGGTTCCTCGACCTGGCAGCGCAATCGGGCGCGCTGGAGGCGTTCGCGGCGCGCGAGACGTAGCGCCCGCCGCTCCTGCCCGCCCCGAGCGGCGGAGAGAGGAGCGATGCCGCCTTGCCCTCCGCCTTGTGCGAAGCACGGTCCGCAGGGCGGGATTTCGGCGTCGCCGCCGCCGCGATCTCGCCGACCCAGCGTTCCAGCGAGGCCGCCCGATGCGCCGCCGTGTGCGCCGCCAGCACGCGCCGCCGGGCGGCCGCGCCGATGCCGCTGCGGGTGCGCTCGTCCGCCGCCAGCGCCGCCAGCACCGCCGGCGCGTCGTCAGCCAGCACGATGTCCTGCCCTGGCCGCAGCACGTCCTCGATGCCCGGCCACGCATCCGAGACGATCGGAGTGGCACAGGCGGCGGCCTCGAACAGCCGCACGCTGGGCGACCAGCCCGCCGCGCGCATGTCGGCGCGGGTCACGTTCAGCGTCCAACCCAGGCTGGAATAGAAGGCCGCGTGCTGCGACGGCGGCAGGTGATCGATGCGCTCGACATTGTGTGGCCAGGCGATGTCATCCGGATATTGCGGGCCGGCCACCACGAAGCGCAGATCCGGCCGCAGCCGCGCCGGCTCGATCAGCAGGCGTTCCAGCGCCGGCTGGCGATCGCCGCTATAGGTGCCGAGATAGCCCAGATCCCAGCGCCGCGCGACCGTCAGCGGCCGATATGAAGCCGGATCGACCGCGCAGTAGAACGCCTCCGCTCGCCGGGCGCCCCAGCGGGATTCGAGTTCGCGCAGCGTCGGCCCGCCGGTGAATGACAGATAGAGGTCGAACTCCGGGATCGCCGCCGGGGCGAGATACTCGTGGTCGCCCGCAGCAAGCTTGGCCAGCGTGACCGGCGTGTCGATGTCGTAGAACGCGATCGTCCGGCGCGCTGTCGAACGCACCCAACGCGCGACCCCGACGCCGTCAGCGACATAGGACCCGATGATGACCAGGTCCGCCGCGGCCACGTCGCGCCGCCAGCTTGCCAGCGCCGCCACGCCATCATACAGCGCCCACCGGCAGAAGCTCGGCGCGACCAGGTCGCGCTGCGCCGCGTACCAGGGCTGGTCGCGCTCCAGGAACAGGATGTCGTGCCCGCGCGCGGCCAGCGCGGCCAGCAATGCGCGATAGGTGGTGGCATGGCCGTTGCCCCAGGACGAGCTGAGCGACAAGCCGAACACCACGATCTTCATGCCGCGAGCGCCCGGCGCGACGCGGTCTCGCGCAACAGCGCGTCAAGCTGCTGGCCACGGCGATCATAGGTGTGCTCGCGCAGCACGCGATCGCGCGCCGCCAGCCCGATCGCGCGCGCCTGCTGCGGCGACAGCGCCTCGACCAGCGCCGCCACGTCCGCGCCATCGCGCGCGACCAGCACTTCCTCGCCGGGCGTCAGGAACATCTCGATCCCCTCCCACGCGTCGGTAATCAGGCAAGCACCCGCCCCGGCCGCCTCGAACACGCGCGTCGCCGGGGAAAATCCGACCGCCGCCATGCTGTCGCGCGCGACGTTCAGCACGGCGCGCGCGGATCTGTTCAGCGCGTTGTGCTCGGCTGTCGGGACATGGCCGATGGCGCGAACATTCGCCGGCATCGGCTTGTCGCCCCAGCCGGAGCCGCCCAGCAGGAACCGCGCGTTCGGCAGCAGCGCCGCCGGGCGGAAGAAGAACTGGTCGATGCGCGCCTCGCGGTCCGGCAGCCGGTTGGCCAGCAGCGACAACCGCGCCGCGGTACTGCGCCGAAAATGGCGCCGGATGGTGCGTCGTCGGATCGAGCGCGTTGTAGATCGGCACGCAGCTGCGCGCGCCGAGGCCTAGATAGGCGCGCACCACGGGATCGCCGCCGCCGTAGGTCAGGACGTGGTCCAGCGCCGGCAACGTGCGCTGCAGCGTCGCCGCCTGCCCGGCGCGCAGTGCCGACAGCGTCGCCGGCGCATCGACGTCCATGAACAGTCGCAGCGCATCCGGCCGCGACGCAGCCATCACCTGCTCCAGGATCGCGTCGTCGAACACGCCGACGCCGCTCGCCTTGACGACCACGCGCGCCCGCGACGCCTTTTCCGCAACCGTCCGCAACCCCGCCTCGGTGGCCGGCCAGACCTCGACCGTGGCCCAGTCCGGCGGCTCGATGTCGCGATGCGACTGCCGGTCGAAGGCGTCCGGTTCGTAGAAGGTTATGTTATGGCCATGCGCCGCCAGCGCGCGCAGCAGCCCGCGGTAGTACGTGGCCGCACCATTCCAGTACGACGACAGCAGGCTGGAGCCGTAGAACGCAATGTCCATCACGCCACCTCGGCCGGCGCGCGCGCGCCCAGGCCGGCCGCGATGCGCAGCAGCTCGGCGGCGCGATGCGCGCAGGTGTGACGCGCCCGGATCGTCTCCAGGCCATTCGTCGCCAGGCTGCGACGCAGATCCGCGTCGTTCGCGACGGCGCGCATGTGCCGCGCCATCGCCGCGCCGTCCGCCGCCACCAGGAAATCATCGCCCGGCCGGAACAGGTGTTCGGCATCGTCCCAGGGCGCCGACAGCAGCGGGATGCCGCAGGCGAGCGCCTCGAACACGCGGATCGTCGGGATGCCGGGGAGTGCCGCGACATAGAACCGGCGCGGCACATGCACGGTGGCCAGATGCGCGGCGAACACCGCCGGCGCGCGCGCGTTGGCCAGCCAGCCGTGATAGCGCGCGCCCTGCGCGGCCAGGGTCGCCAGCGCCTCGGGCGGATAGCGCACGCCGTGGACGTCCAGCGCCAGCCCCACCGAGCGCGCCGGAGACAGCAGGAACTCGTCCAGCTCGGCGCTGCGTTCGCCGTCACCCCAGTTGCCGATCCAGACCAGCCCGGCGCGCGCCTGCTGGCGCTCGGGCGGCCGGAACAGCGTGGTGTCGGCCGCCTCGTGCCAGACGAACACGCGATCGCCCCAGCCCCAGCCGCGATACACCGCCGCGAGCGCGGCGCCGAACGCCAGCACGCCGTCATAGCCGGACAGGTCGAAGGCGCGGATCGCCTCGGGGTCGCTGACCGCGCGGTGATGGGTGTCGTGGAACAGCAGCGTGAACCGTCCGCCCAGGCGACGCGCACGGCCGATGCGCGCCACCAACGCCGGATCGTTCCATTCGTGCACCACCACAAGATCGCAGCCGTCGAGCATCGACTCGGTATCGGCATCGGAATCGTACGGGCGGGCCGTCAGGTCGGGGAAGTCGCGGGCGAAGGCGTCCAGCGCCGCCCGCCCATGATCGGCCAGCAGGTTGGCGACGCTCCACCCGTCCGCCGGCTCATGCACGCGCACGTCATGCCCCGCCCCGACCAGCGCGCGCGCGACGCCGCGCAGGAAATGCGCGTTGCCGTGATTCCAGCAGGAGACCAGCGAGTGCGCGAATATGGCGACGCGCATCAGCCCACCGCCCCCAGCACGCGATGCCGCGCACCCATCGCGTCATGCACGGCCAGCGTCGCGGCAACCATCGCCTCCGCCGTGAACTGGGCCGCGCGACCGGCGGCGCGCGCGGCGAATGCCGCCGGCGCGTCCAGCAGGCGGCGCAGCGCGTCGCGCGCCGCCGCGTCGTCCTCGGGGTGGAAGAACAGCGCCGCGCCATCCCACAGCTCGCGATGGCCGGGAATATCCGACAAGGCCAGCGCCATGCCGGCCTGTGCCGCTTCCAGCACGGCCAGCCCGAACGGCTCGTATCGGGAGGCCGAGACGAACACGGTGCGCGCCGCCATGCACTCCGCCAGCGCCTCCTGCGAGAGTGCGCCCGGGGTGGTCAGGTGGGAAAACCCGGCCGCTTCGCCATGCGGCCCGGCGAGCGGACCGGCTGCCAGGACTGGCGCGTCCAGCCCGGCCGCCACGCGGTCCAGCAGCGCCACGTTCTTGCCCGCATCCCACAGCCGGCCGGCCGCCAGAACGCCGGCAGCGCGCGGCACGGCGGCGGATTCGGCACGGGGCCAGATGCCGTTATGCACCACGCGGATCGCCCGGCCGGGGCGATACAGCCGGTCAAGCGCCTCGGCAAAGGCGCGAGTGGGGGCGATCACCGCGTCGGCTTCTGCCAAGCCGTGCGCGGTGGCCTCGGCGCGCCACGCCAGGTCCGACGGCAGCCGGCCGCCATGCACCGCCTGCCACCATGTGCCGACATCGGAATGGGCGACGACCACGACCGGCACCGCCCAGGCCACCTCGGCGGCCAGCGCGGGGGCGTGCAGATGCACCCGTTCGACCCGCAGCCGCCCGGCCAGCCCGGCCAGCTCGGCGCCGGCGGCGCGCAGCGCATCGGGGTTGGGCGCAGTCCAGTCGAGCGGCAGGCCGGTGGGGATGACCTGCAGCCCCGGCATCCGCGCCGCATCCAGTTGCGCCGGCGAGGGCGGCGGACCAAGCACCGCCAGCGCCACCGCGACGCCGTGCTGGATCAGCCCGCGCGCGAGATCGAGCGTGTAGCGCCAGACTCCGCCGACGGCGTCGCCGGTCAGCAGCATCCGCCTCAAGCGGCGGCCCTTGATGCAGGGCGTTCGAGGTCCGGCAAAGACATCGGCGCATCATCCTGGATGTCGCTGAACGCCGCGAAGCGGGCGAGGTAGTGCGCGTGCGCCCGCTCCCAGGCGGCGTCGTCCGGCTCGCCCCATAATTTTCGGTAGTCCGGCGCACCGGGATACGGGAACAGCGGCACCGGATCGTTGGCCCAAACCCCCGCGCCGCGCAGCCGCTCGCGCCAGGCGGCGACCAGGGCGGGATCGTCGGTCCCGGCGGCGATCAGGTTGGCCTGCACGAACGGCACGTGGGCACGGGCCAGAATCAAGCGGTCGGCAAGCTGGTCGGTGCTCATCCGGCACGACTTGTCCAGCGCCGCCCGCCCCTGCTCGGTCAGGCTCTCCACCCCGGCCTCGATCGACACGCATCCCGCCGCGCCCAGCCGGGCCAGCATGTCCGGCTTCCACAGGTCGATCCGCGTCTGCACCCCGAACTGCACCGGCCGCGCCGCCAGCGCGTCGAGCAGCTCGGGCCAGGGCAGGAATATCTCGTCGATGAAATACAGATAGCGCGCGCCCTGCCCGATCAGCGCGTCGATTTCGGCCGTCAGCGCCGGCAGGCCGCGCCGCCGGTAACGGTCGCGGAAGTCGAGCTTGGCGCAGAAGCTGCACGCATACGGGCAGCCGCGCGACGCCTCCACCTCGGCGCCCGGCCCGTGCGGCTCAGCGTCGAAACGGTGGTGGTGATGCGCGTGCCGGGCGATCCATTCGTCCGGCCAGGCCAGCGCCGGCAGCATCGCGAAATCCGTCGCCGCTTGCGGCCCGTGCAGCACCACCTCGCCGCCCCGCAGCACGGCGGTCCCGGCGATGTCGGCCTCGGGGTCGCCGGCGAGGCCGACCACGACGTCCTCGCATTCGCCGCGCACCACCACGTCGCAGCCGAGCTTGCGCAACGCGGCCCCCGGCGTGGTCGAGCCGTGCGGCCCGACCGCCACGGTCCGCCCGGCGCGCCCGCCGAGACGGCGCAGCAGGCGTGCCGGCACGCTCAGCTCGGGCGGGGCGCAGCGCCAGAACAGGTAGGTCGGCGCGGTGGTGACCACCGTCATGTCCGGCGCGAACGCCGCGACCGCCGCGGCCTGTGCGGCCTCGTCCATCCCGTCCAGCGCCGCGTCGAACATGCGCGTGGTGTGGCCGGCCCGGCGCAGCAGCGCCGCCGAACAGCCCAGTTCCAGCGGCAGATGCGCCGCCCGGCAGCCGAAATAGATGCTGCCGTCGAAGCGCCACGGCGGATTGACCAGCGCCACCCTCACGCGGCGCTCTCCAGCGCCGGCGCGCGCGCCCATTCGGCCAGCCGCGCCAGGCCGTCCTGCCAGCCCAGCGGTTTGGCCAAGCCCAGCGCCGCCCGCGCCGCGCCGCAATCGGCCACGAACCAGCGCTGGTCGCCGGGCCGCCAGTCCGACCACCGCACCTCGGCCGGGCGGCCGGACAGGCGCTCCAGACGGCCGATCAGGTCGCGCAGGCTGATGGCGTTGGCCGGACCGCCGCCGAGATTGAAGGCGCGCCCGGCGACGCGGCCGATGCGCTGCCACGCGGCGATGTAGGCGGACACCGCATCGTCCACGAACAGCACGTCGCGCACCTGCCGCCCGTCGCCGAACACGGTGACCGGCTGGCCGGCCAGCGCGCGCAGCAGGAAATGCGCGACCCAGCCCTGATCCTCGGTGCCGCGCTGCCGCGCGCCATAGATGCAGCTCATGCGCAGCGCCGCCGTCGGCACCCGGAAGCTGCGCGCCCAGTCCAGCACGTATTGATCGGCAGCGCCCTTCGAGCAGCCATACGGAGTGTGGAACGCGAGCGGCCGAGTCTCGTCCACCCCGCGCCCGCGCAGTCCGGGATCGGCCGGCTGCCACCGCCCATCCACCAGGGCCAGCTCGATGTCGGCCAGGTCGCCGTACACCTTGTTGGTGCTGGCGAAGATCAGCGGCGCCGGATCGGCGCGGCGGCGCAGCGCGTCCAGCAGATGCAGCGTGCCCTGCACGTTGATCGCGAAATCGGCCAGCGGGTCGGCAAGACTTGTAGTGACCGCCACCTGTGCGGCGAGGTGGAACACCGCCGCGGCGTCGGCGACGGCCGTGGCCACCGCGCCAGCGTCGCGCACGTCCGCGATGGCGGCGGACAGCCGGCGCGGATGCCGCCGGCGCAGCCAGTCCAGGTTGTCCGCCGCCCCGGCGCGGGCCAGGTTGTCGAACACCAGCACATCGTGCCCCTCGGCGGCCAGACGGTCGGCCAGATTGCAGCCGATGAACCCGGCCCCGCCTGTCACCAGCACCGGCCGGCGCGGCGCGGCCGCCCCGACCCCGGTCACGCGACCAGCCCCCGCTGCTCCAACTCGCGCCGCGCCTGCGCCACCAGATCGACGGCGCGCTGGCGCTCGACCCAGGCGGCAAGCTCGCCCAGGCTGTCGGCGAAGCCGCGCTGCGGCCGGAAACCAAGGATCGAGCGGGCGCGCGAAATGTCGGCAAAGCAATGGCGGATGTCGCCGGCGCGCGCCTGCCCGGCGATCTCCGGCTGCAGCCGCTCGCGACCCATTGCCCGCGCAATGGACTGGGCCACTTCGGTCACCGACACGTCCTGGCCGCTGCCGATATTGAACACGCCGCCGGCCGCGGCCGGATGGTCCAGCGCCAGCAGGAAGGCGCGCGCCACGTCGTCCACATGCACGAAGTCCCGTCGCTGCCGGCCATCCTCGAACACCAGCGGGCGCTGGTTATGCAACAGGCGCGAGGCGAAGATCGCCAGCACCCCGGTATAGGGGTTCGAGAGCGCCTGCCCCGGGCCGTACACGTTGAACAGGCGCAACGCCACGCCCTGCATGCCGTAATGGCGCGCCACGGTCAGGGTCAGCCGCTCCTGCACGTATTTTGTTATGGCATAGACGCTGGCCAGGTTCGGCGGCTTGGCCTCGGTGGTCGGCACCGCCACCAGCGGAGTGCCGTCCGGGCCGACCGGATCCCAGCCGGTCGCCTCGGCGCGCGCCGCCGGCCGCTCGGCGTCGTCGATCAGCGCCCCGTCCCGGGTGCGATACAGACCCTCGCCATAGACGCTCATCGAGGAGGCGACGACCAGGCGCGCCACCGGCCGATCGATCAGCGCCTGCAGCAGCACCGCCGATCCGTGGTCGTTGACCCCGACATAGCGGTCGATCGCATACATGCTCTGGCCGACGCCGACCTCCGCGGCCAGGTGCACCACCTTGTCCGCGCCAGCAACCGCGCGGCGCACCGCCGCCTCGTCGCGGATGTCGGCCTGATGGAACTCGACGTCCTTCAGCAGCGGATTGCGGGCTTGGCCGGGCGGGTGGACCTGCTCGATTAGGCTGTCCAGCACCCGGACCCGGTCGCCACGGCGCAGCAGCGCGCGGGCGAGATGCGTGCCGATGAAGCCTGCGCCGCCGGTGATGAGGACCGTCTGGCTCATGCCGCTCCTGCTTCGTTATGCGTTCGCTTCGGTCGCTAACTCGCCGGCGGGAGGAATGTTCCCCGGTTCGTGAAAGCCGTGTGACGGTTCACCGCGACAACAGGGACGCAGGCGGGGCCGCCGCTCCGGGCCGGCCCCGCCCAAGCCTAGCCCCTGGTCGGAACGAAGATCATGCCATGCGGGCTGGCGAGGTGCTCGGCGATCGGCAGGAGCGCGCCGGTGTGCAGGTCGAGCTGCCCGACATAGGCTGGCACCGCGGGCGTCGGCGGGCTGGCCGAGGCGTCCACGCCGTTGCAGGCGGAGAAGGCCATTCCGACATGCCAGACCGGCGCGGTAAGCTTATAGACCGTGTCGGCCTTAGTGTCGGCGAACAGCAGGAAGCCGGTCTCGCTGGTTGCGAAGGTGGTGTCGTCAACCTGCACCCCGCCGAGCAGCGACAGCACCTTGATGCCGCCCTGTTTCGCGCCGGGCTTCATCCACAGCAACTCGCCATCGCCCTGACTGTCCAGGATCAGGTCGCCGGCGGGCGATACCGCCAGGGAGTTGGGATCGGTCAGGTTCAGCGAGCTGGTTTTGCCGGTCGCCACGTCCTTCGCCTGCGGCGTGCCGACCATCTCGGGCGAGACGACGACCGTATGATCGGCCTCATGCAGCACCGCTTTGACCACCGAGGCGCCGGGGTTCTTGGCGCCGTTGTCGGTGGACGGATTGGATGCACTGACATAGGCAGCGCCGCCGATGAATGCCACGTCGTCGTAGCCGCCGCCGTGCGCGTTGCCCGAGAAGGTATATTTTCGGATCTCCTGAAACGGGGAGGCCGTGCGGTAGCATGCGATCGATGACAGCTTGATGACTCCGCCGGCAGCCCCTGCCGGGATGGATCGGGCCACCCGGCATAAGCTGCCCGGGCCGCTCGTTGAAACGCGCCAAACCTGCTGTATCGCAGGCGGCATGGTGCTTGCTGCGCAGATCGTGCTCGCGGAGAGCAGCCGCTCACGCCGCGCCCCAGCAGGAGCCGCCCATGATCTTCGCCGCCGGAATCGCCGCACAGGCCGCCTCGGCCCTCGCCCAGGCATTGCAGAGCAAGACCAAGCCGGCTCCGGGCGGCGGCTCGGCCGGCAGCGCGGGCACGGATTTCCAGAACCTGACCGCCGACATCGACGCCCTGCTGCCTGGCGGCCAGCGAGCGGGGGCGACGGGTCCGGGATCGGGCACCGGCTCGCTCACCGGGGATCTGGCCTCGCTCGGCAGCGACCTGCTGGGCAGCCTTGGCCTTGGCGCCGCGCCGCCGGCGCCGCCGCCCTCGGCCTCGAGCGCGACGCAGGCCTATGCCAGCGCCAGCACGCTGGGCGTCTGACCCGGCGTCACGCCCGGATGCTGTAGCCGCCATCCACCGGGATCGCCGTCCCGGTGATGAAATCCGAGGCGGCGGAAGCCAGGAACACCGCCACCCCGGCGAGGTCGGCCGGCGTGCCCCAGCGCCCGGCCGGGGTGCGCGCCGCGGCGCTTTCATGCAATCCGGGAGTGAAGGCGCGGGCGCCTTCGGTCAGCGCGGTGTCGATCCAGCCGGGCAGGATGGCATTGACCTGGATGCGGTCCTCGGCCCAGGCGGTCGCCAGGGCGCGGCCCAGTTGCACGATCCCGCCCTTGCTGGCCGCATAGGCCGCCGCGTACGGCGCGCCGAAAATCGACATCATCGAGCCGACCATGACGATCTTGCCGCCGCCGGCGCGGGCCATGTGCGGATGCGCCGCCTGGCTGCACAGCATCGCGCTGGTCAGGTTGGTGTCGATGACGTGTCGCCACTCCGCCTCGTCCAGCGCCTCCGGCCGCTTGCGGATGGTGGTTCCGGCGTTGTTGACCAGGATGTCCAGCCGGCCGCCCCAGGCCGCCGCCCCGGCCACGAGGTCGCGGCAGGCCGCGCCATTCGACACGTCGGCCGCGACGAAGCAGGCGGCCTCGCCCAGCGCCCGCGCCGCCGCCGCGCCGCGCGCCGGGTCGCGCCCGGCCAGCACCACGCGCGCCCCGGAGTCCAGCAGGCCGCGGGCCATGCCCAGGCCGATCCCGGCGGTGCCGCCGGTAATCAGCGCCACCCGGCCGGTCAGATCGAACAGCCTCGCCGCGGTCATGCCGCCAGCGCCCGGTCAACCAGCGCCTCGCTTTCGCGCCACAGCCGCGCTGCCGCCTGCGGATCGCGCGCCGCCGACGCCGGGGTGACGGCGCGGCTGCGCGCGAAATATCGGCCGCTGGTACCGGCCACCTCCGGCGCGGTCGCCACGTACAATGAGGTTGCGGCCCCCTGCTCGGCGGTCATCAGGAACGGCCGGCCCAGCCGCCAAGCCAGGCCGATCAGCCCCCCGACCGCGCCGAAGCCGGTCGCGACCACGCCCGGGTGCAGGCAGTTTGCGGTGACCGAGGTGCCGGTCAGCCGCCGCGCCAGTTCGGTGGTGAACAGGATGTTGGCCAGCTTCGACTGCGCATAGGATTTCATCGGCCCATAGCCGCGCGTCTCCATCAGGTCGCCCCAGTCCATCGCGCCGCGCTGGTGCGCGGTCGAGGACACCGTGACCACCCGCGCCGCGCCATGTGTCTCGCCGGTCGCGCGCAGCAGCGGCAGCAGGCAGCGGGTCAGCAGGAATGGGGCGAGATGGTTGACTGCGAACGTCATCTCGTAACCGTCCGCCGAAAGCTGGCGCGAGGTGGTCATCAGGCCGGCGTTGTTCACCAGCACATCCAGTCGGTCGAGCCGCGCGGCCAGCCGGTCGGCCAGTCCGCGCACTGCCTTCAACGACGTGAAATCGGCCCGCTCGACCTCCGGCCGGCTCCCGTGCGCCCGCTCCGCGATCCAGCCGGCGGCATCGGCCAGCCGCTCGGGCGAACGGCCGACAATGGTCACCGCCGCCCCGGCGCGCGCCAGGCCGAGCGCGGTCCACAGGCCGATCCCGCCGGTGGCCCCGGTGACCAGGGCGGTCTTGCCGCCCATGTCGAGGCCGCGCCGGTCGGGGCCGGAGGTCACGGCGGCCACGGGCGACGGCCGCCCGGAGCCGCCCGGGCCGGCGCCTCGAAGCGTTGCGTCGGAGCCGCGTAATGCTGCTGCGGCGCGGCGTAGCGCGGCGCCTGATACGCGGGCGCCCGAAAGGCCGGTGCCTGGTAGGCGGGCGCGCGATAGGCGGGGGCCTGATACGCGGGCGCGCGATAGGCGGGCGCCTGGTAGCGGGGCGCCTCCGGGCGCTGCGCCTGGTAGGCGGGCGCGCGATAGGCCGGAGTTTGCGCGCGCGGCTGCGCCGGATAGGCGGGATTTCGGTAGGCGGGCGCGTGGTAAGCGGGCGCGTGGTAGCGGGCCTGTAGGCGGGCGTCTGGGTGCGGGAGGCATCGTAGCTCCGCGTCTGCGGCGTCTGCGGCGTCTGCACCCGTGGCAGCGCCCCTTGCGGGCGCGCCGGCTCGGGGCGCTGTGCGACCGCTCCGCGCGCCGACGCCGACTGGCCAGCGTCGAAGCCGCCGCGTGCCGATCCGCTCGCCGTGCCGCCGGGGGTGCCGGCCAGCCGCAGCGGCGGCAGGGCCGAGCGCTCGCCGGCCGGCCCAGCGGGGTGCGAGCCGATCGCCGGACCTGGTGCGCCACGCCCCGGCTCATGGCCCACCGCGCCACCCGCCGTTCGGATCCCGGACGCCCCTGCGGCCAGGGTGCGACCGGACGTAGCTCCTGCGCGCGGGTTGAACGCCGGACCCGGCGCGCCGCCGGCGGCGCGCGGGATCGCCCCGGCCGTGCGCAGCGGAGGCAGGCCGCCGCGCGTCGCCACGACGCGATTGCTGGTCCGCGGCGCGGCAGCGCCCGCCACCCCGGCGCGGGCCACCGTCGTCGCGCTCCGCAGCGGCACCGCGCCGCGAGACGTCGTCGCCCCGAGGCGCGGGCCGGGCGCGGCGCGGGTCTCGGCGCTGCGCTGGCCGTCCGCGATGCCGAGCCGCTGCGCCACATGCGGCGTCACCCCGGCGGTGGCGGCGGTCGGTCGCGGGGTGGTGCTGACCGGGTGCGCCTCGGAGAAGTTCTGCCGCGAGAACGGCTGCGCCACCGTCGCGGCGCGCTGCGAATTCAGCATCGCCGTGGTCGGCACGACCGTCGCGCCGCGGGCCGCATTGGCGTAGTTGTTGATGGTGACGTTGTGCACACTGTTGTTGTTGTAGGTGACGTTGCGGATGTTGGCGACGTTGTACTGATTGACCCGGTTGAAATAGCCGCCGCCGGTGCGGAACCACGGCCGGTACGGCTCATTCCAGCCGAGCGGGCACCAGCCGATATGGCCCCAGCCAAAGCCGCCGAACCCCAGCCCGAAGCCGAAGCCGCCGCCGATGGCCAGCCCGGCCGCCAGCCCCGCGCCGAAGCCGAAGAAGCTGACCAGCGCCGGCGCATAGACCGGCGAGTACAGCGCCGGCACCGCATAGCCGGGCGCGTAATAGGTCGGCGCCCAGCCCCAGCGGTCGTCCACCTGAATCCAGCGCCCGTAGTGGAACGGCGCGTAGCCCCAGGCCTCGTCGTCGATCCAGGTCCAGCCCCAGGGCGAGACATAGGCCCAATGGCCGTCACGGTACGGCACCCAGTCCTGCGCCACCTGCGGGTACCATACCTGGCCGTATTGCGGGCTTTGCTGCCAGCGGCCGTAGGCTGACAGATCCGATCCGCCCGGCATCTGCCGCACCACCGCCGGCGCCGCGGCAACGACGGTGGCGCTGGCCTGCGCCGGCTGGATGGCGGGCGCCGGCGCGTTGCCCTGCGGCGCCAGGGGGGTGCAGGCGGCGACCTCGGCGGTTAGGAACGGATCGCGATCCGTGCTGGGCGCCACGCTGCCGGCAAACCCGTCGCCCGCCGCGCCCGACCCGGTGATGGTGGCGGTCTGGCCGCCCTGCACCGACAGAGACAGGTTGTCGCCGCTGATCTGCGCCGAGCCGTACACCACGGTGACGGTGGTGGGCGTCTGCGTGTCGCCCGCGGCGATCTCGTATTGCCCGGCGGTGGCGATCGTCACCACGCCGCGCGGGGTGCGGACCGAATAGGTCTCGTTGTTCTGCAGGTCGCTCAGCTGCAGGAAGGTCTCGCCCTGCGCCTGGGTCGCGGTCAGCACATGGTCGTCGAGCTGGTCCACGTCGAACTCGGTGGTGCCGGCCATGTCGATGCGGCTGGCGGCGACCTCGATCGAGGCGGCGGCCTGCGGCTCGGTCCAGAAGGCGTCGCCGGTGGTGACCGGATAGTTCTGCGTGGCCGGATCCCAGTGATCCTCGTCGGCGGCGTGGAACGACACCGTGCCGGAAATCCGCGCCAGCCGCCCGACGCGGCCGGGCAGGTCCGAGGCCTGCCCCGGCTGGCCCGACGCGGTCGCATCCGGAGCCGTTGCGGCGGGCGCCGCGCCGCTCGGGTCGGGCGTCTGCGCCTGTGCGATGGGCGCCACGATCAGGCTGCCCGCCGCGACGGCTGCGGCGACGTTGGAAAGGCGGCGCGGGGTGCGCATCGGGCTCTGTCCTCTACTCGGCCGGCGGGCGTGGCCGGATCACCTACGCGGCCGCGCAACGCCGCGGCCGACCCCCCTAATGTGCGCCGCGCCCGCCGCGTTCCAATGCGGATCCTGGTTACCGAGTGCAACGATTGGTTGCCGCGGAGGTTCGGGCGCGGCGCTCATGTCGCGGTAAGAATCGTCGCACAGAATGAGACTGTCATTGCTGCGCGGGATTCAGATGGTCGTCAGTTCAGCCGGCAAGGGACGAGGCGGCGCGGAGCGTCGCGCCGCCGACGTGGAAGCCGGGCCGAGCCGTTTCCGGCTGACGCCGGACCGGCGCGCCGAGGCGGCGGAGCGCCGGCGGATGCGCCATGAACTCGATACGGCAACGGCCGGGACCGAGTTCGTGCTGCACTACCAGCCGCGGCTGTCGCTCGCCTCCGGCGCGCGGACCGGTTCCGAGGCGCTGATCCGCTGGCCGCACCGCAAGCGCGGGCTGATCCCGCCCTCGGCGTTCATTCCGATGGCCGAGCAATATGGCCAGATCATCGCGATCGGCGGCTGGGCGCTCGCCGCCGCCTGCGCCGAGGCGCAGGCCTGGGAGTCGGGCGTGGTCTCGGTCAATGTCTCGGCCCGGCAGTTGCTGGAGGGAGCGTTGCTGGGGCAGCTGGCGGCGGCGCTGGACGTGTCGGGGCTGGAGCCGGAACGGCTGGAGATCGAGCTGACCGAGACCATGCTGGTCGAGGTCAGCACCGACACGCTGCTGACCCTGTCGGCGATCCGGGATCTGGGCGTTGGCATCGCGCTGGACGATTTCGGCACGGGCTACGCGAGCCTGGCGATGCTGAAGCGCCTGCCGCTGTCGGCGATGAAGCTCGACCGTTCGCTGGTGCGCGGCTTGCCGGCCGACCGCGAGGATGCGGCCATCGTGCGCGCGGTGGTCGCCACCGGCCATGCGCTCGGCCTGTGCGTCGTGGCCGAGGGGATCGAGACCGAGAGCCAGCGCGCATTCCTGTCGGCCAGCGGCTGCGACGAAGGGCAGGGTTTCCTGTTCAGCCATCCGCTGCCGGCCGAGCACGCGCGGCCCGGGATGTCGCTGGCTGGGGCGGCCCCATAGGAATCAGACCGCGCCAACTTGGGCGGAACCCGGCCGGGTGTGTGGCGCTGCGTGCCAGGACCATGCAAGGTAGATTCGATGCAGCCCACGCCGCCACGACGCATCCGCGCCGGCGCGCTGGATGTCGCGTTCGAGCAGAGCGGGCCGGACGACGGCGCGCCGGTCGTGCTGCTGCACGGGTTTCCCTATGACGTGCGCGCCTTCGACGCGGTGGCCCCCCAGCTTGCGGCCGCCGGCTGGCGGGTGATCGCGCCGTATCTGCGCGGCTACGGGCCGACGCGGTTCCTGTCCGACGCGACGCCGCGATCCGGCCAGCAGGCGGCCCTGGCGGCCGACCTGATGGCGTTGCTGGATGCGCTGGGCATCGGCCAGGCGGTGCTGGCCGGCTATGACTGGGGCGGCCGCGCCGCCTGCATCGTCGCCGCGCTGTGGCCGGAGCGGGTCAGCGGCCTGGTCAGCTGCGGCGGCTACAACATCCAGGACATCGCGGCCTCGGCGCAGCCGGCCGCGCCGGAACAGGAGCATCGATTCTGGTATCAGTACTACCTGCACGGCGCGCGCGGCCGGGCCGGGCTGGAGGCGAACCGGCGCGAGTTCGCCCGCCTGTTGTGGCGGCTTTGGTCGCCGGGCTGGTCGTTCGACGATGCGACCTTCGAGCGCACCGCCGCGTCGTTCGACAACCCGGATTTCGTCGATGTCGTCGTGCAGTCGTACCGGCACCGCTACGGTTACGCGCCCGGCGATCCGGCGCTTGAGCCGATCGAGCGCCACTTGGCGGCGCAGCCCGCCATCGCCGTCCCGACCATCGTGCTTGAGGGCGGCGACGACGGCGTGGGCCCGCCCGAGGAGCCGGATCGCGACGCCGGCCGCTTTTCCGGCCCGTACCGGCGCGAGGTGGTGCCGGGCGTCGGCCACAACGTGCCGCAGGAATGGCCGGACGGATTCGTCCGCGCCGTGCTGGGCGCGTCCGGCTCGGGCTGAGCCGATCATTGCGGAACGGTCTGCCCCCTGCGCCGTTATCCGCGGACACAGCTCAGTGGAGACCGATGATGCGCAACTTCCTCGCCACCTGCCTCGCCCTGGCCTGCCTGCTCGCCGCGCTGCCGATGCTCAGCGCGTGCAACACCACGGCCGGCGCCGGCCAGGACATCTCCAATACCGGCCAGGCGATCACCAACGGCGCGCAGAAGCTGACGCCGAGCGCGCCGAACCCGTAGCTCAGGCCGGGCCGATGCGCTCGGCGCCGCCCATCCAGGGGCGCAGCGCATCGGGCACCGCGATGGAGCCGTCCGCCTGCTGGAAGGTCTCCATCACCGCGATCAGCGCGCGGCCGACCGCCACGCCGGAGCCGTTCAGCGTGTGGACGTGGGCGATGGCCTTGCCGTCCGGCAGGCGATAGCGCGCGTTCATGCGCCGGGCCTGGAACCCGCGCATGGTCGAGCAGCTGCTGATTTCCCGCCAGGCCCCCTGCCCGCCATTCTGTCCGGGCAGCCAGACTTCCAGGTCGAACGTCTTGGCCGATCCGAAACCGGTGTCGCCGGCGCACAGCAGGACGCGGCGATACGGAATCTCCAGCCGCTCCAGCACCGCCTCGGCGCAGGCCGTCATGCGTTCGTGCTCGGCGTCACTGTCCTGCGGGCGGGTGATGCTGACCAGCTCGACCTTCTTGAACTGGTGCTGGCGCAGCATGCCGCGCGTGTCGCGCCCGGCCGAGCCGGCCTCGCTGCGGAAGCAGTCGGTCAGCGCGGTCAGACGGATCGGCAGCCGGGCGTCGGGGATGATCTCGCCGGCGGCGGTGTTGGTCAGCGGCACCTCCGCCGTCGGGATCAGCCAGCGGCCTTCGGTGGTGCGGAACAGGTCCTCGGCGAACTTGGGCAGCTGGTTGGTGCCGTACACGGCGGCGTCATTGACCAGCAGCGGCACGGAAAGCTCTGTGTAGCCGTGCTCGGTCGTGTGCAGGTCGAGCATGAACTGGCCCAGCGCGCGTTCCAGCCGGGCCAGCGCGCCGCGCAGGATGGTGAAGCGGCTGCCGGCAATCTTCGCGGCGGCGGCGAAGTCCATCAGCCCGAGGGCTTCGCCGAGTTCGGGGTGTTCGCGCGGGGTGAAGGCAAAGGTGAGCGGAGCGCCGTGCTGTTCGAGGACGACGTTCGCTGACTCGTCCGCGCCGTCGGGAACGGACGGGTCGAGGACGTTGGGCAGCGACTCCAGCCTCGCCCGAAGCTCGGCGTCGGATTTCGACGCCTGTTGCTGGTGATGATCGATCTCGCCCCCGAAATGAGCCGCCTGCTCCTGCAGCCCGGTCGCGTCCGCGCCCTCGCGGAGCAGCCGACCGATGTCGCGGCTCAGCTGCTTGCGCCGGGCCTGGGCATCCTGCAGCAGTGATTCGGAGGCACGGCGGCCCGCATCGAGAGCAGTCAGGATTTCCGCCGTGGCCGGCACGCCGCGTCGCGTCATGGCGGCGTCGAAGCCGGCGGGATCGGCGCGAATCGCGCGAATGTCGTGCATCAGGCCACCCCGTCGTGCCGCACGGCCCTCACCGTCCAGACTCAGGCATCGACCACCTTCGGCTCGACGATCCGCGCCGCGATGATCGAGATCTCGTATAGCCCGATCAGCGGCAGCGCCAGGCCGCATTGGGTGATGACATCCGGCGGCGCCAGGATCGCGGCGATCACGAACATGCCCACCCACGCATAGCGCCGCACCCTCTTGAGACCCTTGGACGTGACGATGCCGACCTTGGCCATCAGCGACAGCGCGACCGGCAGCTCGAAGGCGATGCCGAAGGCGAACACCAGCTTCATCACCAAGTCGAGGTAGTCGGCGACCTTCGGCAGCACCTGGATCGGCAGCCCGGCCGCGCCGTTGGGGGTGGCAAAGCTGATGAAGAAGGTGAACGCGATCGGGAACACGAAATAATACGCCAGCGCCGCGCCCGCCACGAACAGGATCGGCGTCGCCGCCAGGAACGGCAGGAAGGCGCGCTTCTCGCTGCGGTACAGGCCGGGTGCGACGAACAGCCAGATCTGGGTGGCGATGATCGGAAAGGCGATGAACGCCGCGCCGAAGAACGCCACCCGCAGGTTGGTGAAGAAGCCCTCGGTCAGGCTGGTGAAGATCATTCCGCGCGTGCCGCCGTGGCGCACCAGCACCACCGCCAGCGGCTCGGCCAGAAACGAGTAGATGCGCCCGGAGAAGTGGTAGCAGACGAAGAACGCGATCAGGAACGCCGCGGCCGACCACAGCAGCCGGCGCCGCAGCTCGATCAGATGCTCGAGCAGCGGCATCGGCTTGTCGTTGATGACGTCTTCGATGGGAGTCTTCGCCACGGTGTGAGGGGATCAGGCGCCCAAACGGACGGAGTTGGGACGGCAGAGTTCGGGCGGGATGAAGGCGGGGGCGACCACCGGCGGCGGCGGCGGGGCCGGGATCGCCTCGGGCGGGATGAACGCCGGAACGTCGGTGCGCAGCGAGCCGGATATGGCCGGGTTGAAGCCGGGCGGGTTGAACGCCACCGAGCCGCCGGCCGGCGACGGATCGCCGCCCAGAGGGTGCAGGATGGTCTGGTCCAGCTTCGGGCTGGCGGCGCTCTTGAACGGATCATCGGTGAAGGCGCCGCGCAGCGTGCCGTCGCCGTCCACCGCGCGGGTGATCTCGCCGCGCAGGTCCATGTTGCGGATCTCGGCGATCGACTCGCGCACCTCGTTCAGGTTGCTGTCGCGCAGCATGTCGTCCACATGGCCCTGGAACTCGCCGGCCATGCGGCGCGCCTTCTTGACCATGTCCGAGACCGCCTTGATGGCCACGGGCATGTCCTTCGGCCCGATGAGGATCATCGCAACCACCCCGATCAGGCCGATCTCGGTCCAGGCAAAGTCAAACATGGCGCGTCAGTAGCAGGGTTGGGGGTCATGTGGAACCGGGCGTCCGGGCGGGCGTCGCGTCGTCGCCCGAGCCCGTCTCCCGGAGCGGGACAAAGCGGGGTGGCTGGCGCCTCCACCAGCAGATCCTCGCGGCGCGGCAGGCCGCGCAGGCCGGCCAGCCCGAACTGCGCCAGGAAAGCCGGCGTGGTGCCCCACAGCGTCGGCCGGCCCGGCACCTCGCGCCGGCCGCCCGGGGCGATCAGCCCGGCCTCCAGCAGCGCGTCCAGCGTCGCCTGCGAGAGGCTGGCGCCGCGCATCGCCTCGATGTCGCCGCGGGTGACCGGCTGGTGATAGGCGATGATGGCCAGCACCTCCATCGCCGCGCGCGGCAGCCGGCGCGGGACGGACACCACGCGGCGCAGCGTCTCGGCCAGATCGGGCGCGGTGCGGAACTGCCAGCCGCCAGCCGCCTCGACCAGCTCCACCCCGCGCCCGGCATAGCGCCGGCGCAGCGCCGCCAGCACCGCGTCGGGGTCGGCATCCTCGGGCAGCAGCTGGCCCAGCGCGCGGGCGCCGAGCGGGGCGGCGGCGGCGAACAGCATCGCCTCGGCCAGCCGCATCTGGCTGTCCGGGATGTCAGCCAACCGCCGCCTCGAGCGATGCCGGGCGCAGCAGGATCGGGCCGAACGCCGTCTCCTGCCGCAGCAGCGCCGCGCCGCCGCGCGCCAGCTCCAGCCCGGCCAGCAGCGTGCTGGCCAGCGCCGCCCGCCGCTGCTGCGGAGCGGTGGGCGTGTCGGGCAGGAACTGCTCCAGGCGCGCCCACAGCGAGCCGTCCGCCGGCAGTCGGCCGAGCATCGCGTGCAGCCGCGCCAGGGCATCCTGCACGGTCCACAATGGCGCCCGCGCCGGGCGGTAGGTCCGCCCCGCAGCCCCACGGCGCACGGCGGACAGATAGGCGCGCACCAGCCCAGCCTGATCCAGCAGCAGCCGCGAGCGATCCGTCTGCACGAAGCTTTCCGGCGCGCCGCGCGCGAACACGTCGCGGCCGAGCTGCGGCTGGGCGGCGAGCCAGGCGGCGGCGGCGCGCATCTGCGCCAGCGCAGCCAGGCGCGCGGCGAAATCCTCCGCCGCCAGTTCCCCCTCCTCGGCCGCCTCGCCGCCGGCGGGCAGCAACAGGCGCGATTTCAGCCAGGCGAGCCAGGCCGCCATGACCAGCCAGTCCGCAGCCAGCTCCAGGCGCACCTTTCGCGCGCCCTCGATGACCGCAAGATACTGCTCGACCAGGGCCAGGATCGAAATGCGACCCAGATCAAGCTTCTCGCGCCGGGCGAGGTCCAGGAGCAAGTCGAGCGGCCCCTCGAACCCATCCAGCCGCAACACCAGGGCGTCCACGTCACTCATTCAGCAGCGCCACGCCGAACGCCGGATTGCCGGCCAGCGTCACCAGCAGGCGCAACGCCGGCCCGGCGACATGCGACCAGCGCATAGCCGACCGGGTTGAACGTGCCGCCGAACTGCCGCGACGCCGCCGGCAGCAGCCAGACCAGCAGAATGACGATCAGCAGCCCGGCCCGCTCCAGCCGCGCCCAGACCCGCGCCGCCGCCTCGGGCAGCAAGCCCACCGCGATGCGGCCGCCATCCAGCGGCGGGATCGGCAGCAGGTTGAACAGCCCCAGCGCCAGGTTCGCCAGCATGAAATGGAACAGCAGCGTGGCGAGGAACTCCTGTCCCTGCGCGCCCAGGAACGGCACCGCGTACAGGCCGAGCGCGCCCAGCCAGCCAAGCAGGAAGTTCATCGCCGGGCCGGCCGCGGCGACCACCATCATGCCCTGGCGCGGGTTGCGGAAGCGCCACGCGGCGACCGGCACGGGCTTCGCCCAGCCGAACACGAAGGCCACCCGGCCGATGGTCAGCAACTGGCTGATCAGCAGGAAGCCGGGCAGCAGGATGGTGCCGACGCGATCGACATGGGCCAGCGGATTGAGCGACAGCCGCCCGGCCTGGCGTGCGGTGTCGTCGCCCATCGCCAGGGCGGCGTAGCCATGCGCCGCCTCATGCAGCGTGATGGCGATCACGCTGGGCACGACCCAGAGCAGGAACGACGTCAGCAGCCCGTTCACGCCAGCAGCGCGCTTCGTTCGCTCAGCATGGCGCCAGGGTCTAGCGCGATCCGCCGCGCCGCGGCCAGGGCGCGGGCCGCGGCCATCCGGTCCCGGGCGCGATCGGTCAGCGCCGGGCAGGCGCCCAGCACCGCGGCCGTGCCGGCCGGGTCGCCGGGGCAATACAAGGCGAGGTCGCAGCCGGCGGCGAGCGCCATGCGGGCCCGCTCGGCCGGCGGCCCGGACAGCGCGCCCATGGCCAGGTCGTCGCTGACCAGCACACCGGCGAACCCGATGCCGCCGCGAACCACCTTGCTGATGATGGACGCGGACAGCGTGGCCGGACGGTGGGGGTCGAGTGCCGGATACAGCACATGCGCGGTCATCATCCACGGCAGGTCGCGATTGGCCCGGAACGGGACAAGGTTGGCGGCCGCGAAATCCGCCACGACCGGCAGGGCGAGATGGCTGTCGGCCGCCGCCTGGCCATGCCCGGGCGCGTGCTTGGCCACCGGCTGCACCCCGGCTGCCAGCAGCCCGTCGGCCAGCGCGCGGCCGAGCGCCGCCGCCGCCGGCGGGTCGCAGCCGAAAGCGCGATCGCCGACCACGTCGCTGGCGCCCGGCCAGCGGACGTCGAGCACCGGCGCGGCCACCACGTCAAAGCCGGCCGCGGCTGCCTCCGCCCCGATCAGCGCGCCGTGCAGCCAGGCGGCGCGCAGCCCGGCGGCCGGGTCGCGCGCGTGCAGCGCGCCGATGGCGGCGGCGGCGGGATGCGCGGCCCAATGCGGCGGCCGCAGCCGGGCGACGCGGCCGCCTTCCTGATCCAGCATCAGCACGGCGGCATCGGGCAGGACCGCACGCAGATCGGCGACCAGACGGGCGAGCTGGGACGGGTCGATGATGTTGCGGGCGAACAGGATCACGCCCGCCGCAGGAGCGGCGCGCAGCAGATCCGCCTCGGCCGGGGCGAGGGCCGGGCCGGCGAGCCCGACGATCGCGGCGCGCCGGGTCACCGGTCGGGACCGGGCAGACCGCCCCTCACCCCAGCCCTCTCCCGGCGGCGAGGGAGAAGGTCTGCACGCTCACCCTGCGGGAGAGCGCCGGGGTGAGGACCGGGCGGGCGCTATGCCTCAGAACCGCGCCAGCTCGCACCCGGCGCCCTTGGCGCGGATCTCCTGGCAGAACTGCGTCGCCTCGGCGATGTCGGAGAAGCCGCCGGTGCGCAGGCGGTAGAAGGTCCTGCCGTGCGCTTCGGTCTTTTGCACCGACGGCGCGCGGCCGCCGAGCAGGTCCGGCATCCTGTGCGTCAGGCGCTGCCATTCGACCAGCGCCGACTGCTCCGACCCGAGTGCGGCAAGCTGCACCGCGGCGTGGCCGCCCAGCGCGCTCTCCGGGGTGGCGGCGTTCACCTTGCGGATCGCCGCCGGGCGGGTCTGCGGCGGCGGCTGCTCCGGCAGGGCGGCGACCGGCACCTGCGACGATGGCGGCGGGGTGGCGGATGCGGAGACCGGCTGCACCGCCGTCCGCGCATCCTGCGGCGGCACCGCGGACGGCGCGGCGGCGGCGACGGGCGGGACGGCCGCCGCCGCCTGCCGGGCAGCGAGCTGCTGGGCGGCCTGATCCTTCAGCGCCTGCGGATCGGGCGCCTCGGGCGGCGGGGCCAGGCTCTCCTTGCCGTCCGCCGCGCCGGACAGGATCGAGTTGTTCTGGCCGTCGATCTGCATGCCGCCGGGGTTGGCCGGCTTGGTGCGCAGCGGCCGGCTGTCGGCCTGCACCACCGGGATGCCGGTGGCGTGGTGGCCGGTCAGCGACCAGGCGCCGCCGATCAGCAGCAGCACGCCGGCGATGCCGCCGCCGATCAGCGCCAGCCGCCTGGTCGCCGGGTCGATCGCCTCGCGCTGCCGGCCGACGCGGTAGCCGGGTTCGGCGGGGGCCATGCGCGGCATCGGAATATCCAGTTCGTCTCGCATCGACGCATCTCCTGCTCCGGGCTGACCCCGGCGCGCAGGAGGGGGTCAGCGCATTTCCTCGACCGGCTCGACACCAAGCACGCCCAGCCCCGACCGGATCACCATTGCCGTGGCAGCCACCAGAGCGACCCGGGCCAGAGTCTCGCCGGCCCGCTCCGCTTGCAGGAAGCGCAGCGCAGCATCATCCCGGCCACGGTTCCACAGCATATGAAAGTCGGCCGCTAGATCATACAGGAAAAACGCGATTCGGTGGGGTTCGGTTGCCAGCGCCGCGGCTTCCAGCACGCGCGGCCAGACCGCGAGCCGGCGCAGCAGGGCCAGCTCCGCCTCATGCGTCAGGCCATTGAAGGCCACCATCGCCAGCGCGGCCGGCGACACGGCGGCGGCGCCGAACATCTCGGTCGCGGCGCGCAGCACGCTGCGGCAGCGGGCATGCGCGTACTGCACGTAGAAGACCGGGTTGTCGCGAGTCTGCGCCACCGCCTTGGCGATATCGAACTCCATCTGCGCGTCGGCCTTGCGGGTCAGCATGGTAAAGCGCACCGCGTCGCGCCCGACCTCGTCCAGCAGGTCGCGCAGCGTGATGTAGGTGCCGGCGCGCTTGGACATGCGCACCGGCTCGCCGTCCTTCAGCACATGCACGATCTGGCACAGCACCACGTCCAGCCGCCCGCCCAGCGCGCGCGTCGCCGCCGTCATGCGCGAGACATAGCCGCCGTGATCGGCGCCCAGCACGTCGATCAGCAGGCCGGCGCCGCGCGCCAGCTTGTCGGCGTGATAGCCGATGTCGTTGGCGAAATACGTGTTGCTGCCATCGGATTTGCGCAGCGGCCGGTCCACGTCGTCGCCGAACCGGGTGGCGCGGAACAGCAGCTGGTCGCGCGGCTCCCAATCGTCCGGCAGCTTGCCCTTGGGCGGCTCCAGCGTGCCGGTATAGACCAGACCGTCCGCCTGCAGCCGCGCGATCGTGGCGTCCGCCGCGCCCGCCTCGACCAGCGCGCGCTCGGACGAGAACACGTCCTGCACCACGCCGAGCAGCGCCAGATCCTCGCGCACGCCGCGCATCATGCGCGCCACCGCGGCATCGCGCACCGCATCCAGCCACAGCCCGGGGGAATCCAGCGCATCGGCGAAGCGGTCGCCGAATTCTGCGGCCAGCGCCGCGCCGACCTCGATCAGGTAGTCGCCCTTGTATTGCAGCCCGACCGGCGAGGCGGCGGCGATCGCCCCCTCGCCGGGGTCGCGGCCGAGCGCCTGGAGATAGCGCCAGTACGCCGCCCAGGCGAGTGCGGTGACCTGCCCGCCGGCGTCGTTGACATAGTATTCCTTGGTCACTCGGTAGCCGGCGCGGGTCAGCAGGTTGGCCAGCGCGTCGCCGACCACCGCGCCCCGGCAATGGCCGACATGCAGCGGCCCGGTGGGGTTGGCCGAGACGTATTCCACGTTGACCCGCGCGCCCTGCCCCACCGCGCTGTCGCCATAGGCTTCGCCGGCGGCCAGGATGACGGGCAGGACCGCGTGGAACGCGGCTGGATGCAGGCGGAGGTTGACAAAGCCGGGGCCGGCCGGCGCGGCGCCGGCGATCAGCGGATCGGCGGCCAGGGCTGCGGCCAGGGCTGCGGCGATCTCGGCCGGCTTGCGGCGGGCCGGCCGCGCCGCCAGCAGGGCGGCGTTGGTCGCCATGTCGCCATGCGCCGGATCGCGGGTCGGCGTCACCTCCACGCGCGCGGCGGTGGCCGCGTCCAGGTCGGGCACGATCGCGCCCAGCGCGGCGGCGACGCGGGCGCGGATGGCGGCGAACAGGTCGGTCCCGGCAATCGGGTCGTCGGTCAGCAAGGCAACCTGCCTCCATCGGCCGGAATGGCCGGGGCCGGCACCCTATGGGATTGCGGGTGCGGCGTCACTTTGGCCGCGCTCGCGTGGCGACGGAGCCCCGAGCGCCACATGCGCGGCCGCGCAGGCCCGGTAGTTGGCATCCAGCTCCGGCCCCAGCAGCCGCAGCGCCGCCAGCCGGCGGGCCACGTCGCGGACATGGCGGATCTCGGCCGGCAACAGCGGACGGCCGCCGGCGGTCCGCGCGCCGAGCAGCGCGGCGTGTGCCGCCGTCGCCGCCTCGTCCGGCGCATAGTCGCGCGGCGTGACCCGGCCGCGCCCCGGCATCACCGCGCCGCCCTTGCCGGCATGGCCCCAACCGGCGGTCGGCGCGCGGTCGGCGTCGGTCATCGCCCCGCCGCCCTGGCAGCTGGGCACGGCGATGGCGGCGATGGCCGGGTCGATCTCGCCGCTGGTGACGCCCGGCGCCGGCGCGTCGGGATCGAGCAGGGCAGCCACCCTCGCCCCGAGTGTCGCCGAGGCGCGCAGCAGGTCGGCGCTGCCAGGCAACGGCACGCGCGGCCAGTCCTGCCGGATGACCTCGGCGTTCTCGGCCAGCCAGACCGGCGAGTAGCCGATGGCGAGCGCGTGGTGCCAGGGACCGCACGTTGGCGAGCGTCGCGACCAACGCGTCGCGTTTTCTCGTTCCCCACTCCCGGTACAGAACACGCGCCCCATCCGGCTCCGGGCGCTTCACCAGCAGCGCAACCGCCATCCCAACCTATGTCCCTCCCCGATTCGCGTCGTGCTGAACACCGACGGATCCGGCGTGCCATCCGGCGCGCCTTGCCGGTCTCGAACCTCTAGCCTTCCAGGCTGTCGACCAGATGCGGTCGAAGCCCGCCAGCAAGCGCCGCCGCATCACCACGTAGGAAGGGTATCACAGCCACGAATGGTTGCTGATGAAGCACACCACGCCGCGCCCGGTCGCCTCTGCGGTCCTCCGCTCGGCCAACCGGTGGCGATGGCGACCTGGCTGGGACACCAGGCGGGGCTGTCGATCGCCGGCGCGGCCAACGCGCCGTTCGCGGTGGACGCGCTGCGGTTTCCACCCTGCCCGGCTATGCCGGGCGACCGTGGTTCCTGCCGATCGTCGGCGAGTGGATGCGGGCGCGGGACCGCATCGACCGGGCAACGGGCTGACACTGAGCCTGCACACCCGGCCCGCTCCGGTCGGAAAAGGCTCGTCGATCCCGGCCGGCCGGGTCGATCCGTCCGATCACTGCTGCCGCAGTTCGCCCGACCTCACGCTGTCGATGGCGTTGCCCAGCACGCGGATCACCTGCTCGCATCGTCCAGGCCGCGCATCATCATCTGCACCGCCCCGCCCAGCAGCGCCGAGGCGATGGCCAGCGAGGCGATGTTCTGGCCGACCATGTATTCGACTGGCTTTGTCCACCACCGCGCCCGGCGTGGTTCAGGTCGGCCGGCGCGCCGGTCGGGTCGAAACTGGCCATCGATCGTCCCCTTATTCGGCTGCCGCGCGCGGCGGCTCGGCCGCCTGCCCGTTCTCCGGCTCCGTCCTGCTCCGCCTGGCGCGCCCACATCTGCGCATACAGCCCGCCTTGCGCCAGCAGCGCCTCATGCGTGCCGCGCTCGGCCACCCGGCCCTCGGACAGCACGATGATCTGGTCGGCATCGACCACGGTGGACAGCCGGTGGGCGATGGTCAGCGTGGTGCGATGGGCGGCCACGATGCGCAGGGCGGCGGCGATCTCCTGCTCGGTGCCGGTGTCGAGCGCGCTGGTGGCCTCGTCCAGGATCAGGATGCGCGGGTCTTTCAGGATGGTGCGCGCGATGGCGACGCGCTGCTTCTCGCCGCCCGACAGCTTCAGCCCGCGCTCGCCGACCTTGGTATCGTAGCCCTGCGGCAGCCGCAGCACGAAATCATGCACCTGCGCCAGCCGCGCCGCCTGCTCGATCTCGGCCTGGGTGGCGCCCGGCCGGCCATAGGCGATGTTGTAGCGGATGGTGTCGTTGAACAGCACGGTGTCCTGCGGCACCACGCCGATCGCCGGCCGCAGCTGAATCCTGGGTCAGCTCGCGCAGATCCTGCCCGTCGATCAGCACCCGCCCGCCGGTCGCGTCGTAGAAGCGGAACAGCAGCCGGCTGATGGTGGATTTGCCCGCGCCGGTCGGCCCGACGATGGCCAGCGACCGGCCCGCCGGCACCCGGAACGAGACGCCCTTCAGGATCTCGCGATCCGGCTGATAGCCGAAATGCACGTCCTCGAACACCAATTCGCCAGCCGGCTGCGCCGCGATGCGCCGGGGTCAGCGCCACCGCACCCGGCGCGTCGGCCACCTCCTCGCTGGTCGACATCAGCTGGAACATGGATTCCATGTCCACCAGCCCCTGCTTGATCTCGCGATAGACGAACCCCAGGAAGTTCAGCGGCGTGTAGAGCTGCATCAGATAGGTATTGACCAGAACGAACTTGCCCACCGTCATGGTGCCGGCCTTCACGCCCTGCGCGGCCATCAGCATGATCAGCGCCAGCGCCACCGAGATGATCGCCGCCTGGCCGATGTTGAGCATGTTCAGCGTGACCTGGCTTTTCACCGCCGCCCGCTCGTAGCGGGCCAGGGCGTCGTCGTAGCGCCTGGCCTCGTGCGCCTCGTTGCCGAAATACTTGACCGTCTCGTAGTTCAGCAGGCTGTCGACCGCCTTGGTCTGCGCCTCGGAATCCACCTCGTTCATGGTGCGGCGGAAGCGCACCCGCCAATCGGTGAAAGCCAGGGTGAAGATACATGTACACCACGACCGCGGCGAAGGTCAGCGCCGCGAAGCGCCAGTCGAACAGCCGCCAGATGAAGGCCGTGACCAGCAGCAGCTCCAGCAGGGTCGGCAGGATGTTGAACACCGCCAGCCGCAGCACCGCCTCGACGCCCTTGGTGCCGCGATCGACCGCGCGCGACAGGCCGCCGGTCTGCCGGTCCAGGTGGAAGCGCAGCGACAGGCGGTGCAGGTGGCGAAAGGTCTTCAGCGCCACCATGCGCACGGTGCGCTGCTGCACGCTGGCGAACACCGCGTCGCGCAGCTCGGCGAACCCGGCCGAGGCGATGCGCAGCAGGCCGTACGCCGCCGATCAGGTAGATCGGCACCGCCAGCATCGGGTGGCCCTTGGGCGCCAGGGCATCGACGGCGTGGCTGTAGATCAGCGGCACATAGACGGTGGCGACCTTGGCCGCGACCAGGAAGATCGACCGCCAGCACCACGCGGACATGCGCGCCGCGGTCGCCCTTCGGCCACAGATATGGCAGCAGCGTGGCGATGGTCGCCAAGGCCGAACGTTCGGGGCCGCGGCTGTGGCGGGCTCCGGTCGGCGCGATCGGGACGCCCCGGCGCGCCACGCGGCCGCGCATCGGATCGATTGTCGGACATGCCGCGCATGTGGCATGTCGGGCGGCCTCGCGCAAAGCCCGGACCGATCGGCGGGGCCGCCGGCTCCTGTGCGCGAGGCCGTCGCTTTGCCCCTTGGCGGGCAGCCCGTCCGGGTTAGATCGTAGCACATGCACCAGTTCGACCGACACTTCGCCGCCTGCGACAATGCCCGCCTGCCGGGCGGCCGCCTGCCGCTGCGCATCGGGGCGGCGCAGGTCGGCTGGGTCCGCCCCGCCTTCGCCGCACGCGCTGCACGGCTTCGCCGGACATCACCGTGACCCCGGACGCGGTCGAGGTGCGCCCTGCCGCGCCCCAACGCGCTGCACGACGCGGCGCGCATCCTGTGCGACCAGGGCATCCTGCGCTGGCGCGGCGAGGCGTTCGACGTGCGCGCCGACGAGGACGGGCCGGTGCTGACCGTGCTGGACCGCGGCGCGCTGCCGGCCTTCGGGGTGCAGGCGCTGGGCGTGCATGTCAACGGCCTGGTCCGCCGCGCCGGACGGCGGTGCATGTCTGGGTCGGCAAGCGGGCCGCCGACAAGCTGGTCGATCCGGGCAAGCTCGATCACATCGTGGCCGGCGGCGTGCGCGGCCGGGCATTCGGTGGCTGCAGACGCTGGTCAAGGAAGCCGCCGAGGAGGCCGCGCATCCCCGAGAGCGCTGGCCCGCAGCGCCCGCCATGTGGCGCGGATCGCCTACGCGATGGACCGGCCGGAGGGGCTGCGCCGCGACGTGCTGCATTGCTTCGACCTCGAGCTGCCGGAGGATTTCGTGCCGCATCCGCACGACGGCGAGATCGAGCATTTCGAGCTGTGGCCGATCCAGCGCGCCTATGAGGCGGTGCGCGACACCGACGATTTCAAGTTCAACGTCAATCTCGTGCTGATCGACCTGTTCCGCCGGCTGGGGATGCCGACATGAACGGCGAAAGCGTGGTGATCGCCGGCGTGGGGCCGGGGCTGGGCATGTCGCTCGCGCGCGCGTTCGCGCGGCGACGGCTACCGGGTCGGGCTGCTGGCCCGCGACGCGGCCGGCTGCGCGGAGCTGGCGGCAGGCGGACCCGGACCGGCTGGCTGCCGCTGCCGGCCGACGTCACCCAGCCGGAGGCGGTGGCCGCCGCCTTCGACCGCGCCGAGCGCGAGCTGGGGCCGCTGGCCTGCGCGGTGTTCAACGCCGGGCGCCTTCGCGCCGGGCGGCATCCTGGAGACCTCGCCGGAGGAGTTCGAGCGCTGCTGGCGGGTCGGCGCCTTTGCCGGCTTCCTGGTGGGGCAGGCGGCGGCGCGGCTGATGGTGCCGCGCGGCCGCCGGCAGCATCCTGTTCACCGGCGCCACCGCCTCGCTGCGCGGCGGCGCGCGGTTCGCCAACCTCGCCAGCCCGAAATTCGCATTGCGGGCGCTGGCGCAGAGCATGGCGCGCGAACTCGGCCCGCGCGGCATCCATGTGGCGCATGTCGTCATCGATGGGCAGATCCGGTCGCCGCGCCACGAGGGCGCAGGCGGCCGGGCGCGGCCCGGACGCGCATGCTGGAGCCGGACGCGATCGCCGCGACCGTATGTGCAGCTGCACCGCCAGCCGCGCTCGGCCTGGACGCACGAGGCGGATGCTGCGGCCCTGGTCGGAGCGGTTCTGAGCCGTTCGGGCGACCCTGAACGGTCCAGCAACCGGCTTCGATACGAACCTGCCGCCGTTGCCGCCGGCTGCCGCGTTGCCTGCGGCAGTAGCGGAGCCGGGTGCACGCATGGCAACCAGACGCGATCTCGAATCCTTGTGGCCTGGGATCCTGACCGGCTCTGGCGCTGTCATTGGCGACCGCGCGGCGGTTGCCGGCGCGCCGCGCGGACGGCGCCGAGCCGCCCTCACGGCGACAGCGGGGCGGGCGGACGCTCCGCCGATGCGCCGACGCAGACATCCCGGCGCGCGGCTGGTGGCAATCGTGAAGCGGGTCGCCGGCAAAATTTCGGAAGACCGGCTGCTGGCCGAGGCGGCCGGCGTCACTTTCTATGCGCTGCTGGCGGTGTTCCCGGCGCTCGCGGCGCTGGTCTCCCTCTATGGATTGTTCGCGGATCCGACCACCATCGCGGACCAGATCAAGGGCATGTCCGGCGTGCTGCCGGGCGGCGGCATGTCGATCATCACCCAGCAGGTGCATAGCCTGGCGTCCAAGCAGCACACGGCGCGCTGGGCTTCGGCCTGGCCATCGGCCTCGTCACCTCGCTGTGGAGCGCCAATGCCGGCGATCAAGGCGCTGTTCGACGCGCTGAACGTCGTCTACGAGGAGCACGAGACGCGCAGCTATCCTGCGCCTGACCGCTGATTTCGCTGACTGTTCACGCTTGGCTCGATCGTGTTCCTCATCCTTGCGGTGGCTGGCCGGGGTGGTCGCGGTGCCGGCGGCATTGGCCGTCGATCGGCCTTGGCGGCGTGGCCCGGTGCTGCTGCGATGCTGCGCTGGCCGGTCCTGCTGGTCTCGTGGTTGCGGTTTTCCTGGCGCTGGTCTTCGCTACGGGCCGAGCCGCGCAGGCCGCGCTGGCGCTGGGTCACCCGGGGCAGCGCGTTCGCGGCGTCGCCTGGGTGCTCGCCTCGTTCGCCTTCAGCTTCTACGTCGCGCCATTTCGGCAGCTACAACAAGACCTACGGCTCGCTGGGGGCGGCGGTCGGCTTCATGACGTGGATCTGGATTTCGGTCGCGATCGTGCTGGTCGGCGCGGCGCTGAACGCCGAGACCGAGCACCAGACGGCGCGCGACACCACCGGAGCAGCACAAGCCGCTCGGCGAGCGGGGCGCGACCAAGGCGGACACGGTCGCCGCCTGACGCGGCTTGGTCGCCGGCCGCGAAAAGTGCTTTACTGGCGGGAACCAAGCAAGGGACCGCCATGACCGCCGATGCGCTTGAACTGGGCCGCCGCGAGGCGATGGCCGCGACCGCGGCGCTGCTGGCGCTGGGGGCGATCCGCCCGGCGCGGGCGCAGGCCGCACCGGCCAGTGCATCGACGCCTTCACGCAGGAGGCGGTGAATTTCAACCCGCTGCTGTACGTCAACACCGGCTGCGAGACAGCGGTGGAGTTCAGCGTGTTCGACGCGCTGTGGAAGATCACGCCGGACGGCAAGTTCATCGCCCAATCTTGCGGCCGAGCTGCCGACCCAGGCGAATGGCGGCATCAGCGCCGACGGCCTGCACCTGGACGATCAAGCTGCGCCCCGACGTGCTGTGGCATGACGGAACGCCGTTCACCTCGGCCGACGTGCTGTTCACGCTGAAGACGCTGATGGACCCGAAAGTGGCGGTGCGCAGCCGCAACGGGCAGGACCATGTGAAAAGCTACGAGGCGCCGGACCAGCACACGGTCAAGATCGTGCTGAAGGACCAGTTCGCGCCGTATATGGTGTCCTGGCAGAAGACCAGCGTGATTCCCGGCGCATATCCTGGAGAAAGTCGCGGACATCAACACCGCGCCGTTCAACACCGCGCCGATCGGCACCGGGCCGTTCGTGTTCAAGAACCGGGTGGCCGGCGACCACATCGCGTTCGACGCCAACCCGCACTACCATCTGCGGCGCGCCGAAGCTTGTCGTCGCTGATCCAGAAATACGTGCCCGATCAGCAGACGCTGTATGCGCAGTTCCAGACCGGCGAGGTCGACATCTACGACGTGGTGCAGGGCATCCCGCCGCTGCTGTACACCCGCGCGAAAAAGCTGCCGGGCGTGTCGGTGCCGCTGACCGCGCAGCCGTTCGTCGAGTTCATCTATTTCAACTGCGGCAAGCCGCAATTCTCCGACAAGCGGGTGCGCCAGGCGCTGTACATGGCGGTCGACAAGAAGGGCTGGGCGGAGGCGATGTATTACGGCCTGCCGGCGCCCACGCTGAGCTACCTGCCGCCGAGCCATTGGGCGTACAACACCAAACTCGTCGATCCGGGCTTCGATCCGAAAAAGGCGGCGGCGATGCTGGATGCCGCCGGCTGGACGGTGGGCAGCGACGGCGTGCGCGCCAAGGATGGCGTGAAACTGGCCTTCACCATGTCCACCACGGCGGGCAACAAGAGCCGCGAGCAGGCTCAGCAGCTGGTGCAGCAGAACTGGAAGAAGATCGGCGTGGCCATGACGATCAAGAACATGCCTGCCTCCGTGGTGTGGGGCGACTACACGGTGAAAAGCCAGTTCGACACGCTGATGGTGGCCTGGGATCCGCTGCTGTATCCTGACCCCGACTATACCGACCGCATCGGCAGCAAGCTGATTCCGGCCAAGACCGGCAGCGGGTCGAATTACGTGCAGTACCAGAATCCCGAGATCGACGCGCTGTGCGCCCAGGGCGTGTCCACTGTCGGGCTGGAGAAGCGCAAGCCGATCTATGACCGGATCCAGGAGATCCTGCTGGAGGATGTGCCGTTCGCGCCGATCTTCGCCTATGAGGTGCCGTGCGGGGTGCGGGCCGCGGATGCATGGCTATGTCGTGAACCCGTACACCTCGTGCAATTCCTGGAACAACAACGAGTGGTCGGTCTCCTGACGGCGACACCCTCACCCCGGCCCTCTGGGAGAGGGTTGGGTGAGGGCGCTGCAGGCGCGGTATGCCCCGCTACATCCTGAACCGCCTCGGCCAGGCCGCGCTGCTGCTGGTCGGCGTGTCGGTCATCGGCTTCGCGCTGATGCACCTCGCCCCCGGCGGGCCGCTGGCGCTGTACACCATCAACCCCACCGTCACCGCGCAGGACATCGCGCGGATCAAGCACCAGTTCGGCCTGGATCAGCCGGCCTATGTGCAATACGCGAAATGGGCGGCGGGCATGGCCACTGGCAACTGGGGCTACAGCTTCTTCGGCGGAAGGCCGGTGGCCAGCATCGTTTTCGAGCGCATCCCGGCAACGCTGGAACTGATGGGCAGCAGCTTCGCGCTGGCCATGCTGATCGGGGTCGGAACCGGCGTGCTGGCGGCGGTGCGGCGCAACTCCGTGTTCGACTACGCCACCGCCACGGCGGCGATGATCGCGCTGTCGCTGCCGACCTTCTGGTTCGGGCTGCTGGGCATCTATCTGTTCGCGCAGGTGTTGGGCTGGCTGCCGGCCGGCGGCATTTCCAGCGGCAATGGCGGCCTGATCGACGGGCTGCGCCATCTGCTGCTGCCGATGCTGGTGCTGGCCTTCGTGCTGGTGGCGCAGTGGAGCCGCTACACGCGCTCGGCGATGATCGACATTCTGAACCAGGACTTCATGCGCACGGCACGGGCGCGGGGGCTGTCGCCGAGCCGCGTGCTGCTGGGACACGGCTTGCGCGCGGCCCTGGTGCCGCTGGTGACGCTGGCGGGTCTGCAACTGCCGACACTGGTGGGCGGCGCGCTGGTGACGGAAACGGTGTTCGGCTGGCCGGGCATGGGCTTGCTGTTCGTCAACTCGCTCGGGATGCGCGACTATCCGGTGCTGATGGCCATTCTGATGCTGGGGGCGCTGCTGGTGGTGGTGGGCAATCTGCTGGCCGATCTGGCGGTGGCGGTGATCGATCCGCGCATCAGGCTGGCGCATGTCTGACCTCGCCATCGAAGCCCCGGCGCTCGGGCCGCCACGCACGCAGGGCGTGCTGCGTCGGTTCCTCCGGCATCGGCTCGCGGTGCTGGGCGTGGTCGTCATCGCCTTCCTGGCCATCGCCTCGGGCGGTGCGGCGTGGCTGGCACCGCACGACCCGGACGAGATCGACATCGTCAACCGCTATGCGGCACCGCTTGACCGCGGGGCACATTCTGGGCGCGGACGACCTGGGGCGCGATGTCGCCAGCCGGCTGATGTTCGCGGGCCAGGTCTCGCTGTCGGTCGGCGTGGCGGCGATGCTGGTGACGCTGGTGGTGGGGTTCGCGATCGGCGCGTTCGCCGCCTATCACGGCGGTTGGCTGGACGTGGCGCTGATGCGGCTGACCGACATGATGCTGTGTTTTCCGTCGGTGTTCCTGCTGCTGTTCGTGGCGGCGTTCGTGACGCCCACGCTGGTGTCGATCGCGCTGATGATCGGGCTGACCTGCTGGATGGAGATCGCGCGCATCGTCCACGCGCAAATCCTGGCGCTGAAGCAGGCCGATTTCATCGCGGTGGCGCGCATGGTGGGCACGCCGTCCTGGCGCATCGTGCTGCGCCAGATCCTGCCCAACACGCTCGCCCCGATCCTGGTCGCGGCGACACTCAACACCGCGAACGCGATCCTGCTCGAAAGCTACATCAGTTTTTTGGGCTATGGCATCCAGCCGCCCGCTGCTAGCTGGGGCAACATGCTGACCAACGCGCAGAGCGATTTCCAGGTGGATGCGTGGCTGGCCGTGTGGCCGGGCCTGGCGATCACCCTGGCGGTGGCCAGCTTCAACTTCATCGGCGACGGACTGCGCGACGCGCTCGACCCCCGCCTGCGGGAGCGTGCATGAGGATTGTCGATCCCACCGCCATCGACGGCAAGTTTTCCGCCGCCGCGCGAACACTACGACGTCGCCGTCGTCGGCGCCGGGCCGGCGGGATGCGCCGAAGCCATCGCCGCTTCGCGCGGCGGCGCTGCGCGTCCTGCTGGTGGACGAGAACCCGCTGCCGCCGGGGCTGATCGGGCTGGACGTGCCGCTGCGCTTCGGCGGCCGCGCGACGGCGGCGGTGCAGCGGCCGGAGCGGATGATGGAGCAGATCCTCGCCGCCGAGCCGCTTCTGGCCGAGGCGTTCGAGGCGGACGTGGATGTGCGCCTGGGCGTGTGCGTCTGGGGCGCCTGGGCGCCGGGGCCGGCCACCCGCGCCCTGCCCGGCCCTCTGCTGGGGTTGTCCGATGACGCGACATCCTGGCTGGTCGGATTCGACAGGCTGGTGATCGCGGCCGGCGCGCGCGACCTGTCGCTGGGTTTCGAGGGCGCCGATCTGCCGGGCGTGGTCGGCGCGCAGGGCCTGCACAGCCTGCTGA
The DNA here is from genome assembly GCA_963723455.1 of uncultured Pseudomonadota bacterium. Taxonomy (GTDB): domain Bacteria; phylum Pseudomonadota; class Alphaproteobacteria; order Acetobacterales; family Acetobacteraceae; genus CAVRQM01. The sequence continues at coordinate 186,799 of CAVRQM010000005.1, read as the reverse complement.
CCCGCTATGATGCGTTTGCCGGCCGGCGCATCGTCGTGCTGGGCGGCGGCGCGCTGGCGGCCGAGACCGCATCGCTTGCCCAGGTTCGCGGGCTGGACGTGGGGAGACCGTGACCAGCCCTGGCTGCCGCTGCGCGCTACTGGCGGGGTGGACGGGGTCGAGGCGCTGATACTGGTCGGACCGAATGGCGAGCAACGCAGCATCGCCTGCGATACGATCTGTCTCGCGGTGGGGCTGGTGCCGAATGTGGAAATGCCGGCCGTGCTCGGCTGCGCGCTGACGTTCGACACGGCGCGCGGCGGCTGGGTGCCGGTGCTGGACGCGGAGGGCCGCACCTCTGCTGCCGTTCGTGCGCGTGGTGGGCGACGCGGCCGGCGTTGCGGCGGATGATCGGCTGGACTGGATGCGCGGCTTGCTGGCACGCGGCGGGGCGGACGTGATGCTGTGCATCTGCGAGGAGGTCACGCGGCGCGAATTGCTGGAGGTGCATCCGCCGCGCTATCTCGGCGCGTCGGCCGAGGGACAGGCGAAGCTGGACGCGGAGGGCACGCACCCCGACCACGCGAAGCGTCTGACCCGCGCCGGCATGGGCGCCTGCCAGGGTCGCCGCTGCCGCGAGCAGGTCGCGATGCTGCTGGCCATCGACGGCGGCCTGCCGCTGGAACGCGTGCCCCTCGCGACGTATCGCATTCCGCTGCGGCCGCTGCCGATGGCGGCCCTCGCCGGCCTCGGAGGAAATCCCGCGCATGGCGACAGGATTGGCCGATCTGGTTCGGTATCGACACGCAATGGACGCATTGGAACGAAATCCCGGTGGTGAAGCCATGACGAGCCAAGGAGCCTCTGTCGTCATCGTCGGCGGCGGCGTCACCGGCCTCTCCGCCGCCTGGTGGCTGGCGCGAGCGGGCATCGACGTGCTGGTGATCGAACGCGGCGTGATCGGCTGGGAGGCGTCCGGACGCAACGGCGGCGGCTGCACGCACGCGCACTCGCCGCTGTTCAGTGAGGAGCAGCGCCTGTGGCCGCAGATGGACGCGCTGCTGGGCCATCCGACCGAATGGCAGCCGTACCGCATCGGCATCGCCCGCAATGAAGCCGATTTCGGCATGCTATCACGCCGCCTATGGCGGCAGCGAGAACGACGGGTTCCGCACCAGCGTCCTGAATGCGGCCGAGTTGCGCGAGCTGGTGCCGCTGGTCGGCGACGACGTGTTTGGCGGGCTGTTTTTCCATTACGGCGGCCACGCCAACCCGCAGCGCACCGTGCAGGCCTATGGCTGGGCGTTGCAGCGCCTGGGCGGGCGGATCGTGCAGCACGCGACCGTCACCGGCTTCGACTGGCAGGCGACAAGGTGCGCGCGGTGCAGACGAGCGCTCGGCGATTTCGCCTGCAACTTCGCTGGTCATCGCCGCCGGCCCGCAGACCGGCGTGCTGACAAAGATGCTGGGCCGCGAAGTCCCCGTCACGCCGGCCCGCGCGGAGATGTTCGTCACCGAGCCGCTGCCGTTGATGAAGCATGGCGGCTTTCACGGCGTCGAGCTGTACGGGCGCCAGACCCTGCGCGGCAATCTGGTCTATGGTGGCGGCCCGCACGAATGGCTGGATGCCAACGACCCCGGCCTCGACCGGCCGACCACGCCGCTGGTGCTCCAGCATGGTCGCGCCGGCTGGCCGAGGTGCTGCCGAAGGCGGCGCATGCGCGGGTGATCCGCTCCTGGGCCGGCATCATCGAGAACACGCCGGACGGGCGGCCGGTGATCGATCGGCTCGAGGAGCCGGCGAATGTGACGGTCGCCACCATGAGCAGCGTCGGCTTCGGCCTGTCCCCGGCGTCCGGCCACGCCATTGCCGAACTGGTGCGGTTCGGCGAATGCCGATTCGCCGATCTGCGCACCCTGCGGCTGTCGCGCTTCGCCAATCTGCCGACCGATTGGCGCGAGCGCCGGGGCTGGTTGCCGCCCGAGCCCGCGGAGGCGCTGGCGGCGTGACGCCGCTGCTGGATGTCCGAGACCTGACGCGTATCGTTCGGCCAGACCCACGCGGTCGATGGCGTCTCGTTCACGTTGGCGCCGGCGAGGTGCTGGGGCTGGTCGGCGAGAGCGGCTGCGGCAAATCCACCACGGCACTGGCTCTGATGCGGCTGCTCGCCGGCGCGCGGGTGTCGGCCACGCGATGCTGGGCGGCCGCGACCTGCTGGCGCTCGACGAAGCCGCGATGCGGCGCTTGCGCGGGCGGAGATCGCGATGATCTTCCAGGATCCCGGCACCGCGCTGCATCCGCTGATCCGCGTCGGCGATCAGGTGACCGAGGCGATCCGGGCGCACGAGCGCATTTCTGCCGGCGCCGCCCGCGCGCGCGCGCTTGGATCTGTTCCGACAGGTCGGCATCAGCGCGCCAGAGCAGCGGCTGCGCGCCTATCCGCACGAGACTCTCCGGCGGCCTGTGTCAGCGCGTGGTGATCGCGCGGCCATCGCCTGCGGCCCGCGCCTGCTGCTGGCGGACGAGCCGACGACGGCGCTGGACGTGACCGTGCAGGCGCAGATCCTCGACCTGCTGCGCGCGGTCTCGCGTGATAGCGGGACGGCGATGCTGCTGATTACGCATGATCTCGGCGTGGTTGCCGGACAGGCCGACCGGGTCGCGGTGATGTACGCGGGGCGCATCGTCGAACAGGCGGCCACGGAGGCGCTGTTCGCACGGCCGGCGCATCCGTACACGCAGGGGCTGCTGGCCTCGGTGCCGGCGCTGGACGCGGCGTGGGAGGACGACCTGCCGACCATCGCCGGCAGCGTCGCCACCGCCGCCGACGCGCCCGGCTGCCGCTTCGCCCCGCGCTGCCCGCGCGCGGCGGCGGTCTGCCGCACCGCGCCGGCGCTGGCGCGGGTGGGCGACGATCACTGGGCCGCGTGCTGGATGGCCGGATCGTGACTGCGGGCAAACTCCAGATACAGCGCGCGCAACCGCATGGTCAGCGGTCCCGGCCGGCCGTCCGCGATGGACTGACCGTCGATGCGCACGACCGGGAGGACGAAGCTGGTGGCGCTGGTGGTGAACGCCTCGTCGCTGGACAGCGCCTCGGCCACGGTGAACGGCCGCTCCTCGATCCGCATCTGCCGCTCGCGCGCCAGCGCCAGCAATGCGCGGCGCGTGCAGCCGGGCAGGATGGCGCTGGAGTTTTCGCGCGTGACGATCGTGCCGCCGCGCACGATGTACGCGGTCGACGACGCGCCCTCGGTGATGCGGCCGTCCTCGATCATCCACGCCTCCTGCGCGCCGGCGGCTGCGGCCTGGCGTTTGGCCAGCACCTGCGCCAGCAGCGCCACCGATTTGATGTCGCGCCGCGCCCAGCGCAGATCCGGCACGGTGGCCACCGCGATGCCGGTGCGCGCGGCGGGATTGTCGGACAGATTTTTCGCCTGGGTGAACATCACCAGCGACGGTGTGCCGTTCGCTGGCGGCAGGAAGTCGCGTTCGGCGGCAGCGCCGCTGGTGACATGCAGGTAGATCAGGCCCTCGGTCACGCCGCTACGGTCAAGCAGCGCGTGATGCAGCGCGGCGATGCGGTCGCGGGTTTCGGGCATCGGCATGTCGAGTTCGCCCAGCGATCGTTGCAACCGCGCAAGATGGGAATCGAGGTCGATCAGGCGTCCGTCCAGGATCGCGGTGACTTCGTACACGCCATCGGCGAACAGGAAGCCGCGGTCGAGCACCGAAACCCGCGCCTCGGCCAGCGGCAGGAAATCGCCGTTCACGTAGGCAAGCTGCATCGTCGTCTCCGCCATGTGCCGGGGGTGCAGGGTAGGCCCATGACTGCGGGCCGCAAAGCGCGGTGACCCCGCTCGCCGAGGCGATCGGGCTTGCCCGCCACTACCGGCTGGCGAACGGGCGCGTGCTGCGGGCGCTGGACGGGGTGGATGTGGCGATCGCGCCGGGCGAGACGCTCGGGCTGGTGGGCGAGAGCGGCTCGGGCAAATCCACCCTGGGGCGCACGCTGGTCGGCCTGCAGACACCGACCCAAGGCAGCATCCGGTTTGCCGGGGCCGACACGGCTGCGGCGCGGGGCGACGCCTTGCGCGCGCTGCGGCGGCGGCGGCAGTTCGTGTTCCAGGATCCGTCCGGCGCGCTGAACCCGCGCATGAGCCTGGGCGCCACGCTGACCGAGCATCTGTCGGTTCAGGGATTTGGCCGCGACCAGGCGCGGGCGCGGGCGGCGGCCGTGCTGGCGCAGGCGGGCCTGACGCCGGAGTTCGCCCGCCGCTACCCGCACGAAATGTCGGGCGGCCAGCGGCAGCGCGCGGTGATCGCGCGGGCGATCAGCACCGACCCGGATTTCCTGGTGGCCGATGAGCCGGTGTCGGCGCTGGACGTGTCCACGCGCGCGCAGATCATCAACCTGCTGCGCGGCCTGCAGCGCGCGCGCGGGCTGTCGATGCTGTTCATCTCGCACGATCTCAGCGTGGTCGCGCACACCTGCCGGCGGGTGGCGGTGATGTATCTTGGCCGCATCGTGGAGACCGCGCCGCGCGAGACGCTGTTCGCCGCCCCGCTGCACCCCTACACCCACGCGCTGCTGTCGGCCGTGCCGCTGCCCCATCCGGCGCGCGAGCGGGCGCGACAGCGGATCACGCTGGCGGGGGAGCCGCCTGATCCGTCCGCCCCGCCGCCGGGATGCCGATTTCATCCGCGCTGCCCGCGGGCGACGGCGGTGTGCACGCAAGACGATCCGGCGCTGGTCCAGCATGGCCCAGGGCATGAAGCGGCCTGTCATCACCCGGGATAGCGGCAGGCGGGCTTGATGACGGGCAGGTTAAACTGGGGCGCGGCTGCTTGCGGCACCTCCGATCGGGTGTCATAACCACCCGGAGTTTCGGCGTCGCACAATATCTCGCGGGTCGCTGAGTGGATTGACCCCGGATGCGGTGCTCCGAACAGAACGGGGTGCTGGTTTTGCCAGACGGTGGGCAACACTTTCCTGCGCTTGTGCTGAATGCCGACTTTCGGCCCTTGTCGTATTTCCCGCTTTCTGTGTGGGCCTGGCAGGACGCGGTTAAGGCGGTGTTCCTCGATCGCGTCTCGGTCCTGAACGAATACGAGGTCGAGGTGCGCTCCCCGTCGATCACCATGCGCCTGCCCAGCGTCATCGCGCTGAAGGACTATATTCCGGCCGCCCGCAAGCCAGCCTTTACCCGGTTCAACGTGTTCTTGCGCGACGCCTTCGCCTGCCAGTACTGCCTGGATCGCCAGCCCGCCCAGGATCTGACCTTCGACCATGTGATCCCGCGCAGCCGCGGCGGGCGCACCACCTGGGAGAACGTCGTCACTGCCTGCGGCGGCTGCAATCTGCGCAAGGGCAGCCGTCTGCCGCGCGAGTGCCACATGCACCCGCGCCACACCCCAAGGCAGCCCTCGACGTGGGAGTTGCAGGAAAACGGCCGCGCCTTCCCGCCGAACTACCTGCATGAAAGCTGGCGCGACTACCTGTACTGGGACAGCGAACTGGAGAGTTGAGCCGCCCTTGCTGGCGGCGCTCGCCCTACGGAGAAGCATGCATGAATGGCCGGACTCGTCTCATGGCGCTGATCGGATCGCTGCTCGCCGGTCCCGCACTCGCCCAGCCGGCCGCACCGGGAGCCATGCAGCGCATACGCGGCACGGTGCAGAGCGTCTCGGGCGACAGCATGACCGTCGCGCGGCGTGACGGCCGCACGGTGCAGATCGCGTTGCCGGCGGGCTGGTCGGTAACGTCGGTCGTGCCCTCGGATCTCGCGGCCATTCAGCCGGGCAGCTTCATCGGCACCGCCGCGAGCGGTCCGGACACGCATCTTGTGGCGCAGGAAGTCGTGGTGTTTCCGCCGGCCATGAAGGGCACCGGCGAGGGTCACTATCCGTGGGATCTCGGGCCGGAAAGCACCATGACCAACGCCACGGTGGATGCCGAGACGGTGGCCAATGACGGCCATGCGCTGAGCCTGTCCTACAACGGCGGCAAGGTCTCGGTGCTGGTGCCGCCTGGCACGCCGATCGTCACCCTGCGGCCAGGCGATCGCGCGATGCTGTCGGCGGGCGCCCATGTGTTCGTGGTCGGCGCAATGGCCGGCGGGGTGCTGACCGCGCGGCGTATCGCGGTCGGCAAGGACGGCCTCACGCCGCCGATGTAGGTGCGCGCCCAACCAGGGCGGCTACACCGGCTCGTCCAGCGCGTCGTAGTGCCGGAAGATGCCCTCGTCGTTGAAGCCGATGCGGCGCCCGGAGGCGAGGTAGTCGGCGATCCGCGGCAGTTGGCCGATCCGCACGTGCAGCCGCATCACGCGCAGATGCGCGCCGGCCAGCCGCTCCATCGTGCGCGGGAACGCATACATCAGGCCGGAGACGACCTGGAACAGCGACAGGTCGGGGTAGGTCAGGCTGCTGCCGATCAAGTGCGCGTCGCCGGCCGGATTGCGCTCCAGTACCCGCTCGAAATAGCCCAGGAACTTCGGCATCCGTGTGTCGCGGAAATCCGCCGAGCGCCGGGCGGCCTCCTCCTGCTGGTCTTCATAGTACATGCCGCTGGCGATCGGGTGATGCGAGTCATGCGCCTCGGCAACCAGGTCGGCCAGGGTCAGTTGCAGCTGGTTCGCCCACAGTAGCCCGGCATCGTCGGCCGGCGCCAGACCGTGCCGCGGCCCGAGGTAGATCAGGATGTTTGCGGTCTGCCCGATCAGCTGCCGGCCCGCCTTCAGGAAAGGCGGCGCGAACGGCGGGGTCTGCACCGTTTCGCCCGACATCAGCTCCATCATCGGTCCGGGATCGTTGCGGGCGACATCGATGTAGCCGGCGCCGGCAGCCTCCAGCGCCAGGCGGACGAACTCGCCGCGCCCCTGGATCGACGGCCAGTAGTACAGTTCATAGGGCGTGGTCATGGTCGTACTCCGATCGTGCGCTGCCTCAACGACCGATCACGCCAAAGGTGGCGCGGCCGCGCCTGGTCAGGCCGCCAGCCGGTCCAACGCCCGCAACACCGCGTCGCCCATCGCCACCGTGCCGACTTGCGAGCAGCCCGGGGCCATCACGTCGGCGGTGCGCAGGCCGCCGGCCAGCACGTCGCTGCACGCGCGCTCGACCAGCGCCGCATCCTCCTCCAGTCCGAACGAATAGCGCAGCAGCATGGCGAAGCTCAGCATCTGCGCCAGCGGGTTGGCGACGCCGCGCCCGGCGATGTCCGGCGCGCTGCCGTGGATCGGCTCGTACAGCGCGTGCCGCCGCCCGGCCGCGTCCAGGCCGCCCAGCGTCGCCGAGGGCAGCATGCCCAGGCTGCCGGTCAGCATGGAGGCGAGGTCGGACAGCAGGTCCCCGAACAGATTGCCGGTCACAATCACGTCGAACTGCCGCGGATTGCGGACCAGCTGCATGGCGCAGTTGTCGGCGTACATGTGGGACAGCTGCACATCCGGATATTCGGCGGCGCCCAGCGCGGTCACGGTCTGCCGCCACAGCAGGCCACTTTCCATGACATTGGCCTTCTCCACGCTGCACAGGCGACGCTGGCGCTGGCGCGCCAGGTCGAACCCGACCCGCGCCACGCGCTCGATCTCGGCGGTGGTGTACACCTCCGTGTTGACGCCCCGCTTGCTGCCGTCTGCCAGCGTCTCGATGCCGCGCGGCTCGCCGAAATAGATGCCGCCGGTGCTCTCGCGCACGATCATCAGATCCAGCCCGCGCACCACCTCGGGCTTCAGCGTCGAGGCATCCACCAGCGGATCGAGCACGATCGCCGGGCGCAGGTTGGCGAACAGGCCAAGCTCGCGCCGCAGCCGCAGGATGGCAATTTCTGGCCGCTTGTCGAAGCCAAGCGCATCGTATTGCGGGCCACCGACCGCGCCGAACAGAACCGCATCGGCGGCGCGCGCGCGCTCGACCGTCGACTCGGAAATCGGTTCGCCATGCGCGTCCAACGCCGCGCCGCCCACCAGATCCTCGGACAGCTCGAACGTGACCGCGCGGCGGCGCGCCATCCAGTCGATCACGCGGCGCACTTCGCGCATGACCTCTGGCCCGACGCCATCGCCAGGAAGGATCAGCAGATGCTTGTTGGCCGCCATCGATCGAATGCCCCGACTGTGCTGACGGGTGTGATCGGTCAGCCGGCCGGCCCGGTCAAGCCGAGGCGGCGGCGTTAACTGCGGCGGCGATGCGAGCGGGGCACCGTCTTGCGCGAACCGATGGTCACCGCGAAGCCGAGCATGATGAGGCCCAGCGCGGTCGGCAGCAGCCAAGCCGGCCGCAGCAGGATCGGAATCATCATCCCCTGCCACAGCCAGCCCGGAAGGTGCGATTCAGACGCCGTCTTGAGCCAGACCAGCCACGCGTGATCCCAGTCCGCCAGCAGCTCGGCCAGCGACTCGAACGGCGTCAGCACGGTGGCGAGCGTGAACGCGCCCACCAGGCAGATCGCCGACAGCACGGCAAGGCAGCGCGTCAGGATCAAGCGAACAACCGGAGGTTTTTCTTGTCATCGTACATCGAAGCCACGAACGCGCCATAGCCGTTCCAGATTTGCGTGGGAACCATCTCCCCGGTGCCCAGCAGGCGTTCCGCCGCCTGGCTCCAGCGCGGATGCGGCACCGCCGGATTGACGTTGGCCCAGAAGCCGTACTCGCTGGATTGCAGCTGTTCCCAGTAGGTCTTCGGCTGGCTGTCGGTAAACTCAATCCGCACGATGGATTTGGCCGATTTGAAGCCGTATTTCCACGGCAACGTGACCCGGATCGGCGCGCCGTTCTGCGGCGGCATGGTCTGGCCATACATGCCGACGGACAGGAATGCGAGTTCGTTCATCGCCTCCTCCATCGTGACCCCTTCGGTATAAGGCCATGGATACCACGACTGCGCCAGTCCGGGCATCGTCTTGTCATCGGCCAGCGTCGTGAACTTCAGATATTTCGCCGATCCCAGCGGCTCGGCCAACTTCACCAGGGCGGCCATCGGGAAGCCGATCCAGGGCACGGTCATGGCCCAGGCCTCGACGCAGCGGTGGCGGTACACCCGCTCCTCCAGCGCCATCCGCTTCAGCAGGTCGTCGTAGCCGAGCGTGCGAGGCGTCCGCACCAGCCCGTCGATGCGCACCGACCACGGCGAGACCGGCAGCGCGGCCGCCGCGTCGGCGACATCCTTGCTCATGCCGAACTCGTAGAAGTTGTTGTAGTCCTCGGTGTCCAGCTCGGTGGTGATCGGCCGGCCGGGGTCGTACTTGGCGTTGCGCCGGGCCGCGAGCTTGTGCCGCGGCGTGACCGGCGGCACCGATGCGGCCGGTCCGAACAGCGACCACGCCCGCGACGCCGCCGGCGCGGCCGTCAGCGCGATAGCCCCCCCGGCCCCGGCGACGAGCGCGCGGCGGCCGAGTACCAGCGCTTGCGGGGTGGCGTCCCGCTCCGGCAACTCCCAGCCACGACGCGAGCGGACCAGCATGGATCATACCCCTTCCTGACATCTCATTCAGGATGTTTACGTGGCGCCAGGCAACCGCGTTACTACCGCCGCTCGCCTACCTGCGAATGAATGCCGGATTGCAACGGGGTTATCCGTTCCGCCCGGTCAGGTGTCCAGCAACGCCGCCCGCAGCGCCTGCCAGCTTGGCGCATCCGGCGCGCACAGCAGGCCGCCGCTGGTGTCCATTGGCGTATAGTCCGACCCGTCCAGCCGCGCCGAATAGCCGCCCGCCTCGCGGTGCAGCAGCCAGCCCGGCGCATGATCCCACGGCATCATCCGGTTATAGATCAGGTAGTGGCAATGCCCGCCGGCCGCCAGACGATACTGGTGGGCGGCGCAGCGCAGGTCGAAACTGGCCGCGACACGGGGCAGGTTGCGGCACAGCGTCGCACGCATCCGGTCGGGCAGATGCCGCCACGCCGCAGCGCCAGACATATCGGCGACCGGCGCCGCGGCGGCCACGCGCAGATCGTGGCGCGTGCCGTCCGCAGCCTCGATCCACGCGCCGCCGCCGCGCAGCGCCAGCGCGCTATCGTCGCCCACCGGATCATGGATCACCCCGGCGACGATCTCGCCGTGCACGATGGCGGCCGCCATTGTACCGAACAGCGGCAGGCCGGCGGCGAAGTTCGACGTGCCGTCCACCGGATCGACCACGAACGCCAACTCCGCCCCGGCCAGTCGGCCGAGCAGGTCGGGATCGGCAGAAGCCGCCTCCTCGCCGACCACCACGCAGCCGGGGAACAGGCGCTCAAGCCCGGACGCAATCATCCGCTCGGCGGCCTCGTCGGCATCGGTGACCAAATCCAGCGGACCGGTCTTGGCGCGCACCTGATGCGGCTGCAGCCTTCGCCAGCGCGGCATGATCTCCGCCCGCGCCGCGGCCCGCAGCAGCGCGGCCAGGCGCCCGAGATCCTGGCCGGAAAACCGCGCCGCCGCCGCGGTCACGTCCGCTCGCGCTCGAACCGCGCCCGATCCGCCGGCAGCAGACGCACCGTCAGCCGGATCGCCTCGTCGTCGTCATCGCGGCCGATCACCTCGCCATGCTGGTACAGCCACGCCAGCCGCGCCCCATCGCCGGGCGGGATGGCGTAACGCGCCACCTCCATCCCCGCGGCGATGCGCCGGTCGATCTCGGCCAGCAGCGCCGGCAGGCCCTCGCCGCTGATCGCCGAGACCGCCACCGCGCCCTGCCGCACCTCGACCGCCGCGACCCCGCCCATCAGGTCGGCCTTGTTGGCGACCTCGACGGTGCGCGCCGGCCAGGCCTCGTCCAGAGTGCCGTCGGCCACCATCCCGTCCAGCACCGCGATCACGTCGGCGCGCTGCGCCGCGCTGTCGGGGTGGGCGGCGTCGCGGACGTGCAGGATCACGTCCGCCTCGGCGACCTCCTCCAGCGTCGCGCGGAACGCCTCGACCAGTTCGGTCGGCAGCTCGCTGATGAACCCCACGGTATCCGACAGGATGGCCCGCCGGCCGGACGGCAGCCGCAGGCCGCGCATCGTCGGATCCAGGGTCGCAAACAGCTGGTCGCGCGCCGCCACCTCGGCCCCGGTCAGCGCGTTGAACAGCGTGGATTTTCCCGCGTTGGTGTAGCCGACCAGGGCGACTACCGGGAACGGCACCCGACGCCGCGCGGTGCGGTGCAGCCCGCGCGTGCGGCGCACCTGCTCCAGATCGCGGCGCAACTGCGCGATGCGATCGCCGATCAGCCGCCGATCGGCCTCGATCTGCGTCTCGCCCGGGCCGCCCAGGAAGCCGAAGCCGCCGCGCTGGCGCTCCAGATGCGTCCAGGAGCGGACCAGCCGGCTGCGCTGGTAGTCCAGATGCGCCAGCTCCACCTGCAACGAGCCTTCGCGCGTGACGGCACGCTCGCCGAAGATGTCCAGGATCAGGCCGGTGCGGTCGATCACCTTGGCCTCCCAGGCGCGCTCCAGGTTGCGCTGCTGCACCGGGGTCAGCTGGGCATCGACGACCACGACGGACACCCCGGCGGCGGCGATCGCCTCGCCCTGGGTCGCCGCCTGCCCCTCGCCCAGCAGCATCGACGGGCGGCGGGCGCGCAGCGGCAGGATCGCGGTATGCACCACGACCAGCCCGATGGAGGCGGCCAGGCCGACCGCCTCGGCCAGCCTGGCCTCGGCAGCGCGGCTGGCATCCCGGCCGGAATTGTTGCCGCGATGATCGGGTCGCGCCCAGGGCAGGATCACCGCCGCGCGCGTCAGCGCGAGGCCGTCCCGAACCGGGCCGGCCCCGCTCGCGCTACTCACGCCCGACAGTCGCCCGCTCCCGGATGCTCAGGCGCGATGGCGAGACCGGCGCCGCGGCCATCGGCGCTGCAGCCATGGCCGCCGCCTCGCCGACCGGGGCCTCGCTGCCGCTCTCGGAGCGGGCCGGGTCGAACAACTGGATCGGCGCGCCCGGCATCACCGTGCTGATGGCATGCTTATAGACAAGTTGCGTATGCCCGTCGCGGCGCAGCAGCACGGAGAAATTGTCGAACCAGGTGATGATGCCTTGAAGCTTCACCCCGTTCACCAGGAACACCGTCACCGGCGTCTTGCTCTTGCGCACATGGTTGAGGAACACGTCCTGAACGTTCTGCGTTTTTTCGGCGGCCACCTCGGTTATCCTTCTTGTTGTTGCAGCATCCTGCCTCCGGGATCCGACGCCTGACGCTCGGACCCCGCGCCGACCGCGCCGGGACATCCCGGCAGCACACACACCACGGTCGTCGCCGGAGATCATAAGGGCGCAAGGGTGGCTCGCGGCAAGAGGCGATGCGCCGGCGAGTCGTTCTGGGTTCTGATCGACACCGCCTCGCCGGGGCGGCACTCAGGGCCGCGCGGCGCGCGGCAAATCCAGCAGCGCCACCGGCCCGGCGGACCCGCCCAGCACGGTCGCCGGCAGCGCGCCGTTCCAGCGATCGGCAAAGGTGTAGGCGACCAGGTTCAGGTTCAAGGCGACCGCGGCGGCGCGCTGGGCGATCACCCTCGCCTCGGCCTCGCCCTTCAGCGCGACCGCCTGCGCCTCGACCTCGGCGTGCAGCACCGCCTGCTTCTCGGCCTGCGCGCGCGTGACTTCGGCCACCGCCTCGGCCTCAGCCTGCACCTTGCGCTGCTCGCCCTCGTAGCGGATGCGCGCGACCTGGTTCTGTGCGGCGATCACGTCGTTCTTGCTGCGCACTGCCGTCTCCACGCTGGCAGTGAAGCCGTCGCTGTCGCCGATCAAGGCGAACTGCAGGTCGGCCACCTCGATGCTGAACATCGCGCCCAGCGCGTCGAGAATGGACCGTCCCGGATGTCGGATGCCGCGCATAGGGTTTCCATAGGAAGCGGACGGCACCGCCCTATGCGTTGCGGTCCTCGCCGCCGATGCCGAGCTGCTTCAGCTTGCGGTGCAGCGCGCTGCGCTCCATGCCGACGAACAGTGCGGTGCGGCTGATATTGCCGCCGAAGCGCAGCAGCTGGCTTTGCAGATACTGCGTCTCGAACAGGTCGCGCGCCTCGCGCAGCGGCAGCGACATCACGTCCGTCCCGCCCGCCCCGTTCAGCGACGGGGCGGCCGACCCCACCTCGGGCGGCAGCATCTCGGCGCGGATCGGGTCGGTCGGACCGCCTGGCGCCATGATCAGCAGCCAGTCCATCAGGTTGCGCAGCTGGCGCACGTTGCCGGCCCAGTCATAGGCCTGCAACGCGGTCAGCGTGTCGGTGGACAGCGTCCGCGGGGCCATGCCCGACAGCTCGGCCGAGCGCAGCAGGAAATGGCGGGCCAGCGCCGGCACGTCCTCGCGCCGCTCCTTCAGCGCCGGCACCTTCAGCGGCACCACCGCAAGGCGATAGTATAGGTCCTCACGAAACTTGCCGGCGGCGATCTCGGCTTGCAGGTCGCGGTTGGTGGTGGACAGCACCCGCACATCCACCTTGACCCGCGCCGAGCCGCCCAGCCGCTCGAACGTCTGGTCCTGCAGCGCCCGCACGATCTTGCCCTGCGTCTCCAGCGGCATGTCAGAGACCTCGTCGAGCAGCAGCGTGCCGCCATGCGCCCGTTCCAGCACCCCGGCGCGGCGCGGCTGCATTGCCGGATCGGCGCCGGCCTCGACCCCGAACAGCTCCTCCTCGAACCGGGCCGGGTTCAGGATGGCGCAGTTCAGCGCGACGAACGGCCCCTCGGCGCGGCGCGAGCGGGCGTGCACCATGCGCGACACCACCTCCTTGCCCGACCCGGCCGGCCCGTGGATCAGGACCCGCGACCCGGTGGGCGCCACCTTTTCCACCTGCGCGCGCAGCGAGCCCACGGCGGGGCTGTCGCCCAGCAATTCGGTCTCCGGCCCGGCGCGCAGCCGCAGCTCGGCATTCTCGCGGGCCAGCTGCGCCGCCTCCAGCGCGCGGCGGACGATCAGCAGCAGGCGGTCGGACTGGAACGGCTTTTCCAGGAAGTCATAGGCGCCATGCTGGATCGCAGTGACCGCCATCTCGATCGTGCCGTGGCCGGAAATCATCACCACCGGGACGTGCGGCTCCTCGGTGTGCAGGCTGGCCAGGATGCCCAGGCCGTCGAGCTTGCTGCCCTGCAGCCAGACATCCAGCACCACCAGAGAGGGCCGCCGGCTGCGGAAGGCGGCGATCGCCGCGTCGGAATCCCCGGCCAGCCGCGTCTCATAGCCCTCGTCGCGCAGGATCCCGTCCACCAGCATGCGGATATCGGGCTCGTCATCGACGATCAGGATCTCGGCTACCATGCGCGGCTCATCGGGGCTGTCCTAGTCCGCCCGCGTCGCGCCGGGCAAGCACAGGCTGGCCACGGCCCCGCCGCCCGGCCAGTCCGGCGTCGCCTCGCGCTCCTCCAGCAGCAGCCGGCCGCCGTGGTCCTCCATGACCTTCTTGACGATCGCCAGACCCAGCCCGGTGCCTTTCGGCTTGTGCGTCACGTACGGCTCGGTCAGCCGGCCGCGATCGGCATCCGGCAGCCCCACCCCGTCATCGGCGACGTCGATCCGCACCTCGCACCCGGTCTCGCCCTCGGCCTCGATCACCGACACCACGACCCGCCCGCCGCCGCCATCGGGGCGCATGGCGATGGCTTCCACGGCGTTGTTCAGCAGGTTGGTCAGGGCCTGCCCCAGCAGCCGGCGGTCGCAGGGCGCGACCGGCCCGCGCTCGGGCAGGCTGTCGGAGACGAAGGCGACCTGCGGGTGGGCGTTGCGCGGCAGCACCAGCGCCTCGCGGATGATGCGCCCCACATCCTCGTCGCGGATCGCCGGCTGCGGCATGCGGGCGAAGGCCGAGAACTCGTCCACCATGCGGCGAATGTCGCCGACCTGGCGGACGATCGTGTCGGCGCATTGAACGAAGGTTTCGGGATCCGACGCGATCTCACGCGTGAAGCGCCGCTTCAGGCGCTCGGCTGAAAGCTGGATCGGGGTCAGCGGGTTCTTGATCTCGTGCGCGATCCGCCGCGCCACGTCCGACCACGCGGCCTTGCGCTGCGCCGCCTGCAATTCGGTCACGTCATCGAAGCTCGCCACCAGGCTGAAATGCCGCGACCCGGCCCCGGCGCTGCGGTCGGAGCCGAGCCGCACCAGCAGGGTCCGACGCCGGCTGGCCGGGCCGATCTGGATTTCCGCCACCTGCGCCCGCTCCGGGGCGGCCCGCGCGGCGGCGACCAGCTCGGCGAACTCCGGCACCAGCTCGCCGAGCGGCTGGCCGATCGCGGCCAGCAGATCGACGCTCAGCAGCTCGCCCGCGGCGCGGTTCGGCAGCTCGACCCGGCCCTGCTCGTCCAGGCCGATGACCCCGGCCGAGACCCCGGCCAGCACCGCCTCGGTGAACCGGCGGCGGCTGTCGAGCTGGGCGTAGGCATCCATCAGCTCGCTGCGCTGCGCGCCAAGCTGGCCGGTCATGCGGTTGAAGGCGCGCGACAGGCCGGCGATCTCGTCCTCGGTGGCAGCCTCCGGCACCCGCACCGCGAGGTCGCCGGCGCGCACCCGCTCGGCGGCCATGATCAGGCGGCCGATCGGACGGGCGATCTGGTTGGCGATCACCAACCCGATCAGCACGGCGGCCACCAGCACCAGCAGCGCGACCAGCGCAAAGATCAGCGCCAGGGTCACTTGCAGGCCGGAGCGGTTCTGGTCCAGGCGGTTGTATTCGGCGACCGCCATTTCGGTGTGCGCCATGTGGTCCAGGATCACCGGATCCACCGGCCGCACCACCATCAGCATCAGCATCGGCGTGGAGTTCGAGCTTGACCACGCCCTTGACGCTCTGCGAGGCGTCGGTGCCCAGCACCGCCACGTCGCCGCTCATGGCGCGGTCGATCGCCTCGCGCGGCGGCGCCTCCACCTCGGGGCCGGACAGCAGCCCGGCCGAGGCCACCACCTGCCGCGTCACCGGCTCGAAGATCACCGCCTCGGTCAGCCCGCGCAGCGCCGTCTGCTCGGCCAGCACCTCGCCGAAGGTGTTGGGATTGCCGCCGACCAGGCTGCCGGCGCGGCTGATGTCGTTGGCCATCGCCAGCGCGTCGGCGCGGATGTTGTTGCGATGCTCCTCCAGGTAGCCGCGGCTGGCCTGCAAGCCTTCCTGCAACGCGGTGCGGACGCGGTCGCTGAACCAGGCCTGGATGCCGACGCTGAACAGGAAGGTGGCGAAGATTGCCACGACGATGGTGGGCGTGATCGCCACCACGCTGAACAGCAGCACGAGGCGCACATGCAGCCGCGACCCGGCCGAGCCGCGCCGGCGCTCCGCCCAGACCCGGGTCAGCCGCCCCGCCAGCACCGCGCCCAGCAGCAGCAGCACCACCAGGTTCGACAGCACCAGCCCGAACACCGCGTTCGGCCGCACCGCGAAATGCACGCCGCCGGCCAGCAGGATGAAGGTGGCCACCCCCAGCGCCACCGCCACCGCGGCCAGCACCAGGGTCACCGCCTTGCCCAGCAGGATGTCGGCGACGCGGCGGCCGCGCGACGGTCCGGGGCGCGGCCGCGCCGCGTGCAGGCTGCTCGGATCGGGTTCAGCGTTCATCGCCGCACAGTATAGCCCCGCCGCGGGGGGAGGACGCGAGCCGAACCCGGCACGGCGTCAGGAAGCCGCGATCCGCGCCACGCTCCGCCACAGCAGAGACGCCCCCAACGCCAGCGCGGCGGCAACCGCGCCGAGCGCCAGCGACGCGGCGGCATCCACCGGGGCCGCCGGCGCCAGCGCGGGCACCGCCAGGACCGCGGCGGCGGCCAGGAACGCCAGCAGCACGCCATCGGCCAGCGTGCCGACAAGATCCGGCAGCACCAGCTGCGCGAACACCCGCAACGGCGCGACGCCCAGCGTCTCGGCCGCGCGCAGCGCCGCGCGATCCGGGCGGCGCCAGGCGGCGGCCATTGCGCCGGCCAGCGGCGGCGCCAGCAGCACCGGCAGCAGCAGTCTCGGGCCGGCCGGCAGGTGCAGCGCGCCGGCCGCCGCGACGGCGGCGCGCAGCGGATCGCCAGCCCGCAGCTGCACGGCGAATGCCAGCAGCCAGGCGATGGCCAGCGTCAGCGCGGGATACCACAACATCGCCCGCGCCGCCGCCGCCCAGGCTGGCGGCAGCCGCCCCAGCGCCCAGCCCAGCGGCACGGCGATTGCGGCACACACCGCTGCCACCAGCGCGCCGCCGGCAATCGCCCGCCGGGCGATCCCGGCCGTTCGCGGAATCGGGGCCGGCAGGTGGCGCAGCGCCGCCCAGGCGCGCGGCACGTCATGCCCGGCATCGCCCAGCAGGGCGGTCGCGACTCCCAGGCACAGCAGCGCCAGCACGGGCAGGATCAGCACCGCCACCGCAAGATCCCGCCTGCCCCGCATCGTCCGCTCCTGCCCGCGCTCCGATCGTAGACGCGCCGCGACCGCGTCGCTACATGGCGGGCACGCTGCCCGATCAGCTCGGACAGATCGGGGAGGACCATGACCGCGAACGTCACCGTGCTCGACCACCCGCTGATCCAGCACAAACTGTCTCGGCTGCGCGACCGCGAGACCTCGACGGCGGGCTTCCGCCGCCTGGCGCGGGAGATCAGCCTGCTGATGTGCTACGAGGTGACGCGCGGGCTGAAGCTGGAGCTGGTGCCGATCGCCACGCCGCTGGAGCCGATGATGGCGCCGACGCTGTCCGGCAAGAAGCTGTGCTTCGTGTCCATCCTGCGCGCCGGGTCGGGCATCCTGGAGGGCATGCTGGACTGCGTCCCGTCGGCGCGGGTCGGCCATATCGGGCTGTACCGCAATCCCTCGACGCTGGAGGCGGTGCAGTACTACCTCAAGCTGCCCGACGACATCGCCGAGCGGCAGGTGATCGTGGTCGATCCGATGCTGGCCACCGGCCATTCGGCGGCCGCCGCGGTGGGCCGGCTGAAGGAGGCCGGAGCCAGCCAGATCCGCTTCGCCTGCCTGATCGCGGTGCCCGAGGGCATCGCCGAGATGCAGCGCGAGCACCCGGACGTGCCGGTCTATGCTTGCGCGGTGGACCGCGGGCTGGACGAGCATGGCTATATTCGCCCCGGGCTGGGCGATGCCGGGGACCGGCTGTTCGGCACCAAATGAGCGGCCGACGATCGCGGCGGTAATTCTTTCCGTTACTTTCTTGCGCTAGGCCGGACGTCCAACACCGGACGGACCATCGCCGATGCGCCAGGCCAGCTTTGCCGATCGCGCCGCCGCCGCAATCGCGGCGCTGCGGCCGCTGCCGCAGTTCCAGCTCGTTGGTCAGGTCAGCGGCATGTCCGGGCTGACGGTGGAGATCGCCGGCCTGTCGCGCCATCTCGCCATGCACGATCGGGTGCTGCTGCGCGCCCGCTCGGGCGGCCTGGTGCCGGCCGAGATCGTCGGTTTCCGCGGCGGGGCGGCGCAGGCCATGGCCCAGGGCACTGCCGACGGGATCGGCCCCGGCAGCGCGGTGCTGGCCGACCCGGGCGGCGGCCAGGCGACGCTGGCCGTTTGCGAACACTGGATCGGCCGCGTCATCGACCCGATGGGCATGCCGCTGGACGGGCGCGGCGCGCTGGTCCAGGGCGTGCGGCGACCGGTGCGCGCGCCGCCTCCGGCCGCCGCCGAGCGGGCTCGGCTCGGCGCCGTGGTCGATCTCGGCGTCGCCGCGCTGAACGGCTTCGCGACCTGCCGCGAGGGCCAGCGCATCGGCCTGTTCGCCGGCTCCGGCGTGGGCAAGTCCACGCTGCTGGCCATGCTGGCGCGTCATGTCGCCTGCGACGTGACCGTGCTGGCGCTGGTCGGCGAGCGCGGCCGCGAGGTGCGCGAGTTCATCGAGGACGACCTCGGGCCGCAGGGGCTGGCCCGCTCGGTGGTCGTGGTGGCCACCTCCGACGCGGCGCCGCTGCTGCGCCGCGAAGCCGCCTATGCCGCGATGACGGTGGCCGAGCATTTTCGCGACCAGGGCCGCTCGGTGCTGCTGCTGATGGACAGCGTGACCCGCTATTGCCTGGCGTTGCGCGAAATCGGCCTGGCGGCCGGCGAGCCGCCCGCCACCCGCGGCTACCCGGCCAGCGTGTTCGCCGAACTGCCGCGGCTGCTGGAGCGCGCCGGGCCGGGGCGGCAGGGCAGCGGGCTCGGCAGCGGACAGCACTGTGGACAGGACAGTGGAAACGGCCAGATCACCGCCTTGTTCACGGTGCTGGTCGAGGGCGACGACCACGACGAGCCGGTGGCCGACGCGGTGCGCGGGTTCCTCGATGGCCATGTCGTGCTGGACCGGCGCATCGCCGAGTCCGGGCGTTACCCGGCGGTGGACGTGCTGCGCTCGCTGTCGCGCACGGTGCCGGACTGCCTGACCCAGCCGCAGGCGGCGCTGGCGCGCCGGGCGCGGGCGATCCTGGGCCGGCACGCGGAGCTGGCCGACCTGGTGCGGCTCGGCGCGTACCGGGCCGGCAGCGATGCCGAGGCGGACGAGGCGCTGACCCTGGCCCCGAGGCTGGCGGCGCTGCTGCACCAGCGCAAGGACGAACGCATGACGCTGGCCGCGACCTTCGCCGGGCTGGCCGGGCTGCTGGGCGACGGCCGGGGTAGGGGCGAGGCCTGATGCGGACGGCGCTGGAGACCGCCCTGCAGCTGCGTCGCCGGGCCGTCGATGCCGCGCGTCAACACCTGGCCGACCGGCTTGCCGAGGAAGCCGCGGCGGCCGTGGCCGAGCGCGCGGCGCGGGACGCGATCCAGCTGGAGGCGCACGCCGCGACCGCACTGACCGCGCCGGACAACCAGGTCGAGGCGTTCGCCGCATGGCTGCCCCAGGCGCGGCTGCGGCTGGCGCAGGCGCAGGCCCGCCGGGCCGACTCCGAGGTGGATTGCGATCTGGCGCGCGCCGCCTGTGCTGCGGCGCAGGCGGCGGCCGAAGCGGTCGCCGCCGTGATCGCCGCCCAAGCGCAGGCAGCGCGCCGGCTGGCGGCGCGCGCCGAACAGGCGGCGGTGGACGAGGCGGGTCAGCTCAGGTGGCGACCGCCCGCGTGACGGCCGCACGGCTGTTCCGCCGGCGTTGGGCGGGCGCTGGCGACCGCGCAATGCGCGATGGCTCGGGGGTGACGGGTTGCAGAGACCGCCAGAGTGTGGCTGACAGGCTGCGCCTGACAGTCCCGAGCGCAGCGGCGCCCGGCGGTCCGTGCGCCCGATCGGGGTCGCGCCGAACTCGAAGAAGCAACGGAGACGGGTTCGTGCGGATTGCGATGATAGGCGGCGGCTATGTCGGCTTGGTTTCGGCGGCCTGCTTCGCCGAGTTTGGCGGCGAGGTGGCCGTGGTCGAGGCCGATCCGGCCAAGCTCGAGGCGCTGCGCGCCGGACAGCTGCCGATCTACGAACCGGGGCTGGATGCGCTGGTGGCCGAGAACGTCGCCGCCAAACGGTTGTCATTCGGCAACGATGTGGCCACCGCCATCGCTGGCGCCGAGGCGGTGTTCATCGCAGTGGGCACCCCGACCCGCCGCGGCGACGGCCACGCGGATCTGAGCTACGTCTATAATGCCGCCGAGCAGGTCGCGCGCGCGCTGACCGGCTATGCGCTGATCGTCACCAAAAGCACCGTGCCGGTCGGCACCGGGCGGCACATCCGCCAGATCGTGCAGACCATCCGCCCGGAGCTGGAGTTCGACATCGCCTCCAACCCCGAGTTCCTGCGCGAAGGCAGCGCGATCCAGGATTTCATGCGGCCTGACCGGGTGGTGATCGGCGCCGACGCGGAACGGGCGCGCGACATCATGCGCAAGCTGTACCGGCCGCTGTATCTGATCGAGGCGCCGATCGTCTTCACCGATGTCGAGACGGCGGAGCTGACCAAATACGCCGCCAATGCGTTCCTGGCGATGAAAGTGACGTTCATCAATGAAATCGCCGACCTTTGCGAGAAGGTCGGCGCGGACGTGCATGACGTCGCGCGCGGCATCGGCCTGGATGGGCGGATCGGCCGCAAATTCCTGCATCCGGGCCCGGGCTTCGGCGGCTCGTGCTTTCCCAAGGATACGCTGGCGTTGGTCCGCATCGCGCAGGAAGCCGGCGCGCCGTCGCGGCTGGTCGAGGCCGTGGTCGCCGTCAACGACGCGCGCAAGGCCGGCATGTCGGCGCGGATCGTCGCGGCCTGCGGCGGCAGCGTGCGCGGCAAGACCATCGCGGTGCTCGGCCTCACCTTCAAGCCCGAGACCGACGACATGCGCGACGCACCGGCGGTGCCCATCGTCACCCGGCTGTTCGAGGACGGTGCGGCGATCCGCGCCTTCGACCCGGAAGGCATGGCGCAGGCCCGGCCGATGCTGCCGGCCGGCGTGACCTATTGCCAGGGCGCGCTGGACGCGGTGCAGGGAGCTGACGCGCTGGTGGTCGTGACGGAGTGGAACGAGTTCCGCGCGCTGGCGCCGGAGCGACTGCGCGCGGCGATGGCGGGCGGCGTGCTGGTCGATCTGCGCAACGTATTCGAGCCGGCGGCGATGCGCGCGGCCGGGTTCGATTATCACGGGGTGGGCCGGCGCGCCGTGGCCGGCTCCTGAACGGGGCGCCGCCGCACGCCTGATGTCCAGCTATCCCGACGCGGCCAATCCAGACATCCTCGATCGCATCCCGCTGGCCGCGCGCAGCGTGCTCGATGTCGGCTGCGGCAGCGGGGCGCTGGCGGTCGAATACCTGCGCCGCAATCCGGCGGCCCTGATGGTCGGCATCGAACGCGATGCAGCGGCGGCGGCGATTGCGCGCGGTCGGATGCATCACGTGCTCGAAGGCGATGTCGAGCGCGATCCGCTGCCGTTCCAGGGCAATCTGCCGCAGGGCGGCTTCGACTGCATCATCTACGGGGACGTGCTGGAGCATTTCCAGGATCCGTGGGCGGTGTTGCGCCAGCAGGTCAGGGCGCTGGCCCCGGGCGGCACCGTGCTGGTCTGCATGCCGAACGTCGAACACTGGAGTTTCGTCGAACGGCTGCTGCGCGGGACCTGGAACTATGAGCCGCAAGGCCTGTTCGACAGCACGCATCTGCGCTGGTTCTCGCTGGAGAGCACGCGGCGCGCGCTGATCGAGGCGGGCTTGCAGCCGGTCGATGTCAAGGGTCGCGTGTTCAATCCGCGCGGCGCCGAGCAGTTCACCCAGGCGATCGCCCCGGCGCTGGGCGCGCTGGGCATCCGGCCGGATGAGTACCTGAACCGGGCGGCGCCGTTGCAGCATGTCTGGCGCGCGGTGCGCCGCGCGCAGCCGCAGCTCGCTGTGGTCTCCACCAAGCTGAACCCGGTCGGCGGAGTGTCCGAGGTGCGCGTGGTGCAGCCGATGCTGGCGCTGTCCACCGACCCGGGCCTGCTGATCCAGGTCGTCGAGCAGACCGAGCTGCCGCGCATTCCGGACGGCATCCCCTGCATCTGCATCCTGCACCGTCCGGCGCTGATCAACTCGGGCGGGGTCGCCACGCTGCGCACGCTGCTGGCCAAGGGCTACCTGCTGGTCTGCGAGTTCGACGATCATCCCGACTACATCCCGATCCTGCAGGGTCAGGACGTGTTCAACTTCCGCGGTGTCCATGCGGTGCAGACCACGACGGAACCGCTCGCCGAGGTTCTGCGCGCGCAGAACCCCGAGGTAATCGTGCTGCCGAACGGGGTGGCCCGCCTGCCCGAGACGCGAAGCTTCCAGCGGCCGGACCGGCTGACGCTGTTCTTCGGCGGCATCAATCGCGACAACGACTGGCCGCCGCTGCTGCCGGCGCTGAACACGATCGCCGGCTTGGCAGGTGGCCGGCTGCACTTCCAGGTGGTCGCCGACCAGGCGTTCTTCGAGGCGCTCGACACCCCGCACAAGCAGTTCACGCCGCTGTGCGACTATCCGACCTATCTCGACCTGCTGGGGCGCAGCGACATCTGCTTCATGCCGCTCGCCGACACGCCATTCAACCGCTGCAAATCCGACCTGAAGTTCCTTGAGGCCTCTGCGAGCGGGCTGGCCAGCCTGGCCAGCGAGGTTGTCTATCGCGACAGCATCGAGGACGGACGCACCGGATTGCTGTTCCGCGACGGCATCGAGCTGCAGCAGCAGCTGGCGCGCATGATCGCCAATCCGGGCTGGACTCGCGGACTGGCGCAGGCGGCGCGCGCGCATGTCGCGCAGCACCGCATGCTGGCCTATCAGGTAGCGCGTCGTAGCGCGTGGTATCGCTCGCTGTGGGCGCGCCGGCGCGAGCTGACCGAGGCGCTGTACGCGCGCGTGCCCCAGCTGGCGTCCGGGCTGCCGACGCCCGTGGACGCGCCCGTGGACGCGTCCGTGGACGCGTCCTGAACGCGCTGCCCGGACTGCTGTTCGCCTGCCTGGTGGCGGTCGCCGCCGGGCTGCGCAGGGTGCGCCGCGTGCTGCGCGCCGACCTGCCGGCGGCGCTGTCCTGGCTGCGCAGCCTGACCCGGACACCGTATCACGCCACCAGCTCGTGGACCGCGCCGGGTGGGGGGCCGGGGCCGGAGGTGGCGGTGTTCGTGCATTTCGATCGCGACGGCGCGGTGTCCGGCCGCGTCATGCGCTCGCTGATCTCGTTGCGCGATGCCGGGCTGTCGGTGTTCCTCGTCTCCAATGCCGGCCGGCTGCGACCCGAGGCCCAGGCGGCGCTGCGGGCGGTCTGCGCCGGCGTGCTGGTCCGCCGCAACGTCGGCTACGATTTCGGCGCGCTGCGCGAGGGCCTGGCGCATTGGCAGCTGCCGCAGCCGGGAACGCGCATGGTCCTGCTGGTCAACGACAGCGTGCTGGGGCCGTTGACGTCCTGGCGCGCGGTGCTGGACCGCCTGGATTTCGCCGTCGCCGATGTTTGGGGCGCCACCGACAGCCGCCAGCGCAGCCCGCATCTGCAATCCTGGTTCCTCGCCATCGGCCGCCGCGCCCTGGACCATCCGGCTTGGAGCGCGTTCTGGACGGGCGTGCGGCCGGTGCAGAGCAAGGAATGGGTCATCGGGCACTACGAGGTGGCGTTCGCCCGCGCGATGCGCCGGCACGGGCTGCGCATCCGGGCGCTGTGGCCGTACGACGACCTGATCCGGCGGCTGGACGCAACGCCGCCGCGGTTCAGCACGGTGCAGCATGTCCGCCAGACGGCGCGGATCCGCCGGTTCCTGGGCCTGGGTTACGCGCTGAACCCGACCGCGGATCTGTGGCGGCAATTGCGCGACGCCGGCTGCCCGTTCGTCAAGCGCGAGCTGGTCGAGCGCAATCCCGCGCGCGTTGCCGATGCCGAGGAGTGCCGCAGATTCGCCAGCGACGCGGAGCAGGCAGGCTAATCCTCGTCCTCCTCGCTCTCGTCGCCGGGCGGGGCGACGGCGAACCGGGCGTCGATCTCGTGGCGCAGCGGCAGGCTGCCCTGGCTGCCCGCCCGGGTGCAGGCAAGGGCTGCCGCCACGTTGGCGCGGCGGACCGCCGCATCGGCCGGCATCCCGCGATCCAGCGCCGCCGCCAGCGTGCCGCAGAAACAGTCACCTGCGGCCGTGGTGTCCACGACATCGACGGCCAGCACACGCAATGCCAACTTGCCGTGCCGCGTCGCCGCCTGCACGCCGTTGGCCCCGCGCGTCACCACCACGTCGATGCCGCCGAGCGCCGAACTCAGGCTGGCGGCGCTGTTGGCCGCGCCGATCCGCGTGGCCAGCGCGGCGGCTTCATCTTCGTTGACCACCAGCATGTCCACCGCCCGCAGCGCGTCCTCGTCCATCGGCGCCGCGGGCGCCAGGTTCAGCACGATGCGCGCGCCACGGGCGCGGGCGCGGCGGATCAGCGCCGCGGTCTCGGCCAGGTCGGTCTCGGCCTGCAGCAGCAGAGTGGTATCGGGCGCCAGCAACGCATCCTCGACCTGCGAGGCCACGGCCAGCAGGTTCGCCCCGGAGGCGACGGCGATCTGATTGCGGCCCTCGGCATCGACGCAGATGGCGGCGGCTCCCGTGGCGGTGTCCAGCGCGCGCACCCGCGACAGGTCCACCCCGTCGGCGCGCATCGTGGCCAGCGCCTGCTCGGCCAATGCATCCTGACCGACCGCGCCGGCGAACAGCACCCGCGCGCCGTCCCGCGCCGCCGCCGCGGCCTGGTTGGCCCCCTTGCCGCCCGGCTCGACGCGCATGGACCGGCCCAGCACCGTCTCGCCCGGTTTGGGCAGGTGAATGACCGGGAAGATCAGGTCGAGATTGATGGAGCCGAAGCAGATGATCATTCGTTTTCACTCGCCTCGTTTGCCAGCATCGCCACGAACTCAAGCCACTCCCGCTTGCCCATCCCGCTCCCCGCCTGCTCGACCTGCTCGCCCGCCAGCATCCGGCGCAGCACCCCCAGCGCCGGAGCAGACAGCGTGACCGCCCCTAGCCGGTAGTCGCGGAATGCCGCGAAGCTCAGCGGCACCCAGGCCTCCACGGTGCGCAGCATGGTTTCGGCATAGGCGCGGATCTCCCATTGCGCATGCGCGTCAGAGCGCAGCGCCAGGAACCCCAGGAGGTTGTGCAGGTCCGACTTCCAGTACCATTGAGTGTAC
The DNA here is from genome assembly GCA_963723455.1 of uncultured Pseudomonadota bacterium. GTDB lineage: Bacteria > Pseudomonadota > Alphaproteobacteria > Acetobacterales > Acetobacteraceae > CAVRQM01. The sequence goes on along the minus strand of CAVRQM010000005.1, from coordinate 161,343 downwards.
GTGTTGAGCGTCAGGTTGATCCGCGCCAGCTCGCGCGCCAATCCCTGCCGGTCGGCCCGGGCATGCTCGCCCTCGGCCAGCATGCGGGCATAGTGGACATGCGTGCGCGCCGCGTCGTCGCGCAGGATGCGCAGCACCTCGGCGGCTTCGTCGCCCTGCAACACCGCGCCGCGCCCCTGCCGATTGACCTCGCTCTGGGCGGCCAGGTGCTCGGGGGCGGGCACGTAGAACTCGCGGTCCAGGATCGAGTAGCGGGCCGAGATCTCGTTGACGTTGGCGGTGCGGTGGCGGATCCACTGCCGCGCCACGAAGATCGGCAGCTTCACGTGGTATTTGATCTCGGCCATCTCGAACGGCGTGCTGTGGCGGTGGCGCATCAGGTAGCGGATCAGCCCGGCATCCTCGCTGACCCGGCGCGTGCCGCGCCCGTACGATACCCGCGCCGCCTGCACCACGGCCGCGTCGTCGCCCATATAATCGATCACCCGGACGAAGCCGTGATCCAGCACCGGGATTGGCTGGAACAGCATCGCCTCCAGCGCCGGGACGGTGGCGCGGCGGGTCGGCATGGTCTCGGCGCGCGCGGACTCGATCTCGGCGAGCTGGTCGGGGTCGAGCGGCATGGAGTCCCTTCTCAATCGGCGCCGGGCAGCCTATATGTTGCGGGCTGGCTTGCCAGCTATGGTGATAAACGGTGTGTGGAATAAACGTTGTGGACCCGGGGGCAGTACCCGGCGCCTCCACCAGCCGCCCGGGATGGCCCGTGGCGGCGGGATGCGGGGGCGACACAGGCTCGACACGCGTAGTAAAGACCCATCTTTTGCCCGGCATGGTTCCGCCGTTATCGGGCCATATCACAAGTGCCAATGACAATCATGAGGCGCTCGCTCTCGCTGCGTAAGCAGTGATTGCGCGGTTCGGGGGGCACCGGGCAACAGAAGCCCCCCACTTTCCCCGATCACCGGGATGTTCGCCGGCGGGCAGCCGCCCCTTCCCGCCCGCGCGCGCCGGCGCTAAGGGGTGCATGAGGCAGGCAAGGCAGGCGATGGACGAGGATCGGAACGGCGACGATCGGAATGGCGATGATCGGAACGGCGACGGCGGGGCGACCGGCGGGCCGCGGCCCGACAGCCTTCTGCCGTACGACGAGTGGACCGAGACGGCGCTGAAGCAGGTTCTGGTGCGCGCGATCGAGTACGCGGCCGCCAACGGCTTGCCGGGCGAGCACCATTTCTACCTGACCTTCCGCACTGATCATCCGGGGACCGTAGTGCCGGGCCGCCTGCGGGCGCAGTATCCGCAGGAGATGACCATCGTCCTGCAGCACCAGTTCTGGAACCTCGGCATCGACCCCGACACGCGCACGATCGGCGTCGGCCTGTCGTTCGGCGGCATACCGGCGACCCTCGCGGTGCCGCTGGACGCGGTGACGGCGTTCGCTGATCCGCACGTCCAGTTCGGTCTGCGCTTTCGCCCCGACATGCCGATCGAGGAGGATGCCGACGCGCCCCCGGAGGAGCCGCTTCCCGAGGCCGCGTCCGAGGCGATCACCGGCCCGGCCCCGGACCCGACCCCGCAGGTGGTCAGTCTGGACGCTTTCCGTCGCCGCCCGCCCGCGCGGGACTGAGCGCAATGCGCTTCACCGTCGATCGGCTGGACCATCTCGTGCTGGCGGTGCGCGACATCGAGATCGCCTGCTCCTGGTATCAGCGCGTGCTCGGCATGACGCATGAGGAATACGGCCAGAACAGCCGCAGCGCGCTGAGCTTCGGCGGCCAGAAGATCAATCTGCGTCCCGCCGATGCCGACCCCAAGGGCTGGGCCACCTCGCACCGCGTCAACCCGGGCAGCGCCGATCTGTGCTTCGTCACCGCGGTCGGGGCGCAGCAGGTGGTGGCGCATCTGCATGCCTGCGGGGTGGCGATCGAGCGCGGGCCGGTGGCACGGCTCGGGGCGCTGGGGCCGATGACCTCGGTGTATTGCCGCGACCCGGACGGCAACCTGATCGAGGTCGCGACCTATCTCGGCGACTGATCCGGTGCGCGCCGACGAGTTCGACTTCCACCTGCCGCCCGGGCGCATCGCCCAGCACCCGGCCCGGCCGCGCGACGCGGCGCGGCTGCTGCATGTGGGTGGCGACGCGCTGGCCGACCGCCATGTGCGCGACCTGCCCGACCTGCTGCGGCCGGGCGACCTGCTGGTGGCCAACGATACCAGGGTGATCCCGGCGCAACTCTCTGGCCGGCGCGGCGCGGCGCGCGTCGGCATCACCCTGGACCGGCCGCTGCCGGATGGCACCTGGCACGCGCTGGCCCGCAACGCGCGCCGGCTGCATGTCGGGGACCGGCTGGAGTTCGACGGGTTCTCCGCCGAGGTGCGCGCCCGCGACCCGGATGGCGGGGTGGCGCTGGCCTTCAGCCTGGCAGGCGAGGCGTTCGCCGAGGCGCTGCGCCGCGCCGGCGCGCTGGCCCTGCCGCCCTACATCGCGCGCCCGCTTGGCCCCTCGGCCGAGGACACGCGCGACTACCAGACGATCTTCGCCCGGCACGAGGGCGCAGTCGCGGCCCCCACCGCCGGGCTGCATTTCACCCCGGCGCTGCTGGCTGCCCTGGAGGCGCGCGGGGTGCGGCGGGCCACGATCACGCTGCATGTCGGCGCCGGCACCTTCCTGCCGCTGCGGGACGCCGATGTGTCCGCGCACAGGCTGCACGCCGAGCGCGGGCACATCACCGCTGAAGTCGCGGCGGAGATCAACGCGGCGGAGCGGGTGGTGGCAGTTGGCACGACAACGCTGCGGCTGCTGGAGGCGGCGGCGGACGCGCGGGGCCTGGTGCGGCCGTTCGATGGCGAGACGGATATCTTCCTGCGGCCCGGCCACGTCTTCCGCAGCGCCGACCTGCTGCTGACCAACTTTCACCTGCCGCGCTCGACGCTGTTCATGCTGGTCTGCGCGTTCGCGGGCACGGAGCGGATGCGGGCTGCGTATGCGCACGCCATTGCGGCGGCCTACAGGTTCTACTCGTATGGCGATGCGTGCTTGCTGGAGCGCGGATGACTCCACCACCTCGCCCACTTCGACTGGTGTATCAATCTTTCGATCGCATCGAATTTGATCGGGCAAAGAGCGACGAGATCCTGGCGAGGCGAGGCTTCGACCTGGCTTATGTCAGTCGCGTTTTTCCTGGCTACGTTTTGGAGCGCCAGGACGCCCGGAACTTTCCGGAGCCGCGGTACCAAGTCATCGGCGAATGGCTGGGAGAAGTGTTCTTCATTGTGTGTGCTCGGCGCTCTGGGGCTTGCCGCCTGATCACGGCTTGGCTAACCGAGCGGCACGATCGGGAGCTTTGGTATGACCGTACACATCGAACGCCTCGTCGTTGTTGACCAGTCTGACCCAAATCGGGGCAATGCGATTCCGATCGCCTCGGACGGCGTGACCCCGACGACCGCGAGGAGCGCCCGGTGGTTACCCCGGAGGATCGGCAGACAACTCGCGAAGAACTGGCCGAACTCAGACGGCGCATGACCCGCAAGAGCGCGTGACCGAACCGCGCACGAACTTCATCATGGATCGGTCAGTCGCGACCTAGCACTCCGTCATGCGTTCGTCTGGCAGAAGATTGAGCCGAGTTCTGTCCCGCCCGGACCGACACCGGCCTGAGACGAAAATAACGGGTTGCTGATATTCGTCAGATACTGCTCAGGAGCCTTGCTTACTTGCGGTCGGGCGGCTTCCCGACAGTTTCTGCGGGGAGGTGCAGACGTGGAGCGAGTTCACTTCTTCCGAGCGGCGTTCTGCCCATCTGTCCGGATAGGGCGATCAGCCTCCCATCGCGTGACTTGACCGAGTTGCTGTTCTGCCCGTCATGGCTCAGCCGGTGAACGCCGCCCGCATCCCGGACGAAAACATCGCCGTTCTGAATCTGGACGCTCAGCGCCTGTCCGCATGCGAGGTGTCTGATCGAAGCCGAGGCGGTGACAACCGCGAGGCCAATTTCATAGGATGCCCCACAGGAATGAGCCTGTCCTATCGCCCTTGGCCGGGTTGACCTACCGCCTGCCCATCGCCGCCGCGATCTTCCGGTCCGTCTTGTACTGGCTCAGGGCATACACCGACCAGATCGCCGCCGGGATCCAGCCGATCAGGCTGATCTGCAGCAGCAGGCACATGATGCCCGCGAACGGCCGACCGATCGTGAAGAACTGCAACCACGGCAGCAGCAAAGCAAGCAGCAGGCGCATCGGACACCTCACGGACGGCACCAGACCCTCTACGACCATTCGCAGCCGCCGTCATCGCGCCGCCGCCGCTTGTCTTGACCCCGCGCCTCCCCTACCAGCAGCCAATGATCCGCATTGCGCATCGCGCCGCCTGAATCGCGTCTTGACCTACCTGTACCTCCTCATCGCCATCGCCTGCGAGGTCTTCGCCACCTCGGCGCTGAAGGCCTCGAACGGGTTCACCGTGCTGGCGCCCTCGCTGCTCACTGTGGCCGGGTATTGCGTGGCGTTCTACTTTCTCTCGCTCACGCTGCGCACCATCCCGGTCGGCATCGTCTATGCCATCTGGAGCGGGCTGGGCATCGTGCTGATCGCCGCCGTGGGCTGGGCGTGGTTCCGCCAGAGCCTCGACTGGCCGGCGCTGGTCGGGCTGGCGTTGATCCTGACCGGCGTGCTGGTCATCAACGTGTTCTCGAAAAGCATCAGCCACTGACCCTGCATTGGACCTGCGCCGCCAGCGACGGCGCTGCCCGCCTCGGCACGCTGCACACCGCGCACGGCGACGTACCGACCCCGGTGTTCATGCCGGTCGGCACCGCCGGCACCGTCAAGGCGATGACCGCCGAGGCGGTGCGCTCGACCGGCGCCCGGATTGTTCTAGGCAATACCTACCACCTGATGCTGCGCCCCGGCGCCGAGCGGGTGGCGTGCATGGGCGGGCTGCATCGCATGATGGACTGGCCCGGCCCGATCCTGACCGACAGCGGTGGGTTCCAGATCATGTCGCTGGCCAAGCTGCGGAAGATGGACGCCGACGGGGTGACCTTCCGAAGCCATATCGACGGCTCGGAACACCGGCTGACGCCCGCGCGCTCCATGTCGATCCAGCACAGCCTGGACGCCACGATCAGCATGGCGCTCGACGAATGCACCGCTTTTCCCGCGACGCAGGACGAGGCCGCGCTTTCGCTGGCGCTGTCGATGCGCTGGGCGGCGCTCAGCCGCGAGGCCTTTGCTGCGCGCCCCGGCTACGGGCTGTTCGGCATCGTCCAGGGCAGCGTCTATCCCGAACTGCGGCGGCAGTCGGTCGCGGCCCTGACCGGCATCGGCTTCGACGGCTACGCGATCGGCGGGCTGGCCGTGGGCGAGGGCCAGGCGACCATGTTCGAGGTGCTGGACTATACCGCGCCGCTGCTGCCGGCGGACCGGCCGCGCTACCTGATGGGGGTCGGCACGCCGGACGACCTGCTGGGGTCGGTCGCGCGCGGGGTGGACATGTTCGACTGCGTCATGCCGACCCGCGCCGGCCGCACCGCCCGCGCCTACACCTCGCGCGGCGTGCTGAACCTGCGCAACGCCCGGTTCTCCGACGACGACGGCTCGCTCGATCGCGATTGCGGCTGCCCGCTATGCACGCGCCATAGCCGTGCCTATCTGCATCACCTGTTCCGCTGCGAGGAGATGCTGGGGCCGATGCTGCTGACCTGGCACAATATTCAGTATTACCAGGATCTGATGGCTGGCATGCGCGCCGCCATCGCCGCCGGGCGCCTGGCCGCGTTCAGCGCCGAGACGAGGGCCGGATGGACGGAGTGACCGAAACCCACGGCCTGACCCAGCTCGGCCACGCCACCCGCCTGCCCGAAAGCCCGGATCAGGCGGTGCTGGAGCGGGTGCCCAGCCCGAACCGGGGGGCGGCGTACGTGGTCCGCTTCACCGTGCCCGAGTTCACGTCGCTATGCCCGATGACCGGCCAGCCGGATTTCGGTCATCTGGTGATCGACTACGTCCCGCGCGAGTGGATCGTCGAAAGCAAGTCGCTGAAGCTGTTCCTCGGCAGCTTTCGCAACCACGGCAGTTTCCACGAAGCCTGCACCATGCTGGTGGCGTCGCGGCTGGTCTCGCTGCTCGATCCGCTGTGGCTGCGCATCGGCGCCTACTGGTATCCGCGCGGCGGCATTCCGATCGACGTGTTCTGGCAGACCGGCGCGCCGCCCGACGGGGCTTGGATCCCGGATCAGGGCGTCGCGCCGTACCGTGGACGGGGCTGACAAAAGTTCCCCTGGCGTTTGGTCATGGCCTGGCTTGGCCCGACTATCCGAATCCGCAACGAACGGGGCGCCGACGGCATCGGATGGCCGGAACGAGGGGAAAGCGGACCGCGCGAAACCCGACATCCGCGCCCGTGCGCTGGCTCTCGGTTTCGACGCGATCGGCTTCGCCCCCGCCTCGCTCGGCCCGGAGGCGCGCGCCCGGCTCATCGCGTTCCTTGCCGCCGGCCAGCACGGCGACATGGGGTGGCTCGCCGAGCGCGCCGAGCAGCGCAGCCATCCGCAATCGCTGTGGCCCGCCGCGCGCAGCGTGATCGCTCTTGGCGTGTCCTACGCGCCCGAAGGCGACCCGCTGGCCGCGCTCGCCCGCCCCGATCGCGGCAGCATCTCGGTCTATGCCCGCGCGCGGGACTACCACGACGTCGTCAAGGGCATGCTGAAGCATCTCGCCCAGCACATCGCCGCGCGGCACGGCGCAGCGGTCAAGGTGTTCACCGACACCGCGCCGGTGATGGAAAAGCCGTTGGCGCAGGCGGCCGGCCTCGGCTGGCAGGGCAAGCACACCAATCTCGTCTCGCGCGCGCACGGCTCGTGGCTGTTCCTTGGCGAAATCTACACCACGCTCGACCTGCCGCCCGACCCGCCGCACGCCGACCGTTGCGGCAGCTGCGCGCGCTGCCTTGCCGCATGTCCCACGGACGCCTTCCCGGCGCCGTACCGGCTGGATGCGACGCGCTGCATCTCCTATCTGACGATCGAACATGCCGGCCCGATCCCCGAGGCGCTGCGCCCGGCGATCGGCAACCGCATCTACGGCTGCGACGACTGCCTGGCGGCCTGTCCGTGGAACCGCTTCGCGCAAGCCACCGCACACGCCAAGCTGCGCGCCCGGCCGGAGCTGGACGCGCCCGAACTGACCCGGCTCGCGGCGCTCGACGACGCGGCTTTCCGGGCGATGTTCTCCGGCTCGCCGATCAAGCGCATCGGCCGCGACCGCTTCATCCGCAACGTGCTGACGGCGATCGGCAATTCCGGCGACCGCAGGCTGATCGCCGCCGCCGCGCCGCATGCCGCCGACCCGAATCCGGTGGTCGCCGAGGCCGCCGCCTGGGCGCTGGCCCGCCTGGCCGCCTGATGCTGGAGAAGCGCAGCTTCACACTGGCCGGGCACCGCACGAGCGTCGCGCTGGAACCGGAGTTCTGGGCGGCGCTGTCGGCGATCGCCACGCGCCGGGCGCTCAGCCTGGGGCGACTGGTGGCGTCGGTCGATGCCGAACGCCAGCCCAACGAGAAGCTCGCGTCCAGCCTGCGGCTGCTGGCGCTGCGCGAGGCGCATCCTTAACCGCGACGCAACCTCAAGCGGCGATCATTTCGCTGCGGGCGGCGAAACCAGCCGCCCCAGTTGCGAGTAATCACTCGTATCGCCGCAGGAGAGCAACATGCCAAACCTGAGCCCGATCACCGCCAAACCGCCGCCGCCGGCCAGTCCCCTCGTGCTCTGCGACCGGCTGATCACCCTGGCGCAGGATGCCGAGCGCGCCGGCTGCGCAGTCACCGCCGAGCATCTGGTGCACCTCGCGCATACTGTGCTGGAGGAGCCGCACAGATTTGCCTGACCGGCGCCGGACGCAACCGCCCGCTCAGGGCTGCAGGCGCGCCGTCCTCCAGCGCGCCAGGGCGGCCAGTTGCGGAACGCGCTGGGCCTGAGCCGCCGGGCCGACCAGGCGCAAGCCGATCAGCGGGGCGGCCGCTTCGCCTCCCTGGACCGACGCGGGCCGGAACGACAGCAGCAGGTCGGCCACGTCCTGCGACAGGTCGAAGCTGCCGCTGATGCCCAAATCGCCATCCGGCAACGCCAGATCGGCGTGTCCCAGTGTCGCCACGCCATGCTGCACCGTCGCGTCAGCCACACCGTGATCGAAACGGGTTGCACCGCCGGCCAGCGCGCGCTGCACGGCCGCCTGCGGCAGGTCGGCGGGCAGGCCGTCCAACGCCACGCCCTGCAAGGAGCCGGCGTCCAGGGTCGCGTCGGCCGCTCCCTGCATGGTCGCCAGCATCGCCGCGATCGAGTGGCCCGCGGCGCGCAGGGTCGCCTGCCCGCTCGCCCGCCCTGACGCCAGATCGACAGGCAACCCGGTCAGGCCGGCAACCGCCACCCCCTGCATCGTCCCCTGCACCTGCAATCGCGGCGGTTCGGCGGCCGCATCCAGGCTCGCCTCGCCCTGCACCAGGCCGCCCGCCAGCCCCGCCCGCATCCCGCTCAGCCGCAGCCGGCCGCTGGCCAGCGACAGGTCTGCGGCGAACGGCGCGAACAGCCCGGACCCGCCCTGCGTCACCCGTCCTGCGGCAACATGCAGGTTCACGCGCGCACGCGGCACGCCGCCCAGCAGCACCGCGTCGGCTACCGCCCGGTTCAGCGCCGGCAGGGGCAGCGTGTCGGCGTCGATGGCGCCGGACACTTCCGGCGCTGCAGCCCAGGCCAGCCGCAGGCTGCCGCCGCCGCGCAGCGCCCCCGCCGCCAGATCGAGGTGATCAATCGTCAGCCCGCCTGGACCGCCGCCGCACTCCGCCTGCGCCGCCAGGCTGCCCTCGCCCAGCCAGGCGGAGTCGGACGGCAATCCGGCCATCGGCAGGACGTCGGCGGCATCCAGCAGCCCGCGTGCGCGGGGGTGGCGCAGCGCGATGCTGGCCTGCCAGCGGCCGCTGGTCAGGTCGATGGTGGGGTCCAGTTCGGCGCGCAGCTCGCCCAGCTGCCCGACCACCCGCAGCGACAACGCCCGGCGCGTGCCGGAGGCGTCGATGGCCAGGTGCACCGGCGCGCGCCACAGCGCCGCAGCAGCCGGCAGCAGGCCGGCCATCCACGGCGGACCCACCGCCGCAACGGATGCGAGTTCGGGCGCATCCACGACCACCCGGCCGCCATCCAGCCGCCCGGCGGCCGAGATGCGTCCGGCGGCGTGCGCCGTCCCGCCCGCCAGACCCGCATCGACCCGGCGCAACTCGGTCGCGCCGTCCCGCCGCGCCAGATCGATGCGGAACGGCGACAGCGCCACGCCGCGCAGCGTCGCCCGCTGCGACTGCAGCTGAAGATCCAGCGCCGGACCCGCGCCGCCGCTGGCCAGCCAGGAGTCCAGCCACGGGTCCAGGTCCAGGCTGCCGACAGACAGCGTCCCGGCGACCGCCGGGGCGACAGCGCGGCCGTAACCCCAGCCTAGATTGCCGCGCACCGCGCCGCCGTCCGCCGTGCCGCCCAGGCGGGTCAGCACGATGCGGCTGCCGTCCGCCACCACATGGGCCGACAGGTCGGCGGCGCGCAGCGCCCCGGGCGGCAGCGCGCCGAGCGGCGGCAGTAACGGGGCCAGCCAGCCCAGCGTGGTTCGCAGCGCCGGCGCGGCCAGGCTGGCATCGGCCTCGATCCGCATGGCCGGCGAGGTCGTCACCGACCCGGTCAGGTGCAGCGCGGCCTCGCCGGGCAGCGTGGCGCGCAGGTCGCGCAGCTCTATCCGCCCGGGCGACACGTCGAATGCCGCGCGCAGGCCGCGCAGGGTGCCGCCGCCCAGCGCGCCAGCCTCGGCCGACAGGTCGATGCCGACCGGGATCCCGGCCAGGAGCGCCGCCCCGCCGCCGCCCCGGCGCAGCGCCGCTGCCCAGGGATCAAGGTCGAGCCGGCTGGCAGCCAAGGCCAGATCAAGACGCAGCGCCGGGGCGAACCGCAGCGCAAGCGCGCCGCGCGAGGCGGCGCCGCCCAGCTCGACCGCGAGATCGTCGGCGGCGGCCAGCCCGCCGGCCACGCTCACCCGACCTTCGGCGCTGAACCGCAGCGCCGGCGCTGGCAGTAGCAGCGCCAGATTCTCGCCGCGCGCGGCGGCCCGCCCCTGCATCGAGCCGTCGGCGGCGATCTGGCCGGACAGTGTCAGAGCCACGCCGCGCAGGTCGCCCAGGCCGGACAGCGCCAGGTCGATGGCGGAAGCCCCGTCGCCGCCGGGCGCACTCAGCCGCGCAGTCATGCCCCAGGAATGGCCCGAAACCGCAGCCTCGCCCGACAGCGTCAGGTCGCCTCCCAGCGGATCGACGGACAGGCTTGCGTTGACGCCGCCCAGCACCAGGCCGGCGGTCTCGATCCGGCCATCCTCGATCTGCGCCGCCGCGCCGGCCAGCCAGCCCGGCCGGCGGCCGAGCAGCGCGCGGCGGACGAACGCCGGCGGCAGGCGCAGGTCGGGGCGTTGCAGGACCAGCGAGCGCGCCTCGATCCGCCCGACCAGCAGCGGCCCGAGCGCCAGGCGCAGGCGCACGCCGTCGGCGGTCAGCGACGGGTCGTCAGGCCGCGCGGCGGCGATGGCGAACCGCCCGGCCGACATTTCGGGCTGCGGCAGCAGGCGCAGGTGGATCGGCCCGGCGATCCGCACCGGGGTCCCCAGCACCCGGCCGGCCACCGACTCCAGCCGTGCCCGGAACCGCTCGCCGTCCAGCCGCGGCGGCAGCATCCAGGCGATCGCCACGGCTGCGGCCAGGAGCAGCGCGAAGCACCCCGGCAGCCACCGCGTCACGCGCATTTCGGGTCGGGGTTCCTGTGCGCGCGAATCATGCCGGTTGATCGGTGGAGCGACGCTTTCCCAGACGCAGCTTCTTTTGCTGCCGTCAACACGCGCATGGTAAGCCCTGTCCATGAGCATGTGGGGCAAGATCATCGGCGGCGTGGCCGGCCTGGCGCTGGGCGGTCCGTTCGGGGCGGTGCTGGGCGCGGCGCTCGGGCACGCCGCGGAAAACGCCGGACTCGGGCACCACATCTCGTTGGCCGGCGGCCCCGACGACGTGCCGGACAGCCTGGCCGCCTTCGCCCCGGCCCGCATCGCGGCGATGTTCGGCCGGCGCGACGAGGTGTTCGCGCTGTGCGTGGTGGTGCTGTCGGCCAAGCTCGCCAAATGCGACGGCACGGTGAGCCGCACCGAGATCGACGCCTTCCGCCAGCATTTCCGCATCCCGCCGGAGGCGACGCGCGACATCGGCCGGCTGTTCGACCAGGCGCGCGCCAGCGCCGAGGGGTTCGAGCCGTATGCCACGCAGCTTGGCGAGACCTTCGCCGATTCGCCCGGCGTGCTGGAGGACGTGCTGGCCGCGCTGTTCGCGATCGCGCGCGCCGACAAGCCGGTGAACCAGGCCGAGGCGCGGTTCCTGCAGACCGTCTGCCACCGGCTCGGGCTGGGCGAGCCGGCCTGGAGCCGCGCCGCCAACCCCGGCGCCCGCCCGCCGCCGCCGCCCGCCGCCGACGTGCTGGACGGCGCCTATGCAGTGCTGGGCCTGCCGCGCTCGGCCACCGACGAGGCGCTGCATGGGCGGTGGAAGCATCTGATGCGCGAGAACCATCCCGACAGCCTGGCCAGCCGCGGCGTCCCGGCCGATTTCATCGCCCGCAGCGGCGACACGGTGGCGCGCATCAACGCCGCCTGGGACAGCATCAAGCGCGAGCGGGGGCTGTGAGCGCCGTCGCCGCGCCGGCGGTTGCCGCGCCGGCCATCCGCGCGACGCCCAGCCCGAACCAGGACGAACGCCCGGACGGCGTTCCGATCGACATGCTGGTGCTGCACTACACCGGCATGGAGTCGGCCGGCGCCGCGATCGACCGGCTGCGCGATCCGGCCGCCCGGGTCTCCTCGCACTATGTGGTCGAGGAGGATGGCCAGGTCTGGTCGCTGGTGGACGAGCGCCGGCGCGCCTTTCATGCCGGCGTTTCGTTCTGGCGCGGGCACATGGCGCTGAACGACCGTTCGATCGGCATCGAGATCGTCAACCCCGGGCACGAGCACGGCTATCGCGATTTCCCGGTCCTGCAACTGGCCAGCGTCTGCGACCTGTGCCTGTCGGTGCTGTCGCGCCATCCGATTCCGCCGCGCAACGTGGTGGCGCACAGCGACATCGCGCCCGACCGCAAGCAGGATCCGGGCGAGCGGTTCGACTGGGAGGCGCTGGCGCGCAATGGCGTCGGCATCTGGCCGACCGACATGCCGGAACTGGGGTCGGGCGGGGCTGCGCACGGCGCGGTGCGCGACGCGGCCGCGCTGCGCGAGGTGCGGCTGGCGCTGACCGACATCGGCTATCGCGTGGCGCCCGAAGGGGCGCTCGATCCGGCGCTGGCGACGGTGCTGCGGGCATTCCAGCGCCATTGGCGGCCCGAGGCGGTCAGCGGCCAGGCTGATGTCGGCACACTGGCGCGGCTGCTGGCGGTGGCGCGACTGGTGGACGCGCCGCGCGGCCGGTTCGCGTCGTGAACAGAGCTACCAGCACGTATCTGGATGCGGTCAGGCTTTCGGCGGCGCTGGTGGTGATGTTCTCGCATTTCGGCCAGGGCGTGCTGGGGGGCGGCTTTCTTTGGCAGATCAAGCCGTTCGGTTCGCAGGCGGTGGACGTGTTCTTCGTACTCAGCGGCTTCGTGATCGGCTATGTGACGCGAGAGAAGGAACGGGACGCGACCACCTACGCAATCGCTCGCGCCGCGCGCATTGGTTCGGTGGCGTTTCCCGCGCTGGCCGCGACGCTGCTGCTCGACTGGATCGGAACCACCATCGACCCCGGCCTGTATCCGCAGCTGCGCCCCGGCGCTGTGACGGGCGATCCCAGGGCGTTCGGGTTGTCTCTGCTGTTCCTGAACGAGACATGGCAGCATGTCGTTCCTGGATCGAACGAGCCGTACTGGTCGCTCGGGTTCGAGGTTTGGTATTACGTGATTTTCGGCATCGTTGCGTTCGCCTCGGGAAGGCGTCGCTGGTTGCTGGTTCCCGCGGCCTTGATGATTGCCGGCCCGAAAGTCGCGATGTTGTTCCCGCTCTGGCTGCTTGGGGTTGCAACCCACTCTGCGAGCCGCCGCCTTCGGATCGGGCTGGCCGGAAGCGCGACGCTGTTCGTAGGCTCAGCTGCGCTCGCGCTAGCCTGGGCCGGCTGGCGGCTGTGGCGGATGCACAACGGCTTGCCGATCGTGAACGACGGGGCGTATGACCGCCCGATCTTCGACTGGCCGGCCATTGCCATCGACTACGGCGCCGGGTTGCTGTTCGCGGCCAACCTACTGGGTTTTTCGATCACTTCGGCCCGGCTGGGCGTGCGCGGTGGCGGCCGGCTGGGTGCCATCATCTCCTGGGCCGCCGGCGCGACGTTCACGCTGTATCTGCTGCATTTCCCGCTTCTGGTGTTCTTCGCCGCGATCTCGCCCTGGCCGGTGGCCACGACGGCGTACCGGCTCTACCTGCCGCTCGCCACGCTGGTCACCGTGTTCCTGGTCGCCGAGGTCACGGAGCGGCGCAAGCGGGCGTGGCGACGCCTGTTCACCGGGGTCGCCGTGGCGCTCGGCGGCCGGGTGCCGGTGCGGCCGACCGGCTGAGCCTCACCGTCACGTGCTGGCGCGGCGCAGAACGCCGCGGCGCTGTTGCCGTTTCGGCCTGCATTGATGCAGGGAGGAAGCGATGAACGCACGCATGATGCTGCTCGGCGCAGCGGCGGGGATGATGCTGGGCGGCACGGCGCTGTCCGGGGCCGCGCTGGCCGGACCGTGTTCCAGCCAGATCGCCCAACTCGACAAGACGCTCAGCCAAAGTCCGGCGCTCGGTCCGGTCACCACCGGCGCGCTGGCCGGCTCCGGCCCGGGCGCGATCAAGACCAACCCGCAGCCTGACACTCAGGCCTCCGCCACCGGCACCTCGGCCGGCGGGAAGCTGGGCGGCACCGGCGGCACCAAGGAGATGAACGCCGCGTCCAATCAGGTCGCGACCTCGGCGCAGGACGTGCGTCGCCAGCAGGAAGGCAAGCCGACGATGGCCGCGGCCACCAGCGCGCCGGCCAGCAACTCGGTCGAGACCCAGCCCGGCAACGCGGCCGCGCCATCGCCCGATCGGCTGTCGGAGGCGAAGATGGACGTGTCGCAGGCCCGCGCGCTGGACGCCAAGGGCGACCAGTCGTGCATGGATCCGCTGAAGCGGGCGCAGGCGCTGATGCAGGGCAGCTGACCCCGGGCGACTCCGCCGGTTGACCCGGCCCGCGCGCTGCCGCATGTGATCGCGAGTCAGACGGCTGGACGGCCGCTGCCGGCGGGAAATTGCCGGTGGAGGAAAGTCCGGGCTCCACGGGAATACGGTGCCGGCTAACGGCCGGCGGGGGCGACCCCAGGGAAAGTGCCACAGAAAACAGACCGCCGGCGCCGCGGGCGACCGCGCCGCCGGCAAGGGTGAAACGGTGCGGCAAGAGCGCACCGCGCCCCTGGCGACAGGGGCGGCAGGGCAAACCCCACCGGGAGCAAGACCGAATAGGGGCGACCGGCGGACGGTCCGACAGGATCGCGACGCAGGGGCATTCCCGCCCCGCCGCCCGGGTTGGTCGCGCGAGGCGCGCAGCAATGCGCGTCCCAGAGGAATGGCCGTCCACCCCGTCCGCTGCCGCAAGGCGTCGGTCGGGCGGACAGAACCCGGCTTACAGGCCGTCTGACAGCCTGCCCGCGCCGATCCCACCGAACCGATCGCTTGGCCGAAAATCTCGTAAACCCCTCATCAAAGTCGCTTTTTTGTCAGTTCGTCGACGGCCTGCCGACGTATTCCCTTTGACGCCCATGATGTCCCATGCTATCCCATGCACTCCCAAGGCGAGCGCCGCCCGCACCTGCCGCGGGCGGAATGGGCGGGGATGGAAGGGGACGCGCCGGCCGGATGTCCCAGTTCATGGGCCACCATCTGAACAGGCTGGACGCCAAAGGCCGGGTCTCGATCCCCGCCGCCTTCCGCGCCGCGCTGCGCGCGCCGGGCGCCGACGCGCTGGGCGGCACGGCTGCGATGGTGCTGCGGCCGTCAACCACGCTGGCCTGCGTCGAGGCGTGGCCGGTCCACGCGTTCGAAAGCCTGGCTACGCCGCTGGCGCAGTTCGAGCTGATGAGCGAGGCGCATGAGGATCTGGCGACCGTGATCTATGCCGACGCCTTCCCGATCGAGGCCGACCGTGAGGGCCGCATCGTGCTGCCGGCAGGCCTGGCCGCGCATGCCGGCGTGACCGACAGCGTCACCTTCATGGGCGTCGGCAGGTGCTTCCAGATGTGGGAGCCGGCGGCCGCCGAGCGGCGTCGGAGCGAGGCGCGCGAGCGCGACCGGGCGCGCCGGCTGGCCGCGTCCGGCGGATTGCCGGCAGCGATTTCGCTCGCGCAACAGTCGCACGGGACTCCGGCGGCGTGAGTCATGTTCCGGTAATGCTGCCTGAAGTTCTCGACCAGCTCGCGCCGCGCGACGGCGCCATCTATCTCGACGGCACGTTCGGGGGCGGCGGCTATGCGGCGGCTATCCTCGGGCGGGCGGCGTGCACGCTGTGGGCGATCGACCGCGACCCTGGTGCCGTGGCGCGCGGCGCGGCGCTGGCGCAGCGGTTCCCCGGCCGGCTGCACCTGCTGCAAGGCCGGTTCGGCGACATGCTGGATTTGCTGGGCCGGCACGGGATCGCCGCGCTGGACGGGGTGGTGCTCGACCTGGGCGTGTCGTCGTTCCAGATCGACGACCCCCGGCGCGGCTTCAGCTTCCGCGCCGACGGCCCGCTGGACATGCGCATGGGCGACGACGGCCCCACCGCGGCCGAGCTGGTGGCGACCCTGGACGAGCGCGAGCTGGCCGACACGCTGTTCGAGCTTGGCGAGGAGCGTCATTCCCGGCGCATCGCGCGCGCCATCGTCGCCGCCCGCTGCATCGCCCCGATCACGACCACGGCGCGGCTGGCCGGCATCATCCGCGGCGTGCTGCCGCCGGACCGCTCGGGCCTGGACCCGGCGACGCGCAGCTTCCAGGCGCTGCGGATCCGGGTCAACGACGAGCTGGCCGAGATCTCGCGTGCGCTGGAGGCGGCGCTGGCGCTGCTGGCGCCGGGCGGGCGGCTGGTCGTGGTGTCGTTCCATTCGCTGGAGGATCGCCTGGTCAAGCGCTTCATGGCCGGCGCCTCCGGGCGCGCCGGCGCGCCGTCGCGGCACGACCCGGCCGGGCTGCGCGCGCCCGCCGCGCCCGGCTTCCGCCTGCTGACCCAGCGCGCGCTACGCCCGTCCGAGGCGGAGACCCGCGCCAACCCGCGCGCCCGCAGCGCCAGGCTGCGCGCGATGCTGCGCCCGGCTTCCGGGCCTGACGCGCAAGGGGCCGACGCGCAAGGGGCCGACGCACCGGGCATGGAGGCGTCGTGATCCGTCCCGTCACCTGCCTGACGATGCTGGTTGCCGCCGGGTCCGGCCTGTACCTGTATCAGGCCAAACACCAGGGCTACGTGCTCGACCGCCAGATCGAGCAGGTGGCCAGCGCCGCCGGGCGCATCCGCGAGCACATCTCGGTGCTGCGGGCCGAGTATGCGCTGCTGAACGATCCGTCCCGGCTGCAGGACCTGGCCGGCACGCACCTGCCGCACTTGGCCCCGCTGGCGCCCGGCCAATTCACCAGCCTGGCCCAGCTCGACCAGCGGCTGCCGCCGGTCGCGGCGCCGCCCGCATCGGTGGCGGCCCCGCCGGACGCACCGGCGACGCCGCCGGTGATCGGCGTCAGCACCGGCCATGCGCCGTACCGATTTCCCACCCGCCCCGGCGCGGCCGGCCGCCCCGCTGGCGACCCGTGGGCTGGTCGCCAGCGCGTCGGCCCCACCCCGAACCGCCGTGTCGCCAATCATCCGCCGCTCCCGGCCGGCCAGCTACGCATCCGGCGGCTACGCTCCCGCCGGCTACGCCAGCGTGATCCGTCCCGCTCTGCCGCGCCGCGCCGCCACCTACGCGGCGGCCCCGCGGCCTGACCCGCTGGCCATCCAGGCTGCCTCGCCCGGGTTCTCGGCCCCGGCGCAGGTCGGCTCGGCGCTCGGCATGGCGCGCGGCCTGATCGCCCCGGCCAGCGTCACCTATCAACGCTACCAGCCCGGCGGGTCGGAGACCCTGTCGCGGTGAGCGGCGCGCCAGGACCGGATGCCCCCTCGCCCGCCACGCCGGCGCGGCGGTTCGGCGCGCCGCGCGATGCCGGCGTGCCGCGCATGGAGACGGTGCGGGTCACCGCCCCGGACCTGAAGCGCCGGGCCGCTCTGGAACGCACCCGCAGCCGGCTGGTGCTGGCGCTGGCCGGCTTCGCCGCCCTGTACGGCGCGCTGGGCCTGAAGCTGACCGACGCCACGATCATCCAGCCGGTGCTGCCGCGTCACGCCGCCGCCGCGCAGCCGGCACGGCCCGCCGCCGCAGCCCTGGATCCCGGGCGGGCGCGGGTGATCCAGACGGCAGCCCTGGCGGCGGACGGGATGCTGGGCGCCGGGTCCGCGATGGATGCCGGGCCTGGCATCATCGACCCCGATCAGGTCGCGGCCATGCCGCACGCCCAGCGGGCGATGATGACCGATCGAAACGGCGAGATCCTGGCGATCTCGCTGCCGACGGCCGGGCTGTATGCCGACCCGCGCGAAATGACCGATCCCGCCGAAGCGGCGAAGAAGCTGCAATCGGTGCTGCCGACGCTGAACGAGGCCGAGACGCGCGCGAAGCTGTCCGACCTGGCCAAGCAGTTCGTCTATCTCGCCCGCCAGCTGACGCCGCGCCAGGAGCTCGCGATCAACGATCTCGGGATTCCCGGCATCTCGTTCCAGCCGACCGAGCGGCGGCACTATCCGCAGGGGCGAGTCGCCGCGCAGTTGCTGGGCGGCGTCGATGTGGACGAGCACGGCGTGGCCGGCGCCGAGCGTTTCTTCGACCAGCGGCTGCGCACCGACCCGCAGCCCTTGCGCCTGTCGCTGGACGTGCGGGTCCAGGCGGTGATGCGCGACGAACTGGCCAGGTCGATGGATGAGTTCAAGGCCATCGGCGCCTGCGGCATCGTGATGGACGTGCGCACCGGCGAGGTGCTGGCGATGGTCAGCCTGCCCGACTACGACACCAACGATTTCGGCAACGCGCCGCCCGATGATCGCTTCAACCGCGCGGTGACCGGGATGTATGAGCCGGGCAGCACCTTCAAGCTGCAGACCGTTTCGATGGCGCTGGATGACGAGATCGTGCATATCTGGAACGGGTTCGACGCGACCAACCCGATCCGCATCGGCCGGTTCTCGATCAACGATTTCGAGGGCAAGCACCGATTCCTGTACGTGCCCGAGATCATCGCCTATTCCTCCAACATCGGCGCGGCCAAGATGGCCCAGGCGGTGGGCGCCGAGCGGCAGCGCGCCTGGCTGCAGAAGCTGGGGCTGATGTCGCGGCTGAAGGTCGAGCTGCCGGAGGCGGGGCGACCGCTGTTTCCGGCGGTGGCCAACTGGAAGGAAGCGGCGACCCTGACCATCGGCTTCGGCCACGGCGTCGCGGTCTCGCCGCTGCATGTGGTCACCGCCACCGCCGCCGTGGCCGATGGCGGAATCCTGCACCAGCCGACCATCCTGGCGCGCGACGACGCTGCCCCGCCGGCGGGCACGCGAATCATGCGGGCGGAGACGTCGGACATCACGCGCAAGCTGATGCGCCTGGTGGTGACCGCCGGCTACGGCAAGCCGGCCGAGGTGGCCGGTTACTTCGTCGGCGGAAAAACCGGCACCGCTGAGAAGGTTCTGCATCACAGCTATGAGAAACACGCGAACGTCTCGGCGTTTGTGTCGGTGTTCCCGATGAACGCGCCGCGCTACGCGGTGTACTTCATGCTCGACGATCCACAAGGCAACAAATCCACCGGCGGCTTTTCCACCGCCGGCGCGGTCAGCGCGCCAGGCGCCGGCCGGGTGATCGCGCGCATCGCGCCGATGCTGGGGCTGCTGCCGGTCACCGGCGAGGCGGCCGCCGCGGTGCAGGCGTCGCTGGACATCCCGCTGGAGCCGGCCCGGCCGGCCGGCGCGCGCGGACCCTTGACGCCGCCGCCCGCCAGTCCCCCTGCCGTGCTGGCGACCCGCCTGCCCGGCGGCCGCGGCGGCGCGCGCACCGCGGCCGCCGGACATGGCCTGCCCGTCGCGCCGGCGCGACCGGCCGCTCCGGCATCGCTGCCGCGCGACATGCGCCACGAGGCGGTGTGGCGGGCGCCGGCCATTGCAAGCGAGTGAGCTGATGGCCCGGCTGGCAGACCTCGCCGCCGTCCCGCCCGCCGCCGTGGCGGGCTGGCGCGCCGCCGGCGGCGTCGAGGTGCGCGGCGTCACCGCCGACAGCCGGCAGGCGCGGCAGGGAGCGCTGTTCGTGGCCATCCCTGGCGCGCGCACCGACGGCAGCCGCTTCATCGGCGAGGCGGTGGCGCGCGGCGCGGTGGCGGTGCTGGCGCCGCCCGGCACCGTCTGGCCGCCCGGCGTGCCGCCGCGGCCGCTGATCGAGGATGCCGAGCCGCGACGCCGCTTGGCGCAGATCGCCGCCCGGCTGGCCGGGCCGCCGCCGGACACGCTGGTCGCGGTGACCGGCACCAACGGCAAGACCAGCACGGTCGATTTCCTGCGCCAGCTTTGGACGCTGGCCGGACGGCGCGCCGCCAGCCTGGGCACGCTGGGCGTGGTCGCGCCAGAGGCGGTTCCGGTCGGCGGCGGGGCATCCATGACCACGCCCGATCCGGTCGCGCTGTCCGACATGCTGGCCGCGCTGGCCCGGCAGGGCGTCACCCATGCCGCGCTGGAGGCCTCCTCGCACGGGCTGGACCAGTTCCGGCTGGACGGCCTGCGCCCCATGGCGGCGGCGTTCACCAATCTGACGCGCGACCACCTGGACTACCACGGCACGCTGGACGGCTACCGTGCCGCGAAGCTGCGGCTGTTCGCCGCGTTGCTGGCCGAGGGCGGCGCCGCGGTCGTCAGCACCACGCTGGAGCCGGCGACCCTGCGCGAGCTGGCCGGGATCGCCCGGCAGCGGCGGCTGGATCTGCGCAGCGTGGGCGAGGACGGCGGCGCGATCCGCCTGCTGCGCGCCATCCCGACGCCGGACGGGCAGGTGATCGAGTGTCTGGCCGAGGGCGCGCGGCACGAGGTTGCGCTGGCGCTGCCCGGCCGCTTTCAGGCGGACAACGTGCTGGTCGCCGCGGCGCTGGCGCAGGCCACGGGAATCGCCGATCCCTGGCCGCTGCTGGCGCGGCTGGCGGGGGTGCGCGGGCGGATGCAGCTGGGCGCGCGGCTGGCGAATGGCGCGGCGGCGTATGTGGACTACGCGCATACGCCGGACGCGCTGGCCCGGCTGCTGTCAGCGCTGCGCCCGCATGCGGCGGGCCGGCTGCTGGTGGTGTTCGGCGCCGGCGGCGACCGCGATCCGGGCAAGCGGCCGCTGATGGGCCGGGCCTGCGCCGCGGCGGCCGACATCTGCATCGTCACCGACGACAACCCGCGCGGCGAAAGCCCGGCGGCGATCCGCGCCGCCGTGCTGGCCGGCTGCCCGGGCGGCATCGAGATCGGCGACCGCGCCGCGGCGATCGCGGCCGGGCTGGAGATGCTGCGGCCGGGCGACGTGCTGGCCGTCGCCGGCAAAGGCCACGAACAGGGGCAGACGGTCGGCGGCACGGTGCTGCCGTTCGACGACGCGACGACCGTGCGTCGGCTGGCGGGCGCTGCGTGACCGCGCTCTGGTCGCCCACCGACCTGCTGGCCGCCACCCGGACGAACAGCGTCGGCGGCCTGCTGCGCACGCCGTTCTCGGCGACCGGCGTTTCGCTCGACAGCCGCACCGTGCAGCCCGGCGCGCTGTTCGTGGCGCTGGCGACCGCCAGCGGCGACGGTCACGACCATGTGGCGCACGCGCTGTCGCGCGGCGCCGCGGGGGCAATGGTGCATCGCCTGCCGGACGGCGTGGACGACGACGCGCCGCTGCTGCAGGTGGCCAACACGCTGGACGGGCTGCGCGCGCTGGGCGCGTTCGGCCGCGCCCGCTTCGGCGGCCGCGTCGCGGCGGTCACCGGCAGCGTCGGCAAGACCACCACGAAGGAGATGCTGCGCGTCATCCTGTCCGCGTTCGGCCGCAGCTGGGCCGCCGAGGCGTCGCACAACAACCAGTGGGGCGTGCCGCTGACCCTGGCGCGCCTGCCGCCGGGCCATGCTTTCTGCGTCGCCGAGATCGGCATGAACCATGCGGGCGAGATCGCGCCGCTGGCGCGCCTGGCCCGCCCGCACGTTGCCGCGATCACGGCGATCGAGGCCGCGCATATCGGCAACCTGGGCAGCATCGAGGCGATCGCGCGGGAAAAGCTGTCGGTGGCGGAGGGCCTGGTCGCCCGACCGGCCCCGGCGCCTGCCGCGATGGTGCTGCCCTCCGCAGGCCCGGCCCTGGCGTTGTGGGGACAACCCGCCGTCACCTTCGGCACGGCCCCGGACGATGCGGTTCGCCTGCTGGAGACGCGCAGCGACGCCGCAACAAATCGGGTCGCGATCCGCGCCGCCGGCCGGGAGGTAGCCTTCATGCTGCACGCGCCCGGCGCGCACATGGCGATGAACGCCGCCTGCGCGCTGGCCGTCGCCGTCGCGCTCGGCCTGGACGCGGCGCAGGCCGCCGCGGCGCTGGACGGGTTCGCGCCGGTGGCCGGACGCGGCGCGCGGCGCAGCGTTGCGGTGCGCGGCGGCGCGGCAACGCTGCTCGACGAAAGCTACAACGCCTCCGGCGCATCGGTGCGCGCGGCGCTCGCCGTCCTTGGGCTGCAGCCGGGATCGCGGCGCATCGCGGTGCTGGGCGACATGCTGGAGCTGGGCGAGCACGCTGCCGGCGAACACTCGGGCCTCGTCGCCGATGTCGAGCGCCATGCCGACCTGCTGTTCACCTGCGGCGCGGCGATGCGCGGTCTGCACGACGCGGTCCGGCCCGGCCTGCGCGCCGCGCATGCGCCCGACTCCGCCGCGCTCGCGCCGATCGTCGCCGCGGCGCTGCGCGACGGCGACGCGGTGCTGGTCAAGGGCAGCCTCGGCAGCCGCATGCAGCGTGTCGTGGACGCGATCGGGCGCAGCGAAGGCGGCGCCTGATGGCTGTACAATCTCGCCCGCCTGTTCGAGCATCAGCTCAGCGCCTTCCGGCTGCTGACCTATCTCACCTTCCGCTCGGGTGCCGCGTGCCTGACCGCGCTGCTGGTCAGCTTCATCGTCGGGCCGCCGTTCATCCGCTGGCTGAAGCGCATCCAGTTGCACGGCCAGCCGATCCGCCCGGACGGGCCGGAGCGGCATCTGATCGAAAAGAAGGGCACGCCGACGATGGGCGGCGGCCTGATCCTGACCGCGCTCGTGGTCTCGACGCTGCTGTGGGCGGACCTGCGAAACGGCTATGTCTGGGGCGTCCTCACGGTGACGCTCGGGTACGGCGCGCTGGGGTTCGTCGATGATTACATCAAGCTCTCCCGCGCCTCGTTTCGCGGCCTGTCCGGGCGCGGCAAGCTGGTGGTGCAGGCGGTGATCGGCGTCGGCGCGGCGGCGTGGTTCATGTACTTGACGCGCAATCCGATCGGCAGCGCGCTGGCGGTTCCACTGTTCAAGGAGGTGCTGATTCCGCTCGGGCTGGCGTTTCCGCTGTTCGGCGCCTTCGTGATGATCGGCGCCAGCAACGCGGTGAACCTGACCGACGGGCTGGACGGGCTGGCGATCGGGCCGGTCATCATCTGCGCGGGCGTATTCGCGCTGATCTCGTATCTCGTCGGCAACCGCGTGTTCGCCGACTACCTGCAACTGAACGGCGTGCCGGGCGCGGGCGAACTGGCGGTGTTCTGCTCGGCGCTGATCGGCGCCGGCATCGGTTTCCTTTGGTTCAACGCGCCGCCGGCGGCGGTGTTCATGGGCGACACCGGCAGTCTCGCGCTCGGCGGCGCGCTGGGCGCGGTGGCGGTCGCGGTCAAGCATGAGATCGTGCTGATGATCGTCGGCGGCCTGTTCGTGGTCGAGACGGTGAGCGTGATCGTGCAGGTGTTCTGGTACAAGCGCACCCGCCGCCGGGTGTTCCTGATGGCGCCGCTGCACCATCATTTCGAGAAGAAGGGCTGGGCGGAACCGACCATCGTCATCCGCTTCTGGATCATTTCGATGATCCTGGCGCTGGTCGGTCTGGCGACGCTGAAGATCCGATGAGCGTCTTTCGCAGCGACATATTCGCCGGCCGGCGCTTTGCGGTGGTGGGCCTTGGCCGCAACGGATTGCCGGTCGCGCGCGCGTTGCGGGACATGGGCGCTGACGTCGTCGCCTGGGACGATTTTGCCGCGGCTCGCACGCAGGCGGAGTCTGCGGAGCTGCGTGTGGCGCTGCCGGACATGGCCGGGCTGAGTGCGATGGTATTGTCGCCCGGCATCCCGCACCGCCTGCCCGCGCCGCATCCGCTGGCGGCGGCGGCGCTCGCGGCGGCCGTGCCCATCCTCTCGGACGCGGAGTTGCTGTATCGCGCGGTGCGGGCGAGCGGTTCGCGCGCGCGGTTTGCCGGGATCACCGGGACCAACGGCAAAAGCACCACGACGGCGCTGCTGGCGCACGTTCTGGCCGCGGCCGGCGTGCCGGTCGCGGCGGGCGGGAATCTGGGGAATGCGGCGCTGTCGCTGCCGCTGCTGCCCCATGATGGAGTGTACGTGCTGGAGATGAGCTCCTATATGTTGGAGCGACTCGCGACGTTGCGATTCGATGTCGCGGCGATGCTGAACCTGTCCCCCGATCACCTCGACCGGCATGGCGACATGGCCGGTTATGTCGCTGCGAAAAGGCAGATCTTCGCGCGGCAGACGGTGGATGACGTGGCGGTGGTGGGCGTTGACGACGGCCATTCGCGCGACCTCGCGCAATGGCTGCGCACGCGCGCGGCCCGGGTCGTGACGATCAGCCAGACCGGTGTCGCCGCGCCGCCGCCGGCGACGATGCCGGGCGCGCACAATACGCAGAATATCGCGGCGGCGCTGGCGATGGCCGAGGCGCTCGGCGTCCCACGGCCCGCCAGCGAACGGGCGCTGCCCGGTTTCGCCGGCCTGCCGCACCGGCTGGAACGGGTCGGCAGCGTCGCCGGAGTGGCGTTCGTCAACGACAGCAAGGCGACCAACGCGGACTTCGGCGGCCCGGGCGCTGGCCTCCTATGAGCGCGTGGTGTGGATCGCCGGCGGCATCGCCAAGGCCGGCGGATCGAGCCGCTGCGTGCGACTGTTTCCCCGTATCGCGCACGCGCTGCTGATCGGTCGCGATGCCGCCGCGTTCGCGGGCACCCTGGCCGACGTGCCGCACGAGATCGTCGGCACGCTGGACGCCGCCGTGCCCGCCGCCTTCGCCCATGCCCGACGCGACAACGTTCCCGTCGTGCTGCTCTCCCCCGCCTGCGCCAGCTTCGACCAGTTCGCCGATTTCGAGGCGCGCGGCGATCGCTTCCGCGAACTCGTGGCAACTCTCGCGAGGGCCGGCTGATGCCGATGCTCTCGCGCGCCGACAATTCCGTGCTCGGCCGCTGGTGGTGGACGGTCGATCGCTGGACGCTGCTCGCCATCGCGACCCTGATTGGCTTCGGCTACGTGCTGGTGCTCGCGGCAAGCCCGGCGGTGGCCGAGCGCATCCACGTCTCGCGCGACATGTTCATCCTCAAGCAGGTGGTCTTCCTCGCCGTCGCCGGGCTGATCGTGGTCGCCGTGTCGCTGCTCAGCCCGCGCGGCGTGCGCCGCGTGGCGCTGGCCGGCTTCGCCGTCGCGCTGGGACTGACAGCGCTGACCTTGGTGATCGGCGTCGAGATCAAGGGCGCGCGGCGCGAGATCGCCCTGCCCGGGTTCTCGCTGCAGCCCAGCGAGTTCCTGAAGCCCTGCTTCGCGGTGGTCGCCGCCTGGCTGCTGGCCGAGGCGCGCAAGCCCGGCCGCTTCCCCGGCACCGCGCTGGCCTTCGCCTGCTACGCGCTGGTGGCCGCGCTGCTGCAGGCGCAGCCGGACATCGGCATGCTGGCCGTCGTCACCGGCACGTTGTTCATCCAGCTGTTCGTGGGCGGTCTGAACCTGGCCTTCGTCGGCGTGCTGCTGGCCGCGATCGGCGCCGGCGGCGCTGCGGCCTATGTCATGTTCGACCATGTGCGCAGCCGCGTCGCGCGATTCCTGCATCCGAATGTCGGCGACAACTACCAGGTGCACCGCGCGCTGGAGGCGTTCGGCAATGGCGGCCTGCTGGGGCGCGGCCCGGGCGAGGGCCACATCAAGGACATGCTGCCGGACGCCCATGCCGACTTCATCTTCGCCGTCGCGGGCGAGGAGTTCGGGTTGCTGGTGTGCCTCGTGCTGCTCGGCGTGTTCGCCTTCATCGTGCTGCGCGGCTTGGCGAAGCTGCAGCACGAGGGCGAGATGTTCGTGATCCTGGGCGCGACCGGGCTGATCGCGAGCTTCGGACTGCAGGCCTTCGTCAACATGGGCAGCACGCTGCATCTGATCCCGACCAAGGGCATGACCCTGCCCTTCGTCTCGTATGGCGGATCATCGGCCATGGCGATCGCCTTCGGCATGGGGCTGCTGCTGGCGTTGACCCGGCGCCGGCATGCGGGCGACCCGCCATGAGCGCGTCGCCATGAGAGGGCCGGCCGTGCGGCCCATCGCGATTGCCGCCGGCGGCACCGGCGGGCATGTGTTCCCGGCCGAGGCGCTGGCGATCGCGCTCGTTGCACGCGGGCAGCGGATCGTGCTGATCACCGATGCGCGGTCCGGCGCGCTGCAGTCGCCGGTGTTCGCCGGGCGCGAACAGTTCGTCATCGCCGGAGCCGGGCTTGCCGGACGCGGCGCCGCGCGCGGTCGGCGCGGCCGCCGGCCTGGCGCGCGGCGTGCTGCAGGCGCGGACGATCCTGCGGCGGCTGGATGCGGCGGCCGTGGTCGGTTTCGGCGGCTATCCCAGCGTGGCGCCGTTCCTGGCCGCGCGCACCCTGCGGCCGCCCCGGCATTGCTGCTGCATGAACAGAATGCGGTGCTGGGCCGCGCCAACAGGGCGCTTGCGCGCGGCGCGGATCTGCTGGCGCTGAGCTTCGCCGATACGGCCCGCCTGCCCGCCGACGTCGCCACGCAGGTCGTCGGCAACCCGGTGCGCCCAGCCATGTCCGCGCCGCGCCTACGCACCGCCAGCGGCGGATCCGCGTCTGCTGGTGCTGGGCGGCTCGCTGGGCGCGCGCGTGTTCTCCGACATCGTGCCGCCCGCGCTGGCAGCACTGCCCGACGCGCTGCGCGCGCGGCTGTGCGTGACGCAGCAATGCCGCGAGGAGGATCTGCCCCGCGTGCGCGCCGCCTATGCCGCAAGCGGGATCGCCGCCGAGCTGGGCCGGTTCTTCGAAGACGTGGCCGAGCGGCTGGCGGCCGCGCACCTGGTGGTCGCGCGCGCCGGAGCATCGACAGTCGCCGAGCTGGCCGCGATCGGCCGTCCCGCCATCCTGGTGCCGCTGCCGCACGCGATCGACGACCATCAATCGGCCAATGCGCGGGCGCTCGGCGATCGCCGCATGGGTCGTGCCGCAGCCGCAATTCACCACGGAACACCTTGCCGCGATGCTGACGCGCCTGCTCGAGGATGCCCCCGCCCTGACCGCCGCCGCGCAGGCCGCCCGCGCCCGCGCGCACCAAGACGCCGCCGGCGCGCTGGCCGATGCGGTGGAACGGCTGATCGCGGAGCGCGTGCGATGAGGGCGATGCCGCTCAACATCGGCACCATCCATTTCGTCGGCATCGGCGGCATCGGCATGTCCGGCATCGCCGAGGTGCTGCATGTGCTGGGCTACGCCGTGCAGGGCAGCGACATCGCCGAGAACGCCAACGTCGCCCGGCTGCGCGAGGCCGGGCATCCATGTCGCGATCGGTCACGACGCGCGCCAACGTCGCCAACGCGCAGGTGGTGGTCATCTCGACCGCGGTGCAGCCCCGACAATCCCGAGGTCCAGGCGGCGCGCGCGCGGCTGGTGCCGGTGGTGCGGCGGGCGGAGATGCTGGCCGAGCTCATGCGCCTGCGCTGGGCGATCGCGGTCGGCGGCACGCATGGCAAGACCACCACGACCAGCCTGGTCGCCTGCGTGCTGGAGGCGGCGAGGCTGGATCCCACCGTCATCAACGGCGGCATCATCAACGCCTATGGCACCAACACGCGCATGGGCGAAGGCGAGTGGATGGTGGTCGAAGCCGACGAGAGCGACGGCAGCTTCCTGCGCCTGCCGGCGACAATCGCGGTGGTCACCAACATGGACCCCGAACATCTCGACCATTGGGGCACCGCCGAGGCGATGTTCGCGGGCTACCACCAGTTCGTCGAGAACATCCCGTTCTACGGCTTCGCGGTGCTCTGCGCCGACCATCCCGGCGTGCAGCAGATGATCCCGCGCCTGTCGGACCGGCGCATCATCACCTACGGCTTCTCGCCGCAGGCCGATGTTCGCGCCGAGAAGCTGGTCGCCGACAAGCTGGGCTGCACGTTCGAGGTGACGGTCGCCGACCGCGCGAGGAACCGCGCGCGCAAGATGGGGCCGTTCCGGCTGCCCATGCTGGGCGAGCACAACGTGCAGAACGCGCTGGCGGCGGTGGCCATCGCCAGCGAGATGGAGATCGACGACATCACGCTGCGCAGCGCCTTTGCCGGCTTCCGTGGCGTCAAGCGCCGCTTCAGCAAGACCGGCGAGGCCGCGGCGATCACGGTGATCGACGATTACGGCCATCACCCGGTCGAGATCGCGGCCGTGCTGAAGGCGGCGCGCCAGGCCGGCGCGCGCGACGTGGTCGCGGTGGTGCAGCCGCATCGCTATTCACGCCTGGCCTCGCTGTTCGAGGAGTTCTGCACCTGCATGAATGACGCCGGCACGGTGATCGTGGCCGACGTGTACCCGGCCGGCGAGAAGCCGATCGAGGGCGTCGATCGCGACGCGCTGGTGGAGGGCCTGCGCGCGCGCGGCCATCGCAGCGTGGTGCCGCTGCCCGGGCCGGAACACCTGGCCGAAATGGTCAACGCAATCGCCCGCAGTGGCGATTACGTGGTGTGCCTGGGCGCGGGCAACATCACGCAATGGGCGGGCGCGCTGCCGGCGCAGCTGGCGGCGATCCAGGCGTCCATGCCAAAGCGCGCAATGGGCGGGCGGTGATGACGAGCCGCGTCGCACGCGCAGACGGCGTCACGGTGTTGCGCCCTTCTGGGGATTTCCGCGACGACCTGCCGCCCCTGCGCGGCCGCGTGCAGCGCAACGCGGCGCTCGGCCAGCAGACCTGGTTCCGCGTCGGTGGTCCTGCCGAACTGCTGGTGCGCCCGGCGGATGCCGAGATCTGTGCGCGCTGCTGGCCGCCCTGCCGCCGAGATCCCGGCGGTCGCCATCGGCGCGGCGTCCAACCTGATCGTGCGCGACGGCGGGGTGCATGGCGTGGTGGTGCGCCTGGCGCGCGGGTTTTCCGACATCGTCATCGACGGCGACGGCGTGATCGCCGGGGCCGGCGCGCTTGATGTCACGGTCGCCGAACGGGCGGCCGAGGCGGTGCTTGGCGGGCTGGAGTTCCTGTCCGGCATCCCCGGCAGCATCGGCGGCGCGGTGGCGATGAACGCCGGCGCCTATGGCGGCGACATCGCGGCGTGTCTCGACTGGGTCGACATCGCCACCCGCGACGGGCAGCTGGTGCGGGTTCCCGCCGCCCGGCTGGCGCTGGCCTATCGCCATGCCGCGCTGCCGCCCGGCGGCATCGCGGTACGGGCGCGCCTGCGCGCCACGCCGGGCGATGCCGGCCTGATCGCCGCGCGCATGGACAGCATCCGCGCCAGCCGCGAGGCAACGCAGCCGACGCGCGCCCGCACCGGCGGATCCACGTTTCGCAACCCACCCGGGATGAAGGCCTGGGAGCTGATCGATGCGGCCGGCTGCCGCGGCCTGACGCATGGCGGCGCCGCGGTCAGCGCGAAGCACTGCAACTTCCTTCTGAACACCGGGGACGCCACCGCATCGGACATCGAGACCCTGGGCGAGACGGTGCGCGCCCGCGTGCGCACGGCGAGCGGTGTCGATCTGGTCTGGGAGATCCGTCGCGTGGGCGTGCCGGCATGACCCGCATCGCCGTCCTGTATGGCGGCATCTCCGCCGAACGCGCGGTCAGCCTGTCATCCGGGCGACAGGTGATCCCGGCCTTGCGCGAAGCCGGCTTCGCAGTCGTCGGCATCGATGTCGGCCCCGACCTGCGCGCCACCCTGGCGGCGCTCGACCCGGCGCCCGACGTGGTGTTCAACGCCCTGCATGGCCGCTTCGGCGAGGACGGCACGATCCAGGGCGTGCTCGACTGGCTGGGCATCCCGTACACCCATTCCGGCGTGCGCGCCTCGGCGCTCGCCATCGACAAGGTCGCCGCCAAGGCGGTGTTCTCTGCGCATGGGCTGCCGGTGCCGCGCGGCCGGGTCGTAGAGATCGAAGCTCTGCGCGACGCCGATCCGTGGCCTACGCCGTACGTCGTCAAGCCAATCAACGAAGGTTCCTCGGTCGGCGTCAGCATCGTGCGCGCCTGCGACAACCGGCGCGCGCAGATCGCCGCGGAGTGGCGCTTCGGGCCGCATGCGCTGGTGGAGGAATACGTGCCCGGCCGCGAGTTGACCGTGGGCGTCATGGGCGACCGCGCCCTGGCGGTCACCGAGATCGCCGCCAGCCACAGCTTCTATGACTACGAATCGAAATACGCCGATGGCGGCTCGCGCCATGTCATCCCGGCCACGGTGCATCCGGAGGTGACGCGGCGCGCGCTGGACGTGGCGCTTGCGGCGCACACGGCGCTGGGCTGCCGCGGCGCGTCGCGCGCCGATTTCCGCTATGACGACACGGCGGGCGAGCCCGGCCGGCTGGTGCTGCTGGAGGTGAACACCCAACCTGGGCTGACCCCGACATCGCTGCTGCCCGAGCAGGCGGCGCATTGCGGCATCGGCTTCGGGCAGCTCTGCGCCTGGATGATTGGGCAGGCCGCATGCCGCGCGTGACCCGCACCGCCGCCGCGGCGCGCAAGCGGCCGCTGCTGGATCGCCCCGGCCGGTGGCGGGTGATGCTGCGGCGCCAGCGCCGGCTGGTGCGCCCGGCGCTGGCGCTGGCCGGACTGGGCGCGGTGGCCGTCGCCTGCGTCGGCCTGGTGCTGGCGCTGGGTCGCGGCGAGAGCTTCGCAGAGCGTTTCGGCCACGCCACGGCGCGGCTTGGGCTGCGCGTCGAGACCGTCGTGGTCGAGGGACGGCAGAAGACGCCCGAGCCGCTGCTGCGCGCGGCACTCGGCGCATCCATCGGCGATCCGATGCTGACCTTCTCGCTGGGCGAGGCGCGCGCGCGCATTGAGAGCATCCAATGGGTGCGCAACGCCACGGTGCAGCGCCGGCTGCCCGGCACGCTGATCGTCAGCCTGGATGAACGCACGCCCTTCGCGGTGTGGCAGCATGACGGGCGGTTCGTGCTGATCGACCGCGCCGGCAACACCGTCACCGATTCCGATGTCGCCGCCTTCGCCAATCAGGTGCCGCTGGTCGTCGGCGCCGGCGCGCCGCAGGCGGCGGCAACGCTGATCGACGCGCTAGCGGCCCAGCCCAGCCTGCAGCCGCGGATCGCCGCGGCAGTGCGCGTCGGCGAGCGGCGCTGGAACCTGCATCTCAACAACGGCATCGACGTCGAGCTGCCGGAGGGCGCGGTGCCGCAGGCGCTGGCCAAGCTGGTGCAGTTGGAACGCGATCACCGGCTGCTCGACCGCCCGCTGCAGCTGGTCGATCTGCGCCTGCCGGACCGGCTGACCATTCGCCCGCTCCCGCCGCCCCCAACGGACGCCTCGCCGAAACCCGGCGAGGCGCGCAAACCCGCATGAACGACATGCCGCGCGGCAAGATGCTGCCACCGTCCGAGCACGAGCCGGAGCCGACGCGCCATCGCGCGCGCCAGTCCGGGGCGTTCGGCGTGCTCGACATCGGCACGACCAAGATCGTCTGCATCATCGGGCGCACCGAGAGCGACGGATCGAACCGCGTGCTGGGCTTCGGCTGGCAGCGCGGCATGGGCGTGCGAGGCGGCGGCATAATCGACATCGAGGCCGCCGAGCGCGCGATCCGCGCCGCGGTCGGGCAGGCCGAGAACGAAGCCGACACCCGGCTGCGCAGCATCACCGTGAACCTGTCCTGCGGCCAGCCGGAAAGCCGGCTGTTCAACGTGCAGTGGCCGGTCGGCGGCCGCGCGGTGACCGAAGCCGACATCCGCCGCGTGCTGCTGGAGGGTCGCGCGCGCGCCGCGAGCGAGGGCCGCGACATCATCCATGCGCTGCCGCTGACCTTCTCCGCGGACGACGCGCAGGGCGTGTCCGATCCGCGCGGCCTGCATTGCGAGGCGCTCTCGGCTCGCCTGCATGTGGTCGATGCGGTGCGCACCTCGCTGTCCACGCTGGGCGCGTGCATCGCGCGGTGCGACCTGGACATTGCCGAGCTGGTCTCCGCACCGATGGCCGCGGGCATGTCCACGCTGGTCGAGGACGAACGGCTGCTGGGCGCCACGGTGCTCGACATGGGCGGCGGCACCACCGGCATGGCGGTGTTCGCCGAGGGACAGTTGCTGCACACCGCGCAATTGCCGGTCGGCGGCCAGCACGTCACCAACGACATCGCCCGGCTGCTGTCCACGCCGGTGGCGCACGCCGAGCGGCTCAAGACGCTGTACGGCAGCGCGCACGCAAGTCCCGATGACGAACGGGAGATGCTGCCGGTGCCGCTGGTCGGCGAGGACGACCACACCATCGCCAAGGTGCCGCGCAGCATGGTCGTCGGCATCATCAAGCCGCGACTTGAGGAGACCTTCGAGATGGTCAAGGAACGCATCGAAGGCTCTGGTCTCGGCCGCGCCGCCGGCACGCGCGTCGTGCTGACCGGCGGCGCCAGCCAGCTCAGCGGCGCGCGCGAGATGGCCGCGCGCATCCTGGGGCGCACCGTGCGTCACGGCCGGCCGCAACCGCTGCGCGGACTGCCCGACAGCGCCGGCGGACCGGCGTTCGCGACCGCCGTCGGCCTGCTGGCCTGGGCCGCCGGCGCCGGGCGCGGGCCGCACGACATCGATTTCGAGACGGAACGGCCCGGCGGATTGCTGCGGCGCATCGCCGCCTTTTTGCGTGAGCGCGTTTGATGCGCTCGCGACTCGCCGGCATCGCGTAGAAACGACACCCCCGGGGGAGTGGACCCATGACCTTGAACCTGACGATCCCGCAGCAGATGCACACCGATTTCACGCCGCGCATCACCGTGATCGGCGTCGGCGGCGGCGGCACCAACGCGGTGGACAACATGATCGCGTCCAACCTGCAGGGCGTGGAGTTCGTGGTTGCCAACACCGACGCCCAGCAACTTGTGCATAGCCGCGCCGACCGCCGCATCCAGCTCGGCCCGCACATCACGCAGGGACTCGGCGCCGGCGCAAAACCCGAGATCGGGCGCGCGGCCGCGGAGGAAGCGGCGGAGGAGCTGTATCGCCACCTGGACGGCGCGCACATGGTGTTCATCACCGCCGGCATGGGCGGCGGCACCGGCACCGGAGCAGCCCCGGTGATCGCGCGCATGGCGCGCGAGCGCAACATCCTGACGGTGGGCGTGGTGACCAAGCCGTTCACCTTCGAGGGCCTGCGCCGCGCCCGCGCCGCCGACGCCGGTATCGAGGAGCTGCAGCAGTTCGTCGATACGCTGATCGTGATCCCCAACCAGAACCTGTTCCGCCTCGCGAACGAGAAGCACCGGCTGGAAGGAAGCCTTCAAGATGGCCGACAACGTGCTGTACATGGGGGTGCGCGGCGTCACCGACCTGATGGTGGCGCCGGGCCTGGTCAATCTCGATTTCGCCGACATCCGCACCGTCATGGCCGAGATGGGCAAGGCGATGATGGGCACCGGCGAGGCCGATGGCGAGAACCGCGCCATCCGCGCCGCCGAGGTCGCGATCAGCAACCCGCTGCTGGAGGATACCAGCATGGCCGGCGCGCGCGGCCTGCTCATCAACATCACCGGCGGCGAGGACATGACGCTGTTCGAGGTTGATCAGGCCGCCAACCGCATCCGCGAGGAAGTGGACGAGGAAGCCAACATCATCTTCGGCTCGGCGATCGACGAATCGCTCGGCGGCAAGATCCGTGTCTCGGTCGTGGCGACCGGGATCGAGAGCCCGGCGCAGAAGGCCGCAGCCGCCGAGCGCCCGCGCCTGGTCGCGGTCGGCGGCGGTGCGCCGATGCCAATGCCGGCGGCGATGGCGCAGGCCGCGGCGTCGGGCGCTCACGCCGGCACCGGCCAGGCATCGGCATCCGCGTCGGCGCAGCACTCGATGCCGGGGGGCCAGCCCACGTACCTCGCGCCGCAACCCGGCTCCGCGTTCCAGCCGACCGCGCTGCGTCCCGCCCCGCTGCCGAAGCCCTTGCCCCTGGCACGGCTGCAAGCGGCCGCGGCGCAGCATGCGGCACAGCTCGCCGCCGCGCAGCAGCAGCCACGATCGGCGCCGGCCGCCGCGCCGCCGGCGCACGCCGGATACGAGGCAGCGCCGGACGATTTCGCCGAGGGCTACGATGCGCCGCATCAACCCGAGGCGCTGGGTCAGGCGCTGCCGGCCGCGGCGCGCCAGCAGCCGCCTTCCCGCTCGACCAGCCGTTTCGCAGGCGGGCAGCAATCCGGCAGGAGCGGATTGTTCGCCGAGCCGAAGCAGACCGAGCCCGCGGCCCTCGCCCCGGCACGGCCGAGCCTGTTCAAGATGATGACCGGCGCGATCCTGGGCGCCCATGCCGCGCCGTCGCACGCCGCCGACCAGCCGGCCCAGCAGACCGATCCGGCCGCACGGGCGGAACCATCGCTGCACGCCGGGCGGCCAGGACATGCGCACCGGCGAGCGGCCGCTGAACGGCGCAGGCAGCCCGGCGCAGGTGCGCCAGACTAGCGGCGACGAGATGGGATTCGAGATCCCGGCCTTCCTGCGCCGCCAGTCGTCCTGACCGGCCCGCCCTGCGCCGCATCATGTCCGGGTGACATGGTGCGACGCAACAGCGGCCTTTATCAAGGATTTGCGCCGAAATATTCAGCAACAAT
Organism: uncultured Pseudomonadota bacterium; assembly: GCA_963723455.1. Lineage (GTDB taxonomy): Bacteria > Pseudomonadota > Alphaproteobacteria > Acetobacterales > Acetobacteraceae > CAVRQM01. The sequence goes on along the minus strand of CAVRQM010000005.1, from coordinate 127,145 downwards.
CATTGACTGGCCGGCTACCGCAGTCCTGCCTAGGTTCACCCTAACGAACCGGATGCGCCATCGGCGCGAAAGGCTGGAGTGCCGATCATGGATGGCCTGCCGCATAGCATCATGCCGCACAGCCTGTCGGGCGGCCAGCGCACGCTGAAGTCGGCGATCGACTGCGTGGGCGTGGGCCTGCACTCGGGGGCGAAGGTTCGGCTTACGCTGTCGCCGGCGGCAGCGGGCAGCGGGATCGTATTCCGCCGCCTCGACCTGCCCGGCGCGCCGATGATCCCCGCCCGTTTCGACAACGTGGTGCCGTCGCGGCTGTGCACCGTGCTGGCGCTGCCGGATGCGCCGCACATCCAGGTCGGCACGGTCGAGCATGTGATGGCGGCGCTGGCCGGGGCGGGTGTGGACAACGCAGTGGTGGGCGTGGACGGGCCGGAGGCGCCGATCCTGGACGGCTCGGCGACATCGTTCCTGTTCCTGATCGACTGCGCCGGCATCGCGCTGCAGGACGCGCCCGGGGCGGCCATCGCGGTCGCCCGCCCGGTGCGGGTGCAGCACGGGGCGGCCTTCGCCGAGCTTCGACCGCTGGCGCACGAGACGCATCGCGGGGCCTCCGACGGGCTGGACATGGCGCTGTCTATCGACTTCGCCGCGGCCGCGATCGGCCGGCAGGCGTTGTCCCTGCGCCTGACGCCGGAACTCGTTCCGCACCGAGCTGGCCCGGGCGCGAACCTTCGTCATGGCCGAGGAGGTCGAGCGTCTGCAGGCGGCTGGGCTTGGCCGCGGCGGCAGCCTGGACAACGCCGTGGTGGTGCATGAGACGCGGGTGCTGAACCCGGGCGGCCTGCGCATGCGCGACGAGTTCGTGCGCCACAAGATGCTGGATGCGGTGGGCGACCTGGCTCTGGCTGGCGGACCATTGCGGGGCCGCTTCGTTGGCCATTGCAGCGGCCACGCCCTGAATAACAGCCTGCTGCGCGCGCTGTTCGCCAGCCCGGCGAACTGGCGGCGCGTCGAGGCCGCCGAGACCCTGGTTGCACCCCCGCTGCTGCTGCGCGGCGAGCACTTGCGGGCCGCCTGACCCGCCGGGCTTCGCGACGCGGCGACGCATGCTATACGGGCCGCGCATGAACACACGCGCGCTTGAACACCCGCTCCAGGCCATGACCCGCAGGTTGCCAACCCGTCCTTTTCTGCGCCTCGCCGCCGCCTGCCTGCTCGCGGCGGCGCTCGGCGGCTGTTCGGTGTTGAACGACATCAACCCGTTCAGCGATCCGTCCCCGGCGCCGCCCAAGGACGCGCAGGCGGCGACCGGGACGGATCCGGCGACGACGCCGGTCGAGGAGCTGTACAATCACGGCGTCGATGCCATGAACGCCAAGAACTACAGCGAGGCGGTGACCCAGTTCGACAACGTGGAGCAGTATTACCCGTATTCGAGCTGGGCGGTGAACGCGCAGCTGATGCAGGGTTACAGTGAATACCTGCAAAGCCACTACACGGACGCGATCGGCACTCTGGACCGCTTCATTCAGTTGCATCCGTCGCATCACGAGATCGCCTATGCCTATTACCTGCGCGCCCTGTGCTTCTACGAACAGATCGCCGACGTGTCGCGCGACCAGAAGGGCACGTCCGAGGCGATGGCCGCCCTGCAGGAAGTGGTCAACCGCTTCCCCGACAGCGCGTACGGCCGCGACGCGCGGCTGAAGATCGACCTCGCCCGCGACCACCTGGCCGGCAAGGAAATGGCGATCGGCCGCTGGTACGAGGATCAGCATCTGTACACCGCCGCGATCGGCCGGTTCGAGCGGGTGGTCGAGGACTACCAGACCACCAACCACGTCCCCGAGGCGCTGCACCGGCTGACCGAGATCTACCTGAAGCTCGGGTTGCCCGACCAGGCGCGCAAGACCGCGGCGGTGCTGGGCTACAACTACCCCGGCAGCGTCTGGTACGACGACAGCTACAACCAGCTGGTCCAGGACAAGCAGGTGAAGGGCCGGCAGGTGCCCGAAACCCAAGCCGACAACCAGCGGCCGGGGTTCCTCGCGCGCACCTTCGGCTCGATCTTCTGACGCCGCCAACCCGGCCCCGGCCATGCTGACCAGCCTCGCGATACGCGACGTGGTGCTGATCGAGCGGCTGGATCTGGAGTTCGCGGCCGGTCTGACCGTGCTGACCGGCGAGACCGGGGCGGGCAAGTCGATCCTGCTGGACAGCCTGGGACTGGCGCTGGGCGCGCGCGCCGAACAGGGGCTGGTGCGAACCGGGGCCGAGCAGGCCTCGGTCGCGGCGGTGTTCGCCCCGGCGGCCGGGCATCCCGCGCATTCGCTGCTGCGCGAACATGGCATCGCGGCGGAGGACGGCATCGTGCTGCGCCGCCTGCTCGGCCGCGACGGGCGCAGCCGCGCCTTTGTCAACGACTCGCCGATCGGCGCCGCGCTGCTGCGGCGGCTCGGCGCGCTGCTGGTGGAGGTGCAGGGCCAGCACGACCAAATGGGTCTGGCCGACCCGGCCGGGCATGCGGCGCTGCTCGATGCGTTCGGCGTCGGTCCCGCGCTGCGCGCCGATGCGGGTCGGCTGCATCGCGACTGGCGCGACCAGGCCGCGCGGCTGGAGGCGGCGCGCGCGGCGATCGCGGCGGCGCTGCGCGACCAGGATTTCCTGCGCCACGCCACGGCGGAGCTGGCGGCGCTGGCGCCCGAGGATGGCGAGGAGGACCGGCTGGCGGCCGAGCGGCAACGCCTGCAGCACGGCGAGAAACGGGCCGAAACGATCTCGGCGGCGCTCTCGGAGCTGACCCCGCAGGGTGCGCGCGACCGGCATCGCTCGGCCGGCCCGGCGGCGGCGCTGCGCTCGGCGGCGCGCGCGCTGCAACGGCTGAGCTTGCCCGGAGAGGCGCCGGGCGAGACCGAGCAGGCGGCGGTTGCCGCGCTGGAGCGTGCCGAGGAGGCGCTGGCCGAGGCCGAGCAACTGCTGTCCCGGCTGGCCGAGGCCGCCGAGCCGGACCCGCGCCGGCTGGAGCAGACCGAGGAGCGGCTGTTCGCGCTGCGGGCGATGGCGCGCAAGCACGGCGTCGCGGTTGTCGGCCTGCCGGACCTGCTCGCCACGTTGCGGGCGCGGCTGGCGGCGCTCGAGACCGGCGAGGCCGAGATCGACGCGCTGATGGCCGCCACCGCCGCCGCGCGCGACGCCTTCGCGGCGGCGTGCGCGCGCCTGTCCGAGGCGCGCCGGACCGCGGCGGCGCAACTGGATCGGGCGGTGGCGCGCGAGCTGCCGCCGCTGAAGTTGGACCGGGCGCGCTTCGTCACCGACGTAACGTTACGCGAGCCGGCGGCCTGGGGCGCGGACGGCGCGGATAGCGTGCAGTTTCTGATTGCCACCAATCCCGGCCAGCCGCCCGGCCCGCTCGGCCGCGTCGCATCCGGCGGCGAGCTGAGCCGGCTGATGCTGGCATTGAAGGTAGTGCTGGCCGGGGCCGCGCCGCCCTCGACCCTGGTGTTCGACGAGGTGGATTCCGGCATCGGCGGCGCCACCGCCGCGGCGGTGGGCGAGCGGCTGGCGCGGCTCGCCGAGCGCGTGCAGGTGCTTCTGGTGACGCACAGCCCGCAGGTGGCGGCGCGCGGGGCGGCGCATCTGCGCGTCTCCAAGCGCGCGCGCGGCGGACGCGCCGAAACGCTGGTCGATCACCTCGACGCGGCGGCGCGGCGCGAGGAGCTGGCGCGGATGCTGGCGGGAGAGACGGTGACCGACGCCGCGCGCGCCGCAGCGGCGAGCCTGATCGGATAGCACGCCAAGTCTCTCTGCTCTGCTTGCGCGGCCGATCAAATCCCCTATCGTCCATGCAACCATCGCATAGGGGATCCGCATGACGTTCCGCAGCCGCGTCGTGGCCGCAGCCGCCGCCTTCGCTGCCCTGAGCTCGCTTGCCACCAGCCCGGCCGCGCAGGCGAAAGAATGGACGACTGTGACCATCGCGCTCGAAGGCGCTTATGAGCCGTGGAACCTGACCAAGCCGGACGGCACGCTGGGCGGGTTCGAGCCGGAGCTGGCCGCCAGCCTCTGCACGCGGATGAAAGTGACCTGCAAGCTGATCGCGCAGGACTGGGACGGGATGATGGCCGGGCTGCAGGCCGGCAAGTTCGATGTCATCATGGACGCGCTGTCGATCACGCCCGAGCGCCAGCAGCAGATCGCCTTCAGCGTCCCGTATGCGAACACGCCGGCCGGCTTCGCCGCGGTCAAAGGCAGCCCGCTCGCCGACCTGCCCGGCACCGGCACGACGATCAAGCTGTCCGACGACGCCGCCGCGCAGAAGACCGCGACGGCCGCGTTGCGCAAGGCGCTGACCGGCAAGACGATCGGCATCCAGACCGCCACCGTCTATACGAAGTTCATCGAGGACAACTTCAAGGACGTCGCCACGATCCGCGAGTACAAGACCGCGCCGGAACACGACCTGGATCTCGCGGCCGGACGCATCGACGTAGCGTTCGACGACGCGACCTATTTCACGTCGGCGTTCGCCAAGCCCGGCGGCAGCGACCTGACGTTCACCGGCCCGAAGATCGGCGGCTCGATCTGGGGCGCGGGCGAGGCGCTGGGCCTGCGCAAGTCCGACCCAGAGCTGAAGGCGATGTTCGACAAGGCCATCGCCGCGGCGCTTGCGGACGGCACGGTGAAGGCGCTGAGCGTCAAGTGGTTCAAGATCGACGTGGCGCCGTAACAGGGCCTCGCGCTTGATCCCTCACCCAACCCTCTCCCGGAGCGAGAGGGCTTGCTGCTCCCTCGCCCTCCGGGAGAGGGCCGCGGTGAGGGGTGAGCGGATGCCCTCTGGATGACCGCCCTCGCGAACTCTCGGGTTCGGCCCGCAAGGCTGGGGAGCGCTGCTGCTGATCGGCGCGCTGATGACGCTGGCGGTCACCCTGGTCTCGCTGGCGATCGGCGCGGCCTTGGGCGTGCTGGTCGCGGCGGGCAAGCTGTCGCGCTCGCTCGCGGCCCGCGGCGCTGCCGATGCGTACACCACGATCTTTCGTGGGGTGCCGGAACTGCTGGTGATCTATCTGGTGTATTTCGGCGGTTCGACGGCAGTGACGCGAATCGGCGCGCTGCTGGGCGCGCAGGGTTTCCTCGGCCTGCCGTCATTCCTGGCCGGCGCGCTGGCGGTGGGCGTGATCTCGGGCGCGTATCAGGCCGAAGTGTTCCGGGGCGCGTTCCTGGCCGTCAGCCGCGGCGAGATGGAGGCGGCGCGCGCGTTCGGCATGCCCGCCGCCCTGCGGCTGCGCCGGGTCATCGCCCCGCAGGTGCTGCGCTTCGCCCTGCCCGGCCTGGGCAATGTCTGGCAACTCAGCCTGAAGGACTCCGCACTGGTCTCGGTCACCGGCTTGGCGGAGCTGATGCGCACCAGCCAGGTCGCCGCCGGATCGACGCATGAATACTTCCTGTTCTACGTCGCCGGCGGCGCGCTGTACCTGATCCTGACCGGTCTCTCGAACCAGGTGTTCGGCGCGGCCGAGACCCGCGCCGACCGGGCCTATCGCCGCGACCTGCAACGGGCCTGACCGGCATGGATGTCGCCTTCCTGGCCGACACCACGCGGCAGTTGCTGGCGGCGGTGCCGACCACGCTGGGGTTGTTCGCGCTGTCGGTCGCCATCGGCGGCGTGCTGGCGCTGGTGCTGACCTGGATGCGGCTGGCCGGCGGCGCGGTATTGGCGGCCATCGCACGCGCATACGTGCTGGTGTTCCGCGGCTCGCCGCTGCTGATCCAGATGTTCCTGGTCTATTACGGTCTCGGCCAGTTCCGCGCGGTGCGGTTCAGCCCGGTCTGGCCGGTGCTGCGCGATCCGTTCGACTGCGCGGTGATCTCGCTGGCGCTCTGCACCGCGGCCTACACCACCGAGATTTTCCGCGGCGGCCTGCTGGCGGTGCCGCCGGCGCAGATCGAGGCGGCGCGCGCCTGCGGCATGTCCGGCCCGCTGCTGCTGCGCCGGATCATCGCGCCGGTGGCGCTGCGCGCGGCGCTGCCCGCCTACTCGACCGAGATCGTGCTGATGGTCAAATCGACTGCGCTGGCCAGCCTGGTGACGGTGTGGGAGGTGACCGGCGTGGCGCAGCAAATCATCGCGCACACCTACCGCACGATGGAGGTGTTCCTGTGCGCCGCGGCGATCTACCTGGCGCTGAACTTCGTCATCCTGCGGCTGATCGGATTTCTCGAATACCGGCTTGGCGCGCATGGCCGCGCCCCCGCCCCCGGCATCGTCGCCGTCCCGGCGCTGGCGCATTGAGGCGGGGGGACGACCGGGCATGATCGACGCCGCCCTGTCCGTGCAGGATCTGCGCAAGAGTTTCGGCCCGCTGCAGGTGCTGCGCGGCGTATCGCTGGAGGCGCGCGAGGGCGACGTGATCTCGATCCTGGGCGCCAGCGGATCGGGGAAAAGCACGCTTCTGCGCTGCATCAACCTGCTGGAGACGCCGGATAGCGGGACCGTGACGGTGGCCGGCGAGACCATCGTCATGCGCCCCCGCCGCGACGGGCGGCAGGAAGCCGCCGACCGCCGGCAGGTGGATCGCATCCGCGCCCAGCTCGGCATGGTGTTCCAGAGTTTCGCGCTGTGGTCGCACATGACGGTGCTGCAGAACCTGATCGAGGCGCCGGTGCATGTGCAGCGCCGCCCACGCGCCGACTGCGTCGCCGACGCGATGGCGCTGCTGGACAAGGTCGGAATGGCGGACAAGCGTGACCACTACCCGGCGCATCTGTCCGGCGGCCAGCAGCAGCGCGCGGCGATCGCCCGCGCGCTGGCGATGCGGCCGCGGGTAATGCTGTTCGACGAGCCGACCTCGGCGCTCGACCCGGAGCTGGTCGGCGAGGTGCTGCGGGTGATGCGCGGACTGGCCGAGGAAGGCCGCACGATGCTGGTCGTAACGCACGAAATGGCCTTCGCCCGACAGGTCTCCAGTCGCGTGGTGTTCCTGCATCAGGGGCTGGTCGAGGCCGACGGGCCGCCCGCCGAGCTGTTCCAGCATCCCCCGTCGGACCGTTTCCGGCAGTTCGTCTCCGGCCTGCGCGGCTGACCGAGCGGCGGCTATTCCGCTGGCGACAGCTCGGGCACGCCGGGCACGACCGGCGCCTCGCCCAGCATGCGGGCCAACAGGCCGGCCAGCACGCCACCCACGATCGGCGCCAGCCAGAACAGCCAGAGCTGGTCCAGATACGCGCCACCGGCGAACAATGCCTGTCCGGTGCTGCGCGCCGGGTTGACGGAGGTGTTGGTGACCGGAATGGAAATCAGATGGATCAGCGTCAGGCCGAGGCCGATCGGCAGCGGCGCGAAGCCGTCCGGCACGCGCGACGACTTCACGCCGTTGATGATGAGCAGGAAGAAGAACGTGCAGACAACCTCGCACACCAGGCACGACAGCAGCGGGTATTTGCCCGGACTGAGATCGCCGTAGCCATTGGCGGCGAAGCCGCCAAGCTGGAACCCCGGCTTGCCGCTGGCGATCAGGTACAGCACCGCGGCGGCGGCGACCGCGCCCACAACCTGCGCAATGACATAGGGCAGCACGTCGCCGCCGCGGAACCGTCCGGCCGCCCACAATCCGCAGGTCACCGCCGGGTTGAAATGCGCGCCGGACAGGTAGCCCACCGCATAGGCCATCGTCAGCACGGTCAGCCCGAACGCCAGGGCGACGCCGGTGAAGCCGATGCCGAGCTGCGGGAACGCGGCATCGAGCACGGCCGCGCCGCAACCGCCGAACACCAGCCAGAAGGTGCCGATGAACTCGGCGGCGGTGCGTCGGGTCATGTCCATCGCCTGTGTCTCCTTGATATGTTGCGAACTGGCCTCAAAAGCAGAGTTGTCAAGCATCGGCCATCTCGGGCGACGGCGCGGCCGGCTGACGCCGGCCCAGCGCGATGCCCAGCCGTTCGGCCAGCCGCAGCACAAGCAGGGTCAGCGCCGTCTTGGTCGCCAGCTCGTCGGCATAGACCGGGGCATCCAGGTAGCAGGTCAGCCCGACTTCGATCCCCTCCGGCGTCATCGCGCCGGCGCCGATCTGGGTGCGGCCGGGCAGCACCCGCGCCACTTCGGCCACGGTATCGGGCAGCGCGGTCAGGAACGCCTCGATCTGCGCGGCCGTGGTGCCGTAGGTCAGCAACGGCCGCAGCTCGAACAGCCGGGTGCGTCGGGTGCCAAGGTTGTTCACCGTGGAATCGGCCAGCTTGCCGTTCGGCACGAACAGCAGGCTGTCGGCGGCGGTGCGGATGCGCGTCGAACGGATGCCGACATGCTCGACGGTGCCCGCGACATCGCCGGCGCTGATCCAGTCGCCGCGGCGGAACGGCCGGTCGGCGGCCAACAGCGCCGCGCCGAACACGTTGGACAGCGTCTCCTTCGACGCGAACGCCACCGCCAGGCCGCCGATGCCCAAACCGGCAACGACGCCGCCATAGGGCAGCGACAGCTCGCTGGCGATGAACAACAGGCCGCCGCCCAGCAGCAGGATCTTCAACGCCGCCAGCACCAGCAGCACAGTGATGTCGTCCAGCGTGCCGCGCTGGTTTGACGCGCGCTTGACGAAGCGATCGCCCAGCGCATCGATCAGCTTCCAGCCGCCCCACATCACCGCCAGCGCCAGCAGCACGCCCGAGACGCCGGTCGAAATCCGGTTGGCGCGTTCGTGCAGGCCGAGGCTCGGCGCCAGCAGCTTGTAAATCGCGAAGGTGAGCGCCAGGACCAGCGGCCAGCGCAATTCCCGCTCGGCCGGAACCTGCCGGCCGCCGACGATCCGCCGCAGCACCGCCAACACCAGCGCGCCGATCAGCAGCGCCGCCACTGCGCTGGCCGCCAGCATCGCCAGGACGCCCAGCAATTGCCACGCCTCCATGTCGCCGATGCGCGTCAGCAGAACCGGCGCATTGTCATGCACGAACCGGTGGGCGCGGAAATACCGCGAGCGCAGCGGCGGCAGCGTGCCGTCCTCGGTCACCGGCATGTCCTCGATCGCCGTATAGACGTCGCGCGCCTGGCGCACCGCGCCTTCGGTGAACCGCCAGTCCGCCGGCCCGGCGCCGACCGACGGCGCGATCGCGATGTCGCCGACCGGGTGGCCCAGAACCAGATAAGGCGTGCGGTCGGCGGGGTCGTCCGGGATCTCCTGCGGGATGACCACGCCGACGCGGTCGATGATCTCGTCGAGGAACTGGGCGGCGAGTTCGCCTTCGTACTGCCGCGTCGCCTCGCTGAAGGCTGCGAGGTCGAGCGCGGCCAGCGCCTGCTCCTGGCCGCCGCGATCCCACAGATCCAGCCCCTCGATGAAGCTGCGCATCGCGTCGCGCGGCGTGCGCCGCAGCTTGTAGTCTTCCGGCGCCGGCAGTCGGCCACCGCTGCGGGCCAGCAGCGCATGGCGCGCCGCGGCAAGGGTCTGCGGCTCCGGCATCGCCACGAACCAACGACCGTCCGCGGCCCGCACCAGAGCCAGCGGCAGTTCCGCCTGGGTTCCGGCCTGTCGCAGATGCAGCAGCAGGCTGGGGCCTTGCGCCCGCCTGCCGGGAATGTTCCACAGTTGCAGCGTCGTCAGGTCAACCACGTCGAACAGCGCGCGCGCGGCATCGAGCTTCTGGCCGGGCACCATGCCGGCGCCGTCCTGGCCGAAATCGACGACCGCGGCGGCCGCGCCGATCTCGTCCGGCGCGCCTGCCCGCGCGGTGTTGCCGGCCATCAGGAATGTGCGCAGCGCCTCGCGCGCTCCGCTCTGGTCGATCGGCACCGCGAAGCCGCTCGGGTCCACGCGGCCGCCGGTCCACCATTCGCCGTTGTCGAAGCGACCCATGAACGACTGGCCGTCCGGGGCAAGGACGAAGGTGATCCCGCCATGCCGCTGACCCTCGATCCATTGGCCGGCGAGCGTGCGGCCCTGCACCGTGCCGTCGATGCGCCCGCCATAGACCGGATAGACGCCGGTGACGTGATCGCCCTGCTGCTGCAGGTCCATGCGCGCGCCGGACTCGCGCCAGCGCGTGTCCCAGCTCCCGCTGAAGGTCGGGACGGCCGCGTAGGCGTGGGCGAGACTGAGGATCGCAACCAGCAACGCAACGAGGCTTCGCATCCCGCTGCGCTAGCATGAGTTCATCCGCGTCCGAAACCTCCGCGCGCCCTAATAACGATTTCCCTCACGGTCACGTGAGCGCCGCCGGCCGCGCCGCGGTTGGCGGGCATATGGGGCCGGGCTGCCTCAGCCTGCGATCGGCCCGCCGGGGCCGCTGGCCAGCAGCCATACCAGCCAGGTCGCTGCCGCCAGCGCCGGGCCGAAGGCGATCGGGGTGGTGGCTGACACCGTCCGTCCGGCCAGCCGCAACCCTGCCGCTGCCGCGAGACCCAGCAACGCCGCGCCCAGGATCACCAGCGGCAGGCCGGCCAGGCCCAGCCACGCGCCGGACGCGGCCAGCAGCTTCGCGTCGCCCTGCCCCAATCCCTCGAAGCCGCGCAGCCGGCGATAGGCGAGCCCGATCAGCCGGAACAAGGCATAGCCGATCGCCGCCGCCGCGGCGTGGTCGGCCACGGCGTACGGCGCCAGCATCCAGGTCGCCCCCAGGCCGGCCACGATCAGCGGCAGGGTCAGCGCATCCGGCAGCCAGAACTGCTCCCAGTCGATCCACCCGCAGGCCAGCAGGGTCCAGCCCAGTCCGCAGCCGGCCCACAGCGTGCCGCCGGCCGTCAGCAACGCGGCGCTGGCCGCGACCGCCGCGGCGGCCAACTCGATGGCCAGGTGCATCGGCGCGATCGCCGCCCCGCAATGCCGGCAGTGTCCGCGCAGCGCCAGGAAGCTGGCCACCGGCAGCAGATCGAGTGGCCCGAGCGCCCAGCCGCAGCTTTCGCAGTGCGACCGCCCGCCGGCCACCGGCTGATCGCGGGGCAGCCGACGCACCAGCACGCCGAGGACGCTGCCGATGAACGGCCCCGCTACGACCGGCAGCCACCGCGACCCCAGCCACGGCCCAGCGAAAATGTGTCCAGGACTTAATACCACTCAGTCACTTGCCATCTACACTGAGGATCGAACAAGACTGCGCCTACCCACGAGGGCCGCACCCCAGGAGCAGCGCCTTGGATACCGCCATCACCCTCTCCACCCTGGACGACACGCTTGGCACGTTGGCCGAACTGCTGGAGCAGCAGGGCCAGTGCGACGCCAAGACCCTCGATCGCGCGCGCCGCGTCGCCGGCGACAGCGGCCAGCGGCTCGACCTGGTGCTGATCCAGCTCGGCCTGGTCACCGAGCGCGGCCTGGCCGAAGCCTACGCGGCGCTGCTCGGCACCCGCATCGCCGGGCCGGACCGCTACCCGGAAGAGCCGCTGCTGGCCGACCGGCTGACCACGCGGTTCCTGCGTGGCGCGCGGGCGATGCCGGTCGCGCTGGAGAACGGGCTGCTGGTGGTCGCCGCCGCCGACCCGCTGGACGCCTTCACCCCGGCCGCCATAGCCGCCGCCAGCGGCCATGCAGTGTTGCTGGAAGTCGCCGTGCCGATCGAGATCGAGGCGGCGTTCGACCGGTTGTATCGCGAGGACGCCGCCGAGACCGCGCCCGGCGAGGGCCACGACGGCGACCAGCCGCTGGAGGAGGATGCCGAGCGGCTGAAGGATCTGGCCAGCGAAGCGCCGGTGATCCGGCTGGTCAACCAGATCATCGCCCGCGCGGTCGAGACGCAGGCGAGCGACATCCACATCGAGCCGTTCGAGGACCGCCTGCGCGTGCGCTACCGCTATGACGGCGTGCTGCACGAGGCCGAAAGCCCGGCCGCGCGGCTCACCCCGGCGATCACCTCGCGCATCAAGATCATGGCGCGGCTGGACATCGCCGAGCGTCGGCTGCCGCAGGACGGGCGCATTAAGCTGGCGGTGCGCGGGCAGGAGGTAGATTTCCGCATCTCCACCATCCCGAGCCTGTGGGGCGAGACGGTGGTCATGCGCGTGCTGGATCGCACCGCCGTCGCGTTCGACTATGCCAGGCTCGGCCTGCCGCCCGGCGTGATCGGCCAGTTCTCCGAGGCGCTCAACCTGCCCAACGGCATCGTGCTGGTCACCGGCCCGACCGGCAGCGGCAAGACAACGACGCTGTACAGCGGCCTGCTTTCGCTTAATTCCATCAGCCGCAAAGTGGTCACGGTCGAGGATCCGATCGAGTACCAGCTACGCGGCATCAACCAGATCCAGGTCAAGCCGCAGATCGGCCTGAACTTCGCCACCCTGCTGCGCTCGATCCTGCGCCAGGACCCCGATGTCATCATGGTGGGCGAGATCCGCGACCTGGAGACCGCGCAGATTGCCGTGCAGGCCGCGCTGACCGGGCATCTCGTGTTGAGTACTTTGCATACCAATTCGGCGGCCGCGACCATCACCCGGCTGCGCGACATGGGGCTGGAGGATTACCTGTTGACCGCCGTGCTGCGCGGCGTGCTGGCGCAGCGGCTGGTGCGGCGGCTGTGTGCCTCCTGCCGGCGCGAGGAGGCGGCGCCGCCGGAGGTGGTGCAGCGCTTCGGGCTGGACCGGCGCACCGCCGAGCGGCCGATCCGGCTGTGGCACCCGGTCGGCTGCCCGGCCTGCCGCAACACCGGCTATCGCGGCCGGCTGGCGATCGCCGAGTTCCTGCACCCCTCGGCCGAGATCGAACGGCTGATCTTCGCCCATTCCGACCATGCGGACATCGAACGCGCCGCCCAGGCCGCCGGCATGGCCAGCATGTTCGACGCCGGGCTGGACGCGGCGCTGGACGGCGTGACCACGGTCGAGGAAGTCATGCGCAGCATCCGCGCGGACGCGTGACGGCGCAAAAGCCCGGTTAGGCGCAATGGCGACCTTCCGCTACGTCGCGATCACCCCAGCCGGCGAGATGACGCGCGGCGCGATGGAGGCGGCCAGCCCGCAAGCGGTCATCGAGGCGCTGCGCCGGCAAGGCAACATCCCGGTGCGCGCCGATCCCGAGACGGGGACCTTCTCGATCGGCGCGGTGCTGAACGCCTCGCTCGGCGGAGGCAGCAAGCTGCGCCGGCAGGAGGTCGCCGACCTCACGCGCGAGCTGGCCATCATGCTGACCGCCGGCCAGGATCTCGACCGCGCGCTGCGCTTCCTGGTGGAGACCGCGCCCAATGCCCGCGTCGCCGGCATCCTGGACCAGATCCGCGCCGGCGTGCGCGACGGCGCCTCGCTTGCCACCGTGCTGGCGCGGTTTCCGGCCAGCTTCCCGCGTCTGTATATCGGCCTGATCCGCGCCGGCGAGGCGGGCGGCGTGCTGGCCGCGACGCTGGAGCGGCTGGCGCTGCTGCTGGAGCGCGAGCGCAGCCTGTCGGCCACGGTGAAGTCGGCGATGATCTACCCGTCGATGCTGATGGTGGCCGCGATCGGCGCCATCGTGCTGCTGCTGACCCAGGTGCTGCCGCAATTCGTGCCGCTGTTCGAGCAGAACGGCGCCGCCCTGCCGACGCCCACCCGCATCCTGATCGATGTCGGCAACTGGGTCAGCGCGTATGGGCTATACGCGGTTGTGGCGCTGCTGGTGCTCGGCGTGCTGGTGCGCCAGGCGCTGACCCAGCCGCCGGTGCGCTTGCGCTTCGACCGGCTGGTGCTGCGGGTGCCGGTGCTGGGCGGCCTGTCGCGCGAAGTGCTGGCGGCGCGGTTCTCGCGCACGCTCGGCACCCTGGTCATCAACGGCACGCCGCTGATCGCCTCGCTGGACATCGTGCGCGAGGTGATCGGCAACCTCGCCGCCGTCGGCGCCGTGCAGGCGGCGACGGAAAGCGCCAAGGGCGGCGCCGGGTTGTCGCGGCCGCTGTCCGAGAGCGGCATCTTCCCGCTGCGCACGATCTACCTGCTGCGACTGGGCGAGGAGACTGCGCAGCTCGGCCCGATGGCGCTGCGGGCGGCCGAGATTCATGAGGAGAACACGAGATTGGGCGTCCAGCGGCTGATTTCGCTGCTGGTGCCAGCCATCACTATCGTCATGGGCGCCGCCGTGGCAGGCATCGTCGCCTCGCTGATGCTGGCCATGCTGAGCCTCAATGACCTCGCCGGCGGCTGACACGCGCAGGCTCGCGCCTGCCGATTTCGTCGGGTCGGGTCTGGAAACCACGGTCCGGGGGTCCGGCCGCGAGAGCGCCGAACGCGGGTTCACCCTGCTCGAGATCATGGTCGTGCTGGCGGTGCTGGGACTGGTCATGGGCCTGGTGCTGTCGCACGGGCCGATGCGCAGCCGCACCCTGCAGACCCGCGCGGTGGCCGCCGAGGTGGCGCGGGTGCTGCGCGGCGCGCGCGGCCAGGCCATCGCCTCGGATCGGCCCATCGAGGTGGTGTTCGACCTCGCCGAGCACGGGCTGCGCGTGGATGGCGGCAGGTTGCGCACGCTGCCGCCGCAGGTGGCGCTGTCGGTGGTCGCCACCGTCGCACAAACCTATGGTCGGCGCTTGGCCGGTTTCCGCTTCGACCCGGACGGCAGCGCCAGCGGCGGCCGGATCGAGCTGGCCGAGGGCGGGTTGCGGCTGCGGGTCGGCGTGGACTGGTTCACCGGGCGCGTCAGCATCACCGATGCCCCCGCGTCCTAGCGTCCGGGCGCGCAGCGATCGACGCCGCCGCGCCGGCGGGTTCACGCTGCTGGAGGTGCTGGTCGCATTCATCATCGCCGCCCTCGCGCTCGGCGTGATGTTCGACGGCGTGCTGGGCGGGATGCGCGCGGCGGCGGCGGCGGCGCATACCGAGGCGGCGTTGAGCCTGGCCCGCTCGCGCCTTGCCGAGACGTTGGCCGCGTTGCAATCCGGCGCGGTGACCGCTGTTTCGGACCAGCAGGGCGATGACGGGCACGGATTCCACTGGGCCGTGCGCGTGCGCCCGGGCGCCAGTGTCGAGCTGCCGTCGGCCGGGCCAGGCAGCGGATTGGGCGGCGACCGCGGCCAGCCGGTGCCGCGGGTCACCCTCTATTCGGTGGCGGTCGCGGTCGGCTGGGGCATGGATGGCGGCCACCGGCAAGTGCAGCTGGATGGCGAAAAGCTGGTCATGCGCGGCGTGGCGGCGTCGTGAGCCGGAACGGGATGCCTCGCAACGGTTTCACGTTGCTGGAAATCCTGGTGGCGCTGGTGGTGCTGGGCTTCCTGCTGGCCGGGTTGAGCCAGGGCGTGCGCTTCGGGCTGCAGGCCTGGGGCATGCAGACGCGCGGCATCGCCCGGCAGGCCGACATGGACGCGACCCAGCGCGCGCTGCGCCGCCTGATCGAGCAGATCGACCCAGGCGAGGCCAACGAGACGGGGACGGTGCAGGGCGAGGCGCATGTCCTGGCGATCCGCAGCTTCGTGCCGGCGTCGGCCGCGGCCGCGCTCGGCGGGATCGCCGAGGCCGATGCCGCGCTGGGCGTCGATGACCAGCACCGGCTGGTGCTTCGGGCCGAGCCCCACCCGCATGCCGAGCGCCTCGGCCCGCTTCCGGCGGCGTTGCAGACCGTGCTGCTCACCGGCGTCGATCATGTCGATTTCAGCTATTTCCGGCCCAGCGGCAAGGGCGCGGGCTGGCGCACCGCCTGGAGCGACCCCGATCCGCCGGCGCTGATCCGGCTGCATGTCGCCTTCACCGGGCACGACGCGCAGCGGACCTGGCCCGATCTGGTCGCCGCACCGCAGCGCCAGCGGATCGAGGATTGACCCGGATCGAGGCAGTCAGGCGCGGTCGGCCAGGCTGACGAAGTCGCGGCGGGGGGCGCCGGTGTAGATTTGGCGCGGCCGACCGATGCGCTGCGCCGGATCCTCGACCATCTCCTGCCACTGGCTGATCCAGCCCACGGTGCGCGCGACCGCGAACAGCACGGTGAACATGCTGGTCGGGAATCCCATCGCCTTGAGGATGATGCCCGAGTAGAAATCGACGTTCGGATACAGCTTGCGGCTGACGAAATAATCGTCCGACAGCGCGATCCGCTCCAGCTCCACCGCCAGGTCAAGCAGCGGGTCGTCCTTGATTCCGAGTTCGCGCAGCACCTCGTGGCAGGTATGCTCCATGATCTTGGCGCGCGGGTCGAAGTTCTTGTACACGCGGTGGCCGAAGCCCATCAGCCGCACGTGACTGTTCTTGTCCTTCACCTTTTCGATGAAGTCGGGAATCCGGTCCACATGGCCGATCTCGGCCAGCATCTTCAGCACCGCCTCGTTGGCCCCGCCATGCGCCGGACCCCACAGGCTGGCGATTCCGGCGGCGATGCAGGCGAACGGGTTGGCCCCGGTGCTGCCGGCCAGCCGCACCGTGCTGGTCGATGCGTTCTGCTCGTGGTCGGCGTGCAGGATCAGGATGCGGTCCATCGCGCGGGCCAGCACCGGGTTGACGTGGTATTCCTCCGCCGGCACCGCGTTCATCATGTAGAGGAAGTTCTCGGCATAGCCGAGATCGTTGCGCGGATACATGAACGGCTGCCCGATCGCGTATTTGTACGCCCAGGCGGCGATGGTCGGCAGCTTGGCGATCAGCCGGAAGGCGCTGATGCGCCGGTTCTCCGGATCGTCGATGTGCAGGCTGTCGTGATAGAACGCGCTCATCGCGCCGACCACTCCGCACAGCACCGCCATCGGATGAGCGTCGCGGCGGAACCCGTTGTAGAAGCTACGCAACTGCTCATGCACCATGGTATGATGCATAACGTCGTGCTCGAAGCGGCTGCGCTGCGTCTGGTTCGGCAACTCGCCGTTCAGCAGCAGATAGGCGACTTCCAGGAAGGTCGATTGCTCGGCCAGCTGCTCGATCGGATAGCCGCGATGCAGCAGCACGCCGGCGTCGCCGTCGATATAGGTAATCTTGCTATCGCAGGCGGCGGTGCCGCCATAGCCGGGATCGAAGGTGAAGATGCCGAGATCGGCATACAGCTTGCGGATGTCGGCTACCGACGGCCCGATGGTGCCGTCCAGCAGCGGCAGCGTGGCCGAACGGTTGGTCCCGTCCAGCGTGATTGTCACCGACCCGGCGCCGTTGCCTGTCCCGCCATCATGCGTGCCGTCCATGCGCAGCCTCCTGTGCCGAATGCCTCCAGGCGGTGCGGCAGGACGCCGCGGCGGAGCGGTCCGGATGTGGCTGAATTAAGGCGGAGCGCCCGGACGCGCAACCTTCGCACCCGCAGCAATCCGGCAGGGATGACCGGCTACAACGATCCTGCGGCGGCGTCGCGCCACGCGCCGCGTCCGGCGGCGCGGGCAGCGTCTTCCACGCTTTCCAGGTCCGCGGCATCGGCGGCGGCGCGGGCCCAGCCGGCGGCGATGATGGCGCGGTTCAGGTCGGTTTCGCCGGCGCGGCAGTCGGCCTGGACAAGGCCGGTCTGGTCGCGCCCGGCAAGGCGGCAGGCGACCGCGCGGCCGCGCACGATCCCGGCCAGCGCCTCGGTCGCCGCCGCGCCGCAATCATAGGGCGCCCCTTCGTGCCGCCGGCATGCGTGGCCCCGCGCCGGGGCAGAGACGCCGTGCAGGCGCAGTACCGGTCTGGTTCAGACGCAACGTGTCGCCGTCCACCACCGCAACGTCGATCGCCGCCGCCGTGACGGTGCCGCGCCGGGCGAGCGTGCTGGCGCCGCTCCCGCCGCCGACGCCGTGCCGCAGCGCAATCGCGCTGGCGCCCAGACCCAGGATCGCCAGCAGGCACAGCAGCAGTAGCAGTAGCGCGGGCCGGCCCTGCGCGCCGGGGGCCGAACGACGGCCGCCGGAGAACCGGGTCTGCGGGCGAAAAATCCGGCGCGAGCGGCGCATCCGCAATCTGACCTGCCCCGTGGTCTGCCCCGTGCTGGCCCGCCAGGCGTGGTGGGCCCGGTGGGGCTCGAACCCACGACCCCAGGATTAAAAGTCCCGTGCTCTACCAGCTGAGCTACAGGCCCGCCCCCACGCTGCGACCGGGCGCTTCAACGCCCTCGCGATGCTGACGTCAAGCCGTGGCGGACTACTGCTTGACGTCGGCGGCGACGCGCATGTGGATGATCTTGTCGGGATTGCTGACCGAGCCGCTGCCGCCGCTGCCGCGCTTGATCGCGTCCACGAACTGCATGCCGGACACCACCTGGCCCCAGATCGTGTACTGCCCGTCCAGGTTCGGGGCGGGCGCGAACATGATGAAGAACTGGCTGTTGGCGCTGTTCGGGTCCGAGGTGCGCGCCGCGCCGACCGTGCCGCGCAGGAAGCGGCGGGCGTTGGTGAACTCGGCGGGCAGATCCGGCAGATCGCTGCCGCCGGTGCCGGTGCCGGTCGGATCGCCGCCCTGGGCCATGAAGCCGTCGATCACCCGATGGAATGGCGTGCCGTCATAGAAGCCGCGGCGGGCCAGCAGCTTGACCCGTTCGACCGCCTTGGGCGCGATCTGCGGCAGCAGTTCGATCACCACGCGGCCGTCCTTGAGGTCCATGTACAGCGTGTTCTCGGGATCCTGCGCGGGTGCGGCATTGGCGTCTTCGGTCATGGCGATCCTCAATACGGGTGCGGCGGCGAGCAATGCGGTGAACGTGCGGCGATGCATCGGCGATCAAACTCCTCCTCGATTATCTGCCGGCGTGGCCGGGTAGCATCCCAGCCGGGCCAGCGTGCGCTCCAGCGTCAGCGGCGGCACGAAGCTGCTGATGTCGCCGCCCAGCGCCGCCACCTCCTTGACGAAGCGGCTGGAGATGAACTGGTGGCGCTCGCTGGCCATCAGGAACACCGTCTCGACGCCCGGGTCGAGCCGGTAGTTCATCCCGGCCATCTGGAACTCATAGTCGAAATCCGACACCGCGCGCAGGCCGCGGAAGATCACGCTGGCCCCGACCTCGTGGGCGAAGGCGATCAGCAGGCGGTTGAAGGCGCGCACCTCGATCACCGTGCCGGTGCGCTCGCGCACCGCCTGCAGCTCGTCGGCGACCAGCTCGACCCGCTCATCCAGCCCGAACAGCGGGTTCTTGCCGACATTCGCCGCCACCCCCACGACCAGCCTGCCGACGATGCGCGCGGCGCGGCCGATCACGTCCAGATGGCCGTTGGTGATCGGGTCGAAGGTGCCGGGATACAGGCCGACGCCGAACGGCGGCGACGGCTCGCTCACGCGATGCCGTCCCGATCGGAACCGGGCGCCGGACCTGCATCAAGCCCGGCATCGAGGCCAGCCTCGCCCGGCGGCGCCTCGTCCTCGGCCGAGGCGGCCTCAATCACCGGGAACACGCTGGTCACCCTCTCGTCGGAGTCCAGGCGGAACAGGGTGACGCCCATCGTGGTGCGGCCGCGCACCTTCAGCGAGTCCGACGGCAGGCGGATCAGCCGGCCGGCATCGGTGACCAGCATCACGTCGTCGCCCGGCTGCACGACGAAGGTTCCCGCCACGGCGGTCCCCGTGCGCGCCGACAGGGTGATGTTGGCAAAGCCCTGGCCGGCCCGGCCGGTGACGCGGTACTCGAAGGCGGAGCTGCGCTTGCCGAACCCGCCATCAGTGACGGTCAGCAGGAACTGCTCGGCCTGCTCCATCTCGGCGGCCCGCTCGGCGGCCAGCGCGAGTTCGGCGGTCGCCCCTTCCTCGGCCTCGACCACCTCCGCCTCGCCCTCGTCCTCGCCATTGCGCCGGCGCGCCGAGGCAAGGCGCAGATAGGCGGCGCGCTCGTCCGGACTGGCGTCGATATGGCGCAGCACCGACAGGCTGATGACCGCATCGCCCTGCGCCAGCCGGATGCCGCGCACGCCGGAACTGTCGCGACCGGCGAACACCCGCAACGTGTCCTCGTTGGCCTGGAACCGGATGCAGCGCCCGGCGCGCGTGGCCAGCAGCACGTCATCGCCCTCGCGGCAGGTGGCGACCCCGATCAGCCGGTCGCCGCCACCTTGACCATCATCGTCGAGCTTCATGGCGATCAGGCCGGAGGCGCGCATGTTGCGGAAATCCGACAGCCGATTGCGCCGCACGTTGCCCGTAGCGGTCGCGAACACCAGGTGCAGGTTCTCCCACAGGCTCTCGTCCTGCGGCAGCGGCAGGACGGCGGTGATGCCGTCCGCGCCCAGTTCGGGCAGCAGGTTGACCAGCGCGCGGCCCTTGGCGGTCGGGCTGGCCTCCGGCAGCTTCCAGACCTTCTCGCGATACGCCTTGCCGCCGCTGCTGAAGAACAGCACCCATTGATGCGTGTGCGCGTTGAAGCTGCGCGTCACCACGTCGTCGCCGCGCGTGCTGGCCGCCGAGCGGCCGCGTCCGCCACGGTTCTGCGCGCGGAACACGTCCAGCGGCGTGCGCTTGATGAAGCCGTCGCGGGTCATGGTCACGACCATCTGGCCCGGCTCGATCAGGCTTTCGTCGTCCTGGTCGGCGATGCCCTCGACGATCTGCGTCAGCCGCGTCGTGGCCAGCGATCCGCGCACCGCCGCCAGCTCCTCGCGCATCACCTCAAGCCGGCGGATCGGGCTGGAGATGATGGCCAGCAGGTCGGCGATGGCGGTGGCGACCTCGGCCATCTCGGAATCGATCTTCTCCCGCTCCAGCCCGGTCAGCCGTTGCAGGCGCAGATCCAGGATGCCGCGCGCCTGCTCCTCGGTCAGCCGCACGGTGCCGGCGTCGGACAGCACGTTGCGGCTATCCTCGATCAGCTCGAGCAGCGGGCGCACGTCGCCGGCCGGCCAGTCGCGCGCCATCAGCGCCTCGCGCGCCGCCGCCGCGTCGGGGCTGGCGCGGATCAGACGGATCACCTCGTCGATATTGGCGACCGCGACCGCCAGGCCCACCAGAAGATGCGCCCGCCGCCGCGCTTCGCGCAGATCATGCCGCGCACGGCGCAGGATCACCTCGTCGCGGAAGCGGATGAAGATCGCCAGCGCCTCGCGCAGCCCGATCAGCTTCGGCTGCCCGCCATCCAGCGCCACCATGTTGACGCCGAAGCTGGTCTGCAGCTGGGTGAAGCGGAACAGCTGGTTCAGCACCACCTCCGCGGTCGCATCGCGCCGGAGCTCGATGACGATGCGCATGCCGGAGCGGTCGCTCTCGTCGCGCATGTCGCCGATGCCCTCGACCTGCTTGGCGCGAACCAGCTCGGCGATCCGCTCCAGCAGGTTGTTCTTGTTCACCTGATAGGGGATCTCGGTGACGATGATCGCCTGGCGGTTGCCGCGCAGCTCCTCGAACTCGGTGCGGGCGCGGATCGCCAGGCTGCCGCGCCCGGTCTCGAACGCGGCGCGGATGCCGGAGCGGCCCAGGATCAGCCCGCCGGTGGGGAAATCCGGGCCGGGCACGATGGCCATGAGCGCATCGAGCGAGATGTCCGGGTCGGCGATCATCGCCAGCGCGGCGTCGATGATCTCGCCCGGGTTGTGCGTCGGGATGTTGGTGGCCATGCCCACGGCGATGCCGGCCGAGCCGTTGATGAGCAGGTTCGGAAAGCGCGCCGGCAGGACGGTCGGCTCCTGCTCGGTCTCGTCGTAGGTCGGCTGGAAATCGACCGTCTCGCGGTCGATGTCGGTCATCAGCGCCATCGCCGCGCGCGACAGCCGCGCCTCGGTGTAGCGCATCGCCGCCGGGTCATCGCCATCGACCGAGCCGAAATTGCCCTGGCCGTCGATCAGCGGCACGCGGATGGAAAACGTCTGGGCCATTCGCACCATCGCGTCATAAATCGCGTTGTCACCGTGCGGGTGAAAGCGGCCCATGGTGTCGCCCACGGTGCGGGCGGATTTGCGGTACGGCTTGTCCGGCGTGTTCCCGCCCTCGAACATGTCGTACAGGATGCGCCGGTGCACCGGCTTCAGCCCGTCGCGCGCGTCCGGCAGGGCGCGGCTGACGATGACCGACATGGCATAGTCAAGGAAGGAGCGCCGCACCTCCTCCTCGATGGTCACGGGCTGGGTGTCATGGCCGCCACCGGGCGGCGGCGGCGCGCCGGCGGGATCGTCGGGAGTGTCGCTCAATCAGATCTCGGATCAGGTTAGGGGGACGGAACCGGATATGGCGCTCCGAGCCGGCCGGATCTAGCACACGGCCCCGGGCGAGGCCAATTTCAGCCAGTCGGAACATCCGGGAGCGCCAATGCCGAACGCCGAACTTGCCCGGTTCATCGACCACACCATCCTGCGCCCGGACGCCACCGAGGCGCAGGTGCGCCAGGTCTGCGCCGAGGCCGTCGCGCACGGGTTCTGGTCGGTCTGCGTCAACCCGGTCCAGGCGCCGCTGGCCGCCGGCGCCCTGGCCGGCAGCGCGGTGCGGACCTGCTCGGTCGCGGGATTTCCGTTCGGCGCCACGCCGTCGCCGGTCAAGGCGATGGAAGCGGCCGGCGCGGTCGCGGCGGGGGCGGCGGAAATCGACATGGTGATCGCGATCGGCGCGCTGAAGGATGGGCGGATGCCCGCGGTGCGCGACGACATCGCGGCGGTGCGGGCGGCCTGCCCGGACGCGCTGCTGAAGGTCATCGTCGAGATCTGCCTGCTGGACGAGGCGGAGATCGCCGCCGCCTGCCGCGTGGCCGCCGATGCGGGCGCGGACTTCGTAAAGACCTCGACCGGCTATGCCGGCGGCGGCGCCACGCTGGCGGCGGTGGCGCTGATGCGGCGGACGGTGGGCGATCGGCTCGGCGTCAAGGCGTCCGGCGGGGTGCGCGACGCCGCGACGGCGCGGGCGATGATCGCGGCCGGGGCCAGCCGCATCGGCACGAGCTCCGGGGTGGCGATCGTGACTGCCGGCCCGGCGGCGGCAGACGGCTACTAGCCGGTCCATCGCACGCCTGCGGTCGCCCCGGTCAGTGTGCGCGCTCTCGGAGTGCAATCACCAAGGCCGCCGGACAACACGCAACCCTAGCAGGCGAGCCAGCTAGGGCTGCGCCTGCCCCCGGCGGAACGCCCGGATTTCGGCAAGAGTGACATAGCCCTTGCCGTCCGCGTCGATGGCGCCGAAATGGCGCACGACGAAGGGCAGTGTTCGCTTCGCCTGCTGCAGCGTCAGGCGGCCATCATTGGCCTGGCTGGCGCGGGCGAAACGGTCCGTCAGCGACTCTGCCGCGTCCGGCCGCGCAGTCGTGGCCAAGGCGGCCGTAGGCGAGGCCGGGGTTCGTGGCGTCGCCGGCCGGGCCTGCGCGTCGCCTGCCGCGGATCCGGTCTGGCCCAGATGCTCGGAGCGTCGCGCCATCTTGCGCGAAAGCTGCGTGGCCCGCTTGCGCAGCGCCAGCTTCACGGGCCTGATTTCCGCCACCGCCGCCGCGACGCGGTCCGCCATCGTGTCCGGCTGCACGCAGCATTCCATCACGCGCGCGAGCAGCCGTTCGTTGTTCAGGTAGGTGGCCAGGTTGTGCCCGCAATTGGGAACGACGACGACGCGCTGCCGGGCGGGATCATCGACAAGGTCGCGGATGAAGGCCTTTTCGGCTTCGTCCTCGGCCTGGCCATAGACCACGCAATACTGCACGCCGGGCACGAAGCCGACGTTCCAGAAGGACCGCGGCCTGCCCCGCTTGCGGGTATGCCGAGGCAGCGGCGCGGTCTGCGGCACGAAGGCCAGCACGCCGACGACGTTGCGCAGCGCGGCCGCGAAGCGCATGGCCGCGTAGCCGCCCATGCTGTTGCCGAAGATGATCTTCGGCCGATCGGACAGCGCGTTCAGCCGGGCCGCGACCTCGTCGAAGCAGGTGACGAACCAGTCCTGGCAATGGTCGGTGACGAAATACTTGGTCCAGCCCGCGGCGCTCGTCTGGGCGAACAGCGAGGCGAAATCCATCACCGCGAGGCCGCCGAAATTGCGGCCCTTGCCGGCGAACACGATGATGTCGGGCCCGTCGGACTCGCCCAGCCGGACGATCGAGGCGGCGTCGCTGTGGTGCACCACGCGATCGGGCGGGACCCGCGGCGACGCGCCGGCTTCGGCTTCCGCGAGCAATTCGTCGATGCGGTCGGCGAGGTCGCCGACCCGATCGAAGCCGAAGATCTCGTGGTCGGCGAAGCGCACGCCGAACGCCTCCTCGACGCCCAGGAGCAGCGTGGAGTGCGCCAGCGAATCCCAGCCCGCGACATCATCGGCCACGGTGTCCCGGCCGATCGCCGCGGCCGGGCACCTGAACCGGCCCGCGATGAACTCCGCCAGGCGCTCCAGGGTCCGGCTTGCCGGCGGCGGCAGGTGATCGGCGTCCTGCGGCGCGGCGGCGATGTCGTGCAGGTATTTGGCGCGGTTCGCCTCGCGGCTGATCTTGCCGCTGGTGGTCTTGACCAGCCACCCCGGCTCCACGATGCGGCAGATCTTGACCTCGATGCTGGTCTGGTCGTGTACGGCCTGGCGCGCCGCGCGGGCGGTGTGCTGATCCGCGAGCGCCTGGTCCGGCCCCGGATCGCCCGCCGCGTCGCGCTCGGCCACCAGCACCAGCTCCTGCGAACCGGTCTCGGCATTGAACACGCCGAAGGCCACCGCGCGACCGGGTTTCAGGCCAGGCGTCCCGGCCACCAGCGCCTCGACCTCATGGGCGTGCAGGTTGCGTCCGTTGACGATCAGCAGGTCATCCGTGCGGCCGAGGATGTACAGCTCGCCATCGCGCAGGAAGCCCGAATCCCGTGTGTGGTACAGACCTCCGCTGAGCCGCGCCAGCGTGGTCTGCGGGTCGTTCAGATAGCCGTCGAACACGATCTCGCCGCACAGCACCACCTCCCCGACCTCATTCTCGGCCAGGTCGCGGCCGGCCTCGCGGATGCGCACGTCAAGCCCTGGCAGCGGCCGCCCGGTGCTGAGCAGCCGCGTGACGCCGGCGGACCCGGCTTCGGAAAGCGGCGGATCGGCGGCGACACGGTCGCGGCGCAGGCGTTCGGCATCGACGCGGATCGCGCGCGCCGCCTCGCCGGGCGCGGTCTGGCTGACGGCGAAGACCGTCTCGGCCATCGCGTAGCAGACGTGCAGTTGCTCCGGCCGTAGGCCCAGCCGGGCGAAGCGGTCCAGGAAGCGGTCGAACGTGTCCGCACGGCACGGCTCGGAACAGTTGATGACGGCGCGCAGCCGCGACAGGTCGGCGCGGCAGTCCTGCGGCACGGCGCGGACCAGATGCTCGAAGGCAAAATTGGGCATCCAGGCGAAGCGGCAGTCGTGGCGGTCGATCGCATCGAGCAGCGCCGCGGGCCGCGCCACCCACTCGAACGGATCAAGGCTGGTGACGGTCTGGCCCAGTCACCATGGGCAGCACCGTGCAGGCGATCAGCCCCATGTCGTGATACAGCGGCAGCCAGGACGCGATCCCGTCCGCCTCGACCATCGCCAGCCGCTCGGCATATAGCGCGACCTGCCGCAGGATCGCGCGATGCGACAGCACGACGCCCTTCTTGAGCGCCGTGGTGCCGGAACTGTGCTGCAGCAGCGCCGGGGAGTCCTCGTCGGTGGTCACGTCCGGGCAGGGGCGGCGGTCGTCGCCGACCTGCTCGACGGTCAGGATGCCGGCGGACTCCGGGGCCAGGCCGTGCTCGGCCATCTGCGCGGCGTGGCGGCGGTCGGATACCAGCAGATGCGGACCGATGCGCTGCAGCAGGCTGCGGTGGGCCGGCCAATAGATCGACGGGTGCTGCTTGGGCGACGGGCAGGGCATGAACGAAGGCACGCCGCCGGCCAGCATGGCGCCGAAAAAGGCGGCCACCGCCTCGACACCGTGCGGCAGAAAGACCAGGACCGGCTGGCCGGGCTGGATGCCGAGTGCGCGCGCCGCATGCGCGAATGACGCGGCGCGCAGATGGAATTGCCCGAATGACGTTTCTGTGACGACGGACCCCGATACCTGCCGCCAAAAGGGCTTGCCCGGCCTTTCTTCGGCGTGTCGTCGGACATAGTCGGGAAGTGTTGTGAGCATGCTTCCAGAGTCCCCACGATCCGCAGCTGCCTATCATGGCGGGCCTGCGCATGGCAACCAAAGCGTACTGAAATCCGAACGCCGCCATCCCGCCGCCACGATGCGCCGGATCGACGGCGGATGGCTCAGTCAGCGCCCGGCCACGACCGCGGGCAATACGCGATCGCCGCCGGGCAGGAGGCAAGGAGCGCGCGCAACGCGCCGGCTCAGAACGGGATTTCGTCGTCCAGGTCGCTGCCGCCGCGCGCCGGCGCCTCCCACGACGGCGCGCCGCCGCCACCGCCGCCGCTTCCCGAGCGGGCCGGCTGGCGCTCGCGCGGCTGGTAGCCGCCGCCCTCGCTTGCCTCGCCGCCGCCGTCGCGGCCGCCCAGCAGGGTCAGCTCGCCGCGGAACTTGCCGATCACCACCTCGGTCGTCTGCTTCTCGGCGCCGCTCTGGTCGGTGTATTTGCGCGTCTGCAAGGCGCCTTCGACATAGACCGACTTGCCCTTGCGCACGTACTTCTCAACCACGTCGGCGATGCGGTCGTTGAACACCACGACGCGGTGCCACTCGGTCTTTTCCTTGCGCTCGCCGCTGGCGCGGTCGTTCCAGGTCTCGCTGGTGGCGATGGAAAAGTTCACCACCTTGCCGCCGTCCTGCATGGTTCGCACCTCCGGGTCGCGGCCCACGTTGCCGACCAGGATCACCTTGTTCACGCTGCCGGCCATCGCACGACTCCTGTCCTATCGCCCCACTGGCATCCCACTGGCATCCCACTGGCATCCCACTGGCGCCCCATGCGGAGCAGCATGGCGCACTTCCCAAAGTGACGCCAACACGCCATATAGAGGGAACATCCAGAGAACACGAGTCGCGACGGCGCGCGCCGCCGGGAGCAACCCCTATGGCCGGTTCCATCCGCGTGCGCGGCGCGCGCGAGCATAACCTCAAGAATGTCGACGTGGACATTCCGCGCGACAGCCTGACGGTCA
The DNA here is from genome assembly GCA_963723455.1 of uncultured Pseudomonadota bacterium. GTDB lineage: Bacteria > Pseudomonadota > Alphaproteobacteria > Acetobacterales > Acetobacteraceae > CAVRQM01. The sequence continues at coordinate 100,369 of CAVRQM010000005.1, read as the reverse complement.
TCACCGGCCTGTCCGGCTCGGGCAAGTCGTCGCTGGCGTTCGACACGATCTATGCCGAGGGCCAACGCCGCTACGTGGAAAGCCTGTCCGCCTATGCCCGCCAGTTCCTCGAGCTGATGGGCAAACCGGACGTGGACAGCATCGAGGGCCTGTCGCCGGCCATCTCCATCGAGCAGAAGACCACCAGCCGCAACCCGCGCTCGACCGTGGGCACGGTGACCGAGATTCACGACTACATGCGCCTGCTGTGGGCCCGCGCCGGAGTGCCTTACTCGCCCGCGACCGGCCTGCCGATCGAGGCGCAGACAGTCAGCCAGATGGTCGATCGCGTCGCCGCCATGGCCCCGGGCACGCGGCTTCTGCTGCTCGCGCCGGTGGTGCGCGACCGCAAGGGCGAATACCGCAAGGAACTTGCCGAGCTGCAGCGCCGCGGCTTCACCCGCGTGAAGGTGGACGGCAGGCTGATGGAGATCGGCGAGGTTCCTGCGCTGAACAAGAAAACCAAGCACGAGATCGAGGCGGTGGTCGATCGGATCGTGGTGCGCGACGGCATGCAGACCCGCCTGGCCGACAGCTTCGAGACCGCGCTGGCGATGTCCGACGGCGTCGCCTATGCCGAGGATGCCGAGAGCGGCGCGCGCACCGTGTTCAGCAGCAAGTTCGCCTGCCCGGTCAGCGGATTTTCCATCGAGGAGATCGAGCCGCGACTGTTCAGCTTCAACAGCCCGCACGGCGCCTGCCCGACATGCGACGGGCTGGGGGTGGAGAGCTTCTTCGATCCGGCGCTGGTGGTGCCCGACGAGCGGCGCAGCATCGCCGAGGGCGCGGTCGCCGCATGGACCGGCGCGCAGTCGCGCTACTACGACCAGACGCTGCACAGCCTGGCCAAGCATTTCCACGTCAGCACGCGCACGCCCTGGGCCGACCTGCCCGAGCGGGTGCGGGGAGAAATCCTGTTCGGCACCGGCGAGACGCCGGTTGCGCTGACCTACAAGGACGACGTGCGCGCCTACAGCGTGACCAAGCCGTTCGAGGGCGTCATCACCAACCTCGCGCGGCGCTATCGCGAGACCGACAGCGCCTGGGTGCGCGAGGAGATGAGCCGCTACCAGGCGGAGAAGCCGTGCGCGATCTGCCACGGCGCGCGGCTGAAGCCGGAGGCGCTGTCGGTGCGCGTCGCCGGACGCAACATCGCGCAGGCATCGGAGCTGTCGATCCGCGAGGCTCTGGACTGGTTCGCGGGTGTCGAGACGACCCTGACGCCGCAGCGCGCGGAAATCGCGCGGCGCATCCTGCGCGAGATCCTCGACCGGCTGCGCTTCCTGGTCGATGTCGGGCTGGATTATCTCTCCCTGGCGCGCGGCTCGGCGACACTGTCGGGCGGCGAGAGCCAGCGGATACGCTTGGCCAGCCAGATCGGCAGCGGACTGACCGGGGTGCTGTACGTGCTCGACGAGCCCAGCATCGGCCTGCATCAACGCGACAACGAACGCCTGCTCGGCACGCTGCGGCGGTTGCGCGGCCTGGGCAACACCGTGCTGGTGGTGGAGCACGACGAGGAGGCGATGCGCGCCGCCGACTGGCTGATCGACATGGGGCCGGCGGCCGGGGTCAATGGCGGGCATGTGGTCGCGCATGGCACGCCCGCCGAGGTCGCGGCCAATCCCGCCTCGGTCACCGGTGCCTACCTGTCGGGTCGGCGCAGCATTCCGGTCCCGGACGTGCGGCGACCGTTCCAGAAAGGTCGCGCGGTGACCGTGGTCGGCGCCGCCGGCCACAACCTGCACGACGTGACGGCCAGTTTCCCGCTCGGCCTGTTCACCTGCGTGACCGGCGTCTCCGGCGGCGGCAAGAGCACGCTGGTCGTGGACACGCTGTACAAGGCGGCGTCGCGCCGGCTGATGGGCAGCGGCGAGGTGCCGGCCAAGCACCTGCGCATCGACGGGCTGGAGCAGCTCGACAAGATCATCGACATCGACCAGTCGCCGATCGGCCGCACGCCGCGCAGCAACCCGGCGACATATACGGATCTTTTCGCGCCGATCCGCGACTGGTTCGCCGAGCTGCCGGAAAGCCGCGCGCGCGGCTACAAGGCGGGGCGCTTCAGCTTCAACGTCAAGGGCGGCCGCTGCGAGGCCTGCCAGGGCGACGGCGTGCTGAAGATCGAGATGCACTTCCTGCCTGACGTGTTCGTCACCTGCGACACCTGCAAGGGGAGGCGGTACAACCGCGAAACGCTGGACATCCGGTTCCGTGACAAAAGCATCGCCGACGTGCTGGATCTGACGGTGGACGAGGCGGTGCCGTATTTCTCGGCGGCGACCCGCATCCATGACCGGTTGCGGATCTTGCAGCAGGTCGGTCTGGGCTACGTCAAGCTGGGCCAGCAGGCCACCACGCTGTCCGGCGGCGAGGCGCAGCGGGTGAAGCTGAGCAAGGAACTGGCGCGGCGCGCGACCGGGCGGACGCTGTACGTCCTGGACGAGCCGACCACCGGGCTGCACGCCGAGGATGTGCGCAAGCTGCTGGAGGTGCTGCAGGCGCTGGTCGAGGCCGGCAATACGGTGGTGGTGATCGAGCACAACCTGGAGGTCATCAAGACCGCCGACTGGGTGATCGACATGGGGCCGGAGGGCGGGGATGGCGGCGGGCGCATCGTCGTGTCCGGCACGCCAGAGGACATCGCCGCAACGCCCGACAGTCACACCGGCCGTTTCCTGGCGCCGCTGCTGCCCGCCCCCGTGGAGCGCCGGCGCCGACGCGCCTGAGGCGCCGCCGAGCCTGGCGTCGCGCGTCCGGACATATATCCCAACGATGTTTACAAAAATCCACAGGGTCGGCGCGACCTGTGGATAGATTTATCCCCATCATGTTGATAAGAGTTTCCAACGAGCGCTGCCAAGTGATTCTTTCGACTCATAGAATCCGTTGGAGCAGAACGGGGCCTTGACGGATTGGCAGAATAATCTTCACGTAGTATTAATGAGGAACAAACGTGGACATTAGTCCTAGCTCTGCTTTTTTGTCTGAACTGTTGAGTATTCATTACGGATGGAGTGTTCGAGCTATTTGTTCGCGTTAAACGTTGGGCTAGCGTTCTTGTGATGGCCGGTCCAATCGGCCGTCCGGCTCAAGGGATCACGCGATGCAGAAATATCGGAACTTGGATGCGCTCGTGCAGGCTCGGTTGCGGCGCTGGCCGCAACGACCCCCCGGGCTCGGTCGCGCCAGCTCCGCGCCCGAGGCGTGGATGCGGGGTCGTCCGGACGACGGGATGGGGTTTTACCAGCCATTCTTGAAGTTGCCCGGCAGCAACAGGATGCGCACCCTGCCGGACGGGTTGTGGCTGTGCTTCGGCGGCACGCCTGTGGAAATCTTTGTGGACATCTTCGCCATCGAGGCCTGCGGCTCGGTCTCCAACCTGCTGGACAAGCGCAGTCGCTTTGCGCCGAGCACGCAGTCGCTGATGGCGGTCTGCCCGGTTCCCTGGCTGCTGGGGGCGGTGTCGCCCGAGGATCCGACGCCGCGCTGGCGCGCGACCGGCATCATGCGCTATCAGCCGGTCACGCCGCTGATCGTGCCGGTGCGCGACATCCGGGTGATGTATGCGCTGAAGCAGCGGCACTATAACGGCTTCGTGTCCAGCCAGATTCCGCATCCGCACGAGTATTTTGTGCCGATGGACGCGCTGGTCGCCGAGGACGCGGCGGACGATCCGGCGATGCGCGCGCTGGTCGCCCGCGCCTCGACCACCGGCAATTTCCTCAGCGTCCCCTGACTCCGGCCTTCCAGTCGGCCGACCTGCCCTGACCCGGCGAGCGCGACTTGCCGGGCCAGGGCAATTCGGTTACACCGCGCGCCGCCGCACCCGTAGCTCAACTGGATAGAGCACCAGACTACGAATTTGGGGGTTGGAGGTTCGAGTCCTTCCGGGTGCGCCAGGTTCCCCCAGCGACGCGGGCCGATTACTCGGGCGGAGTTCAGCGCGCCATGCCGCGCCGGAACGTCCGTTGCGGCGTTCCTGCCGCAGCGTCCGTCGCCCTCCGTTCGGAGCCACAGGAGCGACATCCAGGCCTCCGCTCGTCCGTATAGGTTCGGCAGGCAACCGCCACCCGGCGTAACCTGCGCCCGCCCGCCGCGAACCCAGTGATGACAGGAATGGATGACATGACCCGACGAAAAGCCCTGGCTGCCGGCGGCGCCCTGCTCGGACTGGCCTTCGCGGACGCCAGCCGCACCAGCCGCGCGGCTGCGGCGGCAACATTCCCTGTCACCCACACCGACGCCGAGTGGCGGCAATCGCTGACGCCAGCGCAGTTCGCCATCCTGCGTCAGTCCGCCACCGAGCGGCCAGGATCCAGCCCGCTCGACCATGAGTTCCGGCCCGGCACCTACGCATGCGTCGGCTGCAGCCAGCCGGCCTTTGACGGCGACGCCAAGTTCGACAGCCACACCGGCTGGCCCAGCTTCTGGCAGCCGATCGCCGGCGCGGTCGCCACGTCTCAGGACAACAGCGCATTCCTCACCCGCACCGAAGTGCATTGCACCAATTGCGGCGGCCATCTGGGGCACGTATTTGACGATGGCCCCAGGCCGACCGGACTGCGCTATTGCATGAATGGGGCGGTGCTGCGTTTCCAGCCTGCCTGACCGCGACCAGCGTGCCCGATCTCAACAGGGAGTCCGCCATGCCCCGCCCCGCCCCGCCCCGCGCCGCGCTGATCGCGGGCGCCGCTGCCGTCGCCGGATTGCTGTTGTTGGGCCGCCTCGCCGCCGGCGCGGCGGAGCCTACCCGCCTCGTGCCCCCGCCGGCGCTGGACGAGCCGCGGCCGGCCGCGGCGGGGACCGAGAGCGTCGTGCTGTCCGGCGGCTGCTTCTGGGGCGTGCAGGGCGTGTTCGAGCATCTGCGCGGCGTGCGGCGCGCGGTGGCCGGCTATGCCGGGGGCGCGGCCGGGACCGCGGAATACGAGACGGTCAGCACCGGGGCGACCGGCCATGCGGAGTTGGTGCAGGTCACCTATGACCCGGCGCAGATCTCGCTGGGGAAGATTTTCCAGGTGTTTTTCTCGGTGGCGCTGAACCCGACCGAGGAGGGGTTCCAGGGACCGGATTTCGGCAGCCAGTATCGCTCGGAAATCTGGGTGTCCGGCCCGGCGCAACGCCGAGTGGCGGCTGCCTATATCGCGCAGCTGGACCGGACGCATGCGTTCGACCTGCCGATCGCAACCCGGGTCGATGACCTGCCGGCGTTCTATCCGGCCGAGCAGTATCACCAGGACTATCTGACCCTGCATCCTGGCAAGCCGTATATCGCAATCAACGACATGCCCAAGGTCGAGGCGCTGCAGCGGCTGTTTCCGCAACTGTATCGCGCGACCCCGGTGACGGTGTTCAGGCAGCCGGCCGCGTCCTGAGCGGATGCCGACACGGCGGGCCGCGCTGGCCGGCGCTGGGGCGATGGCGGCGCTTGCCGCGCCCGCAGCCGCCCTGGGCGCGCGCATGGCGCCCAGTCGTCCAGCCGCGCCCGAGTTCGCCGGCATCGCCGATTGGCTGAACGGGCCGCCATTGACCATGGCCGGCCTGCGCGGCCGCGTCGTGCTGGTGGATTTCTGGGACTACGCCTGCATCAACTGCATCCGCTCGCTGCCGTTCCTGACCCGCTGGCACAACGCCTATCGCGGGCGCGGCCTGGTCGTGGTGGGCGTGCATACGCCGGAGTTCGGCTTCGAGCGCGATCCGGACCGGGTGCGCGCGGCGGCGGCGCGGTTCGGCGTCGCCTATCCCGTGGCGCTGGACAACGAGGCGCGCACCTGGCGGGCATTCGGCGCGAAATACTGGCCGACGCAATACGTGGTTGACCGCAATGGCGGGTTGGCGCTGCGCCACGTCGGCGAGGGCGCCTATGACCAGACCGAGAACGCCATCCGCGCGCTGCTGGACGCAGGCCCGCCGGTCGGGCCGGAGGACGGGGCCGACCTGTCCGGGGTGCACACGCCGGAGATGTATCTCGGCCTGCGCCGGCTGGAGTTCCTGGCCAGCCCGGAGCCGCCGCGCCAGGGACCGGCGCACTATTCGCTGTCGGCGGCCCTCCCGCGCGACCGCTTCGCGCTGGGCGGCGTGTGGGATCTGGATGGCGAGCGCGCCCGGCTGATCCAGGACGGCGGCATCGTGCAGGCGCGGTTCCGGGCCGGGCGCGTGTATGTCACGGCGCGAAGCGACGTGCCGGCGGTAGTCGCGGTGGCGATCGACGGCCGGCCGCTCGCCGCGGTCCGGGTGCATGAGAGCCGGCTGTATCCGCTGTTCGAGCGCGGCGCGCCGGGTGACCACGTTCTGACCCTGACCGGCCTGCCCGCCGGGTTCGAGGCCTACACGATCAGTTTCGGCTAGACGCAGCCGCGATCGTCAGTTTTGCGGTCATCAGCCGAATGGCCGCTCCGACGCCGGCTTGCCATGCGGATCCCCGGCCGCGATGTCGGACGCGGCGCCCAGGTGGCGGCGAACGCGGGCCAGCGCGGGCGCCGGCGCGGCGGTGCCGAACCTTGCGGCCAGGCGCGCCCGATCATCGACCATCTGCCGGACCTTCGCTGCGAACTCCGGCGTATAGCGGCTGTAGTCCACCGCCGGCGCTGCGGCGCGACGCAGCCCCAGCGTCAGATCCGGGTACCGTGCGGCGAGCGGCCAGATCGCCATGACGCGGATTTCATAGGCTTGGCCGATGTCCGGCGTCTGCGAGTGATACGCTGCCGCCGCCAGTGGCCAGCTGCCGGTCTGGCGGTGCAACTCGCCCAGGAAGCGCGCGCCATAGGCCGCGTTGGCCATCGGATCGAACGCCTGATCCATCGTGGCGAAGGCGGCGGGGTGGTGCAGCAGGTTGATCTGCATGCAGCCGACGTCGATCGAGCGCACGCCCAGCGCCTGCAGGTCGCGCACCGCGGCGATCGCGTCGGCCTTGGTTGCATAGACATGGCCGATGCCGGCGGCATTGATGGTCCAGGGCCACGGCGTCGTGCGCCCGGTGGCCGGATCCTGCCGCCCGCTTTCGACCAGAGCGATCGCGCCGAGCAGCTTGGCCGGCAGCCGCTCAGCGGTCTCGGCCGAGGCAATGCCTGGCGCGCAGCTGTCCGCCGCGGCATCCGGGGCAGCCTCGGAGGCGGGCGGCAGGGGACGCGCCAGCGCGGGCAGGCTGGCCAGCGTCGCCAGGCAGGCCAGCAGCGCACCCCGCCCGCGGACGGCGCGAGGCGTTTTCGGGGCGGCCACGGATCGGGTTCGCGAGGTCATGCAGGCGGCGATCGCAATGCTCGTGCCAGGGTTGATTTGCAAATGCTTAGCCCGAGTTGACCGGCCCCGTTGTAAAGCCGGCCGACCGCGCAGGCACGATATCTCGGCGCGGCGGCGCGGACCTGCCATGATCATGGCGACGCTGCAAACGACGCGGGAGGCAGGCGGATGATCGACGACGGCGACGTGCGACGGTACCGGGAGCAGGGATGGCTGCTGGTCGAGGATGTGCTCGACCCGGCGGGACTCGCCTCGCTTCGGCAGGTCGTGGACGAGATGCTGGAGGGCGCGCGCGGCCTGACGACGCATACCGACGCCTACGACCTGGAACCGGACCACCGGCCGGACGCGCCGCGGGTGCGGCGGATCAAGGTGCCGCATCGCCACCACCCGGCGTTCGCCGAGCTGGCGCGGGCGCCGAGGCTGCTGGCGATCCTGCAAGCGCTGCTGGGAACCGAGGCGGTGCGGCTGCAGGGCTCGAAGATCAACCTCAAGGCTCCAGCCGGCGGCGCCCCGGTGGAGTGGCACCAGGACTGGGCGTTCTATCCCGCCACCAACGACGACCTGCTGGCGGTCGGCGTCATGCTGGACGACTGCACCGTGGAAAACGGGGCGATGCTGATGCTGCCCGGCACCCAAACGGGGCCGGTGTTCGATCATCATTCGGGCGGCTACTTTTGCGGCGCGATCGATCCGGAAGCCGCCGGCCTGGATTTCTCCACCGCCGTGCCGGTGACCGGACGCGCCGGGTCGATGAGCTTTCATCATGTCCGCACCGTGCATGGCTCGGCGCAGAACCTGTCCGACCGCCCGCGCGCCCTGCTGCTGTATGAATTCGCCGCGGCGGATGCGTTCCCGCTGTCGGGGGTGCCGGACTTGGCCGAGTTCGACGGCCGGCTGGTGTCCGGGCAGCCGACGATCACCCCCCGGCTGGCGCCGGTGCCGGTGCGCATGCCGCTGCCGCCGGCGCCGCATCAGGGGTCGATCTACGAGAACCAGGCGAGCGCGAAGAACCGCTATTTCGGGCGCAAGCAGGCCGCCTGACAGGGCGGCCGCCTGCCCGCCCTCAGTAACCCGGCGGCGGATACCCCGGCGGGTAGCCCGGCGCCGCATAGCCTTGAGGCGGATAGCCGGGCGGCGGGTATCCGGGCGGGGGTGCATAGTAGCCCGGCGGCGCATAGCCTGGCGCACGCAGGCCCGGCGGCGGCCCAGGCGGCGGCCGAACCCCGGGCGGCGGGGGCCGGCCGATGTAGTACGGGCCGCGATAGTTCTGGTTCAGCTGCTGCTCGTTCAGCCGGTCCACCTGCGAGTCGCCGGTGTCGTTGCCGGCATCGTTGCTGTGATCGACGTTGCCGTACGGATTGTTCGCGTCGGCCACGTCGATGATCGGCCGGCCGGGCGAGACCGGCTGTGCCATGGCGGCCCGCGCCGGATGGCACGCCAGCGCCGCGCCGGCCAGCAGCACGGATGCAAGCCTCCAGGCGGCTATAGAAGCGGTCATGCGGCGCACTCCCCGGTTGGTCTGCACGCAGGTATGCACCGGCGGGCGGGGCTGCAACAGCGTGCGGAGGCCACGCTCGGGCAGGCCCGCTCTTGTCGAGTCCGGGGCCGGGGCGCATGGCGCCCGCGCGGGCGGCGAGGGCGGCGCAGGGCGGCGCTGGGCGCAACGCCGCGCCGCTGCTAAGCAGCCGTCGTGTCATTCGCCCTCGCCCTCGCCCAGCTCGCGGCCTCGATGATGCTGGTGGGCGGCAATGTCGTGGTGGCCAAGCTGCTCGCCCTGGCGTTGCCGGTGCCGGTGGTGCTGTTCCTGCGCTGCGTGCTCGGGGCGCTGCTGCTGGGACCGCTCGCGCTGCGCGCCGATGCGCGGCTGCCTCGTCCGCGGATGCTGGCGGTGAGCGGACTACAGGCGTTGTGCGGCACGCTGCTGTACAACAGCTTGCTGATGGCCGGCCTGCGTCGCACGGGGGCGTTGCAGGCGGGGCTGGTGCTGGCCGCCCTGCCCGCCGTCATCGCTGTCGGCGCGGCGGCGCTGCTGGGCGAGCGGCTGCCGGCGCGGCGCTGGGCCGGCGTCGCGCTGGCGGCGGTCGGGCTGATGGCGCTGGCGGCGGCGCGCAACGGCGGTGGCGCGGACTCCCGGACCGGCGACGCGCTGGTGCTGCTCGCGGTGTGCGGCGAGGCCTCGTATGTGCTGCTGACCCGGGTGATGGCGGTGCGGATGCCGCCGCTGCGGGCGACGTTCTGGCTGCAGGTCTGCGGCTTCGTGCTGATGGCGCCGCTGGCGCTGCCGCGGCTGGCCGGCAGCATCCCGACCCTGCTGCAGCCGCGCATCGCGCTGCTGCTGGCGCTGCACGCGGCGACGGCCAGCGTGCTGTGCAATTTGCTGTGGTTCTCCGGGATGCGCCGCGTGCCGGCCAGTCTGGGCGGCGTGCTGGGCGTGTTCCTGCCGGGCACCGCCGCGGTGACGGCGGTGCTGGTGCTGGGCGAGCGGTTCACCTTGGCGCTGGCCGCCGGCTTCGTGCTGATGCTGGCCTCGATCCTGCTGGCGACCTGGCCGCGACGGCGCGCTGTGCAACCGGCCTGACGTTTGTTCGTTCACGCCGTCTTGCATGGATGGCGCAATGCGGCTGGTAGTGTTCGGCCTGACGGTCACCTCCTCATGGGGCAACGGCCACGCGACGCTGTGGCGCGGCCTGGTGCGCGCGCTGCTGGATGCCGGGCACCGGCTGACGTTCTTCGAGCGCGACGTGCCTTACTACGCACAGAACCGCGATGTCTCGACGCTGCCGGACGGCGCAGAGCTGGTGCTGTTCGAGCGCTTCGAAGACGTGGCAATGCTGGCCCGCCGGCGTCTTGCAGAAAGCGATGTCGGCATGGTGACGTCGTATTGTCCCGACGCGCTGGCGGCGACGCGGCTGCTGCAGGACAGCCCGGGCGTGATCCGCAGCTTCTACGACCTGGACACGCCGGTCACGCTGTCGCGCCTGGATCGCGGCGAGGCGGTGGACTATCTCGGCCCGGACGGGCTGGCGCCGTTCGACCTGGTGCTGAGCTACACCGGCGGGCCGGCGCTGGATGCGCTGCGCTACCGGCTCGACGCGCGCCGCGTGGCCCCGCTGTACGGCTGGGTTGATCCCGCCGTGTACCGGCCGGCTCCGCCGCGGGCCGACGTCTCGGGACTGCTGACCTACCTGGGCACCTACGCGGCCGACCGCCAGGCGACCTTGGAGCGGCTGTTCGTGGCCCCCGCACGGAGCCTGCCGAATGAGCGGTTCATCATCGGCGGCGCCCAATACCCGCGCGAGTTTCCGTGGACCGACAACATCTGGTTCGTCCGCCATGTGCCGCCGCCGGATCATCCCGGCTTCTACGCATCCGGCCGGCTGACGCTGAACGTGACGCGGGCCGCGATGGCGCAGATGGGATGGTGCCCGTCCGGCCGGCTGTTCGAGGCCGCCGCCAGCGGCACGCCGATCCTGAGCGACGACTGGCCCGGGCTGGAGACATTCTTCACGCCGGGCGAGGAAATCCTGCTGGCCTCCACCACCGAACAGGCGCTGGCGGCGCTTGCCACGCCGGCGGACGCGCTTGCCGCGCTGGCGCGGCGCGCGCGGGCGCGCGTGCTGGAGCAGCACACCGCCGCGCGGCGCGTGGAGCAACTCGTCGCGGCGCTGGACGCCGCGCATCAGCCCGAGGCGGTGTGAGCATGTGGGGCATCATTCCGGCGGCGGGCAGCGGCACGCGCATCCAGCCCCTCGCCTTCAGCAAGGAATTGCTGCCGGTCGGCAGCCGCATCGATGAGGGCGGGGTGGAGCGGCCGCGCGCGGTCAGCGAGTACCTGGTCGAGCGCATGGTCCGGGCCGGCGCGGACCGGCTCGCCTTCGTCATCTCGCCGTGGAAAAGCGACATCGTGCAGTACTATGGCGGCCGCTACGGCGGCGAGGCCGACATCGCGTATTGCGTGCAGGACGCGCCGCGCGGCCTGTGCGACGCGATCTTCGCCGCGCTTGCGGTGGTGCCGCGCGAGCAGCCGGTGCTGGTGGGATTGCCGGACACGATCTGGTTCCCGACCAACGGGCTGGCGCTGCTGCCCGACGACCGGCTGTCGTTCCTGCTGTTCCCGGTGGAGCGTCCGGACCTGTTCGACGCAGTCGATGCGGATGCGTCCGGGCGCGTGCGCGAGATCGAGGTCAAGTGCGCCGCACCGCGCAGCCGCTGGATCTGGGGCGCATTCAAGCTGCCGCCTGGCTGCCTGCATCGCCTGCACGCGCTGTGGTGCGCGCGCGACCGCCGCGACGAATATTTCGGCACGCTGGTCAACGCCTGGATCGCCGAGGGCGGCGAGGCGCACGCGCTGCGCGCCGGCGAGAGCTATGTCGATGTCGGCACGCTGCACGGCTACCGCGAGGCGATCACCATGCTGGGCGGCCGCGCCGCGCCGGCGATCCCGTCATTCGCTGCCGCGCAACCGGCGCCGCGCCGGGCGGGGGCGGCGCTGTGAACGCGGTCTGGACGCCCGAACGCATCCGCGCGCGGGCGGTCGAGCTGGGTCCGTGGTTCCACAACCTCGACCTACACGGGGTAAGGACCGCGCCGGAGCATTTCCTCGGCGACTTCCCGGCGATCAAATGGGCCACCTTCGCCGGCTGCCTGCCAGCCGACATGGCCGGACGCAGCGTGCTGGACATCGGCTGCAACGGCGGGTTCTACAGCCTGGAGATGAAGCGCCGGGGCGCGGCGCGCGTGCTGGGCATCGACTTCGATGAGGACTACCTGCGCCAGGCGCGCTTCGCCGCCGAGGTCGAGGAGCTGGATGTCGAGTTCCGGCGCCTGTCGGTCTATGACGTGGGCGCCCTGCGGGAACGGTTCGACGTCGTGTTCTTCATCGGCGTGCTGTATCATCTTCGCCATCCGCTGCTGGCGCTGGATCTGATCCACGAACACGTTGCGCGCGACGTGCTGGTGTTCCAGTCGATGCAGCGCGGCAGCGCCGAGATCGCGCCGGTCGCCGAGGACTACGATTTCTGGGATGCTGCCCATTTCGATGCGCCCGGCTATCCGAAGCTGCACTTCATCGAGCGCAGCTACGCGCACGACCCGACGAACTGGTGGGCGCCGAACCGGGCCGCTTCGGCTGCGATGCTGCGCAGCGCCGGCTTCGCCATCGAGCAGCACCCGGAGGGCGAGATGTTCATCTGCCGCCGCATCGAACGACCGGCGGACGGGTACGGCGCGGTCTATCCGGCACGCGGGGATGCGCGATGATCGAAGCGGCGATGATCTGGAACGAGCCGAACAACAAGTCGCACTGGGATCTGGATGCCGATCCCGGGTGGGAAATCTTCTCGCGCATGGCCTCGCTCGCCGGCCAGGCGATCGCCGCCGAGGCGCCGGGGCTGCCGCGCGTGCTGGGCGGGATGTCGCCGATTGACCCGGATTTCCTGCGGCTGCTGGCCGCGCAGGGCGCGCTGGACCACCTCGACGCGGTCGCTGTGCACGGGTTTCCACTCGACTGGAACCACTGGGCGATCGACCAGTGGCCGGACAAGCTCGCCTCGATCGCGGCGGCGACATCGCTGCCTGTCTGGGTCAGCGAGGTCGGCGTCTCCACCTTCGGGGCCGAGGAGGTGCAGGAATGGGGCTTGCGCCGAACCGCCGAGCTGCTGCGCGGGCGCGCGCCGCGCATCCACTGGTATTCGCTGTACGACCTGCCCGCGGCCTGGCCCGCGACGACGCGGCACAAGGAAGCGGAAGGGTCGAGCTACTACCGGCATTTCCACATGGGGCTGCTGGACGAGCACGGAAAGCCGAAGTTGGCGGCCCGGCACTTCTCCGACCTCACGCCGGACATCGGCATCTGCCAGTGGTTCCACTACGAGGATCACCGGCTGGACGACGCGGCGCGCTGGATGCGCGACATGGGCGTGACGTATCTGCGCACAGGCCTGTCCTGGGCCGACTGGTTCCGCCCGGACGCCGAGCGGTGGTTCGACCGGCAGATGCGCGCCCTGGACGGGTTCGAGGTGACGGTGACGTTCTGCTTCACGCCGGAGGACCAGGGCACCTGGCCGCACTACACCGCCCCGCCGCTGCGCCCCGAGGCGTTCGCGGAGTTCTGTGCGGCGATGATCCGCCGCTATGCTCCGGGGGTGCGGGCACGCCAGGTGGATGCGGTGTCGGCCTGAACGCGCCCGCCCCCGCCTCCCTCACCCCCGGGTCCTTCACCCCGGCCCCCCTCGCCCCGGCCCGGGTCTGTTCCGCAGCCCAATACCGCAGGGAAACGGCGCGAAGTGGGAGGCCGGTCACAATGCTGCGGGTGCTGTCGGTGGCGTTCCCGTTCGCCCCGGTCGGCCGCGATGCGGTGGGCGGCGCGGAACAGGTGTTGGCGGCGGTCGATCGCGGGCTGGTCGCGGACGGCCATGCCTCGGTCGTGGTCGCAGGCGCCGGATCGCAGGTGGCCGGGCGACTGGTCGCGATCCCCATGTGCGACGGCGGGATCGACGCGGCAGCCCGAGCGCGCAGCCATGCGGCGGTGCGCGCGGCGCTCGCGGCGGAGATGCAGCACGCCGACATCATCCACCTGCATGGCCTCGACTTCGCCGCGTACCTGCCGCCACCCGGCCCGCCGGTGCTGGCGACGCTGCATCTGCCGCCATCCTGGTACGACCCGGCGGTGTTCCGTCCCGAGCGACCGGGAACGCTCCTGCATTGCGTCTCGCGGACGCAGCACGCCGCCTGCCCCGCCTCGCCCGCCTTGCTGCCGCCGATCGGCAACGGCGTGCCGGTCGGGGAGCTGGCCGCGCACCGCCATGCCCGGCGCTCGTTCGCGCTGATGCTGGCCCGGATCGCACCCGAGAAGGGGCAGCACATCGCGCTGACCGCCGCGCATTGCTCCGGCGTGCCGCTGCTGCTGGCGGGCGAGGCGTTCGCCTATCCCGAGCATCGCGACTATCTCGACCGGCGGGTGCGGCCGTTGCTGGACTGGCGGCGGCGTTGCATCGGCCCGGTGGGGTTCGCCCGCAAGCGCCGGCTGCTGGCCGCCGCGCGCTGTCTGCTGGTGCCGAGCCTGGCGCCGGAGACCAGTTCGCTGGTGGCGATGGAGGCGGCGGCGTGCGGCACCCCGGTGGTGGCGCTGCGCGCCGGCGCGCTGCCCGACATCGTGAGCGACGGGGTGACGGGCTTCGTGGTGGATGATGCGGCCGGGATGGCCGAGGCGATCGGGCAGGTGCAGCGGATCGACCCGGACGCCTGCCGCGCCCATGCGCGGGCGCATTTCGACGAGGCGCGAATGGTCGAGGAGTATATCGCCACCTATCGGCGGCTGCTGGCGTGACCGTGCTGGCCGTCGAGGTGATCCGCGACACGGCTGCGCTGGCGGCGCTGGCGGAGGAGTGGGCGGCGTTGTGGCGGCGCGGCGGCGTGTGGCCGTTCCAGCATCCGGCCTGGCTGCTGCCGTGGTGGGGCCAGTTCGGCTGCGGCGTCGCGCGGGTGGCCGTGCTGCGGGGCGCGGATGGCCGGCTGCTCGGGCTGCTGGCGCTCTATGATCTCGTCGAGGAGCGGAAGATCCTGCCGATCGGAGCGGGGCTCTCGGATCATCACGACGCGCTGCTCGACCCCGATGCGCCGCCCGGCGCCGCCGACGCGCTGCTGGAGCGCGGCCCTGTCCGGCTGCAACTGGCCATGTCACCTGACCGACCTGCCGCCCGGCGCCGCGCTGCGGCGGGTGCGCACGCCGCGCGGCTGGACGATCGCCGAGCATCCGGGAGAGCCATGCCCGGTGCTGCGGCCCGGGGAGGTGCCGGCGCGACAGCAAAGAAAGCTGCGGATGGCGCGGCATCGCGCGGAGCGTGCCGGCGGGTGGGCTATACTGGGTGGCGCCCTCACCCCGGCCCTTTCCCAAGGAGAGAGGGAGGAGATGTTCCCCCTCTCCCCTTCGGAGAGGGCTGGGGCGAGGGGCGAGTTGGTGCTGTTCGATCACCTGATCCGCCTGCACGAGCAGCGCTGGCACGAGTTGGGGGAGCCGGGCGCACTGGCCGATCCGCGGGTGCGCGCGTTCCACGCGGCGGCGCTGCCGCGACTGGCGGAGGCCGGGTTGCTGCGGCTGCGCGCCCTGCGGTTCGGCGATGCGATCGTGGCGGCGACCTACGCCCTGCGGGCGGCGAGCGGCTGGTGCTTCTACCTGTCCGGCTTCGACGCCGGCCATGCCTTCGAGAGTCCGGGAACCATCCTGCTCGGCGCGATGATCGAGGAGGCGGCGGCCGAGGGCGCCACGGAACTGCATTTCCTGCGCGGGGCGGAGGCGTACAAATACGCCTGGGGCGCGGCGGACCGCCGCAATGCGACCCTGGTGCTGGAGCGCGCATGACCGACGATGCGATAGCGGCGTGGCGGGCGGGACATATCTCGGCCGAGGTGGCGCTGGCCCGGCTGCTGCTGGACGGCGGCGACCTTCCGCTCCGGCTCGCCGATGCGCCGCAATTGCGCCGGCTGCTGACCGAGCGCGCCGCCAGCATCGGGCCGATGCAGGACATGCTGGCAGCGGTGGATCACGACCAGGCGGCGGATGTGGCGGGCATCGCCGCGATGTTCGACGCCGCGGTGGCGCGGGCGCCGGAGGCCAGCGTGGCGGCGTACTCGCTGGGCGACCCGGCGATCCTGGCGCGCGCGACCGAGGAGCTGGTGGCGTGGCTGACGGCGGAGCGGCTGATCGGGCCGGATTGCGACGTGCTGGATCTGGGTTGCGGCATCGGCCGCGTCGCCGCGGCACTCGCCCCGCGCTGCCGCAGCGTGCTGGGCGCGGACGTCTCGGCCGGCATGATCGCCGCCGCGCGGCTGCGCCACGGCGCGCCCAATCTGCGCTTCGCGCAGGGTGACGCCAGCCTGGCGCCGAGCGGCAGCGCCGATCTGGTGCTGGCGGTGGATTCGATGCCCTACATGGTCCAGGCCGGCGTCGCCGACCGCGCGATGGCCGATGCGTCGCGGGCGCTGCGACCGGGCGGCGCGCTGGCGCTGCTGAACCTGTCCTATCGCGGGCCGGAGTTCGACCGGGCGACGGCCCGCGCTTGGGCGGATCGCTACGGCTTGGCGCTGACCTGCGAAGCCGCCTCGCCCTTTTCGCTGTGGGACGGGACCGCCTTCGTCCTGCGCCGGGTGACATAGAGCAGCACCGCCGCGCCCGTCGCCGCCGACAGCAGCGATGCCGCGAACACCGCGAACTTCATTTCGGTGTCGCGAAGCCCGGCGGGAAACGACAGGCCGCCGATGAACAGGCTCATTGTGAAGCCGATGCCGCACAGCACCGATGCGCCATAGACCAGCGGCCAGGACAGCCGCTCGGGCAGCGCCACCAGCCGCAATCGGCAGGCCAGCCAGGTCGTGCCGAACACGCCGGCCTGCTTGCCCGCGAACAGCCCCAGCACGATGCCCGGCACCACCGGGTCGGCCAGCGTGCCCCAGGACAGCGCGCCGACATGCAGCCCGGCATTGGCCAGCCCGAACAGCGGCAGGATCACGAACGAGACGATGCGGTTGAGCCCATGTTCCAGCCGCCGCCCGGCGGAGTGTTCGCCGCGCATCGGCACGACGAAGGCCAGCGCCACGCCGGCAAGGGTTGCATGCACCCCCGAGCTGACCATGCAGCACCACAGCAGGACGAAGCCGGCGAGGTATGGCGACAGCGCGCGCACCCCGGCGCGGTTCAGCCCGAACAGCGCCAGCCACACCAGCGCGGCGCCGCCCAGCGCATAGGCGTTGACGCCGGCCGTGTAGAACAGCGCGATGATGAGGATGGCGCCGAGATCGTCGATGATCGCCAGCGCCGTCAGAAACACTTTCAGCCCCGCCGGCACCCGCTTGCCAAGCAGCCGCAGCACCGCCAGCGAGAACGCAATGTCGGTGGCCACAGGGATCGCCCAGCCGCGCACGGCGGTCGGGTCGTGGCGCGCGAATGCCAGATAGATCAGCGCCGGAGCCGCCATGCCGCCGAGCGCCGCGACCAGCGGGGCGGCGGCGCGCGACGGTGAGGCGAGCTGGCCCTCGGTCACTTCGCGGCGGATCTCCAGGCCGACAAGCAGGAAGAACACCGCCATCAGCCCATCATTGATGGCGAAATGCAGGTCGGCTGAGGCGGTGCGCGCGCCCACCGAGATGGCGAGCGGCAGATGCAGCAGCCCGTCGTACGTTCCGCTGGCCGGCGAGTTGGCCCAGGCGATCGCGGCGACGGCGGACAGCACCAGCACCACGCCGCCCGCCGTCTCGCCGCGAATGAAGGCGAGCAGGCCGGCCAGGCGCGGCGGGCGCTCGGCATGAACGTCTGGCATGAAAGCTCCGCTGGCTCGTGCCACCTCACATGCCCCGGCACGTTGCCGAAGGGCAATGCAGGTGTTCGGGAACTTGGCGACCGGCGCGGACTGGACGGCGGCGATGCGGCGCGGGGATTTCACCGCCGCATGGCGGATCAGCGACGCGGTGCTGGCCACGCGCGACCCGGCCACGCGCGACGATCCGGGGCTGCCGTATCACCTTCGCTGGGTGTGGGACGGCGCGCCGCTGGATGGGCGGGACGTGCTGGTGCGCTGCTATCACGGGCTGGGCGACACCATCCAGTTCGCCCGCTATTTGGCTCCGCTGCGCGCGCGGGCTGCCCGGGTGACCCTGGAGGCGCCGCCGGAATTGCGGGCGCTGCTGGCGGGATGCGGCCGACCGGGTGACCCCGTTCGACGTCGCGCATCCGCTGGCGCGAGGCGAGGCGGAGGTGGAGATCATGGAACTGGCGCACGCGCTGCGGATGGGGCCGGAGACGTTGGGGGGCGGGATTGCGGCGCCGGCGACCATCAGCAGCGGGGCGGTTGCGGTCTGCTGGCAGGCCGGGGACTGGGATCCGGGGCGGTCGGTGCCGTTCAACAATATGCTGACCGCGTTGTGCGGCCGGCCTCTCACCCAGCCCGCTCCCGGGAAGAGGGCTCGCTGCACTCTCTCCCTGCGGGAGAGGGCCGGGGTGAGGGGCGCGCGACCCCGCTGCTCAGCCTGCAACGCGGCCCGGCGTCGGTTCAGGCGACGGCCGCCCAGCGTTCCTCAACCCGCAGGACACCGACCGCAGCATCTCCAGAACCGCCGCCTTGATCCTTGGCGCGCGGCTGATCGTGACCGTGGATACGATGGTGGCCCACCTGGCCGGCGCGCTGGGCGCGCCGACGCTGCTGCTGCTCAAGCACGATGCCGACTGGCGCTGGGGCGATGGCGACGCGACGCCGTGGTACCCGTCGCTGCGCCTGCTGCGCCAATACGCGCCCGCCGACTGGTCGGCGCCGCTCGCCGAGGTCAGGCGCCTGGCGGCAGGTTGATCGCCAGCACCTGCGCTTCCTCACGAAACAGCCGCACCACGCTGCGCGACGCCGGGTCGATCGCCATGCGGTGCATCAGGTCCAGCGGCGAGCCGAGCAGTGATGCCAACACGCCCTTTATGACATCGGCGTGGCTGACCACCACCAGCTCGCCGTCCGGCCAGCGGTCGCGCAACGCCGTCAGCGCCGCCAGCGCCCGCGCCTGGGCCAGCGCCATCGTCTCACCGCCGGGGATCGGCGACACGCCGCGATGCATGTTCCAGGCCCGCCAAAGCGGATCGGCGTGCAACTCGACGAAGGCGCGGCCGGTCCATTCGCCGAAGTCGATTTCCGCCATGCCGGACTCGATCGCGACCTCCAGGCCGCAGGCGCGGGCCACCGGCGCTGCCGTCTGGCGCGCCCGCTCGATCGGGCTGGAAACCACCGCATCCAGCCGCCGCCCGGCCAGTCCCCGCGCCAGACGCTCGGCTTCGTCCAGTCCCGCTTCATCCAGCGCCCAGCCCTCGGCGCGACCGGCCAGCACCTGTCCCAGAGCGCCATAGCTGGCATGGCGCACCAGGTGGAACGTCGTCGCCATTCAGAGCGGCGCGGCGCCGGCGATGAATGCCTCGGTGCGCCGCCGCGCCTCATGGTCGTCGAACTGCTCGGGCGGGCTTTTCATGAAATAGCTGGACGGACCGACGAGCGCGCCGCCCTGCCCGCGGTCCAGAGCCAGCTTGGCGCAGCGCACCGCATCGATCACCACGCCGGCGGAATTGGGGCTGTCCCACACCTCCAGCTTGACCTCCAGATTGAGCGGCACGTTGCCGAACGTGGTGCCCTCAAGCCGAATATGCGCCCATTTGCGGTCGAGCAGCCAGGGCACGTGATCGCTGGGGCCGACATGGACGTCGCCCGGAGGCAGCTCGATGTCGAGCTGGCTGGTCACCGCGCGGGTCTTGGACAGCTTCTTGCTCTCCAGCCGCTCGCGTTCGAGCATGTTCTGGAAATCCGTGTTGCCGCCGAAATTGAGCTGATAGGTGCGGTCCAGCCGCACGCCGCGCTCGCGGAACAGGTTGGCCAGCACGCGATGCACGATGGTCGCGCCCACTTGGCTCTTGATGTCGTCGCCGACCAGCGGCAGCCGCGCCGCCTCGAACCGACCGCGCCAGGCCGGGTCGGAGGCGATGAACACCGGGATGCAGTTGACAAAGGCGCAGCCGGCCGCAAGCGCCTGCTCGGCATAGAACCGCGTCGCCTGTTCCGAGCCGACCGGCAGGTAGGACACCAGGATTTCGGCGCCGCTGTCGCGCAGGGCGCCGGCCACGTCAACCGCGGGCGCGTCGCTTTCGGCGATCACGTCGCGCAGGTAGCGGCCAACGCCGTCCATCGTCGGGCCGCGCTGCACGACCACGCCGCTGGGCGGCACCTGCGCGAAGACATGCGTGTTGTTCGGCTCCGCGCCGATCGCGTCGGACAGATCGCGCCCGACCTTGCCGGCGGCGATGTCGAACGCGGTGACGAACGAGACGTCACCGACCCGGTAGCCGCCGAGATCGACGTGCATCAGCCCGGGCACCCGCTCGTTGGCAGAGATGTCGCGGTAGAAGGTGACGCCCTGGACCAGCGAGGATGCGCAGTTGCCTACGCCGACGATGGCGACCCGCACCTCATGCCCCACGCCGCACCCCCAATTCGTTCCGGCGCTGAACGCTGGCGCGCGGCCGGGGTTGCGCGGCGCAACCGGACGCCGGCTGGCCGGTTAGCAGGCATATGCAACGCAGGAGGATACATGACCGCCAAGCAGCCGCCGCCCAGCGACGAGGAAAAGGCCGAAGAGGCCCGCCACGTCGCCGAGGACGCGATCGAGGCGGCCCAGCAGGGCGACACCGAGGAAGCTCGGTTCCTGGCCGGCGAAGCGAAGTCGCTGGACAAGGACGCGGCTCGGACGTGCTGGCGAAATCGCCGCTGGGCAAGAAGGCAGCCAGACGTGAGCACGGACAAACCACCACCGATCACGACGCCATCCGCAAATGGGCCGAGGCGCGCGGCGGCCGGCCCAGCGTGGTGCATGGCACCGAGAGCGCGGACGGCGAGGGCATCCTGCGCTTCGATTTCGCGGAGAAGGACGAGAAGCCTGGACGAGGTGGACTGGGACACCTTCTTCCGCACGTTCGAGGACCGCAAGCTGGCGCTGCTGTACCAGGACAAGACGGCCGACGGCCACACCAGCCGGTTCTTCAAGTTCGTCCAGCGCGAGGGCTGACCGGCGTCGCCGCCGGCAGCGGCCGGACCGCCGGCGCCAGCGCGAGCAGGGCGACGGCGCCGGCCAGCAGCAATCCAGGGCGGCGCGCACGCTGGTCGCCTGGGCCACGAAGCCGATCACCGGCGGCCCGGCCATCAGGCCGAAATAGCCGGTCGTGGCGCTCATTGCGATGCCGGACGCCCCGGCGCGGCGGCCGGCGGCGCTGAACATCACCGGCACGATGTTGGACACCCCGAGGCCGACCAGCACCAGCGATGCCGCCGCCAGCAGCGGGTCGGCATCGACAGCACGGCGCCATGCCGACCGTCGCCAGCGCCCCGCCGGCGCGCTGCGTCGCGACCGGACCGAACCGGCGCACCACGCAGTCCCCGCCCAGCCGGCCGCAGGCCATCGCGAAGGCGAAAGCGGAATAGGCGGCGCTGGCCGCGGCTGCGAGCCGGCGAGCGGCCGCGCAGATAGACGCCGATCCAGTCGGCGACCGCCCCCTCCATCGTGAAGCAGACGGCGGCGATGGCGCACAGCGCCGCCATCGCGCGGCCGGGCAGCGCGAAGCGATCGCGGCGCGGGCCGGGAAGCCGGTGTTCGCCGCGTCGCAGCAGCAGCGCCGCCAATCGCCAACGCGCCGGTGGCGCAGCCGCTGACCGCCAGGGCGGCCAGCACGCTCCATCCGACGGCCGCGAACACGCCGGCCAGCGCCGAGCCGGTCAGCCCGCCGACGCTCCAGACCGCGTGGAACGAGGACATGATCGGCGCGCGCCAGCCGATCTCGACCTCGCTGGCGCGGGCGTTCATGGCACGTCCATCGTGCCCAGCGACATGCCGAGCGCCACCATCGCCGCCAGCAGCAGCGGCCAGGATGCGCCGGACGGCCATCGACCAGCGCAGGCAGCGGCAGCGCGAGCATCGATCGCCGAGGCCGCCCAGCAGGCACAGCCGCGACGGCCCGGCGCGCGGCGCGATGCGGCCGGTCAGCGGCATGGCGATCACCGCGCCGGCGCTGACCGCGAGCAGGGTCACGCCGAGCAGGCCGTCCGGCAGATGCGCCGCTTCCTTCAGCCGCACGACGTTGCCGGCGAAGGCGCCGAACGCGATGCCGTTGCCGAGAAATACCGCCATCATGGCGAGACGGGTGGGCCATGAACGGCGCATGGCGGCGGTTTGCCACAGTGCGCGGCCGCCGCCGCACCATGGGCCATGCGTTTTGGACCGCTTGCATCGCAGGCTGCTGCTCGCGCTGGCCTTGCCGCACGCGGTCCCGGCGCGCACGCTGACGGTCGCCACCTGGGATCTCGGCTGGTTCACCCAGCGCGCGGCTGGCGACCCGGCGCTGCCGGATCGGGTCGGGCCGAAGCGGCCGGAGGACGTGCTGCGCCTGGCGACGCTATGCCGCGGCTCTGCACGCGGACGTCGTGGCCTTCCAGGGCATCGACGGCCCGGACGCGGCAGCGAGGCTGTTCCCGCCCGACCAGTATGCGATCCATATGACCGCCGACCCGGTGCTGCAGCGCAGCGGCTTCGCGATCCGGCGCGGCCTCGCCTTCGCGCCGGAGCCGGATGACGCGGCGCTCGATCCCGTATCCGGATGCGCAGGTTTCCACTCCGCAGCGGCGCCGATCTTGTGCTGACCCTGACGCTGCCGGGCGGCGGCGTGCTGCGGCTGCTGTCGGTGCAGCTGAAAAGCGGCTGCCGCGACTTCCCGCTGACCGACGCCGAGCAAGCCGGCCTGCGCCACGCTGGCGCTGCAGGCCGACGCGCTGCGCGACTGGATCGCCGAGCGAGCGGCGGCGCCGCGCCGTTCCTGATCCTGGGCGATTTCGCCCGGGTGATGGATGCCGACCATGTTTCATGGACCGGCTGCAAGCGGCCGGCCGCTGACGCGCGCCACCGAGCATTACGCCTCGCCGTGCTGGGGCGGGGCCAATTTCGTCGATCACATCCTCGCGGGCGGCGCGGCGCGGGGCTGGTTGCAGGCCGCAAACCCTGCGCGTAATGTCGTTCCGCGAAACCGGGCCAGCCTGGCGCGATCGGCTTGTCCAGCCACTGCCCGGTTTCCGTGCGGCTGCAGCTTCCCGACTGACACCCCATCCAGGAGAATCCGATGCCCTACACGGCCCACGCCACCACCACCGGCGGCCGCAACGGCCATGTCGAGACCTCCGACGGGCTGATCAAGGCCGAGCTGTCGGTGCCGAAGGACATCGGCGGCCCGGGCAAGATCCGGCGCGTCGAACCCCGAGCAGCTGTTCGCCGCCGGCTATTCCGCCTGTTTCGGTGGCGCGGTGGAGTATGCGGCCAGCCTGGAGAAGGCCAAGCATCGGCCCGGTGACGGTCACCGCCGATGTGACCATCGACAACCAGCCGGAGCGCGGCTTCTTCCTGGCCGTCGTGCTCAAGACCCATGTCGAGGGCGCCGACCACGCCACCGCCGAGCGGCTGGCGCACAAGGCGCATGACGAGATCTGCCCGTATTCCAAGGCCACGCGCGGCAATATCGACGTGAAGCTGGAGATCGTCTGAGCTTGCTGGCGCTGGTCACCGGCGCTTCGTCCGGCTTCGGGCAGGCCATCGCGCGCCGGTTGGCGCGCGATGGCAACCGCGTCATCGCCGCCGCCCGCCGCGCCGATCGGCTGGCCGCCGCTGGCGGACGAGCTGGGCGGGGCGGCGCTGGCGCATGCGCTCGACGTGACCGACGCCGCCGCCGTCGCCGCCCTGCCCGGCGCGCTGCCGGAGGGCTGGCGCGAGATCGACGTGCTGGTGAACAATGCCGGCCTGGCGCTCGGCCTGGATCCGGCGCCGAGTGCGGACGTGTCCGACTGGGACACGATGGTGGCGACCAACATCACCGGGCTGCTGCACATGACCCGCGCGCTGCTGCCCGGCATGGTGGCGCGCGATCGCGGGCATGTGGTCAATCTGGGCAGCGTCGCCGGACTACTACCCGTATCCCGGCGGGCACGTGTACGGGTCGAGCAAGGCATTCGTCCGGCATTTCACCATGAACCTGAAAGCCGACCTGATCGGCACCGGCGTCCGCGTGACCGATATCGAACCGGGCCTGGTCGGCGGCTCGGAGTTCTCCGCAGGTGCGCTTCGGCGGCGATGCCGGGCGTGCGGCGAAGATGTACGAGGGCGTCACGCCGCTCTCGCCGGAGGACATTGCCGAGGCGGTGGCCTGGGTCGTGGCGCAGCCGGCGCACGTCAACATCAACCGGGTCGAGATGATGCCGACCTGCCAGGCGCCGCAGGCGCTGGCTGTCAAACGCCGATGAGCAAGGATCTCGGCCGCGCGCTGGACGCGCTGCCGCATCGGCGAGGGCCGAGGCTTTCGTCTGAAGGACCATGATCCAGGCGGCAGCGGCGGCCTGCGATATCGACAAGAAAGACGCCGGCGCCCTGCTGGAGCAGGGGGTGCAGCGCCTGTCCGAGTTGCAGGATCTGCTGTACCCGCACGCCAGCTGGGCGCTGCTCTGCGTGTTCCAGGCGATGGATGCCGCCGGCAAGGACGGCACGATCAAGCATGTGATGTCCGGCATCAACCCGGCTGGCGTCACCGTATCGTCGTTCAAGGCGCCGGGACCGGAGGAGCTGGCGCATGATTTCCTGTGGCGCGTGCATCGCGCCCTGCCGGCGCGCGGCCAGATCGGCATCCTGAACCGCAGCCACTACGAGGAAGTGCTGGTGGTGCGCGTGCATCCCGAGATGCTGGCGCGGCAGCACCTGCCGGACGGGCTGGCGGGCAAGCGGCTGTGGGAGCATCGGCTGGAGGACATAGCCGCGTTCGAGCGATACCTGGCGCGCCAGGGCATCCTGCCGATGAAGTTCTTCCTCAACATCAGCCGCGGCGAACAGAAGAAGCGGTTTCTGCAACGACTTGACCATCCCGACAAGAACTGGAAGTTCTCTGCGGCCGACATCGCCGAGCGCGAACACTGGGACGACTACATGGCCGCGTATCAGGAGGCGATCGAGGCGACCGCGACCGAGGCCGCGCCTTGGTACGTCATCCCGGCCGACCACAAATGGCTGGCGCGCCTGCTGGTGGTGGGCGCGTTGATCGAGCGGCTGGAGGCGCTCGACCTCAAGCCCGTCGAACGTGCCGCCCGAGCAGCAGGCGCGGCTGGCCGCGGCGCGCGCCAGGCTGGAAGCGGAGTAGCGCGGGCGGCAAACCCCGGCCGCGCCGGCGCGTTCGGACGCCAATGCGTCGGGAGACGACATGATGGCGGGAGGTGGCGTGCCGCGGTCGGGCGGCGGACGGTTCTGCTGGCGGGCGCCTCGGCCGCGACGCTTGGACTGCTGGGCTGCGCGCAGGCCGAGACCATCTCCGGCGGACTGCCCTGGACGCCCGATGCCGGATGCGCCGCCGATTCCCGCCAAGCCGGGTAACTGGACGTTCTTCAATCCGGAGGAAGGCGCCACGGTCGAGGCGCTGGTCGATCGGCTGATTCCGCCTGATCCCGACACGCCCGGCGGCAAGGATGCCGGGTGCGCGGTGTTCATCGACCGCCAGCTGGCCGGCCCGTACGGCGCGTCGCGCGGGCTGTACATGCGGCCGCCGTTCCACGACGGGACCCCGCAACAGGGCATGCAGTCGCCGCTGACCCCGGCCGCAGCGCTATCGCGCTGGCGCTGGCGCGCGCTGGACAAGCATTGCCGCGCCGCCTTCGTCGGCAAGCCGTTCGCGCAGCTCAGTGGCGACCAGCAGGACGCAGATCATCCACGGCCTGGAAAGCGCCGCGTTGCAGCTCGTCGGCGTCCAGCGGCAAGGCGTTCTTCGAGCAGCTCATCAAGGACACGCAGCAGGGCTTCTTCGCCGACCCGATCTATGGCGGCAACCGCGACATGGCGGCCTGGAAGATGATCGGCTTTCCCGGCGCGCGCTACGATTATCGCGACTGGGTCGACGCGGCACAACGAAGCGTACCCGCTACCCGCCGATCGGCATCGGCGGCGCCACTGGCCGCGAGCTGGAACGACATGACCGCCACGCAGGCTGCCTGCGAAGGATGTCGTCATCGTCGGACTGGGCTGGACCGGCTCGATCCTCGCCAACGAGCTGACCGAGGAGGGGCTCGAGGTGGTCGCGATCGAGCGCGGCCCCTGGCGCGACACCGCCACCGATTTCCCGCCATCCTACGCGCCCGACGAGCTGCGCTACCGCATCCGCCACGACCTGTTCCTGCGCCCGGCGCAAGACCACCTTCACGTTCCGCAACACCGGCGATCAGACCGCGCTGCCGATCCGCACCTGGGGCGCGTTCATGCTGCCCAACGGCGTGGGCGGCGGCGGCATGCACTGGAACGCCGAAACCTGGCGCTTCCTGCCGACCGACTTCCAGCTTCGCTCGCATCTGACACAGCGCTACGGGGCGAGCTTCCTGCCGCCGGACATGACGATCCAGGATTGGGGCGTCACCTACGACGACCTTGAACCCTACTACGACAGTTCGAGTATCTGTGCGGCACGTCGGGCACCGCCGGCAACGTGCAGAACAGGATCATGCCGGGCGGCAATCCGTTCGAGGGGCCGCGGTCGCGCCCGTACCCCACGCCGGCGCAGAAGCAGCCATACAGCCCCACGCTGTTCGCCAAGGCGGCGACCGAACTCGGCTACCACCCGTTTCCGCAGCCGTCAGGCAATCTGTCGCAGCCCTACACCAACCCGCTCGGCGTGACGCATCGGCCCCTGCACCTATTGCGGGTTCTGCGAGTGGTTCGGCTGCGGCAACTATTCGAAGGCGAGTCCGCAGACCACGATCCTACCGGTCCTGATGCGCAAGCCCAATTTCGAGGCCCGCACCGAATGCGAGGTGACGCGCGTCAATCTCGACAGCACCGGCAAGCGCGCAACCGGCGTCACCTATGTGGACACCGCAGGGGCGCGAGTGGGAGCAGCCGGCGGACCTGGTGCTGCTGTGCGCGTTCAGCGTGTTCAACGTGCAGCTGCTGCTGCTGTCGGGCATCGGCACGCCGTACGACCCGCAGACCGGCAAGGGCCAGATCGGGCGCAACTTCAGCCACCAGACCGTATCCAGCGCCATGGGATTTTTCGACAAGGACAAGTACCGCTTCAATCCGTTCATCGCCTCGGGCGCGATCGGCATGTGCATCGACGAGTTCAACGGCGACAATTTCGATCACAGCAAGCTCGGCTTCGTCGGCGGCGGCTACATGGGCCAGGTGCAGACCAATGGCCGGCCGATCGAGACCACGCCGGTGCCGCCCGGCACGCCGCTATGGGGGCATGGCTGGAAGCAGCGCGTTGCGCGACAACTACAACAGCACGGTGTTCGCGGGCGGCGGCGTGCATGGCAGCTGCTACAGCTACCGCAACAACTCCCTCGATCTCGACCCGACCTACGAGGACCGCTTTGGCCGCAAGCTGATGCGGATGACGATGGATTTCCACGACAACGAGCTGAAGATGAGCGCGTACCTGACCAACAAATACGCCGAGATCATCCAGCGCATGGGCGCGGCCCAGGTTGTCAAGCAGCCGCGCAAGGGACCCTACGACATCAAGGAGTACCAGACTTCGCACGTCTGCGGCGGCGCGATCATGGGCGTCAATCCGGGCGACAGCGCGCTCAACACGTACCTGCAAAGCTGGGACGTGCCCAATCTGTTCGTCACGGGGATGAGTTCGTTTCCGCAGAACGCCGGCTACAACCCGACCAACACGGTGGGCGCGCTCGCCTTCCGCACCGCCGAGGCGATCCGCACGCAAGTATCTGAAATCCCCGGGACCGCTGGTCCATGCGTAGCGCGCTCCGGCTTGGGCTGCTGGCGAGCATCGTGCTTGGCACCATGGCCGCCACGCCGGATCCGCAGAACTTCACGCAGATACAGCAGCGGAAAATATCTCGCCACCCTGGGCGATTGCGCCGCCTGCCACACGGCGCTCGGCGGCCAGCCGTTCGCCGGCGGCCTGCCGGTGCAGACGCCGTTCGGCGTGGTGGTGTCGCCCAACATCACGCCGGATCCGCAGACCGGCATCGGCGCCTGGAGCAATGCCGACTTCCTGAACGGTGATGCAGCGCGGCATCGCGCGCGGCGGAAAGCACCTGTACCCGGCGATGCCGTACACCAGGACTACACCCATGTCACCGCCGCCGACGACCTGGCGATCCGCGCGTGGCTCGCGACGATCCCGCCGGTGCGCCATGCCGTCGTCTCGAACAAGCTGCCGTTTCCGCTGGACATCCGCGCGAGCATGACGGCCTGGAACGCGCTGTTCTTCTCGGCGAAGGCGTTCCGCCCGGATCCGTCCAAGAGCGTCGCCTGGAACCGCGGCTCGTACCTGGTCAACGGACTCGGCCATTGCGGCGCCTGCCACACGCCGAAGAACCCGCTTGGCGCGGACCAGACCGGTGAGTTTCTGCGCGGCGCGAGGCTGCAGGGCTGGTTCGCGCCCAACATCACCAACGACGATCGCCGCGGGCTCGGGCGCTGGTCCAGCGATGACGTGGTGGCCTATCTGCGCACCGGCCACAACCGCTTCGCCGCCGCGTCCGGCCCGATGGCGCAGGAAGTGTCGCTGTCCAGCTCGCAATGGTCGGACGCGGATCTGCGCGCCGCCGCGACCTATCTGAAGGACCAGCCCGGGCAGCACGACGCGCAGGCCCCGGTCGAGGCGAACAGCGCCGCGATGCGCCAGGGTGCGGCGATCTATGCCGACGAGTGCTCGGCCTGTCACACGCCGCAGGGGCAGGGCATCCCCAACCTGTTCCCCGCGCTGAACGCGGCGCCGGCCATCCAGTCCCGCGCGCCCACGTCGCTGATCCGCGTCGTGCTGCATGGCGCGAAAAGCGTCGCCACGGAACGGGCGCCCACCGGTCCCGCAATGCCGGCGTTCGGCTGGATGCTGTCCGACGCGCAGGTGGCCTCGGTGGTCACCTATATCCGCAACGCCTGGGGCAACGCGGCCTCGGCCGTGTCAGCCGATCAGGTGGCCAGCGCGCGCAAGGAACGGGCCGAGCAATAGCGAATCCGGCGGGTCCTTCTATGCTGGCACGATCATGGATATGCCGGAGCAACGGGTCCGCCACGTCATCGACGGCCAGACCGTGCTTCTGGGTGACTGCCTGGAGCTGATGCGGCAGATGGACGCGGCCTCGGTCGATGTCGTCGTGACCTCACCGCCGTACAACCTGAAGATCGCTTACGGCCGATACGCGGACGCAAGGTCGGAAGGCGACTACCTGGACTGGATGTTCGCGGTCGCCACCGCAATTCGCCGCGTACTCAAGCCCGACGGGTCGCTTTTCCTGAACGTGTCAGGCTCCAGCAGCCGCCCGTGGCTGCCGTTCGAGCTGATCGTGCGCCTCCGCGCGATCTTCACGCTGCAGAACCACATCACCTGGATCAAGTCCATCGGCATCGGTGCGGATTCCGTCGGCCACTTCAAGCCGATCGGCGGCCATCGCTTCCTGCACCACAATCACGAACACGTCTTTCACCTGACGCTCAGCGGCGAGGTGAGGCTGGACCGGCTGGCGATCGGGCTGCCGTTCAAGGACAAGAGCAATATCGCGCGACGCGGCCATGCGCGCGATCTGCGCTGCCGCGGCAATACCTGGTTTATCCCGTATCAGACGGTGAAAAGCCGGGCGCAGAAGTTCCATCACCCGGCGGGGTTCCCGCTCGAGCTGCCGCTGTGGTGCATCCAGCTGCACGGAGTAGCGGGCGCCACGGTGCTGGATCCGTTCGCCGGGACGGGGACGACGCTGCTGGCGGCGCGCGCGGCGGGCGGGCGCGGCATCGGGATCGAGCTCGACCCTGCCTATGTCGAGGCGGCGCTCGGGCGTCTCGCGGTAGCGCGAACAAGCCTCTGGCCCGACCCCGCGGAGCGCCTTGGCCGAGGCGCGGCCGCAGACTAGGCTCGGGGTCCGGGCCGCAGAAGCCCGCGTGCCGAGGAACCGCCCCATGCTGCAGGCCAGCTACCCCGTCCGCCCCGACATCGCCGCCAGCGCCCGCATCACCGGCGAGCAGTACCCGCGCCGCGTACGACCGCGCCCAACGTGACCCGGACGGGTTCTGGGCCGAGGAGTGTCGTCGCGTCGCCTGGATGCGCGCCCCGACCAAAATCCTGTCCGGCGGATTTTCCGGCGACCACCGGGTGACCTGGTTCGCGGACGGCACGCTCAACGCCAGCGTCAGCTGCCTTGACCGACACCTCGCCGAGCGCGGCGAACAGACGGCGATCATCTGGGAAGGCGACGACCCCGGCCAGTCCCGCAGCGTGTCCTATCGCGAACTGCACGCGCAGGTCTGCCGCTTCGCCAATGCGCTGATCGGCCTGGGCGTGCGCCGCGGCGACCGGGTGTGCATCTACCTGCCGATGGTGCCCGAGGCGGCGGTGGCCATGCTCGCCTGCGCGCGCATCGGTGCGGTGCATACCGTGGTGTTCGGCGGCTTCTCGCCTGAAAGTCTTGCCGGGCGCATCCAGGATGCCGGCGCCTACGTGCTCGTCACCGCCGACGAGGGCCGCCGCGCCGGCAAGCGTGTCCCGCTGAAGGCGAATGCGGACGCGGCGCTGGCGAAATGCCCTGATGTGGCCTCGGTCGTCGTGGTCACCGTGACCGGCGGCGCGGTGTCCATGCAGGACGGGCGCGACCACCGGTATGAGGCGCTGGTCGAGGCCGCCTCGCCGGACTGTCCGCCGGCCGAGATGGCGGCGGAGGATCCGCTGTTCATCCTGTACACCTCAGGCAGCACCGGCAAGCCGAAGGGCGCGCTGCACACCACCGGCGGCTATCTGGTCTGGGCCAGCTATACGCACGAGATCGTCTTCGACTACCGGCCCGGCGAGATTTACTGGTGTACTGCCGATGTCGGCTGGGTGACCGGGCACAGCTACATCGTCTATGGGCCGCTGGCCAACGGCGCGACCACGCTGATGTTCGAGGGCGTGCCGAACTACCCGGACCACGGCCGCTTCTGGCAGGTGATCGACAAGCATCATGTCAACATCTTCTATACCGCGCCGACCGCCATCCGCGCGCTGATGCGCGAGGGCGAGCATCATGTGCGCTCCAGCAGCCGGGCCAGCCTGCGCGTGCTGGGCAGCGTCGGCGAGCCGATCAACCCGGAAGCGTGGCATTGGTATCATCGCGTGGTCGGCGACGAGCGTAGGCCGATCGTCGATACCTGGTGGCAGACCGAAACGGGCGGCATCATGATCAGCCCGCTGCCGGGGGCGACCGCGACCAAGCCCGGCTCGGCCACCCTGCCCTTGCCGGGCGTGGCGCCGGTGCTGGTCGATGCCGACGGGCGCGAGCTGGCCGGGGCGGCAGACGGGCTGCTGTGTATCGCAAGACCCTGGCCGGGCTTGATGCGCACGATTTACGGCGACCACGAGCGCTTCGTGCAGACCTATTTCTCCACCTTCCCGGGCAAGTATTTCACCGGCGACGGCGCGCGGCGCGATGCCGACGGCTATTGGTGGATCACCGGCCGGGTGGATGACGTCATCAACGTGTCCGGGCACCGGATGGGCACCGCGGAGGTCGAAAGCGCGCTGGTGTCGCACCCGAAAGTCGCCGAGGCGGCGGTGGTCGGCTTCCCGCACGACATCAAGGGACAGGGCATCTACGCCTATGTCACGCTGAATGCCGGCGAGCCGAGTTCGGATGCGCTGCGCGCCGAGCTGATCGCCTGGGTGCGGCGCCAGATCGGGCCGATTGCCGCACCCGATGCGCTGCAATGGGCGCCGGGCCTGCCCAAGACCCGCAGCGGCAAGATCATGCGGCGCATCCTGCGCAAGATCGCCGCCAACGAGACCGATGCGCTGGGCGACATTTCCACGCTGGCCGATCCGGCGGTCGTGGAGGTCCTGGTGGCGGAGCGGGTAGCCTGAGTTCCGGCAAGGCGACGCGCAGCGTTGACACGCTTCATTCCGCCCGGAAGATGCCGGCAACGGCCTTGCTGAACGGCCGCCTTACGGGAGGACTTATGCGCCTGTCCATCGTCAAGCCATTGCGGTTTCCGCTTGCCTGCGCCGCCGCCATCTGCGCCAGCCTGACATTCGCTGCGCCGGCCGCCCGGGCAGCCGCGGCCTACCCGGCGATCTATGCGTTCGGCGACAGTCTGAGCGATGCCGGCAACGCCTATGTCGCCCTGGGCGGCGCAGAGCCGGTCTCGCCGCCCTATTCGCATGGCCGGTTCAGCAACGGCCCGGTCTGGGTGCAGGATCTGGCGCGCGCAATCACGCCGAGGGGGCTGGGGCCCAGCCTGCTGGGCGGCAACGATTTCGCCTATGGCGGCGCGCAGAGCGGGGCGACGTCGGTGCACACGCTGGCGCCCAGCGACCTGCCATCGCAACTGGCGCAGTTCCTCGCTTCGGTCGCCGCGCCGCGCCCGGCCGCGCTGTACACGCTGTGGATCGGTGCGAACGACCTGTTCGCGATCCTGGCGACGCCGGGACTGAGTGCGACGCAGGTGCAACAGGCCGAGACCGAGGTGATCGGCAACGAGACGGCGTTCGTCACCGCCATAGCGGCGCGCGGCGCGCGGCGTCTGCTGGTGGTCAACATTCCCGATCTCGGCCGCGTGCCCGCGATCACCAGCCAGGGTCCGGCCGCCAGCGCCGCGGCCACGGCGCTGACGGCGGATTTCAACGGCAAGCTGGCGGTCACCATGCGCGGGCTGGCGTCGCTCTATGGTCTGCGCCTCGCGCTGGTGGACTCGATGGGCCTGATCGACGCGGCCATTGCCGATCCGCCCGCGTTCGGGTTCTCGAATGTGACGGCTCCGTGCTGGACCGGTTCGTACACCGACCCGCATAGCGGGCGGGTGTGCAGCCATCGGGTGCCGGCGCAGGACACCTATCTGTTCTGGGACGGCGTGCATCCGACCGCGCACGGCCACGCCGAGGTCGAGGCGAAGGCGTTGCAGGCGCTGGGCGTGAGCGGCGCGGAGTTGGTCGCGGCATCGGATCCGCGCTGACCTCAGGGCGGCCCGCCGTCTGGCGGCAGCGCGGCGGCTTGGCGGCGCTCATGGGCAAGCAGCCAGCGCTTGCGCTCGATCCCGCCGCCATAGCCGGTCAGCGACCCGCTGGCGCCGATGACGCGGTGACACGGCACGACCAGGCTGACGGGATTGAGCGAGTTGGCCAGACCGACCGCCCGCGACGCGGTTGGCTGGCCGATGCGGCGCGCGATCTCGCCATAGCTGCGTGTCTGCCCCGCCGGTATCTCCCGCAGCGCCGCCCAGACCCGACGCTGGAACGGCGAGCCGCCGCAATCCGCCGGCAGGCTGTCCAACACCGCGACATCGCCTGCGAAGTAGGCCTGCAGCGCCGACGCGAAACCCTGCGGATCGTCGGCCTCCGCCAGCGCGACGCCGGGGCCGAAGCGGACGCGAAGCAGGCGCAGCAGCCGCTCCTCCGGCGCCCCGAACTCCAGCGCCACCAGATTGCGGCCATCCGCCACCAGCAGCACCGCGCCGATCGGCGGCGGCGCCTCGACGCGCGACAGCAGCAAGGGCGGCGCGCTCACGCCGGCCGCCGCTGCGCCGGCGATCGGCGCCCGGACGACGCCCAGAGCTGCATGGCGGCATAGGCGCGCCAGGGCCGCCATGCCTCGGCGCGCCGCAGCAGGGCGGCGGGACTCGGCCGCACGCCGTCCGCGCCCGCGGCGGCGCGCAGCAGGCCGAGATCGCTGGCCGGAAAGGCGTCCGGCTGGCGCAGGGCGCGCATGGCGATGTACTGCGCGGTCCACGGGCCGATCCCCGGCAGGATGACGAGATGGCGGATCGTGGCATCCAGGTCGCCCTGGGCGCGCAGCACGCCCGGATCGGCGGCGAACGCCGCGGCCAGGGCAGCGATCGAGGCCGCCCGGGCGGCCGGCAGGCCGATCCCGCGCAGGTCGGCGGCCGCGAGCACGCGCGCTGGAGGAAACAGGGAGGTGAGATCCGGATCGGCCAACGCGGGCGGCAACGTCTCGCCGTAGCGCGCGACCAGCCTGCCGGACAGGGTCGTGGCGCCGGCGACGCTGACCTGCTGGCCCAGCATGGCGCGCACCGCCAACTCGAACGGGTCCCACGCTCCCGGCACCCGCAACCCGGGACGTGCCGCGACATGCGGCCGTAGCAGCGGATCCCGCGACAAGTGGGCGGCGATCACCGTCGGGCCGGCATCCAGATCGAACAATCGCCGCAGCCGCGCCGCTATAGGCGCCGGCGCGGTCTGGCGCGGCAGGCGCAGCCGGGCGATCAGGCAGCCCGCCTTCCCGCTCCGGGCGGATATCTCGACGGTGCCGGCCTCGCCGTCATCCATCGGCAGGCTGCGGCGGTAGCTCCCGGCCCGAACCGCCTCGACGCCGGGGATGGCGCGGGCGGCGAGAAAGGCGAGCAGCGCCGGCCAGTCCAGCGGCCGCGCGAAGGGCAGGCGCAGCTCCAGGCAGTCCGCGTCCGTCGCGTGTTGACTTGTCAATTCCCGCGGACGAAGTCACGCATTGCCGCGACGATGGCGGCGAATGCCGCCGCGATGCGGGCGCTGTCGTGGCGGCCACGCAGGTAGCCATGCACCAGCCCCTCGCCCGCGTGCAGGCTGACGGTGACGCCGGACCCCCGCAAAGCCGCCGCATACTCGGCCGAGTCCTCCGCGAGCGGGTCGATGTCGGCGGCAAAGATCGCGGCCGGCGGCAGGCCGGACCAGTCGCCGGCGGCCAGCGGCGCCAGTTCCGGGTCGTCGGTGGTCCCGACCGCCTCGCGGCCCGTGTAGTGCCGGCGATAGGCAATGCTGTCCGCGGCAGTCAGCATCGGCACCGCTTCGCGCCAGGTGCCGGCCGCCCTGCCCGCGCGCGGGTGCAGCCCCGGATAGATCAGCACCTGACCCAGCGGCAAAGTGCTGCCCAATCGGCGCAGCCGCAGGCACAGCGCGGCGGCCAGATTGCCGCCGGCGCTGTCCCCGGCGACCACGACGCGCTGCCCTGCCGCAGTCAACGCCTGGTACGCAGCCTGCACGTCATCCAGCGCGCCCGGATAGAGGTGTTCGGGGGCCAGCCGATAGTCGAGCGCCATCAGCGTTGCCGCGCGCGCCGGCAGCGAGATCTGCGCAAATCGAATCATGGCTGTCCAGCCCGCCGATCACCCAGCCGCCGCCGTGCAGATACAAGATGGTCCGGCCCGCCACGGCCTCGGCCGGGACGTAGCGGCGCCAGCCAATGTCGCGCACCGGTCCAGAGGCGTGCAGCACGCCATTCTCGACGCGCAGCCCCGGCGGGTGCGGGCGGGCAAAGGCGCGGCACATGCGGTCGTAGCTCGCACGGCTTTCGGCCAGCGTCGCAGCCTCGCCGGAGGCGAGTGCTTCCGAGCGCGCGACAAACGCCGCCACCTCGGGATCGAGCGTCCACCCGCTCATACCGGCCGGCCTCGCCGCATGCCAACATGCCGCCCGGCCTCGGGCGGCGGCGACAGGGCGCGGTGATCGTCGCGCAGCCGCGTCACCGCGGCGAGCGTGCCGGGCGAGGCGGCGCAGGCGCGGCGCAGCGCGGTATTGACATGCAGCAGCATCTGCTCGGCCGTGGCCAGCAGGCGTCCGTCAGCTTGCGCGTGCAGCCGGTGGAACACATGCAGCCGCTTGTCGTCGCCGCCCAGCACCTGCGTCGTGGCGAAATAGGCTTCGCCCAGCCGGGCCTCGCCCACGTGCGTCAGGTGCGTCTCCACGGTGAAATAGCTGCGGCCGGCGGCCAGCGCCGCGTCGTCGATGCCGATCCGGCGCAGCAGCGCGTCGCTGGCGTCGCCGAACACCTGCAAATAGCGGCTTTCGGTCATGTGGCCGTTATAGTCGATCCACTCGGCCGGCACCGCGCCCTCGACCAGCCGCAGCGGAGCGGCCGTTTCACCGCCGGCGGCCGATTGCCGCAGTTGCGCCTCATAGCCGGCCAGCACCGCGCCCGCGCCAAAATCCTGGCCGCGCAGCGCCTGCAGAATGGCGATCAGGCAGTCGTCGCGCGCCCGTTCCAGCGCGCGCAGGTCGCCCCCTGCGGCCTGCGCATCGGACTGCTCGGCCAGCCGGTCGAGGAAGCCCTCGGTCAGCTCCGGAACGTCGGTCAGCCGGGTCCAGGGCAGTTTCAGGGCCGGGCCGAACTGCTCCATGAAATGCCGCATGCCGTCCTCGCCGCCGGCCAGGCGATAGATCAGGAACGTGCCCATGAACGCCCAACGCAAGCCGGCACCAAAGCGGATCGCGTCATCGACCTCCTCAACCGTCGCCACGCCGTCATGCACCAGCCACAGCGCCTCGCGCCACAGCGCCTCCAGCAGCCGGTCGGCGATAAACCCGTCGATTTCGCGGCGCACTATCAGCGGGCGCATGCCCAGCGCGGCGTAGAACGCGCGCGCCCGCTCGATCGCCTCGGGCGCGGTGGCGGCTCCACCGCACAGTTCGACCAACGGCAGCAGATAGACCGGGTTGAACGGGTGGGCGACCAGGAAGCGGCCGGGATGCGCCATGCCGGCCGCCAGCCGGGTCGGGCGCAGGCCGGATGTTGATGAGCAGATCAGGGCATCCGGCCGCGCCGCCGCCGCGATCTCGGCCAGCAGGCGGGCTTTCAGCGCTTCATCTTCCGGTGCGCTCTCCTGCACCAGATCGGCGTCGGCCACGGCATCGGCCAGGCTGTCGGCGAAGCGCAGGGCGCCTTGCGGCGGCAGCGGCGCGCTGGTCAGCGCCGACAGGCCCCGCGCGGCGAGAGCAAGCATTTCGCGCAACCGGCGCTCGGCTTGCGGGTGCGGGTCGAACACCGCCACGTCCATGCCGTTGAGCAGGAAGCGCGCAGCCCAGCCGCCGCCGATCACCCCGCCGCCGATGACAGCGCAGCGCCGTACCCCGACGCCGCTCATGCCGCGCCGCCGCCGCGCAAGCGCAGCCTGGCTCGCACCTCGGCCGGGCCGAGCAGGCGCACGCCCATCGCCTGCATGATCGCCGCCGCCCGTTCGACCAGTTGCGCGTTGGTCGCCGGCACGCCGCGCGACAGCCAGATATTGTCCTCCAGCCCGACGCGGATGTTGCCGCCGGCCAGCAGCGCCATCGCGACATAGGGCAGCTGCATCCGCCCGATCGAGAACGCGGAGAACACCGCATCGGGCGGCAGCTGTGCCACCATCGCCAGCAGGGTCTGCGGATCGTCCGGCGCGCCGTAGGGGATGCCCATGCACAGCTGGATCATCACCGGATCGTCGATCAGCCCTTCGCGGACCAGTTGCTTGGCCAGCACCAGATGGCCGGTATCGAACACCTCGATTTCCGGCCGAACGCCCAGCGCCTGCACCCGCCGCGCCATCGCCCGCAGCATGCCGGGCGTATTGGTCATCACGTAGTCGCCTTCGGAGAAGTTCATGGAGCCGCAGTCGAGCGTGCAGATCTCCGGCAGCAGGTCGGTGACGTGGGCCAGGCGTTCCCGTGCGCCGGCCATGTCCGTGCCGGCGGCCAAGGGCAGCGGCTGCTCGACGCCGCCCAGCACCAGGTCGCCGCCCATCCCGGCGGTCAGGTTGACGACGACATCGGTGCCGGACTCCCGGATGCGGGCCACGACCTCGGCGTACAGCGCCGGATCGCGCGAACCCCTGCCCGTGGCCGGGTCGCGGACGTGGATATGCGCGATCGCCGCGCCGGCGCGCGCGGCCTCGATCGCCGAGGCGGCGATCTGCTGCGGCGTGATCGGGACATGCGGGTTGCGCTCGGTCGATGCGCCCACGCCGGTCACGGCGCAGGTGATGAAGGCGTCCCAGATCATTCAAGGCTCCGCTCGGTCCCGATCGGCAGGCTAGCGCGCCGCTGGCAGGGTGCAATACGATGGCCTCGCAGCGGGGCCGGGAGGCAGGCGATGGACGAGGTGTTCGCGAGACGCGAGCTGATCGACGCGCAGGCGCTGCGCCAGCTCTGCGCACCGTCCGACGCGGCCGGCCTGGCGCAGGTCGCCTCGCATCTGGGGGCGATCGTCGCGACCGCCGGATTGCTATGGGCCAGCCTGGGCACGCTCTGGGTCGTGCCGGCGTTCATGGCGCATGGCGTGCTGCTGAACTTCCTGTACGCCGGCCAGCACGAGATGAGCCACTGGACGGTGTTCCGCACCCGCGCGCTGAACGAGTGGTTCGGCCGGCTGTTCGGCTTCGTGCTGTTCTACCCGCGCGATTTCGACCAGATCCAGCACGGCGCGCATCACCGCCACACCCAGGAATGGGCGCGCGACGGCGAGTTGGGCCGCGACCGCTACAGCATGGCCACCTACCTGCTGTGGCTGCTGGGGCCGAGCTACTGGTACACGCGCTGGCATCGCATCGTGCGGTTCGGCCTGGGCATCGTCACCGAGCCGTATATCCCGGCCGCGCGCCGCGCCGAGGTGATCCGCGAGGCACGTTTTCACCTGCTCGGCTATGCCGGCATCGCGGTTGCGTCGGTTGCGGCGGGTAGCTGGGCGGCGGTGCTGTACTGGCTGGCGCCGATGCTGGCGACCAAGGCGGCGCACCAGTTGCAGAACACGATCGAGCATCTGGGCCTGCCGCACGCGCCCGACACGCTGGCCAACACCCGCAGCACGCGCACCAACGCGGTGCTGCGATGGCTGTGCTGGAACATGCAGTTTCACACCGCGCACCATGCGTTTCCCGGGGTGCCGTTCCATCGCCTGCCGCGCTTGCACGCGATGCTGTTCACCGAGCGCGGGGTCGAACCGCCGAGCATGGGCTACCTGGCGTTCCAGCTTCAGGTGCTGGCGGCGCTTCGGCACGGGCGCACGGAGGCGGATTATCCCGATGACCGGGCGTGGATCGGTCCGGCTGGCGGACCGGTCGCGAAGGCGTGAGCGGGCCAGCTCGGCTACAGGTGTTCCAGGCGCTGTGGGCGATGGAGCAGCGCCGCCCCGGCATGCCCGAGCCGCCGCTGACGCAGACGTTCGACCGTGTGGCCGACGCCGGGTTCGACGGCATGGCGATCGACCTCGGCGCGCTGAGTCTGGCGCAGGCGCGGGACACCGTGCCGCATTTCAGGCGCACCGGCCTGCGCGGTCTGGTGACTGCGTTCCCGCAATCGATCGATGATCTGCGTCCTGCTTTGCGCCTGGCGCACGAGATCGGCGCGCCGTTCGTCGTCGTGGTCGGCCAGGTGATGCCGCTGGCGGTGGCCGACATGATCCCGGTGATCGGCGGCTGGCTGCGCGTCGCCGCGGAAGCGGACATGCCGATCCAGTTCGAGACGCATCGCAACTGCATCACCAACGACCTGTTCGCCACGCTCCAGCTGCTCGATGCCATACCGGAGATGCGGCTGTCGGCCGACCTGTCGCACTACGTCGTGGACCGTGAGATGCCGTGCCCGCCGCCACCGGCGTTGCAGGCGCTGATCGAGCGTGTGCTGGCGCGCTCGGACTCGTTCCAGGGCCGCGTCGCCGCGCGGGGCCAGATTCAGGTGGCCCTGGAGTTTCCGCAGAACGCAAAATGGGTGCGGCTGTTCGAGCGATGGTGGGAACAGGGCTTCCGCGCCTGGCGCGCCCGGCACGGTGCAGCCGGGGCGCCGATCTTCTTGTGCGAGTTGGGGCCGCCGGACTATGCGATTGCCGATGCCGACGGCCGCGAGCTGTCGGATCGCTGGATCGAGGCGCTGGGTCTGCGAGCCACGGCGACCGCCATCTGGGAGCGCGTCGCCGCCAGCGCACCGGACGCGTGAGCGGCAGGTTCATTGCGGGTCCGGCTGTCGCCGCAGGGCGATCCGCGCGGCCAGCACGATCGCGGTCAGCGCGATCAGCAGCACGGAGATGGCAGCGATCGCCGGGTCGATGTTGTCGCGCAGCCCCATCCAGATCAGCCTCGGCAGGGTGACCGCATTGACGCTGGTGATGAACAGGGTGACGCCGATCTCGTCCCAGGACAGGACGAAGCACAGCAGCGCGGCAGCGCCGATCGCGAAGCGGATGTTGGGCAGGATCACCCTCCAGGCGCGCGTCGCGACCGAGGCGCCCATGCCGCGCGCGGCCAGGTCGATGCGGCGATCGACCTGCGCCAGCGCGGTCAGCACCAGCACCACGGCGAACGGCGCGATCACCACGACATGCGCCAGCACCACGCCCAGCCAGGTGTCGTAGCCGACCCACAGGTTCAGCCCCGACATGGCGGTGAGCAGGAAGTACAATGCCACGGCGGAAATCACCGGCGGGACCACCATCGGCAGCAGCACGAAGCCGACCAGCGCCGCCGCCGCACGCGGGCGCAGCAGCCACAGGCCGAGTGCGAAGCCGGTGGCGAGCGTCGTGGCGATCGCGCTGCTCAGCATCGCCACCCGCAGGCTCAGCAGGATCGCCGCCAGCCAGTCGGGATCGTCCAGCAGGTCGCGGTAGTGCCGCCACGACCACACCGCGCCGGGCATCGACAGGTAGCGCGCCGGGGTGAACGAGACCGGCACCACCGCCAGCAGCGGCAGCAGCAGGAACGCGGCGACCGAAAGGCCAAGCGTCGCGCCGAGCGGGCCGGGCCGGTAGGATCGCACCTCTATCCGGCGACGCGGTCGAGCCGGGTGAAGCGGTACAGCGCGCCGATCAGCAGCGCCACGATGGCGACCAGCGCGACGCTCAACGCGGCGCCCATCCCCCAGTCCGGGCTTTCGAACATGCGTGAGATAGACCAGTTCGGCCACCATGACGCTGCGGCCGCCACCCAGGATCGCCGGGGTGACGAAGAAGCCGAGCGAGAAGACGAACACCACCAGCGCCGCGCCGATGATCCCGGAGCGCGTCATCGGCAGGAACACCGTCCAGAACAGGCGTAGCCGCCGCGCCCCCAGCCCGCGCGCGGCGAGCAGCACCCGCTCGTCCAGCGCTCGCATCGAGGCGGCGATCGGGAACACCGCGAACGGGATCAGGAAATGCGTCATGCCGATGACCACGCCGAGTTCGTTGCGCACCAGCGGCAGCGGCTCGGTCACCAGCCCGCTCGCCTGCAGCCAGGTGTTGAGCAGGCCGCGATTCGACAGCATCGCCACCCAGCCGAAGGCGCGCGTCAGCACTGACACCCAGAACGGCACCAGGATGCAGAACTCCGTCAGCACCCGCTGCGTGCGCCCGCCGCGCACCCAGACATAGGCGATGGCATAGGCACAGATTACTGTGGCGAAGGTGACGATGCAGCAGATGCGGGCGGTGCGGACGAACACCGAGCGCACCAGCGGATCGGCGGCCAGCCGTTCATACTGGCCCGATGCCGGGGGTGGGCAACGTCACGCTCCAGCGCACCACGCCCAGCAGCGGCAGGGCATAGGCGCCGGCGATCACCGCCAGCAGCGGCGCGATCAGCAGCCACAGCGGCATTGGGCAAATAGAGCCCTCTCCCTCGGGAGAGGGTTGGGTGAGGGGCGCCCAGGGCAGGTTGCTGCGGCCCGCCACTCATCCCGGCCCTCTCCCATGGGCGAGGGAGCCCGCGCCGCCCTGCGGCATCGCACCCGGTCCTAAGCGGATATCATCTTCGTGTACTGCGTCCAGAGCCGCGGTGTAGTTCTGCGAATACCATGGCATGTCGAGGGCCACCTGTTTCGCAGCGTTGGCGGGATCGACGCAGTTGTTGCGCCGCTTGTCGCGCCGCGATCAGCGCGTCGGTGGCCGGGTTGGCCGGCCCCTGCCCCAGCATGTCGAACATCACCAGCTGCCGTTTCGGATCCTGCGCGCTGGCGATGAACTTCATCGCCGCGTCACGGCCGCCAGGATTGCCCTTGATGACCGCCATGGCGCCGGGCGACAGCAAGCCCTGATCCCAGATGAACTTGATCTGTCCGCCGCTGTCCTGCTCGATCAGCGTCGCGCGTGTGGACCAGACCAGCGCCATGCTCGCCTCGCCGTTCAGCAGCACCGACTGGCTCTCCGCCCCGCCGCCCCAGTAGGAGACGACATCCGGCTTCAGCTTGGCAATGTTGGCGTGCGCGCGCTTCAGGTCGAGCGGATACAGATCCTTCGGGCGCGACGCCGTCCGCCATCAGCGCCGCTTCCCACATGCCCTCGCCCCATTTGTACATCGAACGCTTGCCGGGAAACTTCTGCGTGTCGAAGAAGTCGGCCATTCCGGTCGGCGGCTTGCGCGGTATTTCTTCGAGTCGTAGGCGATGACGTAGCTGAAAAAATAGCTGGACGCGGCATAGTCCCAGATGAACCCGGGGCGGATCTTCGCCTTGTCCACCACGCCGTAGTCGATGGTCTCCATCATGCCCTGCCTGCCCAGCGTGATCGCCGAGAACGGATCGGCATCGACCAGATCCCAGCTCGGCCTGCCGGACTTGAATTGCGCCGCGATCGCGCCCTCGGTCGGGCCGGAGCCGTCCTGGCGCACGGTGATCCCGGTTTCGCGCTGGAATGCCGCGCCATAGGCCGCGTTGTACGCCTTGCTGGCATCGCCGCCCCAGTTGACGAACACCAGTTGGCCCGATGCCGCCGCGGCATTGCGCGCGGACAGCGCCAGCGGCGCCGCGGCGCCCAGCATCGCGGCGAGGTGGACGAAGCTGCGGCGGTCGATCTCGCCGCGCGCCGCCTTTTCGACCAGGCGCTCCAGGCAATCCTGTTGAAAAGCTCGGCTCATGCGCGTCCTCCTGTGGAATGGTCGTCGGTCGATGCGTCGTCGGGCGGCAGCAGCACGCCATGGGCGTCCGACCAGCCCAGCCAGACCGGGCCGGCCGGCACCGCCACGGCCGCGTGCGTCGGCAGCGTGATCGTCAGCTCCGCACCGCCGGCGGTGCGCAGCGACAGGCGCGT
Organism: uncultured Pseudomonadota bacterium; assembly: GCA_963723455.1. GTDB lineage: Bacteria > Pseudomonadota > Alphaproteobacteria > Acetobacterales > Acetobacteraceae > CAVRQM01. Next base: position 57,785 of record CAVRQM010000005.1, on the reverse strand, counting down.
GGCCGCGCCCGAGTAGCTCGCTGCACAGACCTGCGCCGCGATGGCATTGTCCGAATCCTGCGGCCGGCCCGGCAACACCTGCATGTGTTCTGGGCGGATCCCGAGCACGGCGCGGCGGCCGGGCAAAGGCTCCGGCACGTCGCGCAGGCTCAGCACCCGATCCTCGAAGCGGCCGCGGAGCATGCCGCCGTCGATCGCGATGTCGGTCAGCGCAAGCTGGTTCAGGTCGCCCAGGAACTCCGCCACGAAGCGCGACGCCGGGCGATCGTACACCTCCTGCGGACGGCCCACCTGCAGCAGCCGCCCATGATCGAAGATCGCCACGCGGGACGATAGCGCCAGCGCCTCGCCCTGGTCATGGGTGACGAACACGAAGGTGGTTCCGGTATCGGCGTGCAGCCGCCGCACCTCGTCCTGCATCTGGCCGCGCAGGCCCTTGTCGAGCGCGGAGAACGGCTCGTCCAGCAACAGCACGGACGGCTCGAACGCCAGCGCGCGGGCCAGCGCCACGCGCTGCTGCTGGCCGCCCGACAGCGCGGCGGGCAGCTTGCGGGCGTGCGCCTGCAGGCCGACGCGGTCCAGCATGTCGGCGACGCGCCGCCGGCGCTCCGCCTCGCGCCAGCCGCGCACCCGCAAGCCGAAGCCGATATTGGCCGCCACCGTCATGTGCGGGAACAGCGCATAGCCCTGGAACACCATGCCGAACGAGCGCGACTCGGCCGGCTGCGCCGTGATGTCGGCGCCGTCGGCGACAAGCCTGCCTTCGCTGGGGGCAGTGAAGCCGGCCAGGATCATCAGGAACGTGGTCTTGCCCGAGCCGGACGGGCCGAGCAGCGTCAGGAACTCGCCGCGCGCAATGTCGAGCGAGACGTCGCGCAGAGCCCGGATCGCGCCGAACCGCTTGCCTATGCCGATCGTGCTGACGGCCGCGGCGCGCGATCCGGCGGGCGCCGCGCGACGGCTTGCACCCGACGCTGGATCACCTGACGCGGGCGCCCGGGCGAAGAACGACGTGGCTGATGCTCCGGCAATGGAGTGGGTGCGATCGATGCGGATCTCGCGAAGCAAGCGATATGCCGGAGCCTAGACCCAAACGCGCGCGCCCTGCCAGATGGGGGCGGCCACGCGTCGGCGCGCCGTCAGCGATCGGCCGGCCAGAGCGCGGGCGAGTTCTTGATCCGCTGCACGTAGTCAGCGCCTAGCACGCCGTCAGGAGCGTAGGATCCGACAACCAGCATCGCGCGTCCGACGACCGGCACGGCCATCTGGCTGTTGCGCCGGGCAGCGCCGATATCGACGTGCAGCAGCGCCCCATCACGCACCCGCATCGTCAGCACCGAGCGATCGATGCGCACGACCTTGCCGGACAACGCGTGCTCGCCGGGCGCCAGATGCAGGATGGCCAGGCTGGCTGCGCGGGTGGCCGCGCGCGCGGCCAGCATCACCGATTGCGCCGCCCGCGGCGCCGGGTTGCCAAGGCCGAAGATCGCCAGCTCGCCGTCGCTGGCGACATAGACGTGGCCGTTGGCCACGACCGGCACGATGTTGGCGTTGCCGCCAGTGTTGGGCCAGGTGCCGGCGACGGCCGAAAAGATCACCAGGCCCGTGCTGGGATCGACGGCATACAGGGTGACGTTGGCCGGATCGCTGTCGGTCGGTCTGCCCACCGCCCAGACCACGGCGCTGCCGGTCTGCAGATGGTTCGATGACACGCTGGTCAGGAACCCGGGATCCTGGCCGGTGGCGAGCGGCACCGCCTGCTCCTGCGTCAGCGACGCGGGGGAGGACGACGAGGTTTGCAGCCGCCAGATACCCAGCGTGGAGCCGCCGCTGGTGACGATGCGCCCGATGCCGTCCGCGCCGGCGAAATACGACGGCGCGCACCAGCACTGGCCGATGGAGTAGATGCCCAACGGCGGCCCGGTGATCGCGGCGCGGTTGACCAGATAGAGCTGCCCGTCCTTGCCGGCCGCCACCGCCAGTTGCGGATCCGCCCCCGGCTGCAGCGGCGGCAGCATCACTCCGCCCGAGCCGAAATCGGTGTCGTTCTCCTCCAGCGACACCTCGTTATCGGGCGTGAAATGGCCCTGCACCCGCGACAGGTCGGGCGAGATCCTGACCAGGCTTTCGGACAGGTTGGTCACGGCGTTGTAGGTGGTGCCGCTGTAGTCGGAATTGCCGGTAACGAAGTAGATCGATCGGTCCGGTGGCGAATTGGCGACGCCGGAGCCGGCCATCCAGATCGACGACAGGAAGAAGTCGTCCGGGCCGGCGGGCACGCGATTGGTCAGCTCGTTGCTGGGCAGCGGCGCGAGGGTCTGCGCGTTCCAGCCCAGCAACCAGCCGCGCGACCGGTCGGCGTTGATATCGCAGTAGCTGGCGAACCCGGCATAGACCGTGCCGCCCACCAGCAGCAGGGCCGAGCGCTGCCGCGTGGCAGACGGGTCGAGCGTGAAGGTCGAGCCACCGGCGAGCTTCTGCGATGCCGCGACCACGACCGGCGCCACGGCGTCCTGCAAATCGCTCAGATTGAGTTCGTGCAGGCGCAGGACCGGAGCGCCGTTCTCGTACGTGTCGGCAATCAGGTACAAGGAATGATTGGCGGGCGAGATGACCGGAGTTGAAGTTCACGCCGATGCTCGGCGCGTTGTTCCAGCATTGCCCGGGCAGGGCCGATTGCGGAACCGGCGAGCCGAGAGTGCGGCTGAGCAGGATCGCCCCGGTCGCGCCGTCGATCGCATAGACGGTATCGTTGGCGGTGGCCACGTACACGACCGACGACGCGACCTTGCCCGCCACCACCTGCCGGTTCACCACCAGCGGTTGCGTGTCCACTTGCCCGTCGAGCATGGCCGAGTGCTGCAAGGCGAATGTGCCGCCGCCGACACTGGCCGCAGTCAGCTGGGTCTCGTTCTGGTCCCAGCCGGTCCGCGCCGTGTTGTAGTGATAGGTCAGTACGGCCTGAGCGAGCGCCGGCGAGGCGATGAGGCCAGCCAGCGACATACCATACGAGATCAGCAGCATGAGACGAGCAGGTTTGCAATCCATCGCTCGTTTAATGCGGAGGTACGCGGCGTGTGTCCAGGCGAGCGGTCATCGCAATGTCGCGATCAAACCATTCGCCCGCCGGATGCGCGTTGCCGGGCGCCGCGCTCTCGGCAGGACGTGGCGATCGTGCTATGGACATGCTTCGTCCCGTTGTCGTCGCAAAAGGATCAGCGGATGCGCCGCGTCGCCCTGCCAATTGTCGGAGCCATGTTCATCGCCATGACCGCAGCCGCTTCAGCCGCCGATTTCGTCACCATGCCCTCGGGCGTCGAGTACCATGACTCGGTCGTGGGCAGCGGGCCGGAGCCGAAACCGGGCCAGACCGTCACCGTCCAGTACACCGGCTGGCTGTATCAGGACGGCCAGAAGGGCGCGAAGTTCGACAGTTCGCTGGATCGCAACACGCCGTTCAGCTTCACCATCGGCGCGCAGCAGGTGATCGCCGGTTGGGATATCGGCGTTGCCACCATGCATGTCGGCGGCAAGCGCACGCTGATCATCCCGCCCAGCCTCGGCTATGGCGAGCAGGGCGCCGGCGGCGTCATCCCGCCCGGCGCCACGCTGATGTTCGACGTGGAGTTGCTCTCGGCGCAGTAGGCGCGCAGCGCGCCACAATACCAGTCAACGAACTTTGTCACCCCCGCCTCCAGCGCCGGCGAGTACGGGCCGGGCTGGTAGCCGAATGAGTTGACCCCCGCCTGGTTGCGCTCGACCAGCGCCCTGTCCTCGGCATTGGTCGTGGTCCAGACTTGGGTCAGGTGGTCGAGGTCGTAATCAACGCCCTCGACCGCGTCGCGCGCGACAAGGAACTTGCTCGTCAGCAGCGTTTCCTGCGGGCCGAGCGGCAGCATGCGGATCAGCACCGCATAGTCGCCCAGCGCGTGATTGAACGTGCTCGGGTAGTGCACCCAGCGGAGCGAGCCATAGGCGCCGTCCGGCTCGATGCCCAGCGGCAGGCGCACCGCGCGCCGGCCGTCCATTGTGATCGACTGCGCGCCGTGCGTCAGCGGCAGGCGGGCGGCGCGATAATCCGCGCCCTCGGCTACGCCGGATGGCAGCCCGGCCTCCTCGCACGCCCGCCAATATGCCACGATCGACGCCGCGTTCGCCGGATTGGCGAAATCATAGATGTCCAGCAGGCTGCGCATCAGGTCGCGGTGCCCTGTCGCGCAATGGTAGCACTCGCGCGAGTTCTCCATCGTCAGCTTCCAGTTGCCACGCTCGACGATGTCCACCTCGAAAGCGAGCTTGGCGTCGCGCAGCGCATGCGGCGCCAGATGGCTCTCGATCGCCGCCGCATAGGGCGTGAAGTCCGGCGGCTGATCGGCCAGGCAAACATAGACCGTGCCGCCGGCTTCGCGCACATGGACCGGGCGTAGCGGGAACTGCGAGCGGTCGAAATCATCGGGCATGTAGGCAGCGTATGTCAGCTCGCCCGACAGCTCGTAGGTCCAGCGGTGATACGGGCAGGTCAGCGCCCGCATCCTGCCGCACGCGGCATCCACCAGGCGCGCGCCGCGATGACGGCAGGTATTGAAGTAGCCGCGCAGCTCTCCGTGCTGGTCGCGCAGCACCAGGATCGAGCTGGGCCCCACGGAAAACGTCACGACATCGCCCGGCTCGCGAAGCTCGCACGTGGCGGCGGCGAACAGCCAATGGCGATGAAAGATGGCGTCCAGATCGGCCGCGTAGATCGCCGGGTCGCTGTAGAATGGCCGCGGCAACGAGAAACCCGGGCTTGCGCGTGTCCAGGAGTTCAGGCAGGTCCACGGAGGCGATCTCCTGTTCACGTTACGGCTCCGCCGCGCTGCGGCCGGGCATCGTGACGGCGCCGGCTTTCGACCTCGCGCGCCGGGATGGCAGGCTGGGTCGCTGTGCCGTTCATTCCGCCGCCTCCTGAAGCGGCCCGGCGTAAGCTTCGCGGCCGCCTACTCGATCGCGCCACGATGTTCTGGTCGCCGGTCTGTAGGCCAGAGTAAGTGAGTTGCCGCCGGACGGCAAAACCAAACCTGGCGGTAGTCAACCAGGGCAGACCGGTTCTTCGCTCGGCCGCGGCAGTGTCGGCAAGGTGAGCGGCCCGGACCCCGCGACACGCGCGCAACGGGCTGGACGAAGCGAGGCCAATTCCTTACGAGGTTTTCTTGTGAAACCGCTGAAGAAGGATTGCGAATGTTCCGACTCTGCATTGATCTGGCTTGCACGCTGCACGGTCGCTTGCCTGTTGCTGATCGCGGCAATCGGCGCGGGTATCGCTCCGGCCGCGGCGCATTCGCTCCGCCATGGCGTCGGACACGGCTGGCATTCCCATCGCGGTCATCATCACGGTTCCGTCGGTCGCCAATCCCGGGGCCACGCCTATGGCTCGAACCACCCGCGCCATCGTTCAAGCCTGTCCTGATTGCGCCTGGCCGGTCCGCGCCGGGCGCAACCGGAACGTCAGGCCGCCGTTTGCCGGCCGCGCGGGTGTCGAACACAGCGCCGAACCTGCTGCCGCGCATGGACCAATACGCCTGAACCCCCTATCCCGAGCGGGTCCAACCGCGTCACGCTGAAGGCTGACCTCCATCCCCATGTCGCTTTACGACCTGCTTGCCGGCATCGCCCAGCACAGCCGACGCCACGCCGTGCCGGTCGTGCTGGCCGGCATCCTGCTGGCCGGGCTGTGCGCCTGGGCCGCCTGGGAGCGTCTGGGCGTGTCCACCGACACCGACGCCCTGTTCGCCGCCAGCCTGCCCTGGCGGCAGCATCAGCTGGAGCATGACCGGCTGTTTCCACAGTCGCGCGACCTGCTGGTCGCGGTGATCGATGCGCGCGAGCCGGAGGAGGCGGATGCCACCGCCGCCGATCTGACCCGCGCGCTGCGGGCGGACGGGCCGATGTTCCATTTCGTCTCCCGGCCCGACGCCTCGCTGTGGTTCGCGCAGAACGGGCTGATGTTTCTCGACCCGAAAACGCTGCAGTCCCTGCTCAACCAGACCATCGACGCGCAACCTTTTCTCGGCCAGCTCGCCGCCGATCCGTCGGCGCGCGGGCTGTTCGCCGCGCTGACCCTGGTGGCCATGGGCGTGCAGCACGGGCAGGCCAGTCTCGGCCCGTTCGCCGCGGCTCTCGGCGCGTTCCACACGGCGCTGGCTGACGCGCTTGCCGGCCACCCGAGGCCGCTGTCGTGGGAGCGCCTGCTGGCCGGATCGCTGGTCGAACAGGCCGGTCAGTACCGTTTCGTGCTCGCCCAGCCGCATCTGGACTTCACCGCCTTGCAGCCGGGCGGGGCGGCCACCCAGGCGATGCGCGCGGCCATCGGCAAGCTGCCATTCGTGCGCGCCGGCGAGGCGCGGGTGCGCATCACCGGATCGGTGGCGCTGTCCGACGAGGAGTTCGCCACCGTCGCGCATGGCGCGATGTATGGGCTGATCGGCAGCCTGCTGCTGGTGACCGTCTGGCTGTTCCTGGCGGTGCGCAGCTGGCGGCTGATGCTGCCGATCCTGTACACCCTGCTGCTCGGCCTGTTCGTCACCACCGGCTTCGCCGCGGTCGCGGTCGGCACGCTCAACCTGGTCTCGGTGGCATTCGCCGTGCTGTTCATCGGGATCGCGGTGGATTTCGCCATCCAGTTCAGCGTCCGCTACCGCAGCGAGCGGCTGCGCAATCCGGACCCCGACGCCGCCCTGTCGGCCGCCGCCGGACGGGTCGGCGCGCAGATCCTGGTTGCCGCGGCAGCGACCTCGGCCGGCTTCCTGGCCTTCGTGCCGACCAGTTTCTCCGGGGTGGCCGAGCTGGGACTGATTGCCGGCGTGGGCATGCTGGTGGCATTCGCCTGCACCATGGTGTTCCTGCCCGCCGGCATCGCGCTGTGCCGGCCGCGGCCGGAGCGCGACGAGGTCGGCTTCGCCGCCGCCGCCGTGCTCGAGCGCCAGCTGATGCGCATCCGCCCGGTGATCCTGGCCGGGTTCGCGGGGCTGGCGGTGCTGGGCGTGCTGCTGCTGCCGCGCATCCAATTCGACAGCGATCCGCTGCACACCAAGGATCCGAACACCGAGGCGATGCGCACGCTGCGCGACCTGATGGACAGCCCGTTGACCAACCCGTACACAGCCGACGTGCTGGCGCCGAATCTGGCCGCCGCCGACGCGCTGGCCGGGCGCATGCGCAGCCTGCCGCTGGTCGCCGACGCGATGACGCTGTCAAGCTTCGTGCCGACGGATCAGGCGACCAAGCTGGCGGCAATCCAGGATGCGCAAAGCATCCTGCTGCCCACCTTGACCGCTCCCGCCTCCGTCGCCCCGGTCACGCCGAAACAGGTCCGCGCGGCCGCCAAGGTCGCGCATGACGCGATCGTCGCGGTGCTGCCGAAGCTGCGCCCGGACGACCCGCTGCGCCCGCTCGCCGACGACCTGGCCGGGTTTGAGCTGGCGTCCGATCAGACCGTGATGGCGGCTAACGACGCGCTGGTGCGGTTCCTGCCGGCCCAGCTCGAGCGGCTGCGCACCGCCCTGTCCGCCAAGCCGGTGACGGCCGCGGACGTGCCGCCGGACATCGCCCGCGACTGGCTGCTGCCGGACGGGCGGGCGCGGGTCTCGGTGCTGACCCGGCCGGCCGGGCAGACCAGCCAGGGCCTGCACGAGTTCGTGGCGCAGGTGCTGAGCGTGGCGCCCGACGCCGGCGGCTCGGCGGTGACAATCGTGCAGACCGCGGCGACCATCGTCGGCGCCTTTCGCACCGCGGCGGTCGGCGCGCTGCTGGCGATCGCGGCGATCCTGTTCCTGGCGCTGCGCCGGCCGCTGGACGTGGCGCTGGTGATAGGGCCGCTGCTGCTCTCGGCGCTGCTGACCGTTTTGGTGGTGGTGCTGCGGCCGATGCCGCTGAACTTCGCCAACATCATCGCCCTGCCGCTGCTGCTGGGCGTCGGCGTGTCGTTCAACATCTATTTCGTGATGAACTGGCGCGAGGGCGGCACCGCGTTCCTGGGCACCGCCACCGCGCGCGCGGTCATGTTCTCGGCGCTGACCACCGGGACCGCGTTCGGCTCATTGGCGCTGAGCCGGCATCCCGGCACCGCGAGCATGGGCGTGCTGCTGCTGACCAGCCTGGGCTGCACGCTGGTCGCCAGCCTGCTGTTCATGCCGGTGCTGCTGGGCGGATTGCGCCGCGCAGCGCGGGACTGAGCAGGGCGGCGAGTTCCGCCTGGTGCTGGTACCCGGGCATCAGGCGGTCGAGCAGCGGATCGCGGCGCGAGGCGGGGTGGAAGTAGAGTTCGATGTCCGGCAGCCCACCACCCCGGCCCTCTCCCGAAGGGCGAGGGGGGCGAGAACGCTCTCCCTTTGGGAGAGGGCTGGGTGAGGGAACCGCCCCGAGCAGACCCAGCAGCGCCCGCACCCGCTCCTCGGTCATATGCCCGCTCCAGGCCAGCCCGAACACCGCATCCGGCGCGTCCATGCCGGCTGCCGCGATCTGGCGTCGCAGCACGCGGGTCCAGGCGTGCATCGCCGATCCCGCCAGACCGGGCCGCGCGCCTAGCCGCCGCATGACCGAGGGCGGCTCGGCTGGCACGCGCACCCGCCGCAAACCGTGACGGCGGCCGGTGTCGATCAGCAGCCGGGCGACATGGGGATGCAGGTGCATGTGCTTGTGGGCGTCGGCATGGGACAGCCGCAGCCCAGTCGCCGCGAATGCCGCGAACTGCGCCGCGATCTCGCTTGCCAGCTGCGCGCGTGCCCGCGCCGAGCAGGTATAGCGCAGACCCAACCGTAGCTGGTCGGACGGGAACCAGCCGTGTTCGTCCACCAGGTCCGGGATTTCGGACGCGGGGAGCACCGCCGGGCCTTCGACCGCGACCAGGTGCAGCCCGACGCGGAGCCCGGGCAGCCGCCGCGCCCGCGCCACGGCGTCGGCCGCGGCCTCGCCCGCCACCATCAGGCTCGCATGGGTGAGCGCGCCCTGAGTGTGGGCGCGCTCGACCGCCTCGTTGACCGCTTCGCACAGTCCGAAATCGTCGGCGGTGACGGTCAGCACCGCCGCTTCGGATCAGGGCGCGCCGCCCGGCACATGGTCGCGATAATAGCTCCAATCCGAGGTCAACAGCCGCACCACCGGGCTGCCGGTGCGATACACGTTGTCCAGGCTTTCTATGAAACCCGAGTAGCCGGTGCCGTTCGCCTCGCTCTCCAGCAGCTTGGCCGGCGTCTCGCCGGGCGGCGGCACCGAGAAATCGCTGGCGCCGCGCAGATCCATCACGCGGTTGAGATCGACCTTGTGGACTTGCGCCAGGAAGCTCAGCGCCTGCATGTAGCCCGCGTCCTCCTCCGAGGTCATGGTGAAGGTGGCTTTCCCCTGGCTCCAGTAGCTCACCCATTTCTCGGCCCACTGATCGAGCAGGCCGCCCAGCCAGAACGTGCCGGCAGCAAGCACGTCGCCGCGCAGCACCTGCGGCGGGGACTGCGTCTTCGGGTAGCTGGTGTACTCGGCCCGCAGGTTCTGCAGATTGCTGTCGTCCACCAGCACCGCCTTGGCGCGGCTGACCTCATAGGCCCAGCCTGCCAGCTTGCTGTTCAGCGCGAACAGGTTGACGCCGTTGATCGAGTTCGCCGCCGGCCGCGGCGCCTGGTACGGCTTGAACCGGCCGAGCGGCACGTAGCCGGTGGTCCAGTCCGGGGGAATTTCCCGCGCATCGATCTCATAGGCGAGGTCGCCGTCCACGACGTAGTTCGCCCAGGCGGCGGAGCCGGCGGGACCGGCATTCGGGTCGATGCCGGCGATGCCGGCCAGCAGCCAATAGGCGTGGCTGAAATCGAAGCGGTCGTCATTGGCCAGCGCGGTGATCGAGGCGGCCATGTGCGTCGGCCCCTCGCCGCTGACGATGCCCAGCACATGCAGGTCGGGGTTGTAGCGCAGGTCGCGATAGCCCTGCGGGAACGGCAGCGTCGCCGGCAGCGGCAGGTCGGCGACCCAATGGGCGAACTCGCCCGGCGAGCCGCCGGTGTCCTTGCCGATCTGGAACGTGGTCACCACCACCACCTCGATCGGCACATGCGCGCCGGGGGGGATGTCTCCGCTGCCGCCCTCGCTGCCGCCCTGGGCGCGCGCGGAGCCGGCCGCCAGCGCCGCGGCGCAGGCGGCGATCAGGCATGTCGTTAGCCTCATGCGATTCCTCCTCGGGTTCATTCTGGAGCGGCGTGCGGGCAAGCAGGCTTCGGGCCAGCCGAACGTCGGCCCAATGATCCGGTGGCTGTGGGCGGTTCCCGCGCTGCTGCCGGTGGCGGCGGGGCTGATCGGCACGGCGCTGCCGAGCTTGGGCTGGATGCCCGGACTTGACCAGACAGGACTGTCGCTCGGCCCGTGGCGGGCACTGCTGGGGTGGCCGGGACTCGCCGGCTCGGTGCTGCTCACGATCAGGGTCGGATTCTCTGCCACCGCGCTGTCGCTGGCCTCGGCGCTGCTGCTGGCGGCGCTGGCGCGCAGCGCCCCGGCGCGGCGCAGGCTGCAGGCCGTGCTGCCGCCGCTGCTGGCGACGCCGCATGTGGCGCTGGCGATCGGCTTCGCCTTCCTGATTGCGCCGAGCGGCTGGCTGGCGCGGCTCGCCTCGCCCTGGCTCACCGGCTGGCGTGCGCCGCCGGACGTGGCAATCGTGCACGACGCCGCTGGGGTGTCGCTGATCCTCGGGCTGTGGCTGAAGGAGACGCCTTATCTGCTGCTGGTGATCCTGGCGGCGCTGGCGCAGGTGCCAGAGGCCGTCCGGCTGCGCGCCGCGGCGGCGCTGGGCTACGCGCCGTGGCGGGGCTGGATATTGGCCATCCTGCCGCCGGTCTGGGTCCAGGTGCGGCTGCCGGTAATGGCGGTGCTGGCGTTCTCGCTGTCGGTGGTCGATGTCGCGCTGGTGCTCGGGCCGGGCAGCCCGCCGCCGCTGGCGGTGCAACTGCTGCGCTGGTTCGACGACCCCGACCTGTCGCGCTGGCTGGTCGCCTGCGCCGGGGCGGTGCTGCTGGCCGGCATCGTCGCCGCCTCCATCCTCGCGATGCTGGCGCTGGAGGCGCTGGCGCGGCGTTCGAGCCTGGCGCTGCTGCGCCACGGCCGACGCGGCGGCAGCGCGCGTCTCGGCGACGGATTGGCGGCGCTGCTCGGCACGACGCTTGCCGCCGTTGGAATCCTGGCCGGCGTCGTGCTCCTGCTCTGGGCAGGCGCCGGCGCCTGGCGCTTTCCCGCCGCCCTGCCCCAAGCCTGGAGCGCGGAATCGCTGTCGGCGCGTCTCGGCGCGCAGGGCGGGGCGGCCTTGAACACGCTCTGGCTGGCGCTCGCGAGCGCCGCCCTGGCGCTGCTGCTGGCGATTGCCGGCCTGTGCAGCGGCGCCCGGCCGCGCGCCTGGCTGTTCGTGCCGCTGCTGGTGCCGCAGCCGGCGTTCCTGTGGGGCCAGCAGGTGTTGCTGGCGCGGCTGCGTCTGGACGGCGGCGCGTTCGCGCTGGTCTGGGCGCATCTGGTGTTCGTGCTGCCCTACGTGGTCCTGTCGCTGGCCGACCCGTGGCGCGCGCTGGATCCGCGGTTTGCCCGTGCCGCGGCCTCGCTCGGTGCGCCTCCATGGCGGGTGTTGCTGCGCGTTCGCCTGCCGCTGCTGGCCGGCCCGCTGCTGGCCGCCTTCGCGATCGGGTTCGCGGTGTCGGTCGGGCTGTATCTGCCCACGATCTTCGCCGGCGCGGGCCGACTGCCGACCCTGGCCACCGAGGCGGTGGCGCTCGCCTCCGGCCCCGATCGGCCCGCCGCGGCCGCGGCCGCGCTGGCGCAGGCGGCGCTCCCGCTCGCGGCGTTCGCGCTGGCTCTGACGTTGCCGGGCCGGCGGCGCGCGGCGGCGCAGGCCGATTGACGCTGCTCCTGGAACGGATCGCCTTGCGCGCCGGAACCCGGATGCTGCTGGCGAACTTCTCGCTCGCCCTGGCCCCGGGCGAGATCGTCACGCTGATGGGGCCGAGCGGTGCCGGCAAGTCGAGCCTGCTGGCCTACATCAGCGGCGCGCTGCCGGCCGGCGTCACCGGCAGCGGGCGGGTGGTGCTGGACGGCGCCGACATCACCGCGCTGCCGGCGCATCGCAGGCGCACCGGCATCCTGTTCCAGGACGACGTGCTGTTCCCGCATCTGAGCGTCGGCGACAATCTGCTGTTCGGACTCTCGCCGCTGGTGCGTGGCCGCCGCGCGCGCCGCGCCGCGATCGAGCAGGCGCTGGGGGACATGGAGCTGGACGGCATGGCGGCGCGCAACCCCGCCTCGCTATCAGGCGGGCAGCGGGCGCGGGTGGCGCTGGCGCGGACCCTGCTGGCGCGCCCCGCGGCGCTGCTGCTGGACGAGCCGTTCAACGGGCTCGACGTTTCGCTGCGGGAGCGGCTGCGCGCCGTGCTGGTTTCGCAGGTGCGGGGGCGGGCGCTGCCTTGCCTTTTGGTGACGCACGACCCTTCGGACGCGCTGGGGACGGTGCTGGAGTTTCCTTCCCCGCCGGCTTCGCCGATCCCGCCAGGCTCTGCTTCAGCGCCGCCATCAGGTCGATGACATTGCCCCGGTCGGCCTCCGGCTCCGGCTCGGCGGACAGGCCCTCGCCCTTCAGCTTGGCCTCGATCAGCTCGCGCAGCCGCGCCTCATACCGGTCCTCGGCATCGGACTGGTCGTAGGTGCCGGTCTGCCTGTCGATCAACTGGGTGGCCAGCCCCACCATGTCCGGGTCCGGCTTGGCGCGCGGCACGTCGGCCCAGAGCGGCTCCGGGTCGTTCAGATCCTTCGGTTCGTACAGAGTATGCGCGACCATGCCGCGACCCATCGGCAGGATGCAGACGGCGCGCTCCCGCCGCGCGATCACGACGCGGGTCAGCGCCATGCGCCCGGTCCTGGCGATGGCGTCGCGCAGCACGGCGTAGACATCCTGCCCGGCGTCGCCGTCCGGGGCGAGGTAGTAGCTTGCCTCGAACAGCACCGGGTCGATGGCTTCGGTCTGCACGAATTTCTGGATGACAAGGGTGCTGCTGCTCTCCACCCGCACCGACTCGAAATCCTCGTCGGTGATGATGAGGTAGTGGTCCTTCTTGAACTCGTAGCCGCGCACCAGGTCGCCGCGCTGCACCGGATGCTCGTTCTCGGCGTCCAGCGTGACCATGCGCACGCGATGGCCGGTATCGGGGTTGATGAAATGGAAATGCAGATTGGCGCGCTCGTGATGCGCGGAATACAGCGCCACCGGACATGAGACCAAGGCAAGGCGCAGGTGGCCGCGCCAGATCGGGCGTTGCGCCATTGCGCGGAGGCTCCCTCACCCTGCTTCGGGCAGCGGCCGCGCCGCTGCGGCGAAATCCGCCCACGGATCAGCCTTCTGCCGCGCCAGCCGCCCCGGGACGGTCCGAACGGTGAACTGCGCCGGATCGAGCCTGGCCGTCACCTCCCGCCAGGCCAGCCGCGTCGCCACCCCAGCCCCAGGCCGCGCGCGCGGCGAAAACGAGGCGATCGCCGTGGATCCCAGGCCGTTGCGCAGCCAGTCCACCAGGATCTTGCCCGTGCGGATGGACTTCTTCACCGCCGCAACGTAGCGGTCCGGCTGGTCGGCCACCATCAGCTCGGCGAACGCCCGGCTCCAGGCGCGCGCCTCGTCCCATCCGGCGCACGGCGCGAGCGGCGCCACCACATGCAGCCCCTTGCCGCCGGAGGTGCGGCAGAACGCGCCCAGACCTAGCCGTTGCAGCCGGTCGCGCACCTCCTTGGCCGCCGTGACCAGCTCGGCGACCCCGACGCCCTCGCCGGGATCAAGGTCGAACACCAGCCGGTCGGGATGCAGCGTGTCCGGCTCGATCGAGCCCCAGGCGTGCAGCTCGATGGCCGCCATCTGCGCCGCCGCCATCAGCCCGGAGGCGTCGTCCAGCGCGATGTACGGCGCGCCGTCGGCCGAGTTGGCGCGCAGATGCTTGGAAAAGCCGATGGATGCGTGTTTCTGGAAGAAATGCTCGTGCTCGATGCCATCCGGGCAGCGCACCAACGCCAATGGACGACGTGCGATCTCTGGCAGCGCGTGCGCCGCCACCGCCTGCCAGTACTCGGCCAGGTCGCGCTTGCTGATGCCGGGCCACAGCTGCTTCTCGGGATGGGTCAGGCGCACCCCGAACGCGCCGTCCTCCGCCTTCGCCGGCGGCCGCGCCACAGTCACGGCGGAGCGCCGCTTCGGCGCCGGGTCTGGGACCTGGCCGAGCGCGTGGTCGGGGGCGTGGTCGGGGGCCGGATCGGGTGGCGGGTCGTGCGCCGGCGCGCCGGGCGGCTCGCGCACCACGTCATCCGCGGCCTTGTCGTCGCGCAGGCCGAGGAACGTGGCGTGCCGCACCCGGCCGTCGCCGGTCCAGGTCAGATACTGCACCTCGCATACCAGTTCGGGGCGCACCCAGTTGATCGCGCGATCCGGCCGCTCGCCCCGCCATTGCAGGCCCTTCGGCCGGTCGGCGGCGAGAGGGTCCAGCTTGGCGCGCAGTTCGACCAGCACGCGGTCGGCAAACCCGGTGCCGACGCCACCCGCATAGTGCAGCGCGCCGGCCGCGTCGTGGTAGCCCAGATGCAGCGAGCCCAGCCCGGCGCGGCTGCCTTGCGGCGGGGTCCAGCCGAGCACGATGAACTCCTCGCGGCCTTGGCACTTCACCTTGACCCAGTCGCGCGAGCGCCCGGCGCGATACGGGGCGTCGCCGCGCTTGCAGACGATGCCTTCCAGATGCCGCGCGCAGGCCTGCTGGTGCAGCGCCGCCGCCTGGCCGGTCATGTGGTCGCTGTAGCGCACCGCGCCGCGCCAGCCGGACAGGCGCTGCAGCACCGCCTTGCGGTCCAGCAGCCGGCACGGGCGCAGATCCCAGCCGTCCAGGTGCAGCAGGTCGAACGCGTAGAAGAACAGGTCGCGGTCGTGCCCCTGCGACAGCGCATCCTGCAGGCGGGAAAAATCCGAACGCCCCGCTGCGTCCAGCGCCACCATCTCGCCGTCCAGCAGCGCGTCGCGCAGCCCCAGGGCGGCGACGCTTGCGGCCAAGCGCTGCATCCGGTGCGTCCAGTCATGGCCGTTGCGGGTGACCAGCCGCACCGTTCCCGCGGAGACGAAGGCCAGGATGCGGTAGCCGTCGAACTTGACCTCGCTCAGCCAGTCGCGGCCGAGCGGCGCCTCATCGACCAGTTCGGCCAGCTGCGGCGTCTGGTGGTCCGGCGGCGCTGCGCGCCGGGCGCCGGGCGCGGGCGGCGCGTCGCCCTGCGCCACCGGAGCCGGCTCGTCCGGCTGCGCCGCCGCGTTGCTGTTCCAGACCCGCTTGCGGCCCTTCGGCGTCGGCGGCTTGATCTCTGCCTCCAGGACGCCGGCCCCGGCGCCGGCGCGCTCGTGTTCGTCATGCTCCTTGATCAGCAGCCAGTTCTCCGCCCGCTCCTTCGGTCGCGGCTTCAGCCGCACCAGCACGAACTTCCCGGCCAACCGCTTGCCGTGCAGCACGAACTTGATTTCCCCGCGCGCCATGTCGGCGGCGGGGTCGCGGTCCGACTGCGGCTCCCAGGTGCCACGATCCCAGGTCTCGACCGTGCCCGCCCCGTACTGGCCTTCGGGGATGGTGCCGTGGAAGTCGGCGTAGTCGATCGGGTGGTCCTCGACATGCACCGCGAGCCGCTTGTCGTGCGGATCGAGCGAGGGGCCGCGCGGCACCGCCCAGCTCCACAGCACGCCGCCATGCTCCAACCGGAAGTCCCAATGCAGGCGGGTCGCGTCATGCTTCTGCACCACAAAGATCGGCTTCGCCGATCCAGCAGCGGCCACGGCCGCGGGGGCCGGCTCGGCGGTGCGGGAGAAATCGCGTCGCGCGCGGTAGGTCTCGATGGTGCGGCCGGGCACGGCGGCGCGGCGCGGGCGGGCGGGAACTGCCATGCTACGGCAACGCATCGAACCGCTGCGGGTTCGCGCCGCTTATTGGTCGGCCCGGCGCATGGTAGAAGGCCCGCACAGCAGGAGGAGAGGCGCATGGCGCATGTCCATTACCGGGTGGTCGCGCATGACGGCGGCTGGGCCTATACGCTCGACGGCGCCTTTTCCGAGCCGTTCGCCAGCCGCGAGGCGGCGTTGCGCGCCGCCCAGGTCGCCGCAGCCGAGCAGAACGCACCCGGCGATACCACGCTGATCGAGTATCAGGACGAGACCGGCGCCTGGCATTCCGAACTGTCGGACGGCGGCGATCACCCCGAGGCGGACGTGATTGAGGAGTAGCCCGCCCGGTTACGGCCGCAGGTTGAACGCCACCGAGATGCGCAGGCCGCTGCCGCGATAGGCGCGCACCTGATGCTGCAGCCAGGACGGAAACAGCACCAGCAGGCCGGGCCGCGGCTCGATCGTCTCGGTCATGCCGGCCGCGTTGCCGCCCTCGCCTGCATACGCCAGGCTCGGCGCCAGCATCGCCGGGGCCGGGCCGCGCGGATCCAGCATTTCGAACCCGCCGCCCGCCTCCGCGTCGCCCAGCGCGCCGCCGTCATCGACGTAGTAGGTTCCCGACCAGAACGCGCCGGGATGGTAGTGGCAGAAATTGCTGTCGCCGGGGCCGTTGACGTTCGCCCAGCCGGTGAACACCCACTCCGCACGCACCGGCTCCCCGGCGCGGTCGCGGGTCATGTGGCTGGCCACGGCGCGCGCCATCTCGGCGATCTCGGCGGCGCGCACGCCGCCCCAGGCCAGCAGGTCGCGCGCCGAATGCCAGCCGCCGGCATTGGACGCGCGCATCGACGCCGATTTCGCGCGCCGGGCGAGGATCAGCGAGCGCAATTCGGCGTTGCGCGCAGCCGCGTCCGGCGTCTGCACGGCGGCCACCGGCGTCGGGAACAGGTTGCGGGTTGCGATGGCAAGCTGGATGGCCATAGAGTTGTGTCCTTCGTGCAATGTCCGCAGCAGAACCGGCCGCAGCGCCGGGCGAGGAACGCCCAGATCGCCATCCCATGCCACCGGGCGCAAGCCGCATGAGCGCCCCGGCCAGCGAACCCGTCCCGCCCTCGGCCGCGCCGCAGCGGCGCGCCGCGATCGTCGAGCTGGTGGCGCAGCGCGGCTTCGTCACCGTGGAGCTGCTGGCCGAGCGCTTCGGCGTCACGCCACAAACGATCCGCCGCGACGTCAATGCGCTGTACGAGGAAGGCCGGCTGAACCGCTACCACGGCGGCGCTGGGCCCCCGCTGGGCGGGCGCAACGTCGGCTACTCGGCGCGGCAGGTGCTCCAGCACGACGAGAAGCGCCGCATCGCCCGGCTGCTCGCCGCCCAGATTCCACACGGCGCATCGCTGATCCTGAATATCGGCACCACCACCGAGGAGGTGGCGCGCGCCCTGGTGGACCACCGCAACCTGCGCGTAGTCACCAACAACCTGAACGTGGCGAAGGTGCTGGTCCAGTCCGAGGATTGCGAGGTCATCATCGCCGGCGGCTTGGTACGCAATCATGACGGCGGCGTGGTGGGCGAGGCCACGCTGGACCTGATGAACCAGTTCCGTGTCGATTACGCGATCATGGGGATCAGCGGCATCGATCTGGACGGCACGTTGCTGGATTACGACTATCACGAGG
This sequence comes from uncultured Pseudomonadota bacterium, assembly GCA_963723455.1. Classification (GTDB taxonomy): domain Bacteria; phylum Pseudomonadota; class Alphaproteobacteria; order Acetobacterales; family Acetobacteraceae; genus CAVRQM01. The sequence goes on along the minus strand of CAVRQM010000005.1, from coordinate 40,171 downwards.
TACGAGTGGCGCAAGCCATCCTGCGCAACGCGCGTCAGGTGTTCCTGGCCGCCGACCACTCGAAGTTTGGCCGCCCGGCGATGGTGCGGCTGGGTTCGCTTTCGGACATCAACGCGCTGTTCACCGACGCGCCACCGCCTGACCCGATCCCCCGCCTGCTGGCCGAGGCCGGCGTGGCGCTGCATCTCGCACCTGCAGCAAGGGAGGTTTCCGTGCGGGAATCTCTCATGCCGGAGACGGCGGCGCAATAAACTTCAGCCGCCTGCAAAACTTTCCGTTTGCGAACGCGCCATGTGCGCTCGTAGTCTTGATGTTGGAAAACGAAAGGCGGGGAACGTGGCGGGGCGGAATGGGGCCGACTGGCCGTCCAGGGTCGGGCACGGGCGCGCATGAGCCTGACGCTGTCCCGCGTCGAGCGCCTGGCCGGGGCCGAGCGGGTGCTGCACCCGATCGACCTGACGCTGGAATCCGGATCGCTGACTGTCCTGCTGGGTCCGGTTCGCGCCGGGAAGACGTCGCTGATGCGCCTGATGGCGGGGCTGGATCCGCCGACCGCCGGGCGCATCGTCGATGCGGGGACTGATGTGACCGGGCAGGACGTGCGCCGCCGCAGCGTCTCGATGGTGTACCAGCAGTTCATCAACTATCCCAACCTGACGGTGCGCGCCAACATCGCCTCGCCGTTGAAGGTCGCGGGCGTGGCCGCCAGCGAGCGCCAGCGGCGGGTGCGCGACATGGCCGAGCGGCTGGACCTGGTGGCGTTGCTCGACCGGCTGCCCTCGGAACTGTCCGGCGGCCAGCAGCAGCGCTGCGCGCTGGCGCGCGCGATGGTCAAGGACAGCCGGCTGCTGCTGCTGGACGAGCCGCTGGTCAACCTGGACTACAAACTGCGCGAGGGACTGCGCGCCGAGATGAAATCGCTGTTCTCGGCCGGCGAGCGCATGGTCGTCTATGCGACGACCGAGCCGCAGGAGGCGCTGATGCTTGGCGGCCGAACCTGCGTCATGCATGAGGGGCGCATCGTGCAGCAGGGACCGGCGCTGGAGGTGTACCGCGCGCCGGCGACCCTGCTGGCCGCGCGCCTCATCAGCGATCCGCCGATGAACTTCCTGCCCGGCAGCATCGCCGCCGCGGACAGCGGCCGGGCGATCCGCCTGGACGGCGGCGTGGTCGTGCCGCTGCCGCGCGGTTTCGACGAGTTGCCGGCCGGGCGCTACACTTTCGGCCTGCACGCCTCGCATCTTTCGCTATCGCCCGCCCCTGGCGCGACTGAACTGCCGGCCACGGTGGAACTGGCCGAGATCAACGGGTCGGAAACGCTGCTGCACGGACGGTTCAACGATTGCCCGGTGCTGCTGCAGCAGGAGGGCGTGCATCATGCGGCGATCGGCTCGGCGGTGACGCTGCGCTTTGATCGGCGGCATCTGTATGCGTTCGATGCGGCCGGCGCGCTGGCGCGCGCGCCGCGGTTCCAGCCGGTGCGGCCCGGGGAGGCACAGCATGGCGCGCATACGGCTGCTTGACGTCGCGCACAGCTATCGTCCGCACCCGACGCGGCCGGCTGACTATGCGCTGCGGCCGCTGGATCTGGTGTGGGAGGATGGGGGCGCCTACGCGCTGCTCGGCCCGTCCGGGTCGGGGAAAAGCACGCTGCTGAACATCCTGTCCGGCCTGTTGCGCCCGTCGCAGGGACGGCTGCTGTTCGACGATGCCGATGTCACCGACAGCGACACCCGCACCCGCAACATCGCGCAGGTGTTCCAGTTCCCGGTGATCTACGACACCATGACTGTTTTCGAGAACCTGGCCTTCCCGTTGCGCAATCGCGGCATTACCGGGGCGGCGGTGCGCGACCGCGTCGAGCAGGTCGCGGCGATCCTGGATCTGTCGCACGAGCTGGGCCGGCGGGCATCGGGACTGACCGCGGACGCGAAGCAGCGCATATCGATGGGGCGCGGGCTGGTGCGCAAGGACGTCGCGGCGATTCTGTTCGACGAGCCGCTGACGGTGATCGACCCGGCGCTGAAATGGCAGCTGCGGCGCAAGCTGAAGCAGATCCATGCCGAGCTGAAGGTCACGCTGATCTATGTCACGCACGACCAGACGGAGGCGCTGACCTTCGCCGACCGCGTGGTGGTGATGGATCAGGGCGAGGTGCTGCAGCAGGGCACGCCGCAGGATCTGTTTGAGGACCCGGCGCATGTGTTCGTGGGGCATTTCATCGGCAGCCCGGGGATGAACCTGCTGCCGTGCCGCATCGAGGGCGGGGCTGCGGTCCTGGCCGACCAGCGCGTGACCCTGCCGCCGGAGATGACGCTGCGCGCGCCGTCCGGGGCGCTGACGCTCGGCATCCGCCCGGAGTTCGTCAGCCTGTTCGATCCGGGCGAAGCGGCTGCGCTGACCGTCGCGGTGGAAGCGATCGAGCCGCTGGGCGGACACCAGCTGATCCATGCGCGCCTGGGCGACAGTCCCCTCGCCATCAAGGCGGCGCCGGAGATCCTGGTGCCGGTGGACCAGCGCCTGCCGATCTGGCTGCCGCGGCCGCGCATCAAGCTGTATTCCGACGGGCGGCTGCTGGCATGAGCGACACGAAGCCGATCCGTCAGCGGGCGTGGCTGCTGGTCATCCCGGTGCTGGTGGTGGTCGCCTTCAGCGCCGTCATTCCGCTGATGACCGTGGTCAACTACTCGGTGCAGGACATCCTCGGCCCCGACCGGCACGTGTTCGTCGGCGACGAGTGGTTTCGCGACACGCTGCACGACCCCGAGCTGCGCAACGCGCTGGTCCGGCAGGTCGTGTTCTCGTGTTGCGTGCTGCTGATCGAGATCCCGCTGGGCCTGGCGCTGGCGCTGGTGATGCCGCGGCGCGGCGCGGCCGCTTCGGCGGCGCTGGTGCTGCTCGGACTGCCGCTGCTGATCCCCTGGAACGTGGTCGGCACCATCTGGCAGATCTTCGGTCGCGCCGACGTGGGCCTCGGCGGCTGGTTCATGAACTCCGTGCTCGGCATCAACTACAATTACGCGCTCAATCCGAACGACGCCTGGTGCACGCTGCTGCTGCTGGATGTGTGGCACTGGACGCCGCTGGTGGTGCTGCTGTGCTACGCCGGCCTGCGCTCCATCCCGGATGCCTTCTATCAGGCCGCCGCGGTTGATGGCGCGTCGGCCTGGTCGGTGTTCCGCTACGTGCAGCTGCCGAAGCTGCGCGGCGTGCTGACCATCGCCATCCTGCTGCGGTTCATGGACAGTTTCGTGATCTATACCGAGCCGTTCGTGCTGACCGGCGGCGGTCCTGGGGATGCGACGACGTTCCTGAGCCAGTTCCTGACCAAGCTCGCCATCGGTCAGTTCGACGTGGGACCGGCCGCGGCTTTCTCGCTGATCTACTTCCTCATCATTCTCCTGTTCAGCTGGCTGTTCTACACCGTGCTGAGCGCGCAAGGCCGCGCGGAGGGCCCGGCATGAGACGCGAGGGCAAATGGCTGCGCCGGGTCGTGCCGATCGTCTATTTCGGCCTGCTGATGCTGCCGATCTACTGGCTGCTGAATATGTCGTTCCGGTCCACCGGAGACATCCTGAACCAGCTCGAGATCTTTCCGCACCGGCCGACGCTGGAGAACTACCTGCATATCTTCCGCGACCGCACCTGGTACATCACGTATTGGCACTCGTTCGAGTTCGTGGCGCTGAACGTGGTGATCTCGGTGTCCGTGGCGCTGCCGGCGGCCTACGCGTTCTCGCGCTACCGCTTCCTGGGCGACAAGCAGATCTTCTTCTGGCTGCTGACCAACCGCATGTCTCCGCCTGCGGTGTTCCTGCTGCCATTCTACCAGTTCTACCAGTCTGTCGGGCTGTTCGATACGCCGTTCGCGGTAGCGCTCGCGCATTGCCTGTTCAACGTGCCGCTCGCTGTGTGGATCCTTGAAGGCTTCATGTCCGGTATCCCGCGCGAGCTGGACGAGACGGCGGCGCTGGACGGCTACAGCTTCCCGCGGTTCTTCGTCTTCATCTTCTTGCCGCTGATCCGCGCCGGGGTCGGCGTCACCGCGTTCTTCTGCTTCATGTTCAGCTGGGTCGAGCTGCTGATGGCGAGCAACCTCACCTCGATCGCGGCCAAGCCGATCGTCTCGATCATGACGCGGACGGAAAGCGCCACGGGAATGGATTTCGGCCTGCTGGCGGCGGCCGCCGTTCTGACCATCGTGCCGGGCGCGGTGGTGGTCTGGTTCATCCGCAACTACATCGCCAAGGGCTTTGCCCTTGGCCGGGTCTGAGGGGAGCCGCGCGGCATGGCCTGGATGTCCTGGACGCTACCGACGGCGATCTTTTTCGCTGTCATCGGCATGATGCTGACCGGCATGACGGTCTGGGAGTCACTGGTGCCTTGCGCACCGCGACGCGGCGTCCTGCCGCTGGTGACCACGCGCGGCGACCGCCTGTTCATCGGCCTGCTGACCGCTGCCTATGTCAATCTCGCCTGGATCGCCTTCACGGATTTCGACCAGTGGTGGGCGCTCGGCATCAGTGTTGTCCTGCTGGGACTGATCGGCCGCTATGGCTGACCGGCGAAGCTAGGCGACCCCGCACCGGCACGCTCTCCGCGCCGGCACCGAGGAACACACGCGGAGAGCAGAAACGAAGGGGGAGCTTAATGGACAAGCTAGATATCTCACGCCGGCAGGTGATGGCCGGCACCGCGGCGGCGGCCGCCGCCGCGGTCACCGCGACCGCCGCATCGGTGCCGGCCACCGCGCAGAGCGATGCGGCAATGCGCTGGATCGAGAACGAGTTCCAGCCATCGACGCTGTCGAAGGCTGACCAGATGAAGGAGATGCAATTCTTCATCGATGCGGCCAAGCCGTTCCAAGGCATGGAAATCCATGTCGTGACCGAGATCCTGGACACGCATATCTACGAGTCGCAGGTGCTGACAAAGGCCTTCACCGACATCACCGGCATCAAGGTCACGTCGGACTACATCAAGGAAGGCGACTTGGTGCAGAAGCTGCAGACCGAGATGCAGTCCGGGCGCCCGATCTACGACATGTACGACAACGACAGCGACCATATCGGCACGCATTTCCGCTATGGCGTCACCACCATCCTGTCCGATTTCATGAAGGGCGAGGGCAAGGATGTCACGCTGCCGACGCTGGATGTCGATGACTTCATCGGCAAGAGCTTCGTCACCGCGCCGGACGGGAAGATGTATCAGATCCCCGACCAGCAGTTCGCCAACCTGTACTGGTTCCGGGCGGACTGGTTCGCGCGGCCGGACCTGAAGGACCAGTTCGCCAAGAAGTACAATTACGAGCTGGGCGTGCCGGTGAACTGGTCGGCGTATGAGGACATCGCCGAGTTCTTCACCAATGACGTGCGCGAGATCGACGGCGTGCGCGTGTATGGCCACATGGATTACGGCAAGAAGGATCCATCGCTCGGCTGGCGGTTCACCGACGCCTGGCTCAGCATGGCCGGCGAGGCGGATGTCGGGCTGCCGAACGGCCTGCCGGTCGATGAGTGGGGCATCCGCGTCGAGGATTGCCACCCGGTCGGCGCCAGCGTCTCGCGCGGCGGCGGCGCCAACAGCGCGCCGGCGGTGTTCGCGCTGACCAAGTATGTCGAGTGGCTGAAGAAGTATGCGCCGCCCGAGGCCGCCGGCATGACCTTCGTGGAGGCCGGCCCGGTGCCCGGCCAAGGGCATATCGCGCAGCAGATCTTCTGGTATTCGGCATTCACCCACGCGCTGACCAAGCCCGGCCTGCCGGTGGTCAACGCCGACGGCACGCCGAAATGGCGCATGGCGCCCAGCCCGCACGGTCCGTACTGGAAGCCCGGTATGCAGAACGGCTATCAGGACGTGGGGTCCTGGACGCTGATGAACTACGTGCCGCTGGAGCGCCGCAAGGCTGCGTGGCTCTACGGCCAGTTCTGCATCTGCAAGTCGGTGTCGCTGAAAAAGACACTGAAGGGTCTGACGCCGATCCGGCAGAGCGACATCAACAGCCAGACCATGACGGATTTGGCCCCCAAGGTGGGCGGCCTGGTCGAGTTCTACCGCAGCCCGGCGCGCGTCGCGTGGACGCCGACGGGGACCAACGTGCCCGACTATCCGAAGCTGGCCAATTTGTTCTGGCAGAACGTCGCGCTCGCCGTCAGCGGCGAGAAGACGCCGCAGGAGGCGATGGATAGCCTGGCGTCGGACATGGACAAGGTGCTGGGGCGGCTGGAGCGCGCCGGCATGAACCAGTGCGCGCCGAAGCTGAACAAGCCGCAGGACGCCTCGTTCTGGACCTCCAAGGGTTCCTCGCCATGGCCGAAGCTGGCCAACGAGAAGCCGCAGGGCGAGACGGTGGCCTATGAGAAGCTGATCGACGCTTGGAGAGCCGGCCGGGCGAGCTGACGTTGGCGCGGCGCCGCGGGCAACCGCCCGCGGTGCCGGTGCTGCGCGGGAGGGAAGTGATACATGACCGCAGATCGGGTTCGCCGATGATCGTGCGGCTGCGCTGCGACCCGGCGTTGCAGGGGCATTTGCCAAGACCCGTGCCCGCGCGTCAGGCGCTGCCGGCGTGGCTGAAGGCGATGCCGATGCAGGCGCAATCCGACATGCACGGCGCGGCGATCCGTACCGTCAAGCAATGCCCGCCCTTCATCGATGCGATGCGCGCGGGCTTCGTCATGCCGCTGCCCTGCGAGTTGCGCTATCGTGAGGGCGCCTTCAGGTGGGACTGGGATCTTCCGGAGCCGAGCGTGCCCGGCCATCCGCGCGCCCCAATTAACTTTCACGCTGCCGCACAGGTTGCAGGCGCGCCGTTCGGCGCGGACAACCTGATCAAGTTCGTCGGCTTCTGGACGGTGCTTCTGCCACCCGGCTGGTCGCTGCTTGTCACTCATCCGCTCAATCGCGACGACCTGCCGTTTCGCACGCTTAGCGGGCTGGTCGATGCCGATGCCTTCCACGACGTCGGGCTGCTGTTCCCGGCGCGCTGGCTTGATCCTGGTTCCGATTGCGTGCTGCCGCGCGGCACGCCGGTCGCGCAGTGCATCCCCGTCCCGCGCGACGCCCTGACACTGGATTTCGGCGCCATGCAGGATGCCGAGCGCGACGCCTTCGCCCGTACCGGCGAGGCGATCCTGGCCGCGCCCGGTGTGTATCGCAGGCAGTTCCGTGCGCGCCGTGGCTGAGTGCCTGGGCCGTCTCGCGGCGGCGGCGCTGCTGCTGGCCCTGCCGCTGCTGCCCGCCGCCGCGCAGGACGGCGGCGATGCGCCGCCGATTGTGCTGAAGCCGATCCCGCACTTCTCGACCGAGGCCGCCGCGCGGGAGGATTGCCCGGGCGATGCCGTGGTCTGGGCCGACCCGGTCACTGGCTTCTTCTATCCCAAGTTCCTGCCCGCCTATGGGCACGGCCCGCACGGCACCTATACCTGTCTGGATGCGGCGCGGCGCGCCGATTACTGGGACGCCAATCCCTTCTCGGACGCGCCCATGAAGGGCCGGGAGTTCCCGATCGACCCGTCGCTGCTCGGCGCCGGGGTGTGATGCCGGAGGACATACCGGCAGCGGCCGTCGTGCTGGACGCGGTGCCGCTGCGACGACGGCGCGCCGGACTGGTCGCAATCCTGGCAGTGTGGGGCCCTGGCCTGCTGGTCATGCTGGCCGACACCGATGTCGGCAACATCGTCACCGCCGCCCAGTCGGGCACGCTGTGGCGGTTCCGGCTGCTGCCGCTGCCGCTCCTGCTGATCCCGCTGCTGTTCATGGTGCAAGATCTTGCCGCACGGCTCGGCCTGTTCGCCGGGCGCGGCTTCGCCGCTCTGGTGCGCGAACGGTTCGGCAGCGCCTGGGCCTGGATCGCGGTGGCGGCGCTGGCGGTGGCGACGATCGGCTCGCTGGTCACTGAATTTACCGGCATCGCCGGCATCGGCGAGATGTACGGCGTCCCGCGCGGGCTGGTGCTGCCGGGTGCCGCGCTGTGCCTGTTGCTGGTGGTGGCCAGCGGCGAATACCGGCGGGTCGAGCGGGTGGCCATCCTGATCGGATTGTTCGAGTTGTGCTTCTTCGCCGTGGCCTGGGACGCGCACCCGCGCCTGTCGGTGATCGGCCGCGACTTCCTGCGACAGCCGATCGGCAATGGCGGCTACCTGTATCTCGGGGCGGCGCTGATCGGGGCCACCTTCAACCCGTGGATGATCTTTTATCAATCCTCCGCCCTGGCCGAGAAGGGCCTGGGGCCGAGTCACTATCGGATCGCCAAATGGGATACGGCATTCGGCGCGATCCTGACTCAGTTCGTCACCGCCGCAGTGCTGGTTGCGGCGGCGGCGACCATAGGCGCGCATCGCGGCGGCGCGCCGCTGGACAGCGTGGGGCGAATCAGCGAGGCGATGACCCCGCTGCTGGGCGACACGCTGGGTCGGCTGGTGTTCGGGCTGGGCGTGATCGGGGCGGCGATGGTCGCTGCGATCGTCTGCTCACTCGCGCTGGTCTGGGGCATCGGCGAAGTCACCGCGGCGCGCGGCGGGTGGTTTCAGGCCGGCTATGCAGCCTGCGTGCTGGGCGGCGCCGCTCTGGTGCTGGCCGCCCCCGACCTGGTGTGGCTGTCGATCGCGAGCCAGGTGGTCAATGCGGTGCTGCTGCCGCTGGTCGCGGGGCTGCTGGTGGTGCTGGCGGCGACCGCGCTGCCGGAGCCGGTGCGCCTGCGCGGCTGGTATCTGTGGGCGGTGGCGACCGTCGCGACACTGGTCAGCGCCGCCGGCCTGGTCGGCGCCTGGGCGGGGCTGTCATGAGCGGGATCGACTTGTCCGGGCTGTTGACGAATATCGGCGTGCCGATCCAGATCCTGTTCATCGACCTGCTGCTGAGCGCCGACAACGCGCTGCTGATCGCGCTCGCGGTGCGCGGCCTGTCACCGGAGCAGATGCGCAGCGCGGTGCTGTTCGGCACCGCAGGCGCCATCGCGCTGCGGCTGGCGATGGCGTCGGTCGTGCTGTTCCTGCTGCTGGTGCCCTACCTGAAGATTGCCGCCGGCGTTGTCCTGCTGGGCGTCGCCGTCCGGCTGGCGATCCAGCGCGAGGACGCCGAGACGCGCGCGGCGATCGAGGGCGCGGCCGACCCGGATGCGGCGCGGCGGCGGGCGAGACGCGACATGCTGGGGGCGATCTGGACGATCATCGCGGCTGACGCGGTGATGAGCCTGGACAACGTGGTGGCGATCGCTGCGGTGGCCGACGGCAACATCGTGCTGCTGGGCTTCGGGTTGGCGCTGAGCATCCCGATGCTGGTCTATGGCAGCACGCTGATCCGCTCGGTGCTGGACCGCAACGGCTCGCTGGTCACTGCCGGCGGCATGTTCCTGGGCTGGGTGGCCGGCAGCATCGCCGCGTCGGAATCCCGCGGTCGCGCCCTGGATTGCCGCCAGCGCGCCAGCGCTGGTGGTCGCCGTGCCGCTGGCCTGCGCGGTGTTCGTGTTCTGGCAGGCGCGCATCCTGGCCCCCCGCCGAGCCGACGAGGGCGCCGACGAGGGTGCCGGCGAGACGGACTACATCGGGACAACGCTGACAGAGGGAGAGCTCGATGCTGGATGAGCGCGACGAGTTCCTGCCGATGCCAACGCTGCGCGCCGAGACGGTCGATGCACTGCTGTTCCGCCGCCCCGCCCGCCCGATCGCCGCCGCGCCGGAATCGGCCGCGCCGCCACAGCCGCCGCCACAGCCGCGGCCCGCCTCGCCCCGCCGCCACGCCCCGCGCTCGGCATTGGCGCGCCCGCGCGTGCCGGCGCAGAGCGTGCTTGCGGCCGTCGTGCTGGTGCTCGCGGTGTGGGCCGCCACGGGGTTCTACAAGGTGCTGCCGGATCAGGTGGGCGTGGTGCTGCGCTTCGGCAAATGGGTCGGCACCAGCGGACCCGGCCTGAACTATCACCTGCCGTATCCGGTCGAGAGCGTGCTGCTGCCCAAAGTGACCGAAATCAACCAGCTGAAGATCAGCAACGGCGCAGTGACGCAGATGCTGACCGGCGACGAGAACATCGTCGAAGCCACCGCCGACGTGTTCTGGCGCATCAAGGATCCGGCGAAGTTCCTGTTCAATGTCTATGACCCGGAAGGCACGGTGCGCGTCGCCGCCGAAAGCGCGGTACGGCAGGTGATCGGCCTCAATCCGATCCAGGCCGGCCTGTCCGATCAGCGGCAGAAGATCGCCGACGACGCGCAGGACCGGCTGCAGAAGCTGCTCAACTCGTATGACGCTGGCATCCAGGTGACGCAGGTGCAGTTGCAGCGCGTCGATCCGCCGACTGCGGTGATCGACGCCTTCAACGATGTGCAGCGTGCCCGCGCCGACCAGGAGCGCGCGCGCAACGAGGCCGAAGCCTATCGCAACGACATCCTGCCGCGCGCCCGGGGCGATTCGGAGCGCATCCGGCAGGAGGCGCAGGCTTATCACGAGCAGGTGCTCGATCAGGCGCGCGGCGACGCCGCCCGGTTCACCGCGCTCGACGCGACGTATCGCCAGGCACAGGACATCACCGCGCGCCGCCTTTACCTGGACACGATGGAGGAAGTGCTGCGCGGGGCGAACAAGGTTTTGCTTGATTCCAGCGGACATAATGGCGCCAGCGCGCCGCTGCTGCCGTATCTGCCGCTACCCGGGCCGCCGCCGCGGCCGGCGCTGGCGGCAGCACCCGGCCTGCTGCGGGTGTCGCCATGAGCGCGCAGCGCGCCTTGGTGGCGCTGGCGACGATCGCGTTCCTGGGTTGGCTGGTCTCGTTGTGCCTGTTCACGGTGGGCCAGTCGCAGGAGGCGCTGATCGTGCGCCTGGGCAAGCCGGTCGGCACAATCACCGAGCCGGGGCTGAACGTGAAGCTGCCGCTGCTCGATACCGTAGTGCTGTACGACAAGCGGCTGCTGCCGCTGGAGCCGCCAGTGGACCAGATCATCCTCGGCGACCAGAAGCGGATCGAAGTCGAGACGTTCTCGCGGTTTCGCATCGACAATCCGCTGCGCTTCTACCAGTCGGTCGGCAGCCAGGACCAGGCGCGCTCGCAACTGGCGCAGATCGTCAGCACCACGTTGCGCAAGCAGCTGGGGCAGGTGACGCTGCCCGACCTGCTGACCGAGCAGCGCGACCGGATCACCGCGCGGGTGCGCGACGAGGTGACGCTTGAGGCCGCGTCGCTGGGCGTCGATGTGGTCGATGTACGCATCCGTCGCGCCGACCTGCCGGTCGAGACCAGCCAGGCGATCTATGACCGCATGACCTCGGAGCGCGTGCGCGAGGCCAAGGAATTGCGCGCGCAGGGCTTCGAGTGGGGGCAGGAAATCCGCGCCAAGGCCGATCGCGAGCGCGCCGTGCTGCTGTCCGAGGCACAGCGTGACAGCCAGACCGTACGCGGAGACGGCGACGCCGAGGCCAACCGCATCGCCACCGCCGCGTATGGCCGCGACCCGGCGTTCTTCGACCTGTACCGAACTTTGCAGGTGTATCGCGCAGCATTGACGCAGGGCAGCCCGACATTGGTGCTGTCGCCGTCCAGCGCGCTGATGCGCTATTTCGAGGCGGGGCCGTTTGCCGGCCCGATGCCCGGTTCGGCGGCCGCACCGCCGCCGGCGCAAGGAGCTACGCCATGAGCCGCGCCATGGGCATGATCCGCGGGCTGGCGCTGATGCTGGTGATCCTGACCGCGTTCGCCGCGTGCCCGGCGCATGCAGTGGACGTGTCCGACCTCAGCGATTTCGAAGCCAACCCCTGCGTTATCGCGCTCGGCGAGCGCAACGTCGCGCAGCACACCGACGCGCCGGACAGCGAACTGGTCGATGCCTGCGACCGCGCGCACGGCAGCGTCGAGGTGGCGTGGGACTTCCTCACCCGGACCTGGCGCCCCCGCGTCGTGCCGCTCGGGCCGATGGCGTCCGGCCCGCTGAACGTCGGCTTGGCGGGATTGGCGCTGGTGCAAATGTTGCTGGCCTACTCGCTGTTGGGGGGCCCGCTGCGCGGGCTGGCTGCGTTGCTGCAGCGGCGTGCGGCAGGCGCCGTGCCGGCAAGGGCACCGCAGCTTGCGGTAGGGGCGGCAATTTGCCTGCTTCTGCGCCTGGGCCTGGGCACGTTGCTGCTGAAGCTGGTTGCGCTGCCGGGCGCGCTGGCCCCGGCCTGCGTGCTGGGGCTGCTGGCGGTGATCGCCGCGATGCGCTGGGCGGCGCGGCGCACGCTGGCAGCGCAGCCCCCGGAGTTGCCGGCGTTGCAGTCCAGCGCCGGCGCGGCGCTGATCGCGGGCGTGGTCAACGACCTGTCCGCGCGTGCTCCCGGACTGCTGGCGCTGGCGCTGCTGGCGCGCGGCAACTGGCGGCTGCTGGCCCTGGGCGTGCTGCTTTCGGTGGCCGCCTCGCTGCCCGGCGTGCCCGGCGCGCTGCGCCACCTGCGTCGCTTGCCTTGGGCGCTGCCGGCGCTCGGGGTCGCTCTGGCGCTGAGCCTGGGACAGCTCGCAGCCGCTGATCCGATGCTGGCCCGCTTGCTGGGCCCGGCCTCGCCGCTGCTCGCGATCGGGCTGCCGGCGATCTTTGCGGCGGCGGCGGCAATGGCGGGGGCAGGCCTCGCCGAGCGGCTGCGCGTCCGTGCGCGACGCCTGTCCAGCGGGTAGCGTGATCGGCGCTGCTCGAGCTTGCGGCGGCACAGCGCCGCCTGCGGGTCAGGAGTTTGCGGCGGCGGCGTCCATCAGCGCCCGCATCTGCGCCACCACCGGCGCTATGCCGTCCAGGATGGCCTGTCCGATCAGGAAATGGCCGATATTCAGCTCCATCACCTGCGGCAACGCGGCTACGGGTCCGACGTTGCCGTAGGTCAGTCCGTGCCCGGCATGGCATTCCAGCCCCAGCGGCACGGTCGCCGCAGCCGCGTCGCGCAGCCGGTCGAGCTCGCCATGCCGCGCCTCGGCATAGGCGCCGGTATGCAGTTCGACGATCGCGGCGCCGATAGCCGCACTCGCCTGCAACTGCCGCGGGTCGGGATCGACGAACATCGATACGCGGATGCCGGCGTCGCGCAGCGCGGCCACGCGCGGGCGCAGCCACTCGATTTGCCCGGCCACGTCCAGCCCGCCCTCGGTGGTGACCTCCGCGCGGCGCTCCGGCACCAGGCAGCAGGCATGCGGGCGCAAGGCGCAGGCAATAGCCACCATCTCGTCGGTCGCCGCCATCTCCATGTTCAGCGGTGCGGACAGCGCGCGCAGGGCGTGGATATCAGCGTCGCGTATGTGCCGCCGATCCTCGCGCAGATGCGCGGTGATGCCGTGCGCGCCGGCGGCGATGGCGGCGCGGGCGACCGTCACCGGATCGGGGTGGGGACCGCCGCGCGCGTTGCGCACCGTGGCGACGTGATCGACGTTCAGCCCGAGCCGGAGCGGACGCATCAGATGTGCAGCGCCCGGCCGTCGACCGCGAGCGCCGCCTCCCTCACCGCCTCGCTCAGCGTCGGGTGGGCGTGACAGGTTCGGGCAATGTCCTCGGCGCTGGCGCCGAACTCCATCGCGGTGGCGATCTCGGCAATCAGCGTGCCGGCATCGGGACCGATGATGTGCGCGCCCAGCACGCGGTCGCTCGTGGCATCGGCAAGGATCTTCACGAACCCGTCGGTACTGCCCATTGCGCGAGCGCGCGCGTTGGCGCTGAACGGGAACTTGCCGACACTGTAGGCTATGCCGTCGTGTTTCAGCTGCTCCTCGGTGCGGCCGATCGAGGCGACCTCGGGCCAGGTGTACACGACGCCGGGGATCACGCCGTAATCGACATGTCCCGCCTGCCCGGCCAGGATCTCGGCCAGGGCGATGCCTTCGTCCTCGGCCTTGTGCGCCAGCATCGGGCCGGCGACCACGTCGCCAATGGCGTAGATCCCGGCCACGTTGGTCGCGAAATGCAGGTCGATCACCACGCGGCCGCGCTCGTCCGTCAGCACACCGACGCTGTCCAGGCCAAGGCCGTCGGTGAAGGCGCGCCGGCCGATCGCCACCAGCACGGTCTGAGCGCGCACCTCCCGGGGGTCGCCGCCGGCAGCGGGTTCTGTGGTCAGCACCACTCCGTCAGCCTCGATGCGCGCGGCGGTGACTTTGGTGGACAGCCGGAACGTGATCCCCTGCTTGCCGAGCACGCGCTGGAAGGTCTTGGCGATCTCCCCATCCATGCCGGGCACCAGGCGGTCGAGATATTCGATCACCGTGACCTCGGCGCCCAGGCGATGCCAGACGCTGCCGAGTTCCAGCCCGATATAGCCGCCGCCGATCACCGCCAGCGATGTCGGCACCGCCGGCAGCTCCAGCGCTCCGGTCGAGCTGACGATGCGCATCTCGTCCACCTCGACGCCCGGCAGCGGGATGCTGTCGCTGCCGGTGGCGATGACGATATGCTTCGCCTCGTATTCCGTACCGTTCACAGCGACCCGGCCCGGCGCCACGATGCGCCCGCTCCCCTTGAGCCAAGCGACATGGTTCTTGTTGAACAGAAACTCGACGCCCTTGACGTTGGCGGCAACCACCTCGCCCTTGCGCGCCTGCATGCGCGCGAGATCGACGCGAACGGCATCGACCATGATGCCGTGCTGGGCGAAGTCGTGCTGAACGGCATGCACGTTCTCGCTGGATTGCAGCAGCGCCTTGGACGGGATGCAGCCGACATTGAGGCAGGTGCCGCCGAGCGTGGCGCGCTTTTCCACGCACGCAACCTTCATGCCGAGCTGGGCCGCGCGCAGCGCGCAGACGTAGCCGCCGGGACCGGCGCCGATCACGATAACATCGAAACTTTCAGCCATCGCGTCAGATCTCCAGCAGCAGCCGGCGTGGATCCTCGATGCTGTCCTTCACGCGCACCAGGAAGCTGACCGCTTCGCGTCCGTCGATGATGCGGTGGTCGTAGGACAGCGCCAGGTACATCATCGGCCGGATCTCGATGGATTTGCCAACCGCGATCGGCCGGTCCTGGATCTTGTGCATGCCGAGGATGGCCGATTGCGGCGGGTTGATGATCGGCGTGCTCATCAGGCTGCCATAGACACCGCCATTGGTTATGCTGAACGTGCCGCCGGTCAGATCCTCCAGCCGCAGCGCGCCGTCGCGGGCGCGCTTGCCAAGCTCGGCAACCGCGCTCTCGATCTGCGCGAACCCCAGCGCATCGGCATGCCGCACCACCGGCACCACCAACCCGTTCGCGCCGCCGACGGCGATGCCCATGTGAACGTGTTGACGATAGACGATGTCCTCGCCGTCGATCTCGGCATTGACCGCCGGAAACTCGGCAAGGGCCGCGCAGCATGCACGCACGAAGAACCCCATGAAGCCGAGCCGCACGCCGCCGTGCTTCTTCTCGAAGGCGTCCCGGTACTCGGCGCGCAGCGCCATCACCGCGGTCATGTCCACCTCGTTGAAGGTGGTCAGCATCGCCGCGGTATTCTGCGCTTCCTTGAGCCGTGCCGCGATCGTGCGGCGCAGGCGGGTCATGCGCACCCGCTCCTCGCCCTCCTCGGGCGCGCGCCGAGGCTTCGCGGCAGGCGGCGGGGGGGGTAGCGCGGCGGGGCGGCGGAGGAACTCCAGCACATCGCCCTTGGTGATCCGGCCATCCTTGCCGGAACCGGCGCCGAGCTGCGCAGGTGAGACCTGCTGCTCGGTCATCAGCTTTGCGGCCGCCGGCAGCGGCGCGTGCGCCTCCATGGCCGGGGCAGCAGGCCGCGACACCGGGCCGCTTGGCGGCGGCGGCGGATTGATCCCGGCGGGCGGATTGGCGGCCGGGGCCGGCGGGTGCGGCGGCGGCGCGGCGGCTTTCGCTGTGGTCGGCGGCGGCTCCTTGGCCGGCGTCCCGGAGCTGGCTGGCGTGGACGGCGGCGCGGCGGCCGAGGCGGCTCCCGCACCGTCGCCCAGCACGCCCAGCACCGCGCCGACCTCGACCTCGCTGCCCTCGTCCGCAGCCACGCTCTGCAGCGTGCCGGCGGAGGGCGCATTGACCTCAACCGTGACCTTGTCGGTCTCCAGCTCGACCAGCGGCTCGTCCTGCGCCACCGCCTCGCCGGCCTTCTTCAGCCAGCGCGCCACGGTGGCGGAGGTGACGCTCTCGCCCAGCGTGGGCACCTTGATGTCGGTCGGCATGACGCTCTCCGCCCCGGGTTCGTCAGGCCAGGCCCAGCGCCTGCTGCACCAGCCGCGTCTGCTCCGCCGCATGCACTCGCGCAAGCCCCGTGGCCGGAGAGGCAGCCTCGCAGCGCCCGACATAGCGCGGCCGCTTCGCCCGTACCGGCAGCTCGGCCAGCACGTCCTCGATGCGGCGATCTACGAAGCCCCAGGCGCCCATGTTGCGAGGCTCCTCCTGGCACCAGATCACCTCGGCGTTCGGATACTCGGCCAGGACCGGCGGCAGCGAGCGGGTCGGGAACGGATACAATTGCTCGATGCGGACCAGCGCCACATCGTTGATGCCGCGCTCGCGACGTTCCGCCAGCAGGTCGTAATAGACCTTGCCGCTGCACAGGACGACGCGCCTGACCTCGGCGCCGGGCGCGACAGTGTCCGTCTCGCCGATCACCGGGCGGAACGCGCTGCCGGTGGCGAACTCCGCCAATTTGGAGACGGCGAGTTTGTGCCGCAGCAGCGACTTGGGCGTCATCACCACCAGCGGCTTGCGGAAGTTTCGCTTCAGCTGCCGCCGCAGGCCATGGAAGTAGTTGGCGGGCGTGGAGAAGTTCGCGACCACCATGTTGCGCTCGGCGCAGAGTTGCAGATAGCGTTCCAGCCGGGCGGAGGAATGTTCCGGCCCCTGCCCCTCGTAGCCGTGCGGCAGCAGCAGCACCAGCCCGGACATGCGCAGCCACTTGGTCTCGCCGCTGGCGAGGAACTGGTCGATGATGACCTGCGCGCCATTGGCGAAATCGCCGAACTGCGCTTCCCACACGACCAGCGTGCGCGGATCGGCCAGAGTATAGCCATACTCGAAGCCCAGCACGCCCTGCTCGGACAGCAGCGAGTTGTAGATTTCGATGCGCGCCTGCTGTTCGGCGATGTTGTTCAGCGGCACGTATTCGTGCTGCGTTTCCTGATCGACCAGCACGGCGTGACGATGGCTGAACGTGCCGCGCTGCGAGTCCTCGCCGGAGAAGCGCACGCGATGGCCGTCCAGCAGCAGCGAGCCGAAGGCCAGCGCCTCGCCAGTGGCCCAGTCGATGCCCTCGCCGCTGTCGATCATCGCGCGCTTGGCGTCGAGCTGGCGAGCGATTTTTGAATTGAGATTGAAGCCGTCCGGCGCCGACGAGATCGCCGCGCCGACAGCCTTCAGCTGCGCCACGCTCACCGCAGTCTCGCCTTCGGCGTCGGCGCCAGCCTCGGTCGGCTGCTTCAGCCCGGCCCAATGGCCCTCCAGCCAGTCGGCCTTGTTGACGCGATAGGACTGCGCGCCCTTGAACGCGTCGTCCAGAGTTTCGCGAAACCATCCCACATCGTCTGCGCCTCGGCCGCATCCAGCACGCCCTCGCGTTCCAGCTTTTCGGCATAAAGCGTGCGCGTGGTGCGGCGGTCGCGGATGGCGCGGTACATCACCGGCTGGGTGAAGGCCGGCTCGTCCGCTTCGTTGTGGCCGTGACGGCGGTAGCACACCACATCCAGCACAATATCCACGCCAAAGCGCTGGCGGAACTCGGCGGCGGTACGGGCGCACCAGACCACCGCCTCGGGATCGTCGCCGTTGACGTGCAGGATCGGCACCTGAATGGATTTCGCGATGTCCGTGCAGTACAGCCCGGAATAGGCGTGCGCCGGGACCGTGGTGAAGCCGATCTGGTTGTTGACGATCAGGTGGATTGTGCCGCCGGTGCGATAGCCGATCAGCTGGCTCATCGCCAGGGTCTCGTACACCAGCCCCTGCCCGGCAAACGCCGCGTCGCCGTGCATCAGGATGCCCATGACCGAATGGCGGCCCTGGGTGTCGCCGCGCA
Source organism: uncultured Pseudomonadota bacterium (assembly GCA_963723455.1). Taxonomy (GTDB): domain Bacteria; phylum Pseudomonadota; class Alphaproteobacteria; order Acetobacterales; family Acetobacteraceae; genus CAVRQM01. Next base: position 22,219 of record CAVRQM010000005.1, on the reverse strand, counting down.
TGTCCTGGCGCGCCCGCACCTTGCCGACCACCACCGGATCCACCGCCTCCAGATGCGAGGGATTGGGTTGCAGCGACAGATGCACGGAATGGCCCTTGATCTCGACATCGGTTGACGTGCCGAGATGGTATTTCACGTCGCCCGAGCCCTGCACGTCGTCGGGCTTGAAGCTCTCGCCGCCGAACTCCGAGAATACCGCGGTGAACGGCTTGCGCAGGATGTTGACCAGCGTGTTCAGCCGGCCGCGATGCGGCATGCCGATGCAGATCTCCCGCACGCCGGCGGCGGCCGCCGTGCCGATGATGGCGTGGAGCGCCGGGATGGTGCTCTCACCGCCTTCCAGCCCGAACCGCTTGGTGCCGACGTAGCGCTTCTGGCAGAACGCCTCGAATCCTTCGGCCTCGGTCAGCTGGCGCAGGATGCAGCGGCGCGCCTCGGGGTCGAACGTCTTGCGCCAGGGCGCGCCCTCGACCCGACGCTGGATCCAGGCTTTCTGGTCGGGATCCTGGATGTGCATGAACTCGACCCCGATCGGGCCGCAATAAGTCTCCCGCAGGACCTCGACGATCTGCCGGATGGTGGCGGTCTCCAACCCCAGCACGTTGTCGATGAAGATCTCGCGGTCGTAGTCCGCCTCGGTGAAGCCGTAGGTCGCCGGGTCCAGCTCGCTGTGGTGCCGCTTCTCGGCCAGCCCGAGCGGATCCAGCCGGGCCTCCAGGTGGCCGCGCACGCGATAGGCGCGGATCAGCATCAGGGCGCGCAGGCTGTCCTTGGTCGCGGCGCGCAGCTGGTCGGAGGTGGGCGCGGGCTTGACCTCGGCGCGCTTGGGCGCCGCGCCCGCCTTGGCGGCGGGACCGGCAGCGGGACGGGGCGCCCACGAGGCGCCGGTGGCGTCGCCCAGCACCGCGCGGGCGTCGTCGTCCATCGCGGCGAACAGGTCGGCGAAGCTGGGATCGACGCTGGCCGGGTTTTCAGTCCACCGGGCATAGGTCTCGGCGATGAACGCCGCGTTCGCGCCGCTGAACGCGCTGGCTAGGATATCGACGCCGGCCATGCTGCTGGTCTCCAGATTCCGCCGCCCGTGCTGCACGCGGCTCGGCTAAGATAGGCGTAACGCGGCCGCGCCGCCCAAATCTCATGTGCTTATTGCAGGGTAGCCGGCATGAGCCGGATGCACGCCTCGCTTATCGCCGTAGCGCCGCCGTAAGCGTGCTTCCCAGCGCCGCCGGGCTGTCGGCGACGTGCACCCCGGCGTCGCGCAATGCCGCGACCTTGGCCGCGGCGGTGTCGCGGCCGCCGCTGATCACCGCCCCGGCATGGCCCATCCGACGCCCCGGCGGCGCCGTCGCCCCGGCGATGAAGCCCACCACCGGCTTGCCGCCGCCAGCCGCGCCGGCGCGGTTCTCGCGGGCCAGGAACTCGGCCGCCAGGATCTCGCTCTCGCCGCCGATCTCGCCGATCATGATGATCGCCTCGGTCTGCGCGTCGGCCAGGAACAGCGCCAGCACGTCGACGAAGTCCGTGCCCTTCACCGGATCGCCGCCGATGCCGACACAGGTGCTCTGGCCCAGACCCGCCGCCGTGGTCTGCGCCACCGCCTCATAGGTCAGCGTGCCCGAGCGCGACACGATGCCGACCCGGCCAGGCCGGTGGATGTGGCCCGGCATGATGCCGATCTTGCACGCGTCCGGGGTGATCACCCCGGGGCAGTTCGGCCCCACCAGCCGCGAGCCGGAGCCGTCCAGCGCCCGCTTCACCCGCACCATGTCCAGCACCGGAATGCCCTCGGTGATGCACACGATCAGCTCCACCCGCGCGTCGATCGCCTCCAGGATCGCGTCGGCCGCGAACGGCGGCGGCACGTAGATGGCGCTCGCCGTCGCCCCGGTCGCCGCCACCGCCTCGGCCAGCGTGTCGAACACCGGCAGGTCCAGATGCGTGCTGCCGCCCTTGCCCGGCGTCACCCCGCCGACCACGCGCGTGCCATAGGCGATCGCCTGCTCGGAATGGAACGTGCCCTGCGCGCCGGTGAAGCCCTGCGTGACCACACGCGTGCGCCCGTCCACCAGGATCGCCATCTCAGCCGCCCTCCCCGCCGACGGTCCCGTGCCCGGCTTCCCCGGCCCCGCATCATGCGTGGCCCGCACCACCTTCTCGGCCGCGTCGGCCAGGTTGTCCGCAGCGATGATCGGCAGACCGGATTGCGCCAGGATGCCCTTGCCCAGCTCCACGTTGGTGCCCTCCAGGCGCACCACCAGCGGCACCGTCAGGCTGACCTCGCGCGCCGCCGCCACCACGCCCTCGGCGATCACGTCGCAGCGCATGATGCCGCCGAAGATGTTGACCAGGATCGCCTCCACGTTCGGGTCCGACAGGATGATCTTGAACGCCGCCGTCACCCGCTCCTTGGTCGCGCCGCCGCCGACATCGAGGAAGTTGGCTGGCGCTCCGCCATACAGCTGGATGATGTCCATCGTCGCCATCGCCAGCCCGGCGCCGTTGACCATGCAGCCGATCGTGCCGTCCAGCGCCACGTAGCTCAGGCTGTGCCGCGCCGCCTCCAGCTCGCGCGCGTCCTCCTCGGCCTCGTCGCGCAGCGCCTCCAGCTCCGGATGGCGGAACAGCGCGTTGTCGTCGAAGCTCATCTTGGCATCCAGCGCCACCACCTCGCCCGACCCGGTCACCACCAGCGGGTTGATCTCCACCACCGCGCAGTCCAGCGCCATGAACGCCCGGTGCAGCGCCGAGACGAAGCGGCCGAACGCCGCCGCCTGCCGGCCGGACAGCCCCAGCCCGGAGGCCAGACGGCGGGCGTGGAAGCCGGAGATGCCGCTCGCCGGGTCGATCTGCACGCGCAGGATCTTCTCCGGGTGGCGCTCGGCCACCGCCTCGATCTCCATGCCGCCCTCGGTGCTGGCCAGCACCGCCACCCGGCCGCTGGCGCGGTCCACCAGCAGCGACAGGTACAGCTCGCGCGCGATGTCGCAGCCGGCCTCGACATAGATGCGGTGCACCCGCCGCCCGGCCGGCCCGGTCTGCTTGGTGACCAGCGTGTGCCCGATCATCGCCTCGGCCGCCGCGCGCACCTCGTCGCTCGAGCCGGCCAGGCGCACGCCGCCCTTGCCCTGCGGATCGTGCGCGAACCGCCCGGCGCCGCGGCCGCCGGCGTGGATCTGCGACTTCACCACGAACACCGGGCCGGGCAGCCGCTGCGCCGCCGCAACCGCCTCCTCAGGCGACCACGCAACATGGCCGTCCAGAACCGACACGCCATACGGACGCAGCAGGTCCTTCGCCTGATACTCGTGGATGTTCACCGGATCAGATCCCGAGTTTCCGGAAATCTTCGATCAACTGCTTGACGGCGTTGCAGGACTTGTCGAAGGCGGCGCGCTCGTCGGCCAGCAGCTCGACCTCGACGATGCGCTCGACGCCGCCGCCGCCGATCACCACCGGGACACCGACATACAGGTCGTGCAGGCCGTACTCGCCCTCAAGCTTCACGGCAGCCGGCAGGACGCGCTTCTTGTCGCGCAAAAACGCCTCGGCCATCGCGATGGCGCTGGCGGCGGGCGCGTAGAAGGCGCTGCCGCGCTCCAGCAGCTTGACGATCTCGCCGCCGCCATTGGCGGTGCGCGCCACGATCGCATCGATCTTCGCCTGCGTGGTCCAGCCCATCCGGATCAGGTCGGGCACCGGGATGCCGGCGACGCTGGAATAGCGGGTCAGCGGCACCATCGTATCGCCGTGGCCGCCGAGCACGAACGCAGTCACGTCCTCGACCGAGACGCCGAACTCCTGGGCCAGGAACAGGCGGAAGCGGCTGCTGTCGAGCACGCCGGCCATGCCGACAACGCGCTGCTTCGGCAACCCTGATTTCTGCTGCATCACCCACACCATCACATCCAGCGGGTTGGTGATGACGATCACGAAGGCGTCCGGGCAGTGCGCGCGGATGCCCTCGGCCACCTCGGCGATCACGCCGGCATTCTTGGCCAACAGGTCGTCCCGGCTCATGCCCGGCTGGCGCGGGAATCCGGCGGTGACGATCACCACGTCGGCGCCGGCGATGGCGGCATAGTCCGAGCCGCCGGAGATGGCGCAGTCGAAGCCGTCCACGGGGCCGGACTGCATGATGTCCAGCGCCTTGCCGGCGGCCACGCCGCCGAACACGTCGAACAGCACGACGTCACCGAGTTCCTTCAGCCCGATCAGGTGGGCGAGCGTGCCGCCGATATTGCCGGCGCCGATCAGCGCGATCTTCTTGCGGGTCATGCGGGATCATCCTTCGGACAGGGCGCCCCGCGCTGGCCCCAGCCTTGCCGACATCGAGGGGCGCCCGAAGGGTGCGCGTTGCTAGCCGATCGATCCCGCAGCGGCAAGATGCCGAGGCGCTGCACAGCCCGGCCGCACCGGTGTAGAGAGAGAGTCGCGATGACCCGGATCCTGTCCCGCTGCGCTGTCGGACTGCTGCTGCTGGCCGCCGCGCTGCCGCACGCGGCACTTGCCTCGGCGAGCACCTGGATCGGCAACGCCCATGCCGCGGCGCGGCTGATCACCGGCGAGGCGGCGACCGGCTCGGCCACCCGACTGGATGCCGGGCTGGAAATCCGCCTCGCCCCTGGCTGGCACGCCTACTGGCGCACGCCCGGCGATGCCGGGGTGCCGCCGTCGGTCGCCTGGACCGGATCGGACAACATCGCCGCCGCAGAGATCGCCTGGCCGGCGCCGGCGCGGCTGGTGGTGAGCGGGCTGCAGAACGCGATCTACACCGGCGATGTCGTGCTACCAATCGCGATTGCGCTGGCGCGACCCGGAGAGCCCGCGCATCTGCACGCCGAGCTGGACTACGCCGCATGCGCCGAGGTCTGCGTGCCATACCACGCAAGCCTGGACCTGCCGGTTCCCGCCGGGCTGGCGCAGCCGACACCCGAGGCCGGGCTGATCGCAACCGCCCGCGCCCGCGTGCCGGGGGAGCTTGGCACGGCGCGGTTGCGCCTGGTCTCGGCCTTGGCGACGCCAACTGCCCACGGCTCAACGCTCTCGGTAACGCTGGCCAGCGAGGCGGCGCCGCTGCGCGAGCCGGACCTGTTTGTCGAGGGCTTCGACGAGATCGCGCCGGGGGCGCCGCGCGTCGAACGCGGCGCGGACGCGACGACGCGCCTGATCGTGGCGCTGCCCGGCATACCGGCGTTGAAGGTGGCGGGCCGTCCCCTGACCCTGACCGTGGTGGACGGCGACCGCGCGGCCAGCTTCGCCGCTGTCCCGGCTGTCGGCGTCCTGCCTTCGGGCGGCGACCAGGCATGGCTCGCGATCTTGGGGATCGCCATGCTGGGCGGCCTGATCCTGAACGTCATGCCCTGCGTGCTGCCGGTGCTGTCGCTGAAGCTGCTGTCGGTCGCCGCGCACGCGGGAGAAGGCCGCCGCACCCGTGCCGGATTGCTGGCGACCGCCGGCGGTGTGCTGGCCTCGTTCGGGGTGCTGGCGGCCGGGCTGATTGCGCTGCAGGCCGCCGGAGCTGGCATCGGCTGGGGCATCCAGTTCCAGCAGCCCTGGTTCCTGGCAGCGATGGCGGTGGCCACCGCGCTGTTCGCGGCGAGCCTGTGGGACTGGCTGCCGATCGGCCTGCCCGGCCTGTCGCGCGTGGCCGGCATCCAGTCTCGGCATGCCGGGCTGGATGCGTTCCTGACCGGCGCATTCGTCACCCTGCTGGCGACCCCATGCTCGGCGCCGTTCGTCGGAACGGCGGTCGGCTTCGCGCTGTCGCGCGGGCCGGCGCAGATCGCCTCGGTGTTCGCGGCAATGGGGCTGGGCATGGCGGCGCCCTATCTGCTGGTCGCCGCCCTCCCCAGCCTGGCGCGGGCGCTCCCGCGTCCGGGGCGCTGGATGGGCGCGTTGCGGATCATCCTGGGATTGCTGCTGGCGGGCACCGCGGGCTGGCTGCTGTGGGTGCTGGCACAGGTCGCCGGGCCGGTCGCGAGCCTGCTCGCGGCGGCGGCGGTGTCTTTGATGCTGGTGCTGCTGGCGGTGCGCGGGCGGGCGACGCGGACAGGTGCCGCGCCGCGCCGGGGGCTGGCGCCCGCCGTGGCCGCAGCAGCCGGACTGGCGATCCTGGCGCCGGCGGTGGCCAGCAGCGGCCAGCAGGCCGCGATCCCGGCCGCTGCGGATGCACTGTGGCAGCCGATGGACACCGCCGCGATCGCGCCGCTGGTGGCGGCAGGCGACGTGGTGTTCGTGGACGTCACCGCAGCATGGTGCCTGACTTGCAAGGTCAATGAGCTTGGCGTGCTGGCGCGCGCGCCGGTTGCCGGACTGCTGCGCCGGCCGGGGCTGGTGGCGCTGCGCGCCGACTGGACCCGGCCCGACCCGGCAATCAGCGCCTATTTGCAAGGTTTCGGCCGCTATGGCGTGCCGCTCGACGTGGTGTACGGACCCGGCCGCCCCGGCGGGGTGGCGTTGCCGGAGCTCCTGACCACCGACGCGGTGAGCCGCGCCATTGCCGACGCATCGGGGCGGATCACGCCGCAGCAAGCCGCGCGGTAATTTCGAGGCCCAGACGCATCGCCGGCCGGTCCGGCACGTTGCTGTATCGCGATGACGCCATGTCCATGCCCGTGTCGCGCCCGCTATTCGTTCCGCGCCGCCAGCTGGAGCCGCATCGCATGTCCGACCCCGTCAGCCCCGAGATCGCCGGCCGCAAGCCGGCGCAGGTCGCAGCAGCCGAGATCCCTGGCGTGAACGCGTTGCTGACCCTGGCAGTGGGCGTGGTCGTCGTCGCCGCCCTGTATCTGGGCCGCGAGGTGCTGATCCCGATCACCCTCTCGGTGCTGCTCAGCTTCCTGCTGGCCCCGGTGGTCAGCCTGCTGCACCGTCTGCATCTGGGCCGGATCCTGTCGGTGATCCTGGCAGTCCTGCTGGCCTTGGCGGTGATCCTGGCGGCCGGCGGGGTGATCGGCACGCAGGTCGCGAGCCTGGCCAGCGACGCGCCGCGCTACGAGGCCACGGTCGAGCATAAGATCGAGACGGTGCGAGCAATGACGCTGGGCCGGCTGGCCGCGGTGATGCAGAGCGTGGGCCAGATGCAGCGCCCCAAGCCGGCCGCCGCGACGACGAACCCCGCCGCGCCGGCGGCCGCGCCGACCGGCCAGACCAAGCCGGTGCCGGTTTCGGTGCAGACAGCCGGCCCGTCGCCGTTCGACATCGCCCGGCAGATCCTGGTGCCCGTGGTCTCACCGCTGGCCACCGTGGCCATCGTGTTCATCGTCGCGATCTTCATCCTGCTGCAACGCGAGGATCTGCGTGACCGCATGATTCGCCTGTTCGGGTCCGGCGACCTGCACCGGACTACGACGGCGATGAACGAGGCGGCGAGCCGGCTCAGCCGTTATTTTCTGGCGCAGCTCGGCGTGAACTTCGCGTTCGGGGTGATCATCGGCGGCGGGCTGATGGTGATTGGCGTGCCCTCCGCGCCGCTCTGGGGCGTGCTGGGAATGCTGCTGCGGTTCGTGCCCTATGTCGGCCCTTGGATCGCGGCGGCGTTCCCGCTTGCGCTGGCCGCCGCGGTCGAGCCGGGATGGTCGATGTTGACCTGGACCGCCGCGCTGTATGCCGGCACCGAGTTCATCGTGGGCCAAGCGGTCGAGCCGATGCTGTACGGCCACAGCACCGGCCTGTCGCCGTTCGCCGTTGTGGTGGCGGCGACGTTCTGGACCTGGCTGTGGGGGCCGATCGGGCTGATCCTGTCCACGCCGCTGACGCTGTGCCTGGTGGTGCTGGGCCGCCACGTCGATCGCTTGGAGTTCCTCGACGTGCTGCTGGGCGACCGTCCGGCATTGACCCCGGTGGAAAGCTTCTACCAGCGCATGCTGGCCGGCGACCCCGACGAGGCGCACGACCAAGCCGAGGTGCTGCTGCGCGAACGCCCGCTATCCACCTATTACGACGAAGTGGCGATCAAGGGGCTGCAGCTTGCGTCCAACGACGCGGCGCGCGGCGTGCTGACCGCGCCGCAGCTGGAGCGGGTCAGGACGGCGGCGCGGCACCTGATCACCGACCTCGATTCGCACGAGGACCGCGATCCGAACCCGGCCGATTCCGAGAGTGAAGCCGAGCCGACGACCCCAAGCCGGGCCGAGCAAGCCGTGCCGCGGGCGCCGGCGCCGAAGGAACAGGCGCCGCCGCCACCCGATCTGGCACCCGGCTGGCAGGGTGCGACCCCGGTGCTGTGCCTGGCCGGGCGCGGCCCGCTGGACGACGCTCCGGCGGCGATGCTGGCGCAGCTGCTGGGCAAGCATGGCCTGGGCGCGCGGGCTGCGCCATACGCCGCCGCATCACGTGATGCCATCGCACAGATGGACATGCAGGGCGTCGCGATGGTCTGTATCTCGTACCTGGACATCAGCGGCACGCCGTCGCACCTGCGCTATCTGCTGCGCCGGCTGCGCCAGCGCGCGCCCGGCGTGCGGGTTCTGGTCGGACTGTGGCCGGCCGGCGAAGAGGTGCTGCGCAACGAGCGGCTGCGTGCCGCGATCGGCGCGACCGATTATGCGATTTCGCTGCGCGAGGCGGTCGAGACCTGCCTGACCGCGGCGCGACCCCGCGTCGCAGCGGCCGAGCCGGTTGCAGGTCTGGCGCGCGAGGCCGCGTGACGGCCGAGACGTCCGCGTCGCAACCGGCACGGTGTCCGCGCGCTATGCCGCGCGCATACATGGAGAGACGATGATGGCGCCGCAGCGAACCTTCCGCATCGCCGAAGGCCTGCCCAATCCATTGGGCGCCACCTGGACAGGGCTGGGAGTCAACTTCGCCCTGTTCTCGGCGCACGCCACCAAGGTCGAGCTGTGCCTGTTCGACGATTCAGGCGAGACCGAGATTGCCCGGCTGGAGCTGCCGGAATACACCAATGAGGTGTTCCACGGCTTCCTGCCGGATGCTCGCCCCGGCACAATCTACGGCTACCGCGTGCACGGACCGTACCAGCCGGAGCAAGGTCACCGCTTCAACGCCAACAAGCTGCTACTTGATCCTCTGGCCAAGGCGGTGGTCGGGCATCTGGAGTGGAATCCGTCACTGTTCGGCTATGTCATGGAGAGCGGCGACGACCTGACCTTTGACGAACGCGATTCCGCGCCGTTCATGCCGAAATCGCGGGTCATCGACTCCGCCTTCACCTGGGGCCAGGACCGCCCGCTGGCGACCTCCTGGGAGCGCACGGTGCTGTACGAGACGCATGTCAAGGGCTTCACCAAGCGGCACCCGGCCGTGCCCGAGGAGCTGCGCGGCACCTATGCCGGCCTCGCCTTGCCCGAAGTGCTCGGCTACATCCGCAGGCTCGGCGTTACCGCCGTTGAGCTGCTGCCGATCCACATGTTTGTCGATGACAGCCAACTTCTTGAGAAGGGGCTGAAGAACTACTGGGGCTATAACACCATCGCATTCTTCACCCCCGCACGGCGCTACGCCCACAACCCGGATTTCGCGTTCGCCGAATTCAAGGAAATGGTGGCGCGCCTGCACGAGGCCGGGCTGGAGGTGATTTTGGACGTGGTGTACAACCACACTGCCGAAGGCAATGAGCGCGGGCCGACGCTCTCATTCAAGGGCATCGACAACGCCAGTTACTACCGGCTGCTGTCCGACCAACCGCGCTACTACATCAACGACACTGGAACCGGCAACACCTTCAACCTGTCGCATCCGCGCGTGCTCCAGTTCGTCGCCGACAGCCTGCGCTACTGGGTGCAGGAGATGCACGTCGATGGGTTCCGCTTCGACTTGGGAACCATACTCGCGCGCGAGTCCACCGGGTTCAACCAGACCAGCGGCTTCCTGAACGTGTGCATGCAGGATCCGGTGCTGTCGCAGGTCAAGCTGATCGCCGAGCCGTGGGACATCGGCCCGGGCGGCTATCAGGTGGGCGCCTTCCCGCCCGGCTGGGCCGAATGGAACGACAGCTTCCGCGACACCGTGCGCTCGTTCTGGAAAGGCGACGAGGGCACCACGCCGGAACTGGCGACGCGGCTGTGCGCCTCGCCCGACAAGTTCGACCATACCGGCCGGCGTCCCTGGGCCAGCGTCAACTTCATCACCGCGCATGATGGCTTTACGCTGAACGACATCGTCACCTACACCGAAAAGCACAATGAGGCGAACGGCGAGGACAACCGCGACGGCAACTCCAACAACCATAGCTGGAACTGCGGCGTCGAGGGGCCGACCGACGACCCCGAGATCAACGCGCTGCGCGAACGCCAGATCCGCAACATGCTGGCGACCCTGCTGCTGTCGCAGGGCTCGCCGATGCTGCTGGCCGGCGATGAATTCGGCCGCACGCAGCAGGGCAACAACAACGCCTATTGCCAGGACAGCGACATTTCGTGGCTGGATTGGGATCTCGGCGACAAGGGGCACGGGCTGATCCGCTTCGTACAGAAGCTGACCCGGCTGCGCGCGGAATACCCGATCCTCCGGCGCGGCCGCTTCCTCGGCCAGGCGTTCAACGACGATCTGGGAGTGCGCGACATCACCTGGATCGACACCTCCGGCGCGGAAATGTCCGAGGAGGTGTGGCAGGATCCCGGTACGCGCTGCTTCGGCATGCTGGTCGATGGCCGCGCGCAGGTCAGCGGCATCCGCAAGCGCGGCCAGGACGCGACCCTGTTGCTGGTGTTCAACGCCTATCACGACGTGGTCGATTTCACGCTGCCGACCGTGGAGGGCGGCGAAATCTGGCGGCTGCGCATCGACACCAACCAGCCTGACGGCGATGACGACCGGCGGTTCCAGGTGGGCGACGTGTACCAGGTGACCGGCCGCTCGCTGTTGCTGCTGCAGCGACAGGCGGCAACCGACGCCACGCCGCCCGCACATCCGACTGCCAGTGCCGCCGAGTGATGCTGCCGCCGATGCTCGCGAGGCGCTGCTGCGGCGCGCCTCCGGCGGGCCGCAGCATGCGGGCGAGCGCGGAGCGTTCGACGGCGCGGACTGCAGCGCCGACGCGCTGCGCAGCCGCGGCCTCGCCAACGGCGGCGCGTGGTGGGACGCGCAGGCGGATGGCGTGCGTCTGGTCGGGTGCGACCTGCGCCTGGCAAGCCTGCGCGCCGCAGACCTGTCGGGCGCCAATCTTGCCCGGGCCGACCTGACCGGGGCCGCGTGCAGCGGCATCCGGCTGCGCGGGGCGCGGCTGGAGGAGGCCGTGCTGCGTGGGGCCGACCTGATCGGCGCCGATTTGTCCGACGTAGAGGGCGGTGAGGCGGAGTTTGCCGAGGCGCTGCTGGAGGATGCCTGCCTGACGCGCGCCCGGTTACGCTTTGCACGGTTTGCCGGCGCGGTCATGGACGGGACCGATTTCTCCGAGGCGGATTTATGGGGCGCCACGCTGGCCGGCGCCACCGCCGAGCGGGCGACGTTCCGGGCGGCAAGGCTGGACGAGGCCAATCTGCACGGAACGGATTTCAGCGGCGCCGACCTGAGCGCCGCCAATCTGCGCCGCGCGGACCTCACCGGCGCCACCCTGCGTGGGGCGGTGCTGCGGGAAGCAAACCTGGATGGCGCCGATCTGTCGGGCGCCGATCTGAGCGGGGCGGTACTGCCCTATGTCGTGCTGACCGGCTGCACGCTGCGCAACGTGCGGTTTTCCGGTACGTGGCTCGAGCGCACTCGGCTACACGCCGAGCAACTCGGTAACGCCATCGGTGAGGAGCTTGCCAACGAGTTTGCGGCAGCCCGTGATGCATACATCGGTCTCGAACAGAACTTCCGCACCCTGGGCAGCGGCGAGGATGCACGATGGGCGTTTCTGCGCCGCCGCCGTATGGGCCGGCGCGCGCAAGCGTCGGCCGCCCGGGCGGCATGGCGGGCGGGGGCGCTGCGGGCGGCGCTGCGGGCGGGCGCCGGCTGGTCCGCTGACGTCGTGGCCGAATTGCTGTGCGACTACGGCGAGAGCGTCACCCGCGTACTGCGGGCGTTCTTCGCCGTGCTGATCGGCTTCGCGCTGCTGTATTGGATCACCGGCGCGCTCATCATCAGGCACGCGGTGCCGGCCGCGGCGGCGCGCGGCTGGAGTGTCGAGGCGCTGAACTACGTGCTTTACAGCCTTAATTCGATGACCACGGTGGGCGCCGGCGACGTGGCGCTGCAGCCCGGCGGCGAGCTCGGCGTGTTCCTGTCGAGCTGCGAGACCGTGCTGGGCACCGTGCTGATCGGCTTGTTCGGGTTCGTGCTGGGCGCGCGCATGCGCAACTGACGGCGTGCGCCGCCGCCGCCGCTTAAGTCGGGGCCGGCATCTGCCACTGGCCAAGCCGCTCAGGGCGGCGCATTGCGCGAGCCCAAGGCGTCCATCTGCTGCAGCAGCCGGGAGAAGTCGACCGGCTTGGGATGATAGTCGTCGCAGCCCGCAGCAACTGCCCGCTCACGGTCGCCGGACATGGCGTGCGCGGTCAGGGCGATGATTGGGATGCCGGCGGTTGCCGGGTCGTCCTTCAGCGCCCGCGCCGCCGTCCAGCCGTCCATCACCGGCAGGTTCATGTCGAGCAGCATGATGTCCGGCTGCTCGGCGCGAGCGCGATCGACCCCTGCCTGACCGTCGGTCGCAATGCTCACCTCGTGTCCCCGGCGCTGTAGCCGGCGCGACAGGAAATCCCAGATCTCCTCGTGATCCTCAACCAGCAGCACGCGCATCAACGCCTCTCCACGGTTTCGACGGCCGGCGGCGTCGCCAAAGCCCGCAGCTCGCCCGCGACCTCGCGCAAGCTCGCTGCGCCCTTGGACAGCACGCGATCCGCGCGGTCCAGACGCTGCCTATCTTCAGCGGACAGATCGCGCGCGGTCAGCACCACAACGGGGATGTGCTCGCAGCCTGGCCGTTCACGCAAAGCGTGCAGGAACGCGAAGCCGTCCATCACCGGCATTGCCAGATCGAGCAGGATCACCCGCGGCGTCTGCGCGGCGACGCGCTCCAATGCGGCGCGCCCGTCCGGCGCCTCGGCCACCGTCCAGCCATCGCGCTCAAGCGCCCGGCGCACCCGCGCGCGCGCATCCGCGTCGTCGTCCACGACCAGCACCTCGCCGCCGCCGTCGCGGAAACGCTCGGTGATGCGACGAAGCCCTTCCCAATCCACCGGCTTGGTCACGAATCCGGCCGCACCCAGCGACTCGCTGAGGGCCGGTTCCCGCACGAAGCTGACCATGACTACCGGAATCGTGGCCAGTTCGGGATCGGCCTTCAGGGCGGTCAGCACCGACCAACCGTCCATGCCCGGCATCACCACGTCGAGCAGGATGGCGCGCGGGCGCAGGGTGGCCGCCAGAGCCAGGCCCATTGGTCCGTCCGCCGCCGTGCGGACGGCGAAACCCTCGCGCTGCAGGAAGCGGCTGAGCAGGTCGCGCTGCGCCGGGTCGTCGTCGATGACCAGCACGATCGCGGCATCGTTGGGCGCGCTTTCGACGGCCGGCTCGGCATGCGCCTCCTCCAGCGGCAGCGAAGCAGGAATGCGCAGCGTGAACTGCGAGCCGCGCCCTGGTTCACTCGCGACAGTGACCTCCCCGCCCATCAGCCCGGCGAAGGCGCGGGTGATGGCCAGACCCAGCCCGGTGCCGCCGAAGCGGCGCGTCGTCGAGGCGTCGGCCTGCGAAAACCGCTGGAACAGCCGCTCCTGCTGCTCGGCGGTCATGCCGATGCCCGTGTCGCTGACCGCGAACACCAGATCGTCCGCCGCGCGCCGCGCTGCCAGGGTGATCGTGCCGCCCTCGGTGAACTTGCTTGCATTGCTCAGCAGGTTGAACAGGCACTGCCGCAGCTTGACCTGATCGGTGTGGGCGCGCCCGAGGACGCCGTCCGTTCCGCTGCCGCTGGCAAAATCCACCACCAGCGTGTTTCCCTTTTGCCGGACCAGGGTTTCGGCAGTGCTCGACACCTCGGCGAGCAGGGAGGCAACCGAGAAATCTTCTGCATAGACCGTCATGCGGTCGGCCTCGATCTTGGAGATGTCGAGTACGTCGTTGATGAGCGCCAGAAGGTGACGCGCGCTCGACTTGATCTTGCCGATGTCGTCCAGCAGCCGGGCGCGGCCGGCGCTTTCAACGGTGTCCTCGACCTCCTCCTCCAGCATTTCGCTGTAGCCGATGACCGCCGAGAGCGGCGTGCGCAATTCGTGGCTCATGTTGGCGATGAACTGGCTTTTTGCGCGGTTCGCCTCCTCGGCGGCGTCGCGCGCCTCGGCAACCAGTCGCTCGGCCTCGCGACGGTCATGAATGTCGGTATGCGCGCCCATCCATTCGCGGATGCCGGTCGGCTCGGCGATCGGCGTCGCGCGCGCGGCCATCCAGCGCCAGACGCCGTCGTGGCGGCGCAACCGGTGCTCGACGGCATAGGGCGTGGCATTGGCCACCGCCTGGCTCCACGCCTCGACCGTAGCCGCCCGGTCGTCGGGATGCACCGCGTCCAGCCATCCTAGCGCGGCCATCGCCGTCTCGTCCTGGCCGGTGAACGCGGTCCACTGCGGCTGCGCCCCCTCGAAGCTGCCGGTGCGCGTGGTGGTCCAGATGATCGCGGTGCTGGCGGTGACCAGCGATCGGAACCGCTTTTCGCTCAGCAGCAGCCGTTGTTCGGTGCGACGCCGGGCGGTCACGTCCTCCACTACAAGTCCGACGCCCTCGACCGAACCGGGCCGCCCGGCGCGGGTCAGGGCGAAGAAGCTGATGAGGAATTGCCGCATCTCGCCGGCATCCGACGTCGCCTCGGCGGTGACATTGGGCACCAGCCTGCCGTCCGCCAGCACGCCGCGCAGCCGCGGCTCGAGCTGGGCGCGCAGTTGCGGCAGCACCTCCCAGATGCTCGCGCCGACGACGGTGCCCAGCGCGCGATCACTCATTTCGCCGAGCGCGCGGTTCATGTGCCGCACCCGCAGGTCGCAGTCCAGGAAGCCCAGTCCGACCGGCGCGTTCTCCAGAACGCCGCCCAGCATCGCGCGCGCTGCCTGCTCGTGCCGGCGGCGCTGCCAGGCGATGCGGGCGAGCAGCCCGCAGGCGAGCACGGCAGCGAGAGCCGCGGCCAAGGTCAGCAGGCGATTGCGTCGCAGGTCACGCTGCTGGATTCGATCAATGCGCGCCTGCGCGGTAGCCGAGACCGCCGCCACCGCGCCACGCGCCGCATCCATCGCCGCCTTGTCCTGACGCATCATCGCCGGGGTGGCGACCAAGCCGTCAGCCCGGCGTGCGGCGATGGCGCGCGCCGCCAGCGCGGTTTTGGCGTCGGCAAGCGCGCGCAACTGCGACGCTGCCTGCGGGTCGGCAAGCGCGAATGCGGCCAGATCGCTGCCCAGGCGGTCCAGGCCGAGCTGATACGGGGCGAGCAGTGTGGGGTCACCGGTGATCAAGAAGCCGCGCTCCCCGGTCTCGACATCCTTCAGATCCGACAGCACGCGCGCCGCCGAGGTGTCCATTCGGGAAGCGGCGGCAAGGGCCTGGGCGGCGCTGCGGCCGGCCAAATAGTTGCCAAGGCCGGCGGCGACGGCCAGCAGCAGCAGCAGCGCCGGCAGCGATGCGAACAGACGCTCGCCGCGGTCGCGACGGGATGGCCGCGACGGTGGTCGCGGGATGGTGTCGGTCGCAGATGCTGGGTTGAGGTCGGCCATTCACCTCGGTCCGGATGGCATGCCCGGCACAGCACGGGCGTGATTGCGCGATAACGCGAGCCATGCAGGATCGGCTGCGCGGGGCGGCAGGCGCAAGGCTATCGGTCAGGATACGTCATCCGCCGTGGTTGCGGCAAGCTGTATGTTCGCTATATGTTCTGCGCCATGCCGCGCCTCAAGCCCTCGACGATCGATGAACTGCGCAACGCCATGGCACGGACCTCCGCGTCGCGCGGGCGAGCCGCGCCGCCGATCCGTTTCGGTCTGCCCATGCTGGATGGCCATCTGCCTGGCGGCGGCCTGGCGCGCGCGGCACTGCATGAAATGGCGGATGCCGGAGCCGGCATCGAGCACGCGGCGGCAGCGACGCTGCTGGTCGGAGGCCTGCTGGGCAGGCTGTGCGCAGAGACGCGCGGAATGGTGCTGTGGGTACTGCAACAGCGGGATCTGTTCGCCCCCGCTTTGGCCGGCGTCGGGCTGCACCCGGACCGGGTGATCTACGCCGAGGCGGGCAAGCCCGCGATCGTGCTGCTGGCGATTGAGGACGCGCTGCGTCATCGCGGCCTGGTCGGCGTGGCGGGGGAATTATCCGGGCCGCTGACGCTGACCGCCTCGCGCCGGCTGCAGTTGGCCTGCGAGGCGGGCGGGATTCCGGCTTTCCTGCTGCGTCGCAGCCGCCGGCACGACGATCCGGCGCTCGCCGCGCCCTGTGCGGCGGCGACGCGTTGGCGGGTGGCGCCGCTGCCCTCGCCGCCGCCGCTGCCGCATGCGCCGGCAGTGCCCGGGCTGTCGCGCGCGCGCTGGCGGCTGAATCTGATCCGCTGCCGGGGCGGCGAGCCCGGCTCCTGGGTGGTGGAGGCGTGCGATGCACAGGGTGGTCTCGGTATTCCTGCCGGATTTGCCGACCGACCGGCTGCGGCGGAGCCAGCCCGCGCCGCCGCCGGATCGTCCGCTCGTCACCGCGCTGCGTGACGCCCGCCGCCGCATCATCGCCGCCGCCTGCCCCGCTGCGCGCGCGCTGGGCCTGCATGCCGGACAGAGCGTGGCGCATGCGCAGGCCTGCGTTCCCGGGCTGATCGTGGCCGAGGCGGATCCGCAAGGTGATGCGGCAATGCTGCGGCGCCTGTCGCATGACTGTCTGCGCTATGCGCCGCTGGCCGCGCCCGATCCGCCGGACGGGCTGTGGATAGAGGTGGCCGGCAGCACCCATCTGCATGGCGGGGACGTGGCGATGCTGGCCGCCCTGCGCCGCCGCCTGTCGCGCGCCGGGTTTGCCACGCGTGCGGCGGTGGCCGATGCGGCGGGGGCCGCGCATGTCTTGGCGCGGTTCGCGGCGGCGGAGACGGTGCTACCGCCCGGCGCCGATGCGCTGGCGGCGCTGGCGTCCATGCCTGTCGCAGCGTTGCGGCTTGGCGCCCCGACTGTCGCCGCGCTGCGCCGCCTGGGGCTGGAGCGGATCGGCCAACTGGCCGCGGCGCCGCGCGCGCCGCTGGCTCGGCGGTTCGGCGGGCGGCTGCTGGAACGGCTGGATCAGGCGCTGGGCCAGGCGCCCGAGCCGATCGACCCGGTGCTGCCGGACGAGGCGCCATCGCATCGGTTGAGCTTTGCCGAGCCGCTGCTGACGGCGGAGTCGCTGGTCGCCGCCATCGGCGTGCTGACGCGGCACGTCTGCTCCGGGCTGGAGCGGTCCGGCCAGGGTGCGCGCCGGCTGGATCTGCTGTTCGAGCGCGTTGATGGCGGCTGGCAGGCAATCCGCGTCGGCACCGCACGCCCGACGCGCGATGCCGGACATCTGACCCGGCTGCTGGCGCAGCGAATCGAAACGATCGATCCTGGGCTGGGGATCGAGGCGATGCAGCTGCGAGCGACGCTGACCGAGGCGCTGGGCTGGAGGCAAGACAGCGCCGCAGGTTCGCAGGATGCAGGTCTGGCTGCATCGCATCTGGATGGTCAGGTAGCCGAACTGGTGGACCAGCTGTGCGGCAGGCTGGGCGAGGAGCGGGTGTATCGGATAAGTCCGGTAACCAGCCGCATCCCCGAACGCAGCCTGTGCCGGATCAGGCCGCTGGCGGCCGAGCCTGCCGTCGCGAATTTGCATGGCTGGCCGCGATCACTACCCCGCCCGGCCCGGCTGCTGGCCCCTCCGCAGCCGGTCGAGGCGATGGCGCTGCTGCCCGATCACCCGCCGGCGGCATTCGTCTGGCGCCGGGTGCGTCACCGCGTGCGCCGCGCCGACGGCCCAGAGCGGGTGTACGGGGAATGGTGGCGGCGCAACGCCGAAGCATTGACTGTGCGCGATTACTTTGCAGTGGAAGACGAGGCCGGGCGACGATTCTGGCTGTATCGCCGCGGCGACGGCGTGAACCCGGCCACCGGCGACCTCCGCTGGTTCCTGCACGGGATGTGAGAGCGCCGACGACGTCGGTTTTCCGGCGGGGTTGCAATCCGTGGACATCACGCATAAGACCCCGCTCTCGGGAGCGCGGGCGTAGCTCAGGGGTAGAGCACAACCTTGCCAAGGTTGGGGTCGAGGGTTCGAATCCCTTCGCCCGCTCCAGATTTTCTCAATGAAATCAAGCGGTTAAAGACGGTCCTTCGGGGCCGTTTTTGCTTACAAGGGCTTGGGGCAGCGGTGCTGTAAGCCAGCTGTAAGCGGCTGAAGTCGCGCAGGCGGATGCCGCGGCGCAGTTTTGGCGACCTGCGAAGCTCGATTGAACGGCCTATTAGCCGCCGGATCTCATCGGCGCCGTTCGCGGACGCGGTCTGAGCCTCCTCCAGGCCGCCAACCGAGATACCGGCACGGCACCGTAAAAGGCGCACAAGCTGTGCATCTGATGATAAGTGCATCACTCCGTTGAAATCTGATGCGGCGCCGCGTAGGGTCATTTTATTGGGCCGTGGTGGGTGGCATGAACGAGCGTCCTCGTAAGGCAACGCGGCTGACCGTGAGCCTCGAAGAGCAGGATTACCGGACGCTAAGTGAAATCGCGCTGGCGCGTGACGCGTCGGTTTCATGGGTCATTCGCCAGGCCATCCGACAGTTCATTGAGACCACGCCGAAGCCGTCAGACCAGCCGCCGGCGATTGCGGGAGGCCAGAATCCATGACGCTCCTGGCGAATAGCGGGAAGGATCGGGCGGGCGGCCTCAACACCGCCGAGAGCAGCCCGTCTGGGGCCAGCACCGCATGAAGGCGCCTCGTTGGACCGTTGTCAGCCCCTCTGCTTACGAGTGGGAACGCGAGGCGCTGGAGTTCCTCCGCGAGCATCTGCCCGATCGTGACCCCTGGCGCGCGTGGTCGAATTTCGAGTTCGTCGATGATGACGGGCGCGTCAACGAGGTCGATCTGCTCGTCCTCGGCCCTGCCGGTTTGTTGCTGGTGGAGATTAAGAGCCGGCCGGGCACGATCGACGGCGACGCGCATAGTTGGGTTTGGATGACGGATGGCCGCCGCCACACCGTCGACAACCCCCTTCTGCTCGCCAACCGCAAGGCGAAGCGCCTTGCATCACTGTTGAAGCGACAGGACGCCTTCGGGCGCGGTGCCAACCGGGTGCCATGGGTCACGGAAGTGATCTTCCTCTCGAAGGTCTTGCAGCCGCCGCGTATCGATCCTGGCACCGCACGCAGAGTTTTCCTGAAGGGCAATCCTACCGGCAATCCGGCCACAGGTATTATCGCCGCGCTGACGGGAACGTCGGATGCGGAGCTTGGGCGGCCGGGATCTGTAGATCTAATATCGCGCGTGCCACTGCAAAGGCTATCGAGCAGGCGGGCATCCGGCCGGCTGGCCGGGACCGGCGGGTGGGCGACTATCTTCTCGGCGCGTTGCTTGGCGAAGGCGACGGCTGGCAAGACTTCGTTGCCAAGCACGCGAGCCTCGGCGTGGCGCGCCGCGTCCGGGTTTATCCGTACGCGCGAGCAGCATCGCCCGATGAACGCGAACGGCTCGGTCGCATGGCGATGCGCGAGTTCCGGGTGCTGGAAGGGATAGATCATCCTGGGATTCTCAGGGTCCTCGATTTCCGGGAAACGGAGCTCGGCCCGGCCCTTGTGTTCGAACACGACCCCGCTTCGATCAGGCTAGACCGCTTCCTTCGAGAGAAACTCTCGGACCTGACGGCTGAAGCGCGCCTGGGGCTGCTGCGGCAGCTTGCCGAGGCGCTTGGCCACGCGCATGGCAAGCGCCTGTATCATCGCGGCCTGGCGCCTCAAAATATCCTCGTCCACGGCGTCGCCGAGGAAGAACCCCGCCTTCAAATCATGAATTGGCAGGTCGCTTCGCGTGCGGAGGGAAGCCAGACCGCCATTCCGGTCACGTCAGGCACGCGCAACATCGAAAATCATTTCGGTGATCCGGCCAAAGTCTATCTTGCCCCCGAAGCGCTCAGCGGCGGTGAGGCCGGCGCCCAAGCGGATGTCTGCTCCTCGGCGCCATAGCTAGGCCCCCTTTTCACCGGCCGCCCCCCGGCAGACAGTCCGCTGGACCTGCCGGCCATTGCGCGCGGGCGGCGATTGCGGCTTGCCGAAGCTGTGGACGGCATCGGTTCCTTCCTTCGGACATGGTCCGCGCGTCCACGGCGCCAATCCCGAGCGACCGGATCGCGTCGGCTGGCGAGTTTCTGGAATATCTCGCCCTCGCCGAAACCGACACGCGCGCACCGGATGCGGCGACGACGGTCGATCCCAGCGTCGCGAAGCGGGACAATTCGCTGGACGGCTGGTCGTCGTTGTCCGCAAGCCTGGTCGTGGCGGCACCGCGGATGCATTGTTGGTGCGCGCGACGGCGAAAAAGAAGAACTCGTCCTAAAGGTCGCTGTCGACGAGGCCCATGGCGACCGTATCCGGGCCGAAGCGGCCGTGCTGGCGCCGCTGCGTCATCCCAACATCGTGCGAATTATCGAGACGCTGACCGTCTCCGGCCGTGAGGCCATCCTGATGGAACGGGCTGGTGACCGCACGCTGGCGGAACGCCTGCGGGGCGACAACGCGGATGACCTGTTGTCGCTCGACATGATGCGGCGGTTTGGCGAGGATTTGCTTCAGGCGGTCAATTACCTCGAAGAACAGGGCGTCGCCCATCGCGATATCAAGCCCGACAATATCGGTATTGCACCGGCTGGCGGCAGCGGCCGTCTGCGTCTTGTCCTGTTCGATTTCTCCCTCACCCGCACAGCGCCTGAAAACATCCAGGCAGGCACCCGACCTTATCTCGATCCGTTCCTCGCGCAGCGCCCCCAGCGCCGCTGGGACCTGCATGCGGAACGATATGCTGCGGCCGTCACCCTCCATGAGCTCGTCGCCGGTGTTCCACCGACCTGGGGCGACGGCGCGACAGATCCGCTGGTCACTGACGACGAGGTCACCGTCGCCGCAGATCGTTTCGATCCGACGTTGCGCGAAAGCTTGCGGGACTTTTTCGAGAAAGCGTTGTGCCGGCGCGCGGAAGAGCGATTTGGCAACGCCGAGGACATGCTGCGTGACTGGCGGCGCGCGTTCGAGCCGCTCGACCGTGGCGCCATCGCCGAAGACAGCATCGAAACCATCGCGCGCCGTCTCGACCGCCGCAGCACGATCGCCGAACTCGGCTACAGCGTCGAGGCGCGTGACGTGCTCGACCGTATGGGCGTGCACACCGTCCAGCAGTTGCTGGCCGTCGATCGCATCCGGTTCCGCTACCTGCGCAGTGTCAGCGACAAGGTGCGGCGGGAAATCCGGGAGCGCGCCAAGCGCCTGGCCGAAATCCGGCCGGAGCTGCTGCCCGGCGGCGGTTCGGACGACGCGCAGGCCTGGGCCAGCGTGGATCGGCTTTTTGAGCTGCTGATTCCGCGCCGGCCGGCGGCGACGACACGCCGGAAGATCGGTTTCTGGAATGCTATTTGGGGCTTGAGCCGGCCGACCGGCTAGCATCCTGGCCGGTCGCCGGCGACGTGGCGCGTGAAGCGGGCGTCGCCCGCAGCGCGGTGGCGGCGGTGCTGGGTAAAGCTCGGGACCGCTGGCACAAGAGCCGCGAGCTAAATGAGCTCCGAACGGAGTTGGTCTCTCTCCTGACCAGCGCCGGCGGCGTCGCCACGGCGGACGAATTGGTGGCGCTGCTGCTCGCCGCCCGCGGCTCGGTCAGGACTCCGAGGCCTATCGCGGCCGGCTGGCGCGCGCAGTTCTTCGTGCGGCTATCGAACTGGAAGCCTCCGCCAGCGACACGGCCCCTTTGCCGCCTACGCCGACCGAGCCGACGCCCCGATCCTGGTGGCCCTAAGCCCTGAGTTGGCGGCCTATGCGGTTGCGGTTGAGCGCCATCGCCGATCGCATGGCGAATGAGGATCCGCTTCCCTCGCCCGGCCGCGTGGAAGAGGAACTAAGCCTGGTGGTGCCCCCGGATGGCACTGTGTTGCCATCTGGCCGCGCGCTTCGGCTGGCGGCCGCTGCCTCTGCCGGGGCGTCGCTCTCGGCCGGGGAGGAACTGTATCCCAAGGGCCTGGCACCCGAGACAGCGTTGCGTCTGTCCTTGGGTTCGTTGGCCGGCCCCAGGTTGCTGCCGGAGGACGAAGTGCGCAAGCGGGTCCGGGGACGGTTCCCGGATGCGGCACC
>CAVRQM010000004.1:0-387715 GCA_963723455.1 uncultured Pseudomonadota bacterium | reverse complement strand
CCTTCGCCCGCTCCAGAATTTCTCAATGAAATCATCTGGTTAAAAGCGGCCTTCGGGGCCGCTTTTTGCTTCCCCGCCCATCGGGTCGGTGCCGGGGAAGCACCGGGGAAGCAAGCGGGATCATGCCGCGGGATAAGCCCGGCGGCATTTGGCACGGGCGATACGGTCATTTCATGCCGCTCGGCGCGACCAGCAGGCGCTCTCGGGGGTATGTCCCAGCCAAGCGGACGCATGGCACTGAGTGCCCCCGACCCTCCAGGGACGGTCATACCGATGAGATTGGGCTGCTTTACCATCATCGCTCAGAGCTCCCTGCCGCCATGCGCATTGGCAGCACCAGCCGAAGCGAGTCGGGCAGCCGCTCGAACCCATGGGCCGCGTAGAAGCCGGCCGCAGCCTCGTCCAGCGCATCGACCATGACCATGGAGGAGCCGACAGTGCCGGCGCTGTCGAACGCGCGCCGCAACGCATCCGCCAGCAGCACGGCCCCAAGCCGCTGTCCCTGACGTTCCTTCGCGACAGCCAGGCGACCGATCAGCGTGGCGCTCACCAGAGGGTAGCGCGGGACGTACTTGCGCGCCGCCTCCGGCACATCGCCCTGCGAGACCACCATAGCGCACAGCGTGTAGTAGCCCAACACCTGGGTCGGCTCGCTGACCTCGCTCAGGATGAAGACGGCGTTCGCCTTTCGGCGCACGTCCTGGCCAGCCTGGGTCTTGAGGTAGCGGTCCAGGCTTTCCACCCCGCAGGTAAATCTGCCACGGTCGTGCTCCTCCCCGAGCAGCACGATCCGAAGGTCCTCCGATGGCCGTTTCCCCATTCACGACACGACCCGGCGCTTATGCTCTGCAAACGCCCGCTGGAGCCGCTCGCTCGGCGCCGGGGGGCTGACCAGAGCGTCGAAGAAGACAGCCCGGTCACGGTCGGACAGGAGGAGCGTTTCATGCTGCGCAATCGTCCGCCGTGCAGCGTCCGTGAGCGCAGTCATGCAGAAATCCGTCAGCTTGCGCCGTTCGAGCTGCGCCGCCCGTTCGATCAACGCCTTGGTCGGCTCATCAACGCGAAAGCCAAGCCGTTCTTCCCGAAGCCGTCGGTCGATCTTTGCTGGCATTGCCCTGGTCACCTCTAGCCATGCATGTACGTCGGTTGGACTAACTTTTCAAGATGTGCCCAGGCTCCCGCTTTTCGGTGCCCGGCCCTTCGGCTTGGGGGGTGACGGAGGGGGGAGCGACGCCAGGAGCCGCTCCGCATAAGCCACGCCCGCATCCCATACGCGCGACGGCCGAACGAAGAACATTAGAAAGGCTATCCACAGGCAGAGGAGTGCAAACGCGGCCATCTGGGCGGCAGATGCATCTCGCGCAATCGCCCAAATCGGGATGTTGCTGGTCGCCATTTGGATGGTCCGAGCTGCAGCAATGGCGACCGACGCGCAAATGGCCAATAGGACTGCTGCCACTCTCATGCCCAGCAGATTGCGCCAGAAGCCGTAGGCGATATTGTCATCATGGATGAGTGGATATTTGGGGCCGCGCCGTAAGTCGATCAGACGACGGATCACCGCTCTGTAAATGCCGTCTGCCGCGTCCGGATTCTGCGCCTCTACGGTGGCATCTGGCAACCGGAAGTCTGGCGCAAGGTCCTGCAGCGCTGCGTGGGAAGCAAGCTTGTGACCTGAGCCCCAACCTCCCTCCACTCAAAAGTAGAGTCCACGGTTGCCGTCACGACCATCGTGCCGGTGTTTCTCGGTTCGGTCGAGCGCCGTTTCTCCGCCCCGGCCGCACTCTCCCGAGCCGTCGCGCGCAGCCTGCGTCAAGGCTGGCCGAAGGCCATCGCCGCAGGCGACGCGCAGCGGCCTTGACGCAGGCGAGCACGGCGGCACGCTGAGCCAGCCGGGTGCGCGGCCCCCCAGCGCCGAGTGCGGCCGCACCTCGTTGTAGTCCTGCCGCCACGCCGCCAGCACCGCGCGCGCCTGCCGTGCCGAGGTGAACACCGTCTCGTTCAGGCACTCGTCGCGCAGCTTGCCGTTGAAGCTTTCGACGAAGCCGTTCTGCTGCGGCTTTCCGGGGGCGATGTAGTGCCAGCCGACGCCACGGTCCTGCGACCAGACCAGCACCGCGCTGCTGGTCAGCTCCGTTCCATTGTCGCTCACCACGCGCGACGGCAGCCCGCGCACCGCCGCAATCGCGTCCAGCTCGCGCGCCACGCGCCGGCCGGACAGAGACGTGTCGGCGACCAGGGCCAGGCATTCCCGCGTGAAATCGTCGACCACGCACAGCACCCGGAACCGTCGCCCGTCCGACAGCGTGTCGGACACGAAGTCGAGCGACCAGCGCTGGTTCGGGCCGTCCGGCGGCGTCATCGGCGCCCGTGTCCCGAGCGCCCGCTTGCGACCGCCGCGACGGCGCACCTGCAACCGCTCCGCGGCATACAGCCGCCGCAGCTTCTTGTGGTTCATCCAGACGCCCTCGCGCGCCAGCAGCAGGCCGAGCCGCCGATACCCGAACCGCCGCCGTTCGGCCGCCAACGCCCGCAGACGGGCGCGAACCGCATCGTCGCCGGCGCGCCGGCCACGATAACGGATCGTCGTGCGATCGGCGCCGATCGCGGAACACGCCTGACGCTCGCTCACCTCGTGATTCTCACGCAGATGAGCAACGGCCTCGCGCCGTGCGGCAGGCGTCACCATTTTTTTGCGGCGACGTCTTTCAGCATCGCGTTGTCCAGCATCGCCTCCGCCAGCAGCTTCTTCAGCCGCGCGTTCTCCGCCTCCAGCGTCCGCAGACGACGCACCTCGGACACCTCCAGCCCGCCGAACTTCGCCTTCCACTGGTAGAACGTCGCCGGGCTGAGCCCGTGCTTGCGGCATACATCCGCCGTCGATGATCCGGCCTCCTGCTCCCGCAGCACGCCGATGATCTGCTCCTCCGTGAACCTCGAACGTCTCATTCCTCCGCCTCCTGATCAGGCGGACTCTACTCAAAATTGGAGGAGATTCAGGGGCTCACGTCAAGCTGGAGCGGTTAAACAGGAGGTGAAGCGACGCGCCGATGTCGTCGGCATCTGCCCCAGCGAGGGTGCCATCTTCCGCCTGATCGGCGCCGTGCTCCTCAAAGCCAAAGACGAGTGGCAGCTCCAACACCGCTACATGCAGACCGAAGCCATGGCCGAACTTACACCGCCGCTGATGGAGGCGATTGCCACTCAGATTGCCACCGCAGCCGCATGATTCGCGACCACCTCAACTCACCCGAATTTCCACTACATTGACGGACGTGATCTCACGGCGATCCGCAACTGTAATGCTAGGCTCAGGACCCATTGAAGTCTTGCCCGGCGCGGAGGGGGGGGTGATTCTGGCGAGGTCGGAGGTAGCCATGTCCGACCTGTTCTTGCTGTCGCTTGCGCAAATGCAGCGGATCAAGCCGTTCTTCCCGGTGCCGCACGGCATTCCCCGCGTGGACGATCGCCGTGTGGTCAGCGGCATCGTCTATGTGATCGCAACGGGCTGCGCTGGAAGGACGCCCCAGGCGGCTACGGCCCGCACAAGACGCTGTGTAGTCGCTTTGTGCGGTGCAGCCGCATGGGGGTGTTCGAGCGCATTTTCGCCGCCCTCCCGGCCGAGCCCGGGCCGCCGCAGCAGCTGATGATCGACAGCACCCATCTCATGGCTCACCGGACCGCGTCCAGCCTGCTCAAAAAGGGTGCGCCGCGCTGCATCGGCATAACGCGGGGCGGGATGAACTCCAAGCTCCACGCCGTCTGCGACGGGCAGGGTCGCCCGATCACCCTGATGCTGACCGAAGGGCTGATGAACGATCACAAGGGCGCCGGCCTGCTTCTGCCATTGCTGCCGGCCGCCAGGGATTGCTCGCCGATCGCGGCTACGACAGCGACGCCTTCCGTGCCGGCCTGATCCAGCGAGGCATTGCTCCGTGCATCCCGCCGGTCAAGAGCCGTAAGCTGGCGATCCCCTACGACAAGGTGCTCTACTGCCAGCGCCACCGCATCTTCGGCCGGATCAAGGATTGGCGACGCATCGCCATGGCTACGACCGCTGCGCCCACACCTTCTTCTCGGCCATCTGCATCGCCGTTACAGTCACCGTCTGGCTTGGACAATGAGTTCCTGAACCTCGTCTGCTCGATTATCACCGGAAGGCTTCTCATGCATCGCTGCACCGCGCTTCTGGCTGCCATCATCGTCGTCATGTCGGCGGCGCTTGCGCAGGCGGCGCCGGCGCGGCGGGTGGCGCTGGTGATCGGCAACGGCGCCTACCGGCATGTCGATGCCCTGCGCAACCCGGATGCCGATGCCCGGCTGATGGCGGCCACCCTGCGGCGGCTCGGCTTCGCGCTGGTCGGCGGCGGCGCGCAGCTTGACCTGGACCGTGCCGGCATGGAGGCGGCGATCCACCGCTTCCGCGACGCCATCCGACCGGGCGACGTGGCGTTCTTCTACTACTCCGGGCATGGCGTGCAGGTGGACGGGTCGAACTACCTGGTCCCGGTCAGCGCCGCGCCGGCGCGCGAGGCGGACGTGCCGGTGCAGATGGTGGCCGCCGATCTGGCGTTGCAGGACATGGCCGATGCCGGGGCGGGGCTGAACATCGTCGTGCTCGACGCCTGCCGCAACAACCCGTTCGTGGCCGCGGCCGCAGCCGGCAGCGACGCGGCGCGCGGCCTGCGGGTGGGGGATGGGCGCGTGGCGGCGGCGGCCTCCGGGCCGGGTCGCGCGGGGCTGGCCGAGATGCATGCGCCGCGCGGGACCATCATCTCGTTCGCGACCCAACCCGGCAGCGTCGCCTTCGACGGGGCGGCCGGGGCGGTGGACAGCCCCTACACCACGGCGCTGGCGGATGCGCTGCGCCTGCCCGGGCTGGACATCGTCAACGCCTTCAACCGCGCCGGGATCGCGGTCGGCCGCGCCACCGCGCAGCAGCAGGAGCCGTGGCTGGCGATCTCGCCGCTGGAGCAGCAGGTGTTCCTGGCCGGGTCATCGCCGGGCGCGTCGGCATTGCCGGCGATCGCCGACGCGCCGCAGACCCCGATGGGGGTCGAGCGCGCCGCCCGGATGTCGCAGGAGCCGCCAGGCCCCGCGCCGCAGCCGGGCGCGTTCGCCTGCCCCGCCTTCGGCGTGCAAGCGGTGCGCAACGGCGCGCAGCGCGTCACCTACCAGGGGGCGGCCCCGGGCGCTGCGGATGTCTGCCTGTCCAATGTCGCGGGCACGCCGGAGGCGCGCATCGACGGCATCTGGCCGGCCAACTGGCCGGGGGCGGCGGACGCCGCGGCGGCGCTGCGCCGCACGCTGTCCGGCCCGGCGGGCGGACAGGCCAGCTTCGACGCCACCGCCGACGTGCAGGGCCTGCGCGACACCGTGTTCAGCGAGGGCTGGCGCTTCACCGTGACCTATCTGGGTCCGGTCCGGGTTCAGGTGGGCGGATCGGGACGCGACGCGCTGCGGGTGCGCTGGGACGAGCGCAACCTGTCGCGGCCGTACCGGGCGACGGCCGACATCGCGCTGGATCGGGCGACCGGCGCGGTGCTGGCGCAGGCGTTCCGGGTGCTGGTCGGCGGTTCCGGGGCTTCGTATGATTTCTGGTCGAAATACCAGGGCGGCCTGGCGAGCGTGCCGGATTTCCGGGTGACGGCGCTGGCGGTAGGACCATAGCGAGCGGCGCTCAGCCGGTGCGCATCAGGGCGGCCACGGCATCGAGCAGCTGCGCCGCGCGAAACGGCTTTTGCAGCACCGGAAGCCCGGGATCGGCGCCGCCGGGCACGGTGCCGGCATCGGCGTAGCCGGTGGCCAGCAGCACCGGCAGTCCGGGCCGGCGGGCGCGCGCGCCGGCGGCGAGCTGCAACCCATTCATCCCGGGCATCGCCAAGTCGGCGATCAGCAGATCGACCGCCACTCCGCCGTCCAGCAGCGCCAGCGCCGCCTCGCCGTCCTCGCGCCGGGTCACCGCGAAGCCTTCGTGCTCCAGCGTCTGCTGGGTGACCGAGGCGACCTCGGCATCGTCGTCCACCAGCAGCACGGAAAGGCCCGGCGCCTGGCGTCGCACGGGCGGGGGCGCCTCGGGCGGCGGCAGGGCGGCGTGCGGGGCCGTGCCGGGCGCGTCCTGCACGGCGCGCGGCAGCCACACCGAAACCGTGGTGCCAGCCCCCGGCGCGCTGTCCAGCGCCAGCGCGCCGCCCGATTGCGCGGCCACGCCCTGCGCCATCGACAGGCCCAGCCCGGACCCGCGCCCGGCCGGCTTGGTGGTGAAGAACGGCTCGGTGGCGCGCGCCAGGGTGTCCGCATCCATGCCCGCCCCGGCATCGCGGATCGCCACGCGCACATACTGCCCGGCGTCCAGGTGCGCCGGGTGCACCGCTCCCGGCCGCACCGTCTCGTTGGCCGCAGCGATCACCAGCTGTCCGCCGCCCGGCATCGCGTCGCGCCCGTTGATCGCCAGGTTGAGCAGGACGAGTTCAAGCTGGTTGGCGTCGGCCTGCGCCCGCCACAGGCCGGGTTGCAGATCAAGGCGCAGGCTGACCGTCGGGCCGACGCTGCGGGCCAGCAGGTCGTCCATGCCGTCGAGCAGGGCCGCGAGGTCGATCGGCTGCAGACGCAGGTATTGCTGGCGGCCGAACGCCAGCATGCGCTGCGTCAGCGCCGCCCCGCGTTCGGCCGCGCGCATCGCGCTGGCCAGCAGGCGGGTCACCTCCGGCCGGTCGCGGCTGCGGCTTGCCGCGAGTTCCAGGTTGCCGATCACCGCGGTCAGCAGATTGTTGAAGTCGTGCGCCACCCCGCCGGTGAGCTGGCCGATCACCTCCATCTTCTGCGCCTGCTGCAACAGCGCCTGCGCCTGCTCGCGCTCGCGCACCTCGGAATGCAGTTCGCTGGTGCGTTCGGCCACCCGGACCTCCAGCTCGGCCTGGCTCGCGCGCAGCGCCGCGGCGGTGCGCTCGAACGAGGCGAGCAGGTCGTTCAGCGCGCCGCCGATGCGGCCCAGCTCGGAACGCGGATCGGTCACCGGAACCCGGGCGGCGGCCTCGCCGGAGCGCCAGCTGGCGATCGCGTCCAGGATGCGGCGGACGGGAAATGCGATGGTCTGGCGCGCGAGCGAGACCGCCAGCGCCAGCGCCGCGGCCAGGCCCAGGGCGAACATGGCGTAGCTGCGCCATGCCGCGCGCGCCTGCGCCGCCGCCGCCCCCGAGCGATCCAGCCGCACCAGCACCGTCAGGTCCGGCAGGCGGGCGATGCCGACCGGATGGCGCCGCCCGTCGCCGCCTGCGATGTGGGCGAGCGCGGCGCTGCTGCCGCTGTCGGCGCCCGCGAGCAGCGCCCGTTGCGCTGCCGGCAGAGGCCTGCCCTCGGGCGGCCCGTCCGGCACGCCGACCAGCACGGTGCCCAGGCGATCGACGACGATGACGGCGGCGCCGGCCTGCAGCGCCAGCGCGCGCATCTGGCCAGCAAGCCATTGCAGGCCGATATCGGCGATCAGCACCGGCACCGGACCGGCCCCGGCCGCCCCGCCCGGCGGCGGCAGCGGCATGGCCGTGGCGAGTTCTCCCGCCCTGGTGCGCCGGCCGAACAGATACCCGGCTGCCGCGAAATGGCCGCGCTCGCGCGCCAGGCGCACATGCGCGAAGGATGCCCCGCTGTCCTGGCTGGGCGCGAGCGGCGGCAGGCTGCCGCACACGACCCGGTCGTGGCCATCGACCAGGGCCAGGAAGTTGATGAACGCGAACCGGTTGCGAATTGACGCCAGCAGCGCCGCGCAGGCCGGGGCATCCTGCATGCGGATCGCCGGCATCGCCGACAGCGCCACCATGGCGTTGCGCGTGCCGTCCAGGATGCGGCCCAGCTCGGCCGCCACCTCCCGCGCCTGGCGCAGCGCCTCGTCGCCCAGTTCCGCCCGCTGGGCGGCGCGCAGGCTGCTCTGGTTGTAGATTTCGGCGCCCAGCGCCGGCAGCAGGGCCACCAGGACGATCAGCACCACGCGGCGCAGCAACGTCACGGTCCGCCCGCCTCTGGGGTTTGCATCGCCGCCGTCTAGGCCGGGCGTGCCGCCGCGTCCAGGCACCGGCGCCCGGGCGGCATCGCGACGGCCGGGGTTGCCGCGGCAGCATGGCGGACGAATATAGGGGTGCGCGTCCGGGCGGGACGCATCCCCACCCCAGGCTTGGTCTCCGCATGTCAGACGCCGAATGGACGATCCCGCAGAATCTGCAGCCGGACCCGGACGACTACCCGTTCGATCTGGAGCGGGCGTTGCGCGCCGTGGTCGGCCTGCGCGCCAACGTGCCCGACGATGCGTTCACCGCCGAGGCGCTGGGCACCGAGCGCAGCGGCAGCGGCGTGGTCATCCGCCCGGGGCTGGTGCTGACCATCGGCTACCTGATCACCGAGGCCGAGACCGTGTGGCTGATCGCCGCCGATGGCCGCGCCGTGCCGGGGCACGCCCTGGCCTATGACCAGACCACCGGGTTCGGGCTGGTGCAGGCGCTGGGCCGGCTGGACCTGCCGACCCTGGAGCTGGGCGACAGCGATGCGTTCCCGACCGGGACCACCGGCATCCTGGCCGCCGCGGGCGGGCGTCGGCACGCGATCGAGACCAAGGTGGTCGGCCGTCAGGAATTCGCCGGCTACTGGGAATATCTGCTGGACGAGGCGATCTTCACCGCGCCGGCACATCCGTTCTGGAGCGGGGCGGCGCTGATCGGGCCGGACGGGCGGCTGATGGGCACCGGCTCGCTGATCCTGCAGCAGGGCGACGGCAAGCGGCGGCACGACATGAACATGGTGGTCCCGGTCGGCATCCTGCGCCCGGTGCTTGACGATCTGCTGACCCTCGGCCGGATCAACGCCCCGCCGCGGCCCTGGCTGGGCGTGTACGTGATGGAGAACGACGGCGGCCTGGTGGTCGGGGGCCTGGCCGATGACGGCCCGGCCGAGCGCGCCGGGGTACGCCCCGGAGACCGGGTGCTGGGCTGCGGCGAGGATGAGGTGTCCGACCTGGGCGCGCTGTGGCGCCGGGTCTGGTCGAGCGGCACCGCCGGCGCGCCGATCAAGCTGCGCCTGATGCGCGACCACGACGAGGTCGTGGTCCGGGTGAAAAGCGCCGACCGGCAGAGCTTCCTGCGCGCGCCGCGGATGCATTGAGCGACTGAGGCGCTGCGGCGCCGATCGCTCGATCGGGAGTTGGCGGATCGTCCTTGGCCTGGACCGTTGCAGACCCGTTGACCCGTCACGCGCAGCCCGCCTTCGACCGGCCGGCCATCGCGTCCTTGTACCCTGCGTAGCGGCGGCACTGCGTGGATGGCCGTGTCAGGCACGGCCATGACGGTGAATGACGGGGTTGGTGCGGGCAAGTTCCATAGCAGATCGGCACCCCTGCCGGCGCACGAGATCGCGCATGGCCCAGACCGTTGCCGACCCGTTTCTGGCCCCGGTCATGGCGGTGTTTGACAGGGCCATTGCGGTGACGGGTGAACAAGCGGCCGAATTCGTCCTGCATGGCATTGCCGACCAAGGGCGACAGGGCCGGAGAACCTGCGAGTCACCGCCGCACCCGTCGTTGCGCCGCCAGCCTACCCCAGGGCTTGCTCGACCGCGGCGACCGCGTGCAGCGTGGTGGTGTCGAACAGCGGCGCCGGGCTGTCGGCCTGCGAGACCAGCAGCATGATCTCGGTGCAGCCGAGGATGACCGCCTCCGCCCCGCGCGCGATCAGGCGGCCGATGATCGCGCGATAGGCGTCGCGCGACTCGGCGCGCACGATGCCCGCCACCAGCTCGCGATAAATGACGTCGTGCACCACGCGGCGGTCCTCGGCGTCCGGCACGAGAACGTCCAGGCCGTGCGCCGCCTTCATCCGTCCCTTGTAGAAATCCTGCTCCATGGTGAAGGCGGTCCCCAGCAGGCCGACCCGCGACAGCCCCGCCGCGCGGATCGCCTGCGCCGTCGGATCGGCGATGTGCAGCAGCGGAATTGCGACGCGCGCCGCGATGTCGTCGGCCATGCGGTGCATCGTGTTGCTGCAGATCAGGAACAACTCCGCACCGCCGCGCTCCAGCCGGCGCGCCGCGTCGCCCATCGCCTCGCCGAGCCGATCCCATTCGCCGGCGTGCTGCAACGTCTCGATCTCGCCGAAATCGACCGACAGCATCAGCGAGCGCGCGGAATGGACGCCGCCGAGCCGGCGGCGCGCCTCGCGGTTGATGATGCGGTAGTATTCGGCCGAACTCTCCCAGCTCAGGCCGCCGATCAGGCCGATCATGCGGTGCCGCGGCATGTCCCTACCCCTCCGCCAAGGCTTCGCGGCTGGCCTGCACCCGGTCCACCCGGCGGCCCTCCATCGCCGTCACCTCGAACAGCCAGCCGCCGAACACGATGCGGTCGCCGGCGCGCGGCACCCGGCGCAGCAGGGCCAGGATCAGGCCAGCCAGCGTGTGATAGCTGCCCTCGGCCGGCAAATCCGGCAACGCCAGGCGCGATTTCAGCTCGTCCACCGGCATCATCCCGTCCAGCACCAGCACCCCGGGCTCGACCGGCGCATCGCCCGGCGCCGGGGCGGCGGCCTCCGGCTCGCCGGTGATCGCCTGCAGCACGTCGGCGGCGGTGACCACGCCCTCGAAGCTGCCATACTCGTCCATCACCAGAGCGAGACCCAGCGGATCGGTGCGCAGCCGCTCCAGCGCGTCCAGCGCGGTCACGGTGTCCGGGATGACGCCGGGCGCGCGCAGCGCCTCGGCGATGGACAGCGGGTGGCCGTCGATCAGGCGGTTCAGCAGATCCTTGGCCAGCACCACGCCCACCGGATTGTCCACCCCGCCGTCGCAGATCACCAGGCGCGAATGCGGCTCGGATTTCAGCGTCGCGGCGATTTCGGCCGGCGTGTCGGTGCGGTCGATCCAGGCCAGGTTGTTGCGCGGCGTCATGATCGCGCGCACCGGCTTGTCGGCCAGACGCAGCACCCGCTCGATCATGCCCCGCTCCTCGGTCTCGATCACCCCGGTCTGCTCGCCTTCCACCAGCAGCGCGTGCAATTCCTCCTCGGTCACGGTCTGCGAGACCGCGCGATGCGCGCCGACCAGCCGCAGCACCGCCGCAGTGGACCGCCCGAGCAGCCAGACGACCGGGGCGGTCAGGCGCGACAGCAGCATCAGCGGCCGCGCGACCACGGCGGCCACCCGCTCCGGCTGGCGCAAGGCGAGCTGCTTGGGCACCAGCTCGCCCAGCACCAGAGTCAGGAACGTGATGACCAGCACCACGACGGTCAGCGACAGGCTGCTCGCCGCGCGCCCCGGCAGCCCGGCGCGCACCAGCACCGGCGTCAGCTGGTCGGAGAACCGGGCCGCGCCGAACACGCCGGACAGGATGCTGACCAGCGTGATGCCGACCTGCACGGTGGGCAGGAAACGCTGCGGATCATCGGCCAGCAGGCGGGCCTGCGCGGCGCCGGCGACGCGCTTGCTTTCCAGCACCGACAGCCGCGCGCGGTTGGCCGAGACCAGGCCCAGTTCGGACATGGCGAACATGGCGTTCAGCCCGATCAGCAGCAGCACGACGACGACCTCGGCGACGACGACGCCCATCTTCCGCGCAACCCGTATTGCCAGGCCGGGCAGCATAGCCGATCGCGGCGCGTCGCCGAAGCCGCCTAGGATAGGCGCGCAATCGCACGATGAGGCACGCCATGCACCGCCGCCTGCCCCCGTTCGCCCTGCTGCTGGGCGTGGCCGGCCTGATCCCGTTCGTCGCCGGCGCCCTGGGCGCGCTGGGCAGCCAAGATGACGCGCAGGCCAGCCGCTTCCTGACCGCGCTGGTGGCGTACGGCGCGGTGATCCTGGCCTTCGTCGGCGGCGTGCATTGGGGGTTCGTCCTGGGCGGCCCGGCGCCCGAGGCGTTCGCGGCCCGGGCGGCGCGCGAGCGCTACCGGCTGGTGCTGGGCGTGCTGCCGTCGCTGGTCGGCTGGCTCGGGCTGCTGGTGCTGCTGCTGCTCGGCTCCCCGGTGGCGGCGCTGGCCATCCTGATCGCCGGCTTCGTCGCGTTCACGGCGGCCGAGGCGGAGCTGCGCCGCCGCGAGCTGATGCCGCCGGGGTACATGTGGCTGCGCTGGTGTCTCAGCATTGTCGTGGTGCTGATCCTGGCGACCGTGCTGACGTTGCGGCTGGTGGGCGCGCGGATCATTTTCTGAATTTTTCTCTGGCCACGGAACTGCGTTCATGCTTCGTTAACTCACAGAAAGGCGGCGGAGGGCGATGTGGCGGAGAGCGGGGCTGACGACACGGCGGGCGCGATCGTCGTGGCATGGCCGAGATCGGGCGAGGCCGGCCGACGGCGGCTGGACCGGGCGCTGATCGGCCTGGAGGCGGCGCTGGCTGAGCAGCGCGCAGCCATGGCCGCCTGGCGGGGCACTGTCGCGGAGTTGCAGGATGCGTGGCGCGGTCTGGGTTGCGCGATGCAGCGGCACGAGACGGGACTGGGCGCGCTGGCGTCCGGCATCGGCGCGCTGCACGAGACGCTGTGCGGCGGCGCGGCATAGGGCCCGCGCCGCCGCAACGGAGCGTCGCCCGCTAGGCTTTCAACGCGATCTCTCCGGTCTCCAGCAGCGACTTCAGGTTGGAAAGGATGCGCGGCCAGCCGCCCGAGACCGCCTCGATGAATTTGGATTCGGCGCGATCGCTCGCATGGGTGACGGTCAGCTTCACCGCGCCCTCCATCGGCTCAAGATCCATCGTGCAGCGCGTGTCGCCTTCCAGCTTCAGCTCGGGTTTCCACTCGTTGCGCCATGTCAGGACCAGTCGCCTGGGCGGATCGATTTCGACGATCTCGCCGCGATCGGCGGTGCGGCCATCGGAGAACGCCAGACGCCATGACGCGCCGGCTTTCCAGTCGGTTTCGATATGCATGCCGAACCAGTACCGCCGCATGAACTCGGGATCGGTCAGCGCCGACCACAGCTTGTCCTGGGTCGTGCGGATGAACGTCACATAGACGAACTCCCTGCCCGAATCAGCCATCGTTCTCTCCTTCGAGTTTGCTTTTGAGTTCTGATAAGGCGCTCAGGCGCGGGCGCTCGAACTTGCCGATCCAGCGCTCGGCGATGTCGTTGATCGGCACCGGGTTGAGGAAGTGCAGCTTCTCCCGGCCGTGCCGCCGGCACGCCACGAGATTGGCGGTCTCCAGGATCGATAGATGCTTGGCGACCGCCTGGCGCGTCATGTCCAGCCCCCGACATAGCTCGGCGAGCGTCTGGCCGCTCCTGGCGTGCAGCTGGTCCAGCAGCTGCCGGCGGCTGGCATCCGCCAGCGCCCGGAACACGGCGTCCTCGCTCATGGCGCAAATAAGCAACCTTTTGGTTGCCTGTCAAGCGGCGTGGCATGAGCGCGCCGACTTCAGGAGGGCTGGCGGATGCAACGGGCGTTGATCGAGCGGCTGCGCGCCGCGCGGGTGGTTCCGGTGGTGCGGACGCGCGACCGCGCCATCGCCGCGACCGGCATCGCCTGGCTGCGCGAGGCCGGGTTCCGGGTGTTCGAGATCACCATGACCATTCCCGGCGCCCCGGCGCTGATCGCCGAGCTGGCGCGCGACCCCGGGCTGCTGGTGGGCGCGGGCACCGTGCCGGACGCCGCGACCGCCGCCGCCTGCCTGGACGCGGGGGCGCGGTTTGTGGTCGCGCCCTGGGTTGATGCGACGCTGGCAGCGGTGTGCCGGGCGCGCGGTGCGGTGCTGATGCTGGGCGCGACCACGCCGACCGAAGTGCGCGCCGCGCTGGCGGCTGGCGCCGAAATCGTCAAGATCTTCCCTGCCGCCTCGGCCGGCGGGCCGCCGCACATCAAGGCGCTGGCCAGCGTGTTCCCCGGCGTGGCGTTCTGTCCGACCGGCGGCGTCGATCCGGGCAACTACCAGGCCTATCTGGCGGCCGGCGCGGCCTTCGTCGGCATGGGCGGCAATCTGGTCAACGAGGGCTGGATCGCCGCCGGCGATCGCGCGGCGATCGTGGCGGCGGCCAGGGCGGTGCTGCCGGCGTGATCCGCACGACCCGGGTGTTGCTGCGGCAATGGCGCGACGATGACCTCGCTCCGTTCGCCGCCCTAAACGCCGATCCGGTGGTGCGGGAGTTCTTCGGCGGCCCGCAGGACCGGGCGGCGTCGGACGCCACGGCGGGGCGGGTCCGCGACCACATCGACCGCTACGGCTTCGGCTTCTGGGCGGCCGAGATCCCGGGAGAGGCCGCCTTCATCGGCTTCGTCGGCCTGAAGCACGCGCCTGCGAACCTGCCGTTCGCGCCGGCGGTCGAGATCGGCTGGCGGCTGGCGCGGCCGTTCTGGGGCCAGGGCTACGCGACCGAGGCGGCGCGCGCGGCGCTGGAGCACGGTTTTGCCGTGCTGCGCCTGCCCGAAATCGTCTCGTTTGCGGTCACCGGCAATCGCCGCTCGCGCGCGGTCATGGAGCGCATCGGCATGCGCTTCGCCGGCCACTTCGCGCATCCGGACCTGCCGCCGGGCGATCCGTTGCGCGAGCATGCGCTGTATCGCCTGGCCGCGCCCGGCTGACCTTGCGACGGCTGTCGCGCTCGGTAATGGTCGGGCGGGAAGCGACAGGAGCCGTCCAATGGGCACACCCACCATCCGCGCGGTGCGCGCGTTCGTCGTGCGCGGCGGCGGCGGCGACTATCACGACCAGGCCGGCGGCCACTGGATCGACGACCACATCGCCACCCCGATGGCGCGCTACCGAGCATACCGCGACAGCCGGCAGAGCTTCGGCATCAATGTGCTGGGCACCCTGGTGGTGGAGGTCGAGGCCAGCGACGGCACGATCGGCTTCGCCGCGACCACCGGCGGCGAGCCGGCCGCCTATATCGTGGAACGCCATCTGGCCCGCTTCCTCGAGGGCGCGCCGCGCCACCGATGTCGAGATGCTCTGGGACCAGATGTATTTCGCCACGCTGTACTACGGCCGCAAGGGATCTGGTGGTGAACGCCATCAGCGGCGTCGATCTGGCGCTGTGGGATCTGCTGGGAAAGCTGCGCGGCGAGCCGGTGTACCACCTGCTGGGCGGCGCGGTGCGGGACGAGCTGCAATTCTATGCCACCGGCGCGCGGCCCGACCTGGCCAAGCAGATGGGGTTCATCGGCGGCAAGATGCCGGTGCAGCACGGGCCTGCCGAGGGCGATGCGGGCCTGAAGCGCACGGTGGAGAAACTGGCCGACATGCGCGGCCGCGTCGGCGACGATTTCTGGCTGATGTTCGACTGCTGGATGAGCCTGGACCTGAACTATGCCACCCGACTGGCCGCACGCCGCCCACGCGCACGGCCTGAAATGGATCGAGGAGGCGCTGCCGCCCGATGATTACTGGGGCTATGCCGCGCTGAAGCGGGCAGTGCCGCCGGGGATGATGGTGACCACCGGCGAGCATGAAGCGACGCGCTGGGGCTTTCGCATGCTGCTGGAGATGGAATGCTGCGACCTGATCCAGCCGGATGTCGGCTGGTGCGGCGGCATCACCGAGCTGATCAAGATCTCCGCCCTGGCCGATGCGCGCGGCGTGCTGGTCGTGCCGCACGGCTCAGCAGCGTGTACAGCTATCATTTCGTCATCACCCGGCATAACAGCCCGTTCACCGAGTTCCTGATGATGGCGCCGAAGGCGGACGAGGTGGTGCCGATGATGCACCCGCTGCTGCTGGACGAGCCGCTGCCGGTGGGCGGGCGGATGAAGCTGCCGGACACGCCGGGCTTCGGCGTGCGGCTGAACCCGGACTGCGCGCTGCACCGGCCGTACGCGCGCTGATTAGGCTGGGCCGCGCCATCGCGCGGGACCGCCGCTGGCGTCATCGCCGTTGCCCGCGTCGCGCGTCGCTGCCGGACTTGTCAGCAGCGCCCAGGCCAATCCGCGCGTCGGCGGCATCGGACCGGGCGGCGCTGCGTACAGATGCCGGTCCAATGCCGCACGCGCGCGGCGCACCGACTCCGGTCCTGATGCGCTGGCCAGCAGCGCGCGCAGCCGGCCCACGTCGCCGCGCCGCACCGCCTGCCGCACCGCCCAGGCCAGCGCCACGCGCGCCATCGCCGAGCGGATCGGCAGCCGCGGCGCGCGCAGCGCCGCGCTGCCCAGCAGGAACGCCGCGGCGCCGGCGGCAATCCCGCGCAGGCCGGGACGCAGCTGTCCGGCTCCCGGACGTCCTCCCCGGATGGGACCGGGCGCCGCCGCCGCGGCGCCCGCGTCGAACAGGCTGACCCGTACCGCCGGCACGATCGCCTCGCGCATGCTCCGCGCCGCGGTGTCGAACCATGGCACGCGGATTTCCGGCAGCGTCGCCGGGGCGTCCGACACCGGCTTGATGTCCCAGACATAGGTCGCGCGCGCCACCGGCCCGGCCGGGGTCAGCATGGTGCGCGCGACGACCGGCCGGGCGAAGGCAATCACCCCCGGCGCGTCCAGCCGCGGCAGCGCTGGAAGCTGCGCCGCCTCGACCCCGGCCGCCTCGATGACCAGGGTGCGCCGGGTCACTGCGCCGATCGGCAGGGCGGCCGGCGCGATGCTCCATGAGTTAAGCAGGCGCAGCGAGGCGGCCGGCAGCCACCAGGCCGGCGCGTCGGCCGGCGCGGGGCCGACCGCAAGGGTGACCGGCGCCGAGCGGCGCTCGACCGGCGCGCGCCCGCCATCCGGCGCGGTCAGCGTGGCGCGCAGCACGAACGGGCCGATCTCCAGCGCACCGCTGCGCTGCGCGAACCACGCGAGCCGCCGCTCCAGCAGCACCCGCTGCGGGCCGCCCAGACTGACCTGGCCCCAGGTATCTTCGCCCAGCGGCAGCCAGCGCGCATCGGCGAAGGCCGGCGGCTCCAGCGTCACCTGATTGGGCTGCGAGCGGAAGATCGCCCGCACCGTCAGCCGCACCATCTCCTGCACCAGCGGCCCGCCGGGCGCGGCCTCGACGCGCACCGTCAGCAGCACCGCATCCGCGTCCGGCCGCGCTGCGGCCGCAGCCGCCTGCCGGGCGCCCAGACATCCCGCCAGCCCGACCAGCAGGCCCCGCCGCCTCACCACGGATCGTCGGCCGGGGGCGGCGCGATGCCGGCGGCAAGCCGACGCTGGTGTTCCAGCTCGAAGCGCAGGCGCAGGAAGCGCGCCGGATCGTCATGGATGGTGGCGATCCATTGCTCGGTGGCCTGCTGGCGCTCGCGCGCCGCCGCGCGGTCGGGCGGCGCGCGCCCGACCGCGGCCGGCGTCTCCACGGCCAGGTCGCCGCCGAGACCGATGCGACCGCTGCCCGCGGCCGCGCTGCCGTGCGCCGCGGCCCCGCGACCGACGCCCGGCTCGGGCGACGGGGCGCGCGGCGGCGCCACCGTGCTCACGCCGCGGCTCAGCGCGGCGCTGCGGCTTTGTCGCGTGCCGACGAACCCCTCGCCGCCGAGACTGCTGGCCGGGGTCGGCGGCGGCGGCAGGTCGCGGCTTGCTGCCTTGACCCCGGCCGCGCCGCTGCGGCCCGTCGCCAGCGCATCGGCCGCCCGGGCCGCCAGCAGGCCGGCCAGCAACGCGCGATTGGCGCGCACGTCCGCGTCCTGCGGGTCGGCGGCCAGCGCGGCGTCGAACGCATCCAGCGCCGCCGCGTAGTCCCCGGCCCGCGCCAGCGCGTCGCCCCGGTCGGTACTGCGCCAGGGCGCCCTCGGCGCGCCCGAACGCCGCTGCTGCGTTCCGCCACTCGCCGGCGCGATACAGCACGAT
Source organism: uncultured Pseudomonadota bacterium (assembly GCA_963723455.1). Classification (GTDB taxonomy): domain Bacteria; phylum Pseudomonadota; class Alphaproteobacteria; order Acetobacterales; family Acetobacteraceae; genus CAVRQM01. Next base: position 369,994 of record CAVRQM010000004.1, on the reverse strand, counting down.
GCCCCGCGCGACGGGATCATCGGCGGGCGCGGCGGCCAGCAGCAGCGCGGCGGCGAGCGGAACGAACCGTCTCACGCGCGACGCCGGAACAGCAGCGCCGCCGGCAGCAGCGCCAGCGCCAGCACGATCGGGCCGCCGTCGCGCACCGCCAACACGGCGAAATCGCTGCGCGCGAGATGCTCGGCCGGGCGCTCGCCCAGGCGGCGCAGCAGCGGCGCGAACGCGCCGATATCGGTCGCCACGCCGCCGCCCTGCGCCGCCAGCGCCACCATGCCGGCGCGGTCGGGGCCCGGCGCGCCGTCCGGCAGCGCAGCGCCGGGGGGCACCAGCAGCGTGTGCAGCGCCTGCCCGTCCCGCCCGAACGCGCGCGCCTGCGCGTAGGCCTGCGCGCCGATCCCGCCGCCGTCAGAGACCAGCAGCACGTCGCCGGCGATGACATGCGCCTGCGCCAGCAGCGCGCCGGCCATCGCCAGCGCCCGCTCCGGGCGCGAGCCGGCATCCGGCACGGTGTCGCCGTCCAGTGCGGCAAGGCTGCCGGCCAGCGCGGCGGGATCCGTGGTGAAGCCGCTGGCGAGGTAGGCATCGCCGGCATAGGCGATGAGCGCGACGGCGCGCGGCGCGGCCGCCTCGATCGCCCGCGCCGTGGCGAGCCGGGCGGCGGCCAGATTGCCGCCCGCGGCGACCGAACGCGACACGTCGAGCGCCACCACCAGCGCATCCAGGTTGCGCCAGGTCGGCGCCGCGCCGCCGTCGCGCGCCGGGCCGGCCAGCGCGACGGCGAGCAGGCAGGCCAGGGTCAGCCGCAGCGCCGCCGCGCCCCGACGGCCGGCGACCAGGTGCCCGCGGGCGATCAGCGCGGCCAGCAGCGCCGGATCGACCGCCCGCCGCCACGCCCCCAGCGCCGCGCCGCGCCGGCCCAGCAGCGCCAGCGCCGCTGCCGCCACCAGCGCCAGCAGCCACCACGGGCGCAGCAGCAGCAGATGCAGGCCGCCGTCCATGCTCATCGCCGCGCCCAGCGCGGCCACGCCAGCATCAGCAGCGCGGCGACCAGCGCCAGCGCGGCGGGCCAGGTCCATAGCGGGCGGCGGATCACCGCGGGCGGGGCCGGGCTCGGCGAGCCCTCCATCGCGTCGATCGCCCGGTACACCGCGTCCAGCTCGCCGGTCGTGCGCACCCTGAAGGTTTGGCCGCCGCTGACTGCGGCGATCTCGGCCAGCGCCGCCGGATCCAGATCCGAGGGCACGCCGTCGATCGGCTGGTCGGTGCCGAAGGCGATGGTGTCCACCCGGACGCCGACCGCGCGCGCCAGCCGCGCCGCGTCGGCGGGCGCCACGGTCCCGGCGTTGTTCGAGCCGTCGGACAGCAGCACCGCCAGCCGCGCCGGGCCGGGGGCGGCGTGCAGGCGCTTGATCGCCAGTCCCAGCCCGTCGCCGATCGCCGTCGAGCGCCCGGCCAGCCCGATCGTCAGATCGGCCAGCGCCTGACGCACCCCGGCCAGGTCGTAGCTGATAGGTGCGGCGACATAGGCGTTCTCGGCGAACACGACCAGGCCGATGCGGTCGCCGGCGCGGCGGCGCAGGAAGTCGGCGGCCGCCCGCTTGACCACGTCCACCCGCCGCGCGGGCCTGCCGTCGAGCGAGAAATCCGGCTGCTCCATGCTGCCCGACAGGTCCAGCACCAGCACGATGTCGCGCCCCGACGCCGGCAGGCCAGGGGTCGACAGCGTGCCGGCAGGCCCGGCCAGCGCCAGCACCAGCGCCGCCCAGCAGATCGCCGGCAGGACACGATCGCGATGCAGGACCGCCGCCGGCCCGGCCAGTCGCCCGGCGATCGCCGGCGGGATGCGCAGACCGCCGGTCGCCGCCGGCGCCGGCGGCAGCAGCCGCGCCAGCGCCAGCGGAGCCGGCAGCAGCAGCAGCGCCAGCGGCGCCGTGAGCACGATCATCGGCGCAGCCGATGGCCGGGAAGTCGATTTCCGGGAAGTCGATTTCCGGGAAGTCGATTTCCGGGAAGTCGGGCGAACAGCGTCGCCAGCTCGCGGTCGAGGTGTTCGGGATCGCCGGTCGCTTCCGGCCTATACAGCGCCTCGCCGAATGCCCGCCCGGCGCCGTCGCGAAAGAACCCGGACGCGAACACCGCGTCCAGGCGCGCCAGCCATCGCTCGCCACGCTCGCCCGCCGCCACCGGTCCGGCAAGCCGGGACATCAGCGCGCGCAGCAGCCGGGCCTGCGCCACGCGGCGCGCCGGTTCGGGCAGGCCGCGCGTCGCCGCCAGGCTCGCCAGCGCCTGCCGCCGCAGCGACGGCCGCATCCGCCACGCGATGCCCAGCAGGCGCAGCAGCACCGCCGCGCCGAGGCCCAGCGCCACCGCGATCAGCAGGCCGCCGGCCGCTCCGCCGGGCGGCGGCGGAACGTGCAGGCCGCGCAGGCCGGCGAGCGGGTCAGACGAGACCGGCATGAAGCGCCCGCAAGGCTGCCGCCTGCTGCTCGATCGGCGCGCCGGCATCGAGCACCATCGGCTGCACCCCGGCCCGTTCCAGCAGCGCCCGCCGCCCGGCCGCCGGATCGGCCGCCGGGGTTCGCCCGATCCGGCCCCAGGCGGCAAAGCCGTCACGGCGCACGAACGGATAGAAGCCGCGCGGCGGCCGCTGCTCGAAGGCGTCCAGCACCAGCGCCACCCGCACATCGGCGCGCCGCCGCAGCGCCGCCAGGGCTTCGGCCAGGCCAGGCCCCGGCTCCTCGAACCCGCTGGCCAACACCACCAGCCCGCCACGCGGCGCCACTGCCAGCGCGGCCTCGATCGCCGCGGCGAGCGGCGGGTCGGCGGCCATGGCCTGCGCGGCGGCAAGCGCGTGCGCGTGCGCCAGCGCGCCGACGATCGCCGGCATCGCCCGCTCGCCGCCGACCGGGCGCAGGTGCAGCGGCGCGCCCAGCCCGGCGGCCAGCAACCCGACGCGGCAGCCGCGCGCGCTCGACTGCCAGCCGATCAGCGCCAGCGCCCGCGCCGCCGCGACCGAGCGGAACGCGCCGCGCGTGCCGAACAGCATCGACGGCCGGAAATCGGCGACCAGCAGCACCGCCTGTTCGCGCTCGTCGCGAAAACGGCGCACGTGCGGCTGGCCGCTGCGCGCCGTGGCGTTGCGGTCCAGATGGCGCAGGTCGTCGCCGGCGGTCCACGGCCGGACATCGTCCACGTCCAGCCCCCGGCCGCGCCGGCGCGTGGACAGCGTGCCGGGCGCGCTTCGGACGGCGGCGGCGGATGGAGTTCTGAGGCCGGCGACGGACGCCGCCAGCCGGCGCAGCGCCAGCAGCTCGGCGGGATCGACCCAGGTTCCGGGACCGGCGACATCGCGCTGCATGCGCCGGGATCAGGCGGCCGGGACGCGATCGAGGATGCGCGCGACGATGCCGCGCGCGGTCTGCCCGTCGGCGGCGGCGCGCCAGGTCGGCACCAGCCGGTGCGCCAGCGCGTCCGCCGCCAGCTCGGCCACGTCCTCGGGCGTCGCGTAGTCGCGCCCGCGCAGCCAGGCGCGCGCCTTGGCCGCGACGGCCAGCGCCAGGCTGCCGCGCGGCGACACCGCATGCTGGATCAGCGCGGCCACGTCCTCGCCGGCGCTGCGGTCGCGGGTGGCGGTGACCAGGCGCACGATGTAGTCGCGCAGCGCCTCGGCCAGATGCACCCCCATCGCCGCGCGCCGCGCCGCCGCCAGCTCGGCCAGATCCAGCCGCGGTGCGGCGTCCTGCGCCGCGCCATGCAACTCGCGCTCGACCAGATCGAGGATGCGCCGCTCCGCCGCTGCGTCCGGCATCTCCAGGACGGTATGCAACAGGAAGCGGTCCAGCTCGGCCTCGGGCAGCGGAAACGTGCCTTCGTGCTCGATCGGGTTCTGCGTGGCGACCACCATGAACGGATCCGGCAGCGCATGGGTGCCCCCGCCGGCCGCCGTGACCTGCCGTTCGGCCATCGCCTCCAGCAGCGCCGACTGCACCTTGGGCGGCGCGCGGTTGATCTCGTCCACCAGCACGATCGAGGCGAAGACCGGCCCCGGCACGAACTCAAAGCGGCCGCGCTCGGCCAGCCAGACCGTCGTTCCGGTGAGGTCGGCCGGCATCAGGTCGGGGGTGCATTGGATGCGCGAGAAAGGCGCCTCCAGGCTGGCGGCGAGCAGCTTCACCGCGCGCGTCTTGGCCAGGCCGGGCGCGCCCTCCAGCAGGATGTGGCCGCCGGCCAGCAGCCCGACCAGCAGCCGCTCGATCAGCGGCGCGCGATCGACCAGCCCGGTTGCCAGGGCCTGCGCCAGCGCCGCCACGCGCCCGTGCAGCGCGGCCGCTGCGTGGTCGATGTCCATGCACGTCCTCCGCGCGCCGGGCGTCGTTACGGCCGGCGCTGGACGAGTATGGTGCGGGCGCGGCGAAACGCCAGACGCCGCGCGCCGTCGCTCAGCGCAACCCGAGCGCCGCGTAGGCGCGCTGGCTGGGCGGCCACGCGGCCTGGACCTCCGCCCGCCAGACATAAGCGGCCGCGCCCAGCAGGATGAGCAGCGCCACCGAGGCGAGCCAGGCCAGCGAGGCGGCGCGCTCGGCAGCGCGCTCGGGCCGGTCGATCAGCGGCGAAAAGGCGGTCAGCAGCGAGTCGGCCGGCGGCGGCGGCGCGACCGGCACGTGCGTCGAGGCGCGCGGCTCCGGCCGCAGCAGCACGGCGGGCTGCCTGGCGGCCGCGCGCTCCGCCAGGCCTGGTTGCCGGCCTGCGGATTCGGGCGCGGCATGCGGCGGGCTAGTCTCCGGCACCCATTCCCGGCCGCATCGCACGCATCGCAAGGCGCGCTGCCCGGCGCCCAGCAGGGAGTCGGGCACCTCGTAGGCGGCGAAGCAATCAGGGCAGACAATGCGCATCGGCGGCGCAAGGATGATCGTTCCGCCAATGCCGCGCAATGCCGCGCCGCCGATGCTGCGCCGCCGTAACTGCGCCGCTCCTGGAACGGGCCACCGTCGTGCTGGCGGGGCCGGATGCCAGCGCCGGGCAGCACGTGCTAGGACGCGCCTTGGAGACGCGGCCCTGGGGCAACGCTGCGCGGAGCGGGAATGGTTCGACTGGACGACGTCGGGCTGCAGTATCGGCAGGTGGGACGCCCGCCGGCGCCGGAGGTGCTGCGCGATCTCAGCTTCGCCATACCCGGCGGCGGCTTCCGCTGGCTGCTGGGCGCGTCCGGCGCCGGGAAGTCGAGCCTGTTGCGGCTGCTGCACCTGGCGGTACGGCCGAGCCGGGGCCGGCTGGCGGTGCTGGGCGCGGAGATCGGGCCGATCCGCGGCGGCGGCGGCACGCGGCGCGCCCTGCCGGCGCTGCGTCGGCGGATCGGCATGGTGTTCCAGGATTTCCGCCTGCTGACGCATCTCTCGGCGTTCGACAACGTCGCGTTGCCGCTGCGCGTGGCCGGCCGGCCCGAGGGGCAGGTGCGCGCGGACGTGCAGGAAATGCTGCGCTGGGTCGGGCTGGCGCGGCGCGCGCACGAGCCCGCGGATGCGCTGTCGGGCGGCGAGCAGCAGCGCGTGGCGATCGCGCGGGCGGTGATCGCCCGACCAAGCCTGCTGCTGGCCGACGAGCCGACCGGCAACCTGGACGAGGCGCAGGCCGAGCGCCTGATGCTGCTGCTGCACGAGATGAACCGGCTGGGGGCGACGGTGGTGGTGGCCACGCACAACCGCGGGCTGGTGGCGCGGCATCCGGGCCCGGTGCTGCTGCTGGAGCATGGCAGGCTGGTGGACGATGGCTGAGCGCCGCCCGGATGCGCGGGGGGCGAACTTCCGGCGGGGCGCCCCCGACGATCTGGGCCTGCGCCGGGCGCTGGGAGACGGGGTGCTGCCGCTGCTGGTCGGGGCGATGGCGTTCCTGGCGGCACTCGCCGGGGCCGGGGCGGTCGGCGCGCGTGCGCTGGCGCGGCATTGGCAAAGCGGGGCCGCCTCGGCGCTGACCGTGCAGGTGCCGCGCCCGGAGGAGATCGAGGCCGGCGAGGCGCGGCTGCAGCGGGCCGTCGCGGTGCTGCGGGGGGATCCGGCGGTGGCCAGCGCGCGGCCGCTGGACGCCGCCGCGTTGGACCGGCTGCTTCGGCCCTGGTTCGGCCCCGGCGGGCCGCCGCCGGGACTGGCTCTGCCGGGCGTGATCGCGGTTCGCCTGACCGGTCCGTCCGCTTCAGGCGAGGCGCCGGACGACGGATCCGGCCTGGCCGGCCGCCTGCGCCACGCGGTGCCCGGGACGGAGGTGGAGGGCCACGCGCTGTGGGTCGGCCGCCTCGCGGCCTTGGCCGACAGTCTGCAGGCCTGCGCCTGGCTGGCGCTGGCCGTCGTGGCGACGGTGGCGGTCCTGGTGATCGCGGTGGCGACCCGCAGCGGGCTGGTGGCGCGACGCGAGGCGATCGGCATCGTGCATGGGCTGGGCGCCACCGACGGCTACATCGCTTGGCGCTTCGCCCGCCGGGCCACCGCGCTGGCCGCCGGCGGCGCGGCGCTGGGCGCGGTGGCCGTGCTGCCGGTGCTGCTGGGGCTGGCGGCGCTGGCCGCGCCGTTCGCGCAGCCGACCGAGGCCGCGGCAGGAGCGTCGCCGGTCCTGGCGGCGGCGGCGGCGTTGCCGGCGGGCCTATGGCTGGCGTTGCCGGCGCTGCCGGCGGCGGCGGCGGCCATCGGCTTCGTCACCGCGCAGGGCACGGTGCGGCTGTGGCTGCGGCGCCTGCCGTGACGGCGCATCGTCGTCGCGGCCGCATCGGCAGGACGGGCTGGCTCGCTGTCGCCGCGCTCGCCGCCTGCCTGCTGCTGGCCGGCGGCTTCGCCCAATTCCTGGCGGCGACGCGGGCCGGCGGACCGGATGGCGCAGCCGGGCCGCCGCCCCGCGCCGATGCCATCGTGGCGCTGACCGGCGGCGCCGAGCGCGTCGCCACCGCGCTGCGGCTGCTGGCCGATGGACGCGGCCGGCTGCTGCTGGTCTCCGGCGTGGGCGGCGAGGCCGGGTTCACCGCGCTGGCCCGCCAGGCCGGCGCCGACCCGGCGCTGCGCAGCCGGGTGACACTCGGCCGCGCCGCCGCCTCGACCCGCGGCAACGCGCTGGAGACCGCCGCCTGGGCGCGGGCGCACGGCATGGGCTCGCTGTTGGTGGTGACCGCCTGGTATCACATGCCGCGCGCGCTGGCCGAGCTGGCGCGCGCGCTGCCCGAGATCCGGCTGTACCCCGTGCCGGTGCGGCCGCCGGCGCTGGGCGACGCGGCGACCGTGCGACTGCTGGCCGGGGAATATGCCAAATGGCTGGCGGCCGAGGCCGGGCTGTCGGCGCTGGCCTCGCGCGGCGCCGATGCCGTCGCGACAGCGTCGCCACGGCCGCCTTCAGGCCCAGGCCAGGAGAATGAGCGCCAGGAGGGCGAACGCATCGTGCGGCTTGGCCAATGACGTGGCTGCGATCGGCGGCCTTTAACCTGTGGTTCTATGGCATAACATTCGCCTTCTGCCTGGGTGCGCCGCTGGTGGCGCTGTGGGTGCGGCTGCGCGGCCGCCGCCCGGCGCTGATCTATGCCCGGCATTGGGCGCGCACGGTCCTTGCCGGGCTGCGGCCGCTGGCCGGCATCGCTTGGCGGATCGAAGGCGCGCTGCCGACCGAGGGCGCGGCGCTGCTGGCCGCCCAGCACCAATCGGCGTTCGAGACGGTGCTGTGGGCGGCGCTGCTGCCTGAGTTCTGCTACGTGGTCAAGCGCGAGCTGATGCAGGTGCCGCTGTTCGGCACGCTGCTGCGCGTCTCGGGCATGATCTCGGTCGATCGCGCCGCCGGCGCCTCGGCGATGCGCGCCATGCTGCGCGCCGGCGCCGTGGCGGCCGTCGAGGGCCGGCAGATCGTGATCTTCCCGGAGGGCACCCGCGTCGCCCCCGGGGTGTACGCGCCGCTGCACCCCGGCATCGCCGCGCTGGCGGCGCGCACGCGACTGCCGGTGATCCCGGTGGTCACCAATTCCGGCCGCTACTGGGGCCGCAACGCCTTTCGCAAATGCCCCGGCACCATCCGGGTGACTCTGCTGCCGGCGCTGCCGGCGGGGTTGGCGCGCGATGAGCTGCTGCGGCGGCTGGAGGCGGCGTTCGCAGCCGGACCGCCGCCATGACCGGGCTTGCGGCAGCTCCGCCCGGCTGTGGACAAGTGTGTGGATGTCGCGTTGCGCCGGCTGCCATGACGCTCCAGCGGAACGCGGCAAGCTGCTGTCAATGACTGGCTTTTTACCTTATTCGTCAGCCCCGGCGACGGCCGGTGAGGGATGGGGATGAAACGTCGGCGGTGGCTGTACGGCGTGGCTGCGCTGGCGCTGCTGCTGGTGCTGGCCGACGCCGCCCTGTGGCTCGCGGCGCAGCGGGCGCTGGCGCGTGGTTTCGACCGCTGGGCGGCGGCGATGGCGGCACGCGGCGTGGTTGTGACCGCCGGGCAAGCCAGGGCCGGCGGCTTTCCGACCGCGGCCACGCGCAGCTTCGCTCTGCGACTGCAGGCCGGCGACGCGGCGCTGCGCAGCGACCGCGTGGTGCTGCGCCTATCGCCGACCGATCCCGGCACTCTGCGCGTGGACCTGCCGGCGCCGGTCGGGGTGTCGGTGCCGGGCCTGCCGCCGCTGGCGCTGGCCTCGGCGGACTGGCGCGTGACCGCGCGGCTGGACGGGTCGGGCATCGTCGCCACCGACGCGCGCGGCCTGCGTCTGGCCATCGCCGAGGCGGGCGGCCCGCCGCGCGACGTGCAGGCGGCGCTGCTGCATCTGCAGGCCCAGCCGGTCGGCGAGGCGCTGAACCTGGTCGGCAGCGCGCAGTCGATCGTGCTGCCCGCGCCGCTGCCGGGCGAGGCCTGGCCGCTCGGCCGCCATGTCGCCTCGGCGGCCTTCGAACTGGTGGCGCACGGCCGGCTGCCGCAGCCGACCGACGCGGCGGGCTGGCTCGACCGCGCGGCGCTGGCGGCGTGGCGCGACAGCGGCGGCGCGCTGGATGTCCGGCGGCTGGCGGTGGGCTACGGACCGCTCGGGGTGTCCGGCGGCGGCCACCTGGCGCTGGATGCTGAGCTGCAGCCGACCGGGCAGGCGTCGTTCCAGTTGCTCGGCTATGCCGAGACGCTGGACGCGCTGGCGGCGGCGCATGTCGTGACCGCGCACGCGGCGCAGGCGGCCGCGGCGGTGCTGGGGCTGCTGGCGCGCGCGCCCGCGGACGGCGGCGCGCCAGAGGTGCCGCTGGGCGTCAGCCTGCGCGACCGGGTGCTGACCGCGGCGGGGTTTCCGCTGCTGCGCCTGCCGATGCTGACTTGGCCGGGCGGCGCATAGGCGCTAGCATCCGACCATGACGATGCGGACCACCCAGCGGCGAATTACCAGCCCGGCTGCCTGAGCAGCCGGCCGCCTCTGCTGCCCGCGTCCACTCCGTTCGGAGTCCCGTCATGTCCGCCGATCCCGTCGCCCTGCAATCCTGGTCCGTGCTAGGCCAGCACGCCCGCGTCCGCTTCGATGTCGTCGCCGACCAGCTGCCCGGCCTGCTGCCGCGCCTGCTGGCCCCGTTTGCCCGCCGCGACCTCGCCCCCGACAGCCTGCACGCCGAGGCCGCCGGCGACGGCGTGCTGCGCGTGCAGATCGGGCTGGCGTCGATGCCGGCCGATCAGGTGCATGGGATCGAGGGCAACCTGGCGCAGGTGCTGGGCGTGCGCAGCCTGCGGGTGCAGCGCGAAATCACCGGGCGGGTGCGAAGGGGCTTGGCGTAGCGTCCGCGCCCGCCCGTCCCGGCGGGCGCATCGGCCCGGCGCAGAGCCGCGTCGCGGCCATGCTCAGCGGTGCATGCGCTGGTCCGCGCAGCGCAGCAGCGCGTCGCCCACGGAATGGGCCAGCGTGTCGTTGACCTGCTTGGACCTTCAATGCGCCTGCGCCCAGGACCGCCCCTGCCCGGTCTCGACCACCAGCGGCACCGACAGCTCGGCCGCGCCCTGCATCACTCTGCGGGCGACCTCGGCCAGCGCGTCGGCCTCGGCCTCGCGCGCCTCGAACAGCAGTTCGTCATGCACCTGCAGCAGCAGCCGCGCCGACAGGCCGGCGTCGTCCATCGCCGCCGGCAGGCGCACCATCGCGCGCTTGATGATGTCCGCCGCGCCGCCCTGCAGCGGCGCATTGATCGCCTGCCGCTCGGCATAGCCGCGCGCCGCCGGGTTGCGGTCGGCGATCCCGGGGATCCAGCAGCGCCGGCCGAACGGCGTCAGCACGTAGCCGTGCGTGCGCGCCTCCTCGCGGGTGCGCTCCATATAGGCGCGGATGCCGGGGTAGCGCTCGAAATAGGCGTCGATGAACAGCTTGGCCAGCTGCGGCTCGATTTGCAGCTGCCGCCCCAGCCCGAATGCGCTGATGCCGTAGATGATGCCGAAATTGATCGCCTTCGCGCGCCGGCGCGTGGCGGAATCCATGCCCGCCATCGGCACGCCGAACACCTCGCTCGCGGTGCGCGCATGGATGTCCTCGCCGTTGCGGAAGCTGTCGCGCAAGGCTTCGATGTCGGCGACGTGCGCCAGCAGCCGCAGCTCGATCTGCGAGTAGTCGCAGCTGACCAGAACGTGCCCGAACTCGGCCACGAAGGCGTGGCGGATGCGCTGGCCCTCCTCCGTGCGGACCGGGATGTTCTGCAGGTTCGGGTCGTTCGACGACAGCCGCCCGGTGCTGGTGGCGGCCATCGCGTAGCTGGTGTGCACGCGTCCCGTCCCGGCGTCGATCTCGCCCACCAGCGCGTCGGCATAGGTGGATTTCAGCTTGGCGAGCTGCCGCCATTCCAGAATGCGCGCCGGCAGCGCGTGGCCGCCATCGGCCAGCACCTGCAGCACCGAGGCGTCGGTGCCCCAGGCGCCGGTCTTCATGCGGCGGCCGCCGGGCAGGCCCATGCGGTCGAACAGCACCTCGCCAAGCTGCTTGGCGCTGCCGAGGTTGAACGCCTCGCCGGCGAGGCCGTGGATCTCGGCCTCCATCACCGCCATGCGGGCGGCGAAGTCCGCGCTCATGGCGCGCAGGTCGGCCTCATCGACGCGGATGCCGGCGCGCTCGGCCTCCAGCAGCACCGGGGTCAGCCGGCGCTCCACCTGCTGGTACAGCGCCAGCGCCCGGGCCGGGCGCAGCAGCGGGCGCAGGGTCTGCCACAGCCGCAGCGCCACGTCCGCCGCCTCGCCGGCCAGGGCGGCGGCGCGCTCGACGGGCAGCTGCGTCACCGCCAGCCGCGCCCGGCCGCTGCCGGTGGCCTCGTCCAGCGCCATCGGCGCGTGGCCCAGATGCAGGCGCGACAGTTCGGCCAGCCCATGCCCGTGCCGGCCGCCATCCATCGCCGCGCTGATCAGCGACACGTCGTCCGCCGGCGCCGCGTCCCGGCCCAGGATCATCAGGTCCGACTTGGCGTCCTGGAACACCTTCAGCACATGCGGGTCGGCCAGCAGCGGCGCCAGGATCGGCAGCGCCACGTCGGGGGCGAGCTGCGGCTGGCCGGTTTCGTGCGCCAGCGGCACGTAGCAGGCGCGGCCCGGCCGGATCGCCAGCGCGATGCCGACCGGGCGGGCACGCCGGGCCACCGGGTCGCTGGCCAGCACCTCGACCGCAACCACGCCGCATGCGGTGGCCTGCGCGCACCAGTCGGCCAGCGCCGCCTCGGTGGTCACGCAGGCATAGTCGCCGAACGCTTCGGATGCCGGCACCGGCAGATCCAGCGAGGCCTGCGCCGGCGCGGCCGGCGGCGAGGCGGCCAGCCGACCGTCCGGCGTCGCCAGGCCAAGCCGGTTGGCGGTGCTGCGAAACCCCATGTCGAGCAGCCAGGAACCGAGCCGGTCGCGGTCCGGCTCGCGCGCGGCAAGCGCCGCGATGGGCTGCGGCAGCGGCACCTCGCAGCACAGTTCCACCAGCCGGCGCGACAGCCGCGCGGCCTCGGCATGCTCGATCAGCATGTCGCGGCGGCGCGACGGCTTCATCGCCGGGGCCGCCGCGAGCACGCCCTCCAGGTCGCCGTACTCCACGATCAGCGCGGCGGCGTTCTTCGGGCCGATGCCGGGCACCCCCGGCACGTTGTCGACGCTGTCGCCCATCAGCGATTGCACCTCGATCAGCTTGCCCGGCGGCACGCCGAACTTCTCCACCACCTCGGCCGGGCCGATCGGCTTGTTCTTGATCGGGTCGAGCATGGCGACGCCGTCGCCCAGCAGCTGCATCAGGTCCTTGTCGGACGAGACGATGGTGACCTGACCGCCGGCGTCGCGCGCGGCGCAGGCGTAGGAGGCGATCAGGTCGTCGGCCTCCCAGTCGGCCAGCTCGATGCCGGGCACGCCGAAGGCGGCGGTGGCGTCGCGCACCAGGCCGAATTGCGGGATCAGCTCGGGCGGCGGTTCCGGCCGGTGCGCCTTGTAGTCGGCCGACAGGCGGTTGCGGAAGGTGGTGCGGCCGGCGTCGAAGATCACCGCCAGATGCGTGCCGACATGCTCGCGCAGCAGCTTGGCCAGCATGTTGGTGAAGCCGAACACCGCGTTGACCGGGGTGCCGTCGGCGCGGCTCATCGGCGGCAGCGCGTGGAACGCGCGGAAGACGAAGCCGGACCCGTCGACCAACACCAGGTGCAGCGGCGCGGCCGGGCCCGCCGCCGCGGCTTGCGCCTGCGCGTCAGTGTCCAGAGTCGTGGCCGGCGCCCGGGTTCAGCACGAACAGCCGCGAGCAGTACGGGCACAGCGTCTGCCGCTGCTTGATGCGCAGCCAGACGCGCGGATGGCCGAGCGCGCCGGCGCCGCCGTCGCAGGCGACCACCGCGTCGTCGGTGCGGATGATCTCGGTCGGCTGGTAGATCGGCGTCGGCTCGGATTGCGGCGGCGCGAAAACCTCCGGCATGGGTCGGCTCCTCGGGGCCCGGTCGCGGGCCAGGTCGGTGCGGGGCCGGGACTGCCCCGGACGGGCCGGCGCATGATACCCTGGCGCGTCGTGGGTTCAACCGTGCCGCCGCCGTGCTGACGCGCCGCGCCCTGCTCGCCCTGGGCGGCGGCGGCGCGCTGGCCGCATCCTGCGCCGCGCCGCCGCGCATGGTCCTGCCGGCGCCGCCGCCCACCGTGCGCGACGGCTGGTTCACCGCGGCGGACGGGGCGAGGTTGCCGTACCGCGCCTGGCTGCCGGACGGGCCGCCGGCGGCGGCGCTGCTGGCGCTGCACGGGTTCGACGACAGCCGCGACGCATGGGAGCTGCCGGCGCCGATCCTGGCGATGACGGGCTATGCCGTCTATGCGCCCGACCAGCGCGGCTTCGGCCAGGCGCCGGGGCGCGGCCGCTGGCCGGGGGCGGCGGCGCTGTGCGCCGATGCCGCGAGCATGCTGCGCGGCCTGGCCCGCCGGCACCCGGGCACGCGGCTGCTGGCGATGGGCGAGAGCATGGGCGCGGCGGTGCTGATGCGCCTCGCCGCCGCGCGGCCGCCGGCGGTGATCGAGGCGGTGTCCGGCTGGGTGCTGGTGTCGCCGGCGGTGTGGGGCCGGGCGGAGATGGACGTGTTCCTGCGCAGCGGCTTGTGGCTGCTGTCGCACGGCCTGCCGGCGGCGACGGTGGTGGGGGGCGGCCCGGTGCATGTCTGGGCCAGCGACAACCTCGATGCGCTGCGCCGGCTGTCGCGCGACCCGCTGACCTTGCATGCGACACGGTTCGACGCGCTGGCCGGGCTGGTCGATCTGATGGACGACGCCCTGGCCGCCGCGCCCCGCCTGCCCGGGCCGGCGCTGATCCAGTACGGCGGGCATGACGCGCTGGTGCCGCCCCGCGCCATGGCCGCGGCCTGGCGCACGCTGCCGCGGGGTCGGGCAATCCGGACGGCGTACTACCCGGACGACTACCATCTGATGCTGCGCGACCAAGGCCGCGCGGCGCCGATCGGCGACATCGCGGCCTGGCTGCGCGACCCGGATGCCCGGTTGCCCTCCGGGGCGGACATCGCGGCGGCGGCCTGGCTCGACATGCAGGACTGACGGCCTTCCGCCGCGGCGAATTTGGCGCTATGCAGGCGGCACGGACCCGTAGCTCAGCTGGATAGAGCGTCGCCCTCCGAAGGCGAAGGTCGCACGTTCGAATCGTGTCGGGTCCGCCAGTTTTCCAGCAGGTTAGCCGACGGTAATTCCGGGCGGCTACCACGATGTCACCCATCGTCGCGGGATGCAGGCGTCGGGAGGCTGGCATGACGGCTCCGTGAGCAGCGGGTGGGCACTCGTCGATCGCCTTTCGCCGCGCGCGCCGCCCCGGCTTGCGGCGCGGCAGCCCGCACCGCCATAAGGCCGGGATGATCCTGGCACGACTGCGAGTGGCGCTGACGCTGGCGGCGCTGGCGGCCGGGGCCGCGCTGCTGGTCGCGTTCGGCTCGGAATGGTGGGGCGGCCTGGTGCCCTGCGCGCTGTGCCTGGTCGAACGCTGGCCGTATCGCGTGGCGCTCGCGCTGTCGCTGCTGGGCCTGGCGCTGCCACGGCGGTGGGCGCGGGTGGCGGCGGCGCTGGTGGTGATCAGCATGATCAGCGGCGCGGCCGCGGCCGCGCTGCATGTCGGGGTCGAGAACCGGCTGTGGCCCAGCCCGCTGCCGCAATGCCAGGCGCCGCGCTTCGTCGCCGGGGGCAGCATCGCCGACCGGCTGGCGCACATGCCCGCGCGCCCGTCCAAGGCGTGCGAGGATCCGACCTACCTGCTGGCGGGCCTGCCCCTGTCCATGGCGGCGATGAACCTGATCTTCGCCCTGGCGTTCGCCGTGGCGCTCGCCACTTTCCTGTGGCGCACGCGAGGGGACGAGTGATGAGCGAGACATCCGACGCGCCGGCTGGCCTGCCCGGCGACCCTACCCCGCGCGACCGCATCGAGCGGCTGGTGCGGGTCGATCACGCCGGCGAATACGGCGCCCGGCGCATCTATCAGGGCCAGCTCGCGGTGCTGGGCCGCAGCGGCAAGGGCGATCTGCTGCGCCACATGCAGGCGCAGGAGCAGCACCACCTGGACACCTTCGCCGGCCTGATCGCGGAGCGCCGCGTACGGCCGACCGCGCTGCTGCCGCTGTGGCACCTGGCCGGCTATGCGCTGGGCGCGGCGACGGCGGCGCTGGGCGAGCGCGCGGCGATGGCCTGCACGGTGGCCGTGGAGGAGGCGATCGACGAACATTACGCCGCGCAGGCGGCCAGCCTGGGCGACGACGAGGCAGAGTTGCGCGCCACCATCGAGGAGTTCCGCGCCGAGGAACTGGAACACCGCGACATCGGCCTGGACAACGAGGCCGAGCTGACGCCGGGCTATCGGCTGCTGCACCGGGTCATCAAGGCCGGCTGCAAGGTCGCCATCGCCGCAAGCGAGCGGGTGTAGCCGATCCGCCGGCGCGGCCAGGATCGCATCTCCACAGGACGCGACAATCAGGCTAGGGTCTGTGCCGCAGCCACGCGCCAGGACGCGGGTGTGGTGGAATTGGTAGACGCGCCGAACTCAAAATCCGGTTCCGCAAGGAGTGTCGGTTCGACTCCGACCACCCGCACCAACTCGCGTTCGGCCGGCGGTGCCAGGCGGATGTCGCCTTTCGCTCCGCGGTGCTGCGCGCCAGCCACAACGTCATCCTGCAGCAGTTGATGGACGTCGCCTCGCCGCGCTGCAGGTGCGGTTCAGGCGATTGCCCCTGCGCCCGGCGCCCTGCCATTTGACATCCGGTTTCCTTGCGTGATCCTAGACTGATCCGGGTCCTGCCGGACGGGCGGCGCCGGGACAGGGACATCGCGGATTGCAGGATTGGCTCGCCTCGATCGGGCTTGGTCAGCGCGCCGCATCGTTCCAGGCGAGCGGCATCGCGCGCGAGCAGTTCGGCGACCTGACCGACGAGAATCTGCGCGAACTCGGCCTGACGATCGGCGAGCGCAAGCGCTTCCTGCGCGCGGTCATGGCCGACGGCTCGCTTGAGCTGCCGAGCCAGCTGGCTGCCGAGCGGCGGCCGCTCAGCATGATGTTCGTCGATCTGGTCGGCTCCTCGCGGCTGGCCGAGGAGCTGGCGCCGGAAGACCTGATGGAGCTGCTGCGCCGCTATGGCGATTTCTGCGCCGGGCCGATCGACCGCTTCGGCGGCCGCATCACCCGCATGGTGGGCGACGGGATCCTGGCGTATTTCTGCTTTCCGGTCGCTAACGAGAACGATCCCGAACGCGCCGTGCGCGCGGCGCTTGAGATCGCCCGCGGCGTCGGCGCGATCGAGGTGCCGACCACCGGCGCGGCCCGCAGCGAGCCGCTGGCGGTGCGCATCGGCATCGCCACCGGGCCGGTCGTGGTGGGCGACCTGCATACCGCCGGCGGCACGTACCGGCATGTCGTTGTCGGCTCCGCGCCGAACTTGGCCGCACGGCTGCAGGGACTGGTGCCGCCCGGCGGGGTGGCGATCGGCGAGGCGACCTGGCGGCGGGTGCGCGATCGTTTCGTCTGCGCAGACCTGGGCAGCTTCGAGCTGCGCGGGCTGAGCCAGCCGCACGGCGTTTGGCAGGTGCTGCGCGAGGCGGCGGCGCATGGCCGCGTCGCCCGCGCCCGCCCGGCGGCGCTGTGCGGCCGTGGTCCCGAGATGCGAACGCTGCGTGGCTGCTGGGCGCGCGCGCGGGCCGGCCAGGGCGGGCTGGCGCTGCTGTCCGGCGAGCCGGGCATCGGCAAGTCGCGCCTGTTGCAGGCGTTCCTGCAGGACGCCGACGCCGGCGATTCCGGCACCATCCTGCTGGAAGGCTCGGCGTTCGAGACCGATTCGCCGCTGCGCCCGGTCATCGCCTGGCTGCAGCGCGTGGCGCGAAGCGCCGACGAGGACGCGACGTCCGGCCGCGCACGGCTCACTGGCGCGCTGCGCGACTGGGATGCCTGCGCGCCGGCGCTGGCCCCGCTGCTCGGCGGCGGCGCGCCGGCCGCGGACGCCGCCCAGGCTCAGGCCCAGGTCCCAGGCCCAGACGGGCACGCCGGAACAGCAGCGCGAGGCGATCCTGGCCGCGCTGGTGCGGCTGCTGATGGCGCAGGCCGAGCCGCGCCCGCTACGCCTGGTGCTGGAGGATGTGCAGTGGTTCGACCCGACCACGCTGGAGCTGGCAGCCCGGCTGGCGGCGGCCTGCGCCGGGCGGCGGGTGCTGATGCTGCTGACCGCGCGCGCGGATTTCGCCCTGCTGCCGGCGCTCGGCTGGTCGGCGCTGCCGCCCGGCGCCGCGCGCCTGGAATTGCAGCCGCTGGCCGAGGCGGAGGTGGGCCAGCTTGCCGCCTCGATGCTGCCCGGCGGCGCGGCCACTCCCGCGCTGCTGCGCGCGATCGGGCGCAAGGCGGGCGGCGTGCCGCTGTTCGTGGAGGAAGTGGTGCGCGCCTTGGCCGCGCGCGGCGATCTGGGCCTGGCCGACGCCGACGCGACCGAGCCGCTGATTCCGGCCTCGGTGCATGAACTGCTCGCCGGACGGCTCGACCGGCTGGGCGAGGCCAAGGAGATCGCGCAGGCCGCCGCGGTGATCGGCGGCGACATCCGCTCCGACGTGCTGGCCCGCGTCTGCGCGGCGAGCTTTGCCACCAGCCAAGCGGTGCTGGATGACGCTGTCGATCTGCTGGTGCGCGCCGGAATCCTGACCGAGGGCGCGAACGGCGAGCGCGCCGGCGCCTTCACCCATGCGCTGCTGCGCGACGCCGCCTATGGCAGCCTGCTGCGCGGGCCGCGCCAGGCGCTGCACCTGCAGGTGGCCCGCGCGCTGCTGGCCTGCGATCCGGATCTGGCCAGCACGCAGCCCGAATTGCTGGCGCTGCATCTGACCGAGGGCGCCGACCCGGAGGCGTCGCTGCCGGTACTGGCTGGCCGCCGGCCGGCTCAGCCTGACCCGCTCGGCGCTGACTGAGGCGACGCGGCTGCTGGGGCGCGGCCTGTCCGCCATGCAGGCGCTGCCGCACACGCCCGAGCTGATCGAGCGTCGGCTGGAGTTCATGACGCTGCTCGGGCCGGCGGTGATGGTGCTGCACGGCTACGGATCGCAGGAGGCGCAGCGGCTGTATGCCGCGGCCAATGCGCTATGCCAGGAGCTGCCGGATTCCGACCGGTATTTCCCGATCTACTGGGGCTGGTGGCGGGTCTCGCGCGATTTCTTCCATATGCTCGACCGCGCGCATGAGCTGCTGGCGCGGGCGCGGCAGCGCGGCAACCCGGCGCTGCTGCTGCAGGCGCATCATTGCGGCTGGGCCAGCGAGTTCCATCGCGGCAATTTCGCGCGCTGCTGCGAACACATCGACAGCGGACTGGGGATCTATCACCGCCACGACCTGCGCGACCAGGCGCATGTCTATGGCAACCACGACGCAAAGGTGTGCGCGCACGGCCAGTTTGCCCTGATCCTGTGGATGATGGGCCGGCCGGTCTCGGCCCTGGCGCAGGACCGGATGGCGCTCGACCATCTGGACAGCGTGGCCCATGTCGGCTCGACCGTGCATTTCAGCGAAATCCACCTGGTCCGCCACGCCTTCCGCCGCGACGTCGACAAGGCGCAGCGATTGGGCCTCGACCTGATGCAGCTGGCCGGCGAGCACGGCATGGAGGATGCCCGGGTCAAAGGAATGATCTTCGCCGGCTGGGCGGCGGCCACAGGGGGCGACCCCGCGGCCGGCCTGCATCTGCTGGAGGAAGGCTTCGCCCGCCAGCGCGACATCGGCACCAGCGAGGATTTCCCGATCTATGTCGCGCTGCAGGCCGAGATGCTGATGGCCGCCGGCCAGCCCGAGCGGGCGCTGCAGGCGCTGCGCGACGCCGTGGCGGAGTTCGACCGCACCGGCCTGCGCTTCTGGCGCCCCGAACTGCGGCGACTGCAGGCGCAGGCGCTGCTGCAAGCCGATCCGCGCGGCGGCGCAGGCAGCGCCGGCGAGCCGGCGCGCGTGCTGCTGGAGGACGCCATGGCGGTCGCGCAGGAACAGGGCGCGGCGATGCTGGCGCTGCGCAGCGCCGTCGCGCTGGCCCGGCTCGACGGCTCGGCGGCGTCGCTCGCACGCCTGCGCGCCAGTCTGGGGTCGGTCGCCGAGGATGACGGCGGCCCCGACCTGGCAGCCGCGCGGGCGCTGGCGGCGGGCGCTGGCCTGCACCCCGTCATCGCGATCGGCTGATGTGAACCGACGGCTCGCGCCCGAGGCCACGCTGGCGCGGGTGGCCGCGCTGGCGCCGGCGATCGGTGTCACACGGCTGGCAGTGCTGACCGGGCTGGATGTGATCGGGATCCCCGTGGCTGCCGCCGTCAGGCCGAACTCGCGCACCGTGGCGGTGCATCAGGGCAAGGGCGACAGCCTGGCCGCGGCAAAGGTGTCCGCGCTGATGGAGGCGCTGGAATGCTGCTGCGCCGAGACCGCGATGCTGCCGGCGCATTTCGCCAGCGCCGCCGAGCTGGCCGCGATCGGCGCGTTCGCCGACCCGCTCCGGCTGCCGCGCTGCCGCGGCGGCCCCGATCCGCTGCACGAACGCCTGCTATGGGTCGAGGCGCGCGAGTTGGGATCGGGCCGCCCGGTCTGGGCGCCGCGCGAGCTGGTCACCGCCGATTACAGCCTGCCGCAGGCGGCCGCGGCACGGGTGTTTCAAGCCACCACCACCGGCTTGGCGTCGGGCAACACGTCGGAGGAGGCGCTGCTGCACGGGCTGTGCGAGGCGGTCGAGCGTGACGCGATGACGCTGTGGCACGCCGCCAGCGAGACGGCACAGGCGCGCACGCTGGTCGATCCGGACAGCGTCGACGGCCCGTGCAGCCGGGCGTTTCTCGATCTGTGCCGCGCCGCCGGAGTGGAGGTGACTATCTGGGAGACGACCAGCGATGTCGGCGTGCCGGTGTTCGCGGCCCTGCTGACCGATCCGCTGGGCCAGGTGCAGCCCGAGCTGGGCGCGGCCTGCCGGACCCATCCCGACGCGGCGCTGGCCGCCGCGCTGGCCGAGGCGGCTCAGGCACGGCTGACCACGATCTCCGGCGCGCGCGATGACCTGCCGCCGGAGGCGTTCGCGCACCGGGCGGTGCAGGCCCGGCTGGCGACCGCGCTGGCCTGGCGCGGCGCCGCCCCGGCGCGGCGGTTCGCCGATGCCGCGGCCGTGCCGGGCTCCGACGTTCCGGACTCCGATCCGGTCGCCGCCGTGCTGCGACGGCTGGCGCAGGCCGGCATGGCGCAGGCCCTGGCGGTGGACCTGACGCGACCGGATCTGGGCGTGCCGGTGGTGCGCGTGCTGGTCCCGGGACTGGAAGGCGCGTGGTCCGAGGCGGATGGCGAGTTCTCCCCCGGCGTCCGGGCGCGGCGCGTGCTGGGGGCGGCGTGATCCCGCCCGCCTTGCAGGGCGTTGTGGTGTTCGCCGGGCCGACGCTGCCACCGCGCGAAGTGGCGCGCCTGCTGCCCTGCCGGGTGCTGCCGCCGGCGCGGCAGGGCGACGTGTTCCGCGCCGTGCGCGCGTACCGGCCGGCTGCACTCGGACTGATCGACGGCGTGTTCCTCGACGTGCCGGCGGTCTGGCATCGCGAGCTGCTGTGGGCGATGGCGCAGGGCGTTGCGGTCTGGGGCGCGGCCAGCATGGGCGCGCTGCGTGCGGCGGAGCTGCGGCCGTTCGGCATGCGCGGCGTCGGCGCGGTGTTCGCCGCCTATCGCGACGGCATCTGGCCCGGCTTCCCCGAGGCGTTCGAGGACGACGACGAGGTGGCCGTGGTGCACGCGCCGGCGCCGGCCGGCGGTGCCGCGCTGTCCGACGCGATGGTGGATCTGCGCGCCACGCTGCTGGCCGCCGTCGCCGACGGCGTCATCGACCGCGCGCGCTGCCTGTCGCTGGCCGCGGCGATGAAGCGCCAGCACTTTCCGCGCCGCAGCCTGGCCGCCCTCGCCGCGGTGGCGCCAGCGCCGCTCGCCGACTGGCTGCCGCGCGGCGCGGTGCGGCAGAAGCGCCGGGATGCGATCGCCATGCTGCATGCCATCGCCGCCGAGCCGGCCGGCGCCGCCGCCCCGGGCTTCCGCTTCGAGCGCACGCTGATCTGGGAGCAGTTCGAGCGGCAGGCGCTGCAGGCCGAGCGCCGCGCCCGGGCGCTGGCGCTGGACCCGGATCGCGGCGATGGCCCGGTGCAAACGATTTCGTTACACTCGGAGGACAACGCGCCCTGGCCGGGCTAGACACCCGGCTTGGCGCAACTGCGGGGCGGAACGCGGCGTGACACGGCACCGATCAGGCGGCACCCGGTTCCGGCTGTACCCGCAATACGACGAGGGGTTTTCCCCCGAGATCGTCGAGGTGTCCTGCCCAGCCGGCAGCCTGGCGCCGGGTCCGGCCGATTTCGCGAATGTATGTCGCCAATGCCACCGACAAGACCCGCGAATACGAGCCGCCGGACGATGCGCCGCCGTACCGCGGGGCGTTGCACCCGCCGGCAGAGCCGGATCGAGACGGGCATTTCCAGGGCGTCGCCGAGGCCACGCCGCAATTCCGCGCCGCCCACCTGTTCGGCACGGTGCGCCTGGTGCTGGACATCTGGGAGGCGCAATCGGGCGAGGCGGTGCAATGGTGGCACCCGGACGCCCCGGCGCGGCTGGAGCTGGTGCCCCTGGTGCAATGGCGCAACGCGCAGAGCGGCCCCGGCTTCCTGGAGACCGGCCTCTGGCCGGGGCCGCCGGGCGCCGGCATGCAGCCGTTCTGCCTCAACTTCGATGTCGTTGCGCATGAAGTCGGGCACGCCATGCTGTTCGGCCGGCTCGGCGTGCCGCCGCCCGAGCGGCTGGATGCGCAGTTCCTGGCGTTCCATGAGTGTTTCGGCGACATGGTGGCGCTGCTGTCCGGCCTGCATTTTCCCGGCGTGCGCGCACGCCTGCTGCAGCAGACGCAAGGCGATCTCTATGCACCCAACCTGGTCAACCGGCTGGCCGAGACCGCGCCGCACCAGCAGTTGCGCATGGCCAGCAACGACGTGACGATGCGCGACGTGGCCGGCATCAGGCTGGACCAGACCGGCGAGTGGATCGACCCCGCCGGGCTGGGCCGCAACGCGCATGCGCTGTCGCTGCCGATGACCGGCGCGATCTTCGACCTGCTGGTGGAGGTCTATCAGGACGGGCTGGCCGCGCGCGGGCTGATCCGCTCGCTGATGGATGCGCGCGGCTGGAGTTCGGGTGCGGCCGCCGGATCGCTCGCCGGCATCCACGAGGCGCACCGCCGCGCCTATTCCCGCTTCGCCGACGGCTTCGAGGCCGCGCTGGTCGAGGCGCGCGACGCCGTCTCCGCTTGGCTGCTGCATGCGGTGCGCGGCGTCGCCGCCGAGGGACTGACCTTCCAGCGCGTCGCCGCGCGGATGCTGGAGGCGGCGGCGCTCGGCGGCCGCGCCCGGCAGCTCGATGCGCTGCTGGGGATCTTCGCCCGGCGCGGCATCGACCCGCGCGCCGAGCTGGTCGCCGCACCGCTGTCGCATCGGCGCAACCTGCGATCGAGCCGGCGCGGCACGCTGCTGCGGCTGCAGCCGGGCGCTGCCGCGCATGCCTGCCGGCACGGCGACATGCGGCATGTCGGGCTGGCGCGCGGGCTGATGCCGCACGCCCACCGCGCCGCCTGACGGATGCTATTGCGGAACGAACACGCTGGCTATATCATTAGCCGAACAGAACGGAGGCGCCGATGTCCGGGACTTCGCACGACGAGACGCTGCTGGCCGGCAGCACCTGCCGCCTGTTCGGACGGGTGTTCAAGGGATTAAGCCTGGGCGAGGTCGGCTCGAGCGGCCGCATCGATTTCGATCGGCATCCGATCCTGGCGCGCATCTACGGCTTCAGCTGGAGGGCAACTACTTCAAGCTGGCGGTGCCAACGGTGATGCTGGTCTATGGCCCCGGCGAGATGGTCTCCAGCGGCATCGCCGGCGACTGGGTGAGCCAGATCGGGATCGAGTTCAAGGACGAGTTCTTCGCCAAGGACGTGAAAGTGTGGATTGCCACGGAGACCGAGTTCTCCGTGCGCATCGACATCACCTCGGGCTGGCTGTCAGAGATCCTGATCGCGCCGGAGGCCAGCGACGCCAGCAACACGACCGGCACCGGCGACGGCATGACCGGCGGGCGCAACCGCGTCATCGGCCGCGCCAACCTGGCCGCTCGCGGGGCGAACATGGTGGGCCGGCCGCCGAACAGCTGACGGATCGGGGGGCGGCTTCGCAGGGCGTCGTGGCCGGGCGTGACCCGGCCACGACGGTAAAGGGGGCGCCGGTCAGTAGCCGATGAACGACGGGGAGACGCGACGGTGGGGCGCCTTCGGCGGCGGCATCGCTCCGTGCTCGCGCAGCGACTCCTCGATCGCCGCGCGCAGCGCGTCCGGCGGGTACGGCTTGCGCAGCAGCGGCCAATGCACCTCGCCCATGCGGCCGATCATGTCCGGGCCGTAGCCGCTGGTCAGCACGATGCCGACATCCGGCCGGCGCTTGCTGACCTCGTGCGCCAGATCGACCCCGTTGGCGCCGCCGGGCAGCAGCACGTCCGAGAACACGACATCGACCTTGCTTCCATGCGCCAGGGCGCCCAGCGCCGCATCGACGCTGGAGACGCGGGTGGCGTCGTGACCGAACTGACCCATCAGCTCCAGCACCAGGGCGGCCACCTCGTCGTCATCCTCGACCACCAGCACCGAGGCCAATCGCTCCGCCGCGTCGCCCGCTTCCATCCCGTCCGACGCCGCGCCATCCCGCGCCGGCGCCTCCTCCGGCCGCGACTTCTCCGCCCCCCACGCGGCGGGGGTCAGCCGCGCCGCCCGGGCGAGGTCCGCGGCGCGGCGCCCGTCCCGCCCGTCCCTGGCCGCCGCCGTCACGCTGCCCCGGCGCGGGTCGGCGGCGACCGGCACGCGCTCGGTGCGCGGCAGCAGGATGCTCACGGTGCAGCCCTCGCCCGGTTCGCTCTGCACCCGCGCCGTTCCGCCGGACTGGCGGGCGAAGCCGTACACCTGCGGCAACCCAAGCCCGGACCCCTGGCCGGCCTCCTTGGTGGTGAAGAACGGCTCGAACACCCGCGCCAGCACCTCCGGGCGCATGCCGCTGCCGCTGTCGGCCACCGCCACCTCGACGTAGTCGCCCGGCGACAGATCCACCGCCGCCGCCGCCTCCTCGCCAAGCCGCATGTTGCGCGCCGAAAGAATAATGGTTCCGCCATGCGGCAAGGCGTCGCGGGCGTTGACCGACAGGTTGAGCAGCGCCAGTTCCAGCGCGCCGCGATCGACCTCGATCGCCCATACATCCGGCTCGGCGCGGCAGTCCAGGGTCACGTCGGCGCGCAGCGAATGGCCCAGCAGCTCGCACAGATCGGCCATGTGCTCGGGCAGGTTCAGCGGCTCGGGCCGCAGCGCCTGGCGGCGGCCGAACGCCAGCAGCCGCCGCGTCAGCTCCGAGCCGCGCGACGCCGCCTCGCCGATGCGGCCGATCAGCTGCTCGCGGCGTTCGTCGGTCTCGGCGCGGCCCAGCATGTGCAGCCCGCTGATGACCACGGTGAGCAGATTGTTAAAGTCGTGCGCGATCCCGCCGGTCAACTGGCCCAGCGCCTCCAGCTTCTGCTGGCGGAACAGCGCGGCCTGCGCCGCCTCGCGCGCCGCGACCTCGGTGGCGACCAGCGCCTCAAGCCGCTGGTTGTGCTCGTCGAGCCGGGCGTTGGCCTGCGCCAGCTCGGCGGTGCGCCTGACGACGCGCTCCTCCAGCCCGGCATTGGCGCGCTGGAGCGCCGTGTTGGCCTCCTCCAGTTCCTCGGTGACGACCTGCAGCTCCTCCAGGCTGATGCGCAGCTCCTCCTCGGTGGTGCTGCGCGTCGCCTGCTCGCGCTCCAGCGACGATGCCGCCGACCGGACCTCGTCGAGCCGGCCGCTGCAGGTCGGCGGCCAGGGTCTCGGCCGAATGCTGCCCGGCGCGGCGCTCGCGCAGCTCCTCGATCAGGCGGCGACATTCCTCGTGCAGAGCAGCCGTCTGTGCGTCATGGTCCTCGGTGGTCACCCGGGCCTGTTCCAGCTCTGCGGCCAGGCGCTGGATCGTGGCGGCATCCGGCCCTGCTGTCTGGTCGTTCATGACAAAAGTCCCTCGACGGAAACTGTTGGTGCAATACGAACCTTAGCCCGGCAGACGCTGCCCTTGCGAGCGCCCGAGCGTTGCATAGCCGTCAATCTCTCGGAAATGTGAGAAAACGTGAACCGATCGCGACATCGTGGTGATCGGGGCTTCGGCGGGTGGGGTGGACGCGCTGACGCGGCTGTGCGCCGGACTGACGGCGGACTTCCCGGCGGCGATCCTGGTGGTGCAGCATCTGTCGCCGAATGGCCAGAGCCTGCTACCGAAGCTGCTGTCGCGCGCCGGGCCGCTGCCGGCGGTGGCGGCACAAGACGGGGCCAAGGTCGAGCCGGGGCAGATCTTCGTGGCGCCGCCCGACCATCATCTGCTGCTGCGGCCCGGCCAGATGCTGCTGCGCCGCGGGCCGCTGGAAAACCGCACCCGGCCGGCGATCGACCCGCTGTTCCGATCTGCAGCCATCGCCTATGGGCCGCGGGTGATCGGGGTGGTGCTGACCGGGCTGCTGGATGACGGCACCGAGGGGCTGGTGGCGATCAAGCTGGCCGGCGGGGTGAGCATCGTGCAGGACCCGGACGACGCGCAATGGCCGTCGATGCCGCGCGAGGCGCTGTCGCGCGACCACGTGGACTATAAGTCGCCGCTGGGAGAGCTGCCGGCGCTGCTGCGCCGCCTGTCCGGCGAGGCCGCCGGGGCCGGCAGAACGCTGCCGCCGGAGATCATCGCCGAGGACCAGATCGCCGGCCGCGACATGCCGGAACTGGGGGTGGAGGACAGCGTGCCCGGCCGTCCCAGCCGGATCAGCTGCCCGCAATGCGGCGGCGTGCTGAACCAGATCGACGGCGACGAGGGACCGCGCTTCCGCTGCCAGGTCGGCCACGCCTTCACAGCGCTGGGGCTGCAGGCGGCGCAGGCGTCGGAGCTGGAGCGCGCGCTGGGCGTCGCGGTGCGGACGCATCGCGACCGGCTGGCGATGTTCCTGCAGATGGAGGAGCGCGCCCGCGCCCACAACCAGCCTCACGCCGCCGAGCGATGGCACGCTGCCGCCGGCGAAGCCCGGCGGCTGGCGACGCTTCTGGAAAAGGCCAGCGGCCATGTGTCGAGGGCGACCGGGCAGGAGCTGGCGTAGCGGCCGGCGGCTTGCGGACCGCTGTGTCTCGTTCCTGTCATGGCCGCGCTTCCACCCAGCCATCCACGATGCCCTCGGCGCATCGCTGTCCCGTCATGGCCGGGCCCAGACCCGGCCATCCACGATCCACTCCATGCATCGCGCGGCGGTGGGTGGCCGGGCCAAGCCCGGCCATCGCGACAACGAATGGACCATCGGACCCGCCCGGCGCGGGCGAGGCAGCCGGCGCCAGCGGCGTGCTTACAGCAGGCTGAGCTGCGCCTCGGCCAGCCCGGGGCGGCGCGGCGGCGGCGGGCGGAAGCGGCTGCAATCCAGCTCGCTGGTTCCGTCCAGGCCGAATTGCCGGGCGGCGCGGGCGAACCGCTGCGCCAGCAGGTCCGCATAGGCGCCGCTGCCGGTGAAACGGTGGCCGAAGCGGGCGTCGTTCAGCCCGCCGGCGCGGGTCTGGCGGATCAGCGCCAACACATGCCGCGCCCGGTCCGGCACGTGCTGCTCCAGCCAGTCCTGGAAGATCTCGGCGCAACTCGTGCGGCAGGCGCAGCAGCACGTAGCCGGCGCTGCCGGCCCCGGCCGCGGCCGCCGCCTCCAGAATGCGCTCCAGTTCGGCGTCGTTCAGCCCCGGGATCATCGGCGCGGCCAGCACGCCAGCCGGCACGCCGGCCCTGGCCAGCCCGGCCAGTGCCTGCAGCCGCCGCTCGGCGGTGGCCGCGCGCGGCTCCATGCCGCGGGCGAGGCGCGGATCCAGCGTGGTCACCGACAGCCAGACGCGCACCAGGTTGCGCCTTGCCATCCCCGCCAGGATGTCCAGATCGCGCAGCACGCCGGCGGACTTGGTGACGATGGTGCAGGGATGATCGCAGCGGTCCAGCACGCCCAGCACCGCGCGGGTCAGTTGCAGGGTGCGCTCGACCGGCTGGTACGGGTCGGTGTTCGACCCCAGCGCGATCGGTCGCGCGACATAGCCGGGCTTGCGCAACTCGCGTTCGAGCAGCTCGGCCACGTCCGGCTTGTACAGCAGCTTCGTTTCGAAATCGAGGCCGGGCGACCAGCCGAGATAGGCGTGGGTCGGGCGGGCGTAGCAATAGACGCAGCCATGCTCGCAGCCGCGATACGGGTTGATGGCGCGGTCGAAGCCGATATCCGGGCTGTCGTTCCAGCTGATGACGCTGCGGCTGGCGTCGCGGTGCAGCGTGGTCGGCAGCGGCGGCAACTCGGCCAGCTCCCCGGCCATCCCGCTCCAGCCGTCATCGAACGGCGACGCGGCCTGCCGGTCATAGCGGCTGGCCGGGTTGATGGTGGCGCCGCGGCCGCGCCGGATACCGGCGGATGCCGGCGCCAGCGTGTCCGGGTCGCGATCGGGCAGGCCGGAGCGGTCCAGGGCGGCCAGCTCATCCGGCTCGACGTCGCGCGCGAAGTCGATGCCGGCGGCGTCTTCGCGCATCCTGTTCCTCCTTCGTTCGCATGCTAGACATGCCGCATCGCAGCCCGTCGGGTCAAGAACATTGATGGAACATTGATGCTGCCCCCGAGCCCTTCTCCAAGCCTTCCCGCAAGCCTGTCGTCGGTGGCGCTGTCGGTGGTGGTCCCGGCGCTGGACGCGGCGGCCACGCTGGGCGCGGCGCTGCGCTGCGTGGCGTCGGCGGCGGACGAAATGCTGGTGGTCGATGGCGGCAGCCGCGATGCCACGACCCGGATCGCCGCCGCCGCCGGCGCGCGGGTGATCGCAGCCCCGCGCGGGCGCGGCGGACAGCTGGGCGCGGGCATCGCCGCGGCGCGCGGCGACTGGCTGCTGCTGCTGCACGCCGACACCCGCCTGGCGCCGGGCTGGCGGCAATGCGCGGCGGCGCTGATGGGCGGCGGGCCGGACCGCGCCGGCTATTTCCGCCTGACGCTCGACAGCGACGCGACCCAGGCGCGCCGGCTGGAGCGCCTGGTCGCCTGGCGCTGCCGCCGCTTCGGCCTGCCCTATGGCGACCAGGGCCTGCTGATCTCGCGCTCGCTGCTCGACCGGGTCGGGGGCGTGCGCGCCTTGCCGCTGATGGAGGATGTGGACCTGGTCCGCCGCATCGGCCGGCGTAGGCTGCTGGCGCTGGACGCGGCGGCGCTGACCTCGGCGCGGCGGTGGGAGACCGAGGGCTGGACGCGCCGCTCGGCGCGCAACCTGTGCTGCCTCGCGCTGTACCGGCCGGCCTGCCGGCGCCGCTGCTTGCCAGGCTGTACGGATGAGACCGCTGGTGGTGGTGTTCGCGCGCGCGCCGCGGCTGGGCACGGTGAAGCGCCGCCTGGCCGCCGGCATCGGCGCGCCGGCGGCGCTGCGGTTTCACGCGGCGACGCTGCGGCGCACGCTGCGGCTGCTGCGCGCCGACCGGCGGTTCGCGACCCTGGTGGCGGTCACCCCGGACGGCGCGCGCGGCCCGTGGCTGCAGGGCCTGCCCAGCCTGCCGCAGGGCGGCGGCGACCTGGAGGCGCGGATGGGCCGGGTGTTCCGCCGCCTGCCGCGCCGGCGCGTAGCCATCGTCGGCTGCGACATCCCGGCGCTGTCCGCCGACGACGCGGCGCGCGCGCTGCGCCTGCTGCGCGGCAGCGACGCGGTGTTCGGCCCGGCGCGCGATGGCGGCTACTGGCTGGTGGCGATGGCCGCCCGCCGGCCGGCGCGGCCGTTCGCTCAGGTGCGCTGGTCGGGGCCGCACGCGCTGGCCGACACGCTGGCCAACTTTCCGCGGCGCCGGATCGCGCTGCTGCGGACGCTGGCGGACGTGGACACGCCAAGCCGACCTCAGGAAGCCGGGCGCAGATGCTCCTGCAGCCGCGGCATGAGTTCGGTCAGGTTGCAGGGCCGATGGCGGACATCCAGCTGCCACACCAGGATGTCGTCCCAGGCGTCGCGCACTGCGCCCGGACTGCCCGGCAGCGCGAACAGATAGGTGCCGCCGGCCACCCCGCCCAGCGCACGCGACTGCATGGTGGAGGTGCCGATCTTCTGGAAGCTGAGCATGCGGAACAGCTCGCCGAACCCCTCGATGCGCTTGTCCAGAACGCGCTCGAACGCCTCCGGGGTCACGTCGCGGCCGGTCAGGCCGGTGCCGCCGGTGCTGATGACCACGTCCACCTGCGGATCGGCGATCCAGCCGCGCAGCCGGCGCTCGATCGCGTCGGAATCGTCGCGCTCGATGGCGCGCTCCGCCAGGACGTGCCCGGCGGCCGCGATGCGCGCGGCCAGCGTGTCGCCGGAGGTGTCCTGCGCTGGACCGCGCGTGTCCGAGACTGTCAGCACCGCGATGCGGACGGCCAGGAACCTGCGGCTCTCGTCAATGCGCGCCATTGCGTGCGGTCCCGCTCCGCCGGATCAGTTCAGACGCGCCGCAGTCTCGGTTCCGCGCACGCGCAACGGATGATAGCGCGGCCACTCGCCGGCGGCGAGTTCGTCCAGGCTCGGCGTCGGCAGACGCAGCCGGCGCGCGTATAGCCAGGTATAGGTCAGCACGCGGGGCACGAAGGCGCGGGTCTCGTCCAGCGGGATCGCCTCGATGAACAGCAGCGGGTCGCCGCCGTCGCGCACCGCGCCGGCCCAATGGCCGAACTTCCCGGGGCCGGAATTGTAGCTGGCGAGCAGCCGTATCAGGTCGCCGTCCACCGGTGCGTGCCGCGACAGCCACATTACGTAGTCCTGGCCGAGCGCCAGGTTGGCGGCGGGATCGTCCAGCAGCCGCGTCACCCGTCCCGGCGCCGGAGCATGGCCAGCGCCGGCCACCACGTCGGCAGCGGTGTCGGGCATGATCTGCATGAGGCCGCGCGCCCCCGCCGAGGAGACTTCGCTGGCGTCGAAATTGGACTCCGTCCGGGCCAGGGCGAGGATCATCGCCGGATCGACCCGGAAGCCGCCATCCGGGGCCAGCCGTGGCACCCGGAAGCGCATCGCCTCACGCGGGCGGCCGTCGGCGGCGGTCAGCAGGTCGGCCACCTGCGCCGCCAGGCCGGACAGCCCGGCGCGATCAGCCACCAGCATCACCGCGCGGGCCAGCGGCGGCGTGCCGGCCACCATCGGCCAAAGCCGGCGCAGTTCGGCCTCGGCGCGGTCCGGCTGGCCCAGTTGCAGCAGCGCGAAGGCGCGCAGGCCCTCCGGCGTGGCCGCCACCGCATCCAGATCCGCCTCGCCCAGCGTCTCGCGTTCCTCGAAGCCGCCGGCGGCGCGGGCGAACTCCCGCTCGCCCGGGGCCGAGCCGGCGCGCTGGCGCAGGACGCGGGCTGCCAGCAGACCATAGAAGGTGTCGCGCTCGGCGGCGGCGCGCTGCATCCAGGGCAGGAAGCCGGCGGGATCGCGCCCGTCCAGCCGCGCCCGCGCCGCCCAGAACGCCGCCGCGGCGCGCAGCGACGGCGTGGTCAGGCGCGCGCGCCAGGCCGCCTCGAACATTGGGCCGGCCTGGTCCGGCCGGTCCAGCCGCCACGCGGCCAGGCCCGCGGCAAAGCCCGCCAGCGAGGCGGTCTGGCAGTCCGTCCCCGGCCAACGGCGACAGGCCCGCGCGCCCTCAGCGGCGATGTCGAAGGCGTCCTGGTCGCGGTTCAGGGTAAACAGAATGCGCCCCGCCTCGCCAGCCAGCTGCGACGCATAGGCCCCGCTGAGGCCCTTGGTGCGGGCCAGCAGCCGGCGCACGCCGGCCGCGCCCCGGGCGCGCGCGGCCTCGGCCACCGAGCGGTCGAGGTCGGGGTTGCGCGCCAGCGCCCGCTCGTCGGCCCCGGTCTCCTCGGGCACCGGCGGCGCCACGGGGGCGGGCGCGGCGGGGCCGGCGAGCGGGCTGGGAAGCGCCGCGAACGGCGGCGGCGGCGTCCTCGCCCCCTGCGGCAGCCGGGTCAGCATCAGCGCATAGATCGCCGGCGCGTCCGGCAGGTCGGGCCAGCGGGCCAGCCAGCGCCCCAGCGTCGGCGCGTCCGGCCGGGTGAACCGCCCGAGGTAGCGGTCGGCCAGGATCATTCCCAGCATCGCCTGCCCGAGCGGCGAGGCGGAGTCGAGCTGGTCGGTCTCGCGTGAGGCCGCCTCGATCGCGCCATGCGCCTGCAGCTTCAGGATGCGGCGGATGCGCGCGGCGTCGCTCGGCGCCAGCGGCTGCGGCAACGCCAGCTCGTCGCCGCCGCCGAACGGCGACAGGCGCGGAATGGCCATCGCCGTGTCGTCCGGCGGCGGCGAGCCGGTATGCGCGCCCGCCTGCCCGGCGCGCGCGCCGGACCATGGGGACGAACCGGCCAGCAGCGCGGCGCCCGCCAACAGGGCGGTTGCAGCCGGCCGGCGAGAGAGCGTGACACCGATCCCTGGCATGGGTCACGGCCGCTACACGCGACGGACCCGAAACTCAATGCTTGAAAACCGGCCGCGCCGCCCAAGAGAGCGGTAATAAACGTCAATCAGTCGTTTATACGGCGTTGCACGATCACGAATCCGTGATTGCGCTCAGGGTGCGATGCAACAGCCGCAGGTCGGACCAGGCGAGCGCCTTCCACTCCGGCCGCGCCAGCAGCTGCGACGGGTGCAGCATCGGCAGGGTCGGCACGGCGTCGGGCAGGCCATGGATCGCGGCGTCCATCCAGCGCCCGCGCAGGCGGCTGACCGGCTCGCGGCGGCCGAGCAGGGCGCGCGCCGGCAACGCCCCCAGCGTCACCAGCCGGCGCGGCCGCAGCAGCGCCAGATGCCGTTCCAGGAACGGCAGGCAGCAGGCGATCTCCGCCTCGCTCGGCGGCCGGCCGCCCGGCGGCCGCCACGGGACCACCGTGGTCAGCAGCACCACCCGCCGGTCCAGGCCGATGCTGCCCAGCATGCGGTCCAGCAGTCGGCCTGCCGGGCCGCTGAAGGCGATGCCCGAGGCGTCCTCCTCGGCGCCCGGCGCGTCGCCCACAATCACCAGCCCGGCCTGCGCCTCGCCGTCGGCGAACACCAGCGAGGTCGCGGTCGCCGCCAGCCCGAACGCGTCGAACCCGGCCAGCGCCGAACGCAGCGCCGCCGGGCTGTCCGCCGCCGCCGCCGCCGCCCGCGCCCGCGCGGCCGCAGTCTCGCCCACGCCAGGCGGGACCGCCGCGACGCGCCCGCGGGCGGCGGCGGGCGCCGGCGCCAGCGCGGCGCTCGTCGCCGGCACGGCCGCCGCGGCGACCAGGCCGCGCCGATCGACGGCCCGCAAGTCCAGCGCCTCGTCGGCGCCCCACTCCAGTTGCAGCGCCAAAGCGGCCAGCATGTCCATCGCGCCGACAATCCGACCGCCTGCGGCTAAGGGCAAGCTGCCGCGGGCGGAGCAGCCGGCGCGGCCCGGCGGGCATGGCGCGGCCATCGGCCGGCTGGTAGGCTGTGGCGATGCAGCATGCGCGTTCGCTCCGTCGCTCGGTCCTGGTCGCCCTGTCCCTGCTGTCCGGATGCGCCGCGTCCGGGCCGGCCTCGGATGCCGGGCAGGCCGCCGGGCGCGCGCGGCGGCACGCCGGGGCCGTCCAGCCCGGCGTTCCTGGTCGGCCGGCATGGCCGGCCAGCAGGGCGACCTGAACACCGCGGCGGACGCCTTCCTGCGCGCGCTGGCCGCCGATCCGGGCGACGCCGAACTGCAGCAGCAAGCGTTCCTGGCCTGCCTGCTGACCGACCGGCCGCAGACCGAGCGCCTGGCGCGCACGCAGCTCGACAATCCGGTGGCGCAGCTGTTCCTCGGCGACCTCGCCGCCCAGCACGGCGACTGGGCCGAGGCGCAGAGCCGCTTCGCCGGCCTGCCGCAGCAGGGCATGACGCAGGTGCTGCAGCCGCTTCTGGTGGCCTGGTCGCAGGCCGGATCCGGCCGCGCCGACCTGGCGCTGGCCACGCTGCGCCCGTTCATGCAAGGCGACCGCTTCCGCGCCGCCTACCTGCTGCACGCGGCGATGATCGCCGATCTTGCGCATCGCGACCCGGAGGCGGCGCGGCTGTACCGGGCGGCGCAGGCCGCGTATGGCGAGCTGAACCTGGAGCTGGCGCGCACCCTGGCGAGCTGGCAGGTGCGCCAGGGCGACGGCGCCGCCGCCGATCGCATCCTGCACAGCCTCGCCCAGCAAAGCCCGGACTTGGCGATCGCCCTGCCGGCGCTGGAGCGCAGCGCCGGGCAGCCGCAGATCCGCCGCGCCACCGACGGCATGGCCGAGGCGTATCTCGCGCTCGCCGCGGCGCTGCGCGACCAGGACGCCGCCGACTATGCCGCACTGCTGCTGCATCTGGCGCTGCAGCTGCGCCCGGATCTGACCGGCGCGCGCCTGCTGTCCTCCGAACTCAGCACCGAGGCCAAGCATCCGCAGGCGGCGCTGGAGGTGCTGGCGCCGGTTGCCGCGGACGACCCGCTGGCCGGGCTGGTGGACCTGCGCCGCGCCGCCCTGCTGGACCAGCTCGGCCGCACGGGCGACGCGCTCGGGCTGCTGGCCCGCATGGAGCAGACCTATCCCGACCGGCCGGAGCCCTGGACCATGCAGGGCAGCCTGCTGCGCCAGCAGGGCCATGCCGACGCGTCGGTGGCCGCCTATGACCAGGCGGTGGCCCGCGTGCCCAACCCGACCCGCGACAACTGGCCGCTCTTCTATGCCCGCGGCATCGCGCTTGAGGCAGCGCATCGCTGGCCGGCGGCGCAGGCGGATTTCGAGCACGCGCTGGCGCTGTCGCCGGATCAGCCCTTCGTGCTGAACTATTTGGGCTACGCCTGGACCGAGCAGGGCAGCAATTTGTCGCGGGCGCGCACGATGATCGAGCGCGCGGTGACGCTGCGGCCGGACGACGGCGCCATCGTGGACAGCCTCGGCTGGGTCGAACTGCGGCAGGGCCAGGTTTCCAACGCCGTCAAGCAGCTTGAGCGCGCGGTCGAGCTGCAGCCGGAGGACGCCGAGATCAACGGCCATCTGGGCGACGCCTACCGCGCCGCCGGCCGGCCGCTGGAGGCGGCGTTCCAGTGGCGGCGCGCGCTGACGCTGAAGCCGTCGTCGGACCAGGCGGCGGTGCTGCAAAGGAAACTGCGCGAGGTGGACGCCTCGAACCTGCCCGCCGGCAAGTCGCAGCCCTGACCGCTGCCGGCGATGCTGAGCGAGGTCGCGCCGGCCAAGGTAAACCTGTTCCTGCACGTCGTCGGGCGGCGGCCGGACGGGTATCACCTGCTCGACAGCCTGGTGGTGTTCGCCGGCGCCGCCGACCGGATTTCGGCCGAGCCGGCGAACGTGCTGGAGCTGCGGCTGGGCGGGCCGGGTGCTGCCGTGCTGGCCGCCGATGCGGCGGAAAACCTGGTGCTGCGCGCGGCAAGGCTGCTGGCCGAGGCGGCGGGCGTCAGGCGCGGGGCGCGGCTGGTGCTGGACAAGCGGCTGCCGGTGGCATCCGGCATCGGCGGCGGCTCGGCCGACGCGGCGGCGACGCTGCGCCTGCTCGGCCGGCTGTGGGACGTGTCGCTGCCCGCCGCTGCGCTCGCGGCGATGGCGCAGGCGATCGGCGCGGACGTCCCGGTGTGCTTCGAGAGCCGCCCGGCGCGCATGGGCGGGGTCGGCGAGGTGCTGGCGCACGCCCCGGCGCTGCCGGCGTTCGGGCTGGCGCTGGTCAATCCCGGCGTCGCGGTGCCCACCCCTGCGGTGTTCGCCGCGCGCCGGGGGGCGGCGTTCTCGAGTGTGGCCGCCCTGCCCTGCGGATGGGCCGACGCCGCGGCGATGGCGGCCGACCTCGCTGCACTGCGCAACGATCTGGAGCCGGCGGCGCGCGATCTATGTCCGGCGGTGGAGACCGTGCTGACGGCGCTGCGCGCGGCCCCCGGCTGCCTGCTGGCGCGGATGAGCGGTTCCGGGGCGACCTGCTTCGGCATCTTCGCCGATCCGGCTGCGGCCGGGATGGCGGCAAGCGGCTTGCAACGGCCGGGCTGGTGGGTGTGGGGCGGCGCATCGCACCCGGCGGCCGCGGTTGCTGCGGCGACAGGGGCGGCCTAAGAGCGTTGGTGCGGCCGGGTGCGGCCGATGGGGCGTCGCCAAGCGGTAAGGCAGCGGACTTTGAATCCGCCATGCGAAGGTTCGAATCCTTCCGCCCCAACCAGGACGCGCACGCCGCACTCTCTCCGCGCACCCGAGCGGCGCAGGATCACCTGGGGGCACGGAGACGGCAGCATGGCCGATGCGACGCGCTACGAGCAGTTCCGCGCCCTGCATGAGCAGCCGGGCGCGTTCGTCATGCCGAATGCCTGGGACGGCGCCTCCGCGGTGCTGCTGAAGCGCGCGGGGTTCGCGGCCCTCGGCAGTTCATCCTTTGCCATCGCCGCCGCAGCGGGCGTTCGCGACGGCGCGCACGCCGTCAGTCGCGCCCACTCCGTCGCCAATGCCGCCTTGCTGTCGCGCGTTGCCGACCTGCCGGTCAACGGCGACCTTGAGGACGGCTACGGTCCGGCGCCGGAGGATTGTGTGGTCACTGTCGAAGCAGCCATCGACGGCGGCCTCGCGGGTCTCGGCATCGAGGACACGACCGCCGATCCGGCGCGCCCGATCCATGACTTCGATACCGCCGTGGCCCGCGTCCGCGCCGCGGCGCGGGCGGCGCGCGGACGCATCCTGCTGACCGGCCGCACCGACAACTTCCTCAATGGCCGGCCAGACCTGGACGACACCATCCGCCGCCTGGCCGCCTTCGCCGAGGCCGGCGCGGACGTCCTCTACGCCCCTGGCCTGCCTGACATGGATGCCGTCCGCGCGGTGGTGCGGGCAGTCTCCCCCAAACCGGTGAACGTGCTGATCGGTCCCGGCGTGCCGCTCGACGATCTCGCAAAAGCCGGCGTGCGCCGGGTCAGTCTCGGCGGCGCGCTCTACCTGAAAGCCATGGCCGGGCTGGCCGCCGCCGCCGGGGCGCTGCGCGCCGGCGACCTGCCGGCGGCGGTGCGCGACGTCTTGCGAGGGAACGAGATTGCCGCGCTGTTGCCGGGGGGATGATCGGGGTGGCGCCCCCGGTGCTTACATCGCCGAGGCGATCCACTCCTTCAGCACGCTTTTCGGCGCCGCGCCCACCTTGGTCGAGACCTGCTTGCCGTCCTTGAACAGGATCAGCGTGGGAATGCCGCGCACGTTGTAGGTGGTCGGCGTGCGCGGGTTCTCGTCGATGTTGACCTTGGCGATGGTCAGCTTGCCCGCGTATTCGCCCGCGATCTCCTCCAGCGCCGGCGAGATGGCGCGGCACGGTCCGCACCATTCGGCCCAGAAATCCACCACGACCGGACCGCTGGCCTGGAGCACGTCGCTGTCGAAGCTCGCGTCGCTGACCGGCTTGGTGTTGCTGTTCGCAGCCATGACGAAGTCCTTTCGTTGCTCGGCTGCGAAGATGGGCGCGGCGGCCGGCCGGATCAACCGGATGGCGCAGGCTCAGGCCGGGCCGGGCGCATGGCTGTCCAGCAGCGCCGGCGGCAGCGGCATCACCTGCGCCCCGGTGGTCCAGACCAGCAGGCATTGCACGTCGCGGCCCGGGAACGCCGCGCGCAGCACCGCGCGATAGGCCGCCATCTGCCGCAGATACAGCACCGGCGCGGCCTGCGGCCCGGCCGGCGGCGCTCGCGCAGTCTTGTAGTCGGCGACCAGCACGCGGTCGGGCAGCACCGCCAGCCGGTCCACCAGCCCGCCCACCACCCGCCCGCCGACCACGCCGGTCAACGGCACTTCGGCGCGGCCCTCTGGCCCGAACAGGGGGGCCAGCGCCGGATGCTCCAGCACCGACGCGACATCGGCCAGGGCGTCCGCCGCCTCGCCCGGCCCCAGCGCGTTGCCGGGCCGGCTCAGAAAGCGTTTGGCGGCGGCGCGGCGCTGCTCGGCCGGCAACTCCGGCAGATGCTGCAGCAAGGCGTGCAGTACATGGCCGCGACGGAACCGCGCCGCCTCGCCCGGGACGCGGCGCAGCGGCGAGGCGGCGGGCGGCACCGGGCCGAGCGCCGCATCCTGCGGCCGGCTCGGGGCCAAGGGCTGCGGCAGCGCCGGCTCGGCGGGCGGCGGAGATTGCGTCCCAGCCGGGCGCAGCACCGGCCCAGGCCGGCAACGGCGCGCAGACCGTGGGCGCGTATGCCGGGGCGGCGCGATCTGGGACAGCGGTCTGGGTGCAGGCATGCCAGCGTCGCTCGCCCCAGTCCAGCAGCGGCGCGGCCTCGCTCGGCAGCCGGGCCAAGCCGCGCTCGACCAGCCGGTACCAGCGTGCCGTCCGCCACCTGCTTGCCGGCCTGCCAACCGCACACCACCAGCCGGTCCTCGGCCCGGGTGAGCGCCACATACAGCAGCCGATGGTACTCTTCGAGCTGCCGCGCCGCCGCGTCCTGGCGCAGCGTCTTGAGCCGGGCGCAGCCGAGCGCCGTCACCGGCGCCCACACCGGCACCTCGGCCCCGGCCTCGCCGGCCCACAGCAGGCCGCTGCCCGGCTTCGGCAGCGCCGTGGTGTCGGGCAGGATCACCAGCGGCGCTTGCAGGCCCTTGGCGCCATGCACGGTCATGATCCGCACCATGCCGCCGGGCGCCGCGCCGTCGCGCGCCGCCGCGCCATGCGCCTCGCGCTTCACCTCGGCGGCGCTGCGCCGCAGCCAATGCAGGAAGCCCTGCAACGAGGGCGGCTCGGCGCGGGCATAGTCCAGGGCGGCGGCGAGCAGTTCGTCGATCGGCTCGGCCGCCTCCGGGCCCAGCCGCGCCAGCAGCCGCGCCCGGCCGCCGAGCGGCCCCAGCGCCTCGGCCAGCAGCGCGTGCGGCGGCGCGTAATCGACGCGGGCGAACAATGCCGCCAGGAACGCCGCAGCCCGCTGCCATCCCGCGCGCTCGCCGGCGCGCGCACGCAGCGCCTGCCACAGCGAGCCAGACCGCGTGGGCGCCAGCGCCAGCAGGTCGTCGTCATCCAGGCCGCCCAGCGGGCTGGTCAGCACGCAGGCGAGGGAGACATCGTCCTCGGGCAGCAGCAGCGCGTCGCACAGAGCCAGCAGGTCGGCGACCGCCGGCTGTTCGGTCAGCATCATGCGGTCCAGCCCGGCCACCGGAACGCCGCGCTGCTTCAGGCAGCGCACCAGGCTGGCGGCGAACCCGGCCGCCTTGCGCCGGCGCACCAGCACCAGCACGTCGCCGGGCAGCAGCGCGCGACCGCGGCTGGGCAGCGCCACGCTGCCGTCGGTCTCCCGCGCGATCCAGTCGGCCAGGGTCTCGGCCAGGCGCTGCGGGGCGCTTTTCACCACCTGCCGATCGCGCGGCACCGCCCAGGGCGGCGGCGCGTCGGGATCGGGCTTCGGCGCCAGCGGCCACAGCTCGACCGTGCCCGCCTGACCGGCCCGGTCCGAGCGATGCGCCAGCGTCTCGCCGTCGCACACCCCGGCGGCGGCGTCGGGGTCGGCGAACACCGCATCGACCAGCGCCAGAACGGGGCTGGTGGAGCGGAACGAAACGTCCAGCCGGCCGTCGTGCCAGCCCGCGCCGGCCTGGCGCACACGCTGACCGAGCCGGCCTCGCCAGGCCTCGAATCCGTCCGGGTCGGCGCCCTGGAACGAGAAGATCGACTGCTTGCGGTCGCCCACCGCGAACACCGTGCGCGGCGCATTGCGCGCGCCGTCGCGCCCCCCGGCGCCAGCGAAGAACTCCTCCACCAGGGCGGCGGCAATCTGCCATTGTGCCGGCGCGGTGTCCTGCACCTCGTCCAGCAACAGGTGATCCAGGCCGCCGTCGAGCTTGTACAGCACCCAGGCCGCCCCCGGCGTGCGCAGCAGGCCTAGCGTGGCGTCGATCAGGTCGGCGTAGTCGAGCCGGATCGCATCCTGCTTGCGCCGGACGTACCTGCCGGCCACCGGCATCGCCAGCGCCGCCAACGCCGCGGAGTTGGCCGCACAGCGGGCGGCGGCGGCGGCGTCCTCGATTTCGACGATCCGGGCCTGCTCGGCCAGCAGCGGCGACAGCAGATCCGGGCGCTGCTCGGCCACCTTCTTGTTCAGCAGCGAGGTCGCGGCGCAGGGCGCCCCGTTGGCGGTGACGAAGTGGACACGCCACTCGGCCCAGCGCGGGCCGCGCTCCGCCGCGCCCAGCGCCAGCCAGTCAAGCTGGAGCAGCGCGTCGCGGCGGATGCCTTGCGAGGCATCCTTGTGAACGCAGATCGCCTGCAGCGTCCGGCGTAGCCCGGCCTCGTCCGCCCAGGCAACGGCGTCCTGCCAGACCATCGCCTCGTCTTGATGAGCGCCCAGCGCGGCGCGCTGGGCGGCGGCGATCTCCGCCGGCGCGCGGGCGAGCAGTCCGGCAAGCCGCTCCCGTTCGGCGAGCAGCCCGCGCACCAGCGCATCGAAATCGGCCAGCGTGACCAGCCCGGCGATCGCCTCCAGCGCCGCGCGCAGGGTGGCGGCCTGCGCGGCGCGATCGGCAGCCCCGGACGCCTCCGGCGGCATGTCGCCCAGCACCGCCTCGGTCGCGTCGCGGCGGGTGGCGTGTTCCTGCGCCTCCTCCAGGACGGCGAAATGCGGCGAGATGCGCGCCTCCAGCGGGAAGCGGCGCAGCAGCGACTGGCAGAAGGCGTGGATCGTGCCGATCCGCATCCCGCCCGGCAGGTCGAGCACCGTCGCAAACAGCGCCCGCGCCCGGGCGCGCGGTGCGTCGCCCGGCTGCACCTCCAGCCCGCGCAGCGCCGCGTCCAGCTCGGCGTCGGCCAGCGTCACCCAGCGCCCCAGCACCGCCTGCAGCCGCAGCGCCATCTCGGCGGCGGCGGCGCGGGTGTAGGTCAGGCATTGGATGCGCCCCGGATC
Organism: uncultured Pseudomonadota bacterium; assembly: GCA_963723455.1. GTDB lineage: Bacteria > Pseudomonadota > Alphaproteobacteria > Acetobacterales > Acetobacteraceae > CAVRQM01. The sequence goes on along the minus strand of CAVRQM010000004.1, from coordinate 330,083 downwards.
GGCCCCGTCCAGCATCAGCCGCAGCAGCCGGTCGGTCAGCAGCTTGGTCTTGCCCGAACCGGCCGAGGCCGAGACGAACGCCGACACCGCCGGGTCGGAGGCGGCACGCTGCGCTGCGTTGGCGCGGTCGCGGGCGGAGAGATCCGCGTTCATCAGATCGCCGCCGCCAGCCGCCCGACGTCCGCCAGTACGGCGTTCCGCTGCGCTTGCGATGCGCTGGCTTCGGCATAGAGCGCCGTCACGACGATCGGCGCGCGGCCCGGCGGCCAGATCACGGCCACGTCGTTCGTCGCCTGGTGCGCGCCGGAGCCGGTCTTGTCGCCGACCCGCCAGCCCGGCGGCACGCCCGCCCGCAGACGCTCGCCGCCAGTTTCGCTGCCGACCAGCCATGCAGTCACCTGCGCGCGCGAAACCGCGGACAGCGCCTTGCCGAGCACGATCCGGCGCAACGTTCCAAGCATCGCGAGCGGGGTGGTGGTGTCGCGCGGATCGCCCGGCGCAGCCTCGTTCAGCGCCGGCTCCCGGCGATCCAGGCGGGTGGCGCCGTCGCCGAGCGCACGCAGGTATGCCGTAAGCGCCGCCGGGCCGCCCAGGCTGTCCAGCAGCAGGTTGCCGGCCGTGTTGTCGCTGAGCGTGACCGCGGCGGCGCAGAGCTCGCCGACCGGCAGGCTGGAATGCTGCCCGGTCACCGGGGAATAGGCCACGCGTTCGGCGCGCGAATAGGCGACGCGGCGATCCAGCCGTTCCTGCCCGCGATCGACCCTCGCCAGCACGCAGGCCGCGGCGAGCAGCTTGTAGGTGCTGCACAGGGCGAATTGTTCATCGCCGCGCCGCGCGACGCGCCGGCCCGTCGCGGTGTCCAGGACCGCGACGCCAAGCCGGCCGCCATGCCGGCGTTCCAGCGCGGCAAGCCCGCGCCGCAACGCCGCTGCCGGGTCGTCGGCGCGCGCGACCGGCACCGCCAGCAGCGGGGCGAGCAGGACCGACCGGCGCGGCAGCACGGGACCAGCCGTCACTCGTCCGCCGCCCCGGCCAGTTCGCCCGCCCGCGCCAGTTGCGCATAGTCCCCGCGCGTCGCGCGGCCGGGGTGCGGCTGGTGCGCATAGGGATGGTCGGGGTCGTCGAATGCGGCGAGCAGCGCGCGGATGTGGCCGGGCGCGTCGGCGATGATGTCGGCCAGCTCCTGCGGCTTTTTCAGCGGCTCATGCACGCGCCCCGGCTCGTGGCCGCCGCTGAGCCTCCAGTAGGCCAGTTCGCGCACCGGGCCGGCCGGCACGCCAGCGAACGCGCCCGCCTCGGCCATCGCCGCCTCCAGCGGCAGCTGCGGGGCGGAGCCGTCATGCACCTGCCTGCGGTCCGGCGGCGTGCCGGTCTTGTAGTCCAGGATCGCCAGGCTGCCATCCGCCCGCCGCTCGATGCGGTCGGCGCGGGCGGTGACGACGTGGCCGCCAAGTTGCCATTCGCCGGCGACCTCGGCGGCGATCTGCGCCGGGGCCGCGACGACGCGGCGGCGCTGCTCCTCGGCGGCGATCCAGTCGGCGATGCGCGCCAGGCGCGGCGCCCACCAGGCCACGGCCGCCGGGCGCAGCGACGCCTGCAGCAACGCGCGGCCCATCGCCTCGCGCAGCGCCGGCGCCGGGTCGGCCGGCCAGTCCTGCGTGTGCCGTTCCAGGAACAGCTCGATGCCGCGATGCACCAGCTTGCCGTAGTCGAGCTGGTCGGTGGATTGGTCCAGCGGATCGAGCCGGCGCAGCTTGAGGATGCGCTTTGCGTATATTGCATACGGATCGCCGATCAGCGTCTCGATCTCGGTCACGCCGAGCCGGCGCGGGCGCAGCGCGACCGGCGGGCGCGGCTGCGGCGCGGCGCAGGGCCGGCCGCGCCCGTCCGCCGGCTGGTCCAGCCTCCGCGCCCAGGCGACCGCCGGGTGCGCCGGCAGCGCCACGCCGAGCCGCGCCTCGATGCGCGCCAGCCAGCGGGCCGGCACGGCGGGCGCGCCGTCGCGGCGCAGCGGCGTGGACAGCACGGCCAGCGGCGCGCTGCACGCGGCCATGACGAAGTCATGCGCGGCCTGGCCGATGCGGGCGTCGGCACTGGGCAGGCCGGCGGCGGCGCGCATCGGCCGGCTCATCCACGGGCCGGGATCGGTGGCCGGCGGCCAAACGCCCTCGGACAGCCCTCCCAGCACCACCACGTCAGCCGCCTGCAGCCGCGCTTCCAGCAGGCCCCAGATGGACACGCGCGGATGTTCGGCGGCGGCGTTCCGGCCGCGCAGGGCGCGGCGGGTGCGCACCACGCCGCCGGCCAGCATCGCATCCAGCAGGCCGGGCAGCACGGCCGGCGGTTGTGCCGGCAGCATCTCCCAGGCCGGCAGCGCGTCGGCCAGCAGCGCGGCCAGAGCCTCGCCCTCCTCGCCGCGCCACAGCAGGTCGGCGCCAGCAGCCACATCGGTGCTCGCCAGCGACTCGGCGGCCTCGATCAGTGCCGCCAGCATGTCGCGCGGCGCATACTCGGCCGGCGGCGCGAGGCGCAGCAGCGCCTCGAGCGCCGCCCGCAGCCGCTCGACCAGATCGGCGGCGGCATCGTCGGGCCGCGCCGCCAGCGCCCGGCGCAGGCCGGTGAAGCCGGGCGGCGGCCGCGGCCCGCGCAGCGCGGCGCGCTCCAGCGCGCGCGCGGCGCGGCGGCAGGCGGCGTGCGGCAGACCGGCGGCGGCGAACGGGTGTTTCAGCACGGCAAGCAGCGGCACCGGGGCGAGATCCTCGGCCACCGCGCGCGCCAGCAGCCGCAGGAACATCGCCGGCGGCGTCTCGGCGATCGGCTCGCCGGCGCTGTCGTCGGCGACCACGCCCCAACGCAGCAGTTCGGCCGCGACCCGCTGCGCCAGCCCGCGATCCGGCGTCACCAGCGCCGCGCGGCGGCCCGGCGTCTCCAGCGCGTCGCGCAGGATCAGCGCGATGGCCGCCGCCTCCTCCTGCTGATCGGCGGCGTCCAGGCGCAGAAGCCCGTGCGCCGCCGGCGCCTCGCTGGCGCGCCAGCGCCCCAGCAGATCCGCGGGCAGCAGCGCCCCGGCCAGCAGCGCCGCCCGGGCGGGCGACGTCACCGAGGCGTCGGACCAGTCCTGCACCTCGCCCGCGGCGGCGCCGAGTCCGGCCAGCAGGTCGTGCAGCGCCGCCTGCGGATGCGTCGCCCCCAGCGCCGCGCCATGCAGGCTGCGATCGAGCCACGGCAGCACCACCCGGCCCTCCGGCAGCCCCGCCACCACGCGCAGCAGCCGGGCGATGGCGGGCGTCGCGCCAGTCATTCCGGCCGCCCAGACCGGCGAGCCTGGCGGCAGCGCCGTCCATGCCTCGGCCTGCGCATCCAGCAGCGCCGCCTGCCGTGCCGCCGGGTTCATCAGCCCGTGCGCCGCCAGCCAGTCCGGCCAGGCGGCGGTCACGATCTGCAGGAACCGCAGCGTGACCTCCCAGTGTTCCGCGTAGCCGCCGCCGCAGGCGCGGGCCAGCGCCTCGGGCAGCGTCACCTCGGCCGCCTCGGCTTCGTCCATCAGGGCGGCGAGTTCGCCGGCCAGCGCCCAGGCGCGGTCGGCCAAGCGCACGCCGCCGCGGTCCTCGGGCAGCTTCAGCACCAGCCCGGCGAGTGCCGCAAGGCGCGGCATCGCCGCCACCGCCGGCGGCAGATCCAGCGCGCCGGCAAGCGCCAGCGGCGTCTCGTCGAGCGCGCCCAGCGCGGTGATGCGCGGCAGCAGCATCGGCCGGCCGCCGGAGACCTGCAGGAAGGCCCCGGCCAGCGCGCGCGCCGCCCGGCGGGTGGGCAGCAGGATCAGGCCGCGCGACGGGTCTGCTTCATACCGATCCAGCCAGCGCCGGGCCAGCGCCTCCAGGAACGGCACGCCGGGCGGGATGGCGGCGATCATCGCGCCTCGCCCGTGGCGCGGTCGTGCAGGCTGCTCTCGGCGCGCGCCAGGTCCGGCGGGGTGGACAGGTGGAACCACAGCCCGTCATGCACCACCGCGCGCAGCCGTCCAGCGGCGATGGCCCGGTCCCAGAGCAGGTTCATGCTGAACCGCCCGGCCGGCGCATCGGCGAACAGCGCAACCGAGGCAAGCTGCACGCCGGCGAAGACATACGGCACGATCTCCAGCTCGGCCGGGCGGCGCACCCCGCCCCACGGGTCGATCGCGAAATCGCCGCGCCCGACATCGGCCTGCACCTGGAACCCGCGATGCACCAGCAATACGGCATCCACCGAGTTGTCCCAGGCGGCAGCGATGCGGTCCAGCGCCGGCGTCGGCCCGTCAAGCCAGAAGGCGTCGCCGTTGACCACGAAAAACGGGCCGTCGCCGAGCGCGTCCAGCGCGGCGGCCACGCTGCCGCCGGTGTCCAGCAGGCTCGCCTCGTGGCGCAGCACGATCTCCGGCGGGCGCGGGCGGGCGCAGAGATGGGCGGACATCCGGGCCGACTGCCAATGCGCGTTGACCACCACGGTCTGCACGCCGGCAGCGGCGAGGCGGTCGAGCGCGTGGTCCAGCAGCGGCCGGCCGCCGAGCGGCAGCAGCGGCTTGGCCGTGGACTGCGTGAGCGGCCGCATCCGCGTGCCCAGCCCGGCCGCCAGCAGCATCGCGGTGCGCGGCCGGATCACGGCAGGCGCCCCGGCCATCCGGTGAGCACGACGCGGCGCGCGGCGTCGGACACGGGTGCGAAATCCAGGCCCAGGGCGCCGGCCGGCCGCAACTCGCCCAGCCGATCCGGCCATTCCACCAGGACCACGTCGCGCAGCGCGTCGTCCCATCCCAACTCGGCCAGGGCGGCCGGGCCGTGCAGCCGCCACAGGTCGAAGTGGTGCGCGCGGAACGCCTGCAGGTCGTAGGTCTGGACCAGCGTGAAGGTCGGGCTGGGCACTTCCAGCGCCGGGTCGCCGGCAGCGTGGCGCAGGAACGCGCGGGCAAACGCGCTCTTCCCGGCGCCGAGCGGGCCGGAGAGCAGGATCGCGTCGCCCGGGCGGGCCAGTCCGGCGACGCAGGCGGCGAGGCGTTCGGTGGCGGCGAGGTCAGGCAGCGGCAAGGCGGGCGACGGCGGCATGGCGCCGGGGTAGCATGCGGCCATGACCCAGACCACCGAGACCACCACCGAGACCACCACCGAGACCACCGTCGAGGCGGCGATCCAGACCGGCATCGAGACTGACGTGGCGATCATCGGCGCCGGCCCGGTCGGGCTGTTCGCGGCGTTCGAGTGCGGCATGCTGAAACTGTCCAGCGTGCTGATCGACGCGCTGAGCGAGACCGGCGGCCAATGCACCGCGCTGTATCCGGAAAAGCCGATCTACGACATTCCGGCGCACCCGGCGATCTCGGCGGGATCGCTGATCGAGCATCTGGAGCGCCAGATCGCCCCGTTCGCCCCGCCGCTCCTGCTCGGCCGACGGGTGGAGCGCATTGCCGGGCAGGCCGGCGCGTTCAGCATCGGCACAGACCGGGGCGACGTTGTCCAAGCCCGCGCCGTGGTGGTCGCGGCGGGGGTCGGCGCGTTCGGCCCGAACCGGCCGCCGCTCGACGGACTGGAGGCGTACGAGGCCAGCGGCTGCGTGCAGGTACTGGGTGCGCTCGCGTGAGGCGCTGCGCGGTCGCCGGGTGGTGATCGCCGGCGGCGGCGACTCGGCGGTGGACTGGGCGCTGGCCCTGCGCGGGGTGGCGTCGCGCATCGCCGTGGTGCATCGGCGGGCCAGGTTCCGCGCCGCGCCCGAGACGGCGGCCCAGCTGGCGGCGGCGGCGGCGGCGGGCGAGCTGGACATGGTCGTGCCGTGCCAGCTGGCCGCGCTGCACGGCACGGGCGGGCGACTGGAGGCGGTGACGGTCGGCGATCTGGACGGCGCGACGCGCCGGCTGGAGGCCGACGTGCTGCTGGCGTTCTTCGGGCTGTCGATGGATCTGGGGCCGATCGCCGGCTGGGGGCTGGCGCTGGAGCGCCACCACGTCGTGATCGATCCGGCGACCTGCCAGACCAGCGTGCCGGGCATCTTCGCCATCGGCGACGTGACGACCTATCCGGGCAAGCTGAAGCTGATCCTGCAGGGGTTCTCCGAGGCGGCGGTAGCGGCGCACGCCATCCACCCGATCGCGCGACCCGGCACGGACCTGCATTTCGAGTATTCCACAACCAGCGGGGTGCCGGGATTGGAACCGGGGGCGGCGTCTGCCACATCGGCGGGATGAAACGCCGCACCCTGCTGGCGGCGCTGCCATTGCTGGCGGCGCTGCCCCGACCTGCCTTCGCGCAGCAATTCGTCCCGACCGCGCAGGATCGTGCCGACATCGCGCGCATCGAGGCGTATCTGAACGGGCTGACCACGCTGAAGGCGCGCTTCATCCAGGTGGCGCCGGACGGCAGCACCGCAGACGGCATCGCCTGGCTGGACCGCCCGGGGCGGATGCGGTTCCAGTACGACCCGCCCTCGCCGCTGCTGCTGGTCGCCGGGCACGGGCTGGTCGTGTTCTACGACAAGCAGCTGGACCAGACGACCAACATCCCGATCGGCGCGACTCCGCTGGGCATCCTGCTGGCCGAGCACCTGACCTTGAGCGGCGCGGTGTCCGTGGTCGGCATGCAGCGCCAGCCCGGGCAGATCCAGGTGACGCTGGACCGCACCGCCTCGCCCGGCGACGGCACGCTGACGCTGATCTTCTCCGACCCGCCGCTGGCGCTGCGGCAATGGGTGGTGGTCGATGCGCAGCGACAGGAGACCCGGGTGAGCCTGTACGACGTGCAGCTGGGCGGCACGTTCGATCAGCAGATGTTCGTTTTCATCAACCCGAAGTTCATGCCGGGCGCGAACAAGACGTATCAGTGACGCGCACGGTGGCGGAAAATAGTGCTGCGCCGCAGCAAAACCCTTTCATCTTTCTGCCACGATAGGCCAATATGATCCCCGTCATGGCACGGCCCCTCGTCGGCATATCCTGCTGCACCAAGCTGTTCGGGCAATTCTCGATGCCCAACCACGCAGCGTCCGATACCTATGTCCGCGCGACCGACGAGGTGGTGGGCGCAGTCCCGGTGCTGCTGCCGGCCAGCGCCTCGGCCTGCGACGCGGCGGCGCTGCTGGGGCATCTGGACGGGATCATCCTGACCGGCAGCCGGTCCAACGTGCAGCCCTGCCTGTATGGCGGCCCGGCGCATTGCGAGGGCACGCCGGAGGATCCGGCGCGCGATGCCGCGACGATGCAGCTGATCCATGCGGCGATTGCCGCAGGCGTGCCGTTGCTGGCGATCTGCCGCGGGCTGCAGGAGCTGAACGTGGCGCTGGGCGGCTCGCTGCATCAGCGGCTGCAGGATCTGCCCGGCAAGCTGGATCATTCCACGCCGATGCAGCCGTTGGCCGGGGTGCGGACCGGCAAGGCGCACCGGGTCGATGTGGCCGCCGGCGGCTGGCTGCACCGGGTGGCGCAGGCGCGCGTGGTGGCGGTGAACTCGCTGCACAACCAGGGCATCGACCGGCTGGCGCCCGGGCTGGCGGTGGAGGCAACCGCGCCGGACGGGGTGATCGAGGCGATCCGGGTGGTCAACGCCCCGGGCTTCGCGGTCGGCGTGCAGTGGCACCCGGAATACGATTTCGCGACCGATGCGGTGTCGCGCCGCATCTTCGAGGCGTTCGGCGATGCCGTGGCGGCGCGCGCCAACCCGGCGGCAGGGCGGCTGGCCTCGGCGGCGGACTAGCGGGCCGCGAGGCGGGTAGTGCGGTATAGAGCCGCGAGCGGGACGGTGAATCCGATGCTATCCAGCACGAGGTCGCCTTCAGCGAGCGTGACCGGCTCGCCCGGCCAACGTCCGTCCGGGCTTCTCCGCAGCACCTCGGCGCAGATCACGTTGCCACGCAGCACCAGGATCTCCTGCACGCTCGGGATGCTGGTGTAGGTCCAGACATTCGCCCAGGTATCCGACTGATTGCCGGGTGACAGGATCTCCACGATCAGGACCGGATCGCTGACTGCGCGTTCTTCGGTATCGTAGGGCGTGCGGGCTACTGCGAGATCAGCCACTCGCATGTTGTGAGCCGCCAGCATGCGAGGCACGATGCCGGCCTCGATGATGACGGACCACGAACTCGAAGACTCGCGGAAAAAGGTTGCCAAATGGCCTGCAAGCTCGCCGGCGATGGCGCCGTGGGTGCGCAGCGGCGGCGTCATCGGGCGAGGCTCTCCGTCAACCAGTTCCCAGCGTCCGTCAGTCACATCGGCCCAGTCCAGGAAGTCCTGGACCGACATCCGCACCGGAACGTTGGCAACCGGGTTGAAGGCGACGTTCATGGCCGAAGGATAGCACACCCGGCGGCGGTCCGCACCTGGCTTGGCGCCTTGCTTGGCGCCGGGGCGCCTTGGTTTGCCCGCTCCACGCCTCTACGATCCGGGGGGCAAACCTTCGGAGACGCCAGCGCATGCCCCAGACCGTGATCCCGCCGCCGCCGATGGCCGCCGTGCCGGTGCAGGGCGGGGGGCTGTTTCCGGTGCGGCGCATCTTTTGCGTCGGCCGCAACTACGCCGAACATGTGCGCGAGATGGGCGGCGACCTGCGCGAGCCGCCGTTCTTCTTCACCAAGCCGGCCGATGCGATCGTGACCGGCGGGGCGGCGATGCCGTACCCCTCGCAGACCGCCGAGCTGCATCACGAGATGGAGCTGGTGGCGGCGATCGGCACCGGCGGCGCGGACATCGCGGTGCAGAACGCGCTGTCGCATGTGTGGGGCTATGCGGCCGGGCTGGACATGACGCGGCGCGACATGCAGGCGGCGGCGAAGAAGGCCGGCAAGCCGTGGGATATGGCCAAGGGGTTCGACAACTCCGCCCCGATCGGCGACCTGGTCCCCGCCTGGCGCCTGCCCGATCCGACGCGCGGGCGGATCGTGCTGCGGGTCAACGGCGCGGTCCGGCAGCAATCGGAGCTGTCGAACATGATCTGGAGCGTGGCCGAGACGGTGTCGTACCTGTCCGGCCTGGTGCGGCTGGCGCCGGGCGACCTGATCTTCACCGGCACCCCCGAAGGCGTCGCGGCGGTGACGCGCGGCGACGTGCTGGAGGGCGAGGTCGAGGGGGTGGGCGTGGTGCGGACCGCGATCGGCTGACATCCAGACCAGATATGGGCGGCCCGCGATCGCGGCCGGAGCAAGCTGGCCCGGCCGGGCGTCACGGCCTATCTTGCCGCGGATCCGCGGAGCCTTCCCGATGACCGAGATCCTAATCGCCGCCGCCGACCTCGCCCGCCGCCTCGGCCACCCCGAGTTGCTGGTGCTGGATGCGACGCTGTTCCTGCCCGGCGAAGGGCGCGACGCCGAGGACGAGTTCCTGGCGGCGCACATTCCGGGCGCGCGGTTCTTCGACATCGAGACGTTCTCCGATCCGGACACGGCGCTGCCGCACATGGTCCCCAGCGCCGGACGCTTCGCCCGGCTGGCCGGCGCGCTCGGCATCTCCGGCGCCGAGCAGGTGGTGGTGTACGACCAGCGCGGCCTGTTCTCCGCGCCGCGCGCATGGTGGCTGCTGCGGCTGTTCGGCCACAAGCGGGTCGCGGTGCTGGATGGCGGCCTGCCGGAATGGCAGCGCGCCGGGCTGAAGCTGGAGAGCGGGCCGCCGGAGGAATGGCCGGAAAGCGAGTTCCGCCCCGACCTGCGCGCCGGCATGCTGCGCGGCATCGGCGACGTGCTGGACAACCTGGCCACCGCGCGCGAGCTGGTGCTGGATGCCCGCGCCGCCGCCCGGTTCGCGGCCGCCGCGCCGGAGCCGCGGCCGGGCATGCGCGCGGGACATATCCCAGGCTCGCGCAGCCTGCCGTTCACCGAGCTGCTGACGGAGCAGCGCACCTTGCAGGCGCCAGACGCGCTGCGCGCGCGCCTGGCGGCCAGCGGCGCGGACGGCAGCCGGCCGGTGGTGACCAGCTGCGGGTCTGGCGTGACGGCGGCGGTGCTGACCCTGGCGATGCTGCGGGCCGGGCTGCCGGAAGGCGCGCTGTATGACGGCTCGTGGTCCGAATGGGGCGGCCGCCCCGATACCCCGCTGGAGGTCTGATGCCCGACGTGATGCCGCCGCCGCCGCAACCGCCGCTTGATGGCGAGGAACGCTTCGCCACCCGCCTGTCGCATGCCGGGCGGGCGGGCACGCACGCGCTGGGCTTCGTCAACCCGCCGGTGCATCGCGGCTCGACCGTGCTGTACCCGAACGTGGCCGAGCGCCGCGCCGCCGGCCGCCGCCGGCTGGACCAAGCCTGGGTCTATGGCACGCATGGCGGTCCGACCCATCACGCCCTTGAGGACGTGGTGGCCGGGATCGAGGGCGGCACGCGCTGCCAGCTGACCAGTTCCGGCCTGTCGGCGATCACCACGCCGCTGCTGGCGTTCCTGTCGGCCGGCGATCACTGCCTGGTGCCGGACAGCGTCTATGGCCCGACCCGGTCGTTCTGCGATTCCATGCTGGCGCGGCTCGGCGTGGCGACGACGTACTACGACCCGTGCATCGACGCCGCCGGACTGGCGGCGCTGCTGCGCCCGGCGACGAAAGTGCTGTTCCTGGAAAGCCCGGGCAGCCACAGCTTCGAGGTGCAGGACGTGCCGGCGCTGGCCGAGGTCGCGCACGCGCACGGCGCCAAGGTGCTGATGGACAACACCTGGGGCATCCACTTCTTCCAGCCGTTCCGCCACGGCGTTGACGTGTCGATCCAGGCGCTGACCAAATACGTCGCCGGCCATTCCGACGTGCTGCTGGGTGGCGTCGTCACCAACAGCGACGCCGACTGGGAGCGGGTGCGCATGGCGGCGATCGAGCTGGGGCAGTTCGCCAGCCCCGACGATTGCTGGCTGGCGCTGCGCGGGGCGCGCACGCTCGCGGTGCGCCTGTCGCGGCAGATGCAGTCGGGGCTGGAGGTGGCTCGCTGGCTGGGCGGCCGGCCGGAGGTGGCGCGCGTGCTGCACCCCGCGCTGCCCTCCTGCCCCGGCCATCGGCTGTGGGCGCGCGACTTCACCGGCGCGTGCAGCCTGTTCGGGGTGGTGCTGCGGGCGGAGGCAACGGATGCGGCGGTCAGCGCGATGGTCGACTCGCTGCGCCTGTTCGGCATCGGCGCGTCCTGGGGCGGCTATGAGAGCCTGATCCTGCCCAGCCTGGGCGCGATCGCGCGCAGCTGCGGCACCGGCGATTTTGGCGGCCCGATGCTGCGGATCCATGTCGGGCTGGAGGACGTGGCCGACCTGATCGCCGACCTGGAGCACGGGTTCGCCGTGCTGGCCGGGGCGCGGACTTGACCGCTGCGATCCTGGAGGCGGTGGCGTTCAACGCCGACGGGCTGGTGCCAGCGGTCGCCCAGCAGCACGACACCGGCGAGGTGCTGATGCTGGCCTGGATGGACCGCGCGGCGTTGGCCGAGACGCTGGCGACCGGCCGGGTCTGCTATTTCAGCCGCAGCCGCGGCGCGCTGTGGCGCAAGGGCGAGACGTCGGGCCACACGCAGCGCCTGGTCGAGCTGCGGCTGGATTGCGACGGGGACGCGGTGCTGCTGCTGGTGGAGCAGAGCGGGGCAGCTTGCCACACCGGGCGGCGCAGCTGCTTCTTCCGCACGGCGGAGGCGGCGGGGTGGCGGGATATTGCGGAGGGGAGAGGCTAGCATGCGCCACGCCGCCAGCACGGGATGCGTCCTTGGCCAGCCTGCCGCATGATCCGGCCGCGCCGTTCCTGTCGCCCGAACAGGCGGTGGAGCGGCTGGTCGAACTGCACCGGCAGGCCGAGGAGACTCTGCGGGAGGCGCTGGCCCGGTTCGCGGCGCACGGCGCGCCCCCAAGGGAGGCCGAACTCGCCCGTTTCCGCTACCCGGAATTACGCCTGTCCTGGACCCCGCGCGGCCCGATGCCCACGCCGCGACGGGCGTGGGCGAAGTTTCAGGAGCCGGGCCACTACGCCACCACCGTCACCCAGCCGGCGCATTTCCGCCGCTACCTGCTGGAGCAGCTGACGCCGCTGGCCGAGGAGTACGGCGCGCACATCGCGGTCGGGCGCAGCGAGCAGGAGATGCCGTACCCGTACGTGCTGGACAGCGGCGACGAGTTCTCACGCGGGGGCCTGTCCGCGGCCGAGCTGGCGCGCTATTTCCCGATACCGCTGCTGTCCACCGTCGGCGACGAGATCGCCGACGGGCTGTGGAACTTCGCCGACGGCCGACCGCGCCCGCTGGCGCTGTTCGATGCGGTGCGCGTGGACTACTCGCTGCGCCGGCTGACGCACTACACCGGCACCGACTGGCGCGCCGTGCAGCCCTGGATCCTGCTGACCAACTACCACCGCTACGTCGATCAGTTCGTCGAATGGGGGCTGGCCGAGCTGGCGGCACCGGACGGCGCGCATGACAGCCTGGTGCTGCCCGGCGGCGCGGTGGTCGGCGCGGCATGGCCGAGCCGCAGGCCCGCGCGCTGGTGGCGGCGGCGCCGTGGCACCGCTTCCAGATGCCGGCCTATCACCTGCTGCGGCGCGGCGCGGCGCAGGGCGTCAGCATCGTCAACATCGGCGTCGGCCCGTCCAACGCGAAGAACATCACCGATCACCTGGCGGTGCTGCGGCCGCATTGCTGGCTGATGGTCGGCCATTGCGGCGGGCTGCGGCAGAGCCAGTCGATCGGCGACTATGTGCTGGCGCACGGCTATCTGCGCCGCGACCGCATCCTGGACGACCTGATCCCGCCGGAAGTGCCGATCCCCGCATTGGCCGAGGTGCAGGTGGCGCTGCAGCGCGCCACGGCGCAGGTGACCGGCGATGCCGGCGACGCGCTGAAGCAGCGGCTGCGCACCGGCACCGTGGTCACCTATGACGACCGCAACTGGGAATTGCGCTGGTCGCAGGAACGGCGGCGCATCAACCTGTCGCGGGCCATCGCGGTCGACATGGAAAGCGGCACGCTCGCCGCCCAGGGCTATCGGCTGCGGGTGCCGTACGGCACCCTGCTCTGCGTGTCCGACAAGCCGCTGCATGGCGAGATCAAGCTGCCCGGCGCGGCCAACGCGTTCTACGAGCGCGCGGTGGGCGAGCACCTGGCGATCGGGCTGGCGGCGCTTGACATCCTGCGCGGCGACTGGGCGGGCTGCATTCGCGCAAGCTGCGCAGCTTCGACGAGCCGCCGTTCCGGTAGCTTGCCAGCAGGCAACCCGGCAGCCGCGGTGCGGCGGCCTCAATCGTCGCGGTGGACCCGCTCCATGCGCTCATGGCGCTCCTGCGCCTCGATCGACAGGGTGGCGATCGGGCGGGCGATCAGGCGCTTCAGACCGATCGGCTCGCCGGTCTCCTCGCAGAAGCCGTAGGCGCCGGTTTCGACCCGCAGCAGCGCCTGATCGATCTTGGCGACCAGCTTTCGCGCCCGGTCGCGGGTGCGCAGTTCCAGCGCGCGGTCGGTCTCGACGCTGGCGCGGTCGGTCACGTCGGCTTCATGGATGCCGCCTTCGGACAGGCTGGCCAGGGTGCCGTCCGCCTCGCGCAGCAAATCGGTGCGCCAGCGAAGCAGCTTTCGCCGGAAGAACTCCACCTGCTGCGGACTCATGAACTCCTCGTCGTCCGAGGGCAGGTAGTCCGGCGGCAGCGTGACCATCATGGCAGCGTTCCTGCGGCATCTCGGCGGCCAGGCCCCGGTCGCAACCAAGCTCCCGGACACGTGAGCGTGCCGGGCGTATAGCCACGCGGCACGCGGCCCACAAGGGGTACGGCGTTATCTAAACGGGATCGTAACGTGCCAGTTCGACGTGGGCGCGCATGCGGATCTCGGCCAGGATGCGGCCCAGCGCCGGATCGGCCGCGTCGGGAGCCACGGCCGCCAGCGCGGCCAGGCGCCGCAGCGCGTCCATCTCGGCCGCCCCGCCCGGCGCGCCGCCCAAAGCCCGGCCCAACACGCCGCGCTGCAGCGCGGCCAGGGCATCCAGCAGGTCGCGCCCGCGCCGCCGCGCGCGGCGGTCGCGCGCCGGAGGGAGATCGTCGCAGCCCGGCTGCTCGGTCGTCTCCTGCAAGGCCAGCATGCCGTCCAGCGAGGCGGCGGCGCCGGTCGTCGCCGGCCCGGCGCCGGCGGCGGCCGCGGCCGGCAGGCTGAACCCGGCGCCGGTCGCCTGCGCCGCGCGCGGCCGCGGCCCGGACATGGCTGGCGGCCTGGAGCCTTGGATCGGGATCATCGCGCCTCGCCTGCTGCGGCGCGCATGCTGCGGCGAGGACCTTGACGATTGGTTCACCGGGCGGCGCGACAACCCTCCGGTGCGAATCCTCCCCGCGATCCTGGCCCTGTGCTGCGCCGTCCTGCTGCCGCTGGCGGCGGGCGCGCAGGTGCGGATCAAGGACATCGCCGATGTCCAGGGCGTGCGCGACAACCAGCTGGTCGGCTACGGGCTGGTGGTCGGGCTGAACGGCACCGGCGACAAGCTGGCCAACGCGGTGTTCACCCGCGAGTCCCTGGTCGGCATGCTGGAGAGGCTGGGCGTGAACACCCGCGATCAGATCGCCAAGCTGCAGACGAAGAATGTCGCCGCGGTGATGGTCACCGCCAACCTGCCCGCCTTCGCCCGCACCGGCGAGCGGGTGGATATCGCCGTCTCCGCGCTGGGCGACGCCACCGACCTGACCGGCGGCACGCTGCTGGTGACCCCGCTGCTGGGCGCCGATGGCGAGGTGCATGCGGTCGGCCAGGGCGCGCTGGCCACCGGCGCCATCAGCGCGCGCGGCGCGGCGTCGTCGGTGACCCGCGGCGTGCCGACCTCGGGACGGATCGCCAACGGCGCCACCGTGGAGCGCGAGGTCGCCGACCAAATCGGCGGGCGCAGCACGCTGCGCCTGGGCCTGCGCAACCCGGACCTGACGACGGCGCGGCGCATCGCCACGGCGGTCGAGACGGCGCTGGGACCTGGCTCGGCGCGCGCCACCGACCCGCGCACGGTGGAGGTGGCGCTGGCCGGGCGCGACGCGGTGGACACTCTGGCGCGCATCGAGGATTTGCGGGTCGAACCGGACAGCCCGGCGAAGGTGGTGATCGACGAGGCAAGCGGCACCATCGTCATGGGCGCCAACGTGCGCGTCTCCACGGTGGCCATCGCGCAGGGCAACCTGACGATCCGCGTCACCGAGACCCCGGAGGTCAGCCAGCCCGGGCCGCTGTCGAGCGGCACGACCGCGGTAACGCCGCGCACCAGCATCCAGGTCGATGACCAGCACGACCGCAAGCTGGGCATCCTGCATGGCAGCGTGACCCTGCGCGACCTGGTGGCCAGCCTGAACGCGCTTGGGGTGGGGCCGCGCGATCTCATCAGCATCCTGCAATCCATCAAGGCGGCGGGCGCCCTGCAAGCCGATCTGGAGGTGCAATGACCGTCATCGACGCAGCCGCCGGCCCGCCGGGTGCGGCCGAGCTGGCCGACCCGGCGCGGGCCAAGACCTGGAAGGCGGCGCGGGATTTCGAAGCCATGACACTCGGCGCGCTGCTGGCCCCGATGTTCGACACGGTGGACAGCGCGCACGGCCTGCTGGGCGGCGGCGAGGGCGAGGCGACGTGGCGGCCGATGCTGACACAGGAGATGGCGAACAGCGTGGCGCGCGCCGGCGGCCTGGGACTGGCGGCGCCGGTGTACCGGCAGATGCTGCGCTCGCAGGAAGGCGCGCGGTGACCCACGCGATGATCGCCGCGGCGGTGGCGCTGGCGCACACCCTGACCGAGGAGAACGCGGCGCTGCGTGCGCACGACATCGCCCGGGCGATGTCGCTGCTGGCGCGCAAGCGGGCCGAGATGCAGAGCTTGTCCAATTTGCAGAGGTCGAGCGGCGCGTTGTCGCCGGAGCAGTGGGCGCTCGCGCAGCAGGTCGCCGCCCGGCTGGCCGACGCGGCCGCCGAGAACAGGCGGCTGCTGGAACGGGCGATCGCGGTGCAGGGCGAGGTGATCGCGACCCTGCTGCGAGCGGTCCCGGCGGCGTTGCCGGCCGCACGCTACGGCGCGGGCGGCGCGCGCGTCGGCCAACCGCCGCCGATCAGCCTGTCATCAAGGGTCTGAGACGGGCGGATCCGAGACGGGCGGATCCGAGACGGGCGGATCGGACGCAGCCGCCGCCGGCAGGCGCTGGCGCGCGGTATGGAACGCGCCGTCCGGCGCCAGTGGCGGGGCGAACAGGCCGAAGCCGGTCGAGGCGGGCATCGCGACATAGATCGCCTCCATGCCACCGCTGCGGCGATAGGTCTCGTGCCAGACGCCGGTGCCGGCGCTGTCGCGCAGGACGTCGCGCCACCAGGTCCGGTGCGGCTCGCTGCGGGTGAACCGCTCCAAGCTGTCCAGGTCGCGCCAATACTGCCGCATGCCGATATGGGTCAGGCCGTAGAACACCGATTCGTGCGCCAGCAGCCCATTCGGCCGGTCGCGGGCGACCGCGCCGAGGCCGCGGCCGATGCCGAGCACGGTGGCGATGCCGCGCAGCCTTGTCACCCGCAGCCCGAGATAGACCACCACCAGATCCGGCCAGGCGGACAGATCGACCGACCGACGCTCCGGCTTGCCTTGCACGATGCCGCCCTCCATGCTGCTTACGCCGTAAACATGGGCGTGGTTGCTTACAGTGTCAACATCCCGGCCGCCCGATCCCGCGGCCGCCTATCATCACGGGGCGCTGCGCGAGGCGCTGATTGCGGCGGCGCTGGAGCTGTTGCGCGAGGGCGGCCACGAGGCGCTGAGCCTGCGCGCGGCGGCGCGGCGGATCGGGGTGTCGGCGATGGCGCCGTACCGGCATTTCGCCAGCAAGGATGCCTTGCTGGCCGCGGTCGCCGCGCGCGGCTTCGGCCGGCTGGCGGCGGAGCTGGCGGCGGCCGACGCCGCCGCCGCCGATCCCGCCGGCGCGCTGGCTGATCAGGCAGGCGCCTATATCCGGTTCGCCTGCCGCGACCCGGCGCTGTTCCGGCTGATGTTCGGCGCCGCGCGGCCGCGCGGCCACCCCGAGTTGCAGCGGGCGGCGGGCGCCGCCTATGCGGTGCTGGCCGGTCGTGTCGCGCTGATGGCCGATGCGGATCGGCGGGCGGATCTGACCCTGGCCTGCTGGTCGCTGGTGCACGGGATGGCGTCGCTGCTGGTCGATGGCCAGTTGCCCGGCCGCGAGGCCGAGGCGGTCGGCGTGGTCGCGCGCGCCACCGGGGCGCTGCTGCGCGAGGGCTGAAGGCTTATCCTTCGCGCGGCAGCTCGCGCATCGGCACGGCGTTCGCCGACAGCGGCTCGCGCAGATGGCCGCGCAGCTCGATGAGGCTGGCATAGCTCGGATCCTGCTCCATCCCGTCTGCAAGATCGGTCAGCTGCGCGTCCTGGTAGCCGATCAGGGCGGACAGCATCGCGCGCGCCGGCGAGCGGCAGCCGCGGTGGAAGTCGATCGCGGTGCGATAGCCCTGGCGCTGCAGCTTCATGAAGTTCTCCGAGCCGACGAGGGTCGCCAGCTGCGCCTGGCCGATCCAGTCCACCACCTCGACCAGCTTGAGATTCGAGGTCAGGAACAGCTCGACCGCGTTCGCCGCCGCGAGGTTTTCGCAATTGTCCATGCCCATCTCGAACAGCCGCAGCTTGCGGTACGGCGAGATGCCCTGGATCAGGTCGAGCGGAAACACCTCCAGCCGATCGTCGCTGTGCAGCAGCAGGCGCCGCAGCCAGTCGGCGAGCGCCACCAGCGCGGAATTGGGAAACAGCCCGACGCCGAAGCCGATCGCCTCGGGCAGCACGCTGTCGCCGCCGACCGGAATGGCCGCGCGCAGATGGTTGAACATCAGCGCCACGAACACCGCGACGATCAGGCGCATCAGCACGCTGTAATAAGTGGCGGCGACCAGCTCCATGGTGATCAGCCGGGCGAAGATGGTCGATACGGTCCAGACGTACCAGCCCAGATAGGCGAAGCACATCGCCGCGAAGCTTTGTCGCAGATGCGCGTCTGCGGATGCGTCATGCGCCCCGAACAGATGGCCGAGCAGCAGGATGTTGCCGTAGCCGCCCTCGTCCAAGGCCGGCGTATAGACCAGCAGCCCGGTGAAGTACAGGTTGATCAGCGCGATCACCAGCACCGGAAACCACGCCTGGCGGATGATGCTGGGCAGCGGGTTGCGCTGGTAGGTCTGGAAATATTGCGTGTCGCGCAGCCGGTCGGTGTTCTGCGCGGCCATCCGCCGCGTATGCGACCGACGCTCCTTCATCACCAGCGACAGGCCGCACAGCACCGGAATGAACAGCGCCAGCGACAGCGCGCCTCCGGCGGGCACGGCGAACCGGGCGGGCGTGACTTCGACGAGCCAGACGAAGGCGACCGGCAGCAGCGCCAGCCCGGCCCAGGCCAGCAGCAGCGGCAGATTGACCGGCTCCCCCAGCGCGCGCCCGCGGTCCCGGCGCAGGGCCGCGGCGTGGGCGGCGTGATCGATTGCGTCCTGCGGCATGTGCGATCGCTCCCCGGGACTGCGCCGGCGGTAGCCCGGCCGGCGCCGAGGCTAGCGCAACCGCGGCGGTTCCGTTACGGGTTTGCACGTAGATGTGTGGGGGCGCCGCAATAGCCGGGTACTACAGCGCGGCGCTGCGCTGCCGAGCCTTGCCCGGCCGGCAACGCTGCGCATATCATTGCCGAGCTGCACAGGGCCGTTCCGGCCCGCAAGAACAAGCACACCAGGGGAGAGCCGCCACGATGAGAACGCTGCTGCTTGCCACGGCTGCCGTGATCTGGGCCGCGTCCGCCGCGCCGCGCGCGCATGCGCAGGCCGATCCGTCGAGCGACAACCTCAAGAAGCTCGAAGACATGCACACCACCGGGGCGAGCCTGGACATTCCCACGGTGCCGCAGACCGGGGCCGATGCCGACCAGCTGCGCGCCAACCTCAAGGCCATTCACCTGCCGCCCGGTTTCAAGATCGACCTGTACGCGGTGGTGCCGGACGCGCGCATGATGGCGGTCGGCAACAACGCCGGCGTGGTGTTCGTCAGCACGCGCAAGACCCGCGTCTGGGCGGTCACCGACCGCACCAAGCGGCGCGTCGCCGACGAGGTGAAGGTGTTTGCCCCCTCGATCAGCTTCAGCAACCCGAACGGCGTGTGCATGAGCCCCGACGGGGTGCTGTACGTGGCCGAGAACGCGAAGATCCTGGCGTTCCCGGCCGCCGAGTTCTTCTACGAAAGTCCCGATGTGGCGGTCGGCGTGATCTCCGACCCGCTGATACCGAAGGATGCCGAAAGCTTCAACCACGGCGCGCATTACTGCCGGGTCAGCCCGCTGGACAACAAGCTGTACGTCGAATTGGGCCAGCCGTACAACGTGCCGCCGAAGGAGCGTCTGGCCGAGTTCAAGCAATGGGGCATCGGCGGCATCGTCCGCATGGACCGCGACGGCAGCAACCGCGAGATCTACGCCAACGGAATCCGCAACTCCGAAGGCATGGACTGGAATCCCAGGACGCATCAGCTCTGGTTCACCGACAACCAGGTTGACGGCATGGGCGACGACGTTCCGCCCGGTGAACTGAATCACGCGACCAAGATGGGGCAGAGTTTCGGCTTCCCGTGGTACGGCGGCGGCCACACCCGCACCGTCGAGTACAAGTCAGACACGCCGCCCGCCGACGTGGTGTTCCCCGATGTCGAGACGGTCGCGCACGCCGCCGACCTCGGCATGATCTTCTACACCGGCAAGATGTTCCCCGAGAAATATCGCGGCGCCATCTTCAGCACGCAGCACGGATCCTGGAACCGCACGGTGCCGGTGGGCGCGCGCGTGATGGTGACGTTCTTCAAGCCGGACGGCAGCCTGGATCACATGGAGCCGTTCGCCGAGGGCTGGCTCAACAGCGACACCGGCGAATATCTCGGCCGGCCGGTCGATGTGGCGATGCTGAAGGATGGCAGCCTGCTGGTCAGCGACGACCAGGACGGCGCGATCTACCGCATCAGCTACAGCGGTAAGTGACGCGAGGCATGGCGATGGCGGGCAGGGCTGCTTCCCTGCTCGCCATGCTCGTGCCGGCGGCGGCGCGCGCGCAGGACGCGCCGCCCGGCGATCCCGCCGCGGGACGCAAGGTCGCGCAACGCATCTGTCAGGTCTGTCACGGGCTGAACGGCATCGCCAAGCAGCCGGACGCGGCCAATCTGGCGGGGCAGGATCCGGGCTATCTCGGGCGCCAGCTCGCCGCCTTCCACAGCGGCGAGCGCAAGAACGAGACGATGGCGGCGGTGGCACAGATGCTGACGCCGCAGCAGATGGCCGATGTCGCGGCCTGGTACGGCGGCATGAAGATCAGCGTCGCTCCGCTGCCGAAACCTTAACGCCTGTCGCCGTCACTCCTCGCGCGGACGGCCGCGATCGCGCTTGATTCCGGCGCGGGAAAGTTTCGCCGTCAGCCGCCGTTGCTTGCTGGCCAGCGTCGGGCGTGTCGCCCGCCGTCGGACCGGCGGGACGGCGGCGGCGCGGATCGCCTCGATCAGCCGCTCGCGCGCGTCGGCGCGGTTGCGCTCCTGCGTGCGGAACCGGCGCGCAGTCAGCACCAGCACGCCGTCCTGCGTCAGCCGCTGACCGCCTGCCGCCAGCAGCCGGCGCCGCACGTCATCGGGCAGCGACGGCGACGCGGCGATGTCGAAGCGCAGCTGCACGGCGCTGGCCACCTTGTTGACGTTCTGCCCGCCTGGCCCCGACGCGGCGATGAAGGTCTCGGTGATCTCGGCCTCGTCGATCGCGATGCGGGGAGTGACCTGGATCAGCGCCATGCGCCCGCCTGTAGCACACGCGCGCGCATGGCGCGGGGCGGCGCGCGGTGCTATCCCGGCGCCCGCATGACCGACGACCCGCCCCCGAACCCGGCGCTGCTGCCCGCCGGATTGCGCGACCTGCTGCCGCCCGAGGCCGAGACCGAGGCGCAGGCCGTGGCGGCGGTGATGGCGGCGTTCGCGGCGCATGGCTACCAGCGGGTCAAGCCGCCGCTGCTGGAGTTCGAGGACAGTCTGATCGCGGCCAGCGGCGGCGCCGTCGCCGACCAGACATTCCGGCTGATGGACCCGGACACTCACCGCATGATCGGCCTGCGCGCCGATATCACGCCGCAGGTGGCGCGCATCGCCTCCACCCGTCTGGCGCATGCCGCGCGTCCGCTGCGCCTGTCCTATGCCGGACAGGTGCTGCGCGTGCGCGCCAACGGGCTGGCGGCGCCCGACCGGCAGATGGCGCAGGCCGGCATCGAGCTGATCGGCCCGGACAGCGCACAGGCCGATGCCGAGGCGGTGGTGGTCGCCGGCGAGGCGCTGGCCAGCGTCGGGCTGAGCCGGGTCAGCTTCGATTTGACCATGCCGCCGCTGGTGCAGGCGCTGCTGGACGAAGCGGCCTTGCCGCCCGCGCAGCGCGACGCGCTGGCCCGCGCGCTGGACCGCAAGGACGCCGCCGCCGTCACCGCGCAT
The DNA here is from genome assembly GCA_963723455.1 of uncultured Pseudomonadota bacterium. GTDB lineage: Bacteria > Pseudomonadota > Alphaproteobacteria > Acetobacterales > Acetobacteraceae > CAVRQM01. Next base: position 308,655 of record CAVRQM010000004.1, on the reverse strand, counting down.
GGCGGCAGCCAGGCCGGCGTGCTGACCGCGCTGCTGCACGCGGCCGGGCCTGCCACCGGCGTGCTGGACGCGCTGCATGCGGCGCATCTGACGCCGGCCGCGCAGGCGCACGCCACCCGGATCGCCGAGGCAGTCGCGGCAATCCGGACGCTGGCGCCCGCGCTGAAGCTGACCATCGACCCGGTGGAGTTTCGCGGCTTTCGCTACCACACGGGCATCTGCACCACGGTCTATGCGCCCGGCCGGCACGAGGAGCTGGGTCGCGGCGGCCGCTACCTGTGCGGCGGCTATGGTGACGGCGCGCCGGAGCCGGCCACCGGCATCACCCTGTTCCCCGACGCCATGCTGCGCGCCGCCCCGCCGCGCCCGGCGCGCACCCGCGTGTACCTGCCGGCCGGCAGCGATCCGGCGCGCGCCGCCGCGTTGCGGGCGCAGGATTACGCCACGGTCGCCGGGCTGCTCCCGGCCGCCGATACGCAGCGCGAGGCGCGGCGGCAGAACTGCACGCTGCTGCTGGGCGCCGACGGCCTGATGCACCTGGACACGGAGTAGAGCGGGTGGCCAACGTCGCCGTGATCGGCGCCCAGTGGGGCGACGAGGGCAAGGGCAAGGTGGTCGATTGGCTGGCCAGCCGGGCCGATATCGTGGTGCGCTTCCAGGGCGGCCACAATGCCGGGCACACGCTGGTCGTCGGCGGGCAGACCTACAAGCTGTCGCTGCTGCCCTCGGGGCTGGTGCGGGGCAAGCTCGGCATCATCGGCAACGGCGTGGTGATCGACCCGCTTGCGTTGCTCGACGAGATCGCTCGCGTCCAGGCGCAGGGTCTGGCCGTCTCGCCGCAGACGCTGCGCATCGCCGACAACGCGGCGCTGATCCTGCCGCTGCATCCGGCGCTGGACCTGGCGCGCGAGGCCGCGCGCGGCGGCGGCAGGATCGGCACCACCGGGCGCGGCATCGGCCCCGCCTATGAGGACAAGGTCGCGCGCCGCGCCATCCGCGTCGCCGACCTGGCCGAGCCGCCGACGCTCTCGGCCAAGCTGGACGAGCTGCTGCTGCATCACAACACGCTGCTGCGCGGCCTGGGCGCCGCGACCTTCGAGAAGACGGCGCTGCTGGACGCGCTGCTGGCGCTGGCGCCGAGCCTGCTGCCCTATGCCGAGCCGGTCTGGGAGCGGCTGGACGCGGCGCGGCGCGCCGGCAGCCGCATCCTGTTCGAGGGCGCGCAGGCCGTGATGCTGGACGTGGACCACGGCACCTATCCGTACGTGACCAGCAGCAACACCGTGGCCGGTGCGGCCGCCGCCGGCGCGGGGGTCGGGCCGCATGCGGTCGGCTTCGTGCTCGGCATCGCCAAGGCATATACGACACGGGTCGGCAGCGGCCCGTTCCCCACCGAGTTGTCGGACGCCATTGGGCGAACGCTGGGCGAGCGCGGGCGCGAGTTCGGCACGGTCACCGGGCGGCCGCGCCGCTGCGGCTGGTTCGATGCCGCGCTGGTGCGCCAGGCGGTGAAGGTGGGCGGCGTCCAGGGCCTCGCGCTGACCAAGCTGGATGTGCTGGACGGAGTGCCCGAGCTGCGCATCGCCACCGGCTATGACCTCGCGGGCGAGCGGATCGCCCGCCTGCCGGCGGCGCCTGCGGCGCAGGCCGCGCTCACGCCGGTCTATGAGACGATGCCCGGCTGGAGCGGCAGCACGCGCGGCGCGCGCAGCTGGGCTGATCTGCCGGCGCAGGCGATCAAATACGTCCGCCGCATCGAGGAGCTGGTCGAGGCGCCGGTCACGCTGCTGTCCACCAGCCCGGAGCGCGACGACACCATCCTGGTGCGCGACCCGTTCGCCGACTGATCCCTGGTGCGGCGCGCCGGCGCGCGCAATCGCACGCAGGTGTGAGCCGCATCACAATGCAGGCGGCGCATCCGCTCCTATCACTCCGCGCGATTGGCAAATGGGGGGCGACATGGCGGCGCACGCAAACTCGGTCTCGCAAGCAGTCGGGCAGCGGCCGCATCTGGTGATCGCCTACCGCCGCCCGGAGCCGGTCATGCATCGGTTCAGCCTGCGCGACCGGACGCAGTTGCTGGACTGGGCCGAGCAGGCGCGGGCGCACGGCGTCTGCCGCGTGTCGCTGGAGCGTCCCGAGCCGCAGGATGAGGCGCATATCGGTGAATTCGCGCTGATCTATGACGCGCGGGCGGAATGGGCGACCTGGGCGGTGGCCTGCGAGCCGGACGCCTACCTGCTGTGGTCGCCGAACACCGGCAAGACGCTCGGACGCTTCCCGACGGTCGGCGCGGCCCTGGCGGCGATCTGCGCGCCGGCTTGCTGAACCGACGACGGCCGTCCGCGCCCGATCACTCCTCGGGATCGAGCACCTTGGCCAGCAGCGCCGCCGGATCGCGCAGGAAGGCGCGGGTGACGCGGACATGCTCCACGTCGTCCCAGGCGACCGGGCGCAGCCGCGCGTGCTCGGCCAGCAGGATCTGCGCGCCTGGCTGGGCCATCAGGATCGGCGAGTGGGTGGCGATGATGAACTGGCAGCCGCTGTCCACCGCGCCGGCGATCATCGCCATCAGCGCCAGCACGCGCGCCGGCGACAGCGGGGTCTCCGGCTCGTCCAGCAGGTACAGCCCGGCCGGCAGCAGCTTGTGCCGCAACAGGGCCAGGAACGTCTCGCCGTGCGAGCGGGCGTCGGTGTCCTCGCCATAGGCGCGGGCCAGCGACGCCGCCGCGCCGCGGAGATAGCCGGGGCCGAGGCCGCGACCTCGGCCGCCGTGCTGGCGTTGCATCGCCTCCGCCTCGGCGCGCATCGATGCCATGTCGGCGGCGACGCGCTCGGTATAGCCGCGCACGTCCTCGGCGCGCATGAACACGCGCGGGCCGGGGTTGTAGCTGCGGGAAAAGCGGAACCCGGCGGCGAAGCGGCGCGCGCTGGCCAGCGAGGGGTCGTATTCCACGTCGGTACCGGCCCACCGCCAGCGCGTCCATGCCGGCGGCGATGCCCTCCAGCAACGTGGACTTGCCGCAGCCGTTCTCGCCCACCAGGAAAGTCACCGGCGCCGTGAACGAGACCGCATGCAGGTCGCGCACCAGCGGCACCGTCCAGGGATGCGCCGCCGGATCGGGTGTATGCTCGGCTTTGCGGCGCAGGCCGGTCAGGAACATCTTGCCTCCGGCAGCACAGGCCCGGTCGCGCAGGCATGGGAGAGCAGCAGCATGGATCGCCATCGCATCGCCGCGGACGGGATGGCCGCCACGATCAAGGCGGACGGCGCGGAGCTGTGTTCGCTGCAGGCCGGCGGCGCCGAACTGCTGTGGCAGGCCGGACCGGCATGGCCGCGCCACGCGCCGATCCTGTTCCCGATCGTCGGCCGGCTCAAGGCCGACACGCTGCGCCATGCCGGCCGCGCGTACCGGATGACCCAGCATGGCTTCGCCCGCGACCGCCGCTTCACCTGGATGGAGCGCGGCGAGCGCGCCTGCCGGTTGGCGCTGATCGACGACGAACAGACCCATGCCGCGTACCCGTTCGGCTTCCGGCTGGAGGTCGCCTACGCCATCGCCGGCGCGACCCTGTCCATCACGGTGACGGTCCACAATCCGCGCGACGAGACCCTGGCCGCCTCGATCGGCGCGCATCCGGCCTTCGCCTGGCCGCTGCGCCCGGGGATCGCCAAGGACGCCCATACGCTGACGTTCGAGCAGCCCGAGCCGGAGCCGATCCGCCGCCTGTCGGACGGGCTGCTGCTGGGCGATGCCGCGCCGACCCCGATCGACGGCCGCGAGCTGCGCCTGCATGACGGCCTGTTCGCCGCCGACGCGCTGATCCTGGATCATCCGGCCAGCCGCCATGTCCGCTACACCGCGCCCGGCGCGCCGGTCGTGACCGTGGCGTGGGACCGCTTTCCGCAACTCGGCATCTGGAGCAAGCCGGCCGAGTTCGTCTGCATCGAACCCTGGCACGGCTTCGCCAGCCCGATCGACTTCGATGGCGAGTTCACCGACAAGCCGGGGCTGCTGCACATCGCCGCCGGCGCCACCGCGCAGGTCGGATTCAGCATCGCCGTCGAAGCCGCCCAGGCGGAAAGTTCATCAGAACATGATTGACTTTTGATGAGTGACCACCCAGCTTCCGTTGCGTGACCGGAGGAGGGCACGCATGACACGCTACACCATCAATATCGGCGACGATTTTCCCCTCGGCGGCGACGAGCCATCGGGGCGCGGCGGCGATCCGGGCGAGGCCGGGCACCGCCACCGGCGGCGTCACGGGCTGTTCCTGCGCGTGCTATTCTTCCTGGCGGTTGCGGCGATCGTGATTTCCCACCCGCTGCACACGCTGCTGATCGTCGGCGCGGTGCTGCTGGTGCGCCGCTCGCCGTGGTTCGCCGAGGCGCGCGAGCGGATCCGAACGAACTGGCGCAACGGCGGTTGGCGCGACGGCCAGTGGAGCCGCCAGGGCTGGAACGCCTGGCAGAGCCGGTGTCGCGCCCGCGCCCAGCGTCGCGATGAGCCGCGCGCCGAGCAGCAGGGCGAGCGCGGCTATCGGGGGTTTGTGTGATCGACCGGGACAGCGCTGGCCGGGGCCGCCGCACCCGCTGCGGCCCCGAGGACGCGCGCGGCACCACGCGGGTCCAGCTGGAGATGCCGCCGCAGGCGATGCAGCGGCTGCAGCTGCTGAAGGACAAGACCGAGGCGGCGTCCTACGCCGAGGTGCTTCGCAACGCGCTGCGGCTGTATGAGGCGCTGATCGCCGAGGCGGAGAACGGCGCCGAGTTCGCGGTGCGCGGCGCCGACGGCAGCGTGACGCCCTACAAGATCTTCGTCTGATCCGGGCCGCCCGGCCCGCCCCCGCTCCGGGGCCGCCCCGCCCGCCCCCGCTCCGCTGTGCTACGGACCGGAGCGGGCGGGGTCAGCCTTCGCCAGTCGGTCGAAAGCCGCCAGCCGGACGACCAGCGCGCCCATCTGCCGCAGCGGGATCATCGTCGCACCGTCGCTGGGGGCGTGGTCCGGGTCCGGGTGGCACTCGATGAACACCGACGCCACGCCGACCGCCACCGCCGCGCGCGCCAGCACCGGCGCGAACTCCCGCTCGCCGCCGGACGAGCCGCCCTGCCCGCCCGGCTGCTGCGTGCTGTGGGTGGCGTCGAACACTACCGGATAGCCGGTCCGCGCCATGATCGGCAGGGCGCGGAAGTCGCTGACCAGCGTGTTGTAGCCGAATGATGCGCCGCGCTCGCACAGCAGGATGCGCTCGTTGCCGGTGCCCGCGATCTTGGCCGCCACGTTGACCATGTCCCACGGCGCCAGGAACTGGCCCTTCTTGACGTTGATCGCCGCCCCGGTCTCGCCGGCGGCAACCAGCAGGTCGGTCTGGCGGCACAGGAACGCGGGGATCTGCAGCACGTCCACTGCGGCGGCGGCCGGCGCGCAATGCCCGGGCAGGTGCACGTCGGTCAGCACCGGCATGGCGAACCGCTCGCGCACCTGTGCGAGGATCTCCAGCCCCGCCGCCATGCCGACGCCGCGCGCGGCACCCGCGCTGGTGCGGTTGGCCTTGTCGTAGCTGCTCTTGTAGATCACCGGCACGCCCGTCGCCGCCGAGATCTCGTCGAGCGCCGCCGCCACCTCCATCGCGTGATCCAGGCTTTCGATCTGGCACGGGCCGGCGATCAGCACGAACGGCAACCCGTTGCCGATGGCGATGCCGCCGACGCGGACCACCCGAGCCGGCTCAGGCAGATCGGGCCTCGACAAGTCGGGCCTCGACAGGTCGGGCCTAGACAAGTCGGGCCTGCCTGACCGCCGCGGCGATGAAGCCGCGGAACAGCGGATGCGGGTCCAGCGGCTTGGATTTCAGCTCCGGGTGATACTGCACGCCGACGAACCAGGGATGGCCGGGGAACTCGATGATCTCCGGCAGCACGCCGTCCGGCGACATGCCGGAAAACCGCAGCCCCGCATCCTCCAGCCGTTCGCGATAGCGCACGTTCACCTCGTAGCGATGTCGGTGGCGTTCGTGGATCTCGGCGGCGCCCCCGTATAGCGAGCGCACCAGCGAATTTGGCGCCAGCATCGCCGGATAGGCGCCCAGCCGCATGGTGCCGCCGAGTTCGCCGTTGGCCTGCCGCCGCTCGATCTCGTTGCCGCGCGCCCATTCCGTCAGCAGCCCGACCACCGGCTCGGGACACGGCCCGAACTCGGTGCTGCTGGCGCCCTCGATGCCGGCCAGGTGGCGTGCGGTCTCGATCACCGCCATCTGCATGCCGAAGCAGATGCCCAGGAACGGCACCGCGTGCTCGCGGGCGAAGCGCACCGCCTCGATCTTGCCCTCGGTGCCGCGCTCGCCGAAGCCGCCGGGCACCAGGATGCCATGCACCTCCTCCAGCCGCGCCACCGCGTCGGCGTGCTCGAACACCTGGCTGTCCACCCAGTCCAGCCGCACCCGCACGCCGTTGGCGATGCCGCCATGCGCCAGCGCCTCGGCCAGCGACTTGTAGCTGTCCGGCAGGGCGGTGTACTTGCCGACCACGGCGATGCGCACTTCGCCCTCCGGCGCGCGCACCGTCTCGATGATGCGCCGCCAGGCGCGCAGGTCGGGGGGCGTGTCGTGGGGCAGCGCGAAATGGCGCAGCACCTCGCGGTCCATCCCCTCCTCATGGTAGCGGATCGGCACGGCATAGATCGTGTCCACGTCCAGCGCCGCGATCACCGCCTCTGGCCGGACATTGCAGAACAGCGCGATCTTGCGCCGCTCGCCGTCGGGGATCGGCCGGTCGCAGCGGCACAGCAGCATGTGCGGCTGGATGCCGGCGACCTGCAGCTCCTTGACGGAATGCTGCGTCGGCTTGGTCTTCAGCTCGCCGGCCGAGGGAATGTACGGCACCAGGGTCAGGTGCACGAACATCGCGCGCTCGGGGCCAAGCTCGTTGCCGAGCTGGCGGATCGCCTCCAGGAACGGCAGGCTCTCGATGTCGCCCACCGTCCCGCCGATCTCGATCAACGCAAAATCCACCGGATTGCCGGCGGCGTCGTTGGCCTCGCCCACGATCGCCTCGCGGATCGCGTCGGTGATGTGCGGGATCACCTGCACGGTGGCGCCCAGATAGTCGCCGCGCCGCTCGCGGGCGATCACCTCGGAGTAGATGCGCCCGGTGGTGGCGTTGTCGGCGCGGGTCGCCGGGACGCCGGTGAACCGCTCGTAGTGGCCGAGATCGAGGTCGGTCTCCGCCCCGTCATCGGTGACGAACACCTCGCCGTGCTGGTACGGGCTCATCGTCCCCGGATCGACGTTCAGGTACGGGTCCAGCTTGCGCAGCCGCACCGAATAGCCGCGCGCCTGCAGCAGCGCGCCGAGCGCGGCCGACGCGATGCCCTTGCCAAGCGAGGAGACCACGCCGCCGGTGATGAAGACGAACCGCGTCATGGACCGTCAGACTACAGCGCCGCCGAGTTGCGCGAAAGCCGCCTCAGTTGGTCGGCACCGCCGGCGCGGGCGGCCGGGCGGGCAGCGCCGGCAGCGCGGGGGTATGGCCGGGCGTCAGGGCGGGCGCGCCGGTGCGGGGGGCGCTGGCAGCCGGCGCGCTGGCGGCCGGTGGGGTGTCCAGGATGCTGGTCCGCCCGACGCCGCCGGTGCCGCGGTTGAGCAGCGCCAGCGCCAGCGAGATGGCGAAGAACAGGCCGCCCAGGATCGCCGTGGTGCGGGTCAGCAGGTTGGCGGTGCCCCGCCCGCTCATGAACGCGCCCATGCCTTGCGACGAGCCGATCCCCAGCCCGCCGCCCTCGCTGCGCTGGATCAGCACGACGCCGATCAGCGCCAGGGTCACGAACAGATGCAGGATCAGCAGGACGGAGGTCATCGGGTTCCCGGGATGCGCGAAGCGCGCGTTCTAGAACTCCCCGGCCTGGATTGGGAAGCGCGGGCGGTCCACGGCACGCACTTGAACGCCGTGCCGATTCCCGAGATGTTGTTGTCGCCGAAGCCGCCGCAGATGTCGGACGCACCGCCGCAACAGGTAACGCCGAACGAGGCGCGTCCGGGATAGGCCAGCAGCGCCGGCGGGTTCAGGGGTGCCAGCGCGCCGTTCGCCCCATCGAAGCTGGCCCCGGCCCGGAAGCGCCACTTCAAAAACCCGGCCGCAGGCAGACGCAGCCGGAACAGGAAACCCTGGTTGGGAGCCGCCCCGTTTGCCAGACCGAGGCCGGAGGCCTTGCCGGCGCTCGCATGGGTTGCAGCGATGCGTCAGGCGACATTGCCGACGGCTGGGTTTGACCGCTACGGCAAGACGACGCGCCGGGCGGCGTTCCCTGCCGAAATGGAGACGGCGGTGCCGTGGCGGGAGTTCTGCGCCGTGATCGAGCCGTTCTACCCCAAGCCTGGCAACGCAAAGGTCGAGCGCTGCTTCGGGGTGATCAAGCGGGTGTTCGGCTTCGTGAAGATTTGCTACCGCGGGCTGGACAAGAACGCGCACCGGCTGTTGGTGACCTGCGCGCTGGCCGATCGTGCGCCGCCGCCTGCTGGGCGCCTGACAGGCGGAGTCCGTCCGAACCAAGGCTCCGGACCACAGCGCCAGGCCGCACCATCCGGAACTGCACCCACTCACGCACTCTGCCGACCAGCTTGCCATGCGACGGCGCTCCGACCTGATCAGGAAATGTCGACCGGACCTTCCCCAAACGACGACTACGCTGGAAATCCGCTTCCAAACATCGGCAATCCGCTCAAGGATTCGGCTTGCGTGGCTTCGTCCTGCAGGACATCCCAGTGTTCGGCGAGCTTTCCGTCCTCAAAGCGAACGATATCGGCCGCAATCCAGGCGGCGGGACGGCCGCTGCCTGAGAAGCGTCCGTGAGCAATCACGTAGTCGCCCTCGGCGACAACAAGCTGGTTCTCGTAGCGCCCGGTGCTCGGCAGCGAGCGGACGAGATTGAAGAGGCCGGTGCGCCCAGGTGCGATATGGGCGCTGTGCTGAATATAGTCCGGGGACCAGAATTGCTCGGCCGCAGCATAGTCGCGCTTGTTGAACAGAGTATCGAAGGCCTCCAGGACGGCCCTCCTGTTCTGTTCGGGCGTGGTCTTCGGCATGTCATGCTCCGTTGATGGCCGGTTGATCCGCTCGCAGTCGGGAGACGGCGGAGCATTTTTCACATCAGATCGAATCACCCGCGGCGGCGCCGATCCCCGAGTCGCGGCTCACAGAACCTCGAAGATGCTGTAGACTGGCCCAGCGGTTTGACGATGACCAAGGCCAACCGACACGACGCGGCTGAGCCAGTCATACCGCGGTGCGGCTGTCTCGAAGTATGGCGTGATGCGGAAGTAGTTGCTGGACGGATCGACAGTTTCTCCCTTCTCGATGCGTTCCAAGGCGTCGCGCGGCTCATGGCGAAGCCCGCGATAAGCCATGCCGATCATCACACCGTCAGGTGTCTGCAGGACGAGCCTGACGTCCAGGGCCAAGGATGCTTCTCTCAAAGCTTCGAGCCGCCATCGACCCGAATGGTGTCGCCGGTGATCCAGCGCGCTTCGTCAGAAGCGAGGAAGGCGACTACGCTGGCGATGTCGTCCGGCTGTGCTACGCGTTTCAGAGCTTGCATTCCGAGAGTGGCATCGCGGCCTGCGTCTGTTTTTGTGAAACTCGACATATCGGTTTCAACCACGCCGGGCGCCACGGCGTTGACACGGACGCCACGCTCGCCGAGCGCAAAGGCGAAGTGTTTAACGAGCGTGTCGACAGCCCCCTTCGTTGCAGCATACGCCGAAAGAGTACCGACCGAAGCGTGCGCGGCCAACGACGAGAGAAGGATGACGCTGCTGCCGCTGCCCAGGATTGGAAGCAGCTGTTGGACGAGGAAGAAGGGCGCCCGAACGTTGACCGCGAACAGATCGTCAAAATCCTCTACGGTCGTGTCCTCGATTGACGACGCCTTCGAGATGCCTGCGTTGGCAACGAGGATGTCGAGGCGGTCGCCGACGATATCGCGGACCCGTTTCGCGAGTGCATGCGGTGCGTCGGGCTGCATGAGATCGGCCGCGATCGAGTTCGGCCCGGCCGTCAAGTCTTCGGATCTCGTCCGCGACGGCCTCGGCCTCCTGGGAGCCTCGTGCGTAATGGACCAGCACCTGTGCTCCGTCGCGAGCAAGCGCGAGAGCGCACGCACGCCCTATCCCGCGTGAGGCTCCTGTGACGAGAGCGGTCTTTCCGGCAAGATTTTTCACTGGGTTATCCTCTCAGGTTAGGCGGAGGTGGCTCGTAGGGACCGGCCATCGAGCCGGCATCTATCGCGGATGCATCGCTAGGCTCGCGATTCTCCCGTCCGGCTGCAGCTTCGTCGTCAGTCGTCCAGAAAGGAACGAGCTTGCTTCAGAAAACGCTCTGGATACTGGTAGAATGAACCGTGGTTCGAGTCCGGATAGATCACGAGCTCCGCGTCCGGCATATGCTGCTGCATGATGTAGGAATTGATCGTCGGGATGATGACGTCATTGCTACCCTGCACGATCAATGTAGGCTGACGGATCTTCCTCAGGAAGTCGAAGGCGCCATTCCCGTTAGCGACATATTTTCCGATCGCCTCCCGCTGTGCTGCGGCGGCCGGCTCCGTAACCTCCGGATCGCGATCGCCGCGCCGTAGCTTGCGCTCTAGAAAAGCGAGCCCGGCCGCGCGCCCGGTAGCGGATGGCGAGAAATGCACCGCGAGCCACACATGCTCTGGCGGATCGTATGTCGCCGCAAAGATTTCTGCTGACTTGCTGCTCGACATATCAGCGCCGCGCGGACCAGTGCCAACCAGAATCAGCTTGCGTACCAGGTCGGGCGACTGCAAGGCGATTTCCTGGGCGATCATGCCGCCGATGGAGAAGCCCAGGATATCGGCCTCGGTAACGCCGAGCGCCCTGATGAAAGCGATCGCATTCGCGCCCATCTCCGGGAAGCTGGAGGGAACCTTGCCCGAGCTGCTGCCGATCCCGGCGTTGTCGAAGAGGATGACTTCCCGGTTCTTCGCCAGCCCATCAGTCACGGCTGGGTCCCAGTAGTCCATCGTCCCGCGAAAATGCTGGTTCATTACGATTGGCACCCCGTGAGCTTCACCGAAGCGGCGATAGGCGAACCGGGTGCCCTTGGCTTCAACGAACTGGGTTGGGGCGGTGTCATGCGTGTGCATCGTTCTCTTCCTTGAGGTGGGGCGGCGCCATCAAGTCGGTGCGGGAAGCTCGCCATACGATGTCCCTAGCCAGCCGTTTTGCCGCCGTCCGCGGTCAGCACCTGCCCAGTGACGAACGAGGCCTTGTTTGAGGCCAGGAAGACGACCGCATGGGCGATCTCGTCGGGCTGGCCAATGCGCCCGAGCGGCACGCCGGATAGCAGCGCCGCCTTGCGGTCCGCCGTACCAGTGAACCGGTTCAACATCGCCGTCTCGGTCGGACCGGGCGCCACGGCATTGACCCGCACGCCGAAGGGGGCTCCTTCGAGCGCGGCGGACTTCGTCATGCCTTCGACGGCGTGCTTGCTCGCGACGTAAACCGAGGCGCCAGCAGCGCCCTCGTGCCCGTACGTGGAGGAGACGTTGACGATGCTGCCGCCGCCCTGTGCCTCCATGACGCGCATCTCGTGTTTCATGCTGAGCAGCGTACCGAGAACGTTCGTGTCGAAGGTCGCGGCGTAGGTCTCCGCAGTCTGCTCGATCACCGGCCCAGGCCTGCCTTCGGTGCCGGCGTTGTTGACTGCCGCGTCCAGGCGGCCGAACCGCGCTACCGTTCGGTCCACCAGCTTTCGCACCTCCTGCTCGTGGCGGACGTCGGCGACCACGAACTCGGCTTCTGCGCCGAGGCCACGTAGCTCTCGGGAGAGGGCCTCGCCTTCATCGGCATGCCGTCCGGCGATCACAATCCGACTGCCATCTCGGGCGAAGGCAAGGGCAGCGGCACGGCCGATGCCAGTCAGTGCGCCGGTGATCAAGACGACTGGACTATCCATGTTCCGCTCCACTGATGCTCAACTGGGCTGATGACCAGCCTTGTCGGTTGCAGAGCTAGGTCGTTGTGGCGCGGCAGAGAAAGACTTTGTAGGTTCCGGGCATATTCGCGAGGCATGGGATACAAGCCGTGGAGCTTCGTCACCTTCGCTATTTCGTCGCCGTCGCCGAGGCGGGCAGCGTCACGGTAGCGGCGGAGCGCAGGCTTCACACCGCGCAGCCCTCCCTGAGCAGGCAACTCCGAGATCTGGAGATTGAGGTCGGCGCCCAGCTCATGATCCGCAGCGCACGCGGCATCGAGCTGACCGCCGCCGGCCGGGCGTTCCTCGACCACGCCCGGTCGAGCCTGGCGCAAGCAGATGCGGCAGGAGAGGCGGCCCGCCGAGCCGCCCACCCCGAGCGCGCAAACCTCTCCCTGGGTTTCCTGTCGGGAGAAGATGTAGAGTGGCTCCCGGAGGCCATGCGCATCTTGCGCCAAGCGCTGTCACGCATCGAAATCAAGGTTGTCACGGGTCACTCCCCGGACATCGCCGATGCCGTATCGCAACGGAAGATCGACGTCGGTTTCATCCGACCGGAGAGGCCTGCGAACGATCTGGTGTACCGAGTGCTGCGGAAGGAGCCGCTCCTGGCGATCATGCCGAGCGATCATAGGTTCCGTGCGCAAAAGGTCATCGCTCTAAGCGAGCTCTCGGGCGAGAAATTCATTGGGATCTCGGAAACGGCACCCGTGCTCCGGCCAATCATTCAAGACTACATCCACAGTTCTGGAACCGAGGTGATTCCGACTGGCGAGGCAGACTACCTCTCGATGGCAATCTCGCTGGTTGCGTCGACCCGGGGCTTCGCGCTGCTCCCGATATACGCGTTGAACCTCTTGCCCTGGTCAGTCGTAAGCCGGCCGCTGAAAGGGACCGTTCCCACCGTCGATCTCGTCATGGCGCATCACAAGGCCAATGAGATGCCGCTCATTCGCCTCCTTGCATCGAAAGCGGACGAGATGGCGAGTCGAGTTTCAAAAAGGTCTCACGAGCTTCTGGCGACCTGAGGAGTCGGAGGCTGCTTCTGCCGGCGGTCGACGCCAGTCACACCATTGCTGACGGTCTGGTCGAAGGTGAGGACAGTTGGACAGCTCGAAAACCCCTCGACGGCTCGGCGGCTGATTTGGTTCGCTCGCCTCTCCATACTGCGGGGGCGAGCAATGCTGAACCAGCCCGGTTTCCTTCAGCCGGCGACGGCCGCCCGCGCGATCGCCAGGAACGCCGCCGGATCCAGGCTGGCGCCGCCGACCAGCGCGCCGCCCACCTCGGGGATCGCCAGCAGCGCCGCCGCGTTGGCCGCGTTGACCGATCCGCCATACAGGATCCGCACCGCCGCGGAGGCCGGTCCGAGCTGGCGGCGCAGCTCCTCGCGGATGAAGGCGTGCATGGCGGCCACGTCCTCGGGCTGCGCCACCCGCCCGGTGCCGATCGCCCAGACCGGCTCATAGGCGACCACGCCGGCGAAATCCTTGGGCAGCGAGCCCTCGATCTGCCAGCCGACCACCTCGGTCTCGTTGCCGCTCAGCCGCTGGTCCTGGGTCTCGCCGACGCAGACGATCGGGGTCAGCCCGGCGGCGCGGGCCGCCATCGCCTTGCCGCGCACCTGCTCGTCGGTCTCGCCATGCGCGGCGCGGCGTTCGGAATGGCCCAGGATGACCCAGCGCGCGCCGGCCTCGCGCAGCATCGCCGCGGACAGGTCGCCGGTATGCGCGCCGCCTGGCTCGGCGTGGCAGTCCTGGCCGCCGATGCCGACCGGCGCGCCGTCCAGCAGCTCCGCCGTCAGGTGCAGCAGCGTCGCCGGCGGGCAGACCACCAGCTCGCAGGCCAGAGGCGTCGCCGCCTCGCGCAGCGCCGCGGCGAGCTGCCGGGCCTGCTCACGCGTGCCGTTCATCTTCCAGTTGCCCGCTACCAGCTGCCGCATCGACGCCGATCCTCCGCGCTTGCCGCCGGTTCGGTACCGCAGCCCCGGCCGGCTGGCAAACCGCCCCGACCGCTCCTATGGTGCCGCCCGCTTACGACATCGCGTTAGGATCATTTCGATGCTCGGCACTTTCCGGGGCTTTCTCAACACCTGGCCGGCCCGGCTGTTCTTCCTGCTGCTGGCCAGCGCCTTCGCGCTGTGGGGGGTCGCCAACAAGAACCCGTTCGGGTCCGATCCGACCGCGCTGGCCACCGTCGGCGGCGCCACGATCGAGCTGGCGCAGGCCGACCAGACGTTCCGGCAGAACCTGGACCAGCTGCAGCGGCGCATGGGCGCCAAGGCGACGATCCCGCCGGAATACCGCCGCGCGGTCGCCATCCAGTCGGTCGAGCAACTGGTCACGCAGGCCGCCATGCAGGCGCGGCTGCGCCGCCTGGGGCTGGTGGTGCCGGATGCCGCGCTGCGCGACGCGGCGTTCGCCATCCCGCAGTTCCGCGGCCGCGACGGGCGGTTCGACCACGCGACCATGCTGGCGGTGCTGCGGCAGAACGGCCTCAGCGAAGCCGGCTTCCTCGACCTGCTGCGCCGCGATCTGGGCCAGCAGCAGGTGATCGGCGCAATCCAGGCGGGCGCGACCAGCCCGAAAATCCTGGACGACCGCCTGTTCGCCTACCTGTACGAGACGCGCACCGCCGACGCGGTGGACTTCCCGCTCGCCGCCGCGCCTGCCCCTGCGACGCCCAGCGATGCGCAGCTGCATCGCTGGTATGACAACCACCCGGCGCTGTACAGCAGTCCGGAATATCGCAAGATCAAGGCAGTAGTTCTGTCGCCGGAGACGGTTGCCAAGGACGTGGCGATCAGTGACGACGAGCTGCACGCCGCCTATGACGAGCACAAGGCGGAATACGTCACCGAGCCGCGCCGCTCGGTGCAGGTGCTAAGCGTGCCGGACGAGGCCGCCGCGCAGAAGCTTGATGTGCAATGGAGCACCGGTGCCGACTGGGCGACCATGCAGAAGGCCGCCGCCGCGGCCGGCGGCACGGCGACCGAGCTGGATGCGGCGACGCGGATCGAGTTCCCCGCCCCGGAGCTGGCCGAGGCCGCGTTCGCCACCAACGCCGACACCGTGGCCCCGCCGGTCAAGGGCAGCCTGGGCTGGTATGTGGTCAAGGTGGTCAAGGCCGAGCCGGGCGGCACCGAAAGCTTCGACGCCGCGCGCCCTGCGCTGCGCGCCCGACTGGTCGCGGAAAAGGCCTCCGACCTGATCGACCAGCGCAGCGTCAAGGTCGATGACCTGCTGCAAGGCGGGACAACGATGGACGAGCTGCCGGGCGATCTGGGACTGGCCGGCGCGACCGGCACGCTGGACGCCAAGGGCGAGACCCCGGCCGGCGGCCCCGCGCCGATCCCCGGTTCGGCAACCTTGCGCACCGCGCTGATCGCCGCGGCGTTCCAGGCGCACAAGGGCGACCCGCTGAAGCTGCAGCAGGCGCCGAACGGGCCGTCGGGCGCAACCGCCGGATACTTCGCGGTCAGCGTGGAGGACGTGCTGCCGCCCGCGCCCAAGCCGTTCGCGGCGGTGGCCGATGCGGTGCGCGCCGACTGGACGGCCGATGCGCGCCGGCGCGAGCAGAACGCCGCGGCCACCAGGCTGATGACGGCCGTGCAGGGCGGCGTCAGCATCCAGGCCGCCGCCGCTGCGTCTGGCCTGACCGTGCATCGCCTGCCGCCGGTCGGGCGCATGGCTTCGGTGGACGGGGTGCCGCAGGCGCTGGCGGCGCCGCTGTTCGGCATGCGGATCGGCGAGGCGACGATGGTCGGCACCGACAGCGGCTTCGTCGTCGCGACCCTGGCCGCGATCACCGACCCCCTCTCCCGCGCCGACCCGGTGGGCCATGCGCGGCTGGTCGAGCAGCTCGACCGGCAGATCGCCAGCGACACCGAGGGCAGCTTCACGCTGGCGGTGCGCGACCAGGCCAAGCCGCGCGTCAATCAGGCGCTGGTCGATCGACTCGCCCAGCCACCGGCGGAATAGGCGATGCGCGACGGCGGCGGCCTGGACCAATCCGGCTTTGCCGCGCTGGCGGCCGACGTCGCGGCCGGGCGCGGCCATCTGCTGTGGCGGCGCGGCATCGCCGACCTGCAGACGCCGGTGGCGGCGTTCCTGAAGCTCGCGCACGGCAAGCCCAACTCGTTCCTGCTCGAAAGCGTCGAGGGCGGCGCCTCGCGCGGCCGCTATTCGATCATCGGCATGGACCCCGACCTGATCTGGCGCTGCCGCGGCGGGCGGGCGGAGATGAACCGCCACGCGCTCGCCGCGCCGCACGCCTTCGCCGCCGAGGATGCCGCGCCGCTGGACAGCCTGCGCGCGCTGCTGGCGGAAAGCCGCCTCGCGCTGCCGCCCGGCCTGCCGCCGATGTGCGGCGGCGTGGTCGGCTATCTGGGCTACGACATGGTGCGCCAGATCGAGCGCCTGCCGGAGAAGAACCTCGACGCGCTGGATCTGCCCGAGGCGCTGCTGCTGCGCCCGACGCTGTTCGCGATCTTCGACAACGTGGCCGACCTGCTGACCCTGGCCGCACCCGTCTGGCCGCGCGAGGGACTGTCCGCCGATGCCGCGTGGCAGGCGGGGCAGGCGGTGCTGGATCAGGCCGAGGCGGCGCTGGCCCGCCCGCTGCCGCTGGCCGCGCCTGCGGTGGCGCTGCCCGCCCTGCCCGAGCCGTCGTCCAATTTCTCGCGCGACGGGTTCCTGCGGACCGTCGAGCGGGCCAAGGAATACATCCGCGCCGGCGACGTGTTCCAGGTGGTGCCGAGCCAGCGCTTCTCGGTCCCGTTCGCGCTGCCGCCATTCGCGTTGTATCGCGCGCTGCGCCGGATCAATCCGGCGCCGTTCCTGTTCTTCCTGGATTTCGGCGGCTTCGCCATCGTCGGCAGCAGCCCCGAGATCCTGGTCCGGCTGCGCGACGGGATGGTGACGATCCGCCCGCTCGCCGGCACACGGCGGCGCGGCGAGACGCACGAGGCGGATCAGGCGCTGGCCGCCGAACTGCTGGCCGACCCCAAGGAGCGCGCCGAGCACCTGATGCTGCTCGATCTCGGACGCAACGATGTCGGCCGGGTCGCCGAGATCGGCAGCGTGCGGGTGACCGAAAGCTTCGGCGTGGAGCGGTTCAGCCACGTCATGCACATCGTCTCCAACGTCGAGGGCCGGCTGCGGGATGGCCTCGCGGCGGTGGACGCGCTGGCCGCCGGGTTTCCCGCCGGCACGCTGACCGGGGCGCCGAAAGTGCGGGCGATGGAGGTCATCGAGGAGCTGGAGCCGGTGCGGCGCGGCATCTACGCCGGCTGCGTCGGCTATTTCGCGCCGGACGGCACGATGGACACCTGCATCGGCCTGCGCACCGCTCTGGTCAAGGACGGGACGATGTACGTGCAGGCCGGGGCCGGCATCGTCGCCGATTCCGATCCCGAGGCCGAATACGAGGAGACCCGGCAGAAAGCGCGCGCGCTGTTCCGCGCCGCCGAGGAAGCGGTGCGCTTCGCGGCGGGGTGACGGCGAGGGTCGGCCCGCTCGTCAGGCCCCGGACGCGACCCGCCGGACGGATCAGTAGCCGTAGCCCGGCGGGGGCGGCGGCGGCGGATAGTAGGGCGGCGGCGCCTGGTAGTAGCCCGGCGGGGGCGCCTGGTAATAGGCGGGGGGCGCCGGCTGGGGCGTGGTCGCCGCACCGCCCACCGCGCCGATTGCGCCGCCGGCCAGCGCGCCGATCGCCGCCCCCCGGCCGCCGCCGGCGATCGCGCCGATCGCCGCACCGGTGCCGGCGCCCAGCAGGCCGCCGCCGACCGCGCGCTGGCCTGGATCATAAGGATCGGTGCAGCCGGCCAGCGCCGCCGGGGTCGCCAAGGCGAGGCCGATCGCAACAAGCCGGGGGCGCAGCATACGCGGCATCTTGGGCATCCTTTGGAACACGGTCATGTCAACGCAGCTTGGCGCCGCGGGTTGGCCGGACGCAAGCCGATCGCCGCGCCCGGCGCCGCACGGCGACAGGGCACGGTGATCGGCGCTGCGCCAGTCCGGCAGCGTCAGTCCGGCAGCGTCAGTGGATGTTGCCGTTCAGCAGGCTCGGGAAGAACAGGAAGTTGCTCGCCGTCCCGCCGCCATAGACGATGTTCTTCACCTGCGTCGGCGTGCGGGCGTAGGCGATCGAGTTGCTGTCGGAATCGGAAATGTTGGCCACGCCCCGGCTGTACGGCCCGATGTCGTCGGCCATGTGCGACAGCTTCGCCCGCAGCTTCGAGACCAGGTTCGCGGACTCGGTCAGCGTGCCCGGGTGCTGGATCAGGTTGGCGCGGATGGCCCCGCCATGGTACGCCTCGACCGCCAGGATGCCGGCCGCGGCCGCCAGCACCGGCAGGCTGCCGGTCAGGTAGCCCGCCGCGCCGCTATAGGCCGATACGCCGACATCCTCGAAGATGTATGCGCCGAGCAGGAAGCTCAGCTCGTCCTGGAACGGGTTGAAGGTGCCGGTCAGCCCGACGATGCCGGCGGCGCGCGCCAGGGTGGTGAAGCTGTTCAGCAGGTTGATGTTCGGCTCGGCCACGGCGGCGCTGCCCAGCGCCGAGCGCAGGAACAGGACGTGAGAGAACTCGTCCTTGGCGATGTCCATCGCCACCTCGCGGATCGAGGCGGTCTTGAACGGCACCGCCGAGCCGCCCCAGGTGACGCCGCCCTGGTTGCCGACGCCGGTAGTGTCGCTGGCCGGCAGGCCCTGGCCGGTGGTGGCGCGCAGGTAGAACTCGGCTTCCAGGTATTCCAGGTTCAGCGCGAAGTTCAGCACGTCCGGGATCGACGGGGCGGCGCTCTGCGCCTGCGCCGGGACCATCCTGGAGCTGACCGCGAGCGTGGCGCCCAGCGCCGCGGCGCCGAGGCCCGCGGTCTTCAGCAGGCTGCGCCGGTCGGGCGCAGCAAGCGCGCCAGAGGAGGCGGTGTCGGTGGCCGGGGCGGTGTCGGTGATGGTGTCGAGGGGCATTTCGCTCTCTTTTTGCAGATTGAGGGCGACGTGACGCACACGCCGGCGATCGCGCGATCGCAGACGCCCTACCGGCCCTCCGCCTGGCCGGATGCAGGCGGGGGTTAAAGTGTCGTTCACAGATTGCTGAGCCGCACATGATGCGGCGGCGCAGCGGCCTGGGCGACGCCTGGATGTACTGGGACGGGCCGGGCGTGTGCGGCGGGGTATCGCCGGACAGTCTCGCCCAGAGCGGCAGGCGGTTGCCAACGTTGGTCGGCCAGGCCGTCGAGTTCGGCTCGCTGTTCCGATCGCTCGGCCGCCAAGTCTCGATAGCGGTTCGCCAGATGTCGGCAGCAGGGTTCCGAGGAGTGATTCGGGCGATCCCAGCGGTATCTTTCTCTACATCAGTTCCGGGCATTGTTGCAGCTGGCGGAGCAGCAGCAGACTCGGGGACTACGATGAGCAATCTTCAGCGGGCGATACGCCCTTACCCTCGTTGGCGTTGCCGCCAAGCGACAGGGAAGACATGCGGAAGCGCTTTCGGGAGAAGCAGATTGCGGATTCTGGGCGTCTGTGCGGCGATTGGTGCGTCGGCGCTACTCGGTGGCTGCGCCACGTCTTCTCAGACCTATGCGCCGGATGGACGACAAGCATACTCGATAAACTGCTCGGGCGTCGCGCGGACGTGGGGTGCCTGCTATGAGAAGGCAGGAAATATGTGCGCTGCCGCCGGTTACGACGTAGTCGAGCAGGCTGGCGACCAGTACGCCGCGACCGGTGGGGGACAGTACGGCTACTTCGGCGCAAGCTCCAACACGCGATCTCTCGTCGTCGCGTGCAAGCGACCCAATCTCGTGACCACGGACGAATAGCTACACCGGACTGATATTGCTGGTCGGAGCGGCGGGATTCGAACCCACGACCCCCAGTCCCCCAGACTGATGCGCTACCAGGCTGCGCTACGCTCCGACCGCCAGGGTGCTGTAGCAGCCGCCGACCGGCCTCGCAATCACGAGCCGGGCCAATGCTGCGGCCGTGGCCGCCCGGTCAGCCCAGCAGCGAGCGCAGCGCGCGCAACTCGGCAAGGGTGTGCGCCAGCACGGCGCGCAGCCGAGCCACCTCGTGCTCCGCGGCGGCCGCGGCCGCAGCCTCGGCTCCGGCAGGCCCGGCCCGCTCGCCCGGGCGGGGGGGTTCGCCGGCGCGCGGCGGCAGGCCCGGCAGCGGCAGCTCGGGATTGGCGGGCGGCGCCTGCTCGTCGGTCGCCCGCTCGTCGGGGGCCGGCGGGGGAATGTCGTCGGACAGCTTGCCGCCGCCCTCGCGCAGCAGGCGCTGCACGCCTTTGATCGTATAGCCCTGGATATACAGCAGATCGGAGATCCGGCGCAGCAGGGTGATGTCGTCCGGGCGGTAGTAGCGCCG
This sequence comes from uncultured Pseudomonadota bacterium, assembly GCA_963723455.1. Taxonomy (GTDB): domain Bacteria; phylum Pseudomonadota; class Alphaproteobacteria; order Acetobacterales; family Acetobacteraceae; genus CAVRQM01. The sequence continues at coordinate 288,287 of CAVRQM010000004.1, read as the reverse complement.
GCCGCCGCCGCGTTTCAGCGGCTTGACCTGGATGAACTTGGTCTCCCAGAAACGCAGGACGTGCTGCGGGATGTGCAGCTCGTCGGCGACTTCGCTGATGGTGCGAAAGGCGTTCGGCGCCTTCTTCGGTCGCGCGCGGCCAGCCTCCCCCGTCTCCGCCTCGGCATCCGGGTCGGGAGCGCCGGTGGACCCGGGCGCGATCACTCGTCGTCGCCGCCGGACTCGGGCGGCAGCGTGTGGTTCACATGCGCCTTCAGCACCTGGCTGGGGCGGAACACCAGCACCCGGCGGGGCAGGATCGGCACCTCGATGCCGGTCTTCGGGTTGCGCCCAATGCGCCGCCCCTTCTGGCGTACGGAGAACGTGCCGAACCCGCTGATCTTGACCAATTCCCCGCCTTCCAGGGCGCGCGCCACCCGGGCCAGCACCGTCTCCAGCAGGTCGGCCGATTCGTTGCGCGACAGGCCAACCTGGGCGTAGATCGTCTCGGCCAGCTGGGCGCGCGTCACGGTCCGCATGCGGCAACGCTAGGCAGCCCGGCCCCGGTCGTCAATCCTTGCAAAAACAGGTTGTTGGACCGGGCGGCGCGGGCCGGCTCAGGCGCGTCCGCAACGGCCCGTGGCGCCGGCCGGCGGTTCATGGCAGTTGGGGGCATGCGAACCCGCGACACGCCGCCGCATCGCCGAGCGCGACCCGGACCGCCTGGGCGGCGCGGATGAGCCGTCGCCGCGCTTCGGCCGAGGCGCTCAATCCCTGGCCTGGCTATGTGGACGCGCTGTCCACGCTGCTGATGGTCATCATCTTCGTGCTGCTGGTGTTCGTGCTGGCGCAGGCCTTCCTGTCGGTGGCGCTCTCCGGGCGCGACCGCGCGCTGGACCGGCTGAACCATCAGGTCGCCGAGCTGTCCGACATGCTGTCGCTGGAACAGGGCCGGTCGGCCGAGCTGCGGCTATCGGCGACCCAGCTCAGCCGCGAACTGCAGTCCGAGACGGCGGAGCGCGACAGCCTGGCCCGGCAGATCGCCGCTCTGGGCGCCGAGGCGGCCCGCGTGGGCGCGCAGCGGGATACGCTGCGCCAGCAGGCCGGCCAGCTGCGCGCGCAACTGGCCGACCAGGGCGCGCTGGCGCAGGCGGCGCAGGCGCGCGACATGCAGCTGCAAGCGCAACTGGCCGACGCCGCGCGGCGCAACGACGCCGCGGGCCAGGAGGCGGCGGCGACGGCGGCGGACCTGGCGCGCACGCAGGCGCAGCTGGCGACCGCGCGCGACATGCTGGAGCAGATGCGCCAGCAGGCCGAGGCCGCCGACCGTACCGTGCAGACCGATCGCGCGACGCTGCAGGCCAAGCTGTCCGATCTGGCGGCGCTGGCGGGGCAGGTGCAGGCGCTGACCGCGTTGCGCGACCAGCTGGAGGCGCAGGCGCGCGACGCCGCGGTGCGCGCCACCACCGAGGCGCAGCGCCGCGCCGCCGTCGCCGCCGAGCTGGCCGGCGAGCAGACGCTGGCCGACAGCGAGAAGGCGCAGCTCGCGCTGATGACCCAGCAGGTGTCCGGGCTGCGCGACGAGCTGGCCAGCGTGAAGCAGGCGCTGGAGGCGTCAGAGACGTCGGGCCGCGACAAGGACGTGCAGATCGCCAATCTCGGCCAACGGCTGAACGCCGCGCTGGCGCAGAAGGTCGAGGAACTGCAGGGCTACCGCAGCGAGTTCTTCGGCAAGCTGCGGCAGGTCCTGGCCGGCCGGCCAGGCATCCAGGTGGTCGGCGACCGTTTCGTGTTCCAGAGCGAGGTGCTGTTTCCGGCCGGCAGCGACGCGCTGACCACCGCCGGGCAGGACCAAATCTCGCAGCTTGCCAGCACGCTGAAGTCGATCAGCGCGCAGATCCCGCCCGAGGTGAACTGGCTGCTGCGCGTCGATGGCCACGCCGACCACCAGCCGGTCGATCCGACCGGCAATTTCGTCGATAACTGGGATCTGTCGGCGAAGCGGGCGATCAACGTGGTCAAGCTGCTGATCGCCGACGGCGTGCCGCCCGGAGCGACTGGCCGCCACCGCCTTCGCCGACTACCAGCCGCTCGATCAGGCCAACACGCCGGAGGCGTACGCGAAGAACCGGCGCATCGAGATCCGCCTGACCGACCGCTGAAGCGGCGCAGCTACCGTCCCTTGCCGCAGGGGAAGGTGGAGATCAGGAAGCGCATCACGCCTTCGACCGCCGGCTCGTCCATGTATTGCTCATGCGCCTGCGCCCAGGCGACGAACATCTGCCGCGCCTCGCCACGGGTCGGCGGCTGCTGCGGCAGGCAGACCTTGCGTGCCCGCTTGCGGCCGTAGGTGTCGGCCAGATGGTAGTCGAGCACGCCCGAGCCATAGCCGACGCACAGGCCGATCGCGCCAGGATAGCTGGGGTCGGTGGTCGGGGTGTTGCACAGGCCGACCAGGTCGCGCGTGGTGCGCACGTTGAACGCCGGCGGCGGCGACGCGGCCTCGCCGGGCGGAGCGGCAGTCGCCGGGGCGGCGGTCGGGACGGTGCCGTTGGCCGGCGTCGCCGTCGGCGCGGCGGCCGTAGGCGCCGGGGTCTGGGCGAGCGCCGGGATCGCCAGTGTCATGCAGGCGGCAAGCGCCAAACCGAGTTTCATGCACCCCTCCTGTCCACCCTGGTCCGGCGGCAACGTTCATACCCAAGTGCGGTTGCAGCAGCGGCGGTTGCGCCGCTTGATGGCGGCGGCCGCCTTGCGGCGGAACGGGAGCGATCGACGGCATGCGGCGGGATGACCAGATCCGGCGTTTTGAACTTTCCGGCCACCGCGGCGCGCGCGGGCTGTGGCCGGAGAACACGCTGGCCGGGTTCGCCGGCGCGCTGGCGGTGGGCGTCGATGCGCTGGAGTTCGACGTGGCGCTGACCGCCGACGGCGGTCGCGGTGGTCGCGCACGATCTGCGGGTGAACCCGGATCTGGCGCGCGCCGCCGACGGGCGCTGGCTGGACCCGCCGGGGCCGGCGATCCGCGACCTGACCGCGGCACGCCTGGACATGTTCGATGTCGGCCGGGCAAGGCCGGGCGGCCAGAGCAGCCGCGCCCATCCGCGTCAGGCGGCCGTCGATGGCCAACGCATCCCGACGCTGGACGCGGTGCTCGCGCTGGCCGCCCGGCATGGCCGGGTGCGGCTGGATCTGGAGCTGAAAACCGACCCGGAACGGCCCGACGTGTCGGCCGATCCGCACCGGCTGGCGGAGGCGGCCTTGGCGGCGGCCGATGCCGCCGGCATCGCCAATCGCGTGGTGCTGCGCTCGTTCGACTGGCGCGGCCTGCGCCACGCCGCGCGCCTGCGCCGCGGACTGCCGCTCGCCTATCTGAGCGACCGCGCCGACGACGCTGCCCTGGATGCGGTGCTGGCCGAGGCGGCGGGCGCGCCGGCCGTATGGGCACCTGGCTTCCAGGCGCTGACGCCGGCGCTGCTGGCGCGCGCACAGCGATGCGGAATTGCGGTCAGGCCGTGGACCGTGAACCGGGCGGACGACATGGCGCGGCTGATCGCCTGGGGGGTGGACGGGATCTGCACCGACGACCCGGACATCGCGCGCGCGGTGATGCAGGCCGCCGGGCTGCCGCTGCCGCACGGGCGCGCGGGCCGCTGATCGGGGCCGCCGTCGCGGCCGTGGCAACGTGATTTGCGCGGCCCCCGGCGGCGGTACACGCTGGATGCCATGAGACATCTGCATCTGGACCCGCTCGGCGGCGTTGCCGGGGACATGTTCGCCGCCGCCCTGCTGGATGCGTTTCCCGAACACCACGAAGCCGTTGCCGCCGCCACGGGCCGCGCGGCAGGAGTGGCGTGCGCGCTGCAGCCGCATGGCGACGGCGTGCTGACCGGCAGCCGGTTCGTCGTCAGCGATCCGGCGCGCCAGGACGCCCCGGAATCTGCGCACCGCAACGGCGAGAGTGATGCGCACGAGCATGGGACCGCGCATCGCCACGGGCACGGCCATACGCCCTGGCGCGAAATCCGCGAGCGGCTGCTGGCGGCGGAGCTGGGCGATGCGGTGACGCGCCATGCCGTCGGCATCTTCGCCCGCCTGGCCGAGGCGGAGGCCGAGGTGCATGGCCTGACGCCGGACCAGGTGGGCTTCCATGAGGTCGGAGCGGTGGATTCCATCGCCGACATCGTCGCCGCCGCGGTGTTGATCGCCTCGCTGGGCGAGGCGCGCTGGAGCGTCGGTCCGTTGCCGCTCGGGTCCGGCCGGGTGCGGACCGCGCACGGCCCGATGCCGGTGCCGGCCCCGGCCACGACCCTGCTGCTGCGCGGTTTCGCGGTGTTCGACGACGGCATCGGCGGCGAGCGCGTCACCCCGACCGGGGCGGCGATCCTGCGCTATTTGGGCGCCCAGCAGCCGCGCGGGGCGGCGACGCGACGTCTGGCCGGCACCGGCATCGGCTTCGGTGCCCGCCGGCTGCCCGGCCTGAGCAACTGCCTGCGCGTGCTGGTGTTCGACGCCGCGGAGGCCGATGCCGCCGAGGCCGACGCCGGCGAGCATCGCACCTTGGCGGTGCTCGGCTTCGAGGTGGACGACCAGACGCCGGAAGATCTGGCGGCCGGCCTGGACCGGCTGCGCGCCACGCCCGGCGTGCATGACGTGCTGCAGATGGCCGCCTGGGGCAAGAAGGGCCGGATGGCGGCGCATGTGCAGGTGCTGGCCCGCCCGGAGGCGGAGGATGCGGTGGCCGCCGCCTGTTTCCGCGAGACCACCACGATCGGCCTGCGCATCCAGCGCGTCGAAGGCCGCGCCCTGCGGCGCGAGCTGCGCCGCGTCGCGGTCGGCGAGGCCGCGCTGCGGGTCAAGCTGGTGGAACGCCCGGACGGCGTCACCGCAAAGGCGGATTGCGACGACGCCCTGTCCGTCGCCGGCCAGGCGGCGCGCGCGACGCTGCGGCGGGAGGCCGAACGACTGGCCACCGCCGGCGCGGCGCTGTCTGCGGTCGGCGCGGCGGTGCCTTGAGCAGCCCGGCTGGCATGAGCAGCGCGGCGCTGGACCGGCTGGAGCACGTGCTCGGCGGGATCGGCCGGCTCGCGGTCGCGGTCAGCGGCGGGGTGGACAGCCTGACCCTGGCCGCCGCCGCGCACCGTCTGCTGGGCGATGATGCGGCGATGCACCACGCCACCTCGCCCGCGGTCCCGCCCGAGGCGACCGCGCGGACCCGGGCATTGGCGTCGGCGCGCGGCTGGACGCTGGACGTGTTCGACGCCGGCGAGTTCGCCGACCCCGATTATCGCGCCAATCCGGCCAACCGCTGTTTCTTCTGCAAGATCAATTTGTATGGCGCCGTGTCGCGGCGCACCGGGCGCACCATCGCCTCGGGCACCAATCTGGATGACCTCGCGGACTGGCGGCCCGGCCTGGACGCGGCGCGGCAGCACGGCGTTCGCCACCCGTTCGTCGAGGCCGGGATCGACAAGGCCACGGTTCGCGCCCTCGCCGCGGAGCTGGGTCTGGGCGCGGTGGCCGAACTGCCCGCCGCCCCATGCCTGTCCAGCCGCGTCGAGACCGGGATCCGCATCGAGGCCCCGGTGTTGGCGGCGGTGCACGCGGCCGAGCGGCTGCTGGGCGCGGAGCTGCGGCCGCGCACGGTGCGCTGCCGGGTGCGCGCCGGACAGGTGGTGCTGGAGCTGGATGTCGCGACGCTGGAGCGGCTGGGCGGCCCGGCGCGGGCGCTGCTGCAGGCGCGCGTCGCCGCGCTGATGGCCGAGGCGCGCGTACATGACCCGGTTTCGTTCGCGCCGTATCGCACCGGCAGCGCATTCCTGCGGCCGCCCGCGTGAGCGCCCGCGAGTTCGTGCTGGACCTGCCGCGCACCGAGCGGCTGGGGTTCGGCGAGGCGGTGTTCTGCGGCGGCAAGACGCCGGAGCAGATCGCGGCTATCCTGACGCAGGCGCAGGCGATCGGCACGGCGCTGCTGCTGACCCGGCTGGACGCGGCGCGTTTTTCGGCGCTGCCGCCGGCGCTGGGGGCGGCGCTGGACTACGATCCCGGATCGGCGACGGCCTGGCTCGGAGAGCCGCAGCAACTGGCCGGGCCGGCCCGGGTCGCGGTGGTCACGGCGGGGACATCGGACGTGGCGGTGGCGCGCGAGGCGGCGCGCACGCTGCGTTTCGCCGGGCACGACAGCGCGCTGATCGTCGATGTCGGCGTGGCCGGGCTGTGGCGGCTGCTGCGCCGGGTAGACGAGTTGCGGGCATTTCCCGTGGTGATCGTCGCCGCCGGCATGGATGCGGCGCTGCCGAGCGTGGTCGGCGGGCTGGTGGGCGGTGTCGTGGTCGCGGTGCCGACCTCGGTGGGGTACGGCGTGGCCGCGGGCGGCCGGGCGGCGCTGGACGCGATGCTGGCAAGCTGCGCGCCGGGAGTGGCGGTGGTGAACATCGACAACGGCTATGGCGCGGCCTGCATCGCGCTCAGGGTGCTGCGGCAGATCGCCGGACCCGCGCGGGATCCGGACTGACGCGCCGGCCGCGCGGCCGCGCACACCCTGCCCCAGACGAATATCTCCTGGCGGACATGTCGGCGTCGCTGACGTAGGATCGTCCTCGTCGCGGGACCGTCATCCAGCCGCGGTCATTCGTGGCGAGGACAGGAGGCACGGCATCCGACTTCGCGGTGGACCCGGACGAGACGCCGGACGGGTGGCGCGCCCGCGAGCAGGCGTTCCGTGAGGCTCAGGCCGGGTAGGAAGGTTCACGCCATGCAATACGCCATTCTCTGCTACGCCGACGAGGCGGCGGTCGGCGCCTGGACGCGTGAGCAGGACGCGGCCTGCATGGCGCGTCTGGCCGTGGTGCAGGACGGGCTGGCGCGCGCCGGGCGGCTTGGGCCGGTGGCCCGCCTGCTGCCCACCACGGCGGCCACCACGCTGCGCAAGGGCGGCGAGGATCTCGTGCTTGACGGTCCGTTCGCCGAGACCAAGGAGCAGCTGCTCGGCTTCTACATCGTCGAGTGCGCCGATCTGGACGAGGCGCTGGCGACCGCGCGCGAGCTGGCGCGGGCCAATCCGGGCGCCGGCTGCTACGAACTGCGCCCGGTCGGCCTCTACAGTCCTGGCGGCCGGCCAGCGTGACCGACCCCGGCTGGATCGCCGCGGCGCTGACCGCGGCGCGGCCGCAGGCGATGGCCGCGCTGCTGCGCCGCTTCCGCAGCCTGGACACCGCAGAGGAGGCGTTCCAGGAGGCGTGTCTGCGGGCGCTGAAGGCCTGGCCGGCGAACGGGCCGCCGCGCGACGCCGCCGCCTGGCTGATCATGGTCGGCCGCAATGCCGCGGTCGATCACGCGCGGCGCCTGCAGCGGCAGACTGCGCTGCCCGACGAGGCGGCGCTGTCCGACGACACGGACGCCGAGACCCCGATCGTCGAGCGGCTGGATGGCGCCGACTACGCCGACGATGTGCTGCGGCTGCTGTTCGTGTGCTGCCACCCCGACCTGCCGGCAACTCAGCAGATCGCGCTGGCGCTGCGGGTGGTGTCCGGCCTGTCGGTCCGCCAGATCGCGCGCGCCTTCGTAGTCGGCGAGGCGGCGATGGAGCAGCGGATCACCCGCGCGAAAGCCCGCATCGCGGAGGCCGAACTGCCGTTCGAGGCTCCGGGCGCGGTCGAGCGGGCCGAACGCCTGGCTTCGGTCGCCGCCATGCTCTACCTGGTTTTCAACGAGGGCTATTCCGCACTCGGCGGGGCGGCGTCGCTCGACGGCCCGCTATGCGGCGAGGCGATCCGCCTGGCGCGCCTGCTGCTGCGGCTGTTCCCGGCCGAGCCGGAGATCATGGGGCTGCTGGCGCTGATGCAATTGCAGCACGCGCGAGCGGCGGCGCGGTTCGACGCCGATGGCGAGGTCGTGCTGCTGGATGATCAGGACCGCGCGCTGTGGGACCGGCGCGCGATCGCCGAAGGCCTGGCGCTGATCGACAAGGCGCTGCGCCACCGCCGGCCGGGCGCGTTCCAGATCCAGGCGGCGCTGGCGGGACTGCACGCCAGGGCGGCGACGCAGGCCGACACCGACTGGACACAGATGGATCTGCTGTATGCGGCGCTCGAGGCGCTGCAGCCCTCGCCGGTGGTGCGGTTGAACCGCGCGGTCGTGGTCGCCAGGCTGCGCGGGCCGGAGGCGGCGCTCGCGATGATCGAGCCGCTGCAGCCGCGTCTAGCGCGCTACTATCCGTTCCACGGTGCGCGGGGCGCGTTCCTGTTGCAGACCGGCCGGCGCGACGAGGCGCGCGCCGCGTTCAATCAGGCGATCGCGCTGGCTGGCGGCGCGACCGAGGCCGGGCATATCCGCCGCCATCTGGACCGACTGCTGCGCGAGAGCGAGCCGGACCCAAAATCCATGCGCGGCGATGTCGGGGCCGCCCCGGCCCGAACGTCCTAGGGGAAGCACACACAAGGTTCGGCGAGCCGATCGGCAGCAAGGGGATCACGCAAATGCACGCAGACCAGACGCAGTCCGGGCACCCGGTCGTATCGCGCGACGAGTGGCTCGCCGCGCGCCGGGCGCTGCTGGCGCGCGAAAAGGCGGCGACGCGGCTGCGCGACGAGATCAACGCCGAGCGCCTGGCGCTGCCCTGGGTCCGCGTGGAGCGCGAGTACGTGTTCGACACGCGCGGCGGCAGGCGCAGCCTGGCCGAACTGTTCGCCGGCCGCAGCCAGTTGCTCGTGTATCACTTCATGCTGGGGCCGGACTGGACGGCCGGCTGCCCGGGCTGCTCGTTCCTGGCCGACCATCTCGACGGCGCGCTGCCGCATCTGGAACATCATGACGTCACCCTGGTCGTGGCTTCGCGCGCGAAGCTGGCCACGATCGACGCCGTACAAGGCGCGCATGGGCTGGCGCTTTCCGTGGGTGTCGTCGTTCGGCAGCGACTTCAACGTCGATTTCGGCGTCTCGTTCACGCCCGAGCAGCTGGCCCGCGACACGATCCCCTACAATTTCACCGAGATCGACAGCGCCCGTGGGCACGACGAGCTGCCGGGCACCAGCGCGTTCTTCAAGGATCAATCCGGCGCGGTGTTCCACACCTATTCGTCCTATGCGCGCGGCGGCGAGGAGATGATCGGCGCGCTGATGATCCTCGATCTGGCGCCGAAAGGACGCAACGAGACGAAGACGATGGATTTCGTGCGCCGGCACGACGAATACGCCAATGCGGTCAGCGATGTCCGGTAGCGCGCGCATCGCCGGCATCCTGCGCGCCCATGTCGATCGCGGCGCGATCGCGGGCGCGGTGGCGCTGGTCGCGCGCGGGGACGACGTTGCGGTCGAGACGGCCGGGCTGCGGGCGCTCGGCCGCGCCGCGCCGATGCGCCGCGACGCGATCTTCCGCATCATGTCGATGACCAAGCCGATCACCGCGGCGGCGGCAATGATCCTCGCCGAGCGAGGGTCGGTCGCGCTCGCCGATCCGGTCGAGCGTTGGCTGCCCGAACTCGCGGGCCGCCGCGTGCTGCGCAGCATGGACAGCGCGCCCGACGATACGATCCCGGCCCGTCGGCCGGTCACGCTCGATGACCTGCTGACCTTGCGGCTCGGCCTGGGGGCGGTGATGGCGCCGCCGGGGCGCTATCCCATCCAGTCCCTGATGGCGGAACTCGGCCTCGCGCCGACCCCCGATCCGATCCCGTTCGGCCCGGATGAGTTCATGGCCCGTATCGCCCGGCTACCGCTGATGCACCAGCCCGGCGAGGGCTGGATGTATCACACCGGCGCGGACATCCTGGCGGTGCTGATCGCGCGCGTCGCCGGCATGCCGCTCGGCGAGTTCCTGCGCGAGCGCATCTTCGCGCCGCTGCGGATGCGCGACACCGGGTTCAGCGTGCCGGCCGCGATGCTCGAGCGGCTGCCGGCCGGCTACGCGATCGGCCCTGACGGCGGGCTGCGCGAGCATGAGCCGGCCGGCGGCGGCAGCTACGCGCAGCCGCCGGCGTTCCCGAGCGAACTGGTCTCGACCGCCGACGACTATCTCGCCTTCGCGCGGATGCTGCTGGACGAGGGACGTGGCCCGCACGGCCGAGTGCTGTCGCCGGACAGCGTGCGGTTGATGATGACCGACCACATCACGCAGGCGCAAAAAGCCGCGTCGCCATTCTTTCCCGGGTTCTGGGACCGCAACGGCTGGGGTTTCGGCGGGGCGGTGACGACCGGCCCCGGCGGCGGCGGCCATCCCGGCAGCTACGGCTGGGGCGGCGGCTTCGGCACCAGCGTCCTGATCGACCCTGTCGCCCGAATGACGACCATCCTGCTGACGCAGCGACTGATGCGCGGCCCGGAAGATGCGGCACTGACGGCCGAAATCCAGACCGCCGCCTATGCCGGCTTGGAGAACTGACCGTACCAGATCAACAATCAGGAGAGCGGCCGAGACGTTCTCGCCCGACAATCACGCTGAACGCGCAGTCCTGCTTGCCGCAAACCAACTCACTGAGGAGAGTCGCCATGTCCGATTCGCACGGCCAGTTCTGCTGGTGCGAGCTGATGACCACCGACGAAGCAGCGGCAGCCGCGTTCTACCGCGACGTGATCGGCTGGACCGCGAGCGACGCTGGCCCGGCGCATCCCGGCTACACGATCATGAGCGCGGGCGGGACCGGGGTCGCCGGCATCGCGCCGCAGCCGCAGCGGCTGCGCGACGCTGGCCTGCCGCCATTCTGGATGGGCTACATTGCGGCCGACGACGTGGACTCTGTCGCCGGCAAAGCGGCGGAGGCGGGCGGCAGCGTCCGTCGCAGCGGCAACATCGAGGGCGTCGGCCGGTTCGCCGTACTGGCCGACCCGCAAGGCGCTGTGTTCACTGTCCTGCAGCCGCTCCCCCCGGAGCAGGATCCGCCGCCCCGGCCGCAGGCGGGCGCGACGCCGGGCCATGTCGGCTGGCACGAACTGCACGCAGGCGAGCGCGAGGCGGCGTTCGCCTTCTATGCCGACCTGTTCGGCTGGAGCAAGACCGAGGCGATCGACCTCGGCCCGATGGGCATCTACCAGACCTTCGCCACGGGCGGCGTGTCAGGAAGCAACATGGTCGGCGGCATGATGACCAGGACCGACGCGGTTCCTGCCCCGGTGTGGTTGCACTACTTCAACGTGGACGACATCGACGCGGCGGCGTCGCGCGCCAGGCAGAGCGGCGGCGAGGTGCTGATGGGGCCGCACGAGGTGCCCGGCGGCAGCTGGATCGCCCAATGCAAGGATCCGCAGGGGGCGTTCTTCTCTGTGGTCGGCCCCCGCTGCTGACGGCGTGGCGGCGCGGGCTGTTGTCGGGGCTGGCGCGCGCCGTCAGTCGGCGCCCGCCAGCCCGCCCACCGCCTGTTCCTCGGCGGCGATCTCGGCCTGCCGCTCCTGGATCGCGCGGCCCATCGGCGGCCCGCTGAAACGCCGGCGCTCGATCGCGAACCAGCCGACCAGCAGCAGCACCAGCAGCCCGATCGCGTAGTTGTCCAGGATGTCGTTCGGCGGCTGGATGCCGATATAGGCCAGGATCACCACGCCGATCACCGTCAGCACCGCGAACGGCCTGGACAGCGCGCCCAGGCGGAACGGGCCGAAATCGGTCCAGCTCCGGCCTTCGGCGAACAGCCCGGCGGCGATCGGCATGGCATACGAGACGTACAGGAACACCGCGCAGCCGGCCGCCAGCGCCGCAAAGGCCGGCGAGTACAGCGTCGCCGCCGTGGACAGCACGGCGGTCAGCCAGATCGCCGCGACCGGGGTGCGCCAGCGCGGGCTGACATGGCGCCACAGCCGCGATCCGGGCAGCCCGCCGTCGCGCGAGAAGGCGAACACCATGCGCGAGGTCGAGGTCATCGCCGCCAGCGCGCACAGGAAGTTGGACAGCACGATCGCCACATACAGCGCGTCCTTCAGCAGCACCGGCACCGGCAGGCCGGACAGCAGGTTGAAGAACACGTTGGCGCCGTCCTTGGCCGCGGTGGCCGGATTGGCCATCGCCAGGACGAAGGTGCACAGCATGATGTAGCCGAACACCACCGACCAGATCACCGCGTTCAGCATCCCCGCCGGCACCGCGCGGCGGGCGTCCACCGTCTCCTCCGAGATGTGCGCCGAGCCGTCGAAGCCGGTCACGGTGTACAGCGGCAGCAGCAGCGACAGGCCGAACGCCAGCAGCAGGTTGCCGGTATGCGGCACGACGTTGCCGCCCGGATCGCCGGTGTTGTTGACGATGGTGAACAGACGCGAGAAATCGAGCGTGTGGATGCTGAACGCCATCGCCAGCGTCAGCACCAGGGCGGTGACCAGGATCAGGTAGCCGGAGAAGTCGGTCAGCCTGGTGGTCAGCCTGATGCCGAAATGATTGAACAGCGCCTGGGTGACGGCGATGATCGCCACCAGCAGCGCCTGGTGCCGTGGTCCCCACAGCGACACGTCGATATGCAGGATGTTGGTCAGGATCAGCTGGGTGAACAGCAGATAAACGCCGACATTGACCGAGGCGATGACGAAGATCAGCCCGGCCAGGTTCAGCCACGCCGTCGCCCAGCCCCAGCCGCGCCCGCCCAGGATCGAGGCCCAGTGGTACAGCCCGCCCGCGGTCGGATAGGCCGAGGCGATCTGCGCCATCGAGCACGCGACGATCAGCGCGAAGGCGCCGCCCACCAGCCAGCCCACGCCGACGCTGAACCCGCCGACGGTGGAGAAGCCCGACTGGAACGAGGTGATGCCGCCGGCCAGGATGCAGATGATCGAGAACGAGATGGCAAAATTGGAGAAGCCGCGCATGCGGCGCGCCAGCTCCTGCGCATAGCCCATCGCGTGCAGGGTGCGCACGTCGTCATCCACCAGCGCGCGCTCGGATCGAGTGGAGTCCGTTTCGGTCCGCATCGTTGCCCCCTGCCTGAAGGTCGTCCCGTTGATCGGGCCGTGTTGTCCGGCGTGTTCCCTGTCAGGAGCGCAGACCGGCGTGCCGCCTGCCCGCCAATGCCGCCCCCGTCGCTGCCCGCGCTGGCGCGCAACTCGGCGCGCGGCGTGCTTGCCGCAAGCCAATCATACCGCGGCCATCACGTCCATGACGTTTGCCCGGGGGAATGCGCGGCCCGACCCGGACGCGGTCAATTCGGCGCATCGCGTGCCGGGTGGCTGGCCGGGACAAGCCCGGCCAGGGGACGGAAAGACTGGCCGGGACAAGCCCGGCCAGGGGACGGAAAGACTGGCCGGGACAAGCCCGGCCAGGGGGCGGAAAGGCTGGCGCGGCGCTACCGCCGCCACCAGCCGCGCTTGCGCTCCGTTGTCGCCTCGCCCCCGCCGATCAGCACCGGCTCGATCTTCGGACCGACCTCCGGCCCGGCTGCCGCCGGCTCGGGGTCCGGCGCCGCCTGGGTCGCCGGCTCGGCCGCGCTTGCGGCGACCGCCGGCTCCGGAACGGCCGGTGGCTGCGTCGCGGCAGGGGCGTCCGCCGCCCCAGGCGAAGCTTCGGGCGCCGGCGCGGGGTCGGAGAACTCCGGCGCCAGGTTCTCTCCGGGCGGCGGGGACGGCTCCGCCTCAAGCACGGACACCATCGGCTCCGGCGGCGCGCTTGCCGGCGCGTGCGGCAGCGGCTCGGCCTCGCCCGCGGTGTCGATCATGTCGAAGATGTCGAAGGCAGCGCCGCCGAACGGATTGGCCGGGGTCGGGCCGGCATAGGCGGGAGCATACTCCTGCGCCTCGCCGCCGGCCGGCGTCGCCGCGGCCTGTCCGGCTTCGTCCTCGCCCTCGCGACGCCGGCGGCGGCCGCCGCGACGGCCGCGGCGGCGGGCGCGGGGCATGCCGTTCTCGTCGAACTCGGCCGCCTCGATGCCCGGCTGCTCGCCCCCCGGCGACGCCGCCTCGCCCTCGGCAGCAGTCGCGGCGCCCGGCTCCGCGAAGCCCGCCGGCGGCTCGGCCACATCCTGTTCGAACGCGCGCTGGTCGGCCGCGTCGGCAAAGGCCGGACCGGCGCCTCCGGCCGCCACCGGCGCCTCGCCCGACGGGCCAGACTCGACGGTTCCGGGTTCGCCAACGCCGGGTTCGCCAATGCCGGGTTCGCCAACGCCGGGTTCGCGCCGCCCGCCGCGACGGCGGCGGCGGCGGCGGCGGCGGCGCTCGCCCTCCTCCGCTGCGGCGGCCGAACCGGGCGCCGCCTCGGCGCCCGTGCGGTCGCTGGTCCGCGTCTCGCCGTCGCCAGCGTCCTCGTCGCCCTCGTCCTCGTCGTCGAGCAGGTCTGCCTCGTCCTCCTCGCTTGCCTGCCAGGCGGGTGCTGCCGGCACCACCGGCACCGAAACCGCCGGGCGCGGCGGCGCCTCGCCCATCGGGCGCACCCGGTCGATGCGCACCTGGCCGGGCACCAGCGCGTCGTCGCTGGCGAACTGCACCCGCATGCCGAACCGGCCCTCGATCTCGGCCAGCCTGTCGCGCTTGTGGTTCAGCAGGTACATCACCACCGAGCCGGTGGCGTGGACCATGACGACCGACGCCTTGGCCTTGCCGCCCTCGTCCTCGATGGCGCGCAACACGCTGATCGCGCTGCTGTCGATGTTGCGGACATGGCCGGTGCCGCCGCAGTTCGGGCACGGGTCGAAGCTGGTCTCGGCGAGCGACGGCCGCAGCCGCTGCCGGCTCATTTCCAGCAGGCCGAAATGGCTGATATGGCCGACCTGGATGCGCGCGCGATCGACCTTCAGCGCATCCTTCAGCCGCTTTTCCACCGCCGCGTTGTGCTTGCGACTTTCCATGTCGATGAAGTCGATGACGATCAGCCCGGCCAGGTCGCGCAGCCGCAGCTGCCGCGCCGCCTCGTCCGCCGCCTCCAGGTTGGTGCGCAGCGCGGTTTCCTCGATGTTGCGCTCGCGCGTCGAACGGCCGGAGTTCACGTCGATGGCGACCAGCGCCTCGGTCTGGTCGATCACCAGATAGCCGCCGCTTTTCAACTGCACGGTCGGGCTGAGCATGGCATCGAGCTGCGCCTCGACCTGGAACTTGGCGAATAGCGGCTGCCCGCCCGCAGCACCCGCCGCGCCGTTCGCCTGCCCATCGCCGGCGCGCCACAACTGCACCTTGCGCGCATGGCTCGGCATCAGCATGCGCATGAACTCGTGCGCGGCGCGCCAGCCTTCCTGGCCATCGACAACGATCTCGTCGATGTCGCGCGAATAGACGTCGCGGATCGCCCGCTTGATCAGGCTGGCTTCCTCATAGATCAGCGCCGGCGCGATCGAGCGCAGCGTGTGCTCGCGGATGTCGTCCCACAGGCGCATCAGGTATTCGCAGTCGCGCCGGATCTCCGGTTTCGGCCGGTTGGCCCCGGCGGTTCGCACGATCAGCCCCATGCCCTGCGGCAGGTCCAGCTCGGCGGTGACCTCCTTGAGCCGCTTGCGGTCGGCCGCCGAGGTGATCTTGCGCGAAATCCCGCCGCCGCGCGGCGAGTTGGGCATGAGCACTGAGAACCGGCCGGCCAGCGAGATATAGGTGGTCAGCGCCGCGCCCTTGGTGCCGCGCTCCTCCTTGACGACCTGCACCAGGATGATCTGGCGGCGGTGGATCACCTCCTGGATGCGGTAGCTGCGCAGCAGGCGGCTGGCGCGGCGCTGGCGCGCGTCCTCGGCCCCGTCGGTGCTGCTGTCATCGCCGCCAACCGTCTCGGGCGGCGGCTGATCGCCGGAATCGGGGATGTCGAAGGCGGTCGTCTCGGCCGCCCCGGCGCCCTCAAACGCGGCATCCGGCGGCTCCTCGCCGCTGGACGCGACCGGCTCGGCGGCCATCAGGTCGTCGCCGGGCACGTCCGGCTCCGGCGCGGTCACCACCGGGCCGAACTTCTCGTCCTGCGCCATCAGCGCCGGCTGCGCCGGCGTCCAGGGCCGCTCCGGCAGCTCCGGGCCGTCATCGTCGGACTTGTCATCCCCGGACCCGTCGCCGTCCGGGCCGGCGTCGGCATGCCCGGCAGCGGAGTCCGCTGCCTCGGCGCGCGCCTCGCTCTCCAATCCATCCTGCACGGCATCCGGCGCTGCATCCGGCGCTGCATCCGGCGCGGCGGCGGCATCCGCATCGTCGGTTGCTAATGCGGCGGCGGCCGGCTCCGGCTGGTTCGCCTTCGGCACGTCCGCATCGTCGGCCGGGACCGCCCCGGTCGCCTCCGCCTCAACCGCCGACCCGCCGGCCTGCGGCTGTGCCGTCGGCCGGCGCGAACTCGCCGCTGGCGGCCGCATCCTCCTCGGCCTCGGCGGCGCGCGCTTCCTCCGCCTGCATGGCGAGCAGGCGCTGCCGGTCGGCTACCGGGATCTGGTAGTAGTCGGGATGGATTTCGGCGAATGCCAGGAAGCCGTGCCGGCCCCCGCCATATTCGACGAATGCCGCCTGGAGGCTGGGCTCCACGCGGACGATCTTGGCGAGGTAGATGTTGCCCTTTAGCTGCTTCTTGGTCGAGGTCTCGACGTCGAAATCTTCGAGCTTGTTATCGTCCAGCACCACCACGCGGGTTTCTTCCGCGTGCGTGGAGTCGATCAGCATGCGCTTTGTCATTCAGCGTAAAACTCCGGAACGCCGCGCGGCGGCGCGCCCAGACTCCGCATTGGGAGTGGGCCGCGCCGCGGCGGCTTGATGGGGGAATGGCCAGGAGCCTAGCGGTCGCGAGAGCGACCTGCCGCCGGCGCCGCGAGGGCGCCGGGTGTGATCCGCGCGTTCTCGCCGTCCGCGTCGGATGCGCGCGCCGAGAATCCGCATTGAGGCGGCCGGCGCTGACGATCCGTGTGGTGTGCGGGGCGGCGGTCATGGGACCCTTTTCCTGCGGCAGACGCGCTCCGCGATGGGGCGCGACCCCTGGATAGAAACAGAACCGCCCGCCTGATGGCAGGACGGCGGAGCAGCCGTCATCTGGCAAGACGACCGGACTACGGCGGGCTGCCGGGCGCGCTCGCAGCAAAACCATAGGGCGCGCGCGAAAGTCCGGCTGCCTCACAGGATGGGCCAAACCGCTCGGAGGCGCAAGCGGCTGTGCACAACTCGCCACAGCGGCGCATCAAAACGACCAAAATCAGCGGGAAGCGTGCATCATCGGATGTGCCGTGCTAAATCGGTTGTCTCCATGGCGGTGCAGGAAACGGGTTCGTGATCACGCGGCGCGCGCTGTTGGCTCCTCTGGCGTCATGGCAATCGGCAGCGTTGCCCGCGCTCGCCTGCTGGAGCATCCCGGCCGCGGCGGCGACCCGGCGCCGGCCAGCAGCGCGGCGGCGGACCAGAGTCCTCTGGTATTCCTCGATCCCGGTCATGGCGGCAAGGATCCCGGGCGCGATCGGCGTGTCCGGCACCTATGAAAAGCACGTTGCCCTGGCCGCCGCCGAGGAGCTGCGTCGGCAGCTGGTCGCCAGCGGCCGCTACCGCGTCGCCCTGTCGCGCGCCGGCGACGAGTTCATCCCGCTGGAGCGACGGGTGGCGATCGCGCAGCATCACGGTGCCTCGCTGTTCGTCTCGATGCATGCCGACGCCCTGCTCGACCATACGGTGCGCGGCGCCAGCGTCTATACGCTGGCGGCAACCGCGTCGGACCCGCAATCGGCGGCGCTGGCGCGGCGCGAGAACGCCGCCGACCGCTTCGGCGGCAGCCAGTTCCACGGCGTCTCGCCCGAGATCGCCGCCATCCTGGCCAGCCTGGTGCGGCAGGAGACGCGCACCGGCTCGGCGCGCATGGCGCGCAGCGTGGTGGGCGAGCTGCACCGCTCGGTCGGCCTGCTGCAGAACCCCGACCGCCATGCCGGTTTCGTCGTGCTGAAGGCCGCCGACATCCCCAGCGTGCTGGTGGAGATGGGGTTCATGTCGAACCCGCAGGACGAGGCGGCGTTGCGGCAGTCGAGCCATCGCACCCTGGTCGCCGCGGCGCTGCACCGCGCCATCGACGACTTCTTCGCCCCCGCCGCCGCGCCGGCCGGGGTGGTCCGCATGGCTGGCTGACGCGGCACACAGGCAAGCCGCGCCGGTCGCGCCTACGCTGCGGCCGCGAAAGGGACTAGATTGCGCGCATGACGCCTCCGCTGACCGCCGGCGAACGCCTGGCCCAGAGCTCCGACGACACCGCGCCTCGCCCGTCCGCGCAGGGCGGCGGCAAGGTCCGCTTGCCTGCGGCGGACGGCTATGGCCCGGACCGCAGGCAGCGCCGCCGCGCGACGGGGGCGCGGGCAGCGGCCGGGCGCTGGCTAGGCCGGATCGCCGGCGTGCTGCTTGCCTTTGCGGTGGTGGGCGGGATGGCGGGAGTGGTCGCCGCCTATGCTGCGTACCGCCATTACAGCGCCGACCTGCCCAGCGTCGCCGGCCTGCAATCCTATCAGCCGCAGGTGATGAGCCGCGTCTATGCCGGCGATTCGCGGCTGCTGGAGGAACTGGCGAGCGAGCGTCGCATCTTCGTCCCCTACGCTGCGATTCCCGATCTGGTGAAGCGCGCCTTCCTGTCCGCCGAGGACCAGAACTTCTTCAGCCACGGCGGCGTCGATCCGCTGGCAATCCTGCGCGCCGCGGCGACCGACCTGCTGCATTACGGCTCCGGCCGCCGCCCGGTCGGCGCGTCCACCATCACCCAGCAGGTCGCCAAGAACATGCTGCTGGACAACCAGGTGTCGCTGACCCGCAAGATCCGCGAGGCGCTGCTGGCGATCCGCATCGAGCGCACCCTGTCCAAGGACCGCATCCTCGAGCTGTACCTGAACGAGATCTACCTGGGCGAAGGCGCCTATGGGGTGGCCGCGGCGGCGCAGACCTATTTCGACAAGCCGCTTGACGCGCTGACCCCGGCCGAGGCGGCGTTCCTTGCGGCGCTGCCCAAGGCGCCCAACAACTACAACCCGCAGCGCTTTCCGCAGGCGGCGCGCGACCGGCGCGACTGGGTGCTGGACCGCATGGTGGACAACCGCGTCATCACCGCCGCCGCCGCACAGCAGGCCAAGTCGCAGCCGGTGGCGCCGGCGATCAACCGACGGCCGGACGTGGTGAGCGGGGCGGATTTCTTCGCCGCCGAGGTCAAGCGCCGGCTGGTGGACCGCTTCGGCGCCGAGCAGGCGATGCAGGGCGGCCTGATGGTGCGCACCAGCCTCGACCCCACCCTGCAGCACGCGGCCGACGCGGCGCTGCGGGCCGAGCTGGTGCGCTATGACCAGGCGCATGGCGGCTGGCGCGGGCCGGTGGCGCATGTGCCGGGCCTGGACGCCGGCGGCGACTGGCAGACCCCGCTGGCCAGCGTCGGCCGGCCGTCCGGGATGCTGCCCGCCTGGCAGCTCGCCGTGGTGACGCAGGTCTCGGCGGCCGAGGCGCGGCTGGGCTTGCTGGACCACGGCGCGCCGCGGGTGCTGCCGATGCTGCTGTCCGATACGGGCTGGGCGCGGCCGCTGCGCGACGGCGCGCCCGGCCCGGCGCCGCGGCGGATGTCCGAGGTGCTGCAGCCGGGCGACGTGGTGATGGCCGAGATCGCCGGCGGCGGCGAGACGGCCGGCAAGCCCGCGCGCCCCGACCATCTGCTGTTGCGCCAGATCCCGAAATTGCAGGGCGCGCTGGTGTCGCTCGATCCGGCCACCGGGCGGGTGCTGGCGCTGTCCGGCGGCTGGTCGTACGACGACAGCCAGTTCAACCGCGCGACGCAGGCGCAGCGCCAGCCTGGATCGAGCTTCAAGCCGGTGGTGTACCTGACCGCGATGGAACAGGGCATCTCGCCCTCGCAGCGCTTCCTGGACGCGCCGTTCGTGCTGAATACGCCCGATGGTGGCCAGTGGCGGCCGGGCAATTACGAGCAGGATTTCAACGGCCCGGTGCCGCTGCACGTGGCATTGGAGAAGTCGCTGAACCTGGTCACGGTGCGCGTCGCGGCACAGGTCGGCATGGAGGCGGTGGCCAAGACCGCGATCGACTTCCACATGGTCGATCAGATGCCGCGCGTGCTGCCGGCGGCGCTTGGCGCGGTGGATACCACGGTGCTGCGCGAGGCCGGGTTCTATGCCGCCCTGGACGAAGGCGGGCGGGAGGTCGTGCCGACGCTGATTGACAGCGTGCAGGACCGCGACGGCCACGTGATCTATGCGGCGCCCGGCATCGCCTGTCAGGGCTGCGCCGACCCGGCGCAGCCGCCGACCCTGCTCGACAGCCGCCGCCAGCTCGCCGATCCGGCCAGCGCGTTCCAGGTGGTGATGATGATGCAGGGCGTGGTGCAGCACGGCACCGGCGTTCCGGCCGGGGCCGGGCTGGGCCGCGAGATCGCCGGCAAGACCGGCACCACGCAGGACTTCCAGGACGCCTGGTTCGGCGGCTTCACCCCCGACCTGGTGACCGTGGTGTGGATCGGCTTCGACACCCCGGCCAGTCTGGGCAACAACGAGACCGGGGCGCAGCTCGCCGCCCCGGTGTTCCACGACTACATGCAGGCGGCGCTGAAGGGCCGGCCGGAGCTGAAGTTCGTGGCCCCGCCCGGCCTGACCATCGCCTCGTACGACAGCGGCTTCGGCACGGTGACCGATGCGTTCAAGCCGGGCCAGGTGCCCGGCGCGTCGAGCCCGGTGGCCGGCACCGCCTCGGCCGACGCGCAGGCCGGGGGCGGCGGTGATGCCGGAGCCGCCGCCGGCGCGCCCGGCGGCACCGCGGCCGGTGTGGACAGCGGGCTTGGCGGCCTCTATTAGCCGCCGCCCATGTCCACCGAATCCGACGCGATCGCCGAGCAGATCAAGCAGTCCGTGGCGCTGCTGAGGAGGCATCTTTGACTGGGATGCAGCGCTCGCCCGCCTTGATGAGCTGAACGCCAGGGCCGAAGACCCCGCGGTCTGGAACGACCCGGCCGCGGCGCAGTCGCTGATGCGCGAGCGCAACCGCCTGGCCGGCGGCGTCGAGGCGGTGCAGACGATCGAGCGCGAGGCCGCCGACGCGAGCGAGCTGATCGCGATGGCCGAGGCCGAGAGCGACGTCGAGATGGTCGCCGACGGCATGGCCAGCCTGCGCCGCCTGGCCGGCGAGGCGGCCCGGCGCGAGACCGAGAGCCTGTTGTCCGGCGAGGCCGACGGGCGCGACGCCTACATGGAGATCAACGCCGGCGCCGGCGGCACCGAGGCGCAGGACTGGGCCGAGATGCTGATGCGCATGTACACGCGCTGGGCCGAGCAGCACGGCTATGCGGTCACCGGCATGGAAGAGAGCGAGGGCGAGCAGGCCGGCATCAAGTCGGTGACGCTGCAGGTGACCGGCGCGGCGGCCTATGGCTGGCTCAAGACCGAGGCCGGCGTGCATCGGCTGGTGCGCATCAGCCCGTTCGATTCGGCGGCGCGGCGGCAGACCAGCTTCGCCTCCGTCTGGGTCTATCCGGTGATCGACGACACGATCCAGATCGAGATCGACCCGTCCGATCTGAAGGTGGACACCTATCGCGCCTCGGGAGCGGGCGGCCAGCACGTCAACAAGACCGAGAGCGCCATCCGCATCACCCACCTGCCGACCGGCATCGTGGTCGCCTGCCAGACCGACCGCAGCCAGCACCGCAACCGCGCCACCGCGATGGACATGCTGCGGGCACGGATGTACGAGGCCGAACTGCAGAAACGCGAGGCGGCGTCAAACGCCACCGAGGCGGCCAAGACCGATATCGGCTGGGGCCACCAGATCCGCAGCTACGTGCTGGCGCCGTATCAGATGGTCAAGGATCTGCGCACCGGCGTCGAGACCGGCAACCCGGCGGCGGTGCTGGACGGCTCGCTGGACGACTTCATGGCCGCTGCGCTGGCGCAGCGGGTCGGGGCCACGCGGTCAGAGGCGAGCGCGAGCGCGCAGTAGCGATGATGGACCAGACCACGACCAGCGATATTGCGACCGAGCCGGATGGGCTTCAGGAGCAGAGCGCGATGCGAGCGGAACAATCGGACGAAATCGAGCTATTCGAGATGGCGAACCTCACGTCGAAGAAGACCGGCGTCGAGGGCGTGATCTATATTTCCACGTCGCAGGCGGGCCACGCTCCGCGCGTGAAATGGTATCCGGAGCGGCCGCAGGATGGGGCGCCCTGCCTCGTGGTCACGATTGAGCAGACCCCGGCCGCCATTAACAAGAACCTGAGGCAAAGCGTCGCCGACGCGGCGGCGGACCGCGTGCAGGCGTGGGTGCGGCTGAATTGCGCGGCGTTGCTGGAGTTCTGGTTCAAAGGCAATTCCTGGTTCGATGAGGAAGTCGACAACTTCAAAAAGGGGCTGAAAAGTCTTCCGTAACGAAACGGCTTGTCGGCTCGGTCATCGCCGATTGGCCGCGCAGCAGCCCCGCACACGATTGGGCGCGTTCTACGGCACGGCGTCAGGCCACGAGTGCAAGCGGAACTCCGCGTTCGTCCTGTTAACTCGGATACGGCTGCCATCCCTTCCGTATCATGCACTCACGCACGGGAGAGGCTAGCACAGGGATAAGCCATTTACCCAGGCTCGGAAGGCCGCCGACGTTCATTGACGCAGCGTATCAGAGAGCGTTGTAAAAAAGGAACTGAGTTCACGGGCCGGTCAACCGATTGGAGCGCAAGGCCCGGAGTGCGGCGCCAGGCCTGAGGCGGCATGTATCGAGACAGATGCCACGTCTGGGGAGAGTCACGATGAACGCCATCACACCCGCCGACCGCTTCGCCACCGACGCCGCCCGCCGCGATGCGCTGCGCCGGCGCGATCCGGCGGCCGACGGCGCTTTCCTCTACTCCGTCGCCACCACCGGCGTCTATTGCCGCCCGTCCTGCGCCGCCCGCCCGGCGCGGCCGGAGAACGTGGCTTTCCACGCCACCCGAGCCGATGCCGAGCGCGCCGGGTTCCGGCCGTGCAGCCGCTGCCGCCCCGATCTGCCGCCGCGCGCCGAGCGCGAGGCGGGCTGGTCGCCGACGCCTGCCGCGCGATCGAGGCGGCCGAGGGAGCCGCCTCCGCTCGCGGCGCTGGCGGCGGCGGCGGGTCTCAGCGGCCCGCATTTCCACCGGCTGTTCCGCCGTGTCGCGGGAGTGACGCCAAAGGCCTATGCCGACGCGCAGCGGCAACGGCGCGTGCGGGCCAGCCTGCGGGACGGCGTCGCGGTCACGACGGCGATGTACGATGCCGGGTTCAACTCCTCCGGCCGCTTCTACGAGGCGGCGGACGGGATGCTCGGCATGACGCCCTCCGCCTTCCGCGCGGGCGGCGCGGGCGAGGCGATCCGCTACGCCATCGGCCACGGCGCGCTGGGCGCGGTGCTGGTGGCGGCCACCGCGCGCGGCATCTGCGCCATCCTGCTGGGCGACGATCCGGCCGCCTTGCTGGCCGACCTGGCCGCGCGGTTTCCGCGCGCGCGAACTGCTGCCGGCCGACCCGGATTTCGCGCTCCAGGTCGCGCAAGTCGTCGCCTTCGTCGACGCGCCCGGCGACAGCGCCGCCTTCCCGCTGCCGCTCGACATCCGCGGCACCGCCTTCCAGCGCCGCGTGTGGGAGGCGCTGCGCGCCATCCCGCGCCGGCGACGACGCTCAGCTACCGCGAGCTGGCCACGCGGATCGGCAGCCCCTCGGCGGTCCGCGCGGTGGCCGGCGCCTGTGCGGCCAACGCCCTGGCCGTGGCCGTGCCCTGCCATCGCGTCGTCGCCTCCGACGGCGCGATCTCGGGCTACCGCTGGGGCGCGGCGCGCAAGCGCCGGCTGCTGGAGCAGGAACGCACGTCTTGACCGCCATCGCCGAGCGGGTCGCCGGCCTGGACTGGCAGCGCATCGGCTCCGACCTCGACGCGCGCGGCAGCGCCACCACCGGCAGCATTGCTGACGCCGGACGAATGCGCGGCTCTGGCGGCCCGCTACGACGACGCATCCGCGTTCCGCAGCCGGGTCGTCATGGCGCGGCACGGGTTCGGGCAGGGCGAATACCAGTATTTCGCCTACCCCCTGCCCGCCGCCGTCGCGGCGCTCCGCGAGGCGCTGTACCCCCGCCTCGCCGCCGTCGCGAATGGCTGGGAGGCGGCGCTCGGCCGGCCCGCCGCGTATCCCGCGACCCATGCGGACTATCTCGCGCGCTGCCACGAAGCCGGCCAGACGCGCCCCACGCCGCTGCTGCTGCGCTACGGGCCGGGCGACTACAACTGCCTGCATCAGGATCTGTACGGCGACCTCGCCTTCCCGTTGCAGGCGACCTTCCTGCTCAGCCGCCCCGGCGCGGATTTTTCCGGCGGCGAGTTCGTGCTGACCGAGCAGCGGCCGCGGATGCAGAGCCGCGCCGAGGTGGTGGGCCTGGCGCAAGGCGAGGCCGTGATCTTCGCGGTCAACCAGCGGCCGGTGCAGGGCACGCGCGGCGTCTATCGCGTCGCGATGCGCCACGGCGTCAGCCGGCTGCGCGCCGGGCGGCGGCATACGCTGGGCGTGATCTTTCACGATGCGCGCTGAGGCCGACCTGCTGGCCGGGCTGGGCGACGCGCGGCGAGGCGCTGGCCGAGGGCGCGGTCCTGCTGCGCGGCTTCGCCGAGCCGGAAGCGTCGGAGTTGCTCGCCGAGGTTGACGCGATCGCCGCCGCCGCACCGTTCCGGCGCATGGCGGTGCCGGGCGGACATACCATGTCGGTGGCGATGACCGGGTGCGGCGCCGCGAGCTGGGTCTCCGACCGCGCCGGCTACCGCTACGCCCCGGCTGACCCGCTCACCGGCCGGCCCTGGCCCGCATTGCCGCCCGCGCTGCTGGACCTGGCCGCGCGCGCCGCCGCCGCCGGCGGTTTCGCGGGGTTCGCGCCGGACACCTGCCTGGTCAACCGCTATGAACCGGGCGCGCGCATGGCGCTGCACCAGGATCGCGACGAACAAGACTTCGCCCAGCCGATCGTCTCGGTGTCGCTCGGCCTGCCGGCCACGTTCCTGTGGGGCGGCCTGCGCCGGGCCGACCGGCCGCGCCGGCTGCGTCTGCTGCACGGCGATGTGGTGGTCTGGGGCGGCC
The DNA here is from genome assembly GCA_963723455.1 of uncultured Pseudomonadota bacterium. Lineage (GTDB taxonomy): Bacteria > Pseudomonadota > Alphaproteobacteria > Acetobacterales > Acetobacteraceae > CAVRQM01. The sequence continues at coordinate 263,386 of CAVRQM010000004.1, read as the reverse complement.
CGGCCCGGCTGGCCTATCACGGCGTCGCGCCGCTGGCGGACGGCGCGCACGATCTGACCGGGCGCTGCCGCATCAACCTGACGTTCCGGCGCGCCCTGTAGCAGCAACCCGGCCGGTGCCCCGGCATTGCTGGGTGATGCCTCGGCCCTGGATCCCGCGCCGCGTGCTGGCCACTCCGTCCGCGCTCGCCTGGCCGGCAGGCGCGGCGATGGTCGAGCGCGCGGCGGCGCTCGGCTCGGAGATCGTGCGGCTCGGCGCCGATCGGCTGAGCGGGCTCCCGGAGGCCTATCGCGACGCCAAGACCACCCTGGCGGTCGTCACCGCCAGCCCGAGCCGCCGCCGGCTGCAGCCGATCCCGCCCAGCGCGGACTGGCGGTTCGACCTCGCCGAGGGCTGCCCGGCGCATTGCAGCTACTGCTACCTCGCCGGCTCCCTGGCCGGGCCGCCGATTATCCGCGCCTACGCCAACCTGCCCGAGATCCTGGCCGAGCTGCCGGCGGCGGTGGGCCATGGCTGCGTCACCTCGGCGAGCGCGGCGCGCGCCGCCGAGGGCACGACGTTCGAGTGCTCGTGCTACACCGACCCGCTGGCGATCGAGCACCTGACCGGCAGCCTCGCCGCCTGCATCACGCATTTCGGCGCCTGGGACGCCGCCGTGCAGCTGCGCTTCACCACCAAGTTCGACGCCATCGCACCGCTGCTCGGCTTGGCGCATCGTCGGCGCACCCGCATCCGCTTCTCGCTGAACGCCGCCGGCGCGGAGCGGCATGAGGGCGGCGCGCCGCGCGTCGCGGCGCGGCTGGCCGCGCTGCGAGCGGTGGCCGCTTCGGGCTACCCGGTGGGCCTCACCGTGGCGCCGATCCTGCGCCTGCCCGACTGGGCCGCCGCCTATGACCGGCTGTTCGCCGAGGTCGCGGCCGCACTCGACGGCGTGGCGGACCTGGATCTGACGGCGGAACTGATCACCCACCGCTTCACCCCGAAGTCGAAGGCGGTGCTCGCCGGCTGGTATCCCGGCAGCTCCCTGGACATGGACGAGGCGCAGCGGTCGCGGAAAACGACGCGGTTCGGCTCGGTGAAATACGTCTTTCCGCGCGAGCAGATGGCCGAGATGCGGGCGGCGTTGCAGGCCTCCCTCGCCCGCCATCTGCCGACGCTGCGCGTCCTGTACTGGACCTGATCGACGCGGCGAAGCCGTGGGGGTCAGCCGAGCCCCGCCTCCGCCCGCGCGTTCAGTGCGATGCTGGTCCAGTCCAGCTCGCCGCGTCCCTGCGCCATCGAGACGAGGAAGCGGTCGCGCAGCAGGCTGGCCAGCGGCAGCGGCACCTGGCTTTCGGCACCGGCGGCCAGCGCCAGGCCCACGTCCTTTGCCCCCAGGCTCAGCTTGAACCCCGGCGGAGAGAACGCCTGGTCAAGGATGAAGCGGCCGTAGTTCTGGTGGATGACCGAGCCGAAGATGCTGCGGCTCATCATGTCGTGGAACGCGCGGGCATCGACGCCGCGCTTGTCCAGCAGCGCGAACGCCTCGCCCATCGCTTCCATCGCCGAGGCGATCAGGAAATTGCCGGCGATCTTGGCCGCGGGGGCCGCGTCGGGAGCATCGCCGAAATCGAAGATCCCCTGGCTGACCGCTTCCAGCACCGGGCGCACCCGGGCCAGCGCCTCCGTCCGGCCGGACTGGCCGACCCAGAGCTTTCCGGCCGCCGCGGCCTCGGGCCGGCCGAACACCGGTGCCGCGACCCAGTCGCCGCCCGCGGCCTGATGCAGGGCCGCGAGCCGGCGGGCCAGCTCGACCGAGATGGTGCTCATGGAGATATGCACGCCGTCGGCGCCCAGCCGATCGGCGAACCCGCCGGGGCCGGTCGCGACCGCGTCCAGCGCCGCGTCGTTGGCGACCATGGTGATCGCCGCACCGCCCGGCTCGACGGCCTCGGCCGGGCTGCCTGCGCGCTCCGCGCCGCGCTCGACCAGCGGATCGGCGGCCGCTGCGGTGCGGTTCCAGACCCGGACGCGGAACCCCAAATCGAGCAGCCGCCCGGCGATGCCCCGCCCCATGCCGCCCAATCCGATCACCGCGATCGCCTGTCCGCTCATCTGCCGTTCCCCATGTTTGTTGCGCACCTGTTCCGGGGCTTTTCCGCCGGAGGAGTTGCGCCTACGCTGCGCACCAGCCGTGCATCAAGGCGCGGTCAAGCACAATCCTGGGGACATCACGTCATGATGAAGCGTACTCTGCTGGCCGGCGCGGCCGGGTTGGGGCTGGCGGCCATGCTCGCCGCCGCTCCGGCCCAGGCGCAGATCAAGGTCGCCACGGCCGGCCCGATCACTGGCGAATACGCCGCCTTCGGCGCGCAGCTGAAGCTGGGCGCGCAGCAGGCGGTGGACGACATCAACGCGGCCGGCGGCGTGCTGGGCAAGAAGCTGGAGCTGGAAGTCGGCGACGACGCCTGCGACCCGAAGCAGGCGGTGTCGGTCGCCAACAAGTTCGCCAATGACGGCGTGGTGTTCGTCGATGGGCATTTCTGCTCGTCCAGCTCGATCCCGGCCAGCAAGGTCTATCAGGAGGAAGGCATCCTGGAGATGAGCCCGGCCTCCACCAACCCGGCCTATACCGAGAATGGCGGCTCCCTGATTTTCCGCATCTGCGGCCGCGACGACCAGCAGGGCATCCTTGCCGGCAAGACGCTGGCGACGACCTACAAGAACGACAACGTGGCGATCCTTGACGACAACTCGACATACGGCAAGGGCATCGCCGACGAAACGCGCAAGAACATGATCGCCGACGGCAAGACCGCGGTCATGGACGCGCACTACACGGCCGGCGAGCGCGACTACTCGGCGCTGATCAGCCGGCTGAAGGAAAACAAGGTCCAGGTCGTCTATATCGGCGGCTATCACCCCGAGATCGGCCTGATCGCGCGCCAAGCCAAGGAGCAGGGGCTGAACGTGCAAATCCTCGGCCCCGATTCGCTCGACACCAAGGATTTCTGGCAAGTGTCCGGCCCGGCCGGCGAGGGCCTGATGTTCACCTTCGGCGCCGACCCGCGCGACCGCCCGTCGGCGCAGTCGGTGGTGAAGGAGTTCGCGGCGAAGGGCGAGAATCCCGAGGGCTACGTGCTCTACACCTACGCCGCCATGCAGGCCTGGGCCGAGGCGGCGAACAAGGCCGGCACCACCGATCCGGCCAAGGTTGCCGACGAGCTGCGTTCGGGCGGCCCGTGGAAGACGGTCCTGGGCGACATGCCGTTCAACAACAAGGGCGACACGACTGCCGTCTATGTCTGGTACAAGTTCCACGACGGCGACTACAAGCAGATGCCGGCTTCGTAGGCTGGGTTTGTAAGCGAAGGCCCCTCACCCCGGCCCTCTTCCAATGGGAGAGGGTGCAGAAGCAGAAAGCCGTCTCCCGCCGGGAGAGGGTTGGGTGAGGGGGCCTACTTCGCCGCCTCGGGATGCCCGACCGGATGATAGGCCCGGCCGAAATAGATCAGCCCGCCATGGCCCGGACCGTGGCGCAGGGCTGCGACCTCGCCGAAGAACACGCTATGCGTCCCCACGTCCGTCGATTGCACGATGCGGCAGTCGAACGACACCACCGCGCCATGCAGCGCCGGCGCGCCAGTTTCCATGACATACCACGCCGCGCTGTCGAACCGGGCCTCTCCCTCGGCGCCTGACATGCCGGCGAACACGTCCGACACCTCGCCCTGCCCGGCCGCCAGCGTATTGATGCACATCACGCGGTTGCGCAGCAGCGCCGCATGGCTGTCATGGATGCGGTTGCAGCAGACCAGCAAGGTCGGCGGGTCGTCGGTCACGCTGCACACCGCCGAGGCGGTGAAGCCGCGCCGGCCGCCCGGCCCGCTGGTCGTGATGATGTTGACCGCCGCACCCAGGCGCGCCATCGCCTCGCGATAGCTGTCGCGACTGACCAAGCCACTCTCTCCTGATCCCGGGCGTCACATTGGCAGCGCGGGACGGCCAACTCCAGACGCGGCCGGGCCAGACGCAAAGGGCGCCGCGGTCGCCCGCGACGCCCCCGCCCGGCCCGGACCGGCAATCAGGACTTGTTGGCGGCGTCGCGGGCTGCATCCTTGGCGCCGCCGACGGCGCTCTCGACCTTGCCGGCCGCCTTGTCCGCCGCGCCCTCGCCCTGCAGCTTGGCGTCGCCCGTGACGTTGCCGACGCCCTGCTTTACGGCGCCCTTGGCCTGGTCCATCGCGCCGGAAACCCGATCCTTGTCCATCCACCACTCCTATGTTTGTGGTGCTGTCACAACGACCGGCGCCCGGCCGGGTTGCCTCGCGCATCAGGCGGCGACCGCCGACAACGGCGCGGCGATGTCCTCCAGGCTGCGCCGCTCGCTGGCCACGCCCAGCCAGGCCTCGATCAGCCCGCCGGCCACCATCAGCACGCCGCCGAGCAGGTAGCCGTAGAAGATCTGCCCGCGCGAGCCGCCGGCGATCAGCGCGCCGAACAGCGCCGGCGCGGCGACGCCGCCGATCCCGGTGCCGAAGGCGTAGAAGATGGCTATGGCGACCGCGCGCACCTCCAGCGGGAAGCTTTCTCCCACGGTGAGGTAGGCGGAACTGGCGGCGGCCGAGGCGAAGAAGAAGATGACTGTCCAGGCCATCGTCTGCTGCACCGCGTCCAGCACGCCCTGCGCGAACAGCCAGCCGGTCGCGACCAGCAGCACGCCCGACAGGATGTAGGTGCCGGCGATCATGGTCTTGCGGCCGATGGTGTCGAACAGCCGGCCCAGCAGCAGCGGGCCGAGGAAATTGCCGGCGGCGAATGGCAGGATGAACAGGCCGACGCGGCCCGACGGCACCTTGTAGAAGGTGGTCAGGATCAAGGCGTAGGTGAAGAACACGGCATTGTAGCAGAACGCCTGGGCGGCCATCAGCGCCACGCCGACGACGGTGCGCCGGCGGTACTGGCCGAACAGCGCGGCGACGCCCTCGGCGAACCAGCTATGCTTGTCCGACCGCAGCCGGAGCCGCCCCGGCGGCGCCGGCGGCAGCGGTCCGGTCTCGGCCGCCACCCGCGCCTCGATGCCGCGGGTCACCGCGTCCGCCGCGGCGGGTTGCCCGTGCGTCATCAGCCAGCGCGGGCTCTCCGGCAGCCAGCGGCGCAGCAGCAGAGTGATGAAGCCGATCGCGCCGCCGATGACGAACGCCACGCGCCAGCCGAGCGCCGGCGGAACGATGGACGGGTCCAGCGCCAGCAGCGCGCCGGACGCGCCCAGAGCGGCGCCGATCCAGAAGCTGCCGTTGATGACCAGGTCGGTGAAGCCGCGCCGGCGGGCGGGGATCAGTTCCTGGATGGTGGCATTGACCGCGGCATACTCGCCGCCGATGCCGGCCCCGGTGAAAAAGCGGAACAGCGCGAACGACCAGAAGCTCCAGGCCAGGCCCGAGGCGACGGTGGCCAGCAGGTAGACCAGCACGGTGATGGTGAACAGCTTCTTGCGGCCGAGCCGGTCGGTGAGCCAGCCGAAGAACAGCGCCCCGAGCACGGCCCCGGCCAGGTAGGCGCTGGCGGCGTAGCCGATCTCGGCGGTCGTGATGCCGGCGGAATGGCTCTCCGCGATGGCGCCGGACAGCGAGCCGACCAGCGTCACCTCCAGCCCGTCAAGGATCCAGGTGATGCCGAGGGCGGTGACCACGAGCCAGTGGAACCGGCTCCACGGCAGGCGGTCGAGACGGGCGGGTATGTCGGTGGAGAACGTTGCGTGCGCGCTGGGCATGCTGCGGCAAACGGGTCCGTAGCCTCGCGGTTCCAGGGCGCGTCGGCGCGCAGCCGGTCGGCCTGGAATCGCCCCGCACGCGACCCGCAAGCGATTGCGCAATCGCTTGCTTCGTGTTAGCTTTGGAGTGGCAAGGGGAATTCGGGAGAATGCACCAGCGCGTCGTCACGTCGCCTTCCGGGCTGCACGCTGCCGGCAAGTCGTTCGGCGGCACGCGGGCGCTGGACGGCGTGAGCTTTGCCCTACGCGCCGGCGAAGTGCTCGCGCTGCTCGGCGAGAACGGCGCCGGAAAAAGCACCTGCGTGAAGATGATGGCGGGAGTTCACCGACCGGACCAGGGCAGCGTGCTGATCGACGGGCAGCCGGCCGTGCTCGCCTCCCCCGTCGAAGCACAGCGTCGGGGGATCGCGGTGATGCACCAGCATCCTGGCCTGTTCCCCGATCTGAGCGTCGCAGAGAACGTCTTCATCGGCCATATGCCGCGCGACCGCGCGGGCGGCGTGGACCACGCGGCGATGCGGCGGGCGGCCGCAGCGCTGCTGCGGGAAGTAGGGCTGGACTGCCGCCCGGACCGCGGGCTCGGCACGCTGCGGGTGCCGGAGCAGCAGCTGGTCGAGATCGCGCGGGCGCTGTCGCGCGACGCCCGCGTGCTGATCATGGACGAGCCGACCGCGGCCTTGTCGGTGCGCGAGGTCGAGCGGCTGTTCGGCGTGGTCGCCGCCCTGCGCGCCCGCGGCGTTGCGATGCTGTTCGTCGGGCACCGAATGGACGAGATCTTTCGCATCGCCGACCGCATCGCAGTGCTGCGCGACGGGCGTCTGGTGGGGGTCGCCGCGGCGGCGGACCTGGACCGCGCCACTGCGGTGCGCATGATGGTCGGCCGCCCGCTGGCCGACATCTATCCCGCGCGTGCGCCGCATGCCGGAAAGGTAGCGCTCGCGGTGACGGACCTCGCGCGGGGCGACGCGTTTTTCGGCGTGAGTTTTGCGCTGCGGGCAGGCGAGGTGCTGGGGCTGGGCGGTCTGGTCGGCAGTGGCCGCAGCGAGATCGCCCGCGTCCTGTTCGGCATCGACGCGCGTACCGCGGGCCAGGTCATGGTCGCGGGCCGAGACGTGCCGCTACGCTCCCCGGACGAGGCAATGGCCGCCGGCATCGCCTACTTGTCCGAGGACCGCATCGGGCAGAGCCTTGTGATGGATTTCGGCATTCTCACCAATGCGTCGCTGACCGTACTGGACCGCATCACCCGGCTCGGCGTGATCAGCCGGGCGCGCGAACTGGCGGTGCTGGAGCCGCCGCTGCAACGGCTGAAGCTGCGCTCTGCCAGCCTCGAGCAGCCGGTGCGCACGCTGTCGGGCGGCAATCAGCAGAAGGTCGCGCTCGGCAAGTGGCTCGCGCGCGAGCCGAGGGTGCTGATCCTGGACGAGCCGACGCAGGGTATCGACGTGCAGACGAAGGCCGAGGTCCACGCCATCATCGCCGAGCTGGCGCGCCAGGGCGTCGCCGTCCTGCTGATCTCGTCGGAGCTGCCGGAACTGCTCGGCATGTGCGACCGCATCGTGGTCATGCGCGAGGGCAGGATGGCTGCCGTCCTCGACGCGAACGAGGCAACGCAGGAGCGGGTGATGCACGCCGCGACCGACCTGCAGCCGGTGCATACGGCAGCGGCACTGAGCGCCGGGCCGGACAGCGGTCGGCCGCTGGCGGCGTCGATGCTGCGGGGGCTGCTGGCGCGGCGCGAGGCAGGTCTGCTGGCGGCCATCCTGGCCGTCGCGCTGCCCGGCGCGCTGTTCAACCCGCGCCTGCTGAGCGGCGGCAACATCAGCGAAATCCTGAGCGACGCCTCGCTGCTGGCGATCGCCGCGGCGGGCCAGCTGCTGGTGCTGGTCACGCGCAATATCGATCTTTCGGTCGCCTCGGTGATCGGCCTGGCTGCGTACGCCTCGGCGTCCGTGGAACGGTCCTATCCTGGCCTCGGCATCCTCGGCGGGGTCGCGGCGGCGGCGGCCGTGGGTCTAGCCGTGGGCGCCGTCAACGGATTGATCGTGGCGCGCGCGCGGATTCCGGCTATCGTGGTGACGCTCGGCATGCTGTCGGTGGTGCGGGGGCTGACCAGTCTCGGCGCTGGCGGACAGCAGATCAGCGCCGACCAGGTGCCGCAAAGCTGGCTCGACTTCACCGGCGCGCAGGTGCTGGGCGTGCCGCTGGTGGTGCTGATCGCCGCTGCGGTGCTGCTGGTCTGCGCCCAGGCGCTGCGCCGCACCGCCTGGGGACGCGAGATGTATGCGGTTGGCTCCAACCCCTCGGGCGCCGCGCTGATCGGGCTGCCGGCCGCATGGCTGGTGTTCGGGGCGTTCGTGCTGGCGGGGCTGCTGGCGGGGCTGGACGGGGCGCTCTGGGCTTCACGCTACGCCACCGTCGATGCGCGCGTCGCTACCGGCTACGAACTGACGGTGATCGCCGCCGTCGTGGTCGGTGAAGTCGCCATTCGCGGCGGCGTCGGCACCGTGGCCGGCGTCGTCCTTGGGGCGCTGGCGCTGCTGGTCATCCGCAACGCGCTGGAGCTGGCACGGGTCGATCCCCTCTATCTCGAAGGCGTCTACGGCCTGGTGATCCTGGCCGCAGTCGCGGTCGATGCGCTGGTCGTTCGCGGCGCCGCCGGGCGGGGCGCGAGGCGGCCGACGTGACGCGCCGGGGGACGGTCGCGATGTTGCTGCGCTGGGATGCGCCGATGATCGGCCTCGCCATCCTGGTGTTCGCGCTGGCCGCGGCGGTGACGCCGAATTTCCTGACCGTGTTCAACATATCCCAGGCCATCGCCGACATGGCGGAGAAGGCGCTGCTGGTGCTGCCGATGGTGCTGCTCATCGTGGCGCGCGAGATCGACCTATCGGTGGCGAGCCAGCTGGCGCTGACAAGCGTGGTGTTCGGCATGGCGCTGGCCGCGGGGGTGCCGCTTGCCGGTGCGATACCGCTGGTGCTGATTGCGGGTGCCGTGCTCGGCGCCTTCAACGGCCTGCTGGTGACGGGTCTCGGGCTGCCGTCCCTGGTGGTGACGCTGGGCACGCTCGCGCTGTATCGCGGGCTCGGCTACGTGCTGCTCGGCACCAATTCGATCAACGTCCTGCCGGATGCGGTAACGAACTTCGGCATCGACACGGTCGGCAACGGCGTCGTGCCGTGGACGGTCGTGCCGTTCCTCGTGCTGGCGCCGCTGTTCACGGTCGGGCTGCAGGGCATGGCGGTGGGGCGGCGCATCTACGCGATCGGCGGCAATCCGGCGGCGGCACTCTATTCCGGGATCGCCAGCAAGCGCGTGATCTTCCTGCTGTTCGTGCTGAGCGGAACGGTCTGCGCAATCGCCGGCATGGTGTTCACCGCTCGCCTCGCCAACGCCCGCGCCAACAATGCCGTGGGTTTCGAGCTGGATGTGATCACCGTCGCCTTTCTCGGCGGCGTCTCCGTCTGGGGTGGCCGCGGGCGGATGACGGGCGTGCTGGCGGCGCTCGTGCTGCTGGCCACCGTGCGCAACGCGCTCGGGCTGTGGCAAGTCGGCGGCGACGCCCAGGGCACCGTGGTCGGGATGCTGCTGATTGCGGCACTACTCGGGGCCAATGCGGGCGACTGGTTTATCCGCGGCCGCGCGCCGTTCGCAAGCCTAGCCAATCCCGGCCCGGGTGCGTCTGCCGGGCTTGCCGGGTTCGCCGATGACGACGCAGGCCCGCCGTCACCAATAACAATCACGGAGGAAACAACGCCATGATTCGCCGATCGCTCCTGTCTGCGGCCACCTCGACCGCGCTTCTGCTCGGCAGCGCCGGGCTTGCCCAGGCTGGCACCTGTGCCACCGGCCCCGTCACGGTCGGGTTCCTGCCGAAGCTCGACACCGACCCGTATTTCCACGCCGCCGAACGCGGCGCGGAGCAGGCGCAGAAGGAGATTGGCGGACGCATCATCCAGGAAGCGCCGAGCCAGGCGACGGCGGAAGCGCAGGTTCCGTTCATCAACAACTTCGTTTCGCAGAAGGTTGGCGTGATCGCGATCTCTGGCAACGACGCGAACGCGGTGGCGCCGGCGCTAAAGCGGGCGGCGCGGCAGGGCGTTCCGGCAGTGTCCTACGATTCCGACGTGGCGCCGGATGCCCGGGTGCTGTTCCTGAACCAGGCGCTTGGCTCGAGCCTGGCCGAGATGATGCTCGACAGCATGGCGCAGATGATCGGCGACAACGGCGACTTCGCGATCCTATCATCGACGCCGACGGCGACCAACCAGAACGCCTGGATCGCGCAGATGCGCCAACGTTTGGCGAGCGACCCGAAATTCTCGAAAATGAAGCTGGTGCAGGTCGCCTACGGACAGGAAAGCGAGCAGGTCAACCAGCAGCAGGCGCTGGCGTTGGTGCAGGCATTTCCGAAACTGAAGGGCATCATCATTCCGGCCGGCATCGGTCTGCCGGCGGCGGCCCGGGCGCTGGATCAGGCCGGACTGCTCGGCCGGGTGAAGCTGACCGGGCTGGCGCCCGCCTCGCTCATCAGGAAATACATCCAATCGGGATCGGTGCAGGACATCTGGTGGAACGTGCCGGACCTCGGTTATCTCACGTACTACGCGGCGCAGGCCGTCGCCGCCTGCAAAGTAACCGGCAAGCCCGGCGAGACCTTCAAGGCGGGGCGGCTCGGCACCTTCACGGTGGGCGAGAGGGGCGAGGTTGTCCTGGGACCGGCCGCAATCGTCACTCCGGCAAACCTGAGTACTTTCCCGTTCTAGGCATGGTCGGCCGCGACGCGACGGTGGGGAGCGTGCCTGCGTGGTGACGATGCAGGACATCGCCGCCGAAGCCGGGGTCTCGGTCTCCACCGTCTCGCACGTGCTGAACAAGACGCGGCGTGTCGATCCGAAGACCGCGGCGGCAGTGGAGGCGGCGATCCAGCGCACGGCCTACACGCCCAACAGCGTGGCGCGCGCCCTGGTGCGCGCCAGCACGCGGCTGGTGGGTGTGGCGATCTCCGCAATCTCGAACCATTACTTCGCCGAGGTCGCGGCCGGGATCGAACAGATGTGCGCTGAGAACGGGCGCACGATGTTGCTGGCCGACACTCACGACATCCCCGAGGACGAGTTGCGCGTCGTCCGGACGCTGCACGAGCGGCGCCCGGATGGCGTGATCCTGGCACCCGCTGCGGGCGCGGAGCAGGGCGTTCTGGCTTACCTGCGCAGGCAGGAAATACCGACCGTGCTGATCGACCGGTGCACCGACGCCGCGTTCGATCAGGTCGCGGTCGAGAACGAGAATGCGGTCGCCGGGCTGGTGGCGCACCTGGCGTCGCATTCGCACCGGCGCATCGGCTTCGTCTGCGGCCAGCCGGGTCTTGCGACCACGGACGAGCGACTGGCCGGGTACCACCGCGGGCTGACCGAGGCCGGCTTGCGCGACGACCCCGCCCTCGTTGTCTGCGGCAACTCCCAGATCGCGGGCGCGCGCGAGGCCGCCGATCGGCTGCTGGACCTGCCTGAACCGCCGACCGCGCTGATCGCCGCCAACAACCTCATGACCATCGGCACGCTTCGCGCGGTGCGCAACCGGGGCCTGACGATTCCGGCCGACGTGGCGTTTGCCGGATTCGACGATTTCGACTGGTCCGAGATCGTGATCCCGCGGCTGACGGTCCTGGCGCAGCCGTGCGAGCAGATCGGTCGTCAGGCGATGATGCTGCTGTTGCGCAGGCTGGAGGATCGTTCGATCGCCCCCTGCACGCTGCGTCTGCCGCCGGTTCTGCACATCCGGGAGTTGTGCGGCTGCGGGGCGTAGACGGAGCCGGCCACGCGCGCCAGACCTTGTGCCGGGTGCAACCCTGACGGCCCGACCACGGGTCAGCCGGCGATCAGGGCGATCTGTCGCGCGACTACGGACCGCACGGCAACGTGCCGCCGCTGCCCGCAATCTTTCCCGCTAGCGGCCGCCCGTGATCTGCGCCGGGCCGAATGGGCGGGAACTGTGGGATGCGCTCGGGCTTGTCGTGCCCGCCGGCGGTGCCGGGCGGGCGGCCCGTGACCAACAACCGCACACCGCGTCGGCTTACCTGTGGGCGTGGCTGAAGCCGGAGAACCGCTGCTTGGTCCAGCGACAAGTCTATTTGACGATGCGTCCGACAGACCCGCGGTGCTTTGATGGTTCGCGCTTCGGGAGGGACAGCCGCCGTTCGCGTTCGCGGGGTCGCTTATTGCGGCCATCGCTTCGGCACTATGCCTGCAGCGCCCCCGCAGCCAAATGTGCTGCTGCCGGTTGCCGCCACCGATGTGAAGCATGACCCGGCTCGCGATCCGCTCGACTGGCCCCCCGGGGCAGATGTTGCGCCGCTGCTGGCTTCAGAGCCAAGGGCGTTGACGGAGGGGCCGAGTTGATTGAACCTTCGAATGCAAGCAGATCGTGTAAAACATGGATCATGTTGGGCTGTCACGCTGACCCCTAAAGTGACAGATGAAGCTGTTCGGGGGGGGGAAATCATGGCCGAACCATCTGATAACATCGATCGCCGGTTTGTGCTCGCGGCTGGCGGCAGTGCTGTGATGGCTGCCCCCCTTCATGCGGCGGTCGCAAGCGTTACGACTGTGACCGACGCCTCGCCCGACGCGGCGGTGGTCCCTGGCGCCGCGTCGCAATGGGCCAGCACCAATCCGGCGCTCACCGGAGCGTTCGCGCCCGTATTCGACGAACGTGACGATGCAAATCTGGTCGTCGAGGGCGAGATTCCTGCGGGGCTGCGGGGCATCTTCATGCGCAACGGACCGAACCCACAGTTCGAGCCCGACACGCATTACGCTTATCCGTTCGACGGCACCGGCATGGTCCACGCCGTCTATCTGCAAGATGGACAGGCTCGTTACCGCAACCGCTGGGTCAGGACTGCGGACTTTCAGAGGGAGCAGGCAGCCGGTCGCCGCATCTACAACTCGACCTTCAGCGCACCCCCGCACGCCAACCTCGCAAATACCAACATCACTTTCCATGCAGGGCGCTATTTGGCGCTTTATGAGGGCGGCAAGCCCTACGAAGTCGATCGCGAACTCGCAACGACGGGCTTGTTCGACTATGGTGGAACGCTACCCACCGTCATGTCGGCCCACCCCAAACTCGATCCCGCCAGCGGCGAGCTGCTGTCGATCGCTTACAATGCACAGACCGGGGCGATGATCTATCTGCGCGCCAGTCGGACAGGCCAACTCGACACCGTCGTGCCGTTCCAGGCGCCCTGGCCCACCATGGTCCATGACGTCGCTATCACCGAGCGCCACGTCCTCGCCTTTATTGGACCTGCCGTGTGGGGTCAGGGCCGGGCTGGCCCGCCAATCGCCTGGCAGCCGGAACGAGGGATGACCGTTGCTGTCATCCCGCGCGAGGCCAAATCCGCCGGGGACATACAATGGATCACGGGAGCGCCGTTCTTTCAGTTCCATATCATGAACGCCTTTGCGGACGGCGATCGGATCGAGGTGACGGTACTCGGTACGACTCCTTTTCGCTGACCAAGCGGGCCGCCAAGCTAGAACTGCACCGGCTGGTCATCGACACAAAGGCCGGCAGCATGGATGACCATGCGCTGGATGATCGTGCGTGCGAGTTTCCGCGCATCAACGAACGCTATCTCGGCCGCCAGGCGCGCTACGGCTATGTCGGATTACGCGACCCGCGGCCGGGCGAGTTGCCCCAGGCCGGCGCTTTCGAGGCGATTGCGCGTTACGACCTGACCACGGGCAGCAAGGTCGTGCATCAGTTCCCGGCTGGCTGCACCATCTGCGAACCGTTGTTCGTCGCCGACCCGCAGGCAACCGACGAGCAGGACGGGTTTATCTTCAGCTTTGTACATCAACAGGGTAGGTCTACCGGCAGCTTCGTCATCCTGGATGCCCGCAGCCTGAATGCGAAGCCGCTGGCGACCGTTCACCTGCCGCGCCGTGTGCCGGCCGGCCTACACGGATCCTGGATCGCCGGTTGAGAACCAGCCTTTGCGTCACGAGCCAAGTGCCAGCAGCCGTCCGGTGCGCGCTTTCTGGGCGACAGACATTTGCGTTCCGATTGCCGCAACCTAGGCGGCTATTGCGTTCCCCCAAGCTCGGGGTTATCGCGAAAGCCCTAAGTTGTGCGCCGAAATCGAAACGAGCGATCTTGCTGCCGGTTCATTATGCCGCCCGGTTTGTTGCGGGACGTGTACTGCAGGATCGAGGTCTACTCAGCTTTTCGGCCAGGCTTTCGGCGTGTCGGAAGAAGCCCTGAAATCAGACTGAAGCAGCTCAGGCTCGGGGCCTAATGCCCCCCCTCCAGATAGGCCGCCCTGATCTCCGGCCGGGCCAGCAGATCCGCGCCTGACCCGGCCATCGTGATCGCGCCGTTGACCAGCACGTAGCCGCGATGCGCAAGACGGAGCGCCTGGAATGCGTTCTGCTCCACCAGCAGCACGGTCAGCCCGGTGGCGCGGTTCAGCTCGCGGATGGCGGAGAAAATCGCGCGCACCACCAGCGGCGCCAAACCGAGCGAGGGCTCGTCCAGCAGCAGCAGGCGCGGCCGGCTCATCAGCGCGCGGGCAATCGCCAGCATCTGCTGCTCGCCGCCGGACAGCGTGCCGCCGCGCTGGGCCTCGCGCTCGCGCAGGCGGGGGAACAGGGCGAACATCTGGTCCATCGTGTCGGCCTGCTCGGCTGGCGAGCGGGCGTGGCCGCCCAGCACCAGGTTCTCCCGCACCGTCATGCGCGGGAACACCCGCCGCCCTTCCGGCGACTGGGCGATGGCGCGGCGCATGATCGCGTGCGTGGGCAGGCGGGTGATGTCCTCGCCCTCATGCACGATCTGGCCGTCGCGGGCGCGCGGGCTGCCGCAGATGGTCATCATCAGCGTGGACTTGCCGGCCCCGTTGGCGCCGATCAGGGTGACAATTTCGCCCGGCTGCACCTCCAGATCGACGCCCTTCAGCGCCTGGATCGCGCCATAGAACGCGGTCACGCCGGACAGGCTCAGCAGCGCGCTCACGCCGCGGCGGCCTCGGGCGCGGCGGCGTCCTCGTCATCGTCGCCGGTGCCCAGATAGGCGGCGATCACCGCCGGATCCTCGCGCACATGCAGCGGGCTGCCGTCGGAGATCTTCTGGCCGTGATCCAGTACCACGACGTGATCGCTGATCCGCATGACCACGCCCATGTCGTGCTCGATCAGCAGGATCGAGCAGCCGCCATCCTTGATGCGCAGCAGCAGCGAGGCGAGTTCGTCGCTTTCGCGCGGGTTCAGCCCGGCCGCCGGCTCGTCCAGGCAGAGCAGCAGCGGGTCGATGCACATGGCGCGCGCGATCTCCAGCCGGCGCTGCGCTCCGTACGGCAGCGCGCCGGCCGGGTCGTCGGCGCGCGCCAGCAGGTCGGTGGCGGCCAGCCAGCCGCGCGCCCGCTCGATGGCGGCCCGCTCGCGGGCGCGGTAGTCGCCGAGGCCGAACACCGCCAGCACGCCGCGCGCCACGTTCGGCATCAGTGCGTTGTGCTGTGCCACCAGCAGGTTCTCCAGCGCGGTCATGCCGGCGAACAGGCGGATGTTCTGGAAGGTGCGCGCGACCCGGGCGCGCCGGGCGATGGCGTGACCGGGCAGCCGCTCCAGCGCCACCGGCGCACGCCCCGGCTCGCACAGCCGCAGCTGGCCGGAGGTCGGGCGGTAGAATCCGGTGATGCAGTTGAACACCGTGGTCTTGCCGGCGCCGTTAGGGCCGATGACCGCGGTGATCTCGCCCCGGCGGGCGGCGAAGGACAGCCCGCTGACCGCAGTCAGGCCGCCGAACCGCATGGTCAGCGCATCGACCTGCAGCAGCACGCCGTCGCCGCCGGCAGCGCCGCTCATCCGCGGCCCTGCGCCACCAGCTCGGCCGAGATCTCGCGGCGTCCGGCCAGAGCCACCGAGGGCGTGCGCCCGGAAATCAGCCCGCGCGGGCGCAGGATCATCATCAGCACCAGGGCGATCCCGAAGGCCAGCATGCGATACTGGGCGAAATCGCGCAGCAGCTCGGTGCCGCCGATCATTACCAGGGCGGCGAGCGCGACGCCGAGCTGGCTGCCCAGCCCGCCCAGGACCACGATGGCCAGCACCGTGGCGCTTTCGATGAAGGTGAAGCTGTCGGGGCTGATGAACGCCTCGCGCGTGGCGAAGAACGCGCCGGCGAAACCGCCGAAAGTGGCGCCGATGGCGAACGCGGTCAGTTTTGTCACCGTGACGTTGATGCCGAGCGCCCGGCAGGCGATCTCGTCCTCGCGCAGCGCCTCCCACGCGCGGCCCAGCGGCAGGCGCCGCAGCCGCAGCGACACCCAGTTGGTCAGCAGCGCGAGTGCCAGGATGATGTAGTACAGGAATACGAAGCGGTAGGTGATCGAACGCGGCAGGCCGAAATAGCCGGCGAAGGTGCCCGGGCCGTTGCCGGCCGGGAAGGTCAGGCCGAACAGGGTCGGACGCGGGATGCCGGTGATGCCGTTCGGGCCGCCGGTGAGCTGCGTCCAGTTCAGCAGCACGATGCGGATGATCTCGCCGAACGCCAGCGTGACGATGGCCAGGTAGTCGCCGCGCAACCGCAGCACGGGAAATCCCAGCAGCATCCCCCAGCAGCCGGCGAACAGGCCGGCCAGCGGCAGGCAGCTCCAGAAGCCCAGGCCGAACTTGGTCGCGAACAGCGCGAAGGTATAGGCACCGACCGCATAGAACGCGACGTAGCCGAGGTCGAGCAGGCCGGCCAGACCGACCACGATGTTCAGCCCCCAGCCCAGCATCACGTAGGTCAGGATCAGGATGCCGAGATCCAGGTAATAGCGGCCGGCATAGAGCGGCAGCGCCAACGCCAGCACCAGCACCAGCGGCGCCACCCAGCGCGCGGCCCGGGTCAGCGCCTCGGCCAGAAGCCGTGCCGGCCGCGCGGCGGCGCGCGGTGGTGCCGCCGCGCGGCCGGCGCGCCACAGCAGCCAGCAGAACCGGCCGGCGAACACCGCGCCCACCACCGCCGCCAGCAGCACCGGGCGGGTGATCAGCACCAGCTGCGCATTGTCGTTGATGTGCAGGCGCAGCCCCAGCAGGATGGCGAACAGCCCGAGTGCGACCAGGGCGGAGAGGAAGGCGTCGCGCAGGGCGATCCGGACCGGGCTGCGGGCGGCCGGCCCGGAGTTCGGGGGGCTGGTCGCGGTACAGGGCCTTGGCGCCCTCGGCGTCGATGCCGCTATGGGCGATGTTGCTGGCACTCATGCAGAGGTGGCGCTCATGCTGGGGCGGCGCTCATACCTTCTCGATGTCGGCGCGGCCGAGCAGGCCGGTCGGCATGAAGATCAGCACGATGATCAGGATCGAGAACGCCGCCACGTCCTTGTATTGAACACTGGCATAGCCGGACCAGAACGCCTCGATCAGCCCGATGGCAAGTCCCCCCAGCACCGCGCCGGGCAGCGAGCCGATGCCGCCCAGCACCGCGGCGGTGAACGCCTTCACCCCGGCGTTGAAGCCGATGTAGAAGTTGATCGAGCCGTAGTACAGCAGGAACATCATCCCGGCGACCGTCGCCAGCGCCGCGCCGATCACGAAAGTCAGGCTGATGGTGCGGTCGGTGTCGATGCCGAGCAGGCCGGCCATCTTCAGATCCTGCTCGCAAGCGCGCATCGACCGGCCCAGCGGCGTGCGGGTCACCAGCCAGGTGAAGATCGCCAGCAGCACCAGCGTCGTCGCGGTGATCGCCACCTGCATCCAGGACAGGCGCACCGCGAACCCGTTCTGGGTGAACAGGCTGATGCCGCCCGGGATCAGGGCCGCCATGTTTTTGTCGGTGGCGCCCTGCGACACCTGGACGAAGTTCTCCAGCACGATCGACATGCCGATGGCCGAGATCAGCGGCGCCAAGCGGAACGAGCCGCGCAGCGGCCGGTAGGCGACCCGCTCGATGACCCAGCCGTACAGGGCGGCGATCGCGGCGGCCACGATCAGGGTGATGGCCAGCGCCAGCGGGACCGAGGTGATGCCCAGCGCCGCCAGGCCGGTCAGCGCCATGATCGACAGGAACGCGCCGACCATGAACACGTCGCCATGGGCGAAATTGATCATGCCGATGATGCCGTAGACCATCGTGTAGCCGACCGCGATCAGGCCATAGATCATGCCGAGCGTGACGCCGTTGATCAGCTGCTGCACCGCGTAGGCCAACGCGCATTCTCCAGGGCGACAGGCCGGGACGGCTTCACTGCCCTGTGATGCGTGAAGCACGGGGTTGCGCGACGCGCAAGCCTTCGTCGTCCGGCCGCCCTCTGGCCGGGCCTCCTGGGCTGCGACGCTCTGGTGCGAACGCTACATCGGCTCCTTGATGCCGGCGCGCAGCAGCCACCAGTTGACCGGATAGGCGGTCAGGAAGCCGACGATCATGGCGAGCTGCATCATAAACCAGAACTCGACCATGTCGGTGCGCAGCGGCGCGCCCAGGACCGTGCGGAAGACATAGAGGCTGGCGAACGCCATGAACCCATACATCCCGACCTGCCAGGCGGTCAGCGACAGCGTGTCGGCCTTGATGGCGGCGATCAGGCCCGCGCCGGGCGACAGCCCGCGCATCGGCGCGATGGAGAAATACTGGAAGAAGATGCCGAACACGTACGCGAATATGAAGTCCACGATCCAGACCGCGAACATCCTCTCGCCGAACAGGCTTCCATAGCCGAACCATACCGCAATCGCCGGGATGGCGAACACCAGCCATTCGGCGGCGATGTCGCCCAGTGTGCAGCCGCTGCCGCAATGCAGGGCGCCGTTGGCGACCATGATCGGGAACGGCGTCTGGCGCTTGCCCTGCGGCTTCCCATGCCGCTGCTTGGCGGCGTGCGTCGCCTCGTGCGTCGCCAGCCGGCCATAGGCGAAATACTGCCAGGCGACCCAGACGGTGCCGAACAGCGCGGTGGTCGGCCAGACCAGGTTCATGATCCACATGTGCTGCGGATGGCGGGCGACATCGGCGCCGATCGCCACGGCGCAGGCGGCGCCCAGCAGCAGATAGGCGATCGACAGGTCGTGCAGCCAGCTCGGGATCATGCCAGCCGCCCAGGCCGCATGTGCGGGCGCGGGCCGGACCTGGCCGCCGGCGCCCGGCCGGCCGTGCCGTCCGCCAGCTCGTCGATGATCGGGCAGTCGGGCCGGTGGTCGCCGCCGCACGCCTGCGCCAGGGCGCGCAGCGTGCGGCTCATTGCCTGGATCTCGGCCGCCTTGGCGTCCAGGGCCGCGACATGCGCCAGCGCCAGCCGCTTCACGTCGGCGCTGGCCCGGCCGGTGTCGCGCCACAGCGCCAGCAGGTCGCGCATCCCGGCCATCGAGAAGCCGAGGTCGCGCGCCCGACGCAAGAACCGCAGCGTGTGCAGGTCGGCCTCGCCATACTGGCGGTAGCCGGCGGCGCTGCGCCCGGCGGCGGCCAGCAATCCGACGCTTTCGTAGTAGCGGATCATCTTGGCCGACACGCCGGACGCGCTTGCCGCCTCGCCGATGGTCACGCGTCGCCTCCCGGAGCAGCGGCCGGACGCCAGCGCCGCAGCAGCAGCGCGCTGCCGACCACGCTGACGCTGGACAGCGCCATCGCCGCGCCCGCCAGCACCGGGCTGAGCACGCCGGCGGCGGCGAGCGGGATGCCGATCAGATTGTAGGCAAAGGCCCAGGCCAGGCCCTGCCTGATCCGCCGGTCTGTGCGTCGCGCGATGTCCAGCGCCGCCGGCACCAGCATCGGGTCGCCGCGCATCAGCGTAATGCCCGCGGCCGCGGCCGCCACATCGGCGCCGGTCGCCATCGCCAGCCCCAGGTCGGCCGCGGCCAGGGCTGCGGCATCGTTCACGCCGTCGCCCACCATGGCCACCGCGCCCGCGCCGCGCAGGGCCGCGACGATGCGCGCCTTGTCGGCCGGCAGCGCCTCCGCGTGCACCTCATCGATCCCGAGCAGGCCGGCCGCGGCATCGGCCGCGGCCTGATTGTCGCCGGTCAGCAGCACCACACCCAGCCCCTCGGCCCGCAGCCGCGCCACAGCCGCCGCCGCGCCCGCCCTGGGCTGGTCGCCGAAGCCGAGCAGCGCCAGCAGGCGGCCATGCTCGGCCAGGTACGACGTCGTGCGTCCCTGCGCGGCCAGCGCGGCCGCCTCGCGCCGCAACGGGGCGATGTCCACTCCGGCCTCGGCCATCAGCCGCGCGCTGCCCAGCAGCAGGCGGTGGCCGTCGATCTCGCCCTCCAGCCCGCGTCCCGGCAGCGCGCGCACCCCGCGCGCCGCGGCCAGATCCTGCGTCGGGACGCAACTCAGCACGGCGCGGGCGAGCGGGTGCTCGCTGCCCGCCTGCAGCGAGGCGGCCAGGCGAAGCGCCGTCGCGGCAGGAAATCCCGGGGCGGGGTGCAGCGCCACCAGCTCCGGCCGGCCCTCGGTCAGCGTGCCGGTCTTGTCGAACACCACGGTGCGGATCGCGCGCGCCAGCTCCAGCGCCGCCGCGTCGCGGATCAGGATGCCGTGGCGGGCGGCGGCGCCGGTACCGACCATGATCGCGGCCGGCGTGGCCAGGCCCAGCGCGCACGGGCAGGCGATGACCAGCACCGACACGGCATCGACCACCGCGGCCTCGACACCGGAGCCGCTAACCCACCATCCGAAGAATGTCGCGGCCGCCAGCGCCGCCACGACCGGCACGAATACCGCGCTCACCCGATCGACCAGGCGCTGCACCGGCGGCTTGGCGGCCTG
The DNA here is from genome assembly GCA_963723455.1 of uncultured Pseudomonadota bacterium. Classification (GTDB taxonomy): domain Bacteria; phylum Pseudomonadota; class Alphaproteobacteria; order Acetobacterales; family Acetobacteraceae; genus CAVRQM01. Next base: position 242,885 of record CAVRQM010000004.1, on the reverse strand, counting down.
CGCGTCCTCGACCAGCCGCACCATGCGGGCGAGCTGGCTTTCGGCGCCGATCGCCGTCACCTCGGCCAGCAGCAGCGTCGCGCCGTTCAGCGCGCCGCCGACCAGGCGGCTGCCCGGCTGCTTGGCGACCGGCAGGCTCTCGCCGGTCAGCAGGCTCTCGTCGACATCGCCCTCGCCGTCGCGCACCACGCTGTCGGCAGCAATCCGTTCGCCGGGGCGGATCACCAGCAGGTCGCCGGGCCGCAGGTCGGCGGCGGCGATGTCGCGCTCGACGCCATATCGGCGCACGCGGGCGCGCTCCGGCCGCACGCCCTGCAGCGCGCGGATCGCCGCGCCGGCCTGCCGACGGGCGCGGCCCTCCAGCCACTTGCCCAACCGCACCAGCGCGATCACCGAAGCCGAGGCCTCGAAATACAGGTGCCCGCCGCGGCCCGCCGCCAGCTCCCACAGGCTCAACCCGAACGCCGCACTGGTGCCAAGCGCCACCAGCGTATCCATGCTGCCGGCCCTAGCCAGCAGCGCCGTCCATGCGCCGCGATAGAACCGCGCGCCGAACCCGAACTGCACGACCGAAGCGAGCGCCAGCTGCGCCAGGCCCGGCAGGACGGCATCGACCCCGAACGGCATCAGCAGCATCGGCGCCAGCAGCGGCAGCGCGAGGGCAAGCGCCAGGGCCACGGCCCATCCTTCGCGCGAGACGCCGGGCCGGTCAGGACCGGGCGCTCCGGCCGCCGCCTGGATCGGCGTGGCGTCGTAGCCCGCCCGGCGCACCGCCGCGACCAGCCCGACCGCGTCGGCGTCGCCGGCCAGTACCCGCGCCCGCTGGGTCGCGAGGTTGACCTCGGCCGAGATCACGCCGGGCGCACGCAGCAACGCGCGCTCGACCCGGCCGACGCAGGAGGCGCAGGTCATTCCGGCGATCGCCAGGTCGATCGTGCCGGCCGCCTGCGAAGCGAAGGTCTGCCCGTGTTCGATGACGAGTTGGTCCATGCCGGACCTTTCCTGTGTCCGACCTTCAGGTGGGCTTCCCACCATGGGAAGGTCAATGCCCGGCGGCCGCTTGACCTTGCCTGACTGGAAGCGAGCAGGATGCGCCGGCACGACGGAGGACCGACATGCAGAGTTTTCAGGTGGAAGGCATGGATTGCGACCATTGCGCCCACGCGGTCAGCGCGGCGATTCGGCAGATCGACCCCGGCGCCGTGGTGCGGGTTGACCTGCGGACCGGCCGGGTGGAGGTGGACAGCGACGCGGCGGCCGATCGGCTGGCCGCCGCCATCCGCGGCGAGGGCTACGGCGCGCGGGCGCTGGCGGCCTGACGACGCTCGCCGGCCCAGAGCCGGAGCGGCGCCTGAACCCGGCGGCCTCGCCCTGCATTCGCTTGCGAGGCTGATGCGTTTTATTTATACGAGACGGCTGATGTCATGCGCCGGCTGGTTCCGCCCCTGCCGCCGGCCATGCGTGTGAACCCGCGCGACAACGCGGGCGGAGAGCCATCGGTGCCCAGGCCGAGAACGGTGTCGATGCGGACCACCAACGCCCTGCTGCGCGAGGTGGCGCGCGATCTCCCGACCGGCTCGGCGCTGCCGTCCGAAACGCAGATCGCCCGGCGCTTCGGCGTCAGCCGCACCGCGGCGCGCGCGGCGCTGCAGCGCCTCGGCGAACTCGGCGTGGTGGCGCAGGACGGGCGGGCGGCCCTGGTCCAGCGCCGCCCGCGCGCGTCGGACTATCATGCCGAGGGCGAGGTCGAGAGCCGCGCGGACCTTGTCGAGCGGCGGTTCATGGAGATGGCGCTGGGCGGCGAGCTGGCGCCGGGCGCGCGGATTGCCGAATCCGAACTGGCGCGACGCATCGGCGTCAGCACCGTCAGCGTGCGGGAGTTTCTGATCGCCTTCTCGCGCTACGGAGTGGTGGCCAAGGATGCTCGCGGCGGCTGGCGGCTTGGCGCGTTCGACCGCGCCTTCGCCGAGGAGCTGGCCGCGATGCGGCGGATGTTCGAGATGGATGCCATCCGCACATTCGGCCGCATCGGCGACGATGACCCGGCATGGCTGCAAGTCGCCACGTTCCTGCAACGGCATCGGGCGGCGCACAGCGCGCATGCGCGCGACCCACTGCTGTTCTCGACATTGGACCGCGAGTTCCACCGCTTCCTGGTGGCGCGCCTGCAAAACCGGTTTGCCGACAGCTTCTACGACATCATCGCCTTCGTGTTTCACTACCACTATCAATGGGACAAGACCGACGAGGTCGCCCGCAACATGGTGGCGTTGCAGGAGCACGAGACGGTGCTGCGGGCGCTGGCCGAGCGCGACGTGGCCGCCGCCGAACAGGCGCTCGATCTTCACCTTGCGACCGCCATGCGCAGCCTGATCGCCTGCGCGACCTCGCCCGCCGCGCCGCCGTCGCGAACCGGGGGCCAACCGCCGCGTTTGCCCGGGGTTGCCCGCCCCGGAGCCTGAATGCCCGCCCCGCCCCCGACCCCGAGACGCCCTCGCTTGCGGCCAGGCGTGGTTGCCGCTTGGCTGGCGGCCATGCTCGGGCTCGCCGCCGCCGCGCCGCTGCCGGCGGTCGTAGTGACGCCGGTGATGGTGCGCAACGTGGCGCCGACGACCAGCTTCATCGGCCGCGTCCAGGCCATCCAGTCGGTCGCCATCACCGCGCGCGTGCAGGCCTTCGTCGAGAAGATCGACTTCAAGGAGGGCGGGCTGGTCAAGGCCCGACAGACCCTGTTCGAGCTTCAGCGCGGACCGTATCAGGCATCGCTTGAGGCGGCCCAGGGGGCGCTCGACAAGGCGATCGCCACGCAGAAGAACGCGCAGATCATCTACGCCCGCGACTCCCGGCTGGCGCCGGGCAGCGTCGTCAGCCAGGCGCAGCTCGACACCGACGTTGCCAATCGCGATGCCGCCGATGCCGACGTGGTCTCGGCGCGCGCCAATGTGGAAACCGCGGCAATCAATCTCAGCTACACCACGCTGCTCAGTCCGATCGACGGACGCATCGGCCGCGCCGCCTACACGCAGGGCAATCTGGTCGGCCCCACCTCCGGCGCGCTGGCGACGGTGGTGCAGGTCGATCCGATCCGCGTGGTGTTCTCGGTGGCCGACCGCGACGTGATCGGCGCGTTGCAGAAAACCGGCCAGTCGCAGTCGCAGCTGCCGTCGCAGGTGGTGCTGCATCTGCAACTGGCGAACGGGCAGGCGTACCCGCAGCAGGGCCGGGTCGAGTTCATCGACAACCAGGTCGATGCGGCAACCGGCACCGTCGCCGTTTGGGGGCTGTTCGCCAATCCCGGCGGGCTGCTGATCCCCGGCGGTTTCGCCAGCGTCGAGGTGCGCGCGGCCAAGCCGCAGAACCAGCCGCTGGTGCCGGTGCAGGCGGTGCAGAACGACCAGCAAGGCCGCTTCGTGCTGCTGGTCGATCCTGGCGGCACGGTCCGCCAGCAGACCGTGACGCTCGGCCGCCAGCTCGGCCAGGACTGGATCGTGACCGCCGGTCTGAAAGGCGGCGAGCAGGTGATCGTGCAGGGGTTGCAGAAGGTCAAGGCGGGCCAGCAGGTGACCGCGGTGCAGCAATCCAGGCAGACGCCGGCCGGCACGGCGCCGGAGCAGGCATCGGCCCCGGCGTCCAGCCAGGCGCATTGAAACGGTGCTGTCCGGGTTCTTCATCGACCGGCCGAAATTCGCCATCGTCATCGCCATCGTCATTACGCTGGCCGGATTGCTGGCGCTGTCGGCGATCCCGGTCGCGCAATACCCGAACATCACACCGCCGCAAATCAACGTCTCGGCCACCTATCCGGGCGCCGACGCCGAGACGGTGGCCAACACCATCGCCGAGCCGATCGAGGAGCAGGTCAACGGCGTCAAGAACGAGCTGTACATGACCAGCACCAGCTCCAGCTCCGGCACCTATAACCTGAGCGTCACCTTCGCCATCGGCACCGACCCGGACATCGACCAGGTCAACGTGCAGAACCGCGTCTCGCTGGCCGAGGCGCAGCTGCCGTCCACGGTGTCCCAGCAGGGGCTGAAGGTGACGCAGCAATCCAGCAATTTCGTGGTGGCGGTGAACCTGTATTCGCCGGACAACTCGCACGACCAGACCTTCATCTCGAACTATGCGCAAATCTACCTGGACTATCCGCTGTCGCGCCTGAACGGGGTAGGCAACGCGCAGATACTCGGCAATTCGCAATACGCCATGCGGGTGTGGATGAACCCGGTGCGAATGACCGCGCTCGGCATCACCCCGGCCGATGTGGTCGCCGCGATCAGCGCGCAGAACCAGCAATCCGCGGCCGGCCAGATCGGCGAGCCGCCGATCAGCAGCAACCAGCAGCAGCAGCTGACCATCGTGACGCAGGGCCGGCTGACCAACGTGGACCAGTTCCGCAACATCGTCATCAAGACCAACCCGAACGGCGGCATCGTGCGGGTGAGTGACGTGGCGCAGGTGCAACTCGGCGCCCAGACCTATACCTCGTCATCGAAACTGAACCAGTCGCCATCGGCGACGCTGGCGATCTATCAGGCGCCGGGAGCCAACGCGCTGGCGCTGGCCAGCGCGGTGCGCCAGCAGATGGCGCAGATCGCGAAGAACTTTCCACCCGGCCTGAAATACGCGATCGTCTATGACTCCACCCGGTTCGTCGCCGCCAATATCGACGAGATCCTGACCACCCTGGCCATCACGCTGGCGCTGGTCGTGGCGGTGGTGTTCGTGTTCCTGCAGGACTGGCGGGCGACGCTGATTCCGGTCTGCGCGATCCCGGTGTCGCTGATCGGCGTGTTCGCGGTGCTCTACCTGATCGGCTACTCGGCCAACACCATCGACCTGTTCGCGATCGTGCTGGCGATCACCCTGGTGGTCGATGACGCGATCGTGGTGGTCGAGAACGTCACCCGAAACCTGGAGGAACATCCAGACCAGCCGGTGCGCGAGGCGACCCGCAAGGCGATGGGGGAAATCACCGGGCCGGTGATCGCGACAACCCTGGTGCTGGTCGCAGTGTTCGCGCCGGTGGGCTTCCTGCCCGGCATCAGCGGCCAGCTGTTCCGGCAGTTCGCGGTGACGATCTCGGTCTCGGTGCTGATCTCCGCGGTCAACGCGCTCAGTCTCAGTCCCGCCCTGTGCGGGCTGATCCTGCGGCCGCCGCAGAAGGCGCCGTTTCGCGTGTTCCGCTGGTTCAACCGCGGCCTGGAGTTCTTCCGCGACCACTACGCGACGACGGTGCGCTGGCTGTCGCGCCGGCTGCTGCTGGGGTTCGCCGGGCTGGCGGCGGTGTTCGCTGCCTGCTACCTGCTGTTCGTCATCGTCCCGGCCGGCTTCCTGCCGAGCGAGGACCAGGGCTATTTCTTTGTCAATGTCGGGCTGCCGAACGGCGCGGCGCTGGTGCAGACGCAGGGCATCATCGACCAGGTGGGCCAGCTGGTGCGCCGCAACCCGGCCATCGCCGATGCCATCGAGCTGTCCGGCTTCAGCCTGATCAACGGCACGCAGGAGCCGAATGCCGGCGCGGTCATCGCCATCCTGAAACCATGGGGCCAGCGCACCAAGGCGGCGACGCAGGTCAGCGGCGTGATCGGCGCGCTGCAAAAGCAGTTCGACGCCATCCCGGCGGCCACCATCACCGCATTCAACCCGCCGGCGATCCCCGGCCTCGGCCGCACCGGCGGATTCGATTTCGAGATGGAAGGGCGCAGCGGGCAATCCTCGCCGGAGATGGCGGCGACCGCGCGCGCGCTGATCTATGCCGCCAACCAGGACAAGTCGCTCGCCAATGTGTTCACCACCTTCTCCGCCACTGTGCCGGAGATCCTGGTGCGCGTGAACACCGACCGCGCGGAGATCCTGGGCGTATCGCCATCGGACATCTATGCGGTGCTGGAGGCGCATCTCGGCTCGCAGTTCGTCAACTACTTCAACCTGCAGAGCCAGGTGTTCCAGGTCATCGTGCAGGACGCCTCGCAATTCCGCGCCAAGACCTCGGATATCGGGCAGCTATATGTGCGCAGCGGGTCGGGGGCGATGGTGCCGCTGAACAGCCTGGTCAGCGTCAGCACCATCCAGGGCAGCAACGCCGTCACGCGATACAATCTGTACCCGTCGGTCGAGCTGAACGGCTCGGCCGGGCATGGCGCCAGCACCGGCCAGGCGATCGCCGCCATGCAGGCGGTCGCCAGCAAGCACCTGCCGCGCGGCTATGGCTATGAATGGACCAGCCTGTCGTACCAGCAGATCCAGTCCGGCGCCCAGGGCGCCTCGGTGTTCATCTTCGCGCTGGTGTTCGCCTATCTGTTCCTGGTTGCGCAATACGAAAGCTGGTCGCTGCCGCTATCGGTGATCCTGTCGGTCGCCGTCGCCGCAATGGGCGCGCTGGCCGCGCTGTGGGTGCGCGGCTTCCCGCTGGACGTGTACGGGCAGGTCGGGCTGGTGCTGCTGATCGGGCTGGCGGCGAAGAATGCCATCCTGATCGTCGAGTTCGCCAAGAATCGGCTCGAGGGCGGCGAGACGGTGCACCAGGCCGCCGAGGACGGCGCGCGCACCCGCTATCGCGCGGTGCTGATGACCGCGGCCGCGTTCATCATCGGGGTGATCCCGCTGGTGGTCGCGACCGGCGCCGGCGCAGGGGCGCGGCGGTCGATCGGGACCACGGTGTTCGGCGGCATGGTGCTTGCCACCTTCGTCGGCATCGTGTTCGTGCCGGTGCTGTTTGTGGCGTTCGAGTTTCTGGCGCAACGCACCACGCGCCTGCTCAGCGGCCGCCGCGAAGCTGCGCGCCGGCCCGCCGAGTAGCCGGTACTGCATGCTATGGCGCACGGCCGATCTGCGGCATGTCGCCGTCGAGCATGACGGAGCGGAGGATGACGATGGACCCGAAGACGCGGCGCTGGCGCACGGCCCTGATGGCGGCGTGCCTGTTCGGGCTGGCGGCAGCGGCGACATCGGCGGCCTGGGCGCAACCGCCCGACCCGAATATCGGCGCCGAGCCGGCGCCGCAGCCCAGGCCCGGCTACGGGCCGCTGGTCGAGCGCCAGAGCGCCGGCGCCCATGCCAAGCCGGTGGACCTGTTGTTCGTCGGCGACTCGATCACCGCCATCTGGATGCGCGCCGGGCGGCAGCCGGCGGGCGACGTGCGCGCCGTCTGGGATCGCTGGTACGGCGACCGCCACGCCTTCGATCTGGGGGTCGGCGGCGACCAGACGCAGAACGTGCTGTGGCGGCTGGCGCAGGGCGAGGTGGACGGGCTGCATCCGCGCCTGATCGTGCTGCTGATCGGCACCAACAACCTGGCGTTCCAGCAGACGCCGGAGCAGACCGCGCGCGGCGTGCAGGCCGTCGTGCTCGACCTGCACCGGCGCCTCCCCGGCGCGCATATCCTGCTGCTCGGCCTGCTGCCGCGCGGGCTGCCCCGGGCTGCGGCCGATCTCACAGCGGAGATCGGCGAGGTGAATGCGCTGCTGGCGCGCGAAGCGGGAGCGTGGCCGTTCGCGACGTACCTGGACATCGGCCAGGTCATGCTGCGCGACGGCCAGCCGGATCCGGCGCTGTACATGGACAGCGACAAGCCGCGCCGCCGCTTGCTGCACCCCAACGCGCTGGGGGCGGAGCGCATTGCCCGCGCCATCGAGCCGGACGTCGCGCGCTGGCTCGGCGACCGCAGCCGGCTCGGCCGATAGATCGGCGCTCTACTGCATCGACAGCCCAGGCCCTGCCATCCGGGCATCGATCGGGCCGCCGGCATTGCCCTGCAAGGTGACATTCGCGGTGCCGTGGACGAAGTAGGCGGCCCGCCCGGCGCGGCCGACCGAGTTCCCGACGACCGAGATGCTGCGCCCGACGCCGCGCACCGCGATTCCGGCGTGGCCTGCACCATCGACGACATTGCCGCTGACCGTGCCATTCTGAGCAGCGCCGACCACCAGGATGCCGTCCAGCGCGCATGGGCCGACATGGTTCTGCCTGACCTCGAAGCTGTCGATATGCGCGGCGACATCGATGCACGCGACGCCGCTGCCGCTGACGGTGTTGCCGATGATCCGGTCGTGCCCGCTCCATCCGTTGCTGTGCGCGGTGCCGCCGTCGCGCACGATGATGTCGTTGCCCAGCACGGTGTTGCCCTCGATGTCGCAGCCGGTGTGGTTGGGACCGCAATCGATGCCGTCCCAGGCGTGCTCGCCGGGATGCGTCTGGTGCCAACCGGCCGCCCGTTGCAGGGAGTTGCGCTGCACGGTGTTGCCGGAAATCGTGGTCGGTCCGGCGTCGCTGGCGGCGATGCCCGAGACATAGATGCCGTTGTGCCAGTTGTCGTGGATGCGGCTGTGGGTGATCGCAGTGTCGTGGCCCATTAGGTACAGGCCGTTGTCGCCGTTGCCGGTGATCTCGAGGTCGGCGAGCTGCACGCCGCGCGCGCCGGGCCAGACCATGACGCCGTTGCCGCGCTTCTGCGCGGCGCTGCCCGCGCCGGCCGCGCCGTCCAGCGTCAGGCCGGAGACCCGCACGCGCGACACGGGCGGCGCGCCGGCCGGGGCGCCCGGGGCCGGTCCGACCTCGATCAGGTTGAACGGCGCCGAGCCCGGCAGCGCCCGCAGCACAGTCACGCCAGGGCCGGCGCCGGACAGCGTGGCTCCGGACGGCATCCGGATGGTGTCGCCCAGCAGGCAGATCCCCGGGCCGATCTGCAGCGCGCCGCCGGGCGTAAGCCCGGCATTGATCGCCGCCGACTGGTCGCCCGGGCCGCAGCGCAGCGCCGCCGCGGCGGCCCCGCCATGCGCCTGGGCAACGCATGCCGCCAGGATTGCGGCTGTCAGGACCATGCGCGACATGCCGGACTCCTCTCGCTTGCTATCGGATGAAAAGACAAAAGCTGCCCTCGCCGCCCGCCCGCCTGCTGCGCCGCGCCGCTACACGCGGCCTGAGGCCGCGGGCGGCAGCGCGTCGGCCGCGCCGGCCGGCCAACGGCCGGTGGCCGGCTGGCGGCGGGTCCGGGCAAGGCGGCGGCCCGGCTGCTCGACGTAGCGCCAGGACAGCCCCGACAGCGGCAGCAGCATCGACAGCAGCACGACGCCGCGCAGCCAGCCGCTCGGCGGCAGCGGCAGATGGTGCATGATCCCGATCAGCGGCGCGTGCAGCAGGTAGATCGAGAACGAGACGCTGCCCAGCCAGACCAACCAGCGGTGCGACAGGGCGCGCGCCATCGGCCCGGACTGTCCGGCCAGCACCAGGATCAGCAGCGCGGCGCTCAGCGCGACGAAGGGCGGGCTGCCCCAGGCGATCCCGCCGGCGATCCCGGCCGCGGCGAGCGCCTCGACGATGCCGGCGGACACGGCCGGGAACGGCTTTGCCAAGCGGCTCAGCACCGCGCCCAGAGCGAATCCGGCCAGGCCGCGCAGCACCGCCCCCGGCCCGACGATGGCGCCGTTCCAGTCAGTCAGCACCGTCCATTCGACGCCGGCCAGCAGCAGCAGCAGCGGCGCCAGGGCCCAGGCCGGCACCCGGCGCAGCAGCGGCATGGCCAGCGGGAACAGGGCGTAGCAGGCCAACTCCACCCCGACCGACCAGCTCGGCGGGTTCCAGGCCGATACGGGCGAGACGTAGGATTGCAGCAGCAGCAAGGATGGCAGGTAGTCGTGCCACGGATGCGGCGGCAGGGCTGGGTTGTGCAGCGAGGCGGCGAGCGCCTGGACCGCCACGAACGCCATGATGCACACATGCAGCGGATAGACCCGCAGCACCCGCTTCAGCCAGAACCGCCGCGCCCCGGCCGGCTTCAGGTCGCGATACACCAGCGCCATGATGAAGCCGCTCAGCACGAAGAACACGTCCACCGCGACATAGCCGAGCCGGGTGGCCTCGCCGGCGAACCCGGCCAGGTCCGGCGCCCAGGCGGGTTGCGCGTGGTGCGCCACCACCCAGAGCGCCGCGATGCCGCGAATCGCGGTGAGCGGGCGGTTTTCTTCCTGCATCCGGGAAGGTGTAGTCGCCGCGCGCCGCCGGCGGCAAGCGGCGGGGCGCGACGGATACTTCGCCGGCGCCCTAATGCCCGCGCAGGATCTGGCTCAGGAACAGCTTCAGCCGGTCGGTCTTGGGGTTGGCGAACAGCTCGACCGGCGGGCCGCTCTCGACGATCTCGCCGCGGTCCATGAACACCACGCGGTCGGCCACCTGCCGCGCGAAGCCCATCTCGTGCGTGACGCACACCATCGTCATGCCGCTGTCGGCAAGCAGGATCATGGTGTCAAGCACCTCCTTGATCATTTCGGGATCAAGGGCCGAGGTCGGCTCGTCGAACAGCATGATCTTCGGCCGCATGCACAGCGCGCGGGCGATGGCCACGCGCTGCTGCTGGCCGCCGGACAGCTGGCCCGGGTATTTCTTCGCCTGCTCGGGGATCTTCACCCGCGCCAGGTACTCCATGCCCAGCGCCTCGGCATCGCGCTTGGGCATCTTGCGGACCCAAATCGGCGCCAGCGTGCAGTTCTCCAGCACCGTCAGATGCGGGAACAGGTTGAAGCTCTGGAACACCATGCCGACTTCGCGGCGGATGGTGTCCAGCGCGCGGGTGTCGTCGGTCAGCTCGGTGCCGTCCACCACGATGCGGCCCTGCTGGTGCGTCTCCAGCCGGTTGATGCAGCGGATCATCGTCGATTTGCCCGAGCCGGAGGGGCCGCAGACCACCACCCGCTCCTTTTGCGCGACGGTAAGCGACACGTCGCGCAGGACGTGCATCGAGCCGTACCATTTGTTGACGTGATCCAGCTCGATGGCGGGAGCATCGTCGGGCTGCCCGGCGGCCTCCGGGGCGGCGCCGCTGGCGGCGCGGGTGACGGACGCAGTCTCGCTCATGCGCAACAACCCCTGTTCAGCGTCGGCGTCCGACTGACATCTGCGCCTCCAGGCCGCGGCTGTAGCGCGACATGGCATAACAGAACACGAAGTAGATGGCGGCCAGCAGCAGATAGACCTCGGTCGAAAATCCGGTCCAGGTCGGATCCTGGATCGCCGTCCGCCCGGCCAGCAGCAGGTCGTAGATGCCGATGATGGTCACCAGCGAGGTGTCCTTGAACAGCCCGATGAAGGTGTTGACCAGCGGCGGGATCACCAGCGTCAGCGCCTGCGGCAGCACCACCAGCCCGATCTTGCGCCAGTAGGACAGGCCGAGCGCGTCGGCGGCCTCGTACTGCCCCTTCGGCAGAGCCTGCAGGCCGCCGCGCACGACCTCTGCCAGATAGGCGGCGGCGAACAGGATGATGGCGATCTGCGCGCGCAGCAGCTTGTTCGGGTCGATGCCCTGCGGCATGAACAGCGGGAACATCACGCTGGCCATGAACAGCACCGAGATCAGCGGCACGCCGCGGATCAGCTCGACATACAGCACGCACAGCACCCGCACCGCGGGCAGCGCGCGCGACCGCCGGCCCAGCGCCACCAGCACGGCCAGCGGGAACGCCGCGGCGATGCCGAAGGTGGACAGGATCAGCGTGATCGGCAGGCCGCCCCAGGCATCGGTCGAGACGAACTCCATCCCGGCGAAGCCGCCCCACATCAGCGCGAAGATCACCGCCAGCGTGCCGATCCAGACCAGCGCCAGCTCGCGCCGCCAGAACCGGCGCATCGCCGACACCACGTAGAGCCCGACGAACAGCACGATGCAGATCAGCGGGCGCCATTGTTCGTCGTACGGATAGACCCCGAACAGGATGAAGCGGTACTTGTCGCGCACCACCGCCCAGCAGGCGCCCACGCCCGGCGCCTGGCAGGCGCTTCCGTCCGGCCGGCCGGCGGCGGTGTGCGGCACGTCCCAGACCGCGCGCAGCACGCCCCAGTCGAACAGGTCCCACGCCCAGCGCAGCAGCAGGAAGCCCAGCGCCAGCGTCACCGCGGTCGAGACCGGCCCCCCGAACAGCCGCCGCCGCACCCCGCCCAGCCGGTCGCGCACCACCGCGCGCGGCGGAACCGGGGCGACGGTGACGCCGGCCAGCGACGACACCGGCTCGCCCGCGATCGGCAGTTCACGCGCCGGCAGGCTTGCGCCGTCCGTGTCTGTGGCGCTCATCGTTCCACCAGCGCGATGCGGGCGTTGTACCAGTTCATCAGCGCGCTGATCGACAGGCTGATGGCCAGGTACACCGCCATGATGATGGCCACGCCCTCGATCGCCTGCCCGGTCTGGTTCAGCGTGGTGTCCGCGACCGAGACAATGTCCTGGTAGCCGATCGCCACCGCCAGCGAGCTGTTCTTGGTCAGGTTCAGGTATTCGCTGGTCAGCGGCGGGATGATGACGCGCAGCGCCTGCGGCAGCACGATCAGCCGCAGCACGCGGGCGCGGTGCAGACCGATGGCGCCCGCCGCCTCCCACTGGCCGCGCGGCACCGCCTCGATGCCGGAGCGCACGATCTCGGCGATGTACGCGGCGGTATAGACCACCAGCCCGATGGTCAGCGCGCCGTATTCCGGGCTGACCAGGAACCCGCCGGAGAAGTTGAAGCCGTGCAGCGCCGGGCGGTCGAGCGCCAGCGGGGCGCCCAGCGCCGCCCAGACCAGCAGCGGCAGCCCGATGACCAGCGCCAGGCCCACCGGCAGCACGGCCGGACGCCGGCCGGTCGCCGCCTGCACGCGCGACGCGCGACGCGACCATGCCCAGGTCGCGGCGATGCCGGCGGCGCAGGCCAGCAGCGCCCAGCTGTCCGCCGGCTGCCAGTCGAGCACCGGGAAGCGGATGCCGCGGTTGGACAGGAACACCGAGCCGATGCGCGCCGCGTGGCGCGGCGGCGGGAAGCCCTGCAGCAGCCCGTACCAGAACAGCAACTGCAGCAGCACCGGGATGTCGCGGATGATCTCGACATAGACGGCGGCGATGCGCGCGGCGAGCCAGTTCGGCGACAGCCGCAGCACGCCGACCAGCGTGCCCAGTATGGTAGCCAGCACCACGCCGACGATCGCCACCTTCGCGGTGTTGAGGATGCCCTCCAGCAGCGCCCGGGCATAGGTGGAGACGCCGGGCTGGTACGGCGACCATCGCCTCGCCGATCGGGATGCCGGAGGTCTGGCCGAGGAAGCCGAACCCCGTCGCGATGTGCCGCGCGGCCAGGTTGCGCGAGGTGTTGCCGATCAGGTACCAGGCCACCAGCCCGACGCCGGCCAGCACCACGATCTGCCACACGATGTTGCGCAGCAGCGGGTCCGACCACGACAGCCGGACGCGCCGGCGCGGCGCGGCGCGCGGGCGCGATCAGGCGCGGGTCTGCTGCATGGCTGCTCATTGCCTACAGCATGCAGGCGTTTCGCGCGGCGATGCAATGCGGCATCGCCGCGCGGTCGCCCCTTCCCTCACCCCGGCCCTCTCCCGAAGGGAGAAGAAGCGGCGGCCGCCGGGGCAAGGGTGGCCGCTCAGCGGATCGGCGGGGCGTATTGCAGGCCGCCGTGGTTCCACAGGTTGTTGATCCCGCGCGGCACGCCCAGCGGAGTGATGTCGCGGTTCCAGATCTCGCCGTAGTTGCCGACCTGCTTGACCACGTTATACGCCCATTTGTTGTCCAGCCCGAGCGCCTTCCCCATGTCGCCCTCCAGTCCCAGCAGGCGGCGGATGGTCGGGTTGGTGCTGGTCAGCATCTGGTCCACGTTCGCCTGCGTCACGCCCTCCTCCTCGGCGGTCAGCCCGGCGAAGAACGTCCAGCGGACGATGTCGAACCACTTGTCGTCGCCCTTGCGCACCTCATAGGCGAGCGGCTCCTTGCTGATGATTTCGGGCAGCAGCACGAAATCATCCTTGTTCGGCTGGGTCGCGCGGAACGTCGCCAGCGCGGAGCTGTCGGTTGAATAGGCATCGCAGCGGCCGGCGACGAAGCTGCGCTCCAGCTCCGTCTTGTCCTGGATCAGGACCGGGGTGAACTTCATCTTGTTGTTGCGGAAGTAGTCGGCGATCGCCAGTTCGGTGCTGGTGCCGGGCTGCACGCAGACCGTGGCGCCGTCCATCTCCTTGGCCGACTTCACGCCGCTGCTTTTCTTCACCAGGAACCCGGTGCCGTCATAGTAGTTCACGCCCGCGAACTCGGTGCCGAGATTGGCCTCGCGGCCCAGCGTCCAGGTGGTGCTGCGGATCAGCACGTCGATCTCGCCGGACTGCAGGGCGGTGAAGCGGTTTTCGGTATCGAGGTTGACGAACTTGACCTTGTGTGGCATCGCCCAGCACCGCGGCGGCGATGGTGCGGCAGCCGTCGGCGTCGATTCCCTGCATCACGCCCTTGCTGTCAGGCAACGAGAACCCCGCCACCACGCCGGCGACGCCGCAGGCGAGCTGGCCGCGGGCGCGCACCGCGTCCAGCGTGGCCGAGCCGCTGCCCTGGGCATACGCCGCGCCGACTCCGGCGCTCGCGAGCGTCGCGGCCATCGCGGCCACGGCGATCGGCATGGTCTGTCGCAGCATCGGCTCTCTCCCCTTGTGCGCGGGGCGGCACCCCGCCTGACGCCACATAGCGACCGCCGGGCCGGGGCCGCAATGGCGATGCGCGGCCCGGCGACCGGACGAGCGGCGCTTGCCTGCATGACAACCCCGCGCCAAACCGGCGCGATGCTGCATCTGGCCAAGCTGTCCGTGGGAACCTCCGATACCGCCGACCTGCGCGCCTGGCAGCAGCGCCGCAGCATCGAAGCCCCGCCGCTGCGGCACCTGACCCGGCAGATGCCGCGTCGTGCGGCGGAAATCCTGGGCGGCGGCTCGATCTACTGGGTGATCCAGGGGGTTATGCTGGTGCGCCAGCGCATCCTCGCCATCAGCGCGGCGCGGCGCGACGACGGCAGCGCCTGCGCGGCACTAGTCCTCGACCCGGCGCTGGTGGCCACCGAGGCGCGGCCGACCCGGCCGTTCCAGGGCTGGCGCTACCTGTCGCCCGACGCCGCCCCGGCCGATCTGCGCGAGCTGCCCGCCACCGAGGGCGAGGCGGCGCTGCCCGCGGCAATGCTGCGCGACCTGCGCGCGCTGCGGCTGATCTGACGCAGGCTATTCCTGCCGGTCGGAGCGCCTGGCCTTCTCGGCGCGCCATTTCTCCCGGTACAGCGGCAGCAGTTCGAAGATCGCCAGCGCCAGCACCAGCCCGGCGATCAGCAGGAACTCCAGCAGCCCGATCAGCATGGCAGCCCGATCAGCATGGCAGCCCGATCAGCATGGCAGCCCGATCACCATGGCAGCCGGGTCAGCATGACGGCCGGGCCGGCTGGCGCAGCATCTGCTCACGCCGCTCCAGCCGCTCGAACAGGCCCAGCACCCAGCTCGCCGGGTCCTGCACGGCCTGCAGACGGGGGTCGTGGCGCACATGCAGCGGGCGACGCAGCGGTGCCGCCGCCACCGCATCGACCAGGAACTGCACCGCCGGCAGCGGAGCAGCCGCCGGCGCGCGCGGCGGGCGCTCGGGGACCGCCGCCATGCGCGCCAGCAGCCATGCCTTGCGACTGGCCGACACCGTGGCGCGGCGCGCCACGTCGCCGTCAAGGCGGCCCGCCGCGTGGCCGATCTCGGCATACAGCCGGCGGGCCGCGCCGATGCCCGGCCGGCAAGCGAGCGGCAACTGGGCGATGCCGGCGGCGGCGCGGGCATACAGCCCGTCGGCGTGGCCCAGCAGCCTGTGGACGACCTGGCCGAGCGCCGCGCTGGAATGCGGCCTCGCGAGGAACGAGTCCGGCTCGATCCCCGCCTCCCGCAGCCATTGCAGCGGCAGGTACAGGCGGCCGGCACGGGCGTCCTCGCCGACATCACGGGCGATGTTGGACAGCTGCATGGCCACGCCCAGATCGCATGCCCGCGCCGCCACGTCGGGCGCGCGCACGCCCATCACCGTCGCCATCATCGCGCCCACCGTCCCGGCGACGCGCGCGGCGTATTCGTGCAGCGCGGGCAGATCCTCGTAGCGCCGGCCCTGCGCATCCCACTCGAAGCCGTCGAGCAGCGCATCGAGCAGGGTGCGCGGGATGCAGAAATGCGCCACCGCCTGCGCCAGCGCGCGGTCGGCCGCGACCGGCAGCGGACGGCCCTGGTACGCCCGGTCCAGCCGCTCGCGCAACCGGCCCAGCGCCGCCCCGCGGCTGCATGCGTCAGTCATGTCGATCGCGTCATCGGCCACGCGGCAGAACGCGTACAGCGCGGTCGCCGGATTGCGCACGTTCGGCGGCAGCAGCAGCGAGGCGAGGAAGAACGTCCGCGAGCCGCCGCGCAGCAGCGTCCGGCAGCTCGCCAGATCGGCGCGGTCCTGCGCCGAGGTCTCAGGCCAGCGCTGCATCGCTCGCCACAGGCGGCACCACGCTGTCCAGGACGCGGGCCGACGAGATGACGCCCGGCAGGCCGGCGCCCGGATGGGTGCCCGCGCCGACCAGGTACAGCCCGTCGATCTCCTCGCTGCGGTTATGCGGCCGGAACCAGGCGCTTTGGGTCAGGATCGGCTCCAGCCCGAACGCAGCCCCGCGGAACGACAGCAGATCGTCTTGGAAATCCTGCGGCGTCATCACCCGCGAGGTCGCGATCTGCTGCTCCAGGCCGGGCAGCACGGTCGCCGCCAGCGCCTGTTGCAGCGCCACGCGATACGGCTCGGCCTGCTGGCGCCAGTCGGTGCGGCTGAGCAGGTTCGGCACCGGCGACAGCACGTAGAACGCATCGCATCCCGGCGGCGCCAGCGACGGGTCGGTGGCGGTCGGACGATGCAGATACAGCGAGAAGTCCGACGCCAACACATGCCGCGAGAAGATGTCGCGCAGCAGCGCGCGGTAGCGCGGGCCGAGCAGGATGGTGTGGTGCGCCACGTCGGGGTAGCGCCGCTGCGTGCCGAAATACCAGACGAACAGGCCCATCGAGTAGCGCGCCCGCTCGATCCGCCGGTCGGTCCAGCGGCGCCGGTGCCGCGCCGGCAGCAGATGGCGATAGGTCCAGGCCGAACAGGCGTTGGACACCACGATCTCGGATCGCAGCGCCTCGCCGGACGCCAGCCGCACGCCGGTCGCGCGGCGCGCCGCCACAGTGATCTCGGCCACCTCCGCGTTGCAGCGCAGCGCGCCGCCCTGGCCGTCGATCAGCCCGACCAGGCCTTCGATCAGCCGCCCCGTGCCGCCCATCGCGAAATGCACGCCGCCGCTGCGCTCCAGGTAGGCGATCAGGCTGTAGATGGCGCTGGCCGCGAACGGGTTGCCGCCGACCAGCAGCGGATGGAAGCTGAGCGCCACGCGCAGCCGCGGGTCGCGCACGTGGCGGGCGACGAGGCCGTGCACGCTGCGCCAGGCCTGCAGGCGCAGCAGATCGGGCAGCACGCGCGCCATGCTTGTCCAGCGGCTGAACGCGACATGCCCCAGCCGCTCGAATCCGACGCGATAGATCGCCTCGCTGGTCCGCATGAAACGCTCGTAGCCGGCCACGTCGCCGGGCGAGAAGCGCGCGATCTCGGCGCGCATCGCCGCCGGGTCGCCGCTGTAGTCGAAGCTGGTCCCGTCGTCGAAGCGGATGCGGTAGAACGGCGAGACCGGGCGCAGGTCCACGTCGTCGGCCAGTCGCCGCCCGCAGAGCGCCCACAGCTCATCGAGCAGGAACGGCGCGGTGACGATGGTGGGGCCGGCGTCGAAGGTGAAGCCGTCCTGCCGGTGGACGATGGCGCGGCCGCCGGGTGCGTGCCGGCGTTCCAGCACGGTGACGCGCCAGCCGCGCGCGCCCAGCCGCACCGCGGCGGCCAGGCCGCCGAAGCCGCTGCCGATGACGATGGCATGCGGCCGGTCCCGGCGGGGGCTGATGGCCGGCTGGCGGGCGCGATCGAGTGTCAACGTCGTGGTCACCGGCGGAGCGTAACAGGCGGCTGACAGGTTCCGCCAGATGCCGGTCTTGCAGCCGTCCCGCGCTACAGCGAAGCGGCCAGCGTCACGACGTCGAGCGCGGCCGGGCTGGCCGGCGCATGGTCGAGCAGCGGCGTCTGCCGGCGGATCGCCGTGCGCACCTGATCGTCGCGCCGGATCACCCCGGCCAGGCGCGGGGCCGCGCCCAGGAACGTGGCGCAGGCGGCGGCGAGCGCGCGGTAGGTGCGTTGCCCGGCAGCGTGGCTCGTTGCCTGGTTGACCACCGCGCAGGCGCCGCCGCTGCTGCAGCCGTCGCGCCGGTCGGCGGCATACAGCTTCAGCACGGCATAGGCATCGGTCAGGCTGGTCGGCTCGTCGGTCGCCACCACCAGCAAGGTGTCGGCGAACACCGCCATGCGACGCAGACCGCGATCGAGACCGGCGCCGAGGTCGAGCACCATGCGGTCGTAGTTGCCGGCCGCCAGCGCCAGCCCGTCGAGCAGCCGTTCGAGGTCGGACGGCGGCAGCGCAGACAGCGCGCCCGAGCCGGAGCAGCCGGCCAGGATGTCGAACCCGGCGGGATGCCGCGTCACCGCCTGCGCCAGGCTGAGCCGGCCGCACAGCACCGCGCCGATGTCGCCGCGCGGGGCGGTGCCGAGCTGCACGTCCACGTTGGCCAGACCCAGGTCGCCGTCGCACAGCAGCACTCGCGCGCCCTCCCGCGCCCAGGCATGGGCCAGGCTGATCGACAGCCAGGTCTTCCCGACGCCGCCCTTGCCGGAGGCGATCGCGACGATGCGCCGGGACGCAGGGCGGGGATCGGTCATGCGCGCATCTCCAGGGCCGGCCGGCGGCCAGGAAACCCGATCCGTTGCAGCCGGCCGGCCAGCAGCGCGGGGGTGGCGGGCGCGAGGCCGTCGGCGGCGCCGGGACCGATGCCGAACTCGGCCAGCGCAAGCCCCGCCGCGGCCGCCGCGCACACGCTGCCGAGGCGTCGGGCCACGTCGAGCCGGGTCGCCACCAGCAGCCGGGCCGAGGCCGCGGCATGCGCGGCGGCGATCTCGCCGGCTTCGTCCGTATCCAGCCCGGCCGGCAGCACGACGACGACGCACGCCTGCGCCGCGGCGGCGAGCAGCGCCAGCGACTCCTGCTGGCCGGGGTCGAAGGCGTCCACGCCCTGCGTGTCGATCAGCACCGGCGCGCCCTCGACGCGACGCGCGAGCGCCCGGGCCAGGGTGTCCGGCCGGCTGGCGGCCAGCAGGTCCAGGCCGAGCAGGCGGGTGAACGCGGCCAGCTGTTCGGCCGAGCCGGCGCGGCCGGCATCTGCGGTGATGACCAGCGGCTGCGCGCCCGCCAGCACCAGCCGCGTCGCCAGCCGGGCCACGGTCAGGGTCTTGCCCGCGCCAGGCGGTCCGACCAACAGCAGCGGCGGGTCGCCCGGCCGCAGCGGCAGCGCCGCGAAGCGCAGCGCGGCCGCCAGCGCGAACGGCAACGGCCCGGCGGCGAGCTGCCGCGCCAGCCCGGCGGGCAGCCCGTGCCAAGCGAGGTAATCCGCGCGCTCTACGGGGGCTGCCGGCGGATGCGGTGGGCTTGACGGGGGCGGGTTCGCCGCCGGATCGGGTTCCACGCCGGCGGTCAGCTCGACGCCGCCGGCGATGCGGCGGGTGGACAGGATCAGCGCCTCGCCGCCGAGTTCGGCGCGCACCTGCGCCATTGCTGCGGCCACGCTCGGGGCGCGGAACAGCCGCAGCCGCATCTACAGCGTGCCGACGGTGCGGATGCGCGCGCGCGGGAAAATCTCGGCCTGCGCCAGAACCGGCGTGTTCGGCCGCACCCGCTCGACGATGGCGCGGACGTGGAAGCGGATCTGGCCGCCGGTCAGCAGCACCGCCTGCTCGCCGGCGGCGTTGGCCGCGTCGAACGCGGCGCGCAGCCTTGCCATGAACTCGGTCAGGCGCGACGGGGCCATCGCCAGCTGGCGGTCCTCGGGCGGCCCGGCAAGCGCCTCGGTGAACGCCATCTCCCACTCCGGCGACAGCGTCACCAGCGGGATGTAGCCGCCGGCCCCCACATGGCTGTCGCTGATCTGCCGGGCGAGCCGCGCGCGCACATGCCCGGCCAGCAGCGGCACCGAGCGCGACGGCCCGGCGCAGGCTTCCTGAAGGCCTTCCAGAATGGTCGGCAGGTCGCGGATCGAGACGCGCTCGGCCAGCAGCGCCTGCAGCACGCGCTGCACTCCGCCAACCGAGAGCTGCGACGGGATCAGCTCGGCCACCAGCTTCTGCTGCTCGCGCGGCAGCTCGTCCAGCAGCTTTTGGGTCTCGGCGTAGGACAGCAGCTCGGCCATCGTCTGCTTGACGATTTCGGTCAGGTGCGTGGACAGGACGCTGGGCGGATCGACGACGGTGTAGCCGCGCAGGCTGGCCTCGTCGCGCTGTGCCGGGTCGATCCACAGCGCCGGCAGGCCGAAGGCCGGCTCGACGGTGCGCTCGCCGTCCAGCCGGGGCAGTTCGCCGGACGGGTCCATCGCCAGCAGCCGCTGCGGCCGCAATTCGCCGCCGCCGGCGGCGATCTCCTTGATCCGCACCGAATAGGCGTCGGCGGCGAGCTGCATGTTGTCCTGGATGCGCACCGGCGGCAGCACGAAGCCCATCTCGGCGGCGATGCTGCGGCGCAGGCCCTTGATCTGCTCGGTCAGCCGCGGGCTGTCGCCGCCGGCCAGCACCAGCAGCCCGTAGCCGAGTTCGAGCCGGATCATGTCGATGCGCAGCGTGTCGCTGATCGGCGGCTCGGCCAGACCCGCCATCGCCGGCGCCGTGTCGCTTGCGTCGGCCGGCGCGGCCGGATGGGCGAACCGCATCCAGGCGCCGCCGCCGGCCAGGCCGGCCAGCGCCAGGAACGGCAGCGCCGGCAGGCCGGGCATCAGCGCCAGCACCGTCGCCGCCCCGGCCGCCATCGCCAGCGGTTTCGGACCGGCGCCGAGCTGGCGCACCAACGCCTTGTCGGTGGACCCCTCGGTGCCGCCCTTGGTCACCACGATGCCGGCCGCGGTGGAGACCAGCAGCGCCGGAATCTGGCTCACCAGCCCGTCGCCGACGGTCAGCGTGGTGTAGGTGTGCGCGGCGTCGGCGAACGCCATGCCGTGCCGGACCAGGCCGATGCCCAGGCCGCCGACGATGTTGATGCAGGTGATGATCAGGCCGGCGATGGCGTCGCCGCGCACGAACTTCGCCGCGCCATCCATCGCGCCATAGAACGCGCTCTCCTCCTCCAGCTCGCGGCGGCGCAGGCGGGCGGATTTCTCGTCCAGGCTGCCGGCCTGCAGTTCCGCGTCGATGGCCATCTGCTTGCCCGGCATGGCGTCCAGGCTGAACCGCGCCGCGACCTCGGCGATGCGCCCCGACCCCTTGGTGATGACCATGAAGTTCACCACCAGAAGGATCGCGAACAGGATCAGCCCGATCACCACGTCGCCGCCCATCAGGAAGCCGCCGAACGCCGCGACCACATGCCCCGCCGCGGTCGGCCCCTCATTGCCGCGGCTGAGGATCAGGCGGGTGGTGGCGACGTTCAGCGACAGGCGCAGCAGCGTGGTCAGCAGCAGCAGGGTCGGGAAGCTGGTGAAGTCCAGCGGCCGGCGCAGGAACATCGCCACCATCAGCACCAGCACCGCGGCGGTCAGCGACAGCGACAGGCCGAAATCCAGCACGAAGCCGGGCAGCGGCAGGATCAGCACCGACAGCAGCAGGATGACGCCAAAGGCCAGGGCGATGTCGGTGCCCGGCAGCCAGCGCTGCAATCGCGCCAGCAGCGCCGGTGGCACGATGCCGGACAGGAACGGTCCGAGCGAGGCCAGGGCGGCGGACATGCGGCGCGTCAGACCGCTTCGTAGGCGGCGAGCGCATCAGCCGCTATGCCGGAGGCCGGCCGCGGCACCGCCTCGCCCTGTGCGGCGTAGTCGCGCAGCTTGTTGCGCAGCGCGCGGATGGAGATGCCCAGGATCGTCGCCGCGTGCGTGCGGTTGCCCAGCGTGTGCGCAAGTGTGCGCAGGATCAGGCTGCGCTCCATCTGGTCGAGCGTCTGGCCAACCAGCGGCGCGACATTCCGCCCGGCAGCGGCGTGGTCCGGTGCGTCCGGCCCCAGCTCGATCGCCTCCGGCCCGATCGCCGGGCCGTCGGCCAGCAGCACCGCGCGATGCAGCGCGTTTTCCAGCTCGCGCACGTTGCCGCGCCAGCGGTGCGCCAGCAGCAGCCGCATCGCGTCCGGCGCAATCGGGCGCGGCGGCAAGCCGTTCACGTCACTGTAGCGGCGGGCGAAATGCTCGGCGAGCGCCGCGATGTCGCCGGGACGTTCGCGCAGCGGCGGCACGCGCAACGCCACGACATTGAGACGGAAGAACAGATCCTCGCGGAACCGGCCGGCGGCGACTTCGGCTGCCATGTCGCGGTTGGTGGTGGCCAGGATGCGCACGTCGATGCGCACCGGCGCCGCGCCGCCAAGGCGGTCGATCTCACGCTCCTGCAACGCCCGCAGCAGCTTGGCCTGCAGGCGCACGTCCATCTCGCTGATCTCGTCCAGCAGCAGGGTGCCGCCGTTCGCCGACTCGAACTTGCCCAGCCGCCGCGCGACCGCGCCGCTGAACGCGCCCTTTTCGTGGCCGAACAGCTCGCTCTCCAGCAGGTTTTCCGGGATCGCCGCGCAGTTCAGCGCGACGAACGGCCCCCCGGCGCGGCGCGAGCGGCGATGGATGTGGCGCGCCAGCACCTCCTTGCCGGTCCCGCTCTCGCCGGCGATCAGCACCGAGGCTTCGGCCGCCGCCACCTGCTCGGCGCGGCGCACCGCCGCCTGCATCACCGGGTCGCGCGCGATCAGCGCGTGGCGCTCACCGGACGCGGCCTGCAGGATGGCGGCGATCAGGTCGGCGTCCGGCGGCAGCGGCAGGAACTCGCGCGCACCGGCGCGGATCGCGGCGGCCGCCGCTTCGGCATCGGCAGCGACGCCGCACGCCACCACAGGCACGACGATGCGTTCTGCCGCCAGCGCACGCACCAGCGCGCCGACGTCATGCGCCATGTCGCACAGCGCCAGATCCGCCACGACCTCGCCGCGCAGCCGCGCCAGCGCCGAGGCCACGTCGTCGGCCTGATCCAGCCGGGCGCCGCGGGCGATGGCGATGCGCGCCGCGGCCCCCAGCTCGCCGGCGAGGGAGCCGACGATCAGCACGCGCAAGAAGGTGCCTCCGCTGCGTTCGCCATCAGACCGACCGCTCGGCCTTGACGATCTCCGTCATGGTCACGCCAAGCCGGTTATCATCGACCATCACCACCTCGCCGCGCGCCACCAGCCGGTTGTTCACGTAAATGTCGATCGCCTCGCCCAGCTTGCGGTCGAGTTCCACCACCGCGCCGCGACCCAGCTTGAGCAGCTGGCTCACCTGCATGGTCGCCTTGCCGAGCACCGCGCTGACGGTCACGGGTATGTCGTACACCGCCTCCAGCTCGCGCGCGCCGCCGCGGCCGAGCGCGTCCTCGGCGCCCCTGGCCGGCGGCTCGCCGAACGGATTGGCCTCAGTCGGCGCATCGAGATCATTGAGCTGCATGTCGCCGGCCATCCGGGTCACTCCACCGGCGCGCGCGGGCAGGCGACATCGAGCAGACCGAGCGGTTCCAGCACCGCGGCGGCCGACCGCCACAGCGCGGCCGCGTCGCGCACCGCGGCCCCGTGCTGCCATTCCACGCGCACGTCGCCCTCCGCCACCGCATCGGTTTCGATGAACCGCAGCCGCTCCCGCAGATCCGGGTCGAGCGTGTCCAGCGCCGATTGCAGCGCCGCGCTGGTGTGCGGATTGACGCGCACGCTGACCGCGGGTTCGTGTCGCAGCGCCGGCTGCACAGCCCTGGCCAGGGCTGCGGCCTCGGCCACGCCGTAGCGGGCGCACAATGTCGGAACCAGGGCGGCAAGCGCGGCAAGCAGCAGCCGCGCCACCGCGGCGGCGCGTTCATCGACGGCCTGACGGGCGGCCGCATCGGCCCCGACCAGCGACGCCGTGATGCCGGCGAGCGCGCGGCCCACCGCGTCCGCGCGCTGCGCCGCGTCGTCCTCGGCGGCATGGCGGCACCCCTCGGCGAAGCCGGCCCGGCGGGCGTCGATCAGGTCGGCCTGGCTCGCGCCGGCGTCGGTAGCGGGATCGGGCGGCGCCGGCGGCGCGTCACCGCGGTCGAAATCCTCGAAGAAGACGATGCCGGGGGCCGGTGCGGCGAGGCCCGGGTCGCGAAATGCGGAGATCTGCATGTCAGTACACCAGTTCCTCGTCCTTGCCTTCGCCGATCTCGATCTGGCCCTGTGCGGCCAGATCCTTGGCCAGCGACACGATGGTCGCCTGCGCCTCGTCCACCTCGCGCAGCTTGACCGGGCCCAGGGCCTCGATCTCGTCGCGCAGCATCTTGCCGGCGCGCTCGGACAGGTTGGCGAAGAACAGGTCGCGCAGCTTTTCCGACGCGCCCTTCAGCGCCAGCGGCAGCTTGTCCTTCTCGACCGTGCGCAGCAGCACCTGGATCGCCGGGCCTGACAGGCGCTGCAGGTCGTCGAAGGTGAACATCAGCGACTTGATACGGTCGGCCGCCTCGCGGTTGCGCTCCTCAAGCGCGGCGACGAAGCGGGTTTCCGACTGACGATCGAGGTTGTTGAAGATCTCCGCCATCATCTCGTGCGCGTCGCGACGCGTGCTGCGCGCAAGGTTGGACATGAACTCGGCGCGCAGCGTGCGCTCCACCCCGTCGAGCACGTCCTTCTGCACGCTTTCCATGCGCAGCATCCGCATCACCACCTCCATCGCGAAGCTGTCCGGCAGGATCGCCAGCACGCGCGCGGCGTGCTCGGAGCGGATCTTCGACAGCACCACGGCGACGGTCTGCGGATATTCGTTCTTCAGGTAGTTCGCCAGCACCGCCTCATGCACGTTGCCGAGCTTGTCCCACATGGTCCGCCCGGCCGGCCCGCGGATCTCCTCCATGATCTGCGCGACGCGCTCGCGCGGCATCGCCTTGAGCAGCATGCGCTCGGCGTTCTCGTAGCTGCCGACCAGGTTGCCGTTGCCGCCCAGACTGTCGGCGAACTCCACGCACAGCCGCTCGACCTGCTCGGAGCGCACCGGGCCGAGCTGCGCCATCGCCTGCGAAATCTCCTTGATCTCGTCTTCCTGCATCATGCCCAGCAGCCGGCCGGACTGTTCCTCGCCCAGCGCCAGCATCAGAGCCGCGGCGCGCTGCGGCCCGCTCAGCGCCCGGCTGCCCAGCGTGACGGGAACCGGCGGCATCAGGCGGGTTCCTGCTGCATCCAGGCGCGCACGATGGACAGGCTCTCCTCCGGGTGACGCTCCACCAGATCGGCGAGGCGGCGGACCGAGGAGGCGCGCAGCTGCCCCTCGACATTCGCCAGGTCGATCATCGTCTCGTCCTCAATCGCCAGTTGGCCCGGCTGCGGCGCCGTCAATTTCGCATAGCCGGCAACGGCCTGCGCGGCGGCCGAAGACGGCGCGCCGTCGGGACCGGCGAGCGCCGCCGCGCCGCCCGGCCCCAGGGCGGCGGAGGCCGGGCCGAAGCCTGGCTGGGCCGGCGGCGCGCTGGTCAGCCGCAGCACCATCGGCCGCAGCACCAGCAGCAGCGCCAGCAGGCCAAGCACGCCGAACAGGCCGGAGCGCGCGAGCGAGAGCAGATCGGCGCCGTCGATCGGCAGGCCGAGCAGCCGGCGCGGCGCGGCGGCCGCGCCTGCCTGGTCGTCGGTGGCGAAACGCATCCCCGCGACATCGACCGTGTCGCCGCGCTTGGCGTCGTAGCCGATGGCGCTGCGCACCAGGGCGGCGATCTGGTCCAGCTCGGCCGCGCTGCGCGGCACCCAGACCAGCCGGCCGTCGGCGCCCGGCGCGTTCTGTCCATCGACCATCACCGCGAGGCTGATTCGGCGGATTTCCGGCTGCGCGCGCACGATGGTCCGCACGGTCTTGCCGATCTCGTAGTTGGTCGTCTCCTCCTGCCGCTGGCTCTGGGTGCCGGGGCCGTCCTTGGCGCCGGCATTGGCGTTCGGCAGATTATTCTGCACCGAGACGGTGGCCCCGGCCTCGGTGGACTTGCTGGTGTCGGTCACGTTCTGCGTGCTGCGCGCCACCTGCCCGTCCGGGTCGTAGCTCTCCCGCGTCTCGTTGACCTGCGCGAAATCCAGGTCCACCGAAGCCTCCGCGCGCACCCGCCCCGGCCCCAGGCTGCGCTCCAGCATTTCCTCCACCGCGCGCGACAGGCGCAGCTCGGTGGCGCGCTTGATCTCGTCGAAGCCCTGAGCGGCGCCGGCCGGGCCGCTCGGCTCCCCGGCGCGCGACAGCACATCGCCGCGGCTGTCCACGATGGCGATGTTCTGCGGCCGCAATCCGGGCACCGCCGCGGCGACCAGGTTCAGCACCGCCTGCACGCCCTCACGGTCCAGCCGGCGCTCGCCTGCCATGGTCAGCATCACCGAGGCCTGCGCCTCCTGCTGGTCGCGGGCGAACGGCTCGCGCTTCGGCAGCACCAGATGCAGCCGCGCCGCGCGCACGCCGGACATCTGCTGGATGGTGCGCGCCAGCTCGCCCTCCAGCGCGCGCGTCTCATTGATGCGCTGCTCGAATGCGCTGCTGGTCAGCCCGTCGCCACGGTCGAACAGCTCGTAGCCGACCGAGCCGCCGGACGGCAGCCCCTGACGGGCCAGCATCAGCCGCGCCGGCCCGACCTCCGTCTCGGGCACCATGATGCGGTCGCCGGCCGGCGAGACCTCGTGCGCGATATGCTGGGCTGCAAGCTGGTCGGCGATCTGTGCGGCCTCACGCAGATCGAGGTCGGCATAGAGCAACGCCATGCGTCCGCCGCCGCTGCCGCCGCCATGCGTGGCCAGGATCGCCAGCAGCGCGAACAGCGAGACCGACACGGCGGCCATCGCCGCCAGGCGGCCGAGGCCCAGCGCGCGCAGGCCGTCGAGCAGCGCCTTCATCGAGGCGGCAGCCCTGCTGCCGGTATCGCCATTGCCACACCCCCGCCCTGCCGTCCTGGCAGAGCCGCACCGTGCAGCGCCCGGCTTTCCTGCAGGTTAACGCGCGTCGGCGCGGCCCGGCGCTCAATGCGAGACGGAGCGGATGTTCGCGAAATCGACCGGCAGGCTGCCAAGCTGGAGTTGCACGGATGATCCGCTCTCGGTCACCCCGGTCGCGGTGCCGCTGACGGTGAACGGCAGCGCGGTGGCGTTGCCGTTGGCGTCGGCCGCCGTGACCGAAACGGTATAGGCACCGTCCGGCACCTGCGCGCCCGCGCTGTTGAGGCCGTTCCAGGTCCAGCTGTTGCTGCCCGCGGCGGCTTTCACGACGCCTGCATAAAGCTGGCTGCCGGAGCTGTCGGTCACGGCGATGCCGACCGGGCCAGCCGACTGCGCGGTGAACTGCACCCCGGCGCTGCCGTTCTGCAACGCCAGTTGGCTGCTCTGCGCGGTGACGGTGTGACCCAGCATCGCGGTCGATTGCACCACCTCGCCGCCCTGGGTCAGCTGGATCAGCTGGTTCAGGCTGCTGTTGGTGTTGATCTGCTGCTCGACGCTGGAGAACTGCACCAGCTCGGTGGTGAACTGGCTGGTGTCCATCGGGCTGGTCGGATCCTGATTCTGCAATTGCGTCATCAGCATTTTCAGGAAGCTGCTGAAATTGCCGGACAGCGAACTGAGCGCGTCGCTGGCCGAGCCGCCGGCGCTGGTCGCGGCGCCGGACGCGGAGGCCGCCGCGCCCGGTTGCGAGATGGCCGAGATGCTGCTGCCGCTCATTGTCAGGGTTCCTGGTTCATGCGGTGATGTCGATGCCGACGCGCAGCCAGCGCCCGGCTGCCGAGCGCGGGAAGCCGTCGGGCGGCGCGTCCTGCGCTGCGTTCCCGGCGACCGCGCCGCCCGGATGCGGCGATCCGCCCGGCCGCTGCTGACCGCCGCCGCCCGCGAACCCGGCGCCGGCGTGGCCGGTCGCGAACGGGGCCGCGCCGATCTGGAAGCTGATGCTGCGCTGCTCGGCCGGAACGCCGGCGCGGTCGAGCGCCTGGCCGAGCTGCGCCTGGTCGCGCTCCAGCGCGTGCAGCGTCTGCGGCCGTTCGGCCGACACCGCCACCTGAGTATTGCCGGCCGCGTCGCGATCGAGCCGCAGCACGACCCGGCCGAGCTCGGCCGGGTGCAGCGCGATGGTCACCTGCTGGCTGCCGCCGCTGCGCGCCATCTGCCAGAGCGCCGGTTGCAGCTGGCCGGCCGCCGAGGCCGGGGCGGCGGCGTGCGCCGAAGCGGCGGCGGCGGCGGGCGCGGCCACCGCCGCCGTCCTGAGCGGGCCGGAGGCTGCGACGAGCGGGTCCGGCGCGACCGCCGCCGGCGCGGCGCTCGGGTGAGTTGCCGGCATCGGACCTGCTGGCAAGGCAAAAGTTTCCGGGGCAGCCGAACCGGGCGAGGCGACAGCCGCCGGCTCCGGACCGCGATCCGCCGGCTGCCGGCCGCTCGCCTGAGGCAAGGCGGCCGCGACGGCCGGCATGGTCGGGAAGGCCGGCGCGGCGACCGGGACCGCGGCGACCGGAAGCGCGGCAGCGGGCGGGGGTGGCGGCGGCGGCGCGGTGGACGGATTTGGCGGAGCGGGCAGCGGCGGCGGCGGCGCGGCGGCATCCAGCGTCGGCTTCGGCGCCTGTCTGGACGACCTGGCTGCCGCCTTCGCCGGGAACGTCTTGGCCTGCGACGCCTTGGACGCGGCTGCGCAGGGTGGACCGGCGGCTGTCGGCGCGATCGGCGCGGCCACTGTCGGCGCGGCCGGGCCGGCCTGCAGCAGCAGACGCGCGAACAGTTCGACCACGCCGGGCGCGGCCGCGTCGGTCGGCGCGGGCATGGCAGCGCCGGACGCGCCCGGCACCTGCGGCGGAGCGGCGGCGGTCAGGGACGGCAATGGGGCGAGGGAAGCGGCCGGCATGTCCGTCGTGCAGCAAGCCCCGCGCCAACGCCCGGCCGCCGCAAAGCCCGCAGCGCCCGTCATCCGTCCGGCAGAAACTGCCGCCCGCTGCGCCGCCGCCCCGGCAGATTCGTCCGCGCAAGGCGACTGAAGCGCGCCGATTGCACGCACGCTCCGCTGGCACGGCGCATGCGTGACGGCCAATGCGGAGCGTCCGTCAGGCGACGGCGCGCAGCGGAGGCGAGACGCGATGTCCCTGTTCGGCGCAATGAGCACGGCGGTCAGCGGCCTGGGCAGCCAGGCCGCCGCCTTTACCGACATCAGCGACAACGTCGCCAACAGCCAGACCACCGGGTTCAAGCGGGTGGACACCGCGTTCGAGGACTACCTGACCACCAGCGACGCCAGCGTCAACGATTCCGGCGCGGTGGTGGCGCGGCCGGAATACGTCAACACGGTGCAGGGCACGGTGACGCAGACCGACAATCCGCTGGCGCTGGCGATCAGCGACCAGGGCTTCTTCGCCGTCAGCGACGCCGGGCCGGCCAGCAGCACCGGCCAGCAGACCTTCGACCCGCAGCAGGCGTACAGCCGCGACGGCAACTTCCACCTCGACAAGACCGGCTATCTGGTCAACGACGCCGGCCAGTTCCTGAACGGCTGGAGCGTCGATGCAAGCGGCGCGATCAACCGCAACGCGCTGGCCCCGGTCCAGGTCGATCAGTCGGCGGACAAGCCGGTGCCGACCAGTTCGGTGGCGCTGTCGGCCAACCTGCCGCCGGGCGGCGGCTCGCCGCCGGCGCCCATCTCATCGACCGTCAGCGTCTATGACTCGCAGGGCCAGGCGCATCAGCTGACGCTGAACTTCGCGCCCGCCGCCGGCACGCCGAACGCCTGGACGCTGACCGTCACCGACGACAAGTCGCCGGCCAACACCATCGGCACCGCGAGCCTGGCCTTCGCCGCCGATGGCACCCTGCAGACCGTGACGCAGGGCGGCAGCACCGCCGCCGGCGCCGGAGCCAGCGCGAGCGTGACGCTGAACACCGCCTATCCGGCGGCCGGCGGCGGCACGCAAGCCATCTCGCTCGGCATCGGCACGATCGGCGGCACCACCGGCCTGACGCAGTTCGCGGGCACCGCCTATACGCTCAACAGCCT
Source organism: uncultured Pseudomonadota bacterium (assembly GCA_963723455.1). Classification (GTDB taxonomy): domain Bacteria; phylum Pseudomonadota; class Alphaproteobacteria; order Acetobacterales; family Acetobacteraceae; genus CAVRQM01. The sequence continues at coordinate 212,941 of CAVRQM010000004.1, read as the reverse complement.
GAGCCAGAACGGCGTACCGCCCGGCGCGTTCAGCAGCGTCACCACCACCAGCGCCGGCGACATCATCGTCAATTTCAACAACGGCCAGTCGCGCACCATCGCGCGCGTGCCGGTGGTGACGTTTCCCGCGCCGGACGCGTTGCAGCGGCAGAACGGCCAGGCATTCACCGCAACCGTGGCCTCTGGCGATCCGCTGGCGCATGACGCCGGCACGGGCGGCGCCGGCGGGCTGGTCACCAGTTCGGTCGAGGCCTCGAACGTCGATATCAGCAGCGAATTCACCAAGCTCATCGTGGCCCAGCAGGCCTATTCGGCGAACGCCAAGCTGGTCACCACCGCGAGCCAGCTGCTGCAGACCACGATCGACATGAAGCAATAGGCCGACCCGGTGCGAAGCGGCGTCACGCCATGAGCCTCGATTCCAGCCTGGCGATCGCCGATGGCGGATTGCTGACGGTCAACCGCGCGCTGACGGTGGTCGGCCAGAACATCGCCAACGCCGGCACCGCCGACTGGACCGCCGAGACGGCGACGCAGGAAAGCATCAGCGCGGCCGGCCTGGGGATGGGCGTGCGCAGCCTGCCGACGCAGCGCCAGCTCGATGCGCAGCTGCAGGCCGGCGTGTTTGCGCAGAACGCCTCGGTGGCCGGGCTGCAGACGCAACAGGCGGGGCTGTCCGGCATCGACCAGGTGCAGGGCGCGGTCGGCGGCGGCACCGACCTGGCCAGCCTGCTCGGCAAGCTGCAGGACGGCTTTTCCATGCTGGAGGGTGACCCGTCGAACCAGACCCAGCAGCAGGCAGTGGTGGCCGCGGCCGGCAATGTCGCGGCACAGGTCAATGCGCTGAGCGGGGCGGTGGGGCTGGCCCGCCAGGGCGCGCAGGACGCCGCCGTCGCCGATGTCGCCAGCATCAACACGACGCTGCGCCAGATCGGCGTGCTGAACGGCCAGATCGCCGCGCTGCAGGCGCAGGGCGGCAGCACCGCCGACCTGCAGAACCAGCGCGATGCCGCGGTGGACCAGCTCAACACGCTGCTGCCGGTGCGCCAGTTGCCGCAGGCGGACGGCAGCGTGCTGCTGGTCACCGGCGGCGGACTGAGCCTGCCGACCCGGCCCGGCAGCCCGCCGCTCAGCCTGGCGCCGGCGAGCATGGGAGCGAACGCCACCTATCCGGCCGATCCGGCGGTGCCCGGGGTGATGCTGGGCGGGGTCGATGTGACCCGACAGCTGGGCAGCGCCGGCCAGCTCGGCGCCAACCTGACGCTGCGCGACAGCACGCTGCCGGTGATGCAGGCCGGGCTGGACGAGTTTTCCCACACGTTGGCGACCCGGTTCGACCAGCAGGGCCTGACGCTGTTCACCAATGCTGCGGGAACGGTGCCGGCCGCCACCGGACCGGACGCGCAATCGGGCTATGTCGGCTTCGCCTCCGAAATCACCGTCAACCCGGCGGTGACGGCGCAGCCGTCGCTGGTGCGCGACGGCACGCATGCGGTGGCGGGCAGTCCGACCGGCGCCAGCGCGTTCACCCCCAACCCCGCCACAGGACCGGCCGGGTTCACCGGCATGATCGCGCGGGTGCTGGATTTTGCACTCGGCACCCAGGCGCAATCCGGCGTGCCGCAGAACGCGCCCTCGGGCAGCGGCCTCGGCCCCGGCGGCGACCAGAGCGCCGGCTTCAGCCCGGCGCCCGATCTGGGCGGCTTCGCGGCATCGCTGGTCGGCGCGATGTCGCAGACCACCAGCGCGGTCGGCAGCGCGCTGACCGCGGCGCAATCGCTGCAGACCGGGCTGCAGGCGCGGCTGACCAGCAGCTCCGGCGTGTCGATCGACACCGAGATGTCGCACATGATCGAGCTGCAGAACGCCTATGGCGCGAACGCCAAGGTGGTCAGCACGGTGCAGGCGATGTGGACGGCGCTGCTGGCGATGGTGGTCAATTGACACGCGGGAGAGTGCGATGAGCGGCAGCCTGCCGATCGGCGGCTCCGGGTCCGGCTACGGCCTGCTCGGCGTCATCGTCGCCGACAGCCACGCCGCGCAGCAGACGCTGGACACGTTGACGCAACAGGCGGGCAGCGGGCTGGTATCCAGCACCTATGCCGGGCTGGGCGCGCAGGCGTCGGTGTCGCTGTCGCTGCAGCCGGCGATCGCGCATAATCAGGCCTGGCAGAACGACATCGGCGCAGCCAGCGGGCGGATGCAGGTGGCGCAGACCGCGCTGAGCAGCATCAGCTCGATCGCCAGCACCTTCTTTGCAGATACCAACGAACTGAACGGCCTCGATCCCGGCACGGTGGACAGCATCGCGGCGCAGGCGCAGAGCGCCCTGGCGCAGGTTGGCGGTCTGCTGGACAGCACCGACGGCAGCGGCGGGTACGTCTTCGCCGGCCAGGACGGCGCCAACCCGCCGGTGCCGAACCCGGATGCGATCTGGACGAGCGGCTTCGCCACGCAGATCCAGGCGGCGGTGGCCGGGCTGGGCGGCGGCGGCGCGACGGCGGTGATCGCCAGCACGCTGGTTGCCGCCAGTTCCAACGCCGCCGGGGTCTCGCCGTTCTCCGCCGCGCTGTCGCAGCCCGCAGCAGCCGTGAACGGCCTGCGCCCCACCGTGCAGGTCGGCGACGGCCAGCGCGTGCCGGCCGGCATCCTGGCCAGCGCCAACGCCGACATCGCCTCGACCGGACCCTCGACCACCGGATCATACACCCGCGACATCCTGCGCGCGCTGACCACGCTCGGCTCGCTGTCGAGCAGCCAGCTCGGCACGGCGGGATTCGCCGCGGTGGTCGCCGACGTGCGCACCAGCCTGGGCGGCGCGATCTCGGCGCTGAACGAGGACGCCGGCGTGATGGGCAACCGACAGACCCAGCTCACCGCGACGCAGACGCAGCTGCAGGACACCGCCGATGCGATGACCGCGCAGCTCTCCGGCGTGCAGAACGTGGACATGGCCAAGACGCTGACCAGCCTGACCGCGGCGCAGACCCAGTTGCAGGCCTCGTACCAGCTGATCTCGGGGCTGCAGTCGCTGTCGCTGACCAAATACCTCGCCGGCGGCTGAAACCGCTGCCGCCTTCACGCGACGTTAAGCCGGTCGCGCAAGGATCGGCGGAAGCCTGCAAAACCGCGGGGACATGCTCAACCGACTTACCCACGAGGGAAAACAGCCATGAACTCGATCATCACCAACAACGCCGCGGCGCTCGCGGTCGAAATCCTGAACACCACCAGCTCGCAGCTGCAATCGACGCAGAAGCAGATCTCCACCGGCTACCGCGTGGCCGACGCAACCGACGACGGCGCGGCGTTCGCCGTGGCGCAGCGGGTGCGCTCGGATGTCGGCGCGCTGACCACCGCCAACCAGCAGCTCGGCAACACCACCGGCATCCTGCAGACCACGTCGAGCGCCCTGACCAGCGTTTCCAACGCGCTGGCCAGCGCCCGCGACCTGCTGGTGAACCTGTCCGGCTCCGGCGTCGAGGGCACCACGCGCGCGCAGTACATCACGTCGTACCAGCAGCAGATCGCCCTGGTGAAGGCCAACATCCAGGACGCATCGTACGGCGGCAAGACGCTGATCGGCAACCTGACCGGCAGCAGCGGCACCTATGGCGCCGTCAACGTCATCCGCAACGAGACCGGCAGCAGCTACAACATCAACTCGTTCAGCGGCTCCTCGCTGTACGCCTCGGTCGCGTTCACCACGACGCAGCTCAACAGCGCCACCGCGGTCACCGGGCTGATCTCCAGCACCGGCACGTTCATCAACGCGCAGAGCACGCTTGAGACGCAGCTGAACACCTATGGCGCGGCATCGAACTTCGTCAGCGGACAGCAGACCTACAACAACAACAAGATCGACGCGCTGAACGCCGGCCTCGGCGCGCTGGTCGATGCCAACCTGACGCAGGAATCGGCACAACTGCAGGCGCTGCAGGTCCGCCAGCAGTTGGCCACGCAGTCGCTGTCGATCGCCAACCAGGCGCCGCAGAGCCTGCTCAAGCTGTTCCAGTAATCCGCCAGTTCGGTCCGGCGCGGCGGCACGCGCACCGCCGCGCCGGCAGGCCCAACAATGGCGGGAGCACAGGATGTCGGCGCTGGTTCTGGAGTTGCGGCAGGGCGAGATGATGATCGTCAACGGGGCGCCGATCCGCTTCCGCACGAAGTCGCGCATCGAGCTGACGGCGCATGCGCGGTTCCTGTTCGGCAAGCAGATCATGGCTCCGGACCAATGCAGCACTCCGGCGCGGCGCATCTATTTCGCCCTGCAATCGGCGTATATCGGCACCGAGGACGAGCGCGGGCGCGGACTGGTCGCGGCGCGGGAGCTGATCGCCGAGTTCAAGGCTGCGTCAACCTCGGGGCTGGCGCGCGAGATCCTGGACCGGGCGCTGGACTGCGCGCTGGCCGATGACTGCTACCAGGCGCTCAAGCTCGCGCGGCGGATCATCCGTCACGAGGACGCGGTGCTTGGCCGCACGCCCGCGTTCCCAGCCGCCCCACCAAGCTGACCCGCGACCTCTCTCGGAGAAAATGCCGATGTCGAACCCGCTCCAGGCCGCCCTCGCCTATGCCGCAAGTTCCGCCCACCGCAGCCCGCGCGAGCAGGAGGCCGAGGTTTTCCGTCGCGCCAATGCGGCGCTGCGCGACGCGCGCCACGGCTCCGCGCGCGCCCGCATCCGCGCCCTGGCCGACAATGACCGGCTATGGAGCACGGTGATGGGACTGGTGCGCGACCCGGACAACGCGCTGCCGCAGACGCTATGCGCGTCGATCGTCTCGATCGGGCTGGCGGTGCAGCGCGAGATGCGCCGCGCCGCGCCGGATTTCGAGTTCCTCGTCGCCATCAACGAAAACCTTGCCGCCGGGCTGGCCGGCCCGCCTGCGTGAGCGGCACGGTCGACTACAGCGTGCTGTACGGCGGGTCGGGCGCCAGCCCGATCGACGCCATCACCGCGCTGGTCACCTCGACCGCTGCGGGCAGCGCCGGCAATCCGCTGGTGGCGCTGCAGACCGCCGAGCAGGACCAGACACAGGACATCGCCGCGACCGCGCAGCAGCCGCAGGTGCAGCGCACGATCGCGAGCTTCATCGCCGCCGTCAGCAAGGCGACCAGCGTCACCGCGCTGCTGCAGAACCCTGACGTGCTGAATGTGCTGCTGACCGCCAACGGCCTGGGCGACCAGGCGGCCTACACGGCGCTGGCCCAGAAGGCGCTGCTGTCCAACCTTGGTGATCCCAGCTCGCTGGCCAACCAGCTGTCCGACACGCGCTGGAAATCCGTGGCCGGCCTGTACAGCTTCGCCACCACCGGCCTCGCGACCCTGCAAAACCCGCAGGTGCTCTCGACCCTGGCCAGCGGCTATGCCGAGGTGCTGTGGCGGCAGTCGCTGGACGCCAGCACGCCGGGCCTGTCGAACGCGCTGGACTTTCGCCACCGCGCATCCTCGATCACGTCGGTCGATCAGGTGCTGGGTGACCCCACCTTCCGCACCGTCGTCACGACCGCGCTCGGCATCCCGCCGCAGATCGCCTACCAGGATCTCGGGGCGCAGGAGCAGGCGATCAGCTCGCAGGTGGACATCTCCCGCTTCAAGGATCCGAGTTTCGTTGACAGCTTCACGCAGCAATACCTGCTGCAGGCGCAACAGCAGTCGAGCAGCACCGGCGCCGCCAGCATCGATTCGCTGGCGGTCCAGGCGCAGGGCCTGCTGGCCTGACGCGCGACAGCCGCGAAATAGTCGCAGGAGCCGAGCATGAATGCGTTGTCCGCCAGAGCCCCGATTCCTTCCGCCCCGCCGCCGGACGCGGCGGCGCTGCTGGCCCGCGCGCACATCCTGGCGGCGACGGGGCGGCGCGAGGCGGCGCTGGCGGTGCTGGCGGCGCTGCGTCGGCTGGGGACGGCCGGGCGTGGCAGCGATGCCGCCGATGCCGACATGCTGGAAGCGCAACTGCTGATCCAGGCCGGCCGGCCGCGCGACGCGCTGGCGCTGCTGGACTCGGCGATCGCGCTGGGCGTCGACGGCGCGGCGATCCGGCTGATCCGGGTGGAGGCGCGGCTGATGGCCGACGATCCGGCCGGCGCCGCGACCGATGCGGCCGAGGCGGTGATCGCCGCACCCGGCCTGCCGCGCGCCAAGGCCGCGCTCGGCATCGCGATGGCCGAACTCGGCCATCTGTCCGACGCGCTCGCCTGCCTGGACGAGGCGGTGCGGGCCGCGCCGGATGACCCGGTGTTCCGCCTGGCGCTGGCCCGCGCGCAGGAACTCGCGGGCGAGGCGGCGGCGGCTGCCGCGACCCTGGACGCCGGCATCGCCCGCGCGCCGTCCAGCCTGAAACTGCGCAACGCGGCGCTGCGGCTGGCGATCGCCGTGCGGGATTTCCCGCACGCGGTGGACATCGCCCGCGCGGCGCAGCGCCACGGGGTGATGGATGCCTGCCTGTTCGGCATGCTTGGACACGCGCTGTCCAGCCTGGGGCGGCACGAGGCGGCCGGGGACGCCTATGCCGAGGCGCTCAAGCTGGCGCCGGAGGACGCCTATGTTCGCCATCTGGTCGCCGCAAGCGGCCGCCTGCCGCCGGCGGAGCAGGCCGCCGATGACTACGTGCGCGTGCTGTTCGACGGCTATGCCGAGACGTTCGAGGCGCATGTCATCGGCCTGGGCTACCGTGTGCCGGGGCTGCTGCGCGAGGCGACGCGGGCGCATCTGCCGCTCGGCGGCCAGGGCCGGCTCGGCCCGGTACTCGACCTCGGCTGCGGCACCGGGCTGGCTGCGGTGGCCATGTCGGACCTGCCGCTCGGCCCGTGGCACGGCATCGACCTGTCGCCGAAGATGCTGGCGATCGCCCGCGCGACGGGGCTGTACGACACGCTGACCGAGGCATCGCTGCTGGCCGGGCTGTCGCAGGAGGGGCCGGACTATGCGGTGGCGGTCGCCGCCGACGTGCTGTGCTATGTCGGCGCGCTCGGCCCGGTGCTGGGCGCGCTGCACCGGCGCCTGCTGCCCGGCGGATTGCTGCTGGCGTCGCTGGAATCCTTGCCGCACGGCGCGTCGTGGCGGCTCGGGCCGCACGGCCGCTACGCCCACGCGCCGGACCATGTGGCCGAGATCGCTGCGCGATGCGGCTTCGCGGTACGGTCGATTGCCGCGGAGCCGTTGCGGCGCGAAGGCGCAGCGCCGGTCAGCGGCCTGATCACGGTGCTGGCCAAGGCGGACCGCTGATGCGCGACACCCTGGCGCAACGGGCGCCGGCCGAACCGGGCCTGGCGGAACAGGGAGTGGCCCGCCTGGCGGAGGCCGATCATGCGGCGGCGCTGCCGCTGCTGCGGCAGGCGGCATGCGCCGACGCGGCCGACCCGGTGACGCGCCTGAACCTCGCCTTGGCCGAACAGCACGCGGGGGACCGCGCGCTGGCCGAGACGATCATGCGCGACCTGGAATGGCAGCGGCCCGGCTGGGCCGAGCCGCCGCTGCGGCTGGCCGAGCTGTTTCGCGCCGATGGCGACCTGCCGCGCGCGGTCGCGGCGTATGACCGCGCGCTGGAACTCGACCCCGCCCGCCCGGAGGCGCTGCTTGGGCTGGCGATGCTGCGTCTGCGCATGGGCGAGGCGGTCCGGGCGCAGACCCTGCTGCTGCGCTGCTGCGCGGTGCAGCCGGACAGTTGGCAGGCGTGGGACGCGCTGGGCGCCGCGCTGCTGCTGACCGACGATGCCGGGGCCGGCCACGCCGCGCTGTCGCGCGCGCACGCGCTCGCACCGGCCAGCGTAGCGATCGCGGTGCGGCTGGCCGAGGCGGCGATGCGGGCGGGCCAGGGCGAGGCCGCGCTGGCGACCCTGCAATCAGCAGCTCTGGCCGATCCGCTGGATGTCGCCGCGCTGGCCGGCAGCGGCGCGCTGCTGTCTCTGATGGGGCGGCCGGACGAGGCCGCTGCCGCGCTGGAGACGGCGGTGGCGCTGGCCCCCGACGACCCGCTGCCAGCCGCGCTGCTGGGCAACGCCCTGCTGCGCGGCCCACGGCCGGAGGCGGCGATACCGGCGCTGCGCCGGGCGCTGGAGCTGGCGCCGGACGATGCGGCGCTGCGCAACAACTACGCCGTGGCGCTGACCCGGGCGCACCGCCATGCCGAGGCGCGCGCCGAACTGGAGACGCTGCTGGCCGCGCATGGCGAGCAGGCGACCCTGCTGTGCAGCCTGGCGGCGGCGGAGGTCTCGCTGGGCGAGCAGGCGCGCGGCGTGGCGGTCGCACGGCGCGCGACGGAACTCGACCCGCATTCCCCCCTGGCCTGGCGAACGCTGGCGCAGACCCTGGCCTACGCCGAGCCGGCCGGGGGCGCCGCGCTGCTGGCCGTCCTGCGCCGGGCCGGCGAACTGGCGCCGCGCGGCCGGCTGCCGCCGCTGCCGCGGCGGCGGCCGCGGCCGCCGCGACCTGACCAGCGGCTGCGCGTCGGGCTGCTGTCGGCGACGCTGCGCACCCATCCGGTCGGCTGGCTGACGCTGGCCGGCCTGGAGAATCTTGATCCGGCGGCGTTCGAGCTGGTCTGCATCGGCCAGCCCCCATCCGCCGATCCGATGCAGCGCCGCTTCCGGCAGGCGGCATCCGAATGGCATGTCGCGGGCGCCGACCCGGCGGCGCAGGCGCGCGCGCTCGACCTGGACATCGTGATCGACCTCGGCGGCTATGGCGATTTGGGGCTGCTGGCGCATTGCGCCGAGCGGCTGGCGCCGGTGCAGGTCAAATGGGTCGGCATGCAGACCCACAGCACCGGCTTGGCCGAAATGGACTGGTTCATCACCGACCGCTGGGAGACCCCGCCCGGGCTGGCCGCCACCTATTCGGAGCGGCTGCTGGTGATGCCGGACGGCTATGCCTGCTACACGCCGCCGCCGCACGCCCCGGAGGTGGCCCCGCTGCCGGCCCTGCGGCGCGGCCACGTCACCTTCGGGTGCTTCAACAACTATGCCAAGATCACGCCGGCGGTGGTCGCGGCGTGGTGCGACATCCTGCGCGCGGCGCCGGGCGCGCGGCTGGTGCTAAAGACGCATCAGTTCGACGAGCCGGCGACCGCCGATGCGGCGCGCCGCCGTTTCGTCGCTGGCGGCATCGACCCGGCCCGGATCGACCTGCGCGGCGCCTCGCCGCATCGCGCGCTGCTAGCGGAATACGGCGATATCGACGTGGTGCTGGATCCGCATCCCTATTCCGGCGGCCTGACCACGTGCGAGGCGTTGTGGATGGGGGTTCCGGTGCTGACCGCGCCGGGCGAGACCTTTGCCGCGCGCCATTCCACCAGCCATCTGTGCAATGCCGGGCTGGACGACTGGGTGGCGCCCGACCTGCTGGCCTACCGTGCGCAGGCGATCCGACGGGCCGCCGACCTGGACGCCTTGGCGGCGTTGCGGGCCGGGCTGCGCGAGCGGGTGCGGGCCAGCCCGCTTTGCGATGGCCCGCGATTCGGGCGCAACCTCGGCGCGGCGCTGCGCCGGGTCTGGGTGGAGTGGTGCGGCGGGGACGGCAGCCCGTCATCCGGGCAGGTAGCCGAGCCGTAGCGCTAGCCAGCGGCGATAGGCCAGCAGGGCGGCGCTGCGCGCGGCGATCGCGCCCAGCACCACGCCGCAGCCGGGTGCTGCCAGCGCGCGCGTATCGGCGGGCGCGGCGGCCCGCAGCGCCGGGTCATCGACCGCGCGCGACGCCGCCTCGCGCCACAGGGCGACACTGGGGGCGGCGCTCAGCGATGGCAGCACCAGCGCGTAGTCCAGTTGGGCGGCGGCCGCGGCGGCGTACCAGCCGGCCAGCAGCTCCGGGTCGGACGGGCCGACGCGGGCCAGCAGTTCCGGCAGCGCGGGCACCTCCATCATTGCCGGATCGCGGGCATCCGCACCGGCGCGTTCGGGAGGCCCGAGCGTGAACAGCGCGGCGGCATGGGCCATGATGCCGATGTCGCCCTGCGCGTCCGGCACGAAGGCCGCGTCAACCCGGCCGGCGCGCAACGCCGCCGCGCCGTCGGCCTCGGCGACCGGCAGCACCGCGACGCCGAGCAGATCCAGGCCCAGCAGACAGGCCGCCGCCGGCCCCAGCCGATCGGTCAGCGCCAGGCGCATCGGCGCAGACCGCGAGGCGGCGAACAGCGGCCGTCGTCCGGCCAGCACGCCGCCCGAGACGCCGCACATTACCGGCAGCCAGCGCGCCGCGTCGAAATGCACGCGCGGGTCGCCCGCCAGCCAGGCGGCGGCGGCGGCCCCGGGCAGCAGCAGCGCGGTGCCGTCGCCGGGGTCGCGCGCCTCGAACTGGTTGGCGCCGGTCACGCCGTCATCGCCGCCGACGGCGCGCGCATCCATGCCGGCGTCCGATGGCCAGCCGCCGCGCAGCGCCGCGGCCAGCAGGCCGGCCCAGCGATCGAGCGCGCCGCCCCGACTGCCGGCCACCAGCAGATGCGCCGGTTCCGCGGCCGCCGCCCGACCAATCCGCGCCGGGCCGATCGCCGCTGCGGCGGCGAGCGCGCCGCCGGCCGCAAGCAGGCCTCGCCGGCCGCCCGCGCCCATCACGCCGCGCCCATCACGAGGCGCTCATCACAACGCGCCTGTCACGAGGCGTAGGCCACCAGCGACTCGGTGGGCACGTCCAGCCGGTCGCGGCCGCCCAGAAAGGTCAGTTCGATCAGCGCCGCGGCGGCCGGCACCACGGCGCCGACCCCGCGCAGCAGGCTGATGCCGGCGGCCATCGTCCCGCCGGTCGCCAGCAGGTCGTCCACCACCACAACCCGCATCCCAGGCGACACCGCGTCGGCCTGGATTTCGATCCTGTCGCTGCCGTACTCCAGCGCGTAGTCTAGGCCGACGACCTCGCCGGGCAGCTTGCCACGCTTGCGCAACATGACGAATCCGCAGCCAAGCTTCAGCGCCAGCGGGGCAGCGATCAGGAAGCCGCGGGATTCGACGCCGGCGAGCAGGTCCGGCCGGTACGGGGCGACGCGGGCGGTCATCTGGTCCATCGCCGCCTGCCAGGCGCCGGCATGCCGCAGTAGGGTCGAAATGTCGTAGAACAGGATGCCCGGCTTGGGAAAATCAGGAATGGCCCTGATGTGATCCTTGAGGTCCATGCGGCGTCGGCTCCGGGTTGGGGGCAGACACTAGCGCCTGGCCGCGCCTGCGGCTAACCGTGTCGGGATGTCGCGTGTGCCGGTCGCGGTCGGGGTGGGGGTGCTAGGCTTCTGCGCCTATGTCGTGGCCGCCGTCACCCTGGCCGACCGCGTGCTGCACGCGCCCTGGCCGCTGCAGGCGGTGTACTTCGTGGTGGTCGGGTCGGCCTGGGTGTTTCCGGCCCGTTGGCTCATGCTGTGGGCCGCGCACATGCGCTGATCGCGCGGGCGGGACGGAACCGAGCGGGAAATGGTCGGAGTGAGAGGATTTGAACCTCCGGCCCCTGCGTCCCGAACACAGTGCTCTACCAGGCTGAGCTACACTCCGGCGGGCTCGTCATACCGAAGCGGGATGCCGGGGGCAAGCGGCTGGGCGGCCCGCCGCGCGATCACATGCGGCGCGGCTCGTCGCCATCAGCGGCCGGGCCGAGCTGCGACAGGCGCGCGAGCAGGGCCGGAATGTCGGTGACGACCTCAAACAGCGCGCGAATCTGCGGGCGGGCGAAGCCGGTCGCGATCGTCGTCTCGATCAGCGCCAGCAGCGGGGCGGCGCTGCCGGCCAGATCGCACAGCAAGATCGGCTTGTCGTGCAGGCCGAGCTGGCGCCAGGTCAGGATCTCGAATGTCTCGTCGAAGGTGCCGAGGCCGCCGGCCAGGGTGATGAAGGCGTCCGACAGCTCGAACATGCGCTGCTTGCGGCTGTGCATGCTGTCGGTGACCAGCATCGTGTGCGCGCCGGGATGCGCCACCTCGACGCGGGTCAGGAACTCCGGGATGACGCCGGTGACATGGCCGCCGGCCGCCAGCGCCGCGTCGGCGACCGCGCCCATCAGGCCGATGCCGCCGCCGCCATAGATCAGCCGGATGCCGGCGCGGGCCAGCCCAGTGCCGAGCGCCGTGGCGCAGGCGCGGAACTGCGGGTCGTGCCCGGGACTCGCGCCGCAGAACACGGCGACGGATCGGATGTGCGGCATGGGCCAGGCATTTCCTTCATGTCTCGGCGCCGAGCAGGACGACGCTCGGCTGCCATCAGGCTGCGGGCGGGCGGCACGGCCACGGCGACGACCTCGGACGGGATCATCGCGGCGCGACGCGCAAGCGACAAGCGCATCGGCATGCCATCGGCGGCGTGCGCGCGCCATGCGCCCGCTGCCAATGCGCGGCTCGATCGCGTCCGCGCGCCGTCAGCCGGCCCTCAGACCCGCGTCGCCAGCAGCAGCACCGCGAGCGCCGCCAGCGCCAGGATGCCCCAGGCCAGCGCAGTTGGCGCCATGCGCGGGGCGCGGGTCGCGGCGGGCAGCAGCTTCTTGCCGGTGATCATCGGACGCAACATGTTCTGCCGCCCGACCACGGCATAGGCCAGGATCGCCAGCACATGCAGGCCGATCGCGACCAGCAGCGCGATCTGCAGCGGCCCGGCATGCAGCGCCGACAGCCGATCGCCGGCTACGGTGCCGACATACCTTGCCAGCGGCCCCTGCGGCGCGCCGGCGCCACTGACGCACAGCCCGGTCAGCGCCTCGGCCAGCAGCAGCAGCAGCATCGCCAGCACCAGCCAGCCGCCGGCCTCGGCGTGCCCCAGCCCGTCGTCGGGCGCGCGGCCGTCGGACCGCGCCAAGCGCCGCAGCCCGGCGAGCGGACTGCGCAGGAACGCCGCGAACCGCGCCGTCTCGCTGCCGACCACGCCCCAGGCCAGGCGGAACAGCAGCAGCGCCAGGATCGCGTAGCCGCACAGCAGATGCAGCCGCACGTGATTGAGGTCGGCGCTGACATAGGCGGCGGCGACCAGCAGCACGATCGCCCAGTGGAACAGCCGGATCGGCGCGTCCCAGACCCGCATCGGCAGTCGCATCCCCGGCCGTTTGGCGCGCAACGCCATCGCGAACTCCCGCCCCTCGATGCTCCGGCTATAGGCAAGCCGGTCGCCGGGCGCCATCCGCGCGTCAATCGCTGCAAACGATCGCGGGCGAATATTGCGGCTCGGAAAAAGAGCGCATATGTCATTATCATGTCAGCGTCGGCGCCAAATGGGTCAGCGCGAGTCGCCGGGTTCGCCTCGGTGCGGCTGCTGGCGGTCGTCGCCGTACTCGGCGGCGCGGGAGCGGCCTGGACGCTGCTCGGCCAGCCTGCTCCCGACGTCCAGAAGGTCGAGCAACGGCATGCGACGCCGGGGACCGGCCCGGTCGCCGACGGCGCCAGCGCGTTCGCATCACCGCGCGTCGCCGCGATGCGGCAGGCCGGAATACCTGCGCCACCGCCGGCGGTGGCAGCGCCGGCCGCCGCAGCGACGCTGCGCATCACCGGCGCGGGCGCGCGGGCGCCGGACGGGTCGCCTGCGCCCGTCGCCGCCCCGCCCAGCTTCGACATCGTGCGAGTCGGCCCGCAGGGCGACGCGGTGCTGGCGGGGCGCGCGCGACCGGGAAGCCAGGTCGTGATCGCCGACAACGGTCGCCCGATCGCCCAGGCCCCGGCCGATGCGCAGGGACAATGGGTCGCCCTGCCCATCGCGCCGCTGCCGGCCGGCGGCCAGCAGCTGACGGTCTCGACCCTGCCCGCCTCGCCCGCCGGCGCGGCGCAGCCGGGCACGGCCCCGGTCGTGGTGGTGGTGCCTGGGGCGGGATCAGGCGCGCTGGCGTTGCTGACGCCGGCGGCCGGCATGCCCCGGCTGCTGCAATCGCCGGCGCCGCGGGCCGGTGGCCAGCCGGCGCGTCTCGGCCTGGCGATCGTCGATTACGACGCGCACGGCGCGATCCGCTTCGCCGGCACCGCGCGACCGGGCAGCACGGTGCGGGTCTATGACGATGCCCGTCTTGCCGGCGAGGTGCAGGCCGATCCGCAGGGCCGCTGGACCTTGCAGCCGAGCGATCCGGTGGCGTCCGGCCGCCACCAGCTGCGATTGGACCAGTTGACGGCGAACGGCTCGGTGGCGGCCAGGATCGCCCTGCCGTTCGATCGCGCCCAGGTCTCGCCCGCCGATCTGTCGAGCGGCAACGTGGTGGTCCAGCCGGGGCAGAGTCTGTGGCGCATCGCCCGTCAGGCCTATGGCCATGGCGTGCGCTATACGGTCATCTACATTGCCAACCGCGAGCAGATCCGCGACCCCAACCTGATCTACCCCGGTCAGGTCTTTGCCGTACCCGCCGCTGCAACCGCCTCCGTGCCGGTGGCCGCATCGACGACGTCGAGGTAGGGATCGAGGCAGAGCAGGAACGAGGTCATGCCGGCCAGCAGGTCGGCGGCGGCCACCGGCACCGGCAGCGCCTGCGTGGTCGCCAGACCGATGCCATGGTCCGGCCGCAGCCCGACCTGCCAGCCCGGCGGCGGCTGCGAGGCGAGCGCGCGCGCGAGGTCGAAGGCGCGGCTGCGCAGCTCCGGCCGCTGCGTGGTCGCCGCGGTGCTGGGGATGCGCCCGGCCACCACGTCGATCGCCAGGCTGTAGCCGCCGGGGGCGGACCCGGCCTGGAGCGCGGCGCGCACATGCCGGCCACGCCAGCGCACCGTGAAGGCGGGCGAGATCGCCGGGTCGCGCGGCTGCAGGTAGCCCTCGGCATCGACCGTGAACGGGCCGAGATGGACGCGCTCCCCGTTCCATTCCGGCGTGATGTCCTGCATTGCGCCTGTGCTCCGCCGTTCGCGGCGCTGTCATGCCGCACCGGCGTAAAACTTCGATGAACCAAGACCGCCTGACCTGCTAAGACCCCGCCATGTCGATCGCCCAATCCATCCGCCTCGTCGCGGCGCCGCCGCACCGGGCCGGCCACCCGTTCATCGCCGCCGGCGTGGTCGTGGCGCTGGTCGGGCTGTTCGTCTCGCCCTGGCTGGTCTGGCTGGGCGCGTTGTTCGCGCTGGCCTGCCTGGCGTTCTTCCGCGACCCCCGCCGCGTGCCGCCGGCTCGGGCGGGGTTGGTGGTCGCCCCGGCGGACGGCCACGTGGTCTCGATCGGGCCTGCCGTCCCGCCACCCGAACTCGGGCTGGGACCGGAGCTGCGGCAGCGGGTCGCGATCTTCCTGTCGGTGCTGGACGTGCATATCAACCGTGTGCCTGCCGACGGCGTCATCGCCCGCATCGCCTATCGCGCCGGCGCCTTCGTCAACGCGAGCCTGGACAAGGCGTCCGAGGCCAACGAGCGCAACGCGCTGGCGATCCGGCTGCCCGACGGGCGCGACCTGGCGGTGGTGCAGATCGCCGGGCTGATCGCGCGGCGCATCCTGTGCCATGTGCGCGAGGGCCAGGCGGTGGGGGTCGGCGAGCATCTCGGGCTGATCCGGTTCGGCAGCCGCACCGACCTGTATCTGCCGCCGGGGGTGCCGCCGCTGGTCTTGGTCGGGCAGACCATGATCGGCGGCGAGACGGTGATCGCCGACCTCGCGGCGCACCCTGCGCCGCGCGCGCGGCCCGATCCTGCCGCCGAGCCGGCGGTCGCGGCGCTTGCCGGATTGACCGCGGCATGATCGGCCCGCGGCCGCTGCCGACCCGCCGCGTGCTGTCGGCGGAGGCGCAGATGCGCCGGCTGCGCCGCCGGCTGCGCCCGCCCGAGCGGCCGCGATTCCGCGGCCTGTCGTTCAACCGGATCATCCCGAACCTGCTGACCATGCTGGGCCTGTGCGCCGGGCTGACGGCGATGCGCTTCGGGCTGGAGGCGCGGTTCGGCGCAGCGGCGGCGGCGATCGCGGTGGCGGCGTGCATCGACGGGCTGGACGGCCGGCTGGCGCGGCTGCTCAAGGCCACCTCGCGGTTCGGCGCGGAGTTCGACAGCCTCGCCGACTTCCTCTGCTTCGGCGTGGCGCCGCCGTTCGTGCTGTATCTGTGGTCGCTGCAGGCGGTGCGCGGCTACGGCTTCATGCCGTGCCTGCTGTTCTCGGTCTGCATGGCGCTGCGCCTGGCGCGGTTCGGCGCGTCGATCGAGGCGGTCGCCGGATCGGCCGCGCATCCGGCCTATGCCTACACCTTCTTTACCGGGGTTCCCGCGCCGGCCGGGGCGGGCTTGGCGCTGTTTCCGCTGTTCGTGGGCCTGGAGGCGCACGAGATGGGCTGGACCGGACTGGCCGGGCTTGCGGCCTCGCCGCTGGTCTGCGCCGTCATGCTGATCGGCACCGCGTTCCTGCTGGTCTCGACGTTGCCGGTCTGGAACTTCAAGAACTTCAAGGTCCCGGCGGAATACGTGCTGCCGCTGCTGGTCGGCACCGGGCTGTTCGCCGCCCTGCTGCTGGCCGACCCGTGGGCGGCGCTGGCGGCCGCCGGGCTGATCTATCTCGGCATGCTGCCGTTCAGCCTGCGCAGCTTCCGCCGGCTGCGCGACGCGGCCGAGGCGAACCGCGGCGCCGTGGCGCAGGTGGAACGACCGGAGAACGACGCCGCGATGTACAAGGAACACGACGCATGAGCCAGGGACGCATGAGCCAAGGCGGACAGGTTTACGACCGGAGCGGGCTGCGCCTGGCGCGCAGCACGGCGCTGGCGCGCAACTGGTGGGCGCTGGCCCTGCGTGGCGTGCTGGCGCTCGTGTTCGGCATCATCGCGTTCCTGGAACCGGTCGGCGCGCTCGCCTCGCTGGTGCTGGTCTACGGCATCTACGCGCTGGTGGATGGCGCGTTCGCGATCATCGCGGCGCTGCGCGCGGCGGCGCATCACGAACGCTGGTCGCTGCTGCTGGCCGAGGGCGTCCTGGGGCTGCTGATCGGCGTGATCGCGTTGGCCGCGCCGGCGGCGTTCATTGCCGCGGCGGTCTGGATCCTCGCCGCCTGGGCGATCGTCACCGGCGCGCTGATGCTGGGCGCGGCGGTGTCGATGCACGGCGGACATGGCGGCTGGCTGCTCGGGCTGGCCGGGCTGGTGTCGCTGATCTGGGGCGTGCTGCTGGTGGCCCACCCGTTCGCCGGGGCGATCGTGCTGACGCTGTGGCTGGGGGCCTATGCGATCCTGTTCGGCGTTGCGCTGATCGCGTTCGGCCTGCGGCTGCGCGCGCGTCGTGCCGGGGCGTAGGAGCGTAGGAGCGTAGGCCGCCTATCGCCGGCGGCGGCCCGACAGCAGGCGGCTCAGCAGGCCGAGGCCGGCGCGGCGCATCACCGGGCCGACCACGGCGGTCATCACCGCCGCCTCGGCCAGTTGCGACCGCGCTTCCTCACGCACCACCAGGGCCTCGCGCTCGATGCGGTCGGGCGAGTTCGAGGCGGCGATCGCGCCGAAGATGCCGGCAATGACCAGGTCGACCGCGGCCACGATCAGCGCCGCCCAGACCGGCCCGACGCGCGGCGTCAGCGCCAGCGCGCCGGCCACATGCAGCCAGGCCAGCAGCCCGAAGGCGAACACCGCGGCGACCGCGCCATAGACGCCGCGCATCGCCTGCCGCCGCGCGAAGCGGCGCAGGCGCAGCGCCTCGGCCTGCGCCGCGATCTTGGCAAGCCGGACGAGGCGCATCAGCGCGCGAGGCGGCCGAGGAGGTAGCCCGCAGCGGCGGCGACCAGGACCGATGCGATCGGCATGTCGCGCACCTGGCTGGAGAACGCCTCGGCCTGCTCGCGCGAGAAATCGCTGGCCTGGCGCGCATAGTCCTGGGCGCGTCCCGCGGCGTCGGATACCGCCGGGGTGATGCGGTCGCGCATCAGCTGATCGACCTGGCCGCGCAGCTCCCGAATCTGCTCGTTGGCGTCGGTGGGGACATTACGCAGGCGGCTGCTGGAGACCATCGGAAACTCCCGTGTTGCGTAGGCTCGGTCGTGCAACGCAAATGCGTGATCGGGGGTTGCTCCGGCATTGTTGCACAAGCCACAGGGGAGATCGCATGCCTGCACCGCCCGCCATCGCGACGCTGTCGCGGGTGCACGCGCGCGGCGAGGGCGGCGTGGCGCTGCGCGATGTCTCCCTCGCGGTGCTGCCGCAGCACATCCTGACGCTGCTGGGGCCGCCGGGCGCCGGCAAGACCACGCTGCTGCGGCTGCTGGCGGGCTACGTCCGGCCTGATTCCGGGCAGGTGCTGGTGGGCGGACGCGGCGCGGCGGGCATTCCGCCGGGACGCCGCGGGCTGGCCCTGGTCGAGCACGGGCTTGGGTCGTTCGCGCGCCTGAGCGCGGCCGAGGCGATCGGCTTCGCGGCTCGCCCGGGCGCGCGCGTCGCCGAGCTGCTGCAGCAGGCCGGTCTGGCGGAGGTCGCCGGATTGCGGCCGCATGCGCTGCGTGCCGGCCAGCGGGCCGTGCTGGCCATTGCCCGCGCCTGCGCCGCCGCGTCGTCCGCACTGCTGCTGGACGAGCCGGCCGCGGGGCTGGAGGCGTGCGAACGCGACGCGGTGCATGACATGGTGCGCGCGGCGCGGGCGCGGGGCATGGGCGTGGTCTATGCGACAAGCGATCCGGCGCAGGCGGTGGCGCTCGGCGACCGTATGGCGGTGCTGTGCGACGGCGGCATTCGCCAGGAGGGCGCGCCGCAGACGGTGTACGACGACCCGACCGACGCCGCCGTGGCCGCCCTGACCGGCCCGGTCGCCATGCTGCCCGGCATGGTCGAGGCGGAAGACGACGACGGCGTGCTGGTGCGCCTGGATGCCGGCCCGCTGGTTGGCGCGCGCGAGGCCGGCGTCGCGTCGGGCGGACGCTGCACGGTCTGCATCCGGCCCGAGCGACTGGCGATCAGCGCCGTCCCGGCCGAGCAGATCGGCGACGGCGCTCTGCCCGCTTTGGTCGAGTGGCTGACCTATCACGGCGACCACCTGCGCCTGGGGTTGCGCGCCGGGGGAACGGCGTTCGTGGCGGCGCGGCCTGCCGGCGCGCCGTTGCGCGGATTGGCGCCGGGCCAGACCGTGTCCGTCGCCTGGCAGCCGCACCACGCATCGGCTTTCCGCCCGTTTGCCGAAAAACCCTGAGCGCGGGCGGTTGCCGCTGCCGGGTTCCGTCGTTACCGTGCCGCGTGCCGCCTTCCGCCGATTTCCCAGCGCCAGGACAAGTCGCGACATGACTCTGCGTTTCGCACTCGTCGTGGTGTTGGCCGCTGCCGGACTGCCGGCCTGCCCGCGCCTCGCCCGGGCGGACTCGCTGACCGTGGCGACTCCCGCCGGCGCGCTCGCGGCCGTGCTGACCGGGGCGTTTGCCGCGCCGTTCACCCACGCCACCGGCATTGCCGTGAACATGGTGGCCACCGATGGCAGCATCGCCGCGGCCGGCGCGGCGCATGCCGATGTCGCCGTGCTCGACGCCGGCGCGCTCGCCACCGGCTGCCAGGATGGCAGCCTGAAGAAGCTCGACTGGGGCGCGCTGGGCGGTCGGGAGCGCCAGATCCCGGGCGCCACCAGCGATTGCGGCGAGGGCGCGGTGCTGCGCAGCCTGGTGCTGGCGTGGAACCGCGACAAGTTTCCCGGCCAGCCGAGTTGGGCGGAGTTCTGGGACGTGGCGAAGGTGCCCGGCAAGCGCGGGCTGCGCCGCGGCGCGCGCGGCAACCTGGAGCTGGCGCTGCTGGCCGACGGCGTCGCCGCGGGGGATGTCTATGCAACCTTGCGCACCGACGCCGGGGTGCAGCGGGCATTCCGCAAGCTGGACCAGTTGAAGCCCTATCTGGTGTGGTGGGCGACGGACGCAGACGCGCCGAAACTGCTGGAAAGCGGCGAGGTGCTGATGACCAGCGCGCCGGCCGAGGGAATCATCGCGGCCCAGCGCGGCCAGCAACTGCCGGCCGCCTATCCGGCGTTCGCCGTGCAATGGGCCGGCAGCCTGACGAGCGTGGCGAGCTGGGCGATCCTGGCCGCCAGCCCGCCGGCCGCGCAGGCGCTTGCCGTCAAGCTCCTGGCCTTCGCCGCCGACCCGAAGAACGAGAAGTTGCTGCCGACCCTGGGCGCCTATGGCGGCGCGGCGAGCGGCGCCAATGACGGGCTGCCCGCCGCCGTGCTGGCAATCTCGCCCAGCGCCCCCGCCAACCTCAGCGGCGGGCTGATGATCGACGAGGGCTTCTGGCGCGAGAACGGGGCGAAGCTGGACAAGCAGTACCAGTTCCTGGCTCGGCAAGTAGCCCGGCGCTACGCCGCCCGCGCCTGCTCCAGCGCCCGCCACACCCGCTCCGGCGTCGCCGGCATGTCGATATGGGTCACGCCCGCCGGGGCCAGCGCATCGACGATTGCGTTGATGACCGCCGGCGGACTGCCTACCGCGCCGGCCTCGCCCGCGCCCTTGACGCCCAGCGGATTGGTGCCGCACGGCACTTCGATGAGATCGACTTCGATGTCCGGCAGATCGTCGGCGCGCGGCAGCGCGTAATCCATGAAGCTTCCGGCGAGCAGCTGGCCGGACTCCGGGTCATAGGCGGTGTGCTCCAGCACCGCCTGCCCGAACCCCTGCGCCACGCCGCCATGCACCTGTCCGCGCACCACCAGCGGGTTGATGGCGCGGCCCACGTCGTCGGTGACGCTGTAGCGGGCCACGCGCACCATGCCGGTCTCGGGATCGACCTCGACCTCGGCGATATGGCAGCCATTCGGGAAGGTGTGCGCCTGGATCTGCGCCACCTCGGCCGCGTCCAGCGTGGTCGCGTCCTGCCCGGCATTGGCGCGCGCGCGCTGCTGCAGGGCCAGCGTCACGATGTCGATGCCGCGATCGGTGCCGACGATGGCGAAGCGCCCCTGCTCGAACACGATGTCCGCCGGCGACGCCTCCAGCGCCTCCGACGCTGCGCGCTTGCCGCGTTCGATCACCGTGGCCGCGGTGGCCAGGATTGCCGTGCCCTCGGAATACAGGCTGCGCGCGCCGCCGGTGCCGCCGCCGGTCGGGATCGCGTCGGTGTCGCCCTGGCGGATGCGCACGCGGTCGCCATCGACCCCCAGCCGATCGACGGTGAGCTGGACATAGGCCGTCTCATGCCCCTGCCCGGTCGATTGCGTGCCGACATAGACATCGACGAAACCGTCCTCGGCGAAGCGGATTTCGGCGCGCTCGGTCGGGTCGCCGCCGGTCGCTTCCAGGTAGTACGCCATGCCGATGCCGCGCCGCTGGCCGCGCCGCGCCGCCTCGGCCCGGCGAGCCTCGAAGCCGGCCCAGTCCATCGTCGCCAGCGCGTGATCCAGCACCACGCGGAAATCGCCGCTATCGTAGATCTTGCCGACCGGCGTCGTGTGCGGCATGGCGTCCGGCGTCACCATGTTGCGCCGTCGCAGCTCGGCGCGCTCGATCCCAAGCTCGCGCGCGGCGGCATCGACCAGGCGCTCGACCAGATAGTTGCTCTCGGGCCGCCCGGCGCCGCGATAGGCGTCCACCGGCACGGTATTGGTGAAGGCGCCGATGACGTTGGCGTACACCGCCCGGAAGCCGTACACGCTGGCCAATACCCCGGTGCCGGCGGCGGTCGGGATGTACGGGCCGAAATTGGACAGGTACGCGCCCATGTTGGCGACGTTTCGAGTACGCAGGGCGATGAACCTGCCGTCGGCGTCGATCGCCAGCTCGCCCAGCGTGATGTTGTCGCGGCCATGCGTGTCGGCGAGGAACGCCTCGGACCGGTCGGAGGCCCACTTCACCGGACGCCCCAGCTTGCGCGCGGCGTAACAGGTCAGGACGTGCTCGGCATACAGGAACAGCTTCATGCCGAAGCCACCGCCGACATCCGGGGTGACGACGCGGAACCGCTCCGGCGGGACGCCGAACACCAGCGGGCCGATCAGGTTCTTGATCATCCAGCCGCCCTGCGTGTTGGTGTGCAGGGTCCAGCGTTCGCTGGCTGCATCGTATTCGCCCAGCGCGGCGCGCGCCTCCATCGACGAGGCGACGACGCGGTTGTTGACCACGGTCAGCCGCGTCACATGCGCGGCGCGCGCGAACTCGGCTTCGGTCGCCTCGCGATTGCCGATTTCCCAATCGAACACGCGGTTGCCGGGCACGTCGTCCCAGACCAGCGGCGCGCCGGGATCGAGCGTCGCCGCGAGGTCGGTCACCGACGGCAGCGCATCGTACTCCACCATGACCAGCTCGGCAGCGTCGCGCGCCGCCTGCGCGGTGTCGGCGACGACGAAGGCCACCGGATCGCCGACATGGCGCACCCGCCCCTGCGCCAGCACGGGATGCGGCGGCTTGGCCTGATCGGAGCCGTCGCGGTTCTTGAGGTCCACGACACAGGGCAGCCCCTTGACGCCGTCCGCCGCCAGGTCGTCGCCGGTATAGACGGCATGCACGCCCGGCACCGCCCGCGCCTGTTGCACATCGATCGAGAGGATGCGCGCCGCGGCGTGCGGGCTGCGCAGCACGATGCCGGCCAGCATCCCCGGCGGCGAGAAATCGTCGGTGTAGCGACCCTGGCCCCTTAGCAGGCGCGGATCCTCGACGCGGCGGACGTTCTGGGCGAGGCCGAACTTGGTCATGGCAGGCTCCTATCAGGGTCGGCGTCGATGCGCTGGCGGGCCGGGATCCTGAACGCGCGGACCCGGCGAAGCGCGACTTCACCCGCTCGCGCATCGACTGGAACGTGACGTACAGCATCGGGATCAGGAAGATGCCGATGGCGCTGGCCGCGATCATGCCGGCGAAGACCGGCGTGCCGACCGAGTGCCGGCTCAACTTGGCAGCGCCGGTGGCGGTGACAAGCGGGACCAGCCCCAGGACGAACGCCACAGAGGTCATCATCACCGCGCGGAACCGGGTGCGCGCGCCCAGTTCGGCCGCCTCGCGGATGCCCATGCCCTCCTCGCGCCGCTCCTTGGCGAACTCGACGATCAGGATGCCGTTCTTGGCGGCCAGCGCGATCAGCACCACCAAGCCGATCTGCCCGTACAGGTCGAGCGGCAGACCGAACAGCCACAGCCCGGCGAACGCCCCCAGCACTCCCACGGTGACCGACAGCAGCACCGGGACGGGAATGACCCAGCTCTCGTACAGCGCCACCAGGAACAGGTAGGCGAACAGCACGGCCAGCGCCAGGATGGCGCCGGTGTTGCCGCCCGCCGCGATCTCCTGATACGCGGTCCCGGTCCATTCATAGGAATAGCCGGGCGGCAGCGTCTTGGCCGAGATCTGCGCCATTGCGGCCAGCGCGGCGCCGGACGACACGCCCGGGGCAGGCGCACCACGGATGTCGATGGCGCGGTAGTTGTCGTAGCGGCTGATGGTCTGCGGTCCGAGCACGATGCGGATGTCGGCGATCGAGGCCAGCGGCACCTCGGTGCCCATCTTGTTGCGGACGTAGATCTTGAAGATGTCGCTGACGTCGGAGCGGTCCGGCGCGTCGCCCTCGACCTGCACCTGCCAGGTCCGGCCGTAGAGGTTGAAGTCGTTGACATAAATGCCGCCGAGCGTGGCCTGCAGCGTGGTGAAGATGTCGCTGATCGACAGGCCGAGCGCCTGCGCCTTGTCGCGGTCGATGTCGAGATAGATCGACGGGTTGGTGGCGCTGAAGGTGGAGAACACCTGGAACAGCCGCGGATCGCGGTTGGCGGCAACCTCCATCGCCAGCAGCGGCCCCTGCATCGCCGCCGGGTCTTGCCCCTCCAGCGCCTGCAGCTGGTATTCGAAGCCGCCGCCAGTGGACAGGCCGATGATCGGCGGCAGGTTGAAGGCGATGACGTTGGCCGAGCGGATCGAGCGAGCGGCGCCGAACACCCGTCCGATCGCCGTCTGCACGCTGTCCGCGACCGCTGTGCGGTCGGCGAACGGCTTCATGCGCACGACCAGGAACGAGCTGTTCGACTGGTTGCCGCCGTCGAGGAGCGAGAAGCCGACGATCGACAGCACGCTCTGCACCGCCGGGTTCCGGTGCAGCACGGTCTCCACCGTCTTGCTGGTGGCCAGCGTGCGGCTGACCGAGGCGCCGTCGGGAAGCTGCACCGCGATGAAGAACGCGCCCTGGTCCTCGTCCGGCAGGAAGCCGGTCGGCGTGCTGAGCGACATGAAGTAGATGCCGACCGCGCACGCCGCGACGACCAGGACCGCCAGCAGAGACCGGCGGACCAGGCGGCGCACCACCGACGCATAGCCGTCGCGGGTGCGGTCGATGCCGCGCATCACCCGGCCCATTACGCCGCGCTGCGGCCCGTGGCTGCGCCGCAGCACGACGCCGCACAAGGCGGGGCTGAGCGTCAGCGCGTTGGTCGCCGAAATCAGCATGGCGATGATGATGGTGACCGAGAATTGCCGGAACAGGCTGCCCTGCAAGCCGGGGATGAAGGCGATCGGCACGAACACCGACAGCAGCACCAGCGTGATGGCGATGATCGGCGCGGTGATCTGGCTCATCGCCTTCTTCACCGCCTCGCGGCGCGGCAGATCCGGCTCCTCCTCAAGCACGCGCTCGACGTTCTCGACCACCACGATCGCGTCGTCGACGACGATGCCGATGGCCAGCACCAGCGCCAGCAGGGTCACGGTGTTGGCCGAGAACCCGACCGCCAGCAGGACTGCGAAGGTGCCGATCAGGCTGACCGGCACCGCCACGGTGGGGATGATGGTGGCGCGCAGCTTGCCCAGGAACAGGAACACCACGATCACCACCAGGACGAACGCCTCGGCCAGGGTCTTCAGCACCTCCCGGATGGTGTCGGAGACGAAGGTGCTGCTGTCGTAGAAAACCTTTGCGTGCAGCCCGTCGGGAAAGCGTGGCGCGAGCTTGTCCAGCGTCGCCTGCACGCGCGCGGAGGTCTGCACGGCGTTGGCGCCCGGCGCGAGATAGATGCCGATGGATACCGCGGGCTTGCCGTCCAGCCGGCTCAGGCTGTCCTCGTTCTGTGCACCGAGCTGGATCCGCGCCACGTCGCGCACCCGCAGCATCGAGCCGTCGGGGTTGGCGCGGATGACGATGTTGCCGAACTCCTCGGGCGTGGACAGGCGGCCCTTGGTCTGCAGGTTGATCTGGAACTGCGTGTCGTCGCTGGTCGGCCGCGCGCCGACGCGGCCGATCGCGGCCTGCACGTTCTGCGCCTGGATCGCCGCAATGATGTCGGACGGCGTCAGCCCCAGCTCGATCAGCCGGTCGGTGCGGAACCAGATGCGCATCGAGTAGTTCAGCGCGCCGAACAGGTTGGCCTGGCCCACGCCGGGGATGCGGCTCAGCGCGTCGAGCACGTTGATGGTGACGTAGTTGCTGATGAACAGCGGATCCTGCCGGCCGCCGTCGCTGTAGAACTGCAGGAACTCCAGGATCGCCGAGCTTCGCTTGGCCACCGTGACGCCGCTGTGCTGCACCTCGGCCGGCAGCCGCGACAGCGCCGCCTGCACGCGGTTGTTGACGTTGACCACGTCGATGTCGGGATTGGTGCCCAGCTCGAAGCTGACCGTCAGCGAGTAGGTGCCGTCATTGGCGCTATTGCTGCTCATATACAGCATCTTGTCGGCGCCGTTGACCTGCGCCTCCAGCGGCTGCGCCACGGTCGCCTCGACCACCGCGGCCGAGGCGCCGGGATAGGTCGCGCTGACGGTGACCTGCGGCGGCACGATGTCGGGGAACTGGGCGACCGGGATGCGGGTCAGCGAGATCAGGCCGGCCAGCGTGATGACGATGGCGATGACGATGGCCAGCCGCGGCCGGTCGACGAAGACGCCGGAGATCATGCGCTCAGCCCTTGGCCGGCGCGGTCGGCTGGGCTGGCGCCGGTGCGGGATTGACGACGATGCCAGGGCGCACGCGCTGGATCCCGTCCGAGATCACCTGCTCGCCTTCCTTCAGCCCGGTCAGCACCACCGCCGTCTCCGGCGTGGACTGGCCCAGCGTGACCGGCCGCTGCTCCACCTTGTTGCCGGCGCCGACCACGAACACGTAGCTGCCCTGCTGGTCGGACAGCACCGCGGCGCGCGGGATGGTCAGCGCCTGGATCGGCTCGACCGCCTGGACGATCGCGGTGACGAACTCGCCATCCACCAGCGCGCGGTTGCCGACATCGCCCGGCTTGGCCCCGGCCAGCAGCGGATTGGGCATCACCGCCCGGAAGGTGAGCGTGTCGGTGTTCTGCGACACTGTGGGTTCGACATAGTCCAGCTGGCCGACCGGGCCGTACGGCGTGCCGTCCGGCAGCCGCACCTTCACCGTGACGGCCTGCAGCCCGCCCTTGTCGGCGTAGCGCCTGCGTAGGTCGATGGCGGTCCGCACCGAGACCGGGAACAGGACGTACATCGGATCCTGGCTGACGATGGTCGCCAGCACGCCGCTGGTCGGGCTGACCACGTTGCCCTCGGTGACCAGTGTGCGGGTGATCTTGCCGGCGACCGGCGCCTTGATGTCGGTGTATGCAAGGTTGATCTGCGAGGCGCGCAGCTGCGCCTGGGCCGAAGCGACCTGCGCCGCCTGGCTGGCCTGCTGCGCCAGCGCGTCATCCACCGTGGACCGCTGGCCGGCCGGGGTGTTCAGCAGCGACTGCGCGCGACCGAGGGTGATGGTGGCGTTGCGCAGCAAGGCCTGCTGCTGCGCCACCGCCGCGGTCTTGGCCTGCACATCGGCCTCGAACGGGCCGCGCTCCAGCCGGTACAGCACCGCGCCCTGCGCTACCTCGGCGCCCTCGGTGAACAGCCGCTGCTCCAGGAAGGCGGTGACGCGGGCCACCAAATCGACCCGGTTCACCGCCTGGATGCGGCCGACGAAGGCGTTGGTGTCGATGATCGGCTTGCGCACCGCCTGCACGGTGCCGACCGCGGGCGGCGGGCCGCCCGGACCCATTTGCGCCCGCGACTGCGGCAAGTGGATGAACGTGACGGCCAGGACGGCCAGAGTCGCCGCAAGATGGCGAACGCGCATGGGCACCTCGGTCGGACGACGGCGCCCACCGCCATAGGCGGGCGAAACGTTCCAACGGCGGCGTCTAGCACGCGGCGGCGCGGGCGGCGACCGGGCAAATATGCGGTCGGATGCATAAGCGTCATCGCCGCCGAGCACTGGACAGCCTGCGCCGTCAGTTCAGGAAGATCTTTCCCGGGTTCATGATGCCGCGCGGGTCCAGCGCCGTCTTGATCGCGCGCATCGTGGCCAGCGCCTCGGCGCCATGCTCGGCCTCAAGGAACTCCCGCTTGCCCAGGCCGACGCCGTGCTCGCCGCTGCACGAGCCGCCCAGCGCCAGGGCGCGGGCGACGATCCTGCGGTCGAGCGCCCAAGCCCGTTCCATGCCGTCCGGCTCCGGCGGGACCAGGATCACGGCATGGAAATTGCCGTCGCCGACATGCCCGACGATGGGCGCGGCCAGCCCGGAGCTCGGCGATGTCCGCCTGCGCCCCCAAAATCGCCTCGGCCAGGCGGGAGATCGGCACGATAGCGTCGGTGGCGATGCCCTGGTGGCCGGGGCGCAGCGCCAGCGCCGCCCAATAAGCATCGTGCCGCGCCCGCCACAGCGCGGCGCGCTCGGTCGGGTCGGTGGCCCAGCGGAACGCCGCTGCCCGCCATGCTCGCCGGCCATCGCCTCGACCGCGCCGGCCTGCTCCGACCGACGCCGCCCGGGCTGCCGTGAAACTCCAGGAACAGCGTCGGCTGCGCGGCGAACCCGGCCAGCCGGGAATAGGCGATGCAGGCGGCCATCTGCACCTGATCCAGCAGCTCGATGCGCGCGACCGGGATGGCGGCCGCCAGCACGTCCTGCACCGTCTCGACCGCGCCGCGCAGGCCAGCGAACTGGCACGACGGCGGCGCTGACCGCCTCGGCTATGGGGTGCAGGCGGAGGGTGATTTCGGTGATGACGCCGAGCGTGCCTTCGGATCCCACGAACAGCCGCGTCAGGTCGTAGCCGGTCGCCGACTTGCGCACCCGCCCGCCGGTATGGATCACCCGGCCGTCGGCCAGCACCACGGTCAGCCCCAGCACGTTCTCGCGCATGGTGCCGTAGCGCACCGCGTTGGTGCCGCTGGCGCGCGTCGCGCACATGCCGCCCAGGCTGGCTTCGGCGCCCGGATCGACCGGAAAGAACAGGCCCTGGTCGCGCAGATGCACGTTCAGCGCGTGACGGGTGACGCCCGGCCTGATCGCGGCAGTCCATGTCGGCGGCGTTGACCTCCAGCACCGCGGTCATGCGCGACAGGTCCAGGCTGACGCCGCCGCGCACCGGGGTCACGTGCCCCTCCAGCGAGGTGCCGGCGCCGAACGGCACCACCGGCACGCTGGCGCATTGCACAGCGCGAGCAGGCGCGCGGCCTCCTCGGTGGTTTCGACGAACGCCACGGCGTCGGGCAGCACCGGGGGATGGGTGTCCTCGCCGTGGCGTGGTGGCTCGCGCACCGCGCTCGGCGGTGACCAGGCGGTCGCCGAGGAAGGTCGCGCGGCATCGGGAGCACCAGCGTGGCAGGCGCACAGCTGTCTCTCTCCCGCCATGCTGTGCCGCGTTCGATTGACCCATACTGGCCGCGCGCCTAGCGTCGCCGCGCTTGCGGGAGAGCGCGGCATGGCCAACAGGCTCAAGCAGATCTGGTCCGAGGGCAAGACCGCGGTGAATGGGTGGCTGGCCATTCCGTCGGCGTTCTCGGCCGAGCCGATGGCGCGCAGCGGGTTCGATACGCTGACCGTCGATCTGCAGCACGGGGTGCAGGACTATCTGTCGCTGGTCGCCTGCTTCCAGGCGATGAAGGGCGAGCCGGTGATGCCGATGGCGCGCGTGCCGTGGAACGAGCCGGGCATCATCGGCAAGGTGCTGGACGGCGGCGCGCAGGGCGTGATCTGCCCGATGGTCAACACGCCGGCCGAGGCGCGCGCCCTGGTCGCCGCCTGCAAGTACCCGCCGCACGGCACCCGCAGCAACGGGCCGATCCGCTGGGCGATGTACGGCGAGCCGGGCGCCTATCAGGAGACGGCGAACGCCGAGACGCTGGTGTTCCCGATGATCGAGACGCGCGAGGCGGTCGCCAACCTCGAGGCCATCCTGGACGTGGAGGGCATCGCCGGCGCGTATATCGGGCCGTCCGATCTCGGCTACTCGCACGGCCTGATCCCGAAGCTGGATCGCGAGGAGCCGGAGATGCTGGCGATCCTGGAACGGGTGGTCGAAGCCAGCACGCGCCGCGGCTTGCATCCCTGCCTGCATTGCGGCACGCCGGCCTATGCCGTGCGCGGCTTCGCGATGGGGTTCCACCTGGTGACCGTCGGCAGCGACGCGGTATTCATGGCCGCGGCAGCCAAGGCTGCGGTCGCCCATATCAGGAGCGAGAGCCCGGGCGTCCTTCCGACCCCGCGCTGACCGCCAGGAGACATGCCATGACTGCCCCGCCCTTGGTCATCCGCCTGCACCCCGAGGACGGGGTGGTGATCGCCCGCGCGACCCTGCTGCCGGGCACGCCGGTCGGCGACGGGGTCGCCACCACGGGCCGCGTGCCGGCCGGGCACAAGGTCGCGGTGCGTCCGCACGCACCGGGCGAGCCGATCCGCCGCTACGGCCAGATCATCGGTTTCGCCACCGCGCCGATCGCCACCGGCGAGCACGTGCATGTGCACAATTGCGGCATGGGCGAGTTCGCCCGCGACTACGCCTGGGGCGTGGACGCAAAGCCGACGGCGATGGTCGATCATCCGGCGACGTTCCAGGGCATCCGCCGAGCGGACGGGCGGATGGCGACGCGCAACTACATCGGCATCCTGACCACGGTGAACTGCAGCGCGCATGTCGCGGGCGTCGTGGCCGATGCGTTCCGGCGCAACGTCGCGACCGGCCACGATCCGCTGGCCGACTACCCGAACGTCGATGGCGTGGTGGCGCTGACCCACAAGACCGGATGCGGCATGACGACCGGCGAGCCGCTGGAGCTGCTGCGCCGCACGATCGGCGGCTATGCCCGGCACGTCAATTTCCATTCGGTGATCGTGCTGGGGCTGGGCTGCGAGGTGAACCAGCTCGGCGGCATGATCGAGGAGCAGCGGCTGGCCGGTCGGCTGCGCGGCATGACCATCCAGGAGATGGGCGGCAGCCGCAAGACGGTCGCCGCGGCGGTCGATTTCGTGCGCGAGCAGCTCGCCGACGCCGATCGCGTGCGCCGCGAGACTGCGCCGGCGAGCGAGCTGATGGTGGCGCTGCAATGCGGCGGGTCGGATGGCTATTCCGGGGTGTCCGCCAACCCGGCGCTGGGTGCGGCGAGCGATCTGCTGGTGCGCCACGGCGGCAGCGTGATCCTGTCGGAAACGCCGGAAACGTACGGCGCGGAACATCTGCTGACCCGGCGCGCCGCATCGCGCGAGGTGGGCGAGAAGCTGGTCGCGCTGATGCGCTGGTGGGAGGAGTACACCCGGCGCGAGGGAGCCGAGATGAACGCCAATCCCTCGCCCGGCAACAAGGCCGGCGGGCTGACGACGATCCTGGAGAAGTCGCTGGGCGCGATGGCCAAGGCGGGCAGCACCAATCTGATGGATGTGGTGCGCTATGCGGAGCAGGTGCGGCAGAGGGGTTTCGTGTTCATGGACACGCCGGGCCACGACCCGGTCGCCGCAACGGGACAGGTCGCAGGCGGCGCGAACCTGGTGTGCTTCACCACCGGGCGCGGCAGCGTGTTCGGCTGCAAGCCGTCGCCGTCGATCAAGATCGCGACCAACTCGCCGATGTATCGGCGCATGGAAGACGACATGGACGTGAACGCCGGCACCATTCTCGACGGCGACGAGAGCGTGCAGGAGTGCGGGCAGCGCATCTTCGAGCTGATGCTGCGCGTCGCCTCCGGCGAGCGCACCAAAAGCGAGCAGTTCGATTTCGGCGCGGCCGAGTTCGCGCCGTGGCAGATCGGCGCGACGATGTAGCCGTCCCGCCTGGCCGGGCAGTCCTGCCCGGCCCGCGTTGCTGCCGCACGCCCGCCGCGCCCCTAACGGAGTTGCCGATGCCTCGTCCGCCTGTCGTGCCGCTGGTGTTTGCGCTGATCGCCATCCCGCTTGCCGCCGGCCTGGCCGGGTGCGATGCCGCCGGGCCGCAATTCCCGCCGGCCTGCCCGTCACTGTCGCTGCTGCGCGACGCCGCGGACGTGACGCGCTATGCCGGCGCCGGACGCGACCTGCGCGATCTGGCCTTGCAGGCGCGCATCAGCGCGGTGCCCGCGACCTGCACCTGGGCGGACAACCGGACACAGGTGCGCGCCACGCTGCAGGTCACGTTCGACCTGACCCGCGGACCGGCGGCGATCAGCCGGCGCGCGGAACTGCCTTATTTCGTCGCGGTGACCCAGGGCGAGAGGGTGCTGGACGAGCAGGACTATACCCTCGCCGCCGCTTTTCCGCCGAACATCGACCATGCGCCGTTCCCCGGGCAGAAGGTCGATCTGCTGCTACCGGTGTCGCGGGCCAGCTCGGCCGCGGTGTACCAGATCTATGTCGGCTTCAGGCTGACCCCGCAGGAGCTGGCGGCGAACCGGCAGCGCGCGCCGTAGCGCCGGGTCCCGGGGAGTTCTACGCGGCGCGCTGGCCAGCGGAGCCGGCGCGCGACAGCGACGCGGGCAGGCCGGCGATCGCGTGGTCCACCAGCCGGGCATCCGCCTCGGCGCCCAGGCTGGTGCGGATCACCTGTTCGGCGGCGGCGGCGGCGATCTCGGTGGCAGCGATGCGGACATCGGTGACCGCGGCCTTTTCGGCTGCGGAGATGCGGTCGAGCGCCATCTGTTCGCGGCGACGCGACGACGCCTCGGCCTCGGCCGCGGCCGCCTCGGTCACCCGGCCGGCCTCGGCGCGGGCGCCGTCGATCAGCGCCTGCGATTCACGCAGCGCCGATTCGCGCCGCATCTGGGCGTCGCGCAGCATCGCCTCGGCCTCGCGCCGCAGACGCGCGGCTTCGTCCAGCTCGGCGCGCACCGCCACGGCTCGCCCGTCGAGGATGCCGGCGATCGGCGCCCACAGCCGGCGCCAGAACACCGCGAAGAAGATGACGAACGCGACGATGACCCAGGTGCGCGGTTCGGACCAGAGACTTGGCTCGTGCATGACGCCTCGGTTCCCCGTTGCTCAGTGGGCGCGCGCGGCGAGGGCGGCGTCCACCGCGCCCTGCACCGCCTGCGGCTCGGGCGTGGTCCCGGTCAGCCGGCCGACCACCGAGGCCGCGGTGTCGGTCGCCACCTGACGCAGCGCCGCCATCGCCGATTGGCGCGCCTGGGCGATGCTCCGTTCGGCCGACGCAAGCTGCGCCTCAAGCCGCTCGTTCAGGCTTGCCGAGCGGGCGGCGGCTTCGCGCTTGGCCTGCTCGACGGCGGCGTTGATCGCGCCCTGCGCCTCGGCGCGCGCCGCTGCCACTGCCTCGGTCATCTCGGCCACGGCGGCATCGGCCTGTGTCTTTGCCGCGCGTGCCGTGTCCAGATCGACCGCGATCGCGGCGGCGCGCTGGTCCAGCACCTCGGAGACGCGCGGCAGCGCCCAGCGCGACAGCAGGAAGTACAGCAGGATGAAAATCAGCGCGCCCCAGACCACCTGGCTGGTGGTGAGCGGGGTGCTGAAATCAAGCTGCGGCATGCCCTGCGCCAGCGCCGGCGTCGGGCTGGACAGCAGCAGCGCCGCCAGCCCGCCAGCCGCCAGCTTGCCAGCCGCCGCCGCGCCAGCCGCCCCGGTCAGGCGCGATGCACGCGCGGCAGTGTGCGGGCGCATGGCGTCGCGCCCGCTCAGACGAACAGGACGATGAACGCGATCACCAGCGCATACAGCGCCACCGCCTCGGTCAGCGCGAACCCCAGGATCGCCAGGCCGAACACGTTGTCGCGAGCCGCCGGGTTGCGGGCGACGCTGTTGACCAGGGCGGCGAAGATGTTGCCGATGCCGACGCCCACGCCGGCGAGCGCGATCACGGCCAGGCCCGCGCCGATGTCCTTGGCGGCCGTGACAAGATGGTTGGCGGCGTTGGCGTCCATAAGGCGATTCCCTTTCGTTGCGTCCGACCGGACCAGGCGGCGACGGCCACCCGGAGCGTTTGAAGCCGGGTTCGGATCAGTGGAGGTGGATGGCGTCGTGCAGGTAGATGCAGGTCAGGATGGCGAACACGTAGGCCTGCAGCACGGCCACCAGCAGTTCGAACCCGATCAGCGCCACGTTCACGGCCAGCGACAGCCCGGCCGGCAGCAGGCCGAGCAGGCCTGCGCCGCCCAGCATCACCACAAATGCCCCGAACACTTCGAGCATGACATGCCCGGCCATCATGTTGGCGAACAGTCGCACCGAGAGCGAGATGATGCGCGAGACGTAGGACAGGATTTCGATCGGCACCAGCAGCGGCAGCAGCAGCTTCGGCACGCCCTGCGGCACGAAGTAGCTGAAGAAGTGCAGCCCGTGGATGCGCAGCGCGACCACGGTGACCAGGATCACCACGAACAGCGCGAGGGCCAGGGTGACCGCGATATGGCTGGTGTAGGTGAAGAACAGCGGAAACACGCCGAGCAGGTTGCCCAGCAGCACGAAGGCGAACAGGGTGAAGATGAACGGAAAGAACCGCCTTCCCTCGGGGCCGATCGTGTCGGTGCACATCGACATCACGCCCGAATAGGCGAGTTCGGCAAGCGACTGCAGCCGTCCCGGCACCAGCGCCTTCGGCTTCATGCCGATGACCAGCGTGCCCAGCACCAGCGCGCCGGCGACCAGCATCATCAGGTTGGACTGGGTGAAATTGACCGAGGCCCCGAACGGCCCCAGCGCGGTGGTCAGCCGAAACTGACTTAGCGCATCGATGCTTCCGCCCCCAGCCGCCACAGCCCAGCCCCTACCCTGCGGGCCGCGCGCGACCCTGTTGCCGTCAGCGCGATCCGGAGGACCGCGAGTTCCGGCCCCGCGATCCAGCAGACCGGGGCCCCATCATCCGCCAGACGTTCAGCACGCCGGCGGCCCCGCCGAGCAGCACGAACACCGCAATGAACAGCGGCGTGGTGTGCAGCCAGCGGTCGAGCAGCCAGCCGATGCCGACCGCCACGATCAGCGCCGACACCAGCTCGATCCCGACGCGCATCCCGATGCCCAGAGGCGAGGGCGTATCGTCGCGGCCCATCAGCGAGCCGGCGACATCGAGCGGCGCATCCGCATCCTGTTTTTCACGACCTTGCCGCGCACGAGCAGCGCCCAAGCGTTCCTCGAACGAACCCGGCCGCTCCCCGCCCTGTTGCAAGGTCATTGCGGCGCTCTGCTACCGGCGGCCCGCGAGTGTGTCAAGAATGTCGGGCGCCTGATGCGACCGCGCCACCACCGCGCCGGCGCCGTCGCTCGCGGCCCAGTCGGACGCCGCGCCAAGCGGCCGACGCGCGGTGCAGCATGGCCGCCGCCCCGGCGTTCTACTGGCTGGCCCACACGATCCGATGCACCCAGGCAAGCTCGGTCAGCTCGAAGCTGTAGCCGGGATGCTCGGGATTGAGGCTGCGAAGTTCCAGCCGCCGCGCGGAGCGGCGGGCCAGTTCCTTGGCGAGCACCTCGCCCTGCCGCGTGCGCGCCACGATGCGGTCGCCGCGGCGGATCGGCGCCGCCGGCGAGACGATCACCACGTCGCCGTCGCGGAACACCGGCTCCATGCTGTCCCCTGCGATCTCCAGCGCGTAGGCGTTGGGGTCGGCGACATCGGGCAGCCCGACCTCGTCCCACGAACCGCCGACCGGGAAGCCGCCATCATCGAAAAAGCCGTCGCCGCCGGCCTGGGCGAACCCGATGAGCGGCACGCGCCGGATCGGGATGTGCGTTGACGAGCCATTAACGCCGCCGCGCGACGGGGCGCCGTGCGGCAACGCCCGCGCCCCGCCCACCAGCGCGGTGAACGCCTCCAGCGAGGCGCCGGTGGCGTTCAGCACCTTGGACAGGCTCTCGGTGCTCGGCCAGCGCGCCCGCCCGTCGCCCATGCGGCGTTTCGATCGGTTGAAGGTCGTGGCATCAAGACCGGCCTTGCGAGCCAGGCCCGAGGCCGACAGCCCGTGCTCGGCTGCGAGCGTATCGAGTGCCCGCCAAACGTCCTCGTGGTTCATGGCAGCCATCGCCCCAGCTTCGTTAAATAATCGTGATTGCCAGTGTGACGTTTTCGGAGCCGATTGGGAATAGGAAACTTTGCGCAAATCACTTGCGCGCGCGGTCAGCAAATGGTTAAATGTTCTTGTTCTGTTCACGCCTGCCACCCCGCCGCCGCCAGCCTCAGGAGCCTCGGTCGATGATCCCAGCAGCCGCCCGGCAGCATCAGCCGGCCCGACGCCCGGCCGTCCGCGTCACGCCCGACCCGGCCAGGGCCGGCGCCAGCATCGCCTTTCGTGATGCCGCCGAGGCGTGGTTCTGGACCATGGCCGCCCTGGTGGCGCGGCGCGAGGCGTCGCCGCGCGGGGTGGACGGCGCCGGCCCGCCTCGCCCGGCGATGCCGGAGGACATCCTGCGCTGCCTGGACACCCTGTACCGCCGCCGCCGCATCGACCTGGTGCATGCCCGCATCCTACGCATCTGGGGCGAGCGCGGCATCGCCCCGGACCCGGGCCGCGCGGGCGAACGCTGCGACGCCCAGATTGGCGCGAAGCGCTGGACCGGCTGGAATGGCCGCTGCGCGTCAAGGGCTTCATCGCGGCCAGACGAGAGTAGCCGGGCCGGCGCCGAGGGCGCTGCGCCGTCCCCGGCGGCTTTCGACCAGCTTGAGCTTGCACGGCCGCATTCGTCGGATGCGGCCTTTCTTTTGTCACGCGCCGCAGGAGATCCCATGGCCTTCACTGTCCGCAACCTGTCCGTGCTCGCCTATGCCCAGGGCTTCACCCTGTGGCACTACACCGCCAAGGAGGACGGCATCGCCGACGTCGCGGCGCCGGGTTTCTTCGAGGAGGCGTCTGACATGCTGGCCTCGGGAGACATGCTGCTGGCCTCGGCCAGCGACGGCGGGCGGGTGCTGTTCGCCGGGCTGCACCGCGGCGCGCTGCGCACCACCCCGCTCGGCTGACAGCCGATCGGTCAAGCCGCGCAACGTCAGCATGACGGCGCGATCTCCAGTGCGTGCCGGATCCCGGCCGGAATTGGTGATCTCGTAGCGCATGTCGTCGCGCTGCCGCGCCAGACCCAGCCCGGCCAGCCGCGCCAGGCATGGCCCGTCCTTCATCCCGGGCGGCCGGGCCACGCCGTCGCATAGCAACAGCCGGTGCAGCGCGCTGCGGCAGCAGGTCTCCAGGTACGGCTGGTCGTACATCGGCTCTGTCATGACAGAGCCGGCCCGCCGGCGTCCACTCCGCCCGGCGGCCTCGGGCGCGGGCGGCGGCGGCTCTGGCCATTGCCGTTGCCATGCGGCAGACAGCCGCCATGAACGCCATGCTGCACCACCTCGCCTTCCCGCTGCTGCGACGGATCGATGCGGAGACAGCGCACCGGCTGGCGCTGGCCGGATTGCGGGCGGGGCTGGGCGGGCGGCAGCAGGTCGCCGCCGACCCGCGGCTGGCGATTTGGGCGTTGGGGCTTGCCTTTGTCAACCCGATTGGCCTGGCCGCCGGGTTCGACAAGGACGCGACGGCGCTGCCCGCCTTGATGCGCCTGGGCTTCGGCGCGATCGAGGCCGGGACGGTGACCCCGCTGGCGCAGCCCGGCAATCCGCGCCCGCGCCTGTTCCGGCTGCCCGAGGACGCGGCGGTGATCAATCGCATGGGCTTCAACAATCGCGGCATCGCCGGCTATGCGCGCCGCTTCGCAGCGGCCCCCCGGCTGACGCCGCTGGGCGCCAATATCGGGCTGAACCGGACCGGCGCCGATCCGCTGCGCGATTATCCGCGCCTGGCGGCGGCGGTCGCCCCGCGCGCCGACTGGATCACCGTCAATGTCTCGTCCCCCAACACGCCCGGCCTGCGCGACCTGCAGGCGCCGGCCACGCTGGCCTCGATCCTGTCGGCAATCCGGCGCGCGGTGCCGCGCTGCCCGCCCTTGCTGGTCAAGCTGGCGCCTGACCTGGCCACGGCCGACCTGCCCGGGATCGTCGAGGCCTGCATCGACCAGGGCGCCGGCGGACTGATCGTGGCCAACACCACCCTGGCCCGCCCCGCAGGTCTGCTCGGGCGGCACGCGCAGCAGGCGGGCGGGCTGTCCGGGCGGCCGCTGTTGGCGCCGTCCACGGCGCTGCTGGCGCAGGTGGCGCGGCTGGCGCGCGGCCGGCTGGCGCTGGTCGGCGCCGGCGGCGTCGCCAGCGGCGAGGATGTCCTGACCAAGCTGCGCGCCGGGGCCAGCCTGGTTCAGCTATACACCGCCTTCGCCCTGCAAGGTCCGGGGCTGCCGGCACGCCTGGTGCGCGAGCTGGCGCAGGCGCTGGAGCGGCACGGCATGGCGGATGTCGGCAGCGCGATCGGTGCCGATCTGTGAGCATCGCCCATCTGTCCGGCCTGGCGCCGATCGCCGACGGCTATTCCGGTTTTATCGTCGATCTGTGGGGAGTGATCCACGACGGCGTGACGCCGTATGCCGGCGCAATCGAGTGCCTGCGTCGGTTGCGCGCCGGGGGCAAGCGGGTGGTGCTGCTGTCCAACGCCCCGCGCCGCGCCCACGCCGCGGCGGCCGGGCTGCTGCGCATGGGCATCGGGCGCGACCTGTTCGACGGAATTGTAACATCCGGCGAGGCGACCTGGCTGGCGTTGGCCGACTATCCTGGCGCGCGCGTCTATCATCTTGGGCCGGAGCGCGACCGCGGCGTGCTCGAAGGCCGGCCCGTCACCCGGGTCGACACGCCGGGGACCGCCGACCTGCTGCTCAATACCGGGCCGGACGACCAGCGCGACCCGGCGCTGCTCGACGCCTATTTGCCTGACCTGACGGCCTGCCTTCATGCCGGGCTGCCGATGCTCTGCGCCAACCCGGACCTGGAGATCGTCAGCGGCGGGCGGCGGCTGATCTGCGCCGGGGCGCTGGCCGCGTGGTACGAAAGCCGCGGCGGGTCGGTGCGCTGGATCGGCAAGCCCTACCCGGCGGTCTATGAGCTGGTCTGGCCGCTGCTGGACGGCGCCCAGCGGGCGCGCATCCTGGCAGTAGGCGACGCGCTGCGCACCGACATTGCCGGCGCCAAGGCGGCCGGGGTGGATGCCTGCTGGATCCTCGGCGGCATCCACGCCCACGAATTGGCCGCCGACGCCGATGCGGAGGCCGATGCGGCCGGCCTGGCGCCGGTCGCCGCGCTGCCGGCTTTCGTCTGGTAGCGGGCCGCTTCGGTCAGGCGTGGCCGGCGACGCTGGACAGCAGCAGCGGGTCGATCCGCATCGAGGCGAGGACTCGCCGCCACATATCGGCGTGGTCATCGCCCAGGATCAGGTCGGGATCGCGCAGCGGAGCGCTGAGCCAGGCGTTCTCCTGCATCTCGACATCGAGCTGGCCCGGACCCCACCCGGCATAGCCCAGCGCCAGGATGCCGCGCTCCGGCCCGCCGCCGCTGGCCAGCGCCTTCAGAATGTCCAGGTTGGCCGTCAGCGCCAGCCGATCATCGACCCGCAGCGTGCCCTCGGTGGTCCAGTCGGCGGTGTGCAGGACGAAGCCGCGGGCGTGCTCGACCGGGCCGCCGGCGCACAGGCGGATGGTGCGCGCAGGGGGCAGCGGATCGACCGAGAGCTGGCGCAGCATGTCGGCGAAGCTCGGCTCGGCCAGCGGGCGGTTCACCACCAGGCCCATCGCGCCCTCGGGCGTATGGGCGCACAGATAGATCACGCTGCTGGCGAAGCGCTCGTCGGTCATGTGCGGCATGGCGAGCAGCAGCTGGCCGGTGAGGAATGCGGACGCGTCTGGCATGATGCCTATGATGGATCGTCCTGCCCGTGGTGCAAGCGCCGCCTCGCGCCGCCGCGCCAGGGGATGGCGGGTGTGACTTGCGCGGCCTGGTCCTGTAGGACGGCGGCTTCGCGTGCCGCCCGGTGGGCCGACCCAGTCAAGGCAACCGGCGATGCGAGACGACTCTGCAACAGCCAGTGAGCGATCCATGAGCACCATCAAGGTTGGCGACGCGATCCCGTCGATGAAGCTGATGACCGCGACCCCGGACGGCCCGAAGGAGGTGACCACCGACGAGCTGTTCCGGGGCAAGAAGGTCGTCATGTTCGCCGTGCCGGGCGCGTTCACGCCGACATGCAGCGCCAAGCACCTGCCGGGATTCGTCCAGAATGTCGGTCAGATCCACGCCAAGGGCGTGGACACCGTCGTCTGCATGGCGGTCAACGACCCGTTCGTGCTGGCCGCCTGGGCGCGCGAGCAGGGGGTGGGGGACGCCATCGTCATGCTCGCCGACGGGTCGGGTGCGTTCACCCGTGCGCTGGGGCTGGAGCTGGACCTGATGGGGCGCGGATTGGGCATCCGGGCGCAGCGCTTCGCGCTGATCGCTGACGATGGCCGCGTCACCCACCTTGCAGTGGAACAGCCCGGCGATTTCGATGTCAGCCGGGCGGAGGCGATCCTCGCCCTGCTGTAGCCGCGACGCGCCACTGGCCCCGGATAAGCGTCGTCCGGGGCCAGGTCTGCAATCAGCGGCGATGGATCAGCAGGCTGAGCACGTAGCCGATCGCGCCGGCAGCCAGCAGCGCGGTCAGCGGGCGCTCGTGGATGGTCTCGTCGATGTACTCCCCTATCGAGCCGGCCTGGTCCTGCAGCGTGTCCGCCGCGTCGCGCAATGTGTCGCGCGCCTGGCCGATGGTGCGCCGGGTCGCGCCGCTGAGCTGGTCGGCGTAGCCCTCGGCCTGAGTCTTGCTGTCGCCGGTCAGGTTGCCGATGCCTTCCTTGACCTGGCCCTTCAGCTCGCTGGCGGCGCCGGTGATCCTGTCCTGGTCCATATCGGGCTCCGTATTCGGTTGAGTGTGCCGGCCTGACGCGGCAGCCCGGGTAAAGTTCCCGATACCGCCGCTCCGGGAACGAAGACGGCATGCAACCGTTGTCCTCATGTCCGGTCGCCAGCTGCGGCCGGGGCGTGCAAAACAAAAGCAATATGGATAGGAACACCGATGCCCACACAGGCACACACGACGGCCGCCGAGCACCACGAGAAGGCGGCGAAGGCGCACCGGACCGCGGCCGAACATCACGGCAAGGGCGACCACGCGGCCGCCGAGACGCACAGCAAGTCCGCGCACGAGGCCTCGACCGCGGCGCACGGCCATTCGACCACGGCGCATTCCAAGAGCAGCGCCGCCAAGGGCACCTCCGCGAAGTCCTGATCGCGGCAGGGTTCAGACGCGCCGGAAAGGGCGAGCGGAGCGATCCGTTCGCCCTTTCTTCATTCCGGCCGGACAGTCTGAGCAAGCTCGCGGCGCCGCTCGCTGCGGGACGTCCGCGCAAGGAACCGCGACATGCAGCGTCGCGACGGCAGGGCCGCGCACCGGGCAGCGCACCGGGCCGTCACCCCGGATCCGCAATCCGCCGTCCTGCCGCCCGGCGGCATCGCGTTCGATGCCGCCGGCACGCTGGCAATCGGCGCCGGACAGACGCTGATGCAGAGCGGCATCATCAGCAGCGCCGTCACGCTGGGCGCGGGCGCTGCGCTGACCGAAGCGGCGGGCGGCTGGCTCAGCGTCTTCGGGAACATCTCCGGGCCCGGCGCCGGGGCCGGGGCGGCAGCGGGATCGGTCATTGGCGCGCCCGCGGGCACGCTGGCGATCGCCGCGAACGCCACGCTCTATGCCGCGGGCGCGATCGACGCGTCGGTGGTCGCGTGTTTCGGCGGCGCGGGCGGCACCCTGCAGCTGGCCGCCCTCGACCTTTCGCAGATGCAAGGCGCGTTGGCTGGCTTCGGCGCGGGCGACGCGCTCGACATCGTCTCTGGCACGATCACCGACGCCGTCCTGGCGGTCGGCAGCGGCGGCGGCAGCCTGACGCTGCGCGACGACGGCGCGACCGTCGCCACGCTGGCGCTGGCCGATGTGACCGCCGCGGGCTGCGTCGCCTTCGCCGTGCCGGACGCGATCGACGGCACGCGGATCCTGCTGGGACCGGCGATGCCGTCCGTCGTCAGCCCGGCGCCGGCCGGCAGCCCGGGGGGCAATGCGTTCGTCTGGAACGGCGGCGGCAGCGGCCGGTGGAGCGACGCCACCGCCTGGACCGGCGGGGTGGGAATCGCTCCGGGGCGCGCGGACGGGGTGACGGTGGCCGGCGGCCAGGCGTCGGTGCTGGCGCTGGCCGGCGATGGCGACGCGGCGAGCCTGGAGGTCACCGGGCTGGTGGCGCTGGCCGGCCGCTTCGATGTCGGCGCGCTGGTCGTGGGCGCCGGGGCGTCGGATGCCCTGCTGCTGACCGCCGGGAGCGCGGTCGCGGCCGGGTCCGCAACCCTGGTGGCGGGCACCTTGCAGGTCGCCGCAAGCGGGGCGGTGTTGCAGGCGACGGGCACGACGACCCTGGGCGGCGGGACGTTGTGGGTGGCCGATGGCGGGCTGGTCGAGACGCCGGACCTGGCGCTGACCGGAGCGACGATCCGGGTGGACAGCGGCGGCGCAGTCGCCGTAGGCGGCCTGCCCGGACCCGGCGGAAGCATCGGCATCGCGGCCGCGGGGCGCGTCGCCGGCTACGGCTCGCTGCGCGAGCCGGTGGTCAATGACGGGGTGCTGACCGCCAGCGGCGGCGTGCTGGCGATCTACGGCAGCGTCTCCGGCGCGGGACTGATGCAGGTGGCGTCCGGCGGCGAGCTGTACCTTCCGTATGGCGTGGCATCGGGCCAGCAGATCGCGTTCAACGCCGGGCCAGGGCAAGGCGGATCGGGGCAAGGCGGGTCGGGGCAAGGCGGGTCGGGGCAAGGCGCGCTCGGAGAGCAGGGCGACACGCTGGAGCTGTTCGGTTCGGCGGCGGGCTGCGCCGCCACGATCACCGGTTTCGGGGTCGGCGATGCGATCGACATCGCCTCATGCACGCTGACCCGGGCAGCCTGGACGCCGCCAGCGTCCGGATCGGGCATCGGGGTGCTGGACCTCGGAGCGCAGGGCACGCTGGACATCGCGCTTGCCGCCGGGCTGGACCCCGGTCTGGCGCAGTTCAGCGTCGCCGCGGACGGGCTGGGCGGCAGCCGGATCAGCGTCGTCCCATGCTTCTGCCGGGGCACAAGGCTGCGCACGCCTGCCGGCGAGGTGGCGGTCGAGGCGCTGGCGATCGGCGACAGGGTGCTGACCGCCTCGGGCGCGGCCCGCCGGGTGCGCTGGATCGGACGGCGGCGCTGCGCCGCCGCTATGTTGCGGGGTGAGCGTCAATTGCGCCCGATCCGCATCCGCGCCGGCGCGCTGGGGGCAGGCGCGCCGTTGCGCGATCTGCTGCTGTCGCCGCAGCACGCGCTGGCGCTGCCGACGCTGCTGGGGCTGCGCCTGGTGCCGGCGGTGGCGCTGGTGGATGGCGGCCGGATCGTCGTCGAGGACCCCTGCTCCGATGTCACCTATTTCCATGTCGAGCTCGACAGCCATGACCTGCTGCTGGCCGAAGGCGTCGCCGCGGAGAGTTTTCTGGCCGACGGTGCGGAGCGGCGCGCGCTGTTCCAGACCGCGCTGGGCTCGCCAGCGCCGGCGAACGAGGCGTGTTGCCCGCGTCTGGAACAGGGCGAGGCGCTGGAGGCCGTGCGTCAGGCGCTCGGCTTGCAGCCCGCACCAGGCCGCACGCAGCGCACCACGTTCGCGCGGGCCAGTCTCGACGTGGCGGAACTGAGCGCCCGGGGCTTGCGGCTGGAGGGTTGGGCGATCGACGCGGCGTTGCCGTCCAGAGCGGTGCGGCTGGAGATCCTGGCGGACGGGTCCGTCGTCGGCCGGGTGGTCGCAAATCTGTGGCGGCCGGATCTGGCGCGCGCCGGGCTGCGCGATGGCAATTGCGCGTTCGAGGCGACATTGCCCGGGATTCGGACAGGCCACGTCAGGTCAGTGAGCGTGCGATCGGACTGAAGATGCGATCAGCGGGCCGTCGCACGCCGATCGGACAGCAAGTGGCCGGCTCGAAGCGCCGGTGACGACGAGACGCAAGCCGGGCGACACGCGGTCGCCCGATGCGGGAAGGCAACGCTGCGGGACGCGTGCTTGCGATCAGCGACCCTTGCCGGCGGCACGCGCCTGCGGCCGGGTCATGGGCGCCACCCGATGCTCGCCCTGGTCGGCCAAGCGATCAGGGAACTCGCCGAGATTGTCCTCCAGCGCGGCCTCATCCGGTCGATCCTGCGTAGCGATCGGCAGTTCCCCGGCAGTTGGATTGGACCGGATCGCCTCCAGTTCGCGCGCCCGCTCCCAGAACTCTGCGTCGCGGCCGTGCGGCCGGCCGTCGTCTTCCCAAAGGTGATAGGCGCGACGCCGGATGCGCTCCTCATAGTCGGCGGAGGGATCGAGCGGGTTGCCGGGGCCGGCGGCTGACTTGACGGATGCCATGTGATCGCACTCCCCTGCTTGCGGCCGCAGAAACGCCGCTGCGCGCAGGGAAGTTGCGGGCCCGGCCCGGGCGGGGATGGCCGCCGTGGGTCGGGTCGAAGCGGGTCAGGCCGTCGCGGCGTCAGGCCGACATGGCGCGACCGGTCAGTGCCGGCCGCAGGTCGCCGCCATAGGCGCGGGCGGCCGCCTGCATCAGACTGCGCAGATGCGCGACATAGGCCGCGCCCGGCGCGGTCCGGCTGACCAGGACGCTGCGGCGGTCCCGGGGATCGGGCGCGCGACGCACCAGGTCGAACTGCTCCAACCGGTCGAGCGCGCGGGTGATCGCCGGCTTTGCCACGTTCAGCCGTTCCGCCAGTCCGCGCACCGTGTGTGGGCCGTCTTCGAGGAAGCAGATGAGCAGCACGCTCAATTGCCGTGCCGAAAGATCGGCCCCGTCCCGCCGGACCAGACCGACGATGGTATCGCGCATGATCGCCGGCAGGCGGTTGGCAGCAGGCATTGTCGGCATCATACACTCCGTTTCAGCGATACCGAGCCAGCACCGCAACTCGACGCCCTAACTCATTATCGTAACATTGCGGAAGCGTCAACCAGGCCTCGGAACCATGCACACCGGTCCGCGGTGTCGGTCACTCGATCCGGCATGCAGTCACATACGCAAACCCGTTCCTGCGTCAACATTAAATAACCGCCACCTTTCGGAGTCGCCGAGTTCAGATCGGTCCTGCGCCCGGCGGCGTCGAGCGGAACAGCATGTCGGTCTTGGCCGCACTTCCGGCGCTGCTGCCTACCCAATAGGCAACGACGCTGGTCGCCATCGCCGCAAGGGTGCCCAGCAGCATGTTCAGGATCGTCTCCGATCCCGCCGGCAGCGCGCGTGTCAACGCCGCCCACATAACGACGCCGAAGGTTGACAGCACCACGACGCTAACCACCGGCGCGGCCCATTGCACCGCCGAACGCGCCTGCGCCAGCCCGACCGTCTGCGCGCGCGCGTCGGCCACGTCCTTGACCTGCGCGGCGAGCGCCGCCTGGTCCGATTGACGCGCCGCCTCCTCCGCGGCGGCGGCGATCTGCGCCAGCTGCACGCGCAGCTGCGTCGCCGCCTGCGGATCGCGCGCCAGCACCTGCTGCGACGCCTGCTCGTCGGACGTGCCGGTGACCGTCTGCACGGCCTGCACCATCGCCTGCGTCGTCGCCTCGGCGCGCGGGCCGAACAGCCAGCGTCCCAGTTCCGGCGCCAGCGAGATCGCCAGCGGTATCAGGGCGCCCATCACGCGGCCTCCATGCTGTTGCTGTCCTCGTCGCGCTGGCGGAAATACGCCTCCATGGCCCGGCGCAGCTCCGGCTTGTTGCCGGCCAGCTCCAGGACGCCGTGCGTATTGCGCCGCAGATCGGTCTCGGGGTCAAACCGGTGCGCGGCCAGCACGTCCCAGCGCTCGACAT
Source organism: uncultured Pseudomonadota bacterium (assembly GCA_963723455.1). Taxonomy (GTDB): domain Bacteria; phylum Pseudomonadota; class Alphaproteobacteria; order Acetobacterales; family Acetobacteraceae; genus CAVRQM01. Next base: position 168,220 of record CAVRQM010000004.1, on the reverse strand, counting down.
AGCGGCGGCGCGCCTTCTGGCCGTGCCAGTGATGCTCGATGGTGCCTGCGACGCTGCCGATATTGCCGGCAATGTGCTGCGTCGCCCGCTGCTGCCACGCCAGCAGCGGGCGACGATAGCCCTGCGTCAGATTGCCCGGGATGCTGCGCTCGACCTTGCCGGCCAGCGCCAGCGCCATGTGATGGTCAGCCGCACCCAGCGCCGCCGTCTCGATCAGCCCGCCGAGCCATTCCAGCGCCTGCCGCGTCGCCGCCCAGGCATAACCGGGATGGGCGAACACGCCATAGCATTCACCAATCGGCTGCCCGTCGCGCCACTGGCGGCAGAAGCTGCGGTGCAGCTGCACATGCTCGCCGCGCGGGCCGAGGTCGTAGCAATCCGACCACGGCTGCACCAGGTCGTGCAGCTGCAGCGCGTACACCGTCTCCTCGGCCCAGGCCGGGTTGCGGAACCGGATGTCGGCGTCGATCCAGGCGATGTACTTGGCGCAGTCCGGCAACTGCGCCACGCCGAGATTGAGCAGGTTCTCCTTGGTCCAGACCATCGAGCGCGCGCGTACCGGGATGTGCTGCACGCCCGGCGTGCCGGCCAGCAGGTGCGGCGCGTCGCCATAGGCGCACTCGACCACCGTCAGATGCACGCCGCTGTCGAGCATGTGGCGCTCGAAGTCGCGATACAGCCGGGTGCGACTGCTCCAGCGCATCGGGTTGGCGATCGCGGTCACGATATGCAGAAGATCAGCCCGCATCTAGGAACTCCCGCGGATGTGGAAAAAATCAGGCACGCGGCGGCTCAGCCGGCTTCGGTCATCGCCAACGACTGATACGGAAGCGCGCAGATGCGCCTTGCCCAGCCGAGGCCGAACAGCCGCCAGCCCGGCAGCGCCGCCATGAAGGCGAGCCGCTGCGCCATGAACTCGGCGCACAGCGCGGCGCCGCCATGCGCCGCGACGTAGGCGGTGATCGCGCCGAGCGTCTGGTCGCCGATCATCCCGTCTGCCACCGCGCCGACGATGGTCTGCAGCCAGCGCGCCGCGCGATCGCCGCCGTTGTTCACCGCCGCGTCGAACAGCAGCAGCGCCAGCGGCGGCTGCAGCCGCTCGGCGGCGATGCGGTCCCAGTAGTCGCGGCGATAGATCGCCTGCGCGTCGGCCAACGCGAGGCTGGCGATGTCGAGCATCGGGTACGCGGCGGCGGAGATGCCGAACTTGCTGCCGCGCAACTCGCCCGCGCCGACCCGACCGCCGGTCCAGTTGCCTGGATCGGCGCGCGTCGCGTCAAAGCCGCCTTCGTGGCCGACCACGACGGCGAACGCCTGCTCGAAGCTGCTTTGGAGGCTGCTCATGTCGATGATCCCGGAAGATGCGGCAGCAGGCCGCCGGCCCAGACCGCGAGGTTGCGCACCGCGCCGAGCAGCCCGACCAGGCCGCCCAGCAGCAGCAGCACGCGCAGACCGCCGGAGGCGCGCGCCACGATGTCGGCGAGTTCCTTCTGGTCGCGCCGGATCTCGTCGAGCAGCGCGATCAGGCTGGTCATCCGCTCCTCAAGCCGCGCGACGCGCTCGACGAAGCTGAGCGGGGCGATGTCGTCCACCATCCTATTGCACCTCGGTCGAACGGACGCGCGCGGCCCAGTGCCAGGCATCCGCATTGGGCGCGGCAACGGACAGCGCGAGGCAGCCGTTGGCGGTGTCGGCGGCGACGGTGAACGCCGCCGTGCTGCCGCTGCCAAGGCTGCCGTTGGGCGCTGCCGCGGCGGCGCCGTTGACGACCTGCGTGCTTGCGGCGGTGGCCCCGCGATACAGCAGCACGTCCAGCGCCCGGAAGCGGGCCACGTTGCCGGCGGCGGTGGTGTCGATGCCGACCACCTCGACGAACAGGTCGTCGGCAGCATTGGCCGGCGGGTTGATGCAGTTCGCCGCGCCCGGCGCGTTGCCGTCGGCAGTCAGGCGGGCGGCGGCGGTCGAGCTGGTCTTGGCGACCAGCATATAGACGCCGCTGTTGGCAAGGCCGCTGCCGCCAGGCTGCGGGCCCAGCACCGTCACCTTGCCGCCGGATCGGGTCGAGAACGTGGTGGCGCCGGTCAGCGCCGGGCTGGCGAGCGGGGCCGCGCCGCTGATGTCGGCGACGCCCAGGGTCACAGCGCCGGTGCGCCCGGCCACGCTCTGCACCGGCGCCAGGCCGCCGGCCACCGCGTTGACGAAGGCGGTGCTGGCCGCGTTGGTGCTGCTGTCGGTGCCGGGCATCGTCGGCACCACCACGGTCCCGGCGCCGCCCGGATTGAGGACGATGTTGGTGTTGCCGCTGCCTTCGGCGATCAGCGAGATCGTTCCCGTTCCGGGCCGTACCAGCAGATCCGCGGCACTCGCGCCGGGATTGTCGGTGCGCAGCGTGGTGCTGCCGTTGGCAGCGAGGCGAACGCCGCCGGCCGCGCCCTTGCCGGTGATGTCGATATCGGCGCTGGCCGAGGCGCTTTCCGGCAGCAGATTCATCGCCGCGGTCCCCGGGCGGATCAGCAGGTCGCTGTCGCCCGCGTTCGGATTGTCCGTGCGCAGCGTGGTCAGGCCGTTCGCCTGCACCCGCAGCCCGCCGCTGGTCCCCTTGGCGATCAGCTCGGCGTCGATATTGGCGTCGCCGCCCTCGGCGATCAGGTTGATGGTGCCGCTGCCGCTGCGCACCAGCACGTCGTCGATGCCGGCGTTGAGATCGTCGGCGCGCAGCACGGTGACGCCGTTGCCCTTAAGCCGCACGCTGCCGGCGCCCTGCGCGTTCAGCCCCAGGTCGATGTTGCTGTCCGGGCCGATCGCCGACAGGCTCGGCTGGCCGCCGCTGGCCACGCTATAGGCGCGCAGGCTGTCCACGTCGTTGCCGCCGGCGTTCATCAGCACCGGCTGCTGCTGGCCGCCATTCGACGGTGCGAACAGGTACAGCGGCGACACGCCTTGCAGGAAGCTGTGATTGACCTGGATCGTATTGCCCTGGCTGGCGCCGGTGTTGGCGTTTGCCACCGCCGGCGAGCCGGCGCCGGGCGTGCCGTAGGTGTTGGCCCACAGCGTGCCGACGACGATGTTCGCGGCGTAGCCCTCCAGGTCGATCGCCGGCCCGGCGGTGATGTTGCTGCGCCAGTTGGCGACCTGGATCTGCACCGTGTTGCCGGTGACCAGCATGCCGCGGCTGCCGGCCAGGACGGTGCCCGGCGCGGTCTGGTCGTTGCCCTGCGTCGTGGCGTTGGCGATCTGCCCGTTGACGCCGCTGGCATCGACCCAGACGCCGTACCTGACGAAATCGGCGTACAGGTCATCGACATAGAACTTGGTCGTGACACCGTTGGCGCCGCTGGTCAGGTGGATTGCCGAACGCGCGCCCAGGCTGAACAGGTCGCCGATGAAGATGCCGTCCACGCGGCGCAGGATCAGCGTGTCCTCGTTCGCCTCCTGCCACGCCACCACCGAGGGATCGGCGGACTGGTACGTCCAGGCGTGCAGATGCTGGATGCGCGGGATGTCGTAGCAGTCGTCGATCTCGATGCCGGCGGTGTAGAACTGGCCGCTCACGTCGCGAATGTTCAGGCGGCCGGAATTGTCTGCATAGATGCCGCGCGTAACGCCGGCGAACAGGACGTTGTCGAAGGTGACCTCGCCCAGCGCGTTCAGGATTTTGAACACGTAGTCATAGCCGGCGGGCTGCCAGCCGGGACCGGTCGCCGGCTGCGCCTCGCGCAGCGCGATGTCGCGGATGGCGGCGCCGCGGGCATTGGTGCCGGAGAAGGTGAACGGCACGTAGCCAGCGCCGGAGATGGTCAGCATCGTGCCGGATGCCGGGCCGGGACCGGCGGTGAAGCCCTGCCCCTCGATGATCGGCGCCACGCCGTTGAACACCACCGCGCTTTTCAGCGCGTAGTTGCCGGCCGGGATATAGATCACGTTGGCGCCGTTGGCGGCCAGCAGGCCGGCGATGGTGTTCAGCGCCGGGCCGATGTCGGTGGCGCCATCGGCCACCGCGCCGTAGTCCAGCACGTTGAACACCGTGGCCTCGCGCGCGGCCAGGGAGCGCGCCACCGTGCCGCCTGGCACCTGCACGGTGCTGGCCGACAGATTGCCGCCAGCGCTCAGCAGGCCGAGGCCCCGCACCCAGGCGGTCGTGGCCGCCTGGTTCGAGGAATCGCCCGGCGCCGGGCTGGCGAATTGCGGCGCGGGCAGGCCTTGGCCCAGCGCCGGGCCGCCGAGCATCAGCAGCCCGGCGATCGTGGCGATCCTGTTCATCACATGCCTTTCAAACGACCGAGAGGACGCCGCCGTTGTTCCACACCGAGCCGGAGGGCAGGCCGCCGGGCGAGGTCGCCAGCTGCGTCAGGATCAGGCCCGGCAGGCTGGCCGGCGCGCTCGCCACCAGCGCGCCGGACGCGGCGGACAAAGTGGGGCCGCCGATCCCCCAGCCGATCGCCTGGCCGCTGCCCAGCAGCATCGCGCGGCCATCGCCGAAGCTTGCCCGGTCGGTCCGCAGGCCATGCGCGAAGCTGCCGCGGAACTCCGCCGGCGCGTGCGGCCACACGGTCGGATCCGGCACCGTGCTGCCGCCTATGAAGACGCCGCGGCCCTGCGGCGCGATGGCGTTGGGCGCGGCGTGGTACACGGTCTGCGATCCAGCCGAGTAGCCGCCCGGCTGATAGGTGCCGGCCGCGACGCCCAGCGTGTCCAGCGGCGTGCCGGCCGCGTTGGCCAGCGTCAGCGTGCCGCCGGCCGTGTTGCGGATCACCAGGCCGGGCGTGGCGCTGCCATGCACGAACACCGCGACGATCTGCGGCGCGGTGGTCAGCAGCGCGTTGCTGCCGCTGCGCCAACCGGCCGACGCCAGCGCCGCCTGGATCGAGGCGGCAACGTCAGTGACGCTGCCGCTGCCTGCCCCGCCGTTCAGCGTTGCGGTGATCGGACCATAGCTGTGCCCGGCAAGGTCGGTGGCGGCGATCTGGATCGCGTCGGTGGTCTTGCAGGCAGGCGCGCCGACCTCGCCATAGGCGGTGGCGAACGCCTTGGGCGGCGTCGGCGGCAGGAACACGCCGGCATTGAGGCCCAGCTTTTGCAGCGTGGTGAAGCCGGCCGGCTGCGCCAGCACCAGGCCGCAGGGCTGTTGCACCATCCAGGCGGTCAGCACCAGGCTGCCGGTCGCGGTCACGTCGGCGCGCACGCCGGGCAGGTTGGCCTGGGTGAAGGCGGCGACCACGTCGCTCTGCTGGCCGCTGCCGCCGACGGTGATGATGATGCCGTTGATGATGAGCTTGTCGCCGGCCGCGGCATGGCCGCCGCCGCCCAGCACGATTGCGGTGTCGTCGCGCTGCGTCCTGTAGGGCTGGGCGGCGATGCCGAGCGCGGCGAGCGCGGTGCCGCCCAGGGTCAGGGTGCCGACATCGCCGCCCGCGGTGCCGAACACCACCAGGCTGGAGACTGCGCCGCCCCATTGCGAGACCGCAGCGCCGACCAGCGGAATGTTGGCCGCGCGGATTGCCGCGGCGACCGAGGCGACGTCGCCATGCGCGCCGTCGGGATTGAGCGCGACCGTGACCGGATTGGGCGCGGGCACCCCGCCGCCGGTGAAGCTGACCAGCGGCGGGCTGCTGTAGCCGGAACCGGGATTGGTGATCGCCACGCCGACCACGGCGCCGCCGACCAGGGTCGCGGTCCCGGCGGCGCCGCCGCCGCCGCCGCCGGAGAACGCGACCGACGGCGGGCTGGCATAGGCCCCGCCGCCGTTGCTGACCGAGACGCCGCTGACCACGCCGCCGCCGCCCAGCTGCGCCGTGGCCTTGGCGGTGACATCCATCGTGATGATGATGGTGCTGGCGGTCGGCACGGCGGGCGGGTTGCCGTTGCTGTACACCGCCGGATAGGCGACCCAGCGGCGGTTGATGCCGCCGGACACGCCGTCGAACCCGCCGGCGGTGCCGTAGGCGAAGAGGATGTGGCCGCCATACGCGCCGTTCTGTCCCCACGGGTCGATCGCCATGCCCTGCACCGGGTTGGCGACGCCGGGCTGGAAGCTCCAGCCGCTCTCCGGCCCGTTGTTGACCACGTCGTATTCGGAGTGCTGCGACGACGCGCTGAGGCCGGCGCGCCCGGCCAGATCCTCGTCATAGGTCGCGCCCTCGACGACCTCGAAATGACCAACGCCGGCCGAGTTGTCCACCAGGATCGGCCACGCGAAGATACCCTGCTCGGCCAGGTCGATGCCGCCGGTGTATTTCGAATATCGGTTCTCGTTGGTGTAGGTGCGCGCCCAGGCGACCCGGTTCGACGCCGAATTGGCCGCGGTGTTGGTGATGATCTGGAAGTCGAACGGCAGGTCGCCGGGCTCGCCGATGCCGCTGGCATAACCGGCATAGCCGCCGGCCACCTGCGACAGCCGGAACGGCCCTTGATGCGTCTCGACCCGATCGACGCCGAGGTAGCCCGGCCCGGTGATGCTTGCGCCTTCGTCGAACTCGACGGTGACCGAGCGGCCGGCCGGCTGGTTGACCGTCGTGCCGAGCCGGTAGGCGCCGCGCGGCACGAACAGCCGCGCGGTGCCGCCGGGCGGGATTTCGGACATCGCCACGGTGAAGGCCGGCGCGCTGTCCGCGCCGCCGGTGGGATCGGCGCCGAACGCCTGCACGCTGATCCGGTCGGCGGCGATCGCGGCCAGGCTGCGCGCCACCGTGCCGCCGGTCGCGTACACCAACGCCGCGGACGCATCCGCCCCGGCCAGCACCGGCGGGTTGTTCATCGAGGCCGGCGTGTAGCCCAGCGCCGCGACGATGTCGGCCAGTTGCAGGCCGCCGCCGGCGGTGACCTGGCCTTTGCCGTTGACGGTGACCTTCGTATAGACGCCCGGATTTGCGATCGGCGGCAGCACCAGGGTGATCGGCGAACTGCCTGAGCCGACCACGTCGCCGACGAAGGTCAGCGCCGGGTTGCTGGCGGCGACGAAGGCCGTGGTGGCCAGCGCCTGCGAGTTGTCGCCCTGCGGCGGGGTGGGCGCGGTCGGGCGGCCGGCCAGGTTCGGGCTGGCGAGCACGGCCAGCACGCCGGTGTCGGCGGCCAGCGTGCCCTGCGCCAGCACCAGGCCGCTGCCCACGGGCACCGGCTCCGGCCCGCCGCTGCCGGCGGTGACCCGGCCGAGCAGCGCGCCCTGCCCCAGGATCAGCTGCGGCTGAGTACCGGCGAGCAGCACCTGCGTCGTTGCGGACACGCTCTGCCCGCCCTGCGACACCATGATCTGGTCATTCGGCGTGACGGCAGAGACCGCCGGCAACTGGGGGACAGTCGGCATCTGGCTCTCCGCAATGTTGGGACGCGCCGCCGGGTCGGGCGTGGCGCCCGATCAGCCGCTGACCAGGATCGGCGCGCCGTTCTGGTCGGTCAGGACGATGCCGGCATCGGTCTGCAATGCCGATGCGGCGCTGGCCCCCGGCGTTCCGGGCGGCGCCGGCGGCGCGGCCAGCGGCTGCACCGGCAGCAGCACGGCGCGGCCGATCACCCGGCCGCTGGCGGTGCCGATCGTCGCCTGCACCACGTAGGTCGTGCCGGCGACCCCGCCGGAGAACCAAAGCACCGCCACCTGGCCATCGGCGATCACCTGGCCCGGCAGCAACTCGCCGGACGGCTGCACCGCCACCGCGATGCTGGTGATGACATCGCCCTCGTTGCCGAGCAGCGCCTGGCTGGCGTCGATCTCGTAGTCGAGGATGTCGGACGGATCCTTCGGCGGCCAGGTCAGCGGCGCCGGCGTGGGCAGGGCAGCGCCGCGCGGCATCGGCAGGAAGCCGTCAAGCACCACCACGCGCGACGCGCTCGGTTTCCAGGCGCGCGCGACCATCGGCGGAATTCGTTGCGGACATGGTGATCCCTCCCTCTCAGCCGCCGGCGGCGATCAGCTGGTTGACCTGGGCCTGCAGCGCGGTGAGTTGCGCCTGCACGCCGGCAAGGGTCACCGGCGGGACGGTGGGCGTCTGCGCGGCCGGCGGCTGGAACCCGCCGCCGGCGATCTGCACCCATCCAACCTGCACCGAGGGCGTCGCGGTGACATCGACCCAGACGATGCCAGCCGGGAACAGCGTGGCGATCGGCGCGGCGGTGGCAAACAGCTCCATCACCACGCCATTGAGAATGCGGGCGTAGGTCTTCATGCCTCAATACTCCACGATGACGATGCCGTTCTGGCCGTTGCCGCCCGGCGCTCCGGCGCCGCCGCCGTTCGGCAGGCTGGACCCGCCGCCGCCGCCGCCGCCGCCCGGGGACTGGCCGATCACGCCGGGAGCCAGGTTGGTGGCGCCGCGGCCGCTGCCCGGACCGCCGCCGTCGCCGCCGCGGCTGGCGATCGGGATGCCGTCGCCGCCATAGCTGCCGTTGCCGACCACCTGCCCGCCATAGCCCTGACCGCCGGCGCCGCCGGGCGGGGGCACCAGCACCGTGCCGCCGCCGCCGCCCTGGCCGCCGCTGGCCGCGATATACGGGCCGAAGCCGCTGGAGCCGCCGGGCTGGCCATTCTGCGGCGTGGCATAGCCGCCGCCGCCGCCGCCGACGGTGACCGGGACCACGCTTCCAGGCGCCAGGCCGCTGAGCCAGCCGACTGCCCAGCCGCCGGCGCCGCCGCCGCCGCTGGGAAAGACCGCGTGCGTGCCGCCGGCGCCGCCGCCGCCGAACACCGTCACCTTGGCCCGCGTCACCGTCGCCGGCACCACGAACGCGCCGGAGCTCAGGAACACCTGCACCGCGGCGTAGCCGGGGCGCAGGTCCGGCAGCTTGGCCGGGATGAAGCGGCTGTACGGATATTGCACGATGTTGCCGCCAGCGACGCCGGTCTGGCCGTAGCCGATCGTGACCGTCGCCAGCCCGAGCCACCCCGGATCGGGCGTCGGCGCCGGATTGGACCCGGCCGGCCCGGCCACGCCGCCCTTCGCCTGCAACGCCACCCGCTGCGAGCGCAGGGTCGGTTGGGCGGTGCCGGTGTTGTTTGGACCCAGGAACGGCTGCGCCGGGTTCGCCGCGTTGTAGTACGGCAGCACGACCAGGCTGACGTCGGCCTCCTGGAACGCCGCCTCGATCAGATAGGTAATCGCATAGCCGTTGGTGTTGGGCGCGGTCAGCGGCAGGGTCGTGGCGGCGATGTTGATGCCCATCTTGACGACGGCATCGTTCAGGTCCGGCGCCAGCGAGCCGTATGCGCTCTGGTCGAGCGGCACGTAGGCGGTCAGGCTGCCGGGCGCCACGTCGATCGCCAGCCCGCCGCGCGCCGCTGGCGCCACGCCCAGCCCGTCAATCGCCGGCGCCTGGCCCAGCGTGGCCGACAGCAACGCGCCGACCGCCAGCATCGCGTTTCGGTTGCAGTTCAGGATGTCGGTGTCGAGCGGGATGCTGCCCGGATAGACGATGCCACGGTCCATGAAATCCTCGTTGGATGATCGCGGAAAAAGGGCGCGCAAGCAGCGGTCAGGCGGTGATGCGGGTCCAGGCGATGCCGCAGGCCGGCAGCACGCCGGCGATCGCGGCCATGATCTCGGCATCCACCGCCGATCCGGTGACCACCGCCGCATCGGCGTATTCGATGGCGCCAAGGCCGTAAGCGCCGGGTCCGCCGCCGTAGCAGGCGACGCTCGCGACCCCGCCGCTGACCGGACGGCGGACCGTGACGAAGCACTGGAACGGCAGGCCGAGACTGCCCCAGCCGCCGGCGCCCGCTGCCCCGGCGCCGCCATAGCTGACGAACGCGCCCCAGCATCCGGTGTCCGCCGGCCGCGTCGGCTCGAACACCTCCGGTTGGTTGCCGGTCAGATCGACGATCTGCTTGACAAGGGCGGCACGGGTCACCCGCGGCCGCAGCAGTTCGAGGAAGATGCGCGCGCGCAGCGACGCGTCCGTCTCGCCCAGCCTGCGCACCAGCCGCGCGCCGAAACAGTCCTGCGCCACCAGATCCAGCCAGCCGTCGGTCGCCGTGCCGATGCGAGTTTGCAGCCGGACAAAGCTCAGCAGCGAATAGACGAACGCCGCAGCCTGGCCGATGCCGGCGAGCAGCCCGTCCAGGATCGGCGTGCTGTCGGGGAACCAGCGGTTCGGCAGCACCGCGCGCAGCCGGGCCGCCATGTCGGTCTGATCGCCGGTCATGCTCAGCTCACCGTCACGCTGGCGGTCTTGATGACGCTGCCCGAGCCGCCGCCGATGTCGGCCACGCCGTTGCCGACCAGCAGGCCGGTGACATTGCCCACCCCCGGCGAGGCATCGTAGGCGACCTGCAGCAGCCGCGTGTACGGCAGCCCCGCGCCGATCGGCAGCGCGTTGACGAAGCCGTTCACCGACGCCGCCACCGCAGCCGCAACCGCGCCGTGATCGTAGCCCGTCAGCGCCACCACGCCGAGGCTAATCGGCACGTCGAGCACGGTGGGCGGCTGCACGGCGAAGCTGGTGCCGACCGGACGCACCGCCTCGATCGCATTGGCCGCCGCGGTGAGCACGGAAAGCGGCGGGCTTCCGGTGCCGTCATCGACGGTGACGACGAAACTTCCCACCAAGGCCCCGCCGGTCGCGACGGCGTTCTCGGTGATCCAGTAGCCGAGACCCTGCTGCGTCGACAGCACCGCGGCGCCGATCGCCAGCCTCGTGCCGCGCGACAGCGACGGCAGGAACAGCTGGAAGCGCGCCCGCAACGCCGCGTCGCTCTCTGCATCCAGGCCGCCGGCCATCGGCTGCGCATTGGCCACGGTATCGACGCCGGAAATCGCGGCGGCGATCAGCGTGATGCTGCCGGCCCGCACGTTGCCGGGGCTGCCCGCGACGAGTGCCTGCACCGGCACGCTGATGCCCGCCACGCCGGCTGCCACCAGATAGCCGTTCAACGCTGCCTGCCAAGCGGGATCGGTCGGATCGGCGATGACCGCGAAGGTCTGCGAGCCGTCAGCCGTTCGCACCGGCGTTCCGACCGGCACCAGCGCCGATGCGCCCGGCGCGAAGCGGGAGAACTGCACCTGTCCCGCCGCTGCCGAGGCCGGCAGGCGCGCGAGCGTGAAATCGGCCATCCAGCTATCCAGGTCCGGCCCGGTGCTGGTGGCGGCGCGCGTGGTCTGCAGCACCAGCACGATCAGCCATTGCAGCCAGAGCGAGACGCTGGCGCTGGCTTCCAGCACGGCGCGCAGCGCGCTGCCCACCGACAGGTCGAGCAGCTGCGCCGCTGCCCCCTGCACCGCGGCGGCGGCGTTGCCGACCAGCGTGGAGAAATTCTGCAGCGGCAGTTGCATCACGCGCCCCCCACGCTGAAACCCAGCACCTGCGTCTGCCCGCTCGGCGCATCGGTATAGACGATCGTCACGAACACCTCGCCGGATTGCCCGGCCTGCACGCTGATCTGCGGCTCCGGTGAGCGCGCGACCGCGGCTTCGCGGAAGATCTGGCTGCGGATCACGCCCTGGATGCGCGCCGCATCGACCGGTTGGCCCACGAACTGCGCCAGCCCCGCGCCGTAGCCAAGTTGCCAGATGTAGTCGCCGGGGTTGGTCAGCAGGCGGCGCAGCACGCGTTGCTGCCCGAGCGTCGGCTGATCCACCGCCGCGACGTCGCCGGCCGGGCTGGCCAGCAGGTCCGAGCCGAACTGGTGGAAAATGTCGGGCAAGGATGTGCTCCGTCCTGTGCTCAGTCCTGCGGATCGGGCGACGACACCTGGCCGCCCTGCGGGTCGCTGTGAGTGTGCATGTCGTAGTGCTGGCGCAGCCGGTTCAGGCTGCCGATGCGGTCGTAGATGTCGCCGCTCACGTGCAGGTCGCCCTGCATCTGGATGGTCCCGTCATTCTGCAGCTTGATGAAGCTGCCGGACCGATGCACCAGCCAGAACTCGCCGACCGGGGCGGCCACGGCGCGCGCCTGATCGCTCCAGGCCCGGCCGACGATCACGCCGTGATCGCTGTCGCCCTCCTGCGCGATCACTAGCACCTGGTCGCCGGTTGCCGGCGGACAGGCCATGCCCCAGCCATTGCCGACCCACAGGCTCAGGATCGGCAGCCAGCCGGTGATGACGCCCTCCGGCTGCAGCGCGACGCGCGCCGCGGGGCGCGACGTGTCGACGCTGGTCACCGTCGCGAACCGCGCCTGCGCCGCGCCCTGGTCCAGCGCCGCCGCATGCGCCTTCAGCGCGTTCAGGAAACGCTGCATCAGTGCACCGAAACATCGGCCGAGACGTTGCGCGCGCGCACCGTCTGCCGGAAGCCGTGCCGCGCGTCGATGCCGCGCGCCAGCTCGTCGATGCGGTATGTCTGGTCGAACGCAGTGTCGGTGCCCTCCAGCGCCACCGGACTGTGCGCGCCCAGCAGCAGCTCGCCCGGCATCTCCGCGGTGATGACGCGCTCATGCCGGGACAGCTCATCCAGCCGGCGCTGCGCGATCTGCAGCGCCACGTCCGGCGTCAGGTTCGGCAGCACGAAGCTGAATTGCCGCGCCGCCTGCGACCCCTGCGGCGAGGACGCCGTGCTGGCCGATTGCGAGAAGCCCTGCGCCATGCGGCTGTTCCAGCTTTTGACGGTGACGGTCAGATCGCCGGCCAGGGTCAGTGACCGCTCCATGCGCAGCGATTCGATATTGGCCGGCCCGTTCGGCGTGGCGACGGGACGCAATGTCGCGCCCGGCGAGGCGCTCGCCTGCGGCGGCTTGAAATACAGCGTGCTGCCGCTGACCCAGATGTCGAACCCCTCGCGCTCCGCCAGCCCGACCAGCAAATCCCACTCAGTCGTCGCCCGGCTGAACTGGTCGAGCGTGATGCGATCATGCTCCAACTGCCAATAGCGGCCGACCGGCGTCGTCGTGGCCTGCGCCTGCGCGCTCAACCCGTGCCGTCCGGCCAGCAGCGTCGCGATCTCGCTTGCGGTGCGATTGGCGAACGTCTCCTGCGTGCGCGCCTCGATCAGTGCGGCGGAACGGTCCCGCCCCGACACCTGCGCCTCGCCGCGCAGTGGGTTGATGCTGACGCTGTCCACATAGCCCTGCACCAGGCTTGTGAAGCCGGACCCGATGCTGACCTGCACATCAAGCAGGATGGTCGCGGCGTTTGCCCAGAACGCCGCGCCGCGCGCCGGGTCGGCGGACAGCGAGACGGCGACGGAGAAGTCGTCGCAGCTATGGGTGCCCGTGGCGTTGACATGCGCGCCGAGCGCGCCCTGGACCGGAACGCCGTCGGCCAGCACCAGCAGCAGCGGCGCGCGGATCAGGTCATTGCTGGGCAATGCCGCCTCCGGCAGCCGGATCGACGGGCGGCAGCAGCAGGCTCGCCACCCCGCTCAGGAGCGGGTCGGACAGGCCGTTCAGTTGCGCGATGCGCAACCATTGCGTCGCGTCGCCCAGTCGCTGCGCGGCGATTTGGAACAGGTTGCCGCCGGCGGTCTCGATTGTCTGCACGCTCAGCTCCCGATGCTGGCAAGGTTGGACTGCGCGCGCCGCACGAAGCCCTGCGCCGCCGCGAGTTGCGCGGATTGCTGCGCTGCCGCCGCGATGCCCGCGAAATCCGCGTCGCCGCCCAGCACGCTTCCGTTCATGGCAAGCTGGGTCGCGATGCCGGCCGATGCCAACTGCAGGCTCGCCGTCGCCGCTGCGTGGCCGGAACTGCCGGCGACCAGCGCGCCGGGTCCGGACAGCGCCGCGCCGGCGGCCGAAAGGTCCACCCCGGCGAGCGACGTGGCAACGCCGAGATCGGCCTGCACCGATTGCACCAGCGAGAGCGCGGCCAGCGGCAGCGTCGCCGTCTCGTCCACGACCACGCTGCACACGATCCGGTACGGGATCCAGTTGGCGCGCTCGTAGCTGGCGGAGAACTCGCTCACCACGACGCTGTAGGCGAACACATCCCATGCCAGCGGCCAGGCGAGGCCCTGCGCGCGCATCAGGTCGAGCTGCAGCGCCCGGCTCGCCGCCGACGGGCCGCTGAACGTGCCGCTCCAGACCAGCGGCGCGTCGTCGCGACCCATCGCATCGATCACCCGCCCGCCGCCCGGCAGGTTGTGGATCGCCGCGCGTTGCCGGCCGCCGAACACGATCCGGCCGGGCACCTCGAACTGCTCGAATGTGACCGGGCCGAGGAACAATCCGCTCATGGCTTCATTGCCCCTGCAGCGCGCCAGGCCAGCGCGGCCCCATGCGTGGATCGTACGCGGTGCTGCCGCGCGCCGGGCCGCCGGCGGCGCGCGCCAGGGCGTCGGACATCCAATGGCCGACGCGCACGCCGTCCAGGAACACGTCGCCATGCGTCGGCGCCGCGTCCTGCGACAACCGCTGGACCGATGCCGCCTCTCCGCCGGCCGGGACCGGCCCGCTCGGGGCAAGGCTGCGGTCGGGGCGCTCGGCCGGGGCGAGCGGGGCGGCGGGCGACTGCGCAGGCGAGTCCGGCGCGGCATCGGATGGCGCTGGCGCCGCCGGCATCAAGGGCAGGGCGGGCGCCATCGCCTCGGACGGCCGCGGGGGCAGCGGCGCAGGCGATCCTTCGGCCTGGCCCATCCCTGGCGCGATTGCAAAGGCGGCCGGCTGCGGCAACTCGGCCATCGGTCGCGGCGGCGGCGGCACCACGGCCGGCGCCGGCAATGACATGCTGTCGGCTGATCGCTCCGTCGCCGCCGGCCGCAATGACGCGACTGCAAGAGAGCGCCCGGCAAGCGACGCGGCCGATTGTGTCGGGCCGGGTCCACCCCGTCCGAACCTTTCCGGTGATTGCGCAAGCGCGACCCGCGCCGCGGGCTCGCGCATCTGCGGGGCAGCACCGATCGCCGCAGCCGGGCGATGCCGATCGAGCGGCGCGATGGCCACAGCCGTCGGCCGATCCGCGGCCCGCACGGTCGGCGCGCCCGTCGCCGCGGCCGTCGCGGCAATCCGGGTTCCGCCAGGCGCTGAGACCGGCAGCGCATCTTTCACGGCCGGCGGACGCGCCGCGGCGGCCGCGCCCGGCGGGGGCGCCGTGGCCGAGGCGTTGCCCGGCGCCTGCTGCACGATGCGCGCCAAGCCCGCGATTTCCTCGGCGGCAGCGGTGATCGCCGCCTCGGCATCGGTCATCAGCAACGCGAAGCCGACACTCGCCGGGTCGCTATCCGCCGGCTCCGGCATTGCGGCCTCGCTCACTTGCGCTCCTCCCATCGCCATTGCGCGAAATCGAACCGGCGTCCGTCCAGGGTTCCCAGTGCGATCACCCACGCCGCGCGCTCGTCCTGCGGCAGCGCAAAGGCGACGTCGAACGGCACCCCGTTCCGCACCAGGAACAGGCTATCGACCAGGTCGGGATGCCGGCTCAGTTTTTTACGTCGGCCGGCGCGGCCTCTGCCGCGGCTGCGGCAAGCGCCGCCGCGACCGCCGCCAGTCCCGCGTCGCTCAGCCGCGCGACCAGCGCCTCGATCTGCGCCTCGGTCCCCGGTGCGGGCACCGGCACGTCGTCGATCGCCGAGACGCTGACCGCCAGCGTCGCCAAGCCGATCCAGCCGGCGTTGCCGGCCAGCGCCGGCCCCGCCGCCTTGAACAGCCGTAGCCGGTCCAGCGCGCTCAACCGTCGCAGCGCCAGCCGGCGGCCGAGCGCATCGACGACCTCGCGCGCCGCCGAGGCGGCGGCCATAACCTGTGCGGACGGCGACTGCATCAGACGCTCGCGCGCTGCGATGCGTAGAACTCCAGCCGCTGCTTGACGCTGGCGTCGCCGCGCCAGCTGCCGGCCTGCGCCAGCTTGAACACGACGCTTTGGAACTGGAACGTGCTGGTGCTGCCGTCCACCTCGTTGATGTATTGGTACAGCGTCGATTGCGTCAGCGCGGCGCCCGCGTAGTACTGCGCCTCCAGGCCGGCGACGAACTCCTCGACGACCGAGGATCCGCGCTCCAGCTCGAAACTTCCGTCCCAGCCTTTCGGCAGCTCGGCGGCAAGCTGCACGCCGTCGATGCGGTCGATGCGTACGGGTGCGGTCACCTGCCGGCACTCGAAACCGGTGACGTGGGTGAGGTCGATGCGGCCGGACGGGCCGATGACGACAAGCTGGCAGTCCCTGCCAACGGAAAAGGCATTCGTGCTACCCGACATGCTGGATTCCCTCCTCAGGCCGACAGGCCGCCAGGCGTGTTCGGCAGCGTCTGCAGCTGCACCTGCACGGTCTGGCCGCCCTCGATGTTGACGATGAACTTCTCGTTGATGGCCTGGTATTGGATCTGCGCGTCCGACTGCACGTAACCCAGCCCTGTGCGGCTCGGCGGGTTGTTGGAGGTGTCGCAGACCACGCTGAACGGCAGGCTGCCGTCGGTGCTGCCGAGCAGGCCCTGCCCCAGCATCGCCTGCAGGAACGACAGCTGCGTGGCACGGATGCGGCGGAACAGGCTGGCGGTGATGACCTCGCCGACATACTGCCCCATGCCGGCGGCCAGCGTGGCGGCGATGTAGTTGGTCAGGCGAGTGTAGTTGTCGCCATCGACCGCGGCGCTGCTGCTGGAATTGTGGCCGCCGCGCACCCCCCAGAATGTGCCGCCCGGCTGCGGGTTGGCGATCACGTCGATACCGGCCTGCAGCAGCACGCCCAGATCGGCGGCGGAATAGGTGGTCGCCTGGCCGGTGCCGGGCTGGCCGGACAGCTGGGTGCCGACCACGCTGTACAGCGGCTTGTTCAGGCTGCTCTGCTCGGGCGACAGGTTGGCCAGCCGCCCGGCGACGAAGCCCTGCGGGCTGACCAGCCGGGTCGTCTGGTTGGCTTGGTCGTTCCACCAGATCCAGTCGCCGAACATCAGCTTGGCGGCATAGGTGTCCAGCCCCGCAGCGGCCTTGGTCGCCACCGCGTTCTGGATGGTGTCGCCGGCGGGACCGGCTAAAATCATGTACAGGCCCTCGGACAGCCCGAACTGCGCCTGCGTGGTCCATTGCGTCGGGTCATCGGTGTCGGCCAGCAAGCCGATGCTGCAACCCTGGGTGCGCAGCGCATACATCCCGTGCCGCGGCGGCACATCGATGCCGACCAGCGTGGCGGCGGTGACGTTGACCGCGCCGTCGCTGCCCGCGCTGCCGGTGGAGAAGCTGGCGCTGAGCGGCGCCGGCGCGCTGGTGGTGCCGCCCGCATTGACCACCACGAGCTGCGACGGGCCGCGCTGCGGCCCCTGGCCCTGATTGACGGCGGCGGCGAGCGCGGCCCAGAACCCGGCCCCGCTGCCCTGGATGTTGTCGAACACCTCGGGCGGCAGGCCGGGCAATCCCACGGTCAGCCGCCAGCTGCCTGCCTTGCTGCCGGTGCCCAGCGTCACGCCGATCTGGTTGCCCAGCGTGCCGGTGTACAGCGCCGTCAGCACCACGCTGGTATTCGGCAGCTTCAGGCTCGCCGCGGTATCGGTGCCGTCGGTCACGCGCACGCAGCGGAAATTGCTGGCGCCCTGCTGCACCGCGCAGGCGACCGCGGTGCCCATGTCGAACTTGCGCGCATTGACCGCTCCGAAGTTCTGCGCGTAGTCGGCCATCGTCGCCAGGATCACCGGCTGACCGATCGGCCCCCAACTCGCCGTGCCGACCACCCCCACGACATTGGTCGGCACGCCGTTTAGCAACAAATTCTGCGGCGGCACGATCTGCACATACAGATCCGGCACCACCAGCGCCGTCGTGTTGATGCTTCCCTGCTGGACAATCGGCATGGATCAGACCTCCTCTTTCGCGGCAAGCACTCGCACGACCTGGGCCGCGTGCTCGCCGGCCAGCACGCGCGCCACCTCGGCCGCGTCCTCGATCACGTCGCCCCTCGCGTGCCGCCCGAAGGCGCGCACGACCACCAGCTTGATGCTCATCGGATCTCCGTTCAGGTCAGGACGGTCTTGATGACGACGCCATCGCCGGCGATCTGCGTGTCGCCGAACAGCAACCGGGGCAGATCGGCGGCCAGCGTGGTCGCGTACTCAACGGTGTAGATCAGGTCGCGCCGATACAGAGCCGCATCCTGAACACGGTCGGTCGCGGTCGATGCCAAGTACAGCAGCCTGCCGGCCATGCCGTCCGGCAGGCCGAGAAAGTCATAGGTGGCCAGCGCGCTGTCGATCGCGGCCGCCACCGTGTCGCGGGTGGTCGGATCAGGGCACCAGCAGGCGACGCGAAATGCCTGGCGCTGCCGACGCGTCTCGCGGATGCTGGGCTGATCGGCCAGCGCGCGCGCCACGACGGCCGATGCGCCGCCCACGACGACCGTCGTCCCCTGCGCCGCGGTGGCCGAGAGCGGCCCCGGCACCGCGGCCAGCGCCGCCGCGATCGCCGCCGCTACCGTCTGCGCCGTATCGCCGACGACCGTCCGATGCACGGCCGCCACCTGCTCGGCCAGCACGCCGGCGAGCTGGCCGGGACCGGCATCGCCGGAGAACGTCGCGGCGTTGCCGCCGACCGAGACCTGCAGGCCGGGTGCTACGAATCGCTGTGCGCGCCACTCGTCGGGGTAGCGCGTCGTGGTGCGCTGCGCGCGGGCATCGCCCGCGACCGTCACCGTCACGCGGCCGGCGAGCAGGTCGGCATCCAGCGTCGCCGCGTCCGGCCAGCCGCGATGGATGCGGCACGCCGCGCCGGCAGCGCTGGCGCCATCCGCCCCCTGTGGATACAGCACGCCGGCCACGATCGCCGCCAGCGCCGTCTCGACATCGCTCTGGTCTGCCATCAGGTCGCCGCCTGCCGCACGGCGAGCCGCCAGCCGTAATCGGACAGCTCGACCGAGGCGACCACGCCGGCGCGGCCGAGATCGTCGGCCACCAGATCGCCGGTGCGCAGCACGATGCCGGGCAACACCGGCAGCAGCACGCTCCAGCCGCCCAGCGAGGCATCGGCCGGCAGATCGGCGCGGTCCAGCCCCAGCCCGTGCGCCACCATGCTCGCCGGCCAGCCGCTCAGCACCGGCTGCAGCGTGTCGCGCCGGATGCCGCCATACGTGGCCAGCCCGACGCCGCTGCTGACCCCCGGGCGAGAGACGCAGACCACGCGCGTCGCCTTGACGCATAGCAGCGGCAGCAGCGGCGCCTGGCTGGCAACGAACCAGGTGAACTGCCGCCCGACCAGATAGTCGCCCGGCTGCGTATAGGCGGCGTCGAACGCCGCCTCGAACAGCGGGTGGCCATAGGCCAGCATGCGCGCGCTTGCCGGCATGAACAGCGCCGGCATCCGCATGATGGCGGTGGCGCCCTGGACGGGTCCGGTCGGACGGGTCGGCCGGTGCAGGTCGTGCAGCTCGCCCACCGCGATCGCGGCCAGGCCGCGGCCGCGCTGGATGGCATCGTCGATGCGATCGTAGTCCACCATCACACCACCAGCCTTGTGCCGCCGTCGCCGAGCGCCGGCCCTGGCGGAATGCCCATGAAGCCGCACAGCCGCCGCCGCCAGTCGTCGAACAGGCGGATGCGCTCTCGCAGCTCCTGCGGATTGCGCGTCCACACCGCCGCCTGCTCGGTGTCCAGCCGCGCCGCGGCGCCGGTCACGTCCGAACTCAAGCGAAGCGAGCTGGGTCAGGTAGCCCAGCGCCACGGCTTCCTCGGCCGGCGCCATGTTCTGCATCCGGTATTCCAGCAGGCCGTACGCCTGAAAGAACCGCCATCCCTGAAAGCCGGAGGCGCCGACGCCATAGACCGGGTAGCCACAAAAGCGCCGGATATCGACAAGCTGACTTTCCAGGAACGCCATGAGCCACTCCGTTGCAGGACGGTTCTTCCAGGCGCCTGGCCTAGCCGAGATGCTCGACCATCACGGCGCGCTTGAACGTGCTGTTGGTCGCGGTCGGCACGGTCTGCGGCGTGGTGGTCACGTCGGACGGCACGCAGAAGCCGCCGATCCAGTACCAGCTCTGCGCGATGATCTGCTGCAGCCGGTCGATCGGCTCGCGCGTCACCATCGCCACGTCGTCGATGATGTTCACGATGCTGTCAGCCGGACGCACGTCCTCGGCCGCCATGCCGGCAAAATCGCCCTCGATCAGCGCACCCTTGCCGCACACGATGGGGCGGCGGATCAGCGCGCCGGCGATGCTAGGGTGCGACTGCACATAGGCCTCGGTCGTCGGGATGAAGCGCAGGCCGAGGAAGTCGTTGACCATGCCGCGCTTGAACACCTGGTTGGCGCTGGTCGCACCCTGGAACAGCTGCCGGAACGCCTGGTCGCCGAACAGCTGCCGCGCGCTGACCGGATCGAGGTAGCAGTTGAACGCCCCGTCGATCTCCGGCACCGCGTTCAGCCGCAACGTCGCCACCGCGTTCAGCAGCGTCGCCATGTCCAGGATGTCCGGCGTGGCGCCGGCCACGATCTGCGCGGTGTTGGCTCGGCCGTTCGGCCGCACGATCGCGCTCGCGGTGGCAGCCGTCACGGTGTTGCCCGCCGTGCCGTCGCTGACGCTGACATTGCCGGAGAACGCCAGCACGCCGCTGACGCCGCCCGGCGCGGTGGAGACGTTGACCGCATCGACGGTGACGCCGACCAGCGTATAGGCGTTGGCGCCCACCGTGACCGTCAGCGAACTGGTGCCTCCCACCGGGGCCTGCACGCCGTTGACGAACACCGTCTGGAACCCGCGCACGTCATCGACCGCCACCGCCGGACCGGCCGAGGTCAGCGTGGTGCGCACCCGCGTATTGCCGCCGAAATATGCGGCGAACAGCGCGTTGCGGGCCAGCTCGTCAAGGCTGCGCGCCGCCTGCTCGCCGTTGATCGCCGCATTCAGCAAGAACTGGTCGGCGATGCCGACGCGGCTGGTGACCATGTTGAGATCGGTGGTGGCGGCGTAGTGGTTGATACTGATGGTGTACTGCTCGATGGCGAAGTTTGCCGATGTCAGGCCGTTGTCGAGATTGGTGTTGGTGCTCGGCGCCAGCGGCGTGGTCACGCTGGGCTTCAGCCCGGCGCGCGTCTTGGTCAGCGTCTCGCCGATGCCGACGGCGAACTTCTCGCGGTCGGCGCAGGCGCGATAGCCCAGGCGAGACTGCAGCGCGTGCTGGAACTCGCGCTCGAGAAAGCCCTGCTGGATGATCGCCTGCAGGCTGGC
Organism: uncultured Pseudomonadota bacterium; assembly: GCA_963723455.1. GTDB lineage: Bacteria > Pseudomonadota > Alphaproteobacteria > Acetobacterales > Acetobacteraceae > CAVRQM01. Next base: position 147,219 of record CAVRQM010000004.1, on the reverse strand, counting down.
GGGAAAGTTCTGGATGCCCATGCGTGTCTGTCCTGTCCCGATTGAGGTCTCAGAGGCGGCGCAGCAGCTCGGCCCGCGCCGTCTGCCACTCGTCGTAAGTCATGTCCGGCGCGCGTCGCGGTTTGGGCGGCTGCGCCGGCGGGGCGCTGGCGGCGCTGGACGACGATCCGGCTGCGCCGCCCGACAGGCCGAACAGCCACGGCTTTGCGCGCTTGACGCTCGCCATCAGCGTTGCCGCGCCGGTCACCTCGCCGTGCTCGTCGACCGCCACGTCGCTGGTGTCGACCAGCTTCAATCCGTCGAGGTCCACCATGCCCGCCCGCATCGCTTCGGCGCGCAGGCCGGCGCGCAGCAGCGCCGCTCGATGCGTCTCCTGCACGTCGGCCAGCTGTCGTTCCAGCGCAGCCACCCGCTCGTCCTGGGTCGCCTCGTCGGTCATGCGCTCTCCTGCTTGCTGATCAGCGCCAGTTCGTCCGGCACGTCCTCGATGTCGTACACGTCTGCGACCGTCTTGATCGCGGTCTCGCGGCTGAGCAGGCCGGAGGCCGTCAGCGCGGTCAGCGTTTGCGCATCGCGTGCGCGGTCCTCGGCATTTGGGGTGGTCCAGCGCGGCCATTTCAGCGTCAGCCGGGCCACGGTATCGAGCGGCTCGACGGCCTCGCCCAGCACGCGCAGCGGAAACACCTGCGACGCCTGCACCACCATGCCGGCAAGCTGCAGCAGCGCCGCGCCGTAGCTGACGCGCAGCCGGTCGGCGAGCCAGATCAAACCCTGGTTCATCAGTTCCAGCGCGCGGCCGCTCTGTGCGGCGGACAGGCGATCGGCGCTGGCCCGGTTGCCGTGCACGCCTTCCAGCGCGTATTCGCGCAACGCCCGCACGTAGTCGATCACCGCCTGCGATGCGGTGCCGCCGATCTCCAGCAGCTTCGCGTCGCCGCCCTGGCCCACCACCAGCGCGTTGCCGCCGCCACGCACCAGATCGCCATCCGGCGCGGCCGGCTCGCGGATCAGCAGCAGCGGGTCGGACGAGTATTTCAGACCGCGACCGGCCTGCGACAGCTGGTAGTCGATCTCGATGCTGGTCTCGACGGCGGCGGCGAAGGTGCAGGCGCCGTCGATCTCGTCGCACAAGCCGCCCACCGCGCCCGGCAGGTTGCGCACCCAGGCCAACGGCACGAAGCCGAGGCCGTGGCGCACGCTGCGCGCCGCATCGACGTCCGGCGTCGCCGTCGCCGTCGCCTGGCCGACCGGCGTCGGCACGAACCAGGTCTCGGCGTCGTCGTCCCAGCGCCGGACGAACCAGTACAGGCCGCCGGGATCGCATTCGTCATAACCGCGCTGAAGCAGCAGCGCGCCAGGCACCTTGTAACGTTCGGTGACCCGCAGCAGCCGATCCGGCTCCTGCGGGTCCCACTCGGGCAGCAGGAACTTGGAGTCCAGAACCTTGAAGAACACCCGCCCGCGCAGCACGCGCATCCAGATCGCCACGCTGCCCACGCTGCCGGCGCGCGCCGCCTCCAGCATCACGCCGTTCAACCCGGTCTCTCGCGCCACGTCGCCCAGCACCGAGCGGATGCGGGCGTCGGCGCTGTCGATCGCCGGGAAATGTCCGTCGCCGAACAGCAGGCTAACCGAATCGTCCACGACGATGCGGGCCAGCGGGTAGCGAACGCTCGGCCGGCGCTGGCGCAGCGGGATGTATTCGCCGCCGGCGCCGCGCTCGTCGTGGAACTCGTACGGCAGCACGTCGTATAGCCGCCCCTCCAGCACCCGCTGCAGGATGTCCAGCCGGCGCACGCGTTCGCCATAGTCGGCATCGCTGCCGATCTGCTGACAGATCGTCTCGAACATCCGAGCTCCTGTTGCGATCGCGCCGTAGCGGCGGGGTCAGCGTCCCAGCAGATCCAAGCGCAGCCGCCGCGACTCGCTGGATGCGCCCTCCAGCAACGTGAAGGCGCGGGCCAGCGCGTCCACCTGGTCGTCGTGCCGGCCGTGCGGGAAGTCGCGCAATTCGTCCAGCAGGGCGGCGGTCCACGGCGCGCGCAGCATCGACAACCGTGCACCCTCGACGTGCGCGCTGACCGGGCCGGCGCGTGTTAGCTTGCTGCCGCTCTCGGGACTGGCCGCGACGCGGAAGCCGGCCAGAAGTCGCCGCAGATGCCCGACCTGCTGCTTGCCAGCCTGGCCGGGATCCTGCGGCAGCCCGACGGGCACCGCCCGCCCGTCAGCCTCGGCGCTGGCTATGATCGCCTGTTCGACCGCAAGCGGGCCGCCGCGCAGGCGCACCACATCCAGCACGCAGACCCCGCCGCCCTCGAGGCGGCCCAGCTTCAGCCCCACTGTCCAATCGGGATCGCCGCCCGCGCCGGCCTCGGTCGCCGCCAGATCCCAGGCGCGCACCGCGGCCGCGCAGGCAGGCGCGGCGTCGAGCAAGGCGATCTGTTCAGGGCGGAACAGGGTTCCGGCATCGGGGCGCGGCCGCTGCTGGAACAGCGCGTGCCACATCCGCTCGCCGACGGCGCGGCGCTTGCGCGCCAGCGACGCGGCATCCTCCCATTCCGGCCAGAGCGGCTCGCCCGGCGCCCGGCCCAGCGGATCCTCCGCCTCGGCCAGCGCCGGCAGGCAAAGCGTGCGCCACTGCTCGCCGCCGGCCAGCAGCCGGCCGCCCAGATCGTCCTCGTGCCAGCGCGTCATCACCAGCACGATCCGCCCGCCTGGTTTCAGGCGAGGCATCAGGTCGGCCTGCAGCCATTGCCACAGCCCGTCGCGGGCCGCGGCGCTGTCGGCCTCGGCGTGGCTTTTTACCGGATCATCGATCAGCACCAGGTCGGCGCGGCGACCGACGATCGGGCCGCGCACGCCGGCGGCGAAATAGCCGCCGCCGTCCTCGACGCTCCATTGTCCCGCCGCCCGCTCGTCGCGCGCCAGGCGCAGGCCCAGCGTCGCGGCGTGTTCGGCCACCAGCGCGCGGGCGCGGCGGCCGAACCAGTGGGCCAGCGCCTCGGTGTGACACGCCGCGATGATGCTGTGGCCGGGATGACGCCGCAGCCACCAGCCGGGCAGCAGCACGCTGCAATACGTCGATTTGGCGCTGCCCGGCGGCATCGCCACCAGCAGGCGGTCGATGCGGCCATCGGCCACCGACTCCAGCTCGGCCAGCAGCCGGCGATGGTGCGCCGCGGGCTGCATCGGCTGCAGCGCCTGGTGCGCCCAGTCCAGCAGGCTCGGCGGCGCGGGCACGGCCTCGGGCAGCCTGTCCGAGGCTGACCGTCCCGCCAATGCAAGCCCTCCGCGCGGTGCCCGAAACGAAGACGGCGGCTTGCGGGGTTGTCGCCCGCACGCCGCCGATCATGGAGCAAACCTTACAGGATTCCGGTCCGTCCGGTCAAGGACAAAATTCCTTTATTGAAAAGATTGTCGTCCTATGTCCGGACGCCTCTCGCGCGCTTGCAGAAAGAGAGCGGAAAGCAAGAGGATACGCCCAAGATCGCCACCACGGTACAGGCGCGCGCCACAATAAGGCCGCAATCCCGTTCCGCGGCACGCCCATCCGTTGGCATCGTTTCTCACTGCTGCGGGCAGGGTGGTCTGGCGGCAACCTCTGTTCGATTGCATTACGGCCCGCTGACGCTGCACCGCCGCCCGGCTGGTCTGGTCATTTTCGGGGTTGATCTTGCGCGTCGAGGCAGGTCTTATGCTTCACCGAGTTCGAGCCGCCACCTGCTGGTGCTCCGCGGCGCCCATCGTCGGATGCGGCGGGGCCACTGGTCTCAAGACCTCTGGCCAAAAGACCACGGGCCCGCCGATCCCAGGGCCGGCAACCATCGAGTAGGGGGGCGCGAGCATGATCGCACGCACGACGCTGGCCATTATGCTGGCGTGTCCAACGGCGGCGTCGCTCGTCGCCTGTCCGCACAACGCAGCCGCGCAAAGCCGCAAGCCCGCCCCGCTGGTTCCGGCCTCGTCCAGCAAGCGCGAGAAGGCGGCCAGCCTGTCCCGCCGTGGTCGCGCCCTGGCCAGCGTCCGGGCGCATCGCCGCGACGCTTCCATCGTTTCGGCCACCTTCGATGACGGGCTGGCCTACGACACGCCGCGCGGCCCGGACGGGCGACCGATCGCGCTGACCCTGGGCGCGCGGCCGATCGCGCTGGGCGCCGCACCGCTGCAGGTCGGGGTCGCCAGCTGGTACGGCGGCAAGCGGTGGCAGGGCCGGTTCTGCAGCGACGGATCCCGCTACGACCAGGACGAGTTGACCGCCGCGCACGCGACGCTGCCGCTCGGCAGCCAGGTCAGGGTGCGCCTCGTCAACTCCGATCGCGAGGTCGTCGTCACCATCACCGACCGGCCTGGCACCCGGCGGCGCATCATCGACCTCAGCCGGGCCGCGGCCGCGGCCCTCGGCATCCTGTCGCGCGGCGTCGCCGAGGTGTCGATCGAGCCGCTTTGAGCGCGGCTCCGCCTTACGCTCAAGCCTCAGGCCGGACCCGCCGCCAGGCTGTCCCGGTTCAGCGCCCCCCAGTACAGCAGGATGATCGTCTTCGCATCGACGATCTCTCCGCTCGCGACCATTGCCAGCGCCTCGTCCAGCCGCGGCTCGATGGTGGCGATGTCCTCGCCTTCATGCGCCAGCCCGCCGCCCACGCCGGTCCGATCGGCCTCGCCGTACAGCGCCACGAACAGCGCCACGCGCTCGGTCAGGCTGCCGGGGCTCATGAAGGCGTCCAGAACGCGGCGCGGCGCGCGCACACGCAGCCCCGCTTCCTCCTCGGCTTCGCGGGCGATCGCCTGCTCCGCGGTCCGTCCAGCGGCCAGGTGATCGTCGAGCATCCCGGCCGGCACCTCGATCGTCCAGCCGGGCGCCACCCCGGGCCGCTGGGCCGGCGCAGGATTCACATAGACCGGAAACCGGAACTGCCGCACCAGCAGCACGCAGTCGCGCGCGGGATCATACAGCAGGATGGCGGCGCCGTTGCCGTGGTCGTAGGTCTCCCGCTCCAGCCGCTGCCACGCGCCGTCGCGCCGTCGATAGTCGAGCGTGGTGCGGCGCAGCACCGAAAAGCCGGTCCGTAGCAATTCGTCGGTCCGCACCGTGCGAATGAAATCGTCCCCGTCGCCTGCATCCTGCACGTGTCGCATCCCTCGTTCAGACCGCAGCGCCACCCTGCTTCAACTGCGACGCAGGCGCCACCTTGCGAGCCGGCCCTGGCGCGGCAGCAGCCGCCAGCAATCCACGGACGATCCAGGCAATGCCCTCGCCGTGCCAGCGCTGCACGGCGCGGTGATCGGCCCCCAGCAGGCCGCCCAGCCTCCGCCAGCTGAACAGGTGTCGCTCGGTCGCGGGACTGACCAGCGCCCGCGCGCCGACGATCCGGCGCAGCACATACCGGTCCGCCGGGATCAAGCCCAGCCAACTCCAGGCCTCGTCCATCGCGCCAATCCGCGCCGCCGAGGGCACCGGCACCCGCAGCCGCTTGCCGGGCGCCGCCTGCTCCACCTCGCAGGCGGTGCGGACCAGTTCCAGCGCCGAGGAGCGCATGCGGGTGGAATGTCCGGTATCAGGCAGGCACAGCAACGTGTGCCCGGCCTCCTCGAGCCGCACGGTCACATAGGCAGCGTCAATCGCCTGCATCGCCAAGTCCTGGTGGTAGCTCAAACCCCGCCCTCCCGCGTCAGCGCATCCCAGCCGCTGCGTCCCCAGCCCGGCCATGCCGTGCCATCCAGACTGGTGCCCGAAACCAGCACCGACCAAGCCAGCGGATCGCCGGTCGGCAGAGCGGCGCGGTCGATCTCGCAGGCCTGTCGTTCCGGCGCGTCCGCGCTACGCAACGTCTGATATGGCATTCCGGCCTGCCGCATCGTCACCTCCATGCTGTTGCGGTTAGTTAGAACCACTAACTGAAATTGTCAAGCCGGCTGGCTTTGCATTGTTAGCGCCGTTCACTTATGTCGGTCGCATGGAACCGGATGGGGCAGGTGCGCGGATTCGCGCGGCGCGGGTCACGCGGGGCATGACGCAAGCCGATCTCGCGGCAGCCGTCGGTGTGACCCGCAGCGCGGTGGCGCAGTGGGAGACGGACCGGGCGGGCCAGTTGCGCGGCAATGTCGCGCGGATTGCCTCCGCGCTAGGGATCTCCGTCGGGCACCTGATCCAGGGCGATCCGCACGGCGATGCGCGCGCGGATCACGGCACGGAGCTGGCCATGCTCAACCTGTTCAGGGCATGCAGCGAGGCGGACCGCCAGCTGCTGTTGCAAACCGCCAGGCGCCTCGCCCGCACCGCGCGCGCAGCGGCGGCGTCCGAGGCTCAGTCCGCGTAATCCTCATTGCGCGCATCCAGCATCCGCCGCGCCTCGGCGAAATGCGCATCCGCGGCGTCGGCATAGTCTTCCCAGCCGCGCGCCGTGGCCTCGGCCATGGCGTCGGACAGCACCGCCAGCTCCCGCCCCGAGGCATAGGCCAGCATCAGCGTCCGGCATGCCCGCTCCAGGTAGTACAGATCATCGAACGCCGCGGCGACCGTGGGTGCGACGACGATGACTCCATGATTTCCCAGCAGCATCCGGCGCTGTTCGCCAAGGGCCCGCGCCAACCGCTCACCCTCGGCCGCATGGTCGGCGATGCCGCCATAGTCGCGGTCGATCGCGACGCGCCGGAAATATCGGGCAGTGTTCTGGTCGATCGGCAGGAGACGCGGATCGGCCAGGGCGGCCAGCGCGGTCGCATAGGGTGGGTGCAGGTGCAGCACGCAGCGGGCCTGCGGCAGCAGCGCGTGGATCCGCCCGTGGATGCACCACGCCGACGGATCCGGCGCATCCGCCTGCTGCATGGTTCCGCCATCCGCCGCGTCCAGCAGCAGCAGATCCGACGCCCTGATGCGCCCGAAATGCCGCCAGCGCGGGTTCATCAGGAAGCGACCGCCGGACTCGTCGACCGCCACGCTGAAATGATTGGCCACCGCCTCATGCCAATCGTTCTGCACGGCTAGTCGGAACGCCGCCGCCAGGGCCACGCGCAGCTCCCATTCCGGCGTCGCGCGCGCCGTCATCTCAGCAGCCATTCGACCCATTCTCCGTGTGATTGCGGGGGTCTACACGGTTGCTGGACCGATGACACTCGCCATCAGGGCGTTCGCCCGGTCGAGTATCTTAAAATGGACTTATTCTCTTTGCGTGAGACGCTCTGCCGTTGCGGAGATTAACTCTTTGTTGATACCATCCCGGCACGAGTGGACCGCGGGCAAGGCGGGCAGGCGGGGAGGCGGGCATGGCAATGGTAACTTGGCGCGGCGTGTCGGGGGCCTGGACCAGCGGTCTCTCCTGGCGATCGTTCCAGCAGCCCGGCAGCCTCGACTCCGCCCTGTTCTCGGCAACCGACAGCAGCACGGCGACGCTCGCGGGCAGCGCCGCCATCGGCGACGTGGCATTCGCCGCCGGCAGCCAGGCCACGCTGCTCCTGCAAGGCGCGCTCACGCTCGCCGGCACCCTCGACCTTGCCGCCGGGACTCTCGACCTCGCTGCCGGCGGCACGATTGAGGGCGGCACCGTCGATTATGCCGGCGGCAGCGTGCTCGCCGGCGGCGGCGTGGCCGACGGGGTGGTCTGGCTCGGCGCGCTGGGCGATGGTCTGGCGATCACGTCGGCGACCGCGGCGGCGACCCAGGCGGCCACCGGCGGCCTCGATGTGGCCGGAGCGTTGACTCTGGAAGGGGGCGCCTACGCGGGCGCGGCCTTCGCCGTCTCGACCTTCGCGACCGGCTCTGCGCGGATCGACGCGGCTGCCGCCAGCGTGGCGACCCTGGACAGCACAACCACGATCGTGGCCAGCGCCGATGACCCGTCCCATTCCGCGCAGACGGCCCCCGCCGATGCCGGGCTGACGCTCGGCGGCGCTGGCAGCTTCGTCAGCAACGGTCTGATCGTCTCCGACCTGGCATCGGTTCTGGCGCCGCTCACGATCGACTCCGCGGGGTTCGTCAATGCCGGAACGCTGGCGCTGAATGCAACCATCGTCGCAGACCTGCAGCAGACATTTACCATCTACGCCGGCCGCTTCCCGACTCAGGTGACGCTGACCTTCGACGCAACCTACGCGCCAGGCCTGCTCGAAGACGCCGCCGCCTTCGCCAATACCGGCACCATCCTCGGCGAGGCCGCCAGCATCGAGGTCGCCGGCTCCAGTTTCGTCAACTCCGGCAGCATTTTGCTGGCAACCGCCCAGGCCCAGGAGCCGTTCGTGACCGCGACGCAAGCCTACGTGCAGACGACGACATTGGATTCGACGATCGACATCGCCGCCGCTGTGCAGAGCTTCACCAACAGCGGCACCATCGAGGCATCGGTGATCCGGTTCGACGACAATCTGTCTCTGGCGCAGCTCGGCAGCGTGGTGGGCAACGTCCTGTTCACCGGAACGCTCGACCTCGGCGGCGGGACTTTGGACGCGGGCAGGCTCGACCCGACCGGCAGCTTCACGTTCACCGGCACGGTCAGGAACGGGACGCTGATCCGCGATGGCGGCATCCTGGTCACCGGAGGCGCCAGTCTGCTCGGCGTGGCGGTGCTGGATCAGGCTCCCGGGGTGATCCTTGATGCCGAATCCGGCAGCATCACGCTGGACGCCGGCACGACGGAGTTGGCCTATAGCACGGCGGCCGTCGTCGATCAGATCAGCGTGACCGCTGGGGCGGTCGGCGTCATCGACCTGATCGGCGCGCGCGCACCCGGCGTGCTCAGTTTCGGCTTGGCCACAACAATCAGCGACACCGTCGAAGGCAGCACGCTTGAGATCGGCGGCCTGGGGACGTTCAGTGACTCCGGCAGCATCATCCTGGACGGCGCCACGCTCGGCATCGCCACCCTGGACGGCACCGGCACGATCGCGCTGGCGGACGGCGCGGTGCTGCAGATCGGCGCGCTTGCAGGCGGGAACGCCGTGACTGTCGATTTCGGAGCTGGCAGCAACCTGCTCAGCCTGCCCCCCGATGCGTCCGGAGCCAACGCGATCGGCCTGACGCTGAACGGGTTGCTGGCGGGCGACGAGATCGACCTCGCCGGCATCTCCTCGAACCCGCCGATCGGTTCCTTCGGCGCCGCCGGGGCGGCCGTGCAAGGCGGCATGCTGGATGTCCAGGGCGCATCCGGTCAGCAGGCCAGCCTGGCGGTCGGCGGCGATCCGGCAGGCCTGGGCTTCACCGTCAGCAGCGATCCGACCGGCGGCACCCTGGTCACCGTGACCTGCTTCCTGCGCGGCACCCGGATCGCGACCCCGCAGGGCGAGGTGCCGATAGAGCGTTTGCGCATCGGCGATCTGGTGCTGACAGCATCCGGGCGCGCCCGCCCGATCAAGTGGCTGGGCCGCCGTTCGTACAGCGCATCGGTCGTGGCGGCCCAGCCGCAGCTTCGCCCGGTTCGCTTCGCCGCCTCGTCGCTGGGGCCCGGGGTACCGCGCCGCGCATTGCGGGTGTCACCGCCGCACGCGATGCTGCTCGCGGCTCCGGGCGGAGGCACCGTGCTGATTCCGGCAGCATCGCTGATCAACGACCGCACGATCACTCGCACCGCGATCCGGGCGGTGTCCTATATTCACATCGAACTCGACACTCCGGACGCGGTGTTCGCCGAGGGCGCGGCGACCGAGACCTTCGTGGATTGCGAAAGCCGGGGCCTGTTCGAGAACGCCGTCGAATACACCCAGCTCTACCCGGACGACGTCGCCGAAGGATGGCAATTCTGCGCGCCGCGGGTCGAAGGCGGCTGGCTGCTGGAGGCGGTGCGCGCCGGCCTGCCTGCCGCCGGCCGCGTCACGCAACGACCCGGCCGCGCCTTGTCTTGGCACATTGATCATCAGGGCGACGGCCGCATCGAGGGCTGGGTGCTCGACCGCGCAGCGCCCGGCGATGCGCTGGAAATCGACATAGTGATCCAGGAACAGCACCTCGCCCGCTGCACCGCCAACCGCTACCGCGTCGATCTCGACCATGCCGGATTGCGCAACGGCGCGTGCGGATTCTGCCTTGACCTGCCGGACATCGATCAGGGACTCCTCGCCGCGGCACAGGTCCGCGAGCGTTCCACGGGCGCGGTTCTCAGCCGCTAGGCTCCGCGTCAGGCGGTTGCGCTCCCGTACCATCGGCGTTAACGCTCCGCGTCCGCCCTGACCGGAGCCCGCCCGATGCCGCCTGCTAGCCTGAGTTTGAAAATCATCAAGGACGCGGCCGTCGAACGCGTGGAGGGCCCGGCGGCTGCGGCGGTTCAGCTCCGGCTGCTGGACATGGCCATGCTGCCGTTCACCATCTATCTGCGTCTGGACTTGCCGATTCAGGATGGACAGTCGCAACCGGTGTTCCTGCATCTGATTGGCCGGCCGCCCGCGCTTGTCGGCGCAAATACGTCGTTCACGGCGCTTCGCCTGCCGGATCCCGCACCGACGCAGGGTCCGCCGCCCGGGCGACGGCGCATCCTGCTGGTCCTGATTGGCCATGACATTGCCGACGGACGCTACCGCCTTGCTGTCGTGCAGGACCGGACGCATCTTGCTTTCGCAGACATACTGAAGCGTCCCGATCAGGTTCGCGTGCTCACCAGGCAAACTCCCGTCCGGCCGCGCGAGGTGTCCCCGGTGCTGATCTCGGGAACCCACAAGTCTGGCACCACATGGCTGGAAAGGGTGATCGACGCGCACCGCGACTTCATCGTCCTTCATGAAGCCAACACCTTCAACTTGTTCGACGTTGCCGAGATGCGACGGATGGTGGCGGCCCGGCAGGCGCATTTCAGCGGCCGGGACTACATCCGCTGGCTGAACCCCGCGTTCGATGTCGCGGACTTCTCGCGCTTTCTCCAGATCAGCTTGGCAAAAGAGCTGATGCTCCGGCTCGGCCGCGCCTGGGGCGCGCGGTACGTGGCCGATCGAACGCCGGGATATTCCGGGCTGTACGCACATCTCTCCCGCTTTTGGGAGGGACTGCGCATCGTCCATATCGTCCGCCACCCGCTCGACGTTCTGGCCAGCCGCCTCTATCACGAGGCCAACCTTGCGCGCGGCGAACGTGGCGCGGACGACGGAGCGCCGATGCTGCACCGGCTGAACGCGCACATCGATCAGGGCGCGGTCCTGGCGCCCGGAACGATCATTTCAGATCGCGAGGCGGCAGGCAAAAGCGTTGCAGCGCTGCTGCTCGGCTGGCGCCGCGACCAGGAGAATTACCTGGCCGCCAGTCGCGTCTCGCCGGCCGTCCTCCATTTGATAAAGTACGAGGCTCTGCTGGCCGATTTCGCAGGCGAGGCCGCGCGCATGTTCGATTTCATCGGCACCGATCCGGCGCGCACCGACATCGCCGCGATCGCGGGGGCGACGTCCTTTGCAGCGCTGTCCGGCGGCCGCGTCGGCGGCGAGTCCGATCCGCGCAGCTTTTTCCGCAAGGGTATCGCCGGCGACTGGCGCAACGTGTTCTCGCCGGCACAGGCGCACACGCTATGGCGGCAGGTGGCCGATACCGCATCGACGTTCGGCTACACGTTGGACTGACCGTTACGGGCACGGTCAGCGCGGTCGCACCTGCACGCTGGCGGTGGTTCCGGCCACCAGCCGCACCCCGTCCGGCACCGAGTTCGATGGCGATGCGCACCGGCACGCGCTGCGCCAGCCTTACCCAGGTGAACACCGGGTTGACACTGGCCAGACCGCTCGACCCCGATGCGGCGTCGTCGGCCTGGATGCCCCGCGCCACGCCCTGCACATGCCCGCGCAGCGCGCGTGGGTCGCCCATCAGCCACACCGTCGCCGGATCGCCTTCGGCCACGCGCGGGATCGTCGTCTCCTCAAAATATCCGTCGACCCAAAACGATTTCGCGTCGACCAGCGCCAGCGCGGCAACCCCGACCTGGGCATAGTCGCCCTGCTGCAAAGCCAGGTTGGTGACCCAGCCCTCGACGGGGGAGCGCACCTCGGCGCGCGCCAGATTCAGCTCGGCCTTGTTCAGCTGCGTCGTGGCGGCAGCCGTGGCTGCCGCCGCCACCGCCGCGTCCGAGGCGAACTGCTGCTGCTGCTCGGCCGACACCGACAGGTTCGACAGCCGCGCCCGTCGCGCCGCCTCTTGCTGCTTGAAGGTCTGGCTGGTCTGGGCGCTGACCAAATTCTCCCGTGCCGCGGCGAGCGCGAGGCGGTAGTCGGCCGGATCGATCTCGAACAGCACGTCACCGGTACGGACATACTGGTTGTCGATGACATGCAGGCGGGTCACCTGCCCCGCCACCTGGGGCGCCACCGTCACGACATAGGCGCGCACCCTCCCGTCGCGCGTCCAGGGCGCCGTGGTATAGGCACGCCAGAACCGCAGCCCGAGCGCGATGGCCACGGCGACGACGACCCACGTCGCCACGACCCGGACCACGCGCCACGCCCGCTCCATCAGCCGAGCCACGCGCCGGCAATCCGCAAGCCGACCAGACTGAGCATGATCACATAAACCGCCGTGAAGAACAGAGCCGGGTGCCACACATAGGGCAGCAACCCCAGGGCATCAGCCAGTTGGCGCAGGAACAGCCACGCTCCGGCGCACGCCGCCGCCACCACGGCAAGCGGCGCCACATAGGCGCCGAACAGGTCGATCTGGTCCAGCGGCAGCACCAGCGGCCCTTTACAGGTCCATGCCCGCGAAGAATCGCGGATGCGAGGCGACCGCCTCGGCGATCTCTCGGCGCGCCGCATCGCGGCGGATGGCCTCTGACGCGGACACGCCCGCCGCGTCGCGCAACGCGCGGCAGCGCAGCAGCTCCGTGCCGACCGACAGGGCAGCGAGCACCTGGGCGTGCTCCTGCAGCGTCGCCTGCTTCGGCAACTGCACGAGGCGCAGATGCAGCCGTCGCGCCCAGGCCTGCTCGTCCAGGCGCCAACCGGCGACCAGTCGGCGCAGGTCGCGCCGGGTCCCGGCGATCAGGCGTCGTGCGCGCAATCCCGGCGACAGCGGCGGCAGCCAGCGATAGCCGGCGGCGCCCATCGACGCACCGGCCATGATGGCGATCGCCGTGTTCAGGAAGCCGGCATAGTCATAGGTCTGCGCGTTCGTGGGCGAGAACAGCGGCATGAAATTGGCCATGGTGGCAAAGGCGACCGCCGCGACCGTAGTTCCCTGACGCAATGCCGCAGCCGCAGCCGCGAAGCCGAGGATCATGCCGCCGACGATCACCGAGAATGCGCCAAAGCCGTCCAATCCCGCTGCCTGCGCCAGCGGCAGCATCGCAAACTTCAGTATGCAGGCCGCAAGCAGCGCCAGCGCGCAGCCGCCAGCCATGATCGCCGCGCCGCTGAAGGCCGTCTCATCGCGCAGCACGTACAGCATGACGACGACCATGGCAAAGGTCACGAAAACCGGCCCCGAGGACCAGCCGCTCAGCACCCAGGCAAGCTCTGCGGCGCCGACCACGAGCACGGCGCGCAGCGCGTTGACGGCGGCGGCCAGCGGATCGCTGACCTGAATGGATCGCTGCAGATCCCCCGGCGCAGAGTGCAGCGGGTCGCGCAGCAGCACGATTTCGTCGTGCACGCGCGCCAGCGCCAGCAGCGCATAGCCCAGCCTGTCCAGCAGCAGCCGCTGCGACACGCCGGCGTCGGGCGTCGCCAGCAGCTCCCGACCCGCCTGCCGCCATTGCGCAGGCGTACCCGCCCCGGGCAGTCGCCGGTCCAGCAGCCGCCGCAGGTCGTCCAGCGATTTGCGCTGCGGCTCTGGCAGTCGGCGGACATGCTGCTCCAGGCCGCGCCAGCACGACAGGCCAACGAACAGGCCGGTCAGCGCTGCCCGCAGCACGCCGACCCGGGCGCGCAGATCATAACTCTCGCCCACCGCCTGATCGACCACGGTATCCAATGCGGCCACGCGCGCCACCAGCGCTCGCCGCCGGTCGCGCTGCCGATCCATTGGTTCGGGATCGGCGCCCAGCACACCGCGCAACCCGTCCAGCGACTGCGCGGCGAGGCTGTCGAGCTCGCCGGCCAGGATCTGTCGTTGACGGCCGAGGTCGGTCAACGAGAACACGAGGGTCGTGCAGATGATGCCGATCGCGATCGCGCTCCCGCGCGCCACGGCCAGCAGGAACACGTCGCCGGGCGCCGACACCGCGTCCATCGCGATGATCGCCGCCGTGTAGCCCGCCAGCATCGCCGCATACGCGGCAAACTCGCGCAGGAAGGTGGAGACGAAGCTGCAGATGCCGCCCCACAGCGCCAGCCCGATCAGCAATCCCACCCGGTCCTGCGGGAACGCCGCATACAACAGCACCGAGAATACCGCCCCGGCCAGCGTTCCGATCAGGCGGAAGGAGCCCTTGCGCAACGACGCTCCCAGCACCGGTTGGGCCACGATGACCGCCGAGGTCGCCGCCCAGGACGGATCGTCAAGCTGCAGGCGGAACGCCACGTACAAGGCCAGCATGCCGGAGGTCGCGGTCCGCAGCCCGAACAGCAGCGGCGGCAGCCAGCGGGAGCGCCGCCCTGGGAAGCGGTCGCTCACAGCAGCGCTTGGGCGCATGCCTCCAGGATCGCTTCGACATCCAGGCCGTACTCGGCATACAGATCCGGCAGGTCGCCACTTTGCCCGAACCGATCCGGCCCCAGCGGCACGACGCGCTGGCCGCGCACCGCCCCCAGCCATGAATGCGATGCCGGGTGCCCGTCCAGCACGCTGACGATGGCCGCGCCACGCGCCAGCGGCGCCAGCAGGCGCTCGATATGCGACATGGCCGAGCGCTCCCCGAGGCGGCGCACGCGGGCCGCGTGCAGCCATCCCGCGTGCAGCCGGTCGGGACTGGTGATCGCCAACAATCCGGCATCCGGCACCTCGGCGCGCAACTCCGCGAACGCCGCCTCCGCCTCGGGCGCCACCGGACCCTGATACGCCAGCGCGATCGGCGCGCCGTCGGCGGGACGCACCACCCAGTGCGCGCCGGCAATGACCGCGGCCGGATCGATTGTCCGCTTTGGCTGGGCCAGCTGGCGGGTGGACAGGCGGAGCCATACCGCCGAGCCCTCCGGCTGCTGCATGTGCCAGAACGCGTGCCGCATCAGCACGCCCAGCTCGTCCACATGCGCCGGCTCGTATGCCGCCAGCCGGTCCAGCGCCATGCCGATCAGCGGCGTGTTGACTGACTGGTGCTGCCCGCCCTCGGGGGCGAGCGTGATGCCGCTGGGCGTGGACACCAGCAGAAACCGCGCGTCCTGGTAACAGGCGTAGATCAGCGCATCCAGGCCGCGGTTGACGAACGGATCGTACACCGTGCCCACCGGCAGCAGCCGCGCGCCATGCAGCGGTCCGGCCAGTCCTGCGGCGCCCAGCAGCAGGAACAGGTTCTGCTCGGCAATGCCGAGTTCGATATGCTGGCCGGCCGGCGTCATGCCCCAGCGTTGCGCACTCGCCAGCTTGGCGTCGCGGAACACGTCGTTGCGGGTGTGCCGGTCGAACACCCCGCGCCGGTTCACCCAGGGCCCCAGATTGGTCGAAACCGTCACGTCCGGGCTGGTGGTGACGATGCGCTCGGCCAGTTCCTTCAGCGCGCCCTGGCCGCGGCCGATCTCGGCCAGGATGTCGCCGAAGCCGGACTGCGTGCTCACCTTGCGCCCGGCCACGGCCGGCATCGGCAGCGCCTCGGGCACCGGCACCGGTGGCGTCGCCAGCGCCCGGCCCGCTGGCGTCAGCGGCTGGGCGAACGGCACGCCGGCGACGAACGCGCGCATCTCGGCCTCGCCCGCCTCAAGCCCCTCGAACCTGTCCCACTCGTGTCCGGGCCGGATGTGCATGACCGAGCGGAACAGCTCCATCTGCTCGCGGGTCATCATCCCGGCGTGGTTGTCCTTGTGGCCGGCGAACGGCAGCCCCATTCCCTTGATGGTGTACGCGATGAAGCAGGTCGGCTGGTCGCCTGCCGCCTCGGCCGCGCGCAGCGCCTCGATGATCGTCTCGATATCGTGGCCGCCCAGATTGGTCATCAGCGCGGCCAATTCGTCGTCGGACAGCGGATCGACGATCGCGCGCACGCCGCGGTCGCGCCCCAGCTCGGCCAGCACCGCCGCGCGCCAGGCCGCACCGCCCTGGAAGGTCAGCGCCGAATACAGGCTGTTCGGGCAGTCGTCGATCCACAGCCGCAGCGCCTCGCCGCCCTCGCGGGCGAACGCCGCCTCCAGCCGCCGGCCGTATTTCAGGGTAACGACATTCCACCCCATGTCGCGGAACAGGCCCTCGATCCGGCCGAACAGCCGGTCCGGCACCACGCTGTCCAGGCTCTGACGGTTGTAGTCGATGATCCACCAGACATTGCGGACATCGTGCTTCCAGCCCTCCAGCAGCGCCTCGTAGATGTTGCCCTCATCCAGTTCGGCATCGCCGGCGATGGCGATCTGCCGCCCCGGCGCGATGTCGGCGCGGCCGAACCCGTGCAGCCGCACATAGTCCGCCATCAACGAGGAAAAGCTGGTCAGCGCCACGCCCAGCCCGACCGACCCGGTGGAGAAATCCACCTCGGCGCCGTCCTTGACCCGGCTCGGGTAGGATTGCGCGCCGCCGAGCTGGCGCAGTCCGCGCATGGTTTCGATGTCCTGGCGGCCGAACAGGTAGTTGATGGCGTGAAACACCGGGCCGGCATGCGGCTTGACCGCCACCCGGTCCTGCGGCCGCAGCACCTCGAAATACAGCGCGGCCAGGATCGAGATGCACGAGGCGCAGCTCGCCTGATGGCCGCCCACCTTGATCCCGTCGCGGTTCGGCCGGATGTGATTGGCGTTGTGGATCATCCAGGACGACAGCCACAGCAGCTTGCGCTCGACCTGCCGCAACAGCGCCACGCGGCGCGCCTCGGTGATCGGCGGGCTGGGCGGCGCGATCGGAGCGTTCATGGACGGCAAGCCTCCCCAGGACGGCGGACGCTAGGCGAAATCGTCCGGCGCTGCGAGACTTCGCATCGGCGAATGCCGCGGGGATGTTGCGCTCCAGATCCTCGGCCACCAGATGCCGTCCGGCATGCACCGCCGCCCGCCCATGCACCCAAACGGCAGCACAGGCCGCCTCCCAGTCGGCCATGCCCTGTGCCAGCAGCGCCGCGATCAGGCCCGCCAGCACGTCGCCGGCTCCGGCTGTGGCCAGCCAGGGCGGAGCAGAGTCGTTGATCGCCAGCCGGCCGTCCGGGGCCGCCACGATCGTATCGGATCCCTTCAGGACCACCACGGCCCCGGTCAGGCCGGCGGCGCGGCGCGCCGCTTCTGGCCGGTCCGCCCCGGCGGTCCCGAAGACCTGGGCGAACTCGCCCGCATGCGGCGTCAGCACGCTCGCCCCGCGCAGCCGCTCCGGCTGGCCGGCGCACACGGTCAGCCCGTCGGCATCGACCACGACCCGCCGCCCGGCGGCGAGCAGCGCCGGCAGCGCGGCCCTGGCGCCATCAGCGCCCAGCCCCGGTCCGCACACCCAGGTCGTGCGGCGCTCGTCGCCCAGCAGCGAGGACAGCGGCTGGTCGGTCACGATCGTCCCCGGCTCGCCGGTCCGGTAGATTTCCGCGCCCTGCCGGGCGGCGAGCGTCACCATGCCCGCCCCGCCGCGTCGCGCCGCCATCGCCGCCAGCCGCGCCGCCCCGGTCATCGCCGGCCCGCCCAGCACGGTGACATGGCCCCGGCTGTATTTGTGTCCCTGCGCCTGCGGCTCGGGCAGCCGCCACAGCCCGGGTTCATTGCGGAACGCGCGCGCGCGAACCTGCGCCAGCGCCGCCGGCGGCATCCCGATATCGGCCAGCAGCACGTGGCCGCACAGATCCCGCCCGGGCAGCAGCAGGTGGCCCGGCTTGCGGCGGCAGAACGTCACCGTGAACTCGGCCTGCGGCGCGAACCCGCGCACCTGCCCGGTCGCCCCGTCCAGCCCGCTCGGCACGTCCACCGCAACGACGCGCCGCGCCGCGCGCAATACATCTGCCACGGCCGGATCCAGATCGCGCGACAGCCCGGCGCCGAACACCGCATCGATCACCAGATCCGCACGCGCCGCCGCGGCGGCCGTGAACGGCGCCCGAACGCCGGACCAGGGGCGCGGCAGGCCGGCCAGGGCGGCCACCGCAACCGGCCAGCCGGCATCCTGCAGCCGACCGGCGGCGACCACGCCATCGCCGCCATTGTTGCCCGGACCGCATAGCACCAGGGTACGGCACGGACGCAGCCGCGCCCGCACGGCGCGCTCCACCGCCCGCCCGGCATTGTCCATGAGCGTCGCGACCGGCACACCCAGGCTGGGCGCGGCTCGATCGACGTCGGCCATTTCCGCTGGCGACAGCAAGTCGGCGCTCTCGCCACCACGCCAGGCCATCGGCTCACCTCCCGCTGTCTCGCGCCGCAACATGGCCGCAATATGCCGGTAACGCAGGGCGTGCTACGAAGCTGCTCCGCATGACCTCACGCCGCTATCTCGCCCGCTGGGCCATGCTCGCCTGCGCCGCCCTGACCGCATCGACACTGTGCGGATGCGCATTGGGTCCTGCCTATCGGCGTCCCGCATCCGATATCCCCGCCGCGTTCCGGGCCACCCCGGCCACCGCAGCCGCCGCCTGGCCCTCGCCCGACTGGTGGCGCGGCTTCGGCTCGGCCGAACTCGACGGCCTGATCGACGACGCGCGCCGCTCCAACTTCGACATCCAGGCGGCGATCGCCCGCATCCGCGAGGCCGACCAGCAAATCCGCATCTCCGGCTCTCCGCTGCTGCCCAGCGCGTCTTTGTCCGGCCAGGCGCAGTTCACCCGCGCAGGTCTGGGAACCCGGCGAAGCGGCAGCACCGGCGCTACCGGCACATTTGCCGGCTCGACCTTCGGCTCCGGCGACAGCGGCACCCACTACGCGGATTCCCGCTTCTATGACGTGCTGCCCTCGGTCAGCTATGAGCTGGATTTCTGGGGCCGGTTGCGCGCGACGCAGCAGAGCGCGGTCGCCAGCGACCTGTTCAGCCGCTACGACCAGCAGACCGTGGCGTTGACGGCGATATCTTCGGTGGCGATCACCTACTTCACTGCCCTGGCCTATGAGGACCGCCTCGCCGTCGCCGAACGCAACCTGCGCGACGCCAGCGAGATCCTTGCGGCGATCCGCGCCCGCGAAAGCGCCGGCACCGCCTCGCTGCTAGACGTGAGCCAGCAGGAGGCCCTGGTCGCCGGCATCCGCGCCGAGATCCCCGGCCTGCGCAGCCAAGCCGAGCAGGAGGTGATTGCGCTCGCCATCCTGGTCGGCCGCCCGCCGGAGCGCGTCGTGGTGCCGCCCGGCACGCTGGACACGCTGTCCCTGCCCGAGATCGGCCCCGGCCTGCCCAGCGACCTGCTGCAGCGCCGCCCCGACGTGGCTTCGGCCGAGGCTCAACTGGTCGCCGCCAATGCCGACATCCGCGCCGCCCGCGCCGCGTTCTTTCCCCGCATCACCCTGACCAGCAGCGCCGGGTGGGAGAGCAGCGCGTTGTCCACCCTCATCAACCCCGGCTCGGCGCTGTTCCAGATCGCCGCCAGCGCCGCGCAGACGGTATTCGACAACGGCCTCGCCGGCGGCACCTTCCAGCAGGCCCGTGCCCGCTACGACGAGTTGCTGGCCGACTACCAGAAATCCGTCGTGCAGGCGTTCTCCGATGTCGAGACCGCGCTGGTCGCATACCGCTACGCCACCGATCAGGAGAGTTTGGAGCGTGAGGCGGTCAGGACCGCGCAGCTCGCCGCCGACATCGCACGCGCCCAGGTGGAGGCCGGAACCAGCGACATCGTCACCGCATTGCAGGCGCAGACCACGCTGTTCAGCGATCTCGACACCTTGGCGCAGGACCGCCTGAACCGCTTCGACGCCCTCGTTTCGCTTTACAAGGCGCTCGGCGGCGGCTGGACGCGCGGCGATACGCCGCCACCTCCCAATTCCATATATCATGGCATCCTATGAACACGCTGACCCGCGACAAGGTGACTGTCACACGCCGGACGCGACGCTCGGCGCGAGTGGCGGTCGTCCTGCTCATCCTTCTCGCGGCCCTGGGCGCCTACTGGTGGTTCGTGCTGCGCGCCCCAGCGGCCGGGCCAGGCGGCACCGCCGCCACCCGACGGGGCGGCACAGGGAGATCCCGGTCCTCGTGGCCGCCGCGCAGACCCGTGACGTGCCGATCTATCTCGACGGGCTGGGCACGGTCCAGGCATCGCAGACGGTCACGGTCAAGCCGCAGGTGGACGGACAGCTGATCGACGTGCTGTTCCACGAGGGCCAGGACGTGAAGCAAGGCGACGTGCTGGCGCGCATCGACCCGCGCACCTATCAGGCGAGCCTTGATCAGGCGGTTGCGAAAAAGCAGCAGGACCAAGCCAATCTCGCCAATGCCCGGCTCGACCTCGCGCGCTACCAGAAGCTCGCAACCAGTCAACTACACTTCGGCGCAGACCTCCGACACGCAGCGCGCCGCCGTGGCGCAGGACGTGGCGCAGGTGGCGCAGGATCAGGCGCAGATCGACACCGCGCGCACCAATCTCAGCTACACGACCATCACTGCGCCGATCGACGGCCGCACCGGGCTGCGCCAGGTCGATCAGGGCAACATCGTCCACACCACAGACGCCAACGGCATCGTCGTGCTGACCACGCTGCATCCGATCGCGGTGATCTTCACGCTGCCGCAGCAGCAGCTGGCGCAGGTGGCGGCCGCCATGACCGCCGGGCCCGCGGAGGCGCTCGCGCTGCCGCAGGACATCTCGATGCGCCCGAACGCGGCGCCGATCGACACCGGCGCCCTGGCCGTCCTCGACAACCAGGTGGAACTCCACGACCGGCACCATCAAGCTGAAGGCGCTGTTCCCGAACCCGAAACTGCTGCTGTGGCCAGGCGCCTTCGTCACCGTTCGCCTGCAGGTCAGCATCGACAAGGGCGCGACCGTGGTGCCCGAAGCCGCCGTGCAGCGAGGCCCCCAGGGCGCCTTCGTCTATGTCGTCGGCGCGGACCTGAAGGCGCAGCAGCGCGCCGTCGTCATTGGCCATGAGGATCTGTCGGGCGCGGTCGTGCAGAGCGGCCTGAAGCCGGGCGAGCGCGTGGTGGTCGATGGGGCATCCCGGCTGACGGATGGCGCGAAGGTCTCCATATCGCAGCCGCCCGGCGCGGTGCAGCCGACGCCGGGCAGCGCCGCCCCGGCAAGTCATCGCCGCGCTCCCGCCGTCGCAGGCGCCGGTTGAGCATTTCCGCGCCGTTCATCGCGCGGCCGATCGCCACCGGCCTGCTGGCCATCGCCATCCTGCTGGGCGGCCTGCTCGGCTATCGCGCCCTGCCGGTCTCCGCGCTGCCGTCGGTAGACTTCCCCACCATCCAGGTCACCACGCAGCTGCCCGGGGCCAGCCCGGACACCGTGGCGACCCTGATCACCGCATCGCTGGAACGCCAGTTCGGCGAGATCCCCGGCCTGTCCTCAATGATCTCGACCAGTTCGGAGGGCACCAGCCAGATCACCCTGCAATTCGACCTCAGCCGCAACATCGACAGCGCGTCCGAGGACGTGCAGGCGGCGATCAACGCCGCCGGCGGAACGCTGCCGCAGACGCTGCCCTACCCGCCGACCTACTCGAAGGTGAACCCGGCGGACGCGCCGATCCTGACCATCGCGCTGCAATCCGGGGCCGTCCCGATCGACCAGATCAGCGACGCCGCGGCTACCCTGCTGCAACCGAAGCTGGCGCAGATCGTGGGCGTCGGCCGGGTCACCGTAGAGGGCAACATGCGCGCCGCGGTGCGCGTGCGCGTCGATCCCGGCCGTCTCGCCGCCTACGGCCTGTCGATGGAGGACGTGCGCACCGCCCTGTCGGCCGCCAACGCCAACGGCTCGAAAGGCGGCTTTGACGGCCCGCGTCAGGCGGTGGCCATCGGCGCCAACGACCAGCTGCTCAGCGCCGACGCCTACCCGTCGCTGGTCATCGCCTGGCGCAACGGCGCGGCGGTGAAGCTGTCCGACATCGGCACGGTGGTCAGCGGCGTCGAGAACGACCGGGTCGCCGCCACCTATCGCGGCAAGCCCGCCGTGGTGCTCGACATCCAGCGCCAGCCGGGCGCCAACATCGTCGCCACCGTCGACCTCATCAAGCGCGCGCTGCCCGACCTGCAGCGAGCCATTCCGGCCGCGATCACGCTGTCCGTCGTCGCCGATCGCACCCAGACGATCCGCGCGAGCGTCGCCGACGTGCAGGCAACGCTGATCCTGTCGATCGTGCTGGTGATTGGCGTGATCTATCTGTTCCTGCGCACCTGGCGCGCCACCCTGATCCCGGCCATCGCGCTGCCGCTCAGCCTGGTCGGCACGTTCGGCATCATGAGCGAGCTAGGCTACGGGCTCGACAACCTCTCGCTGATGGCGCTGACGGTTGCCACCGGCTTCGTCGTGGACGACGCGATCGTGATGATCGAGAACATCGTCCGCTTCATCGAGCTTGGCGAGCGGCCGATGCAGGCGGCGTACAAGGGCGCAGCCCAGATCGGCTTCACCATCGTCTCGCTCACTGTCTCGCTGATCGCGGTGTTCATCCCGCTGCTGTTCATGGGCGGCGTTGTCGGGCGGCTGTTCAGCGAGTTTTCCGTCACCCTCTCGGTCGCGGTGATCGTCTCGGCCGTGGTGTCGCTGACGCTGACGCCGATGATGTCCGCGCGCCTGCTTCGCCCGGCCGCCGATGAGCGGCCGGGCCGCGTGGCGCGCGCCTTTGAGGCAGGGTTCGAGCGCACCCTGGCCGGCTACCGCCGCACGCTGCGCTGGTCGCTGCGCCGCCAGCCCCTGATGCTGCTGATCGCGGTGGCCACCCTGGTCGGCACGATCCTGCTATACATCGTGGTGCCGAAAGGCTTTCTGCCGCAGCAGGACACCGGCCTGATCGTCGCCGTCACCCAGGGCGAGCAGAGCATTTCCATCCCCCGCATGTCCCGCCTGCAGGCGCAGGCCGAGGCGGCGATTCGCACCGATCCGGCGGTGGCCGATGTGGTGAGCTTCGTCGGCGCCGGCGACATCAACCCCACCGCCAACACCGGCCGGCTCACCATCTCGCTGAAGCCGCGCGCGCAGCGCAACGCCAGCGCGGCCGAGATCGCCGCCCGATTGCAGGCAAGGCTGGTCGGCATCCCCGGCCTGTCGGCGTTCATGCAGCCGGTGCAGGACATCCAGATCGGCACCCGCGTCTCGCGCACGCAATACCAGTACACTCTGGTCGATACCGATGCGGCCGAGCTGGCCCTGTGGGCGCCGCGGCTGCTGGCCGACCTGCAAGCCGATCCGAACCTGCGCGACGTGACCACTGATCAGCAGAATGACGGCTTTCGGACCAACATCGTCGTCGATCGCGGCGCCGCGATGCGGCTCGGCGTGTCGATGCAGGCGGTGCAGGACGTGCTGTACGACACCTACGGCCAGCGCCAGGTGGCAACCCTGTTCGCCCAGGCCAACCAGTATCGCGTCATCCTGGAGGGCAATCCGGCATGGCAGGCCAACCCCGCCTCGCTGCTGTCGCTGCGCGTGCCGGGCAACGTCGCCAACGGCGTCGCGGCCCAGGTGCCGCTGACCGCGATTGCGCATCTGGAGCGCACCACCGCACCGCTGGTGATAACCCATGACGAGCAGTTCCCCGCGGTCACGCTCAGCTTCAACCTTGCCCCAGGGGCGGCGCTGGGCGACGCGGTCCAGGCGGTCAAGTCGGCCGAGCAGGCGATCGGCCTGCCCCCCACGATCACCGGCACGTTCTCCGGCGACGCCGCGGAGTTCCAGACCTCGCTGGCATCCGAGCCGTGGCTGATCCTGGCCGCAATGGTGGTCATCTACATCGTGCTGGGCGTGCTGTACGAGAGCGTGATCCATCCGGTCACCATCCTGTCCACCCTGCCATCGGCCGGCATCGGCGCGCTGCTGGCGCTGATGCTGTGCGGCACGGATCTGTCGCTGGTGGCGCTGGTCGGGATCGTGCTGCTGATGGGCATCGTCAAGAAGAACGCGATCATGATGATCGACTTTGCGCTGGAGGCGGAGCGCACGCGCGGCCTCTCGCCCGAGACCGCGATCGAGGAAGCCTCGCTGCTGCGCTTCCGCCCCATCATGATGACGACCGCCGCCGCCCTGCTGGGCGCGCTGCCGCTGGTGCTGGAACACGGCACCGGGTCGGAGCTGCGCTTTCCGCTCGGGGTCACCATCGTCGGCGGGCTGCTGCTCAGCCAATTGCTGACGCTCTACACGACGCCCGCGATCTACCTGGCGTTCGAGCGGCTGCGTGAGCGCTTCGCCCCGATGCCGCGGCCAGCGCCGGCGGAATGACCCACCCGACTGCGCTGCTCCCTCTCCCGCCGGGAGAGGGCCGGGGTGAGGAGCGCGCCAGCACTTCGCGGGGCGCCGCATGAACGTCTCCGCCCCGTTCATCGCCCGCCCGATCGCGACCATGCTGCTCTCGCTCGGCCTGCTGCTGGCCGGCGTCGTCGCGTATTTCTTCCTGCCGGTCGCCCCGCTGCCCAGCGTGGACATTCCCACGATCGTCGTGTTCGCCAGCCGCCCGGGGGCGGATCCCGAAACGATGGCCACTTCGATCGCAGCTCCACTGGAACGCCGACTTGGAGAAATCGCCGGCGTCACTGAGCTGACCTCGACCAGCGGGACCGGCTCGGCCACCATCGTCGTGCAGTTCGACATCAACCGCGACATCGACGGCGCCGCGCACGACGTGCAGGCCGCCATCAATGCGGCGACCGCCGACCTGCCCTCGGACCTGCCGACGCGGCCGTATTTCCGCAAGTTCAACCCGGCGCAGGCGCCGATCATGACCATTGCGCTGACATCGGACACGCTGTCGATGGGACAGGTGTACGATGCCGCCGACACCGTCCTCGGCCAGCGTCTCAGCCAGGTCTCCGGCGTCAGCCAGGTGCAGGTCAACGGCGCCGAGAAGCCCGCGGTACGCGTGCAGGTCGATCCGGCGGCCGCGGCGGCGGCGCATGTCTCCGGCCAGGATGTCTATGCCGCCGTCCGCGCCGCCAATGTCGATGGCGCGGTCGGCAGCCTGCAGGCCCCGGATCATGCCGAAAGCCTGTGGCTGAACGGGCAGATCAGCCGCGCCGCTGACTATCGCGGGCTGGTGCTGAAAAGCTCCGGCAGCGCCGTCACCCGCCTGTCGGACATCGCGACCGTGATCGACGGCATCGCCAATGCTCGTCTCGCCGCCTCGTCCAGCGGCAAGCCGGCAATCCTGCTCAGCATCACCAAGCTGGCCGACGCCAACGTCATCAAGACGGTGGACGCGATCCGCGCCGTGCTGCCGCAGCTGGAGAGCTACCTGCCGAGCGGCATCAAGCTCACCATCATCGACGAGCGTACCGCCACCATTCGCGCCAGCATCGCCGATATTTCCGTAACCCTGCTCATCACCATCGGACTGGTGCTGCTGGTTGTGCTGCTGTTCATGCGCCGCGTGGTGCCGACCATCGCCGCCGGCATCACCGTGCCGCTGTCCATCGCCGGCACGCTGGCGGCGATGTGGCTGTACGGCTTCTCGCTGGACAATTTCTCTCTCATGGCGATCACCATTTCCGTGGGTTTCGTCGTGGACGACGCGATCGTGATGATCGAGAATATCGTCCGCCACATCGAACGGGGCGAGCCGCCGCTGCAGGCGGCGCTGAATGGCGCACGGCAGATCGGCTTCACGGTCATCTCGATCAGCATCTCGCTGGTCGCGGTATTCATCCCGATCCTGTTCCTGGGCGGCATACTCGGCCGGCTGTTCCACGAGTTCGCGACGACGCTGACCCTGGCCATCGTCATCTCGGCCGCAGTCTCGCTGACGCTGACGCCGATGCTGTGCGGCCGCTTCCTCACCGCCGGGCGCGCCGCACCCGCGACCGGGTTCTGGGCGCGCGTGGATCGCGCGCTTGAGACTGCCTTCGCCCGGACCGAGGCCGGCTACGCCGTCACCCTGGGCTGGGCGCTGCGCCGCCGCCGGCTCATGCTCGCCGTCACCGTGGCCACCGTCGTCCTGACCGTCTGGCTCTATGGGCAGGTCCCCAAGGGCTTCATGCCGACCGAGGACACCGGGCTGATCCAGGGCATAACGCTGGCCAGCCCGGACATCTCGTTCGAGGCGATGCAGCGGCGCCAGCGCGCGGTGATCGCGGTGCTGCTGCGGGATCCGGCCATTGCCACGGTCGGCTCGACCGTGGGCGGCACCGGCGGCTTCAACCCGCAGCTCAATCGCGGCAACCTCACCGTCAGTCTCAAGCCGCTCGCCGAGCGCAAGCTGTCGTCCGAGGCGGTGATCGCCCGGCTGCGCCCGAAGCTCGCGCGCATCGGCGGCGTGCAGACGTTCCTGTATTCGGCGCAGGATCTGCGCGGCGGCGGTCGCGGCGGCGGCTCCAACCAGTTCGTGCTGATCGATCAGGATCTGGCCGAACTCCGCACCTGGGCCGCGCGCGTCGAGGACCGGCTGCGCAGCGTGCCGCAGATCGCCGACGTCAGCAGCGATCAGGACCGCGCCGGGCCGCAAGTGCAGCTGATAATCGACCGGCAGGCGGCGACCCGGCTTGGCGTCTCGGTCGCCGCGATCGACGACGCGCTGGCCAACGCCTTCGCGCAGCGCCAAATCTCGATCATCTACACCCAGCGCAACCAGTACCAGGTGGTGCTTGAGGCGGATCCCACGCTGCAGACCGACCCTTCGTTCCTGGACCGCATCTATGTCGGCGCTACCGGCAACGTCGGCACAAGCAACGGCACCCCCGCCACCGGCGGCATCAGCCCGACCGGCTCCACGCAGGCGACCGGCGGCGTCGGCGTGCTGGGCGGCGCTCAGGTTCCGCTCGGCTCGCTGGTGCGCCTGGTGCGCAACACTGCGCCCCTTGCGGTACGGCATCAGGGCCAGTTCCCGGCGGCCACGATCAGCTTCAACACCGCCGGCGCGACCTCGCTCGGACAGGCCACGGCCGCCATCCAGCAGGCGGTGCTCGACCTGCGCATGCCGCCTACGGTGCAGACCGATTTCGCCGGCAACGCCCGCTTTCTGACCGACAGCCTGAAATCCGTGCCGCTGCTGATCCTGGCTGCACTCGGCGCGATCTACATCGTGCTCGGGGTGCTGTACGAAAGCCTGACCCAGCCGCTGACCATCATCTCGACCCTACCCTCGGCTGGACTGGGCGCGCTGCTGGCACTGCTCGCCACCGGGACCGACCTGTCGATCATCGCGGTCATCGGCATCCTATTGCTCATGGGCATCGTCAAGAAGAACGCCATCATGCTGGTGGACTTCGCGCTGGAGCAGGAGCGCCGGCACGGCCGCTCGCCGCTCGCCGCCATCCATGCCGCCTGCCTGGAACGCTTCCGCCCAATCATCATGACAACGCTGGCAGCGCTGCTCGGCGCAGTGCCACTGGCGATCGCCACCGGCGTCGGCTCGGAGCTGCGCCGCCCGCTCGGCATCGCCATCTGCGGCGGGCTGATCGTCTCGCAGATCCTGACGCTATACACCACGCCCGTCGTCTATCTCGCCCTGCAGCGGCCCGGTCGCCGCCGAAACACTACTGCCCGGCTGGCTCCCGCCGAGTAGCCGGGTTCTGCCGGGTGGCCTGGGCCTGGGCCGGCGCCTCCGTCGGCTCGTCGCCGCGCAGCGCCAAAGCCGTGCCGATCAGCGAAACGTGGCTGAACGCCTGCGGAAAGTTGCCGGTCTGTCGCCCCGCCTCCGGATCGTATTCCTCGGACAGCAACCCGACATCATTGCACAACCCCAGCAGCCGCTCGAACAGCCGGCGCGACTCCCCGGTCCGCCCCTGCCGCGCATACACGTAGGCGAGCCAGAAGCTGCACGCCAGGAATGCGCCCTCGCCGCCGACCAGGCCGTCCTTGCTGTCCGAGGTGTCATAGCGCAGCACGAATCCGTGCGGCATCAGCTGCGCCTCGATCGCGGCCACGGTGCCGGTGACGCGCGGATCGTCGATCGGCAGAAAGCCCATCATCGGAATCAGCAGCAGGCTGGCGTCGAGCTGCTTGCCGCCGAACACCTGGACGAAGCTGTTCATCTCGCTGATCGAAGCCGCTGTCGCAGACAGTCGCGTGGATGGTGTCGCGCAGCGCCCGCCAGCGATCCAGCGGCGCTGCAAAGTCAAACCTGCTCCGCACTCTGCACCGCCCGGTCCAGCGCCACCCAGGCCATCACCTTGGAAAACGTGAACTGCTGCGGGCCGCCGCGGCTTTCCCACATGCCCTGGTCGGGTTGGTCCCAGATCTGGCGCCAGATGCTCGACCAACGCGGTCTCCAGCTCCCAGCTTGTCTCCGGCATCGCCAGGCCGCCGACGCGGGACTGGTGCAACGCGTTCAGCACCTCGCCGAAGATGTCCAGCTGCAGCTGGCCCGATGCCGCATTGCCGATGCGTACCGGGGCCGCGCCCTGATAGCCGGGCAGCCAGGGCACCTCCCACTCGTCCAGCCGCCGTTCGCCGGCGATCCCGTACATGATCTGCGTCTGGTCCGGGCTGCCGGCAACGCTGCGATGCAGCCAGTCGCGCCATGCCTGCGCCTCGTCGTAATAGCCGTTCTGCATGAACGCCAACAGCGTCAGCGTTGCGTCGCGCAACCAGCAGAAGCGGTAGTCCCAGTTGCGCCCGCCGCCCAGCTGCTCCGGCAGGCTGGTGGTAGCGGCTGCAACAATCCCGCCGGTCGGGTGATAGGTCAGCGCCTTCAAGGTCAGCAGGCTGCGCTTCACCGCCGACTCATAGCGGCCGCGATAATTGCCGCGGCTGCTCCAGCGGCTCCAGAAAGCCTCCGTCTCGCGCAGCGCGGCCTCGCCGTCGAACGGCCGGGGCGGCTTCAGATGGCTTGGCGCATGTGTCAGCGTGAACACCAGGCGGTCGCCCTCGGCCACCGTGAAATCGGCTCCGGTGCTCAGCCCGCGGCCCTCGGTCCTGACAGGGGTCCGCAGCACCACCATGTCCGGCCCGGCAATGGCGACCAGCCCCTCGCCGTGCTGCCCCAATTGACGTACCCACGGCACCGCCGATCCGTAGTCGAAGCGCAGCGCCAGGCTCATGGTCATTGCCACCCGCCCGCGCCGACCCTCGACGATTCGCACGACGGAGGAGTGCTTCTGCGCCACCGGCATGAAGTCGATCAGCGCGACCTCGCCGCCGTCCGTCGCGAACACCGTCTCGACCGTGATCGACCCGTCGCGGTAGCTCCGGCGCGTGCTGGCGGAGACATCGGCCGGCCCGATCAGCCAGCGCCCGTGGTCGGGCGTGCCGAGCAGGGCGGCGAAACAGGCGGCGCTGTCGAACCGCGGCCAGCAAAGCCAGTCGATGCTGCCGGCGCGGCTGACCAGCGCGGCGGTCGTGCAGTCGCCGATCAGCGCATAATCCTCGATCCTGGCCGGCCCGGCGTCGGCCGCCGCCGCCCCGCCGGCCGACGCTGCCTTCGTCACTCCGCGTCAGCCGCTATGCCCGTAGGCGCGGCCGTGTCCGGTCGGACAGTAACACGTCGAGTTCCGGCGGCAAGCGGCCGATCCAGCGGACAGACATAGGCGCCCGCGTAGCAGCTCTGGCTGGCGGCCGGGGTCGCGTCGGACGGCGCGTAGCCGGCCGGCGGCGGCGCATAGTATGCCGGTGGCGGGCGCGTAGTAGGCTGGTGGCGGTGCGTAATAGACCGGCGGGGGCGCGTAGTATGCCGGCGGCGCGACATACGGCGCGGCCAGCCCCAGGCCGAGACCCAACCCCAGGCCGACGCCCAGGCCGCCGCCCCAGCCCCAGCCGCCGCCCCGCCAGCCATCATGCCAGCCGCCGCCATGCCAGCCGCCGCCGCGCCAGCCATCGCCGTGCCAGTCGGCGCGCGCCACGCTCGGGGCCGCGGCCACGCATACCGCGGATGCCAACGCCGCCCGCGACCATCGCGCTTCTGATCCTGTTCATCTCGAAGCTGTCTCCCTGGTTCGCGGTGCCGGCAACGCCCGGCCACCGTCACGGATGCTCCGCAGACTGTGAATATAGGCACTCCGGGCCGCAACAAGCTTGACTTCGGCACCGCTGATTCCTGATATGCGGGCGCAGGAGCGCACCGTGACGCCGGGCCTCTTGGCACGTGCTTGGCCCGGTCCGTGATGGTCTGGTCTGCGGCGCAACCACACAGACGCCGTCCACGGAAGCACGCACATTTTGACCGATACCAACCCGTCCCCCGAGACAACGCACGCGCCCGACGACCTCGCGCCGACTGCCGATAACGGGCCTGCGGCTGCGGCTGCGCTGCCGGACCAAGCCGATCCGCATGGTGCGGCGGCTGTCGACTCCGAGCACGACGCTGCCGGTGCGGAGGCGGACACGCCGGCCGAGCCGCTGCCCGCGCCGGTCTCGGCCGAAGCCTTTGCCGAACTCGGCCTGTCGCCTGAAATCCTGCGCGCGGTGGCCGAGATGGGCTACCTGACGCCGACGCCGATCCAGCGCCAGGCGATCCCCTCGGTGCTGATGGGCCGCGACGTGCTCGGCTGCGCCCAGACCGGCACCGGCAAGACCGCGGGCTTCACGCTGCCGCTGCTCGACATCCTGTCCGGCAGCCGCGCCCGCGCCCGCATGCCGCGCAGCCTGATCCTGGAGCCGACCCGCGAGCTTGCGCTGCAGGTGGCGGAAAACTTCGTCAGTACGGCCGGCACCTGAAGCTGACGCACGCGCTGATCATCGGCGGCGAAAGCATGTCCGACCAGCGCGACGCTGCTGATGCGCGGCGTCGATGTGCTGATCGCCACCCCCGGCCGCCTGATCGACATGTTCGAGCGTGGCGGCGTGCTGCTCAGCGACTGCCGCGTGCTGGTGATCGACGAGGCCGACCGGATGCTCGACATGGGATTCATCCCCGATGTCGAGCGCATCGTCTCACTGTTGCCGGCAACGCGGCAGACCCTGTTCTTCAGCGCGACGATGGCCTCCGGAAATCCGCCGCCTTGCGGACGCGTTCCTGCAGAACCCCAAGGAGATCACGGTCGCTCCGCCCGCCTCGGTGGTGACCACCATCACCCAGGCGATCACGCTGGTCGCCGAACACGACAAGCGCGAGGCGCTGCGCCGGCTGATCCGCTCGGAGGAGGTGCAGAACGCGCTGATTTTCTGCAACCGCAAGAAAGACGTGGACATCCTGTTCAAGTCGCTGTCCCGGCACGGCTTCTCGGTCGGCGCGCTGCACGGCGACATGGCCCAGCCGGTGCGCTTCGCCACGCTGGAGAAGTTCAAGGCCGGCGAGATCCGATTGCTGTGCTGCAGCGATGTGGCCGCGCGCGGCATCGACATCGGCGGCCTGTCGCACGTGTTCAACTTCGACGTGCCGATCCATTCCGAGGACTACGTGCATCGCACCGGCCGCACCGGCCGCGCCGGGCGTGAGGGTCGGGCGTTTCTGCTGGCCACGCCGGACGACCGGCTCGCGGTCGAGGCGATCGAAAAGCTGATCAGCGCGCCGATCCCGCGCATGCAAATCCCCGGGCTCGATGCGGTGGAATGGGCCGACGGCGACGGCAAGCGGCGGCGGCGGGGTGCCAAGCCGGCCGGCAAGCCGGAGAAGAAGACGGCCGAGAAGCCGGCCGGCAGAAGCGATCGCAAGCCGGCGCGCCGGGCGGAAGGGCGCCGCCCGGAGATCGCGGAGTCAGCGCCGGAGGCCGCTCCAATCCAGGCCCGGCTGCCCGAGCCGGCGCCCCGCCATCCGGAGACACGCCACGCGCCGAGCCGCGCCAAGCCCGGCCAAGGTCGTCACGGCGTCGCCGTCGCGCGAGCGACCCCGCGCGGCCGAGTCGCCGACCGGCAGCGGCGTTGTCGGATTCGGCAACGACGTTCCCGCCTTCATGCTGGTGCCCGCCCGCCGCCGGCCGATGCCCGATCTGCGCGTGGAGGACGTCGAGGCCGCGGCATGAACGCCGTCGGCCAACAGGCGGCGGCACGCGGCCCGCGACCGGAGAGCCGCCCGCTGTTCCGCTGGGACGATGCGCTGCTGCTGGAGGGCCAGCTCAGCGCGGACGAGCGCGCCATACGCGATGCCGCGCATGCGTATTGCCAGGACCGCCTGTTTCCCCGCGTCCTGGACGCCAACCGGCACGAGCATTTCGACCGCGCCATCGTGGCTGAAATGGGCGAGCTTGGATTTCTCGGCGCCACGCTCGACAGTCACGGCTGCGCTGGCGTCGGCTACGTCGCCTATGGCCTGGTCGCCCGCGAGATTGAGCGCGTGGACAGCGCCTATCGCAGCGCGTTTTCCGTGCAATCCAGCCTGGTCATGTTTCCGATATGGGCGTTCGGCTCGGCCGAGCAGAAGGACCGCTTCCTCCCGCGCCTGCGCACCGGCGAGTGGATCGGCTGTTTCGGCCTGACGGAGCCGGATGCCGGCTCCGACCCGGCCTCGATGCGCAGCCGCGCCCGGGCCGTGGATGGCGGGTACGTGCTGAACGGCACGAAAACCTGGATTACCAACGCGCCGATCGCCGACGTTTTCGTGGTCTGGGCGAAGGACGATGCCGGCGACATCCGCGGCTTCCTGCTCGAACGCGGCATGCCCGGCCTGACTGCCCCCAAGATCGAGGGGAAGTTCAGCCTGCGCGCCAGCGTCACCGGCCAGATCGCGATGGCCGACGTGTTCGTGCCGGAATCCAGCCTGCTGCCCGCGGTGCGCGGGCTGCGCGGTCCGTTTTCCTGCCTGAACAATGCCCGCTACGGCATCTCGTGGGGCGCGCTCGGGGCCGCGGAGTTCTGCTGGCACGCCGCGCGGCAATACACGCTGGACCGCCAGATGTTCGGCCGGCCGCTGGCGGCGACGCAGTTGGTGCAGAGAAAGCTGGCCGACATGCAAACCGAGATCACGCTCGGCCTGCAGGCGTCGCTGCGACTCGGCCGCCTGCTCGACGAGGGCCAGGCGGCCCCGGAAATGATTTCCTTGTGCAAGCGCAACAATTGCGGCAAGGCGTTGGACATCGCCCGCGTCGCGCGCGACATGCACGGCGGCAACGGCGTGTCCGACGAGTATCACGTCATCCGCCACATGATGAATCTCGAGGCGGTCAACACGTACGAGGGCACGCAGGACGTGCATGCCCTGATCCTCGGCCGCGCGCAGACCGGACTCAACGCATTCGGAGGCTGAGCGCCGCGGCTCTCGTCCCGCCGCCGTCCGTTCCGGCAGCACCGCCCTGCCGGCATTTCGGCGAGTGCGGCGGCTGTCTGATGCAGGATTGGCCGGACGCCGAATACCGCGCCTGGAAGGCCGGCCAGGTCGCGGCGGCGCTGACCGGGGCTGGTTTCGCCACCGCGATCGCGCCCGCCTCCGCGACGCCGCCGCGATCCAGGCGGCGCATGGATCTGGCGCTGCGGCGCGAGGGATCGGGACGCATTTTAGTCGGCCTGCACGCGGCGCGATCGGCGAGCGTCGTCGATCTGATCGAGTGCCACGTCCTCGATCCGGCGCTGTTCGCGCTGACAGCGGCGCTGCGGGCATTGCTGCCGACCTTGTCGGCGTTTCGCCGCGACGGGTCCGCCGTGGCGAACCTGCTCGACAGCGGCCCCGATCTGCTGCTGCGCCTGGATGGCGCGGTCTCCGCCGGGGACCGCACCCGTCTGGCAGCGTTCGCCACCGCTCACGGCCTGTGCCGGATCGCGACGGCGACCGCGCGCGGGCCGGCCGAGACGGCCTGCCAGCTTCGTCCGGCCGTCATCGCCCTGGACGGCGTCGCCGTCTCGCCGCCGCCCGGCGCCTTCCTGCAGGCGTCCCACCAGGGCGAGCAGGCGATCGTCGATGCCGTGCTGGCGGGGCTGCCCGAGCGCCTGCCGCCGCGCGCCAGGATCATCGACCTGTTCGCCGGCTGCGGCACGCTTACCATTCCCCTGTCCCGCCGCGCCCGCGTGCTGGCGTTCGAGGGCGACGCGGACGCCGCCGCCGCGCTGCGCCGCGCCGGCAACGCTGCGTCGCTCGCTGGGCGCATCGCCGTGACCCAGCGCGACCTGGCGATGCGGCCGCTGCTGGCGGCCGAGCTGGCCGGCTGCGCTGCCGCGGTGCTCGACCCGCCGCACGCCGGCGCCGGGCCGCAGATCGCCGAGCTTGCCCGCGCCAAATTGGCGCGTGTCATTTATGTCAGCTGCAACCCCGCCGCCCTCGGTCGCGACGCCCGCGCGTTGCATGCGGCCGGCCATCGGCTCCTATCCGTCACGGCCATCGACCAGTTCCTCTGGTCCGCCCGCGTGGAAAGCGTCAGCGTGTTCGGCCGATGAGCCTCGTCATCGCCCGTGAGCCGCCGGATCGCGCCGACATCGGACCGCTGCTGGCTGCCTCCGAGGCGGTCTCGGCTGCCCTCTACCCGCCCGAGAGCAACCACATGATCGGTCTTGAGACGCTGCTCGGCCCGGACGTGAGCTTCTTCGTGGCCCGTCTGGCCGCCCGGCCAATCGGCTGCGCCGCCCTCGTGCGCGCAAGCGCGCACTATGGCGAACTGAAGCGGATGTTTGTGGCCGAGAACGCTCGTGGGACCGGCATCGCTCACGCTCTGCTCGACGCAGTGGAGCGCGACGCTCGCGCGCGCGGCATCGGCCTGATCCGGCTGGAGACCGGCATCCACTCGCATGCCGCCCTTGCGCTGTATCGCAGCGCCGGTTTCGTCGAGCGCGGTGCCTTCGGCGCGTATCTGCCCGACGCGCTCAGCGTGTTCATGGAACGGCGGCTGCATCCGCAGCCTTGACCCGCGCGCACGGGCCGCCCACGTGCCCGGTATGCCCGATCCCGACATCCTCGATGTCACCGTCGATGGCCGCGTGCTGGGACCGGAGCCGGTGCCGCTGTCCACCCGCCTGTTCCGCGCCGCGGTGCTGGCCGCGATCGTCGCCGGCTTGGTCGGTCTTGCCTGTCCTGGCGCTGTGGCTCGCCCTGTTGCTCATCCCGCTGGCGCTCGCCGCGGCGGCGATCGCTTGGCTTGCGCTGCGCTGGCGTCGCTGGCAACAGGGCGGCTGACCGTCGCCGATCTGCAGCTCAGTCCATATGCCATTGCAGCGGCAGCAGGAACGGGAAGCCGCGCTGGGGATCGATCTCGACCTTCATCACGGGCGCCATGTAGGCGGCCCAGCGCGCGTTCACCGGGTCGTCGCGCAGGATCGCAATGGTGCGATCCAGGTCGTCGGTCTCAAACGTGCCTATCAGCGTAAGGCCGAGGCGGAAGATCGAGTAGTTGCGGATGCCCGACGCCCGCAGCGCCGCCAGCATCTCCGGCCAGATCTCGTCGTGGCGGCGCTTGTATTCGTCCTCGTAGCCGGGCCGGACTTCCAGCACCCAGGCATGATGGGTCATCCCAGCCACTCCCGCACCTGATCGCGCAGCGCAATCGTTTCGGTCAGCACGTCGTCGTGCAGCGTGTCCATGTAGTCCTGGTGCACCACCTCCAGCGCCACGTGCCCGGCGAACCCGGCGTCGCGCAAGGTCGCGAGCTGGGCGGCGATGTTGATGGTGCCCTGCCCCGCCTTGGCCTGCAGCACGCCGGGCCGCGCTTGGCGAAGATGCACGTGCGCGGCGTACGGCGTCAGCACGTCGATCTCGTCCTGTCGCCAGCCGAGGCAGACGAAATGCGCGTAGTCCAGCGTCAGCCGCAGCCCTGGCGCGCGCTCCAGCAACTCGAGCGTGAGTGCCGGGCTTTCCAGGAACGAATGGACATGCGGCTCGACAGTCAGCGTGACCCCGGCATCCCGGGCGATCGGCAGCAGCGCGCGCAGGCTCGCCGCCGACGCCGCCATAGCCTCCGCCCGGCCCTGGCCGGGATTGCATACGCCCGGAAGCACGAACACGTTCGGCACACCGGCGGCGCGGCAGAACCGCATCGCGGCCGCGAAGTCGTCGCGGTTCGCGTCCAGATGCCTCGGGTCGGCGAGGTTGCGGTCCGCCAGCGTCGCGCCGAACAGATGGTAGAAGCTGGGCGTCGCGACGCCCAGCGCCGAGACCTGCGCTGCCACCCCTTCCGGGTCGGCAAGCAGCGCCCCGCGATCCAGGGCCGGGCCGTAGAAATAGCCGAGATCGAGCGCGCCGATGCCGAGCGCCCTGGCGATGCCGACCGCCTCGGGCAGGCTGCAAGCGCGAAGCGACCACGAGGTGAGCGACAGGCGCATCGTCACACCCTTTCCATCTGCCCGGACCGGGCCGAGCGATACATCGCGTCCAGCACCTCGACCGCCCGCTGTCCGACGATGCCGGGGGCCGCATTGACCGCCGGCCGGCCAAGGCAGACATCGACCAGCACCCGCAGCGGCCCGGCGCACTCATAGGCGGTGTCCTGGCCCGACAGCGCCAGCACCGTGTCGGCGCCGTCGCTGCGCCGCACCTCAAGCCGCGGTCGTTCGGTGTCCAGCAGCAGCATCCCCTCGGTGCCGAACAGGCGCAGCTCAAGCTGGAAGCCGCAATGCTTGGGCACCGTCGCCGCACCAGACACCGCCGCGGTGACGCCGCCGGCGCAGCGCAGCACCGCCGCGTCGTAATAGTCCACCCCCGCCGGGGACTGTCCGACCACCGCAAACACCTGCTCCGGCGTCAGGTCGGCGATGCGGAACAGCAGCCCGAGCGCATGCACAAGCTGTCCCCACCCATAGCCGCCGGCGCGCGCCGGATCAGCCCAGGTCGAGCGCGGCGGCCGGAACAGCGCGCCCTCGGTCTCGCGCATCGGCTCGCCGGCGAACAGATCCTCCAGCGGCGTCGCCATCGTCAGCGCCACATGGCGCACCCGCCCGATCGCGCCGGACGCCACCAGCGCGCGCGCCTGCTCGGTGAATGGGCGGAAGTTCCAGCCATAGGCGACCAGCAGCTCCCGCCCGGCCCGGGCCGCCGCGGCGACCAGGTCGCGCCCGTCGGCGGCATCGGTGGTCATCGGCTTTTCCACCAGCACGTGACAGCCGGCCGCCAGCGCCGCCGCGGCGTGGCGATGGTGCAGCGGGTGCGGGGAGGAGACCACCACGCCGTCCAGGCGCGCCGTCGCCAGCATCTCGCCGGCGTCGGCGAACACCTGCGGGATCGCGAAGGCGCGCTGCAGTTCGGCGC
Source organism: uncultured Pseudomonadota bacterium (assembly GCA_963723455.1). Lineage (GTDB taxonomy): Bacteria > Pseudomonadota > Alphaproteobacteria > Acetobacterales > Acetobacteraceae > CAVRQM01. The sequence goes on along the minus strand of CAVRQM010000004.1, from coordinate 110,172 downwards.
GCTCGGCCGCACCCAGCCGGGTGGCCGCCACCAGCTCGCAGTCCGGGTTGGCCTGCAGCACCGGGATGTGGTTCACCGCCGCCCACCAGCCGGCGCCGATGATGCCGATGCGCGCGTTCACGGCGGCCCCGCCATCGCCATCGCCTCCACCGTCGAGTGGTGCACATTGGTCAGATGCCGCACCATCGCCTCGCGCGCCGCCGCCGGATCGCGGGCGTGCAGGGCCGCGACGATCTTCGCGTGGTCGTCCAGCGACCGGGCCAGCACGCCAAGGCTTTCCGAGGCGATGCGTCGGTATTCGACTCCCAGGACGTACAGCGAGTGCGAAACGCGCACCAGGAACGGGTTGCCGGTCGCCGCCATGATGGTCCGGTGGAACTCCAGGTCCGAGACGCGAAAGCCGAGCGGGTCGCCCGTCAGCTCACGCTGTACCAGCAGCATCCGCTCCAGTCGCGCCAGGTCCGCATCGCCGATCGACGCCGCCGCCATCGCCGCGATCCCGCCATCGACCAGCACGCGCGCCTGATGCAGCGCGCCGACATTGTCCTCGTTCAGCGTAATCAGGAAGGTGAGCGGTTCCAGCAGGTCGCCGGCATCCAGCGAGGCGACATAGATGCCGCCGCCCTGTCGCGCCTTCAGCATCCCCAGAATTTGCAGGCCGCGCAGCGCCTCGCGCACGCTGGGGCGGCTGACCTGCATCATCGCCGCGAGTTCGCGCTCGGGCGGCAGCTGGTCGCCAGGCTTCAGATTACGTACCCGCACCATGTCGAACAGCTTCTTGGCGACCTGCTCGGCTACCGAGCTGCGCTCGACAGGCGTGAACTCGGCCGGCGCGAGGTCCGCGTCCCCGCTCATGCGTCAATCGCCCACGGCGCGGGTGCGCAGCTGATCGAGGCTGACGGCGGCGATCAGCACCACGCCGCGCGTCACGTCCTGCCAGAAGCTGGACACGTCCAGCAGGGTCAGGCCGTTCGCCAGCGTGCCCAGGATCAGCACCGCGATCACCGTGCCCCACACGCTGCCGCGCCCGCCATACAGGCTGGTGCCGCCCAGGATGATCGCCGCGATCACGGTCAGCAGATGCGCCGCCGCGGCATTCGGCGCCGCGGCGCCCAGCATGGCCGCCAGCACCGTCCCGGCCACCGCACCGGACAGCGCCGACAGCACGTACAGCGTCAGCACGACGCGCTCGACCGGCACGCCGATCAGCCGCGCCGCCTCCGGGTTGCCGCCTGCCGCATAGACGTAGCGGCCGAACCGGGTGCGGGTCAGCACCACCCAGAGCGCCGCGAAGGTTGCCAGCATCAGCAGCAGCGGCACCGGCACGCTGGCGACTCGGCCACCGCCGATCCAGTTGAAGCCCGGCACCATCAGCGGCCGGGTCAGCCCGCCTGTCAGCACCAGGGCGACGCCGGAGACCACGCTCATCGTTCCCAGCGTGGCAATCAGCGGATTGAGGCGCAGCCGCGTGGTCAGCAGGCCGTTGCCCAGCCCGATCGCCGCCGCGACCAGGCCGGCGGTCAGCACCGCCAGCCAGACCTGCAGCCCGTCCACATGCAGCAGCGCGATCAGCACCCCGGTCAGCCCGGCGACGGCCGCCACCGACAGGTCAAGCCCGCCGGCGATGATCAGCGGCGTTCCCGTCGCCGCCATCAGGCCGATGAACGCGACGTTGCCGCCGATCGACAGCATGTTGCGCAGGTTCAGGAAATATGGCGACAGCAGCGAGAAGGCGACCAGCAGCGCCACGTAGAACGCCAGCAGCAGCGCCACCCCGGCCCACGAGCGACCAAGCAGCGAGGCCGCGTGTCGGCGCGGGGCGGCGGCAGGCGCGGGCCGGGCGGCGCTGCTCATGCGGCAAACGCGGGATCGGGGCCGGTCGCCGCCAGCAGCTCGGCGGCGCTGGCCCGCGCGTCGAACCGCCGCGCCACCCGGCCGCGATCGAGCACCAGCGCGCGGTCGCTGATGCCGGCCACCTCCTCGACATCCGAGGATAGCACCAGCACCGCGAACCCGCGCGCCGCCAGTGCCCGCATCTGCCGGTAGATCTCCCGGCGCGCGCCGACATCGACGCCGCGCGTCGGCTCCTCCATGACCAGCAGCCGCACGCCGTCCACCAGCCAGCGCGCGATGCAGACCTTCTGCTGGTTGCCGCCCGACAGCGTGCGCAACCGCTGCTCCGGGCCGCTGACGCGGATGCCCAGCGCCTCGATCCAGCGCCGCGCCTGCGTCGTCTCGGCATCGCGAGAGACGAACGGCCCGCTCTGGTAGCGCCGCTGGAACGGCAGGCAGATGTTCTCGCGCACCGACAGCTCGGCGATGATGCCCTGCCGCTTGCGTTCCGCGGCGACGAAGCCGATGCCGGCGGCCATCGCCGCGCGCGGCGAACGCGGCCGGTACGACTGCCCGGCCAGCGTCATCCGGGCATTGCGGACGCCGCCGACCGCGCCGTACAGCGCCCGGCCGAGCACCTCGACGCCCGAGCCGACCAGCCCGAACACGCCGAAGATCTCGCCGGAGGCGACGGTCAGGGCGACGTCGTCGAGCACGCCGGGAACCGACAACCGCTCGATCGCCAGCACGTCGGCGCCGCGCGGCGCAACCGCGGCCGCACCTGACGCGGCCGGAAACAGATCGCCCATCGCGCTGCCCAGCATGGCGGTCAGGACATCGCCCTGGCTGGACGAGGCTGTGGCGAACGCGCCGGCGTTGCGGCCATCGCGCAGCACCACGATGCGATCGGCGATCTCGAACACCTCGCGCAGATAGTGCGAGATGTACACCACCGACACGCCGCGCGCCGTCAGCCGGCGGATGATGCGGAAGATCAGCCGGGCTTCCTGCTCGGTCAGCGCGGCCGTTGGTTCGTCCATCACCAGCAGCCGCGCCTCGCCGGCCAGCGCGCGCGCGATCTCGACGATGCGCTGCTCGGCGGGGGACAGGCGCTGCATCGGCGCCTGCGGCGCAATCGAGCCGAAACCGAGCTGATCCAGCAGCTGTTTCGCCCGCGACGCCATCGCCGCGTCATCGACGCCGCGCAGCCCGAACCGGCGGCGCATCGGCAGGTCGGGGAGAAAGATGTTCTCGGCCACGCTCATGTCGGGCAGGACCGAGATTTCCTGCGGCAGCAGCCGTACGCCCGCGGCGACGGCGGCGGCAGGCGTCGCGAACTCTACGGCTGCGCCGTCGATCGCGACGCGCCCGGCCTCGCGCGCGTACAGCCCGGTCAGGACTTTCATCAGCGTGGACTTGCCGGCGCCATTGGCGCCCAGCAACGCCACGACCTCGCCCGGCTCGACCGTCAGATCGACGCCGTCCAGCACCGCCACGCCGCCGAACGACTTGCGGATGCCCTGCATCAAAAGACGGGGTGCTGCCGCTGCCACGCCCGTCAGCCCACACACCCGCAATCGCCATCCCCGGACGTGTGCCGCGGATCGACGGGGCGCTCCAAGGCTGCGGCAAAGCGCCGGGTCAAGCGCGGCCGTGACGGCTATGGGGCACGGGCACCGGACCTTTCAGTCCGTCGGTATCAGATTGGTAAAGTCCTTCAGCTCCGGCGACTGCCGCAGTTCCGCCAGATAGCCTGTGAACGCCGCCTCCGGGAACACGAAGGACACGCCTTGCTCCTTGGCGCATGACTGCTTCGGGTAAAAGGTGCAGACGTTCCCTTTGGTGACCATCACGTGATGCACCAGCACCGCCGGAGGCACCGGCTTGCCGGCGAGCTGCATCAGCGCAAGCGGAATGAGGTAGTTGCCGTAGCGCTCGGGAAACGACCCGACCGAGGCGACGAAGCCGTCCTCCTGCGCCAGCGCCTCGGTCTCGTCCGCGCCCATGCCGACCGCGATCGCGTCCGCGCCGCGACCGGCCTGCTTGGCCGCGCGCAGCGCGCCCAGCGCCACCTGGTCGTTGATGCCGGTCAGCATGATCGCCGCGCCTTGCGGGATGCGCCCGACCACGTTGGACATCTGCGAGAAACTCTCCTGCAGCGTGTTCTTGCTGTCGAACTTGATCACGTGCCCGGCGTCGAAGCCGGGCACCGAGCGGCGGAACCCGGCTTCCTCGCCGCCGGTGCGCATCGCCGGGATCGCGCCGGACTGCGGCAGTTCGCCGATCACGAGATAGCCCGCCCTCACCCGGTCCGCACCGAACGTTTGCGTCGCGGCCTGCGCCAGGTATGCGCCGCCCATGAAGCCGGCGCGTGGATTGTTGACGCCGAAGAACGTCGCCCCGGGCATCGGGATGTCGATGGCCACGACCTTCGTGTTGGCGTCGTTCATCTTGGCCATGATGGTCGCGCCGAACGCTGCATCGGTCTGGAACTCGATCACGTAGTCGACCTGGCGGCGCAGAAAGCTTTCGGCATTGGCCAGGGCGGTCGCGCCGTCCAGGTGATTGTCGGCCACTACCAGTTCGATTCCCGCGGCGGCGGCGTTCTGCTTGATGCCGTCCTCGACCTTGAGGCAGAAGGCGACGTCGCGCGCCAGATTGGCAAATCCGATCACGATCTGCTTGCCGTTGTGCGGCTTGGTCGCGGCCTGCGCGTCGCTGACCATTGCACGCAACGCATCGGGCGGCAGCATCCGCCCATCGAAACTGGCGGGATCGAAACCGTGGAACGTACCCGCCCGCGCCGACCTGCCGAGCAGCAGCGCCGATCCGGCGGCAATCCCCAGCAGCGCAGCCTCGCGTCGCGTCACATGCGGCATGGTCCCAGCCTCCCCTGCAAGGCCGACCTATTGGCCTGACCAATTGCCGGGGAGGCTAGCGGATGCTGGCTGCGGCTGCCAAGCCGGATTCTAGCGGACCGGCCCGCCGAAGTAATGACCGCCGCCGCCGAACAGCAGGAACAGCACGATCAGCAGCAGGACCAGTCCAAGGCCGCCGCCAAACCAGCCCCCGCTGGCCGGTCCGCCCGCGCCGTACCCGCCGTACCAGCCGCGGCGGTAGCCTGTGTGACCGAACCCCCCGAGCGCCAGGATGATGAGGACGATCAGGATAATGGTGAGCACGGGCGCCTCCCTTCCGATAGCGGCCACGCGATGCGGCCGCGCGGAGGTGCAACGTCCGCCGGGCCGGGCGGATGCGCCTGCCGTCAGTAGGTCGCCCGGCCGCCCGAGCAGTCGAACACCGCGCCCGTTGAGAACGACGCCTCCTCGCTGGCCAGCCAGCAGATCAGGGCGGCAATCTCGTCGGTCGTGCCGAACCGGCCAACCGGAATCTTGCTCAGCATGAAGTCGATATGTGTCTGCGACATCTGGTCGAAGATCGGCGTCTTGACCGCCGCGGGGGTCACGCAGTTCACCCGGATCTCGCTGCGCGCCAGTTCCTTGCCCAGTGACTTGGTCAGGCCGATCACCGCCGCCTTCGACGTGGAATAGGCCGAGGCGTTCGGATTGCCCTCCTTGCCGGCGATCGAGGCGATGTTGACGATGCGCCCGTATCCCGCCGCCTGCATGTGCGGCACCGCGGCGCGGCAGCAGTAGAACACGCCGTTGACGTTGACATCGATCACCCGCCGCCAATCGGCCACCGGGTACTCCCAGGTGGTCAGGTTCGGCCCGGTGATGCCGGCCGAGGCGACCAAAATATGCAGCCCGCCCAGCACCCGCGCGGTCGCGTCAGTGGCGCGCTGCACCGCCTCGGCATCGGCCAGATCGAGTTGCTCGGTGTGGGCGGCGCCGCAGCCGGCGAGGGCGGCGGCATTGGCGTCCCAGACCGCGACCCGCGCGCCCTCGGCGGCCAGCCGGGCGGCCACCGCCGCCCCGATCCCCGAAGCGCCGCCGGTCACCACCGCCGCCCGGCCCGCAAACCGCATCCCGTTCGGCCATGCCCGATCCCTGCCCTATGGCGTCACGCGAACGCCTTTCCAGAACGCCACCCGGTCGCGGATTTCGGCCGCGGCCGGCTTCGGCTCGGGGTAGTACCACACCGCGTCCTGGTTGGTCTTGCCCTCGACCGACAGCGAATAGTAGCTGGCCGTGCCCTTCCACGGGCAGATGCTGGTGTGCTCGCTCGGCTGCACGTAACCACGCCGCAGCGAACTGGCGGGGAAGTATGGGTTGCCCTCAACGGTGACGATGTCCTCGCTCTCGGCGATGACGGCGCCGTTCCAGGTAGCCTTCACTGCGATCCTCCGACTGCTGTTGACGGCCCCTGAGATGGGCCTGGATCATGGCGGCGACACCCGTGGCGCCGGAAATCATGATCTGCACGCCGATGCACAGCAGCAGGAATGCCGCCAGACGCGAAATGATCCGCTGGGTCGAGGGCGACAGCAGCCGCGCCATCCAGTCGGCCGACCAATAGGTGAACCAGATCAGCGCGGCCAGCGCCAGCGCCGCCGCCGAGACCCCGGCATAGAACACCAGCCGCGGTTCCCAGGCATCCGGCCGCTCGGCGCCCAGCGCGATGGCCACCGAAATCGTGCCCGGCCCGGTGGTCATCGGCATGGTGATCGGAAAGAACGCGCGATCCGGCGCCGGCCGGTCGGTGTCGTTCGCCTGGTCCTGCTTGCGCGCCTCCTTGACCTCCGGGCGCAGCAGCAGCTCCAGCGACGACAGCACCACCACCAGCCCGCCGCCCAGCCGCAGCGCCTCGATCGACACGCCGAAGAAGCTCAGCACCGCCGCCCCGAACCACAGCGCGCCCAGCATGACGGACAGCGAGTACAACCCGACCCGTCGCACCACCCGGGCGCGATCGGCGCGGGGCAGGTCGCGCAGCAGATCCTCGACGATGAACGCCATGCCCAGCGGATTGACGATCGACAGCAGCGCCGGGAAGGCGAGCAGAAAGGCAGCCGACGCGGTCACGTCAGGCCAGGCCGAGAAACGTGAGCAGCGCGCGGTTGACGGCGAGCATAACCGAGTCCCTCGAGATGGCCCGATGACTGCGCCAACCCGTCCGCGTGAGGAGGTCTGCGGCTGATCCACCATGACGTGAGAGAGCTTGGTCAAGCCGTTTGCAGCGCTGGGCTCGACTGCCACGCGCAGCAGCGGCACGTCGACAAGCGTGCCTGTCAATGGCAAAAGCGTAACGCTGCTCAATCGATCGAACAGATCGGCCTGGATCACCAACGCGGGCCGCGGCTTGCCCTGGTCGCCGGGCAGCGACACGGTAACCAGATCGCCACGTTTCAGGTCGTCCAGCCGGTCTTGTCCGACGCCTCGAACCACGCCTCGTCCTCGGCCCTGGTTCCGGGCGTCTCGCTCGCCCGCAGCAGAAGCGACTGACGCCGACACTCCTCCGCGAATCCGAGCGCCGACGTGTCCGGCACCGCAGATTTGCAACGGACGCAGGCCACGACGCCGCAGCGCCGCCCGATGGCGTTGCACGCGCGCTGCGGTCGTTCCGGTCCTGGCAACCTTCATAGAGTTACATGTAACGCAGTGGCCGGCTGTGTCAACGGCTCACAACGCCCCGCCCCGCCGCCCCGCCTGCGCGCCGAGCCGCAGGCGCAGCGCGTTCAGCTTGATGAAGCCCTGCGCGTCCACCTGGTCGTACGCGCCCTGGTCGTCCTCGAACGTCACCACGCGCGTCGAATACAGGCTGTGCGGGCTTTCGCGGCCGATCACCGAGACGTTGCCCTTGTACAGCTTCAGCCGCACCCGCCCGGTGACGCTGTTCTGGCTGGCGTCGATCGCCGCCTGCAGCATCCGCCGCTCCGGGCTGAACCACAAGCCGTTATAGATCAGCTCGGCGTAGCGCGGCATCAGCGCATCCTTCAGATGCGCCGCCTCGCGATCCAGCGTGATGCTTTCGATGCCGCGATGCGCCGCCAGCAGGATGGTGCCGCCCGGGCGTCTCGTACATGCCGCGCGACTTCATGCCGACGAAGCGGTTCTCCACCAGATCCAGCCGGCCGATGCCGTTGTCGCGCCCCAGCGCGTTCAGCCGCGTCAGCAGCGCCGCCGGAGACAGCGCGCTCGCCGTCGATCGCCACCGCATCGCCGCGCTCGAAATCGACCGAGATCGACAGTCGCCGCATCCGGCGCGTCCTCCGGGCGGATGGTGCGCTGATAGACGATCTCGTCCGCCTCGATCGCCGGGTCCTCCAGGATCTTCCCCTCGGAGGAGGAGTGCAGCAGGTTGGCGTCGACCGAGAACGGCGCCTCGCCGCGCTTGTCGCGCGCGATCGGGATCTGGTTGGCCTCGGCGAACTCCAGCAGCCTGGTGCGGCTGGTCAGCTCCCATTCCCGCCAGGGCGCGATCACCCGAATGTCGGGCTTCAGCGCATAATAGGACAGCTCGAAGCGCACCTGGTCGTTGCCCTTGCCGGTCGCGCCATGCGCCACCGCGTCGGCGCCGACCTGCTCGGCGATCTCGATCTGCCGCTGCGCGATCAGCGGCCGGGCGATGCTGGTGCCGAGCAGGTACTGCCCTTCGTACAGCGCGTTGGCGCGGAACATCGGGAACACGAAGTCGCGCACGAATTCCTCGCGCAGGTCATCGACGTAGATTTCCCGCACGCCGAACAGCTCGGCCTTGCGCCGCGCCGGCTCCAGCTCCTCGCCCTGGCCGAGATCGGCGGTGAAGGTGACCACCTCGCAGCCGTAGGTCTGCTGCAGCCAGCGCAGGATCACGCTGGTGTCCAGGCCCGCCGGAATAGGCCAGCACGACCTTCTTCACGTCCCCAACGGCCATCGACGCCCCTCGCTGCCAAAGCCGGCTGGGTAGGCGCGCGCGGGGCCGCCGCGCAAGCGCGCCGCTACTCGGCGGCGATGCGCTCGTGGCCCATCCGCACCTCGCCGCGCCTCGCGGCCGAAGCCCACCAGCAGCGCGATCAGCACGGCGACGCACGCCGGCCACGATCGGCCAGCGGCCAGCGCAGGTCGTTGCCCAGCCGGTCGGCGATGCCGCTCTGGATCGTGGCGTTGGCCGAGGCCAGGAAGTTGCCGAGCTGATAGACCAGGCCCGGGAAAGTGGCGCGGATTTCCGGCGGCGACAGCTCGTTCAGATGCGCCGGCACCACGCCCCAGGCGCCCTGCACGCAGACCTGCATCAGGAACGCGCGCCAAGCCGAGCGCCACCGGCTCGCGCAGGAACGCCCAGAACGGCGTCACGATCAGCGCCAGCAGCGCGGCGATGACGATGGCCCTGCCGCCGGCCGATGCGCTGCGACAGGCTGCCGAAGCTCAGTCCCGCCGACGATCGCGCCGATATTGTAGCACGATGATGATGGCGGTCCGCGTGTGCAGCGGGAAGTGCAGCTGCTCGCCCAGGAAATACGGGTACAGATCCTGCGTGCCGTGGCTGAAGAAGTTGAACGCCGTCATCAGGATCACGGCATAGATCGTCAGCGGCATATGCCGGCGCATCACCGCCAGGAAGCCGACGCGGTGCTGCCCGGCGTTGCGGCGTGCTGTCCATTCCGGGCTTTCCGGGCACGTTGCGGCGGATGTACAGCACCAGCAGCGCCGGCGCCGCGCCGATCATGAACATGCCGCGCCAGCCCAGCGGCCCGTGCGCCAGCCGGTCGACGATGGTGGCCAGCAGATAGCCGGTCGGATAGCCGGCCTGCAGCAGCCCGGAGACGCGTGCCGCGCCAGCGCGCCGGGATGCTCTCCATCGTCAGCGACGCGCCGATGCCCCACTCGCCGCCCATCGCGATCGCCGAACAGCGCGCGCAGCACCAGGAACGCGGTCAGGCTCGGCGCGAAGCCGGTCGCGAACTCCAGCGCCGAGTAGATCAGCACATCGGCCATCAGCGTCGGGCGGCGGCCGAACCGGTCGGCGATGCGGCCGAAGATCCAGGCGCCCAAGCGCGCGCATCGCCAGGGTCAGCGTGATCGCCAGGCTGACGGTGGTGCGCGTGCTGTGGAACTCGGCGATCACGTCGCCGATCACGAACACCATGATGAAGAAATCGAACGCATCGAGCGTCCAGCCGAGAAAGGCGGCGGCCACAACGTGTTTCTGCGCCGGGAGCTCGGCACCGCTCGCCGATCAGCCCCGCACTCGCCCCCACTGCATCCGCCACGCCGTCTCCTCCCGTCATGCGCAATCCGCAGCAGAGAAGCAGCCGGGCCGGCGCAGCAAGAGCCGGCGCCGCGTTCACCCGGCCAGCATCGCCCGCACCCGGCTGGTCAGCGTCTCCAGCCCGAACGGCTTGCCCAGCAGTTCCATCCCCGGCCCCACCAGCCCGGCCGATCCGCCGGCATTGTGCGCGTAGCCGGTAATCAGCAGCACCTTGAGCTGCGGCCGCTGGACGCGCGCCGCATCGGCCAGCTGCCGCCCGTTCATGCCGGGCAGCCCGACATCGGTCAGCAGCAGATCCACCGGCTCGTCACGCCGCAGGATCTCCAGCGCCGCGATCGCGTCGGCCGCCTCGAGCACGCGCATATCCCTGCTCCTCCAGCACCTCCACCGCCAGGCTGCGCACCAGCTGCTCGTCCTCGACCACCAGGACGCCCGAGCTCTGGCCGGCACGGCTGTCGCCGGCTTTGCGGGCGTTGCGTCCAACTCGTGGACCGGTCCCGTGATGGCGCGGCAGGGCAACCCGCACCGTCGTCCCCTGGCCCGGCTGGCTGTGCAGCCTCGCTTGGCCGCCGGACTGGCGCACGAAGCCGTACAGCATCGACAGCCCGAGCCCGGTGCCCTGGCCGATCGGCTTGGTGGTGAAGAACGGCTCGAAGGCGCGCGCGGCGACTTCGGCGTCCATACCGCATCCACTGTCGGTCACGCTGATGGAGACGGCATCGGACCCCGACGCATGCTTCAGCGTCGCCCGCCGCCGGGACGTTCGCCGTCCCGATCCGCAGCGTGCCGCCGTCCGGCATCGCGTCGCGCGCGTTGAGGCACAGGTTCAGCAGCGCGTTTTCCATCTGGTTGGCGTCGCACAGCGCCGGCCACAGATCCGGGTCCAGCGCCGTCTCGACGACGATCGACGGCCCAACCGTCCTGGCCACCAGCTCGCGCATCCCGGCCACCAGGCGATTGAGGTCGGCAGGGCTTCGGGTCCAGCGCCTGACGGCGGGCGAAGGCCAGCAGCCGATGCGTCAGCGCCGCCGCGCGCCGCACCGATTCCGCGGCGGCCCCGACATGGCGCTCGATCTCGGTCACGCGCCCGGCCGCGGCGCGGCTACGGATCAGCTCCAGGCTGCCGCCGATGCCGGTCAGCAGATTGTTGAAGTCGTGCGCGATGCCGCCGGTCAACTGGCCGATCGCGTCCATCTTGTGACTTTGCCGCAGCGCCTCCTCCAACGCCCGCTGCCCGGTCACGTCGCGCGCGGTGATCAGGACCAGCCGTTCATCCCCAGGACCATCCAGCGCTACCGCCACCGCCTCCAGCAGCCGCTGCTCGCGGCCATAGCTGCGGCGCGCGGAATAGCGATGCGGCCCGGCTCCGGGCGCCAGCGCCGCGGCCAGGTTTGCGTCGATCTCCCGCGCTTCCGTCTCGCTGCTCGCCAGCTCGGCCGGCGTGCGACCGATGATCTCGGCGAGCGGGCGACCCAGCACCGCCTCGCCTGGCGGGTTGACGGCCAGGAACACCGGGCCGCGTCCCGGCTCGACTCGCAGCAGATACAGACATTCGCTGGAGTGCAGGAACAGCGCGCGCAGCCGCGCCTCCTCCTCGCGCAGCCGCCCCAGCGTGGCGCCCAGCGCCGCGGTGCGCTCGGCAACCAGCCTTTCCAACGCAGTGCGGTCGCGCGCCAGCACCTGCCGGGCCGCAACCAGATCCTCGATATCGGCGCCGGTGCCGAACCATTGCACGATGCGCCCCTCGCTGCCCGGCAGGCGGCCCGGCTGGCGCAGCGCCACCCCCCGGCAGAGAAACCATTGATAGGCGCCGTCGCTCCTGCGCAGCCGCTGCTCCACCTGATACGCCTGCCCGGACCGCACCGCGTCCATCCAGTTGGCGGCCGAGCGGGCACGGTCGTCGGGATGCACCGCCTGCATCCAGCCGTCCCCCAGCAGGGCGGATTGCGGCAGGCCGGTGAATTCGCAGAACTGCGGGTTGACGTAGGTATTCAGGCCGGCGGCGTCGGCCACGAACACGAGGCCGGGGGTCGCCTCGGCGATGGCGCGGAATCGCCCCTCGCTCTCGGCCAGCGCCGCGTCCGCGCGGCGTCGCTCGGTGATGTCCTGCACCACGCCGTCCACGCGCACGCAGCGGCCATGTTCGAACTGCGCCTGTCCCATGACCGCGAGCCAGCGCTCGCCGCCATCGCTCGTGCCGATCGCACGGTATTCCTGCACGATGTCGCCGCCGCCGGCCGGGTCCATCGTCGCTTCCATCGCCGCCCCGAAGCGCGCGCGGTCATCGGGGTGGATCCGCACAAGCAGAGTGTCGAAGTCCACCGGCTCATCCGGCCGCAGCCCGAACATGGCGCGCTTGCGGGCATCGCACTGCAAAACGTTGCTCAGCGGCTCATAGCTCCAGACCCCCAGCCGAGCCGCCTCGACCGCCAGGCGGGCGCTGCTCTCGGCCCGCGCCAGCCGCTGCCGCGCCTCCTCCTGCTCGGTGGTGTCGCGGAAGAACAGTGTCAGGCCCTGCGCGGTGGGGAAGATCCGCAGGTCGAGCCAGCGGTCGCGATCGTCCCGGCGGCGATGATAGACGATCCGGTCGGGCCGGCGCTCGGCCATGGCCCGGCGCAGCGCCGCCTCCATCGCGCCGGCGGCCTCCGGCCACAACTCGAACAGGTTGCGCCCGACCAGGCGAGAGGCGGGCCGCCCGGCCATGCGAACGGTATGCATGTTGAGGTCGATCACCTGCCAATCGCGGCTGACCAGCAGGAATGCGTCCTCGATGCTTTCCAGCGTGTCGCGCAGCCGCCGCTCGCTGGCGTGCAGCGCCGCCTCGTCCACCTGGTGCGCGACATCGGACTGCCGCTGGCGGCCGAGTTGCGCGGCCAGCGTGGCGTTCTGCCGGCGCAGCCGCGTCAGCTCGTCCTCGACGTCATCGGCCACGTCTGCTCCAGCTCAGGTCGCCATGCGGCGCCTAGCCTCGCAGCGGGACGCGCTGCCCCTCGGTACGAAGCTGGCCACAGGCCGCCAGGATGTCACGGCCGCGCGGACTGCGCACGGGGGAGGCGAAGCCCGCGTCCATCACGATTTGTGAGAACCGCGTAATGGCTGCCGGCTCGCTGGTCGAAAACGCGCTGCCGGGCCACGGATTGAACGGGATCAGGTTGACCTTCGCCGGGATCCCCGCGATCAGCCGCACCAGCTCGCGCGCGTCGGCCTCGCTGTCGTTGACGCCCTTCAGCATGACGTACTCGAAGGTTATCCGCCGGGCGTTGGACGCGCCCGGATAGCGCCGGCACGCGGCGATCAGCTCGGCAATCGGATACTTGCGGTTCAGCGGCACCAGCTCGTCGCGCAAATCGTCGCGCACGGCATGCAGCGACACCGCCAGGTTCACCCCAAGCTCGGCTCCGGCGCGGTCCATCATCGGCACCACGCCAGATGTGGACAGCGTGATCCGCCGCCGCGACAGCCCGATGCCCTCATGGTCCATGACGATGGCCATGGCGCGGGCGACGTTCTCATAGTTGTACAGCGGCTCGCCCATGCCCATCAGCACGATCGTCGAGAGCAGGCGTGGCGTCTCGCCCTTCGGGCTGGGCCACTCGCCATAGGCGTCGCGTGCGGCCATGAACTGTCCGACGATCTCGGCCGATCCCAGATTGCGCACCAGCGCCTGCGTGCCGGTGTGACAGAACCGGCATGACAGCGTGCAGCCGACCTGGCTGGAGATGCAGACCGCGCCGCGATCCTCCGCCGGGTCCGGGATGTACACGGTCTCCGCCTGCTGCCCGTCGCGGAAGCGGAACAGCCATTTGCGGGTCTGATCGGCGCTGGTCTGCATCAGGCCCACCTCGGGCCGGCCGATGACGAAATGCTCGGCCAGACGCTGCTGCAACGGCCGCGCGATGCTCGACATGCGCGAGAAGTCGGTCGCGCCCTGATGGTAGATCCAGTGCCAGAGCTGCTTGGCGCGGAACGACTTCTCGCCGATCCCGGCCAGCGCCTCGCCCAGCTCGGCGCGGCTCAGCCCGACCAGCTCGCGGCGCCCGTCCCCAAGCACCGGCGGCGGCGGGTCGAAGCGCGCCGTCTTGGCCAGGATGCGGTCGCGCTCGGCAGCACTCAGGGCGGCAGCACTCAGGGCGGCGCTCACGACGCGGCTCCCTTGCCGGGCGGACAGGCGCGGCCGATTGCCGCATAGGCGGCCGAGAAGCCGCGCAAGCTGAAATGGTCGGAGACGATCTGCCCGCGCGGGCCGGGCGAGCGGGCGATCACCAGCCGGCCGCGCTGGAACGCCTGCGCGGCGGCATGGCCATCGCGGGCGAAGGCCGAGCGCTGCGCGGTGTAGAAATCCATGCTGGTCTGCTCGATGCCCACACTGACCGAAGCGTTGCGCGAATAGGCGAACCCGGCGCTGATCGCCACCACGTCGCGGCTTGCCGGCCGTTCGGTGACGGTCAGCACCACGTCGCCGCGCCCGGCGATGGCCGGGGTCGAACTGGCGGCGCGGGTGAAGGCATAGCAGACTTTCTCCCCCGCCTCGCGATGGACGGCGGCGGTCCAGTCATCGAAATAGCCGATGGCGTGCGGTCCCGCCGCGGCCGCAGCCGGCCGCTTCGAAGCTATCGCCGGCTTCTTCGACTGCGCCAGCGCGGGCGCAGCCAGGACGGATGCCGCCAGCGGCAGCAGCAAAAGGACAGTCAGGGAGCGCATGGCGCAGAGATACGAGCGCCGCACCCCGGCGACAAGCCGAGCCGGCCGATCGCATGCGCCCGGATCAATCCGCCGCCTGCGCCTGCTCCCGCTGCGCAGCGGCCTGGACCTGCGGGAACCATAGGCTGACCGTGGTGCCCTGCCCCGGCGCGCTGCTGATGGCGAAGCCGCCGCCGGACTGCTCGGCGAACCCGCGCGCCATCGCCAGGCCCAGGCCGGTGCCCTCGCCATCAGGCTTGGTGGTGAAGAACGGCTCCGAGGCGCGCGCCAGCACCGCCGCATCCATGCCGAGGCCGGTGTCCGCCAGTTCAAGCCGCACATACTCGCCCGGCGCCAGCCCGGCCGGGTGCGCGGCGTCCGCAACGGCGTCAGGCACGACCGAGAGGGTCAGCGTGCCGCCCTCCGGCATGGCATCACGGGCGTTCACGGCCAGGTTGACCAGCACCGTCTCGAGCTGCGCCTTGTCGGCCACCAGCGGCGGCGCGTCCGCGTCGGCGACGACCTCGACGGCGATCGGCGCGCCCAGCGTCGCCGCCAGCATCTCCCGCATCCCCTCCAGCAGCGCCGCCGCCGGCACCGGGGCCGCCTGCAGCTCGCCCTTGCGCGCGAAGCTCAGCAGGCGCGCGGTGACACGGCCGCCGCGCTCGACCGCCTCGCCGATCATGCGGGCCACCTGGTCCACCGCGCCGGCGTCGCCCGCCCGCCGCTCGATCAGGCGCAGGCCGCCCAGCACCGCCTGCAGCACATTGTTGAAGTCGTGCGCCATGCCCCCGGCAAGCTGACCCAGCGCCTCCATCCGCTGCGCGTGCGCCAGCCGCTGCTGCGCCTGCTCGCGCGCCGCGACCGCCTCGGCGACGCGCGCGCCAAGCTGTTCGTTCAGCCGCCGCAACGCCTCCTTGCTCAGGCGAAGAGCCGCCTCGGTGCGCTGCTGCTCGCTGATCTCGACGTTGTTGCCGAACCAGCGGGTGATGCAGCCGGCGGCATCGCGCACCGGCACGATGCGGGTCAGGAACGGGCGGAACACGCCGTCCGCGCCACGCAGCGGGAACGTCATCTCGAACGCGGCCCCGGCCGCGATCGCCTCGGTCCAGCGCCGCATCACCTCCGGCAGCACCGCCGGGTCATGCACCGACCGCCAGCCCCAGCCTTCCATCTGCTCGGGCGTGGCGCCCGTGTAGTCGTACCAGCCGCGGTTGTACCAGTAAATCCCGCCATCCGCCCGCGCCATCCAGCATAGGTTCGGCAGGTTCTCGCCGAGCGCGCGGAACTCCTCCTCGGAGTGGCGCAGCGCCGTCTCGGCGCGCTTGCGCTCGGTGATGTCCAGCGCCGCGCACACCGCGCCGGCCAGCGCCCCCGTCGTGTCGCGCAGCGGGGTGGCGCGGGCCAGGATGTGCGCCGAGGAGCCGTCCTGAAAGACCAGTTCCAGCTCCTCGGCGGCCACCGTCTCGCCGCGCGCCGCGCGTTGCATCGGCAGCCGCTCGGGCGGGATGTCCGCACCATTCCGGATCAGGCGGAAATGCGTCGGGCGCTGCTCCGGCGAGCCGGTCAACGAGGAATTGGCGGCTTCCGGCATGCGCAGCAGCTTGGCCGCCTCGGCATTGCCGCCGACGCGGCTCGCATCGGGGTCGTGGGTGAACCACACCGCCGCGGGCACGGTCTCGATCACCGCCCGCAGCTGCGCCTGCTGGGCGCGCAGCGCCGCCTCGACCTCGCGCCGGGCGGCGATCTCCTGGCGCATCGCGGACGCTTCCCCGGCGCGCTGCAAGGCAATCGCGGCAAGCCGCGCGGCGATGCCCGGCAACTCCGGGTTTGCCGGCGTGGGATCGCGCGGCGCGTCGAAATACATCGCGAACGAGCCGAGGACCCGGCCATCGGCGCCGCGCACCGGAGTTGACCGCATCGCGGCCAGGCCGCAGCTGGCCAGCAGCGCCCGCCACTCCGCCGGATAGCGGCGCTCATGGGCGATGTCGGGCACGATGACCGGCTCGCCCAGATCGGCAGAACTCGCCGCAGGCGCCCAGATAGGGCGGCAGGATGGAAATGCCGTCCAGCGCCGCGTGGTAGCGTTCCGGCAGGGTCGCGCCGACGCCGCGACGAAAACAGGCGCCGTCCTCGGCCGTGATGAGGATGCCGCAGCGCAACCCCGGCTCCTGCGCCTCGACCGCGGCGACCAGCGCGTCGAGCGTCTCGGCCAGCCCGGCGCCGATCGCCACCATGTTCAGCACGCGCGCCTCGGCGCGCAGCAGGTCCAGCTCGTCGTGGGGCGATCCACTGGGCATGCGCGGAATATGGCGTGGCCGTCTGGGCGGATCAACAAGCCAATCCGCGTGCGGCACGGTTGCATGCGCCGCGCCGGCGGTCCTTTTTATGCAGTGTTCCCGGCCCAAGGAGACGACAGGGTGGCCGACCCGTCTGACGACCGCCTCGCCGCCCAGTACCGAGGCGTTCCCGTATCCGCAACGCGATCCGCGCGACGAAGCCAGGCGGCTGCTGATCGGCAGCCCGAGCCACCTGCGCGAGATCGACCATCACGTGTTCGCCGTCCGCCGGTCGCGCGCGCGGCCGCTGCGGGCGCTGGTCGCCGGCGGCGGCACCGGCGACGCGCTGGTGATGCTGGCCGCCCAGCTCGCGGGCGAGCGGCGCGACGGACGAACTCGTGTATCTCGACCGCTCGGCGGCGGCGATGGCGGTGGCGCGCGAACGCATCGCGGCGCGCGGGCTGCAGGACCTGGTCGAGTGGCGGCACGGCTCGCTGCTGGACCTGCCGCTGATGGGGCTGCCGCCGTTCGACTACATCGATTGTTGCGGCGTGCTGCACCACTTGCCCGATCCGGCGGCGGGGCTTGCGGCGCTGGCCGGGGTGCTGGCGCCCGGCGGCGGCATGGGCCTGATGGTCTATGCGCCGCACGGGCGCACCGGCGTGTACATGGTCCAGGACGCGCTCCGGTTGCTGGCGCCGCAGGACCAGCCGCCGATCGAGCGGCTGGACGTGGCCCGGCGCGTGCTGCGCCACCTGCCGCACGGCGCGTGGCTGCCGCAGAACCGCTCGGTCACCGACCATCTCGCCGGCGGCGACGCCGGCCTGTTCGACCTGCTGCTGAACCCGCGCGACCAGGCCTTCACCATCGACCGGCTGCTGCGCCTGCTGGACGGGGCCGGGCTGGCGGCGACCTGCCTGATGGAGCCGCTGCGCTACGACCCCGACGCCTACCTGCCGGACCCGAGATTGCGGGCGCGCGCTTCGGCCCTGGATGGCGCTGCGCGCGCGGCGCTGGCCGAGGCGCTGTCGGGAACAATGAGCACGCACGTCGTCTATTGCGTGCGCGCCGCCGACCGGCCGCCGCCGCCCGACCTGGCCGCGCCGGATGCGGTGCCGGTGGCGCGCGAGGGCGCCGGCGAGGCGCTGGCGGCGGCGATCCGCGCCGACGGGGTGCTGCCGTTCAGCTGCGAGGCGCTGGCCACCGCTCTCCCGTTGCCGCCCTTGGCCGCTGCCATGCTGCGGCTGGTGGACGGGCGGCGCAGCGTGGCCGGGATCGGCACGGCGCTGGCGGCGCGCGGCACGCCGGAGCCGGCGTTCCGCCACGCCTGGAGCCAGACCGCGTCGCGTCTGGTCGCCGCCAACCGGCTATTGCTGGCCGCCCCGCCATAGCCGGGTCAGTCCGCCGCCTCCAGCAGCGGCAGGATCTGCATGCCGGGCACGGTGACCAGGCCCTTGTCGGTCAGCCGGATCTCGGGGATCACCGATAGCGGGATCAGGTTGAAGCCCATGTACGGCAGCGTGCAGCCAAGCTCGTTCCAAGCCCGCTTCAGCGCCGCGGTCTGCTCCGCCACTTCCGGCGCGCGCCGGTCGGACAGCAGCCCGGCGACCGGCAGCGCGACGCGCGCGAGCACCGCGCCGTCGCGCACCACGGCGACCCCGCCGCGGTCGGCCGCGACGGTGGCGAGCGCCAGCTGCATGTCGGCCTCGTCGCGGCCGGCGACGATGATGTTGTGCGCGTCGTGCCCGACGCTGCTGGCCACCGCGCCCGACACCAGCCCGAAATCCTGCAGCAGCCCGTGCGCGACATTGCCGCCCAGGCCGTGCCGCTCGACCACGCTGACGAAACACAGGCGATGCCGCTCCAGATGCGCGTCCCACGCCTCGGCCCCCTCCAGCGTCACGACCGAATGGAACAGCACGATGCCGGGCAGCGCCGCGCGGATCGCGTTCACGCGGCAGGCGGCGCGCGGCAGCTCCGGCGTCAGCCGGACGCCGGGCGGCACATGCACCGTGCGATACGCGGCATCGGGATAGACGTAGCGCTGCGTCGCCAGCTGCGCCTCCAGCGCCGGCGTGATCGTCCGGTCCCGTACCACCAGCTCGCCGCCGTACCAGGTGCTGTGCGGGCGCAGCGAGTCGTCCAGCAGCACCAGATCCGCCCGCCGCCCCCCGCCCAGCCCGCCCAGCTCGCCATCCATGCCGAACCGGGTCGCGCCATGCAGCGAACCAAAGCTCCAGGCGCGCGCCGGGGCGATGCCGGCGCGCACCGCCTCGCGCACCACCCAATCCAGTCCGAAGGCGAACAGGTCGTCGGCGTCGCGGTCGTCGGTGCAGACCGCGACGCGCTTGGGATCGGCGCCCAGCTCGGTGATGGCGCGGATCGCCTGCGGCAGGCTGTGCCACGGCGTCGTCGGCGGCCCGCCGCGCAGGAAGATCCAGACGCCGGCCTCAAGCAGGTCGAGCGCGATGTCGCGATCGATGGCCTCGTGCGTGTCGGTGACGCCGCTCGCGGCATAGGCGGCGACGAACTCGCGCCCGTAGATATGCCCGCTGACCGGCCGGCCGCGCGACAGGGCGGCGGCCAGGATCGCGTGGCTGCGCGCGTCGCCCTGCGTCACCTGCACGAAGTCCATCTTCTCGCCCAGCCCCACGGCTTCCGGCCAGGCGTCGAAGATCGCGCCGATCTTGTCCGCGGTCAGGTCGCCGCCCGCGGTCTCGAACGCCGCCGACGTGGCCGGCACGGTGCTGGGCACGGTGAGGAAGATGTTGAGCGGCGCCTCGCGCGCATCGGCCAGCATCCACTCCACGCCCTGCCGGTCGCACACGTTGCCGATCTCGTGACTGTCGCAGAAGATCGTGGTGGTGCCGTTCAGCAGCGCCGCCTCGGCATAGGCGCAGGCGGTCATCATGCTGCTTTCGATATGCAGATGCGGATCCACCAGGCCGGGCGCCAGCAGGCCGCCCTGCACGTCATGGAACGCCGCCCCGCTGTCGCGCGGGCAGGCCCCGGCCGGCTTGACCGCCGCGATCCGGCCGCCCGCGATCCACACCTCGCGGTCCGCCAGCACACGCTCGGTATAGGTGGAGAGCACGCGCGCGCCGGTGATGACCGAGTTCGGCGCGCGCCGGCCGGACGCGACGTCAGCCAGGCGGCGGGTCATCGCGTGCAGCGGGGCCACGGAGAAGCGGTTCATGGTGGGCCATCCCTGTTGCCGGAACACCGGCCAGCATCGCCGCGGCGGCGCGGCAGATCCAGTGGGCCGAGCAGCGCGGGAGCCGCGATGTCCGCTGGCACGTCAAGGGGCGGGTCGCCACAACCGGGGAGGCCGGCTCTCATCGCGGCGCCAGCTCGCGCAGCGCCTCCCGGATCACGCTGCCGGCTGCCGCGCCATCGCCGAGACGGTCCAGCACCCGGGCGACGACCGGCGCTGCCTCAACGCGGCGATAACCTAGATTGGCCAGCGCCGAAAGCGCGTCCGCCTCGACCCCGCCGGCCGCCGACTGCAGCACCGCCGAAAAGCCGATGCCGGTCGGCATCGCCCCGGCGCGCTCGCGCAGTTCGGTCAGCAGCCGCACCGCGAGCTTCACCCCCACGCCCGCCGCCCGGGTCAGCGCGCCGCGATCGCCGGCCTGGATGGCGGCCACCAGCTCGCGCGGCGACAGGGCGGACAGGATGTTCAGCGCCACCCTGGCCCCCACGCCCTGCACCGTCAGCAGCAGGCGGAACCACTCGCGCTCGGCGCCGTCGGCGAAGCCGAACAGGGTGATGGCGTCCTCGCGCACCTGCATCTCGGTCAGCACCGTGACCACCGTGCCGGACGGCAGGGCGGCCAGCGTGCGGGTCGAGGCCTGCACCAGGTAGCCGACCCCACCCACATCGACGATGCAGCGATCGGTCTCGATCAGACCTATCTTGCCGGTGAGCTGGGCGATCACGGGTTCGCCGTCGGCGCTGCGAGCGTTCGCGAGTACCAGGATGGCATGACGACGATGGTCACCGAGCTATACGATGCCCTGCGCGACGCAGGGGCAAGCGACGAGAAGGGCGCGCAAGGCTGCTGAGGTGCTTGCCAACTACGACGATCGCGTCAACCGTTCGGAACGGCAGCTCGACGGGTTGGACCGCAAGATTGATCAGGCAGTCTTTGTTCTGGAGCGCAAGATCGATGCTGGACGAGCTGGGCAGAACTTGCTCCGCTGGATGAGCGGAACCTCTGTGGCACTGTCTCTTGCAATCCTGCTCAAGCTCTTCATTCACTGAATTCAAGCCATCCGCCGGCCCGCATCCCACCGCGTCCGGCTCGCCCGGTGGTGAGCGTGGCAGATCGCCACCGCCAGCGCATCGGCGGCATCGGCGCGGCGGATAAGGCAGCCGGGCAGCAGGCGGCGAACCATCATTTCCACCTGGTCCTTGGCCGCGCCGCCGGTGCCGACCACCGCCAGCTTCACCGCCTTCGCTCCATACTCGGCCACCGGAATCCCGGCCAGCGCCGGGGCCAGCAGCGCCACCCCGCGCGCATAGCCCAGCTTCAGCGTCGCCGTGCCGTTGCGGTTGACATAGGTCTCCTCGACCGCCGCCTCATGCGGCCGATGCGCGGCCAGCAGCGCGCCCAGCGCCTCGTGCAGCGCGCGCAGCCGGTCCGGCACGCTGGCGTCGCCGTCGGTGGCGATCACCCCGTCGGCCAAATGGCGCAGGCGGTTGCCGTCGGTCTCGACCAGCCCCCAGCCGGTGAAGCGCAAACCCGGGTCGATGCCCAGCAGCCGAATCACGCCGGGCGGCTGCGGGAACGACCACGGGCCATCATGCCGCCGACAATTTCTGCAGCACCGGCTCGGGGATGTCGAAATTGGCGAACACGTTCTGCACGTCGTCGCTGTCGTCCAGCACATCGACCAGCTTCAGCACCGACGCCGCCCGCTCCTCGTCCAGCGTGACCTCGGTGGTGGGGCGCCAGTCCAGCCTGGCCTCCTCGGCCGGCCCGAACCGCTGCTCCAGCGCGTCGCGCACGGCGAAAAAGTCATCGACGGAAGCGATGATCTCGTGGCCATCCGGCACGCTGCGAACATCTTCCGCCCCGGCCTCGATCGCCACCTCCAGCATCGCATCCTCGCTGCCCGCGCCCGGCGGATAGCGCACCACGCCGAGCCGCTGGAACAAGAACGACACCGAGTTCGTCTCGCCCAGCGCGCCGCCGTATTTGGCAAAGGCCGAGCGCACGTCCGAGGCGGTGCGGTTGCGGTTGTCGGTCAGCGCCTCGACGATGATCGCCACGCCGGCCGGGCCATAGCCCTCATAGCGGACCTCGGCGTAGTCCTCGCCCCCGGCCGCGCCCGCGGCCTTTTTGATGGCGCGCTCGATCGTGTCGCGCGGCATGTTGGCCACCCGCGCCGCTGAGATCGCGGTGCGCAGGCGCGGGTTGGAGGCCGGGTCCGGCAGACCCTGCCGGGCCGAGACGGTGATCTCGCGGATCATCTTGGCGAACTGCCGGGCGCGCCGTGCATCCTGCGCGCCCTTGCGGTGCATGATGTTCTTGAACTGCGAATGTCCCGCCATGCTGGGCCGCCCCCCGCGATCAGCCGCGCCGCAGCCGACCGGCGGCGGCCAGCACCAGCGCGGTCGCCAGCGCCGCCTTGACCAGATCGGCGGCGATGAACGGCGCCGTACCGGAGGCAACAGCCTCCCTCCAGCCGACGAACGTCGAAAGCCATGCCACGCCTGGCAGGTAGTTCAGCGCCACCGCGCCCAGCATCGCCAGCCCCAGCAACACCGGCCGCGCAACAAGACGCTGCCCGGCCCAGCCCGCGAACCCGGCCGCCAGCAGCAGGCCCAGCAGGTAGCCGCCGGTCGGCCCCGCCATGTAGGCCACCCCGAGGCCATGCGCCGGAGTGCCCGCGAAAACCGGCAGGCCGGCCGCGCCCTCCGCCAGATAGACCGCCATCGCCGACAGCGCGATACGCGGCCCGAGCATCCCGCCAATCGCCAGCACCGCCAGGGTCTGCAGGGTCATCGGCACCGGCCAGAACCGCACCTCGACATGCGCCGACACGGCCAGCAACAGGCTTAGCCCGACTGCCCACAGCAGCGTCGCGGGCAACGTACACACCGGGGCCAGCCTCGCAATCCGTTCCGACATCAACCCGCTCCGCCTGAATGATGGACGACGCTACACCGCCGGCATCGCCTGCGACAGCCGGCCGCCCAGGCGCACCGGCTCGATGCGCCGGGCCAGGCCGGTGGCGTCGTCGGTCTCGACGAACACGCCGCACACGGTGGCGACGCCTTCCGCCGGCTGCAGCTTGTCGCCCGGCATCTTCTTCCAGAACCGGGTGGCAGCGCCGTCCTTGGCCATGCCGATCACGCTGTCGTAGTCGCCGCACATGCCCGCATCGGACTGGAACGCGGTGCCGCCGGGCAGCACCTGGTGGTCCGATGTCGGAACATGCGTGTGGGTGCCGACGATCAGGCTCGCCTGGCCGTCGAACGAATGGGCGAAGGCGGCCTTCTCGCTGGTCGCCTCGGCGTGGAAGTCGATCACCACGGCGGCGACGGTGCCGCCCATCCGGTGCCGCGACAGTTCGACCGCCGTGCCGCGGAAAGGGCAGTCCAGCGCGTCCATGAACAGCCGCCCCATCGCATTGATCACCAGCGCGCGCCGGCCATCCGCCAGCGCCGCCACCACGCTGCCCCCGCCCGGCGTGCCGGGCGGGAAGTTCAGCGGCCGGATGACCCGCGGCTCCTGCGCGATATAGGCGATCAGTTCCTTGCGGTCCCAGGCGTGGTTGCCCAGCGTGATCGCATCGGCCCCGGCGGCGAACAGGGCCGCGGCCATGTCGGGCGCCCAGACCGAAGCCGTGGCTCGCGTTCTCGGCGTTGACGACGGCGAGGTGGATGCCCAGCCGCTCGCGCAGCGTGGGCAGGGCGGCGACAGCGGCCTCGCGGCCGGAACGGCCGACGACGTCGCCCAGGAACAGGATTCGCATGACGGATTTTTCTTCAGGGAGGGTCGCAGACGATGACGCCACGCTCGGTGGCGACGGCGTGCAGGCGGCGGTCGTACTCTCCCGCCGGCACTTCGTCCAGTTCCTGTGCGGCGAAGGCGCAGCCGATGGCGGTCGCGTGCGGCAGCGTGGCAAGCGTGCGGTCGTAGAACCCGCCGCCGTAGCCAAGCCGCCGACCGGTGCGATCGAACGCCAGCAGCGGCACGAACATGACGTCCGGCCGGCCCTCGGGCGCATCGGGCGGCGGACAGCGCGTGCCGAACTTCTCCTCGATAAGCGCCGTGCCGGGACTCCAGCGACGAAAGCTCAGCGGCAGGCCGCGGCGCGGCGTCACCGGCAGCAGCACCGGATGGCCGCGCGCGTGCAGCGCCTGCAGCAGCGGCCGGATGTCGATCTCCGCGCCCAGCGGCCAGAAGCCGGAAACCGTCGCACCGTCGCGCGGCAAGACGGAGGCGAGGACGTGGCGGCACAGCGCCTCGCCCATCGCCGGGTCGCACCCGGCGCGCGCCGCCAGGGCGCGAAGCCGCGCCGCGCGTTTGGCCGAGTCGAGATCAGGGAAGTGCGGAGCCGCCATGGCCGTTGGACTTGTCATCCTCCCAAGGCCTGCTTGCGCAGGTGGGCGCCGGATACCGCGACCACGATCGCGACAGAGCCAGCTCCCGTGGGAGTGCTTATCGGCCCAGGGGATGTGCTGCCTGACGCACCGGGCAGCCCCGCTAGTGGTAGGTGCAGGGTTGCGGCTGTTGTTTCAAGATGCGGCCCGCAGGCGGGCGACCAGCGCCGATACATCGAGGTCATCGGCCAGCAGATCGTCCAGGGTAAATGGGCACGTCAGCGGCGCCTTGAGAGCCGCGGCGGCCCCCTCTCCGGCGCGCGTCTGGCGGACCGCCTTCGCGTACAGAACGTCGAGATCGATCCGTTGCCGCATGGATGGCGTAAGCCGCGACGGACCATCGCCTGTCGCGACAGGCTCTCGCAGCCAGTCAGCTGGCCCGGCCCACGTCCTCGATCTCCTCGATCACGTGCGGCCAGTCGATCGCGTCATTGACCCGCTCGCCCCGCGCCAGGCGGGCCAGCAGGACCGCCTGCTGTTCCGACCATACCAGTGCGTCTCGATCGTACATGTCGTCCGGCATGGCGCCCATCCTAGCACATCGGGCCGGGGCCCAAGCTCGCGCCCGGCCCGCCCGACGGTCAGCCCGGCTGCGGTGGGTCGAGTTCCGCCGCGATCTGTTCGGCCCGCGCCGCGAGGCGACTGATCCGTCGCGCCAATTCGGCCTCGGACGACTTCTCCGGCCCGGCCCGCCTGGCTCCGGCGCGCGGCGCCATCGCGCGCAGCGTTTCCATCTCCAGGCGCGTGTCGTGCAGTTCGTCGGCCATCAGCAGCGACGCCAGCACCAGCAGCCGCGCCTCGCCGGAGGAGCCGCCCAGCGCCTTGATGCTGTCGATCCGGCCTTCGACCTCGGCCGCCATTGCCGTCAGGTGCTCCTCCTGCCCGTCCTCGCACCCCACGGTGTAGGCGTACCCGTTGATCTTGACCGTCACCTGGGCCATCGCGCCCTCCGCTGCATAGACGTCAGTCGCCAAAACCCGGCTCGCGGGCAGTTCAGTCGCGATCGAGCGCGGTCCGCAGCTGGGCGATCAGCGCATCCAGCCGGGCGGCGACCTCGCGGGTCGGACCGGGGGCCATGATCGGCTCGCTGCTCCGCCGCCCTGCCCCCGACGCGGCACGATGCGCGGATGCGGCGATTCGCTCCAGCGCCCGTTCCAGCCGCTCGGCCGCCTGATCGTCCTCCCCGGACCACCCGGTGTTCCCGGCCGAGGCGTCGTCCTGATCCGGCAATCCGGTCTCCGGTGCCTGTGAGCATTGCGTTACAGCCCGGCCGGCGGTTCAAGGTCAAGCATGGAGTGGCCGCCTGCGGTCGTGGTGCATGGGTGGGGCGACGCCTGCGCGGCCCTCGCCCCGGGGCGCCCCGTCACCCTGCTGTCCGGGCGCGGCGCCGCCGTGTACGGCGGCGTCGGCTGGTGGCGGGCGATGCTGGCCGCCAGCCGGGCCGGGCATCCCGCCACGCCGTGCCGCGACATCCTGGACTGCGCCGACGCGCCGGGCGCCGCAATGGCAGCACTGCGCAGGGGCCAGCCGGCGCTGGTGCTGGATGCCGCCTGCCCCGCCTTCGCCGCCGTCACCGGCGCGGCGTCGGAATGCGGCGCGGTGATCCTGGCGGCCCGGCCCGTCGCGCTGGATCTGGCCGAACTCGACCTCAACAGGCCGGGCGCATCACATCGCCTGAGGGCGTGGCTCGCCGCGGATGACAGGCCCGGCCGCCTGCGCTAGACGCGGCAGGACACGGAGGGCACCCATGCGCATCA
Organism: uncultured Pseudomonadota bacterium; assembly: GCA_963723455.1. Lineage (GTDB taxonomy): Bacteria > Pseudomonadota > Alphaproteobacteria > Acetobacterales > Acetobacteraceae > CAVRQM01. Next base: position 83,858 of record CAVRQM010000004.1, on the reverse strand, counting down.
CCGAGCCGGTTCGCCGCATCCTCGACTGGTACGAATCCGACAACCCCGGCACCAAGGCCAGCCTGGCGCGCATCCTGATGGAGGGGAAGCTCGGCGGCACCGGCAAGCTGGTGATCCTGCCGGTCGATCAGGGTTTCGAGCATGGCCCGGCGCGCAGCTTCGCCGCCAACCCGCCGGCCTACGATCCGCGCTACCATTTCGAGCTGGCGATCGAGGCCGGGCTGAACGCCTTTGCGGCGCCGCTCGGGATGCTGGAGGTCGGCGCGTCCAGCTTCGCCGGCGCGATGCCGCTGATCCTGAAGATGAACAGCAGCAACAGCCTGACCACGATCAAGGATCAGGCGGTCACCGCCAGCGTCTCCGACGCGCTCCGGCTGGGCTGCGCCGCGATCGGCTTCACCATCTATCCGGGCAGCGATTTCTGTTTCGAGCAGATGGAGGAGCTGCGCGAACTGTCGCGCGAGGCGAAATCGGCGGGCCTGGCGGTGGTCGTGTGGAGCTATCCGCGCGGCCCGATGCTGGACAAGGACGCCGAGACCGCGGTGGACGTCTGCGCCTATGCCGCGCACATGGCGGCGCTGATGGGGGCGAACATCATCAAGGTGAAGCCGCCGACCCAGCATCTCGGCCTGGATGCGGCAAAGAAGGCTTACGAGCACATCGACATCAGCACGCTGCCGAAGCGGGTCGAGCACATCATGCAGTCCTGCTTTGCCGGCCGCCGGGTCGTGCTGTTCTCGGGCGGCGAGGCGCAGAGCAGCGTCGATGACGTGTACCAGACGGTGCGCGGCCTGCACGCCGGCGGCGCCAGCGGCAGCATCATCGGCCGCAACACGTTCACCCGGCCGAAGGATCAGGCGCTGGCCATGCTCGGCCGGATCATCGAGATATTCCAGTCGGGCGCATGAGCGGGCCGGCGGCCGGCTGCCGCCTGTACCTGGTGACGCCGCCGGCGATCGACCTGGCCCGGTTTCCCGCGCTGCTGGCCGCAGCCCTGGACGCAGGCGACGTGGCGGCGGTGCAGTTGCGGCTGAAGGATGCGCCCGACGACGACCTGGCGCGGGCGATCCAGGCGCTGCGGCCGGCGGCGCAGGGGCGCGGCGTGGCATTCCTGCTCAATGACCGGCCGGACCTGGCCGCCAGCACCGGGTGCGACGGCGCCCATGTCGGCCAGACCGACACGCCGGCGCGGGAGGCTCGGCGGCTGCTGGGCGACCGGATGCTGGGGGTCACCTGCCACGACAGCCGCGACCTGGCGATGCAGGCCGGCGAGGATGGCGCGGACTACGTGGCGTTCGGCGCATTCCACCCGACCGCCACCAAGGCCGCGCCGACGCGGGCGGACCCGGAGTTGCTAAGCTGGTGGTCGGAGCTGATGGAACTGCCCTGCGTCGCGATCGGCGGCATCACCGCGGATAACTGCGCGCCTTTGGTTCGGGCGGGCGCGGATTTCCTGGCGGTGGTGGGGGCGGTGTGGTCGCACCCCGACGGACCAGCCGCCGGGGTGCGCGCCATGAACACGGCCATCGAAGCGGCGCGAGAGGCGTAGCTTGCTTCCCCCTCTCCCTCCGGGAGAGGGCCGGGGTGAGGGACCGCAGACGCCAGAGTCTCATCCTCTCTCCTCCGCCACTCGTGATACCGATCTCGGGTGCTGGAAATGCACTTTGGCGTTTGCTCCCGGTCAGTGGTCAGGACCAAGGGAGATTTCGGCCACATGGGATGGAGGACTTCTGAAATGCCACAGGCCGGCAACACGCCTCAGATGTTTGACTGGATTTTCTTTGTTATCATTCTACTACCCACCGCCTATCTGGTCTGGGATTGGCTGAGGAACCGATAGCTGGTTGAGCGGAGGCATGTGGGGTATGGCTTGGTGCTTCTCCAACGCACCATCGCCTCGCTCAACCGCTGCCCCCGTCTCGCCCAGCACTGGGAACGCATAATTCGCAACGCGCTCGCGTTCCTGCGCTGGGCGTCCGTCAGACTGATGATACGAAAGCTCTGCCAAAGCTCAATATCAATGGACTCTTACGGCATCAGCACGTGGTCGATGACGTGGATGACCCCGTTGCTCTGATACACGTCGGCCGTTGTCACCATGGCGACGCCGCCCTTGGTGTCGGTCAGCGCGATGCCGTTGCCCTGCATGGTGGCGATCAGCGGCTCGCCCTCCACCGTGGTCAGCACGGCCTTGCCGCCGCCGGCCTGGATCATCTGCGCCAATGCTGCGCTGTCCAGCTTGCCGGGCACCACATGATAGGTCAGGATCTTGACCAAAGTGGGCTTGTTGGCCGGCTTCAGCAGCGTCGCCACGGTGCCCTGCGGCAGCATGTCGAACGCCTCGTTGGTCGGCGCGAACACGGTGAACGGACCCGGGCCTTCCAGCGTGTCGACCAGCCCCGCCGCCTTGACCGCGGCCACCAGCGTCGTGTGGTCCTTCGAGTTGACCGCATTCTCGACGATGTTCTTAGTCGGATACATCGCCGCCCCGCCAACCATCGGATCGGTCATCGGCATGGCGGGGGCCGGCGCGGCCGCAGCCATCTGGGCAGAGGTGGTGGCCGGCGCCTGGCAGGCGGCGAGCAGGCCCGCGGCAGCCATCATCGGCAGGACAATGCGCAGCTTCATCGTGTCATCCTCGTGTGAGTGGGCCGCCCAGCGCGGCCTTGCACACGCTCTAGTCCGGGAGCGGCAAATCGGATGCAGGCAGCCGGCGGGCAATCGTTGCGCTCACGACGGCGTGATGTCTCAGCCGCAGGCGTTGCCGCGCAGGGTGAAGCCCGTGACCCGGCCGGCCGCGACCTCGAACGTCGTCTCGCACACGTCCTGGACGACCTGGGCCGGGAAATCGCCGCCATAGCCGAACCCGAACCCGCCATACGGCCATGCCGGGCGCCAGGGATAGAGCGGCGGGACGATGTCGGTGTGGCCCTGGTCATAGGCCAGGAAGCGGCGCCCGCCGGCCTCGAAGCTGCGCGTCGGCACGCCGAGCTGGCGCACCAGGTCGGCCTCGCTGGCGCCCACGAACCGCGCCGCCTCGGCCTGTCGCCGCTGCAGCGCATACGGGTCGCAGGCGGCGAGCAGCAGCAGCAGGGCGGCCAGCAGCGAGCGCGTCATGGTGGCGGCAGCCATAGCACCTGGGCGATGTCGGCGGCACCCGTGGCCAGCATCGCCAGCCGGTCGAAGCCAAGCGCGATCCCGGCGGCCGGCGGCATGCCGTGGGCCAGGGCGGCGAGGAAATCCTCGTCCAGCGCCCAGTCCTGGTCGGCGTGGTCCGGACCGCCGTACAGGGCGTGCCGGCTGGCGCGATCGGCGAGGAACCGGGCGCGCTGCTCGGCGGCGTCGGTCAGTTCGACGAAGGCATTGGCCAGCTCCAGCCCGCAGGCGAACAGCTCGAACCGCTCGGCCACGCGGGGGTCGGCTGGATCGCGCCGCGCCAGGGCGGCCTGCGCCGCCGGCCAATGGGTCAGGAACGTGGGGCGGCCACGGCCGATCGCCGGCTCGATGCGCGACAGCAGCAGGCGGAAGAACAGATCCTCCCAGGTCTCTCGCGGCCGCAGCCGCTCGCCGGCGGACGCGGCCAGGGCCGCGGCGTCGCCGGCGGTGGCCAGCAGGTCGGCGCCGGCGTACCGCCGGAAGGCCTCGGCCACGGTCAATCGCTCAAAGGCGGACAGCGCGCAGCGCGCGTCGCCGATCGCCACGACCGGAGGCAGCACGGCGCGGCACAGCGCCTCGGTCTCGTCCATCAGGTCGGCCAGCGTTGCGTCAGGGCGATACCATTCCAGCATGGTGAACTCGGCCGCGTGCCGGTCGGAGCCTTCGCCGTTGCGCCATACCCGGGCCAGCTGGAAGATTCGCCCCGCGCCCGCGACCAACAGCCGCTTCATGGCGAACTCCGGGCTGGTGTGCAGCCAGAGCCGTTCGCGCCCGCCGTCGGGGAATATCCGTTCGGTGGCGAAGGCGCGCAGATGCACCTCCTCGCCCGGCGCGGCCACCGCATAGGGCGTCTCGATCTCCAGATAGCCGCGCGCGTCGAAAAACCCTCGCACGGCGGCCGCCAGCCGGGCGCGGCGGCGCAGGATGGGAAGCCGGGCGGCAAATCTGTCCGGGTGCCAGGCGGGTTGCGGCATGGGAACGGGGATCCTAACACGCCCGCCATGCCCGAACCCACCCTGCGCGACGTGCGCGCCCTGATCGGCGGCGGATTGGCCCGCGCCTCCGACGCGCAAGCGCTGGACGCGGTAGCGGCCCGCTACGCCGTGGCCGTGACGCCCGCCGTGCGGGCGCTGATCGAGCGCCCAGACGACCCGATCGGCCGCCAGTTCCTGCCCAGCCCGGCCGAGCTGGCGAGCGCCCCGCACGAACATGCCGACCCGATCGGCGACGCGGCGTTCTCGCCGGTGAAGGGAGTGGTGCATCGCTACGCCGACCGCGCGCTGCTGAAGCCGCTGCTGATCTGCCCGGTGTATTGCCGGTTCTGCTTCCGCCGCGAGCATGTGGGCCATGACGGCGGCGTGCTGACCGAGGCGGAGCTGGACGCCGCTTATGCCTGGATCGCCGCGCATCCGGCGATCCGCGAGGTGATCCTGACCGGCGGCGACCCGCTCATGCTGTCGCCACGCCGGCTCGGCGCGATCGTGGCGGCGCTGTCCGCGATCGGCCATGTCGAGACCATCCGCATCCACTCGCGCGTGCCGGTGGCCGATCCGGCCCGGCTGACCCCGGCGCTGGCGGCGGCGCTGCGCACCGAGCGCGCGATGTGGCTGGTGGTGCATGCCAACCACGCGCGCGAGTTCACCCCGGCCGCGCGCGCGGCGATCCGGCGGGCGCAGGCCGAGGCGATCCCGGTGCTGGGGCAGTCGGTGCTGCTGCGCGGCGTCAACGATTCCGAGGCGGCGCTGGAGGCGCTGCTGCGCGCGATGGTGGCCGCCCGGGTCAAGCCGTACTACCTGCATCAGCTCGACGCCGCGCCCGGCACGGCGCATTTCCATGTGCCGATCGCCGAAGGCCAGCGCCTGCTGACCGCCCTGCGCGGCCGCGTCACCGGGCTGGCCTGGCCGACCTATGTGCTCGACATCCCGGGCGGCCACGGCAAGGTGCCGCTGCTGGACAGCTACGCGGATCTGGATGCCGGACAGGTGCGCGACCCGGCGGGGCGGGAACACGCGCTGCCTCTATGACCTCGACCCACAGTCCTCCATCGCGTTGTAGCGACCGTCGGGTACTCTGTCCGGCCTTGGCGAAGCCGGCAAATCATCACCAAGGCAGCCGACGCCGGACCACGTCCTGAGCCGCCGCCTTGCCCGCCCTGCTGCTTCGGTCTAGGAAACCCGCTTTCCCGAGCCATCAAGAGCATCCCCGAATGAAGCAGCAGGCAAACCTGATCCGCGCCGGTCAGGTGATCGAGCACGATGGCCGCCGCTGGACCGTGCTGAAGCAGCAGATCATCACTCCCGGCAAGGGCGGCGCCTTCATCCAGGTGGAGATGCGCGACCTGCGCACCGGCAACAAGACCAACGAGCGCTGGCGCACCGCGGACACCGTCGAGCGACTGCAGACCGACCAGAAGGAGTACACCTACTCCTATACCGACGGGGACAATCTGGTGCTGATGGACCCGGAGACTTTCGAGCAGGCGATGATCCCGGTCGCCCTGCTGGGCGATCAGGCCGCGTTCCTGCAGGACAACATGCAGGTCGAGGTCGATCTGGTCGAGGGCGACCCGGTCGGCATCCACCTGCCGCAGACGGTCGTCCTGGAAATCGTCGAAGCCGATCCGGTGGTCAAGGGCCAGACCGCGGCCAGCAGCTACAAGCCGGCGAAACTGTCCAACGGGGTCAAGACCAGCGTGCCGCCGTTCATCGAGACTGGCGAGCGCATCGTGGTGCGCACCGAGGACGCCAGCTACGTCGAACGGTTCAAGGGCTAGGCGGCGGGGGTCCGGTCATGGCGCTGCGCCTGTCGCCGATCATGACGGTGATGCAGAACGCCGCCCAGCGCGCCAGCAAGCGCCTGCTGCGCGACTTTGCCGAGGTCGAGCAGTTGCAGGTCAGCGTCAAGGGGCCGGGCGATTTCGTCAGCCAGGCCGATCTGCGCGCCGAGGCCAGCCTGCGCGAGGACCTGGCCAAGGCCCGCCCTGGCTATGCCTTCCTGATGGAAGAAAGCGGCGCCTCGGGCAGCGACAACTGGGCGTGGCGCTGGGTCGTCGATCCGCTGGACGGCACCTCGAACTTCCTGCACGGCATCCCGCACTGGTCGATCAGCATCGGGCTGGAGCGGCGGCTGGACGACGGCGGCTCGGAGCTGGCGGCGGGCGTGGTCTATGCCCCGGCCAGCGACGAGATGTTCTGGGCGGAAAAGGGCACAGGCGCGTTCGTCAACGAACGCCGGCTGCGGGTCTCGGCGCGGCGCGAGATGAGCGAGGCGATGTTCGCCACCGGCATCCCGTTCGCGGTCTCGCCGCCGGACATGCGCCTGGCCTTCGCCCGCACGCTCGGCACGCTGATGCCGCAGGTGGCCGGGATCCGCCGCTTCGGCTCGGCGGCCCTGGACCTGTGCTGGGTGGCGGCGGGGCGGTTCGACGGGTTCTGGGAGATGCGGCTGAAGCCGTGGGACATGGCGGCCGGACTGGTGATCGTGCGCGAGGCGGGCGGCTATGTCACCGCGCCGGACGGGCCGGACCCTCGCGAGACCGGCGACATCGTCGCCGCGAACCCGCATCTGCATCCGCTGCTATGCGAGGCGGCGCGGCTCGGTCTGGCGGCGGCCGGCCGGGCGTGAGCGGGCGGCGCCGCGACCGCGCCGCTGCAGCCCTGGTCGCGGCAATGCTGGCGGGGGCCGTCGGGGGCGCCCAGGCGCAGACCACGGTCAATCCGCAGGCGCTGGACCAGCTCGCCCCGCCCGCCGCCTCCTCCGATTCGGGTCGGCACCCGCGGGCCACGCGGCCGCCGGAGCGGCGCGCGACCACGCGGAGCACCCATCCCGTCGCCGCCAGCGCCAGCAAGGGCGGCGGCAAGCCGAACCCGCACGCCGCCCTGCCCGGCACGCTGCCGGGCGCGCCAGCCAAGCCCAGCCTGGCGATCCCGGCAGCGCCGCCGCCCGCGCCGGTGCTGCCGCCGCCGATCGTGGTGCCCACCCGCCCGGTGCCGCCGCCGCCGCCCGTGCCGGTGGCGGCCGACGCGCCTGGCGAGGCGACGCCGCGGACCGACGGGCTGCGCGTCACCTTTGGCGCCGGCCGCTCCGAGCTGAACCCGGCGACGGATGCCGCGGTGCGGAGCCTGGCGCACGCAGCGCCGCCGTTCGCCGCGACCACCTTCACCGTCACCGCCTTTGCCGCCGGCGACGCGAACGACCCCTCGACGCCGCGCCGTCTGGCGCTGGCGCGCGGTCTGGCGGTGCGCAGCGTGCTGATCACCGAAGGCATCCCGTCCACCCGCATCTTTGTCCGCGCCCTTGGCGCCTCGGCTCCGCCGGGCGAGGCCAACCCGCCCGGCGCGCCCCCCGACCGGGTGGACATCGTGGCCGCCACGCCGAAGCCCTCGGCGCAGCCCGCCGGGGTGCGCCCGCCATGACCCGGCCCACCGTGTTCGTGCTGCGCATGGCGCTGTTCCTGCTGGCGGTCGCGGTGGTGGTGGCGCTGCTGTTCCGTCTGCTGCTGACCGCGTTCGACAACAACGTGGTGCTGAACAGCCTGATCCTGGTGGTGCTGGCGATCGGCGTGTTCTGGAACCTGCGCCAGGTCGTGCGCCTCAACCCCGAGGTGCGCTGGCTGGAGACCTTCCAGCGCGCCCGCGCCCGCATCGCCACGCTGCCCGCGCCAAGACTGCTGGCGCCGATGGCCGCGATGCTGGCGGCGCGCACCGGCAAGGGGCGCGATGGGCACGAGCGGTTCACCATCTCCTCGCAGGCGATGCGCTCGCTGCTCGACACCATCAGCAGCCGCCTGGACGAAAGCCGCGAGCTGTCGCGCTACATGGTGGGACTGCTGATCTTCCTGGGCCTGCTCGGCACGTTCTGGGGCCTGTTGCTGACCGTGCAATCGGTGGGCGACGTGATCGGCGGCATGTCGGTCGGCACCGGCGACATCAACGTGCTGTTCGAGCAGCTGAAGACGGGGCTGGCGCGGCCGCTGCACGGCATGGGCACGGCGTTCTCGTCGTCGATGCTGGGCCTGTCCGGGGCGTTGGTGCTGGGCTTCCTGGACCTGACCGCCGGCCAGGCGCAGAATCGGTTCTTCAACGAGCTGGAGGAATGGCTGGCCGGCATCACCCGGCTGTCCTCCGGCGTGCTGGGCGGCGAGGGCGATGCTTCGGTGCCGGTCTATGTGCAGGCGCTGCTGGAGCAGACGGCGGAGAACATGGAAGGACTGCAGCGCGTGCTGATGCGCGGCGAGGACGGCAGGCGCGAGGCCAACCAGGCTGTGCTGGGCCTGACTGAGCGCATCGCCACGCTGTCGGACACCATGCGCGCCAACCAGCAGCTGATGCTGCATATCGCCGAGACCCAGCAGGCCCTGGCCCCGGCCCTGCAGCGCCTGGGCGAGCGCCGCGCCGAGGGCGGCCCGGAGGAGGCGATGCGCGGGCACCTGCGCAACATCGAGCAATACTTGCAGCGCCTGCTGGCGGAGACCGAACAGGGCCGGGCGCAGAGCACGGCGGAGCTGCGGGCCGATCTGCGCATCCTGACGCGCACCATCGCGGCGCTGGCCGAGGAGCAGCCGCGATGATCGCATGATGCTCCTGACCACCGCGCCGTTGTGGCTGTCCGGGGTCCTTCTCGTGGGCATCGTCACGCTGGTCGCGATGATCGGGCCGGTCCTGATCCGCCGCCGGGTCCGCCTGGACATCCTCCGGACGAACAATGAGGTCGCCGGATTCAAGTTCGCGACCGTCGGCGTGCTGTACGCCGTGCTGCTGGCCTTCGCGGTGATCATCGTCTGGGAAAAGTTCAGCGACGCCGAGAACGATGTGGCGCAGGAGGCCGGGGCGGCGGCGACCATCTACCGCCTCGCGACCGGAGTCGACGGCGCGCCCGGCGTGGCGATCCGCGCCGGGCTGACCGGCTACCTCCATTCCGTCATCGACGCGGACTGGCCCGCCATGCAGCACGGCGAGGCAAGCGCCGCCGCGACCCGCGCGCTGGACGGCGTCTATGCCGCCGTCCTGACCTACAATCCGGGCGATCGGCGCGGGGCGGCGCTGATGTCGGAGATCCTGCACCAGCTCGATCTGGTGACCCAGTCACGCCGCGCCCGGCTGGTCATGGCGTCGGGCATCGTGCCCGGCATCGTCTGGCTGGTGCTGTTCGGCGGCGCGGCGGTGACGATCGCGTTCACGTTCTTCTTCGGCACCGAAAACCTGCGCGCGCAGAGCCTGATGACGGCGATGCTTTCGGTGCTGATCCTGTCCGGGCTGCTGATCATCATTGCGATCGACCATCCGTTTGCCGGAACGGTGAAGGTGCAGCCCGAAGCGCTGGCCGCGGTGCTGGAAGATTTTGGGGGAGCCGCCGGGCGTTGAGCGAGGTGTTCCAAGATTGCGGAGCAGCGGAGCGGTCGCGCCGTGTGAGATGGTGTACAGGGAGCAGGTGATCCTGTCGCCCGGATCCTGTTCCATGCAACCCCCTCACCACGGCCGCAGCTTCGGCCGGTCGTCTCTGCGCCCGGCTACAGCCGCACCACCGCCGAACCCCAGGTCAGCCCGCCGCCCAGCGCCTCCAGCACCAGCAGCTGCCCGCGCCGGATGCGCCCGTCCGCCACGCCGTGCGCCAGCGCCAGCGGCACCGAGGCGGCCGAGGTGTTGGCGTGCAGGCCGACCGTGAGAATTACCCTCTCCGCCGGCAGGCCTAGCCGCTTGCCCACGGCGTCGATGATCCGCGCATTGGCCTGGTGCGGCACCAGCCAGTCGATCGCCTCCACCCCCAGGCCGTTGGCGGCCAGCGCCTCCTCGACCGAGGCCGCCAGCAGAGCGACAGCGTGGCGGAACACCTCGCGGCCGTTCATCACCAGATGGCCGCTGCGCTCCGAGCGGCCGACCGCGCCATCGACATACAGGATGTCGCCCAGGGCGCCATCGGCGTGCAGATGGGTGGACAGCACGCCACGCTGCTCCGCCGACGCTGCCCCGGCCTCATCAGCGACCAGCAGCACCGCGCCGGCGCCGTCGCCGAACAGGACGCAGGTGCCGCGATCCTGCCAGTTCAGGATGCGCGAATAGACCTCCGAACCGATCACCAGCACCGAGCCGACCTGCCGCGCGCGCAGCATCGCGTCGGCCACCGACAGCGCGTAGATGAAGCCGCTGCACGCCGCCGACACATCGAACGCGAAGCCGCCGCAGCCCAGCGCCGCCTGCACCCGCACCGCGACCGCCGGGAACGCCTGATCGGGCGTCGCGGTGGCCACGATCACCGCGCCCACGCTGGCCCCGTCCACCCCGGCATCCGCAAGCGCCGCGCGCGCCGCCGCCGTCGCCATGAAGGCGCAGGTCTCGTGCGGCTGGGCGATGTAGCGCTGGCCGATGCCGGTGCGCGCGCGGATCCACGCGTCCGAGGTCTCCACGGTGCGCGCCAGATCGTCGTTGCTGACTACCGTCTCCGGCAGGTAGCCGCCGATGCCCGCCAGCACGGCGCGGCGGACAGCGGTCACGCCGCACTCGGCAGGCGGGCGATGCGGCCCAGGCCGTCACGGATGCGCTCGTCGAAGCGATGCACCACCATGTCCATCGCCACATCGACGGCGTGGGCGAAGCCCTGCGCATCGGTGCCGCCGTGCGATTTCACCACGACCCCGTTCAGCCCGAGCATCACCGCGCCGTTGTAGCGACGCGGATCGAGCCATTCGCGCAGCCGGTCCAGCCCGGGCCGGGCCAGCAGGTAGCCGAGCCGGGCGGACAGCGACGACGAGAACACCTGCCGCAGCAGGCCGCCCACCAGCCGCAGCGCGCCCTCGCCGGTCTTCAGCGCCACGTTGCCGGTGAAACCGTCGGTCACGATCACGTCGGTCGTACCGGCGGCGATGTCGTGGCCCTCGACGAAACCGTGGAACTGCGGCCCCACATGGCTGTCGCGCAGCACGGCGGCGGCGTCGCGCAGCCGCTCGTCGCCCTTCAGCTCCTCCGAGCCGACATTCAGCAGGCCGATGCTGGGCGCGGTCAGGCCCAGCACGGTGCGCGCAAACACGTCGCCCATGATGGCGAACTCGACCAGATTGCGGGCGTCGCAGGTCAGGTTGGCGCCCAGATCCAGCATCACCACGTCGCCGCGGGCCGACGGGCCGATCGCCGCCATCGCCGGCCGGTCGATCCCCGGCAGCGTCTTCAGCACGATCTTGGCCAATGCCAGCAGCGCCCCGGTATTGCCGGCGCTGACCACGCCCGATGCCTCGCCACCGGCGACCGCGTCGATTGCCAGCCGCATTGAGGCGGATCGCATGCGCAGCGCCGCCGTCGGCTTCATGTCGCCGGCGATGGCATCGGCGGTGTGTCGCACTGTGCAGGACGCCGCAGCCCGGCGATGGCGGGCCAGCAGCGGGCGCAGCCTGGCCTCGTCGCCGACCAGGAGGAACCGCGCGGCCGGATGTCGTTCGGCAGCCGTGGCAAGCCCGGCCACCACCATGTCCGGCGCCTGGTCGCCGCCCATCGCATCGACCGCCAGCGTGAACAATTCGGTCAAGGCGGCGCCCTCACGAGGCAACCCGGATCAGGCGCGGACAGCCACCTTCAGCGCCTTGCCGGCGGCCACGACCTCACGCCCGTCATAATGGCCGCAATGGCTGCAGATATGATGCGGGCGCTTCAGCTCGCCGCAGTTCGGGCACTCGGCATGCGCCTCGACCGGCAGAGCCGCATGGCTGCGACGCATGCCCCGCCGCGACGGCGAGGTCTTCTTCTTCGGAACAGCCATGGCAGCACGCCTCTCCAGTCTATGTGGTGACGCGGCCACGGCACCGCCATCGCAGGCCGCACGCGGTCAGCTCACGGGAATCTCGCAAGGCGGGGCGTCTAGCAGAGGGGGGGGCCGGCCGCAAGGGAGCGCAGCGCCGCGATCCGCCCAGCCTCTACCGCTTCAGATGCAGCCGCGCCAGGGCAGCGAACGGATGCGGGGCGTCCGGCGGCTCGGCCAGCTCCGGCAACACCGCCTCCGGCCGGCGCGGGTAGGGATCCAGCGCCAGGGCCAGCTGCTCCACCGCCGCCTCGCCCAGATCGACCGCCACGCCCTCGAACGGCAGTTCGTCGATGGCCAGCGGGTCGTCGTCGTCGGCTTCCTCGGTGCCCGGAGGCACGAAGCGGATGTCGAAAACCTCCTGGATCGCGACCTCGAACGGCTCCAGGCTGACCACGCACTCGCGCACCACCATCGCGCGCAGGCTGCCCTGCGCATCGACCCGCTCGCCGCGCCGGCGCAGCACGAAGTTGCAGGCCAGCGACAGCACCGCCGGGATGCGCAGCCGGGCGGCGATGGCCACGCATTCGGCGGCATCGGCCTCGACGCGGTGCCGCAGTTCGGTCTGGCCGATGCGGTCCAGCGCCAGCGGCCGATGCAGCTCGGGCGGCGGGGTCATGCCGCCACCGGCTCGGGCAGCAGGAAATCCACCTCGCCGCGCAGCAGCGCCCGGGCGTCCTGGGCCGCGAGGTGGTGGGCCTGGCGCAACGCGATGTCCGCCAAAGGCCGCGCCCGGGCCAGCGCCTGCGGGTCGCGCCACACGTTGCGCGCCAGCGCCGCGGTCAGGGCCGGCGCATCGGCATCGGCCACCGGCGCGCGATAGGCCGCAGCGCGGCCGTGGAACGCCTCCCACATCGCGCGCACCCGTTTGCCGACGCCCAGATCGCCCACCCCCATCTCGCGCAGGCTCATGTCCATGTCGGAAAACATCGCGTCGAACACCGCCTGCGCCACCGCGGCCCCCGGGTGCGGCAGCGCGCGCAGCCGTTCGATCAGCAGAAAGGCGAACAGCCCGATCATGTCGAAGCGGCCGTCCAGCGTGTCGGGCACGCCCAGCCTGCCGTAATGGTCCGGCGCCCGTGCCGCGGCCACCGCCGCGCAATACAGGCGGTGGGCCACGCGCTCATGGCGGCGATGCAGAATCAGACCGAACACCGGCAAACTCCCAGGCAGCGGACGACCAGCACGCCGCTGCGCCGACGCCCTTGGCGGCGAGCGGCGGATCGGCGAAATTGACTCCCGCCGTGCGGCATGACACGCCCCTATGTCTGTGCGGCGGGCGCCGCGGTCAACCGTCCCGGCGCGCCGCTCATCGCCCAGGGGTTCTCATTCCAGAGGTTCCCATCCAAGGATCATTCCGCGTGCGACCGAGTGCCTCGACCCCGCTCCGCCTGCTTCCCGCGCTGCTGCTGGCCGCCGGCCTCGCCGCCGCCCTGGGCGGCTGCGAAATGCCCGGCTTCCTTTCCTTCGCGCCGCAGCAGCGCGGCATCCGCGTCCAGCCGGACGAACTGGCCCAGCTGGTGCCGGGCACCTCGACGCGCGCCGATGTCACCGCCCTGATCGGCTCGCCGACCGCGCACGCCACCTTCGACGACAACCAGTGGATCTACATCTCGGAGGTCACCACCCCGATCATCGGCGGCACCAACGGCGTGGACAACCAGCAGGTCTATGTCATGTCGTTCGACCAGAGCGGCGTGCTGCAGCGCATCCAGCACAAGACCATGAAGGACAGCCTGCCGGTCGATGTGGTCGCGCGCACCACTCCCTCGCCGGGCAGCAACGCCAGCTTCATGCAGCAATTGCTGGGCAATGTCGGCAAGTTCAGCCCCGCCGGCCCGGGCGGCAGCGGGGCGCAGGGCACCTCGACCAATCCCGGCAACTTCTGACGGCGGCAGCGGAACCCGCGCCATGATCCTGCTGATCGACAATTACGACAGCTTCACCTTCAACCTGGTGCATTTCCTGGGCGAGCTGGGAGCTGCCTGCGAGGTGCGGCGCAACGACGCGCTGACCACGGCGCAGGCGCTGGACATGCGGCCCGAGGCGATCGTGCTGTCGCCTGGCCCCTGCACGCCGGACCAGGCCGGCATCTGCCTCGATCTGATCGCCGCATCCGCCGGCCGGGTGCCGCTGCTGGGCGTCTGCCTGGGCCATCAGGCGATCGGCCAGGCGTTCGGCGCGCAGGTGGTACGCGCCGAGGGTCCGATGCACGGCAAGACCAGCCCGATCGTGCATCGCGGCAGCGATGTGTTTGCCGGCCTGCCCAGCCCGTTCCAGGCGACCCGGTATCACAGCCTGGTGGTCCGCCCGGACTCGCTGCCCGGCACGCTGGAGGCGACCGCGCACTCGACGGACGGGGTCGTGATGGGCCTGCGCCACCGCAGCCTGCCGATCTTCGGCGTGCAATTCCACCCGGAGAGCATCGCCAGCGAGCACGGCCACGCCCTGCTGGCCAATTTCCTCGCCATCGCGCACGGCCGCAACGCCCCCGCCGAAGCCGCCTGAGACCGCCGCCAGGGTGTCCAGCAACCTGAAACCCGTCCTGGCGCGGCTGGCGCGGGGCGAGACGCTGGACGAGGCGGCCGCGGAACAGGCGTTCGAGCTCATCATGGCCGGCGAGGCCACGCCGGCGCAGATCGCCGGGCTGCTGATGGCCATGCGGGTGCGCGGCGAGACGGTGGCCGAGCTGACCGGGGCCACCCGGGCGCTGCGCGCCAGGATGCTCGCGGTGGCCGCGCCACGGGATGCGATCGATGTCTGCGGCACCGGCGGCGACGGGGCCGGGACGCTGAACGTCTCGACCGCGGTGACGTTCGTGCTGGCCGGGTGCGGCGTGACGGTCGCCAAGCACGGCAACCGCGCGCTGTCGTCGCGCACCGGCGGCGCCGACGTGCTGGCCGAGCTGGGTGTGAACGTCGATGTGCCGCTCGACCGCCTGCCGGAGATTCTCCGCGTCTGCGGCTGCGCCTTCCTGTTCGCGCCGCGCCACCACGCCGCCCTGCGCCACGCCGCCGGCCCGCGCGTCGAGCTGGGCACGCGCACCATCTTCAACCTGCTCGGCCCGATGGCCAACCCGGCGCAGGTGACCCGGCAGCTGACCGGCGTGTTCGACCCGGCCTGGGCGCGGCCGATGGCTGAAAGCCTGCAGCGCCTGGGGACCGTCGCCTGCTGGGTCGTGCATGGCGCGGGCCTGGACGAGCTGACCGTGGCGGGCGAGAACCAGGTCGTTGCATTGACGGATGGAGCGGTGCGCAGCTTCACCGTGACCGCCGCCGATGCCGGCCTGCCTGCGGCCCCGATCGCGGCCATCCAGGGCGGCGATCCGGCGTTGAACGCCGCGGCGCTGGCCGCGTTGCTGCGGGGTGCGGCAGGGGCCTACCGCGACACCGTGCTGCTGAACGCCGCCGCAGCCCTGATCGTCGCCGGCCGGGCCCGAGAACTGCGCGAGGGCGTGGCGCTGGCCGCGCGCGCGCTGGATGGCGGCGCGGCGCTGGCCGCGCTGGAAGCGTTGCGGAGGGAGACCGCATGAGCGGACAGGTGGCAGCCGTGCTGGAGACCGACGTGCTGGCGCAGATCTGCGCCGACACCCGGCACGAGACGGCGCGGCGGCGCGAGCGGGTCAGCCTGGAGCAGATGCGCGCCCGCGCCGTCGCCGCCGCCGGGCCGCGCGGCTTCGGCCAGCGGCTGATGCGCGCCGCCGCCGATGGCTACGGCCTGATCGCCGAACTCAAGCGCGCCTCGCCCTCGGCCGGCATCATCCGCGCCGACTTCGATCCGCCCAGCCTGGCGCGCACCTACGCGCAAGCGGGCGCGTCCTGCCTGTCGGTGCTGACCGACATGGCGCATTTCCAGGGCAGTCCTGACGACCTGACGGCGGCGCGCAAGGCCGTCGATCTGCCGGTGCTGCGCAAGGATTTCGTCCTGGAGCCATGGCAGGTGTACGAAAGCCGGGCACTCGGCGCGGACTGCATCCTGCTCATCATGGCCGCCCTGGACGACGATCAGGCGGTGGAGCTGGAAAGCATCGCGCGGATGCTGGACATGGACGTGCTGGTGGAGGTGCATGACCAGCACGAATTGCAACGCGCGCTCGGCTTGCAGACCAAGCTGATCGGCATCAACAACCGCAACCTGAAAACCTTGCAGACCGACCTGCGGACCACGCACGACCTCAGCCCGCTGGTGCCGCCGGATCGCTTCGTCATCGCCGAGAGCGGCATCCGCAGCCATGCCGACGTGCTGGCGCTGGCGGAGATGTCGGTGCGCTGCTTCCTGGTCGGGGAAAGCCTGCTGCGCGAGGCAGATGTCGGGCTGGCGACGCGCCGGCTGCTGGGCCGCGCCGGATGACCCGGCTGACGCATTTCGATGCCGCCGGCCATGCCGCGATGGTCGATGTCGGCGACAAGCCGGTGACCGAACGCAGCGCCACGGCGCGGGGCCGTGTCGCGATGCAGCCGGAGACGCTGCGCATGATCGCCGATGGCGCGGCGAGAAAGGGCGACGTGTTCGGCGTCGCCCGCCTGGCCGGCATCATGGCCGCCAAGCGCACCGCCGAGCTGATCCCGCTGTGCCATCCGCTGCCGCTCGCCGCCGTCGTGGTCGATCTGCTTGAGGATGGCCCGGACGCCGTGGCGATCTCGGCGACCGTCCGCACCACCGGGCGCACCGGCGTCGAGATGGAGGCGCTGACGGCGGTGACCGTGGCGGCGCTGACCGTCTATGACATGTGCAAGGCGGTGGACCGCGGCATGCGGATCGAGGCGGTGCGGGTCACGTCCAAATCGGGCGGCGCGTCCGGCGATTTCGTCCAGGACTAGACGGTGATCCCGGTTGCCGAGGCGCGCGCGCGGATCCTGTCCGGGCTGCGTTCGACCGGCGCGGAGATGGTGCCGCTGGCGCAGGGCTGGGGCCGGGTGGGCGCGGCCGACGTGGCCGCGCGGCGCGCGCAGCCGGCGCAGGACGTCTCGGCGATGGACGGCTACGCCCTGCGCGCCGGCGACGCGATGGCGGGCGGCCGGCTGCGGGTGGTCGGCGCCGCGCCGGCCGGGCATCCCTGGACCGGCGCCGGCCTCGGGCCGGGCGAGGCGCTGCGCGTGTTCACCGGCAGCGTCATGCCCGCGCGCGCCGACAGCGTGCTGCTGCAGGAGGACGCCACCGTTGACGGTGAGCATATCGTGGCGACCGAGGCAGCGATGCGGGGCCGGCACATCCGCGCCGCCGCCCAGGATTTCGCGGCCGGCGAGGTGCTGGTGGCGACCGGACGCCGGCTTGGCGCGCGCGACATCGGCCTGGCCGCGGCCGCCGACCATGCTTGGCTGACCGTGCATCGGCGGCCGCGCGTCGGCATCCTGGCAACCGGCGACGAGATCGCGCTGCCCGGAGAGCCGATCCCGCCCGGCGGCGTGGTCAGTTCCAACACGCACATGCTCGCCGCCCTGGTGCGCGCCGCCGGCGGCGAGCCCTGCCTGCTGCCGATCGCGCCGGACGACCGGGTCGGCCTGGCGGCCGCGCTCGCGGCCGCGGCCGATTTCGACCTGCTGCTGACCAGCGGGGGCGCCAGCGTCGGCGAGCACGACCTGACCCGGCAGGCGCTGCTGGAGCAGGGCATGGAGATGGATTTCTGGAAGGTGGCGATGCGCCCGGGCAAGCCGCTGCTGCATGGCCGCCTGCACGGCCGCCCGGTCCTGGGGCTGCCCGGCAACCCGGTCTCGGCAATGGTGACGGCGCTGCTGTTTGCGCTGCCCGCGATCGAGCGGCTGTCCGGCCTGCCTGGCGACTCGCCTGCTCCGGCCGCCGCGATCCTGGGCGCGGCCGTGCCGGCCAACGATCTGCGGGCCGACCACCTGCGCGCCAGCCTCGACCGCCTGCCCGGCGGAGCGCTGCGGGCTACGCCGTTCGCGGCGCAGGATTCGGGGCACATGCGCCTGCTCGCCCGCGCCGATGCGCTGGTACTGCGCGCGCCGCACGCCCCGGCCCTGGCCGCCGGCAGCGCGGTGGACGTGATCCGCTTGGACGCGTTGGGCCTCTGACCCGCCCACGACAGGAATAGCGACGCAGGATGCACGGCGACCCGCAACAATCAGATCCCGAAGCCCGGCGCGTCGCCGCGCTGGAGGAGTACGCGATCCTGGATACGCCGGCCGAGCCGGCTTTCGACGACATCGCCCGGCTCGCCGCCCAGATCTGCGGCACGCCGATCGCCCTGGTGACGTTCATCGACGACCACCGGCAGGTGTTCAAGGCCCGGATCGGGTTCGCGGCGACCGAGGCGCCCCTGGATGCCGGGTTCTGCCCGCTCGTGGTCGCGGCTGCCGCGCCCGTCGTCATTCCCGACGCTCAGGCCGCGCCAGAGCACGCCGCCAACCCCGCCTTGCTCGGCCTGCGCTTCTACGCCGGCGTCCCGCTGATGACCGGGGCCGGGCTGGCGCTGGGCACGCTGTGCGTGCTCGACCATCAGCCGCGCACGCTGGCGCAGGGGCAAATCGCCGCGCTGGAGGCGCTGGCTCGGCAGGTGGTCACGCTGCTGGACCTGCGCCTCGCGCTGCGCCGCGAGCATGGGAGCGAACAACGACAGCGGGCGATCTTCCAGAGCGCGCTGGACTTCGCGATCGTCGCCACCGATCGCGACGGCCTGGTGACCGACTGGAACACCGGCGCCGAGCGCATCCTGGGCTGGCCCGCGCAGGACATGCGCGGTCAGCCGCTGGACCGGATCTTCACGCCGGAAGACCGCGCCGCCGGTCGGGTGCGGACCGAAATGCGGCTTGCCGTGGCGCACGGCCGCGCCGGCGACGAACGCTGGCACCTGCGCCGCGACGGCTCGCAATTCTGGGCCAGCGGCGAGCTGATGCCGCTGCGCGGCAATGGCGGTGAGCATCTCGGGTTCCTCAAGATCCTGCGCGACCGCACCGAGCCGCGGCTCGCCGCCGTCGCGCTGCGCGAGGCGCAGGGCCTGAACGCGGCGATCCTGAACTCCAGCCGCGACTGTATCGTCGTGCTCGACCTGGAGGGCTACACCCGCTTCGTCAGCCCCGGCGGCATCGAGGCGATGGAGATCTCCGACGCCGATGCGATCATCGGCTTGTCCTGGCTGCGCGTCTGGCAGGGCGAGGATCGCGCAACGGCGGAGGCGGCCCTGGCACAGGCGAGGGCGGGCGGCATCGGTCGGTTCCAGGGCTTCTGCCCGACCCACAGGGGCACGCCGAAGTGCTGGGACGTGGTGATCTCGCCGCTGCCCGCCCCGGACGGACGGCCGGAACAGCTGGTCTCGGTCGGGCGCGACATCACCGACCTCAAGCATGCCGAGCAGCGCCTGGCGCGCAGCGAGGAACGCTACCGCACGTTGACCGAAACCCTGCCGCAGCTGGTCTGGACCTGCCGGCCCGATGGCCGCTGCGACTATCTCAGCCGGCAGTGGGTGGAGTTCACCGGCCAGGCGGCAGCCGACCAGCTCGACCTTCACTGGCTCGACCGGGTGATCCACCCGGACGATCGCGAGCGACTCTGGCGCACTGGCTGGGCGCGGTGGAAGGCCGCCATCCGTACGACATCGACTACCGCATCCGCAGGCGCGACGGCCGCTATCGCTGGTTCAAGACGCGCGGCACCGCGATATTCGACCAGGACGGCGCCGTCGCCCAGTGGTTCGGCACCTGCACCGACATCCAGGAGATCGTCGAGGCGCGCGAGGTGCTTGCCCGCTCACGCGAGGAGCTGGAGCGCCAGGTCGAGGCGCGCACGCGCGAGCGCGACCAGGCCTGGAAACACTCGCGCGACCTGCAGGTGGTGCTGGACAGAGCCGGGGTGTTTCGCGCGGCAAACGAGGCCTGGACCGACATCCTGGGATGGCGGCCCGAGCAGGTGGTCGGGCGCAACTACCTCGACTTCGTCCACCCCGACGACCACGCCGGAAGCGCCCGCGCGCTGGAGGTCGCCGTCGCGGCGAGCCTGCCGGTCTATGAGAACCGCTACCTGCACAGTGACGGCAGTTGGCGCTGGATCTCCTGGGTGGCCGCGCCGGCGGATGACGTAGTGTACGCCAGCGGCCGCCACGTCACCGCCGAGAAGGCGGCCGAGGCGGCGCTCGCTGCGACCCAGGAACAGCTGCGCCAGTCGCAGAAGATGGAGGCGGTCGGCCAGCTGACCGGCGGCATCGCGCACGACTTCAACAACCTGCTCACCGGCATCACCGGCAGCCTGGAACTGCTGGAGCGGCGCTTGGCGCAGGGTCGCCTGGACGACCTGCCGCGCTACATCGAGGCGGCGCAGACCGCGTCGCGGCGGGCGGCGGCGCTGACCCACCGGCTGCTGGCCTTTGCCCGCCGGCAGCCGCTCGAACCGCGCGCCACCGATGTCAACCGCCTGGTGGCGGGGATGGAGGAACTGGTCCGCCGCACCGTGGGAGCGGCGATCGCCGTCGAGGTCGTCGCGGCCGACCGGCTGTGGCCCACGCTGATCGACCCCAACCAGCTCGAGAACGCGCTGCTCAACCTGTGCATCAATGCGCGCGACGCGATGCCCGATGGCGGCCGGCTGACCATCGCCACCGCCAACCGCTCGTTTGCCGCGCACCAGCTGCAGCCGGGTGATGCACCGGCGGGGGACTACGTGGCGCTGTCGGTGGCCAACTCCGGGACCGGCATGCCGCCGGAGGTGATCGCGCGCGCGTTCGACCCATTCTACACGACCAAGCCGCCCGGGGAGGGCACCGGGCTGGGTCTGAGCATGACCTATGGCTTCGCCCGGCAGTCCGGCGGCGACATCCGCATCAGGTCAGCGCCGGGCCAGGGCGCCACGATCACGCTGTACCTGCCGCGCCACGCGCAGGGCGAAGCTGCCGCCGGACCGCACCGGGCCGAGGCGGCGGAGTTTGCGGGACAGGGCGGGACGGTGCTGGTGGTGGACAACGAAGCCTCGGTGCGGCTGCTGGTCGCGGAGGTCGCGGCGACGTTGGGGCTGCAGCTGATCGAGGCGGAGGACGGCGCGGCGGCAATGCAGGTGCTGCGCTCGGACGTGCCGATCGACGTGCTGGTGACGCATGTGGGCCTGCCGGGCGGGATGAACGGCCGGCAGGTCGCGGACGCCGGCCGTGCTGCGCGGCCGGGCGTGCGCGTGCTGCTGATCACCGGACAATCGATCGGCGACGGCGCGAGGGGCGGCCGCCTGGCGCCGGACGTGCATCTTCTGCCCAAGCCGTTTGCCCTGGAGACGCTTGCCGAACGCATCCGCGAGCTGCTCGGCACGGCGCCCCCGGGCACAGACGGCGCTTGACCTGGGAACGGACGGCTCCGTAGAAGGAATGTCGTTGCCGGTTTGTTCCGGCATCCGGACCGGAGACCCCGCGATGCTGACGCGCAAGCAGCACGACCTGCTGATGTTCATCGACCGACACCTCAAGGCTACCGGCTTCTCGCCGAGCTTCGAGGAGATGAAGGCGGCGTTGGATCTGAAATCGAAGTCCGGCATCCACCGGCTGATCCTGGCGCTGGAGGAGCGCGGTTTCCTGGCGCGCCGCCGCCACCGCGCGCGGGCGCTGGAAATCGTGCGCCTGCCCGGCGCGCCGCCGCTCGCCGCCGCCGGCCTGGCGCAGGAACCGGCCGCGCCGGAACTCGGCCCGGCAGGATCGCCGCCCGGCTTTTCGCCGAACGTGATCCGGGGCGACTTCACCGGCCGCCTGCCCGGCGTGCGGACTGCCAAGGAGGTGGGGGCGGTCGAGCTGCCGCTGTACGGCCGCATCGCCGCCGGCTTGCCGATCGAGGCGCTGCGCGACGCCGGCAGCCAGATCGAGGTCCCGGTCGCCCTGGTGACCGGGGGCGAACACTACGCGCTGGAGGTCGCCGGAGATTCGATGATCGAGGCCGGCATCCACGACGGCGACACAGTCATCATCCGCAAGGGCGAAACCGCAGAGAACGGGCAGATCGTGGTGGCAATGATCGATGACAGCGAGGTGACGCTGAAGCGCCTGCGCCGGCGCGGCAACTCGATCGCGCTGGAGCCGGCGAACGGCCGCTATGAGGCGCAAATCTTCCCCGCCGACAAGGTCCGCGTCCAGGGCCGGCTGGTGGCGCTGCTGCGGCGGTATTGATCCGGGCGCGACATGCGGCCGCCCTGGCCGGAGCGAAAGGACCGTCATCCAACGGCGGGGTTGCCCGTGCACAGCTTGCGGACCGCCGCCACCGCCTCGCTCGGCTCCAGCCTGCGGTTGACGCGGGCGTCCACATGCGCGTACGCCACGCGCCCGTCCTGGCCGATTACGAAGCCGGCCGGCACCGGCAGCGCCCACTCCTTGCTGTCATTCAGCTGCGGCAGCGCGTGGCCGAGCCGCTCATAGACGGCGCGCAGCTCCGGCCCCAGCTCATAGACCAAGCCGTAGCGCCGCCCGACCTGGTTGTCGTGATCCACCAGCACCGGGAAGCTCAGGCCGTTGCGCTCGGCGGTTTGCTGCGCGCCGCCGCTGGCCTGCGGCGAGATCGCCACCACCTCGGCGCCCTGACGCCGCAGCTCCGGCAGCTTCTTCGCCAGACCGCGCAGCGCGAGCGTGCAGAACGGGCACCAGCCGCCACGAAAGAACGTCAGCACCACCGGGCCGCGCGCCAGCAGCTCGCGCAGGCTCACCACCCGCCCCGCCTGATCGGGCAGCGCGAACTCCGGGGCGATGTCGCCGGCGCGCAGCGCCCGGTCGAGCAGCCCCGCATCGGCCAGCGCCTGAGCCTGCGCCTGCATGACCTGCGCGATTGCCGGGTCGGTGCGCTCGAGCAGGCCCTGCATGAAGGCGTCGAGCTGGCGTGACAGCCCGTCCATGATCTCGCTCTCCTTCCCTGGGCGCCGCGTGTCCGGCGCCATGACAGGTCAGCATATCGTCCCGGCCGCATCAGACAGGTAGCGTGACGCGGCCGATGGCGTTCATGCAAGGAAGTAACAAGTCGTGGATTTGCTCGTCGCCTTCCGCACCTTCGTCCGGATCACCGAGACCGGCAGCTTCTCGGCGGTGGCGCGCGAGATGGGTGCGACCCAGCCGGCGGTATCGCGCCAAGTGGCGCAGCTTGAGCAGCATCTCGGGGTGCGGCTGTTCCAGCGGAGCACGCGCAGCCTGACGCTGACCGAGGACGGCCGCGACCTGCTGGGCCACGCGCATCTGGTGCTGGATGCGGTGGCCGAGACCGAGGCGGCAATCGGTCAGCGCCGCGCCTCGCCGTCCGGCTTGGTCCGGCTCGGCTGCCCGGCGGTGTTCGGCCGCGTCTATGTCGCCCCGCGCATCGGCTCGCTGCTCGACCGCTACAAGGATCTGACGGTCGAACTGCTGATCGAGGACGACGTTGTGGACATGATCCAGCAGGGCCTGGACCTGTCGGTGCGCGTGGGCGAGATCGCCGACCCGTCGCTCGTGGCGCGGCGCATCGGGCTGACCACGGCGCAGACCGTGGCGTCCGTCGAATACCTTGAGCGGATGGGCGAGCCCGCGCACCCGAGCGAGCTTGCCGGGCATGAGTGCGTGCTGTTCACCCGCGCGGCCAGCCCGGACGAGTGGGTGTTCCAGGGCGCCGACGGCGTGATCTCGGTCACCGTCAAGGGCCGCTTCCGCAGCAACGGCATCGAGGCCGTGCTGGCCGCGGTGGTCGGCGGGCTGGGGATTTCGCGCGTTCCGGTGTGGATGATGCGCGACGAGATCGACCGCGGCGTGGTCCGGCGCATCCTGAGCGACTGGCGACCGAAGCCTCGCCCGATCTTCGCGGTGTATCCGTCGCGGCGGTTCCTGGCGCCGCGCACGCGCGCGGTCATCGACTTCCTGGTGGACGAGTTCCGGCTCGACCCGCTGATTTCCGCCTATGGCGGATCCTGACCCCGAAGCAGGCGCGCCGCCGCGGCTGCGCACAGGCGGAATGCGTCCAGATCCGACCAGGATACCGCCGCGCCCCCGGTTTGCGCGATCTCGCCGCCGGAGTTGGCCACCGCGCCGTCGATCATCAGGTTGTCCACGCAGCCGAACGCCTCGATCCCCATTCCGTCGGCGTCGCGCCAGCCGCCCTGCCCGCCGTTCTGGCCACCGTTCCGGGCCGGATCGAGCCGCGCCGATGCGCCCAGCAGCGCCAGGGTGCGCTCGGTGAAGGCTCGCCGGTCGGCGCTCCAGCCGAACACCGGCCGGCCCAGGGCGCGGGCGAACCCCAGCTCAAACACCGTTCCCGGATCGGCGCTGGGGCCACGGAACGGCGTCAGATTGGCGATCAGGGCGTCGGCGGCGCGGATATGCGCCTCGTTGCGCAGCGCGATCCGCCGCCACTCGGGCAGCGCCGACCAGGATTGCGGCTCCTGCGCCAGCGGATCGAGCGGGAAGATGCCGATCAGGCCGCACGCGTCGCACACCGCCTTCAGCGCCGCGCCGCGGGCGTGCGGGTCGGGCAGGAACACGTCCGGGCCGGCCAGATAGACCCTCATGCCGGCGCTCCCGTGCTCGACAGGCACAGATCTATCCTGCGCCGCCCGGGCCGGGCAATGGCCGGGGGTGGCGCTGGGCTGGGCCGGCATGCTTGCCCGTCCCAGCCTTATCGTGTGTATGGGCCCTATCGTGTGCATGGGCGCGATCGTGTGAATGGGCGGCGCAAGCGGCGCGTGGCAGAGGACGGCATGGCGAAGATCAAGGTGACGACCCCGCTGGTGGAACTTGATGGCGACGAGATGACGCGGATCATCTGGGGCTTCATCAAGGACAGGCTGATCCTGCCCTATCTCGACGTTCAGCTTGATTACTACGACCTTGGCATCGAGCATCGCGACGCTACCGACGACACGGTGACGGTCGATGCGGCGCACGCCATCCGCCGTCACGGCGTCGGCGTCAAATGCGCGACGATCACGCCGGACGAGGCGCGGGTGACCGAGTTCGGTCTGAAGCGGATGTGGCGCAGCCCGAACGGCACGATCCGCAACATCCTGGACGGCACGATCTTCCGCGAGCCGATCATCTGCGCCAACGTGCCGCGCCTGGTGCCGCACTGGACCCAGCCCATCGTCATCGGCCGGCACGCCTACGGCGACATCTACCGCGCCGCCGAGACGAAGATCCCCGGCCCCGGCCGCGTAACCTTGCAGTTCCAGCCCGCAGGCGGCGGCGAGGCCACCGTGCTGGAGGTGCACGACTTCACCGGTCCGGGCGTGGCGCTGGGGATGCACAATACCCGCGCCAGCATCGAGGGCTTCGCCCGCGCCTCGCTGAACTACGGGCTGATGCGCCACTACCCGGTGTACCTGTCCACCAAGAACACGATCCTGAAAGCCTATGACGGCATGTTCAAGGACGTGTTCCAGGAGATCTTCGACGCCGAGTTCAGGCAGGCTTTCGCGGCGGAAAAGCTCACGTACGAGCACCGGCTGATCGACGACATGGTGGCCAGCGCCCTGAAATGGGAGGGCGGCTATGTATGGGCCTGCAAGAACTACGACGGCGACGTGGAGAGCGACATCGTGGCGCAGGGCTTCGGCAGCCTCGGCCTGATGACCAGCGTGCTGATGAGCCCGGACGGACACACCATCGAGAGCGAGGCGGCGCATGGCACGGTGACCCGTCACTTCCGCGAACACCAGCGCGGGCGGGAGACCAGCACCAATCCGATCGCCTCGATCTTCGCCTGGACCCGGGGGCTTGCCTATCGCGGCCGCTTCGATGCCACCCCGGACGTGACGCGGTTTGCCGAGACGCTGGAGCGGGTCTGCGTCGAGACGGTGGAGAGCGGGGCGATGACCAAGGATCTCGCCGTGCTGATCGGCCGTGATCAGGCGTGGTTGACCACGCAGGCGTTCCTCGGCCGCATCGACGAGAACCTGCGGGCCGCGATGGCGGCGGCCTGAGGGCGGGGCGCGGACACCGCAATGCCCAGCTCGAGGGCGCAGGGCTGGACGAGAGCCGGCGTGGTGGCATTGCTCCTGGTCCTGGCCGCCTGCCCCCCGTCCGTGGCGCGGGCGCAAGCCGTGTTCTCCGGCAACGGCGCCGCCGCCGCGTTCGACTGCCGCGGCGGCGCGGCCAGTGTGATCGGCTCCGGCAACCGGCTGACCTTCGGCGGCGCGTGCCGCAGCCTCGCCATCCGGGGATCGGGCAACGTCGTGGCCATCGACCTCGCGCCGGGCCGGCGCGTGCGGGTGACCGGCGACGGCAACCGCGTGCTGTACCGCTTCGCCGCGGGCCCGCCGGTCGCCAGCACCAGCGGCGCGGACAACCAGGTGCTGCCGGATACCCGCGATGGCGCCGCGGCCGACCGCCTGGCCGCGATCCTGGCGCCCCCGCCGGTGCTGATCGTCGATGCGGGGTCCGGCTACGACGTGGCCTGCGGCGGGCGCGACGTGCTGATCCGTGGCGACGGGCTGCGCACCGTGCTGCGCGGCGGCTGCCGGTCGCTGACCGTACAGGGCGCATCGGACACCATCACTGCCGAGCTGCTGCCGGGGGCCGCGATCGCGATCGGCGGCCCCGCGGTGATCCTGAACTACGTGCTGGTCGCCGAGGGACCGGCCCCGGTGGTCCGGGTCACCGCACCCGGGCTGAAAGCCGCCCAGATCCAGCACTACGGCGAAAGCCAGCTGTCGCTGCCGACCTACCCCTGAGATTCCGCCGCCCGTTGCATCCCGTCGGCCGGCCGCCTTGTATCTCGGGCGCACGACCATATCGGGGGCTGCGATGGACACGACGGCAAAGCACGGCTTGACGGGTCTGGCCGGGTTTCCGCTGGCCCGGCGCGGCATGATCGGCGGCGGCCTGATCGCCGGGCTGACCCTGGCCGCCGCGCGGGTCGAGGCGCAGGTGATCCACACGCCGGCCGACGGGCTGGCGGCCGAGACGGTGCGGATCCCGGTCGCGGACGGCGCGCTGCCCGGCTACGCCGCGCGGCCGCAGGGCGACGGCCCGTTCCCGATCGTGCTGGTAATCGAGGAGATCTTCGGCGTCCACGACTACATCCGCGACGTCTGCCGCCGGCTGGCCCATGCCGGCTACCTGGCTGTGGCGCCGGAGCTGTACGCGCGCCTCGCCGACCTGTCGAAGATGTCCGACGTGCAGCAGATCATCCGCGACGTGATCCTGCGCGCGCCGGATGCGACCATGCTGGCCGACCTGGACAGCGCGGCCACCTGGGCGGCGCAGAACCACGGCGACCCGGAGCGCCTCGGCGTCACCGGCTTCTGCCGCGGCGGGCGCGACACCTGGCTGTATGCCGCGCATAACCCCGACCTGAAGGCGGCGGTCGCCTGGTACGGGCCGATCGGCGGCCCGACCAGCCCGATCCAGCCGCACACGGCGGCCGATGTCGCCCCGGAATTGAAGTGCCCCCTGCTGGGCCTGTACGGCGGGCAGGATCCCGGCATCGCCATCGCCGACGTGCAGGCCGCCGCCAGCCGCGCGCGCAAGGCCGGCAAGGTCGCCGACATCGTGGTCTATCCCGATGCCGGGCACGGTTTCCACGCCGACTACCGCCCCAGCTACAAGCCCGCAGACGCCCAGGACGGATGGCGGCGGATGCTGGCCTGGTTCAGCGGCCACGGAGTTTGAAGCCGGCGGCAAAGGGGCAAACCCTTGACATTGCGAAACGAGTTCGTTCCGATGTGATCCTGGCGCGCGCAGGAGGCCCGGATGCCGCTCGGCGATATCGAGACCATCGTCTTCGTGATGCTGGAAAATCGGTCGTTCGACCACACGCTGGGCTATCTGGGCGGCGAGCCGGGCGCGGCCCGCCTGCCGGTGGACGGGCTGCGTGACGACCCCGCCTGGCTGGGCCGGTTCGCCAACGCCCATGCCGGGCAGCTCTATCCGATCCACCCGCTCGGCCCGGCGGTGCAGCAGATCGCCGATCCGCCGCACGACCACGCCGCAATCGCGACGCAGATCGGCACCGCTCCCGCATCCGGGATCGCCGGCGGGATGGGCGGGTTCGTGGACAGCTACATGGCCCGCTCGCCGCCGCCGGCCGATCCGTCCGTGGTCATGGGCCACTACACCGCCGCCGCGGTGCCGGTATTCGATTTCTTCGCCCGCAATTTCGCGGTGTGCGACCACTGGTTCGCCACCCTGCCGACCGGCACGCAGCCGAACCGGCTGATGGCGATGTCCGGGCACAGCCCGATCCTGGACAACGCCGCGGTGTTCCTGCCCGATCAGCCGCTGGTCTATGACTGGCTGACCAGCCACCGGGTGCCCTGGTGCGCCTATCAATGGGGCGAGTTCTTCCCGTTCTTCAGCCTGATGTCGCGCTGGCTGCCGGAGATCACCACCTCGCTCGCGCTGTCCGATCTCGGCGGCCGCGGGCGGTTCCGCCGCTATGACCGGTTCGCCGCGCATTGGACCGCGGCCGCGCCGATGCCGAGCGTAATCTTCATCGAGCCGGAATACACCGACGGCCCGCACGGCGCGCCGAACGATGATCACCCGCCGACCGGCATCGCCCGCGGCCAGGCATTCCTGGCCGACATCTACCGCACCCTGATCGCCAACCCGGAGCGCTGGCGCAACACGCTGCTGGTGGTGACCTATGACGAGCATGGCGGGTTCTTCGATCATGTGACGCCGCTGCCGATACCGGCTGCCGTCGGCGGCGCGGCAATTGCCACGACCGGGGTGCGGGTGCCCGCCTTCCTGATCTCGCCGCACGTCGCGCCCGGCGTGCCGTTCGGCGACCGGCTGGATCACACCTCGTTCCTGCAGATGCTGGCCGACCGGTTCAATCCGGGGCAGGACTATTCGGCCGAGGTGGGTGCCCGCCAGCCGCATCTGGGCCGGCTGGCGACGGCGCTGACCCAGGTGCCGACGGGCACCGTGTCCGGCCCCGCGCTGCCGGCGGCCGCGGCAGCGCACGCGGCGCTGGTCGCGGCAGCCGTCCCGGCCTCGGCCGGCACCTCCGACGCGCCGAGCGCCGCGCGGACCACGGCTGCCTTCCACAATGTCGCGATGAAAGTGGCCGCCGACCACCCCGACCTGCTGGCGCTGCCGGGCTGGCGCGGACTGGCGGCCTATGCGGCGCAGCACGGACCCGGAGCGGCCCCTGCCCCTGCCCCTGCTCCCGCCCTTGCCCCCGGCCCTGGGCCAGGCCCGCCGGCTACGGCTGCGCTACCAGCGACGGGAGCAACTGGTTCATCACCGGCGAGCCGAGACCAGTGACCAGATCGTAACCAGGTCCAGCGGTATAGCCGTTATTGCCCTGGGTGACGTCGCGCAGGCTGGCGGAGCCCAGCAGCGGGTAGATGCGGGGGTTGAGTTGGCCGAGCGCCGCAAGCCCGGAGGCGAAGCGCGCCTGATTGACCAGGGACGCCAACCCCGCCCAGATCGGCGTGGCGGCGGAAGTGCCGCCCACCTCCTCGGTGACGCCGTTCAGCACGATGTCCACCCCGGTCGCCGGGTCGGCCACCGCTGCCACATCGGGCACTGCGCGCCCGTGATATGACAAGGCCGACTGGTAGGACGGTCGCGCGAACACGCTGCTGACGCCGCCGCCGCTGCCGCTCCAGCCGGTCTCGCTGCGGATGGTTGCCGTTTCCGAATGGGCGGTCTTGGTGGAAATGACCAGGTGCGTGCCGCCGACCGCGGTCACGTACGGGCTGGTTGAATAGAACGCCGGATGCAGGCCTCCGCCAGAGCCGCACTCCAGCGCGCCCTGATCGCCGGTCGAGACGAAGATGCTGACGCCGCGCGCGGCGATGCTTGCCAGCAGCGCGTTGTCGGTGCGGATCTGTCCGGAGGAGATCCCGGTCTCGCAGGCGCCGAGGCTGATGGACAGCTGGTTGATCGCCACGCCGTTCGACAGGTCGCTCAGGATGGCGTGGAACCCGGCGTCCAGCGCGGTAAAGGCCAGGCTGCCGGCGGCATAGACGCGGACCTTGGACTGGTAGCCGATGCCGCTGGCCCATTCGGCGTCCAGCGTTTCCTCACCCGATGGCGGCGGCAGGGTGCCGGACGCGACCTTGACGAACTCGACATTGGCCACCGTCTGCTGGCTGCCGATCAGCGAGTAGAAGGCGGTCAGGTCGCTGGTGTTCGGCAGTGCGTCGATCAGGATCGCCGTGCGCGTGCCCTGCCCGGTCTGCGCCAGGTACGGTAGCGCCTTGTAGGCGCGCAGGATGCCGCCTGGGTAGTAGAAGCCGGAGATGATGATCCCGCGTGCAGCGCCCGTCGCGGCCCGCAATCGCTCGGCGCTCGGCATCGGCGCGACCATCCCCATGCGGTGCATGTGCTGATACGGCTGCAGGCCGTTGATGCTTTCCACCTCGACGGCGATGGCGGCCGGCAGCGACGGCGCCTGCTGCGCAGCGACGAATGTCTGGCCCTCAGCGGCGACCCGCGCGAAGCGGACCCCCAGCGCCCGGCCGACTTGCGCCACGGTGCCGTGCGCCTGGATCATCAGGCGGTCGTCGGTGTCGCGATCGACGGTCAGCCCCTGGCCGACCAGCCATGCGCGCACGGCGCGGTAGGCATCCGGCGTCGGCAGATGCCGCCCGGCCAGTTCGGCCGCCCCCAGCGTCTCGCCACGGGCCAGCCGGGCGTCCAGATCGGTCCTGTTGCGCAGCCGCAGCGCCACCTGGAACGATACGGCGGCCTGCGGATCGGCCTGGCCCAGCATGCTGATCGGCGCTGCTTGCCGGGGCGATGCTCTCGGTCAGCGGCACGACGTCCTGCGCCGATGCGCGGCACGGCAGGACCACGCCGAGCGCCAGCGGCACGGCGGCGGCGCCCAGCGACAAGGCCCGTGTTCCGCGCCGGGCGGCGCGGCGGCGAGTGCAGTCCTGAGCCATCGGTGTCCCCATGTGCAGGCGCCCGCGGCAGGCCGCCGGGCGGACCTTTCCTAGCGGCGGCGCCATGAAAGACAAATGACTTTTCTGTTACGATGTAGCAACCGCGGCGATGCGGGACGGAGTGCGCGGATCGGCGCTGGCCGCGGCCGGTGCCCGTGCGGTCTCGGCGACGCTGGCGCGGTGGGCGTCGTCGAGACGGACCCGCCTGCGCCGGTCCTGACGGCGTTGCAGCACTTCGTAGACGACAGCACCGAAAATCGTGGCCGCAACGATGACAACCGCCAGCGCGCTGACCGCCGGCGTCAGCCCCTGCCGCATCCGCCCTGCCAGGATGGTCACCAGTGTCTTGTCGGCCAGGATTGCGAAGGTCGTCGTGTTGTAATTCTCGAAGCTGGACAGGAACGCGATCACCGCCGCCGACAACAGCGCCGGACGCAGGAACGGCAGCAGGATATGCCGGAACACCTGCGCCTGGCTGGCCCCCAGATCGAGCCCGGCCTCGGACAGCGCGGCGTCGAAGCGCTGCAGGCGGGCGAGGAAGATCAGCATGCAGTAGGATGCGATGAAGCTGGACTGGCCGAGCACCGTCAGCACCGTGCCGTCGTACAGCAACCGCGTCCCGGTCGTCGCGGTGACGCCGCGCCAGAAGATGACGGTCGAGATGCCGATGATGATGCCCGGCGTCAGCACCGGCGCCACCACCACCAGATAGTAGATGCCGCGTGCGCGCGCGTACACCTGCTGCATGACGATCGCGCCGGCCAGGCCCAGCGGCACCGACAGCAGCACCACGAAGAGCCCGATGCGCAGGCTGTTGCCGAGGCCGTACAGCATCTCCTGATCGGCAGCCAGCGTTGCGAACCAGCGCCAGCGTGAACCCCTCGAACGGCAGCACCTGCGGATAGCCGGAGGCATTGAATGCGGTGACGGCGATGACCAGCACCGGCCCGAACAGGAAGCCGAAGAACAGCACCAGTACGACGCCCAGCAACGCCCGGTTGACCAGCGTCCCGGTCACCGCACCACCTGCCCCAGCGACAGCCGGAACAGGCGCAGCACCAGCAGCACGAACGCGATGCAGGCCAGCAGCAGCATGAAGGCATAGGCCGCGCCCTGCGGCCAGTTGAACGCCTGAAAGAAGCGGTCATAGACGATCGGCGTGAACCACAGCGTCGTCGGGCCGCCGAGGATCAGCGGCGCTGCCAGCGCGCCGGCGTACAGCATGAACACCAGCGTGCAGCCCGAGGCGATGCCGGGCTTGGCGAACGGGATCACCACATTGGCGTGGATGCGCCACCACGGCGCGCCGAGATCGCGCGCCGCCTCGATCTGGCTGTGGTCCAGGCTACTCGATCGCATTGTACAGCGGAAACATCATCAGCAGCATGTAGGCGTAGGTCAGGCCGACATAGATCGCGATGTCCAGGCCCGAGGAAATCGATCGGACGCGCGCAACAAGGCCGCAGCCCCAGCAGCAGCCGGTTGACCAGCCCGCTGCCGCTCAGCAGCACGCGGAATGCGAAGGCGCGCAGCATCTCGTTCAGCCAGTACGGCACGACCAGCATCAGCAGCAGCAGCCGCACGCGCTGCGGGCGGGCCGACTGCGCCATGGCATAGGCCAGCGGATAGCACAGCAGCGAAATCGACGCAGGGTCACGCCGACGCTGACGAAGATGGTGGTCGCGAAGGCGCGCAGATGCAGCACGTTCCAGCCGCTCGCGTCGAAGCCGTTGCCGAACAGGAAATAGCGGTAGTTGGCGAGCGTGTAGATGTCGCGCGGGCCGCCCCTCTGCGATCGGCGGCAGCTTGGGGCGGAACGACAGTTCGACCATGTCAGCAGCGGCAGCACGATCAGCAGCGCCATCCAGACGCCGGTCGCAAGCAGCAGATAGCCCGCCACCGCGGCTCCGTTGCGACGAATAAACGAAGCCGTGCTGCCGCGCCGCCGGCGTTCCAGCGCGGCGGCCAGCCAGAAGCCGGCGGCGACCAGCAGCGGCAATGCCAGGACAAAGCCGTGAAAGGTGGCGCTGCGCATCGGCCGCTCAGGCGCCGGCCGGCAGCACCACGGCGTCGCGCGCGGAGAACCGCAGCGCCATGCGATCGCCGGGCGCCGGGGGCGCACGCCGCGCCGATGGTCGCGGCCAGCGCCACGCCGGCTGTGCCGGCGCGGAACGTCGACATGCGTCAGGCTGCCTTCGATAGGCCAGGCCGGCAACCTCCGCCTCGCACCCGTTCTCCCCCGCGCCGGCCGGTTCCAGCATCTCCGGGCGGATGAACAGCGATCGCCGGCGACCCCGCCGCCAGCCCGCGCGGATTGCGCCCGCGCAGCACGCCCAGCGCCGTCTCCACCGCGGCCTCGCCGTCGGCGGCCGCGACCACGCGGCCGGGCAGCGCATTGTTCTCGCCGACGAAACCGGCGACGAACAGCGTCGCCGGATGGTCGTAGACGTCGCGCGCGTCGCCGACCTGCTCGATGCACGCCGCGATTCATCACCGCGACGCGGTCGGACATGGTCAGCGCCTCGCCCTGATCGTGGGTGATGTAGATGAAGGTGACGCCGACGCGGCGCTGGATCGCGCGCAGCTCGTTGCGCATGTGCTGGCGCAGCCTCAGGTCGAGCGCCGATAGCGGCTCGTCCAGCAGCAGCACCTGCGGCTCGACCGCGAGCGCGCGGGCGATCGCGACGCGCTGCTGCTGGCCGCCGGACAGCGCATCGACCCGCTTGTCGCCC
This sequence comes from uncultured Pseudomonadota bacterium, assembly GCA_963723455.1. Classification (GTDB taxonomy): domain Bacteria; phylum Pseudomonadota; class Alphaproteobacteria; order Acetobacterales; family Acetobacteraceae; genus CAVRQM01. Next base: position 50,418 of record CAVRQM010000004.1, on the reverse strand, counting down.
TGGTCGGACAGCGCGACCAGATGCAGCAGCCGCTCGACCGCCTCGCGCCGCTGCCGCCGCGCCACGCCGCGCACGCGCAGGCCGTAGCCGATATTCTCGGCCACGCTCATCATCGGGAACAGCGCGAGGCTTCTGGAAGATCAGCGCGGTCGGCCGCTGGTTCGGGCCGATGCCGCGCATGTCCGCGCCGCCGATGCGCACCGCGCCCGCGGTCGGCTCGAGGAAGCCGGAAATGGTGCGCAGGATCGTGGTCTTGCCGCAGCCCGAGGGGCCGAGGAAGCTAGAAGAACTCGCCCGGCGCGATGCGCAGGCTGGCGTCGGCGACGGCGGTGAAAGCGCCGAAGCGGACAGTGACGTGGTCGAGTTCGATGTCGGCGCGTCATGGCGGCACGCCCCTCACCCAACCCTTCCCCGGAGGGAGAGGGCTTTCTGCTCCCTCTCCCTCCGGAAGAGGCCGGGGTGACGGACTTGCGCCGACACGATCTCAGGCGGCCTGGAACTTCTCGGCATACTCGGTGCGCAGATCGGCGAACCAGGTCGGCTCCACCGGCCGCGGCCACAGCTTTTGCAGCGCGTCGCCCGGGATAGCTCGCGTTGAAGATCGCCTTCGCCTTGGCCGACAGCAGCGCGTCGGCTCCCTTGACCACCGGGTTGTAGCCGGAATGTTCGGCCATGCTGCGCCGATCCCGCGGGCGAGTGGACGTACTGCAGCCACGCATAGGCCTGCTCGACTTGCGCGCCGGCTGCACCAGCGCCCAGCCGTCGACCCAGGCGATCGCGCCTTCCTTCGGCGCCATGTAGGCGACCGGCTTGCCGGCCTTCTTCAGGCTGATCGACCGGCCCGTCCCAGGTCTGGCCGATCACGACGTCGTTCTCCATCAGCCCGGATTTGGTGTTGTCGGCGCCGAATCCCAGAACTGCTTGATCCACGGCTTGTGCGCGAGCGCCACCGGCAGGATGCTGGTCGTAGATCTGCTTCATCGTCGCCGGATCCTTATAGGCGTCCAGCATGCGGTTGCTCGGCACCTTGCCGCTGCCGTCCAGCCACAGGCCGATGCCGAGCAGCAACGAGTGCGGCCGGCCCTGCACCTGGCCCTTGTATTCGGTCGTCCCACAGCGTGCCGTAGCTGAGCGTCGTGTAGTCCAGTGTGGTCTTGTCGGTGCGCCACGACAATCGCCTCGCTGCCCCAGCAATGCGGCGTGTGGTACAGCTTGCCGTCCCAGCGCCACAGCGTATCGGACACATGCGCCAGGCGCAGGAAGCAGATTGTCGATCGCCAGCTTGCTTTCGTCGAACGGCGCCAGCACGCCCAGGTCCTTGAACTGCAGCGCGCGGTCGTGCGTCGGCTGGCACAGGTCGAAGCCCTCGCCGCCGGTCGCCTGCAGCTTGTTGATCTGCTCCTCGTTCTGCGAGAACGGCGTGGTCGTGACCTTGATGCCGGTCGCCTTCTCAAAATCCGGGATCAGCGGATTGGGCTCCTCGTCGGACCAGTTCAGCAGGCTCAGCGCGCCCGAGGACGACCGCGCCTCGTCGCACCACGAACGGACCCAGCGCCGCGACGCCGCCGAGCGCCGCCGAGCGGGCCAGCAGAATGCGGCGCGAAAATCCGCGTGCCGCAGTCACGGTCGATTCCGCGGATGTCGGACGATGCACAGCGGCGGTCGTGGTTTCGTCGTTTTGCATGCCCGAACCCCTTCTTTGGTGTGTGGATCTTAGCAGGAACCGCGCCACGGCCAATATGGCGAAGGTAAAATGGTCGTTGGCAAGGATCTGCCCGCACGGCGTCAGTCTGCCCGCAATCACGGCAGCTACGCCGCCCGAATCTGGCCTTGGCTCTGGCTTTGGCTCGCCTCCGCCGGATCGGCAAGCGGCCTCCAGTCGCGGAAGAATGCCGTGCCGATCTCGCCGGCCAGCAGGATCAGGTCGCGCTGCACGCCGTCCAGGAACTGATGCAGGCCGCCCGCGATGATCTGCGCGATCGGCCTCGCCAGCACGGCGGCGCGCAATTCCTCGACCCGCTCCAGCGCGGGGCGGTGCCGCGCAGCCGGTATTTGGTGCGCAGATGCGACAGCAGCCATTCGATCTGCTCGATGCACAGCCCGACGCTGCGCGGGAAGCTGGTATCGGCCAGCAGGAACGCCACCACGTCGGCCGGCGTGAAGCCCGGCGGGGCCACGCGGCGGAACGCATGATGGCCGGCGGCGGCGCGCAGCACGCCGCCCCATTGCGTCATCTCGGCCACCCGCCGCGCCTCGCCCGCCGCGGGCACCAGCAGATGATAGCGGATGTCCAGCAGCCGGGTGGTCTGGTCGGCCCGCTCGATCAGCCGGCCGAGCTGGTAGAAGCACCAGCCCTGGTCGCGGAACAGCGTGCCCTCGGTGATGCCGGTATGCGCCTGCACGCCTTCCTTGATGCGCGCGCACAGACGGCTCAGCTGGTCGCCCGGCCAGTTCGGCCGGATCGATCGCCGCCATGTCGCGATGGAACATGTTCAGCTGCCGCCACATCTCCGTCGAGATCAGCGGCCGCAGCATGCGCGCATTGAACCGCGCCGCCTCCAGGCTGGCCGGGATGCCGGTCGGGTTGCCGGGGTCGCACAGATAGAACCGCTTGACCGCCTCGGCGCTGACCGGCCAGCCCGCGCGCGAAGAATGCCGCCAAGTCGGCGTTGATGCGCAGCAGCCCGAGCCAGGCCTCGCCTCGCGGCCCGGGCTTTCGACGGTCTCGGTCACGTCCACCAGCCGCGCGAGGTTCTCGACCCGCTCCAGGTAGCGCGCCATCCAGAACAGGCACTCGGCGTAGCGCGCCAGCAGCGGCGTCTCGCGGGTCATGCAGCCCCGACTTCTACCGGCCCGCCATCCACCGCCTCGCCGCCGACCGCATCGTCGTCGGCCAGCACCCAGGTGTCCTTGCTGCCGCCGCCCTGCGAGGAGTTGACCACCAGGCTGCCCTCCTTCAGCGCCACGCGCGACAGCCCGCCCGGCAGCACCCAGGTATCGCGCCCGGTGACGGCGAACGGACGCAGATCCAGATGCCGGGGCCGGATGCCGTGCTCGGTCAGGGTGGGGCCGACCGACAGCGAGATCACCGGCTGGCTGATCCAGTTCGCCGGATCGGCGATCAGGGCGGCGCGCGCCGCGTCCAGTTCGGCGCGGCTGGCGCGCGTCCCGATGGTAATGCCGTAGCCGCCCGATTCGCCCACCGGCTTGACCACCAGTTGCTCCAGCCGGTCCAGCGTATAGGCCAGGCCCGCCGGCTCGCGGCAGATATGGGTCTCCACGTTCGGCAGGATCGCGTCCTGGTCGAGATAATAGCGGATGATGCGCGGCATGTAGGCGTAGATCGCCTTGTCGTCGGCGACCCCGGTGCCGACCGCGTTGGCCAGCGTGACGTTGCCAGCCCGCCAGGCGCCGATCAGGCCGGGGACGCCCAGCACGCTCTCGCGCCGGAACACCGTGGGGTCGAGGAAATCGTCGCCGATGCGGCGATAGATGGTGTGCACCGGCCGCCGCCCGCCGGTCACGCGCATCCACACCCGATCGTCGTCCACCATCAGGTCGGCGCCCTCGACCAGCGGCACGCCCATCTCGCGGGCGAGAAAGACATGCTCGAAATAAGCCGAGTTATAGATGCCGGGGCTGAGCAGCACGACCTGCGGATCGCCCACGCCCTCCGGCGCGATCTCCGACATCGCCTCGTGCAGCCGGCGCCCGTAATCGTCCACCGGGCGCAGCCGCATGCCGGCCATCAGGTCGGGGAAGGCGCGCGCCATCAGATGCCGGTTCTCGACCACGTACGACACGCCGGACGGCGTGCGGGCGTTGTCCTCCAGCACCAGGAACCCGCCGGTCTGGTCGCGCACGATGTCGATGCCGCAGATATGCACATAGGTGCCGAAGCGGACCGGGAAGCCCTGCATCTCCGGCCGGTAATTGGCGTTCCCGAGCACCAGCTCGGCCGGGATCACGCCGTCGCGGATGATGTGTCGGTCGTGGTAGATGTCGCGCAGAAAGGCGTTCAGCGCCGCCACGCGCTGCTTGACGCCGGATTCCAGCACCCGCCATTCCCCGGCGGTCAGCAGCGGGGAATGCAGTCGAAGGGCAGGATGCGGTCGATCGCCGCGGCTTCGGAATAGACCGTGAAGGTGATGCCGAGATTGATCAGGTCGGTCTCCGCCGCCGCGGCGCGGGCGCGCAGCGCCGTCATCCCGATCGCCGCGATGCGCCGCTGCAGCGCCAGCCCGGCGCCGCCATCGCCGTCGCGCAACGCCGTCAACTCGCAGAAGAACGGTCCGCTGGCATACTCCGCGAACGGGTCCGCGGTTCCGTCGCGAGCCGAGGCGACGAGGCTGGCGGGACTGCTCCGCTGGCTGGCCATGCCGGTGCTGACGACTCCCCCCTCCTGCGGTCTGATCGGCGATGCGGCGCGCCCAGCGCGCTGCAACCATCGGACCACGCCTGCGGCCCCCGGTCCAGAGCCGCCCAGCGCCCCATGATTTGCCGGGGCGACGACATTCCCGCTATGAAAGTCGGGTCCGCAGGGTCTGGAACGGCCACGGATCGAGCCTTGCCGCAGTCCGTTTCGTGCGCGGATTTCAATTGCAATTCCGCGCGCTAGAGGTTCTACCTCACGCACGGGTTCAGCTACGGACCTGCGCTTGGCTTCGTTCACGCCGACCTTGCAGCCCGCCCTCGCCACCTGGCCCGGAGATCACCATGCGTCCCCTGCTTTCCCTCATCGTCGCCGGGGTCGTCCTGACCGGCAACGTCGCCTATGCCGTGCAGTGCGCCAAGCCGGTCGAACGGGCGGCGTTCGACGTCGAGGGCCTGAAAAGCGAGCTGATGGTCACCGCCATCTCATGCCAGGCGCAGGACCGCTACAACGCCTTCGTCACCCGCTACCGCTCCGGGCTGATCGCGCAGGAGCGGGCGATCGACACCTATTTCCACCGCGCCTATGGCCGCTCGGCGCAGAAGCAGCATGACGACTACATCACCCTGCTCGCCAACTCGCAGTCCGACGAAGGCATCAAGCTGGGCACCCTGTTCTGCATGAAGTCGGTCGGGCTGTTCGACGAGGTGATGGGGCTGAAGGACTCGCGCGACCTGCCGACTTTCGCCACCGGCAAGGGGCTGCCGCAGCCGATCGCCCTGCTCGACTGCCCGCTGCCGAAAGCCAAGCCGACCCGCACCGCAAAAAAATAGGACGCTTTTGGGGGTTTGGCGGCACCCTCATCCAACCCTCTCCCAAAGGGAGAGCGCTTCGGCTCCTCCCTCTCCCCTTGAGAGAGGGCCGGAGTGACGGTCCAACGCCGAGACGCCCCACACGAAAAAGCCCGGATGCGCACAGCATCCGGGCTTTCCCGTATCGTCCCCGGGGGAAAACCCCCGGGGTGTCTCGGCTGCTTACTTCAGGATGATCTCGACGCGCCGGTTCTGCGGCTCGCGGACGCCCTGCGCCGTCGGCACCAGCGGGTGGCTCTCGCCAAAGCCCTGCGTGGTGATCTCGTTGCGGGGAATGCCGTCCTGGACCAGCTCGGCGGCGACCGAGTCGGCGCGGCGCACGCTGAGCCGCTGGTTGTAGGCGGCGGTGCCGGACAGGTCGGTGTAGCCGTTGACCATGATCCGCGTCACCTGCACGTGCGTCGCGTTCTGCGCCGCCTCGGCGATGATCTGCCGGGCACGGGCGGTCAGGTCGGCGCGATCCCAGTCGAAGAACACCAGGTAGGTGCGCGCCGGCTGCGCCGCCGGGGGCGCGGCCACGACCGGGGCCGGCGGCGGCGGCGGGGCCGGCACGTTGAAGGCGTAGCGCAGCCCGACCAGGAACGAATGATTGTACTGGTCGTTCGCCCTGGCCGTCGCTCCGACCGGCGCGAGCAGCAGCGGCGAGGTGACCGTGCCGCCGAAACGCTCCTTCTCGAAGACGCCGGTGAAGCGGTACTCGGCCGTGATCGACAGACCCGGCATGCCCGGGAACGGGAAGGCCGCGCCGACCATGCCCTGCGCCGAGAAGCCGCCCTGGGTGTTATTGTTGCCGGTGAAGTTGGCCACGCCCGGGACGTAGGCGCTGAAATTGTGCAATTCGGTCCAGCGATAGCCCGCGCCGAGGCCGACATACGGGAAGAAGAACGGCGAGCCGATGTCGAAATCGTACAGCGCGTTCAGGTAGCCGCCGTAGCTCTGGGTATCCCCGTCGCCGCCCTGGACCCCGCTGCTGCCGTTTTTCAGGCTTTGATGATCCTGGCGATAGTCGCCCTGCACCTCAAGCCGAAAGCCGTTGCCCAGGCCGTAACCGACGCTGGCCGACCCCACGAAGCCGCCGTCGCCGCGCAGTTTCGCCGAGCCGCCGTCGATGCCGCCGTCAAGCGAGCCGTGCAGCTTGAGCGGCTGCAGGTAGTTGTAGCCGGCGCCGGCGCCCACGTACAGGCCATCGACCGGCTGAGCCATCGCGACCGCCGGGGTCGCGAGCAGGGTTGCTGTGAGAAGCGCGCTGCGGAGCTTCATAAATCCTATCTCCTCGTTCTGTCATGGCTGCACCCCGCGGGCACCGCCTGGGCCAGGGCGGCGCTCGCCGCCGCAGTCCTGTCAAAGGCGAAAGTAACGACCTGGATGTGTCGAAGCCAGAGCCGAGTCACCGCGGACCCGCAACGGTGCGGCTTTCGGATGACGACCGTTGCGCGCAAGCCACAGTCATGTGTCGATCACGGGACAGTGATGTCATGCCTGGAAAGGCGTGAACCAAGGCAAATCCTGGCCAGGACGGGCGGCCCGGCCAGGATCGGCGCGCTTCCTACTTCAGAACGATCTCGACGCGCCGGTTCTGCGGCTCGCGGACGCCCTGCGCCGTCGGCACCAGCGGGTGGCTCTCGCCAAAGCCCTGCGTGGTGATCTCGTTGCGGGGAATGCCGTCGCGGACCAGCTCGGCGGCGACCGAGTCGGCGCGGCGCACGCTGAGCCGCTGGTTGTAGGCGGCGGTGCCGGACAGGTCGGTGTAGCCGTCGACCATGATCCGCGTCACCTGCACGTGCGTCGCGTTCTGCGCCGCCTCGGCGATGATCTGCCGGGCACGGGCGGTCAGGTCGGCGCGATCCCAGTCGAAGAACACCAGGTAGGTGCGCGCCGGCTGCGCCGCCGGGGGCGCGGCTACGACCGGGGCCGGCGGCGGCGGCGGGGCCGGCACGTTGAAGGCGTAGCGCAGCCCGACCAGGCCGGCATGGTTATACTGCGAGCCGATCTTGATCTTGGCTGGGATCGAGCCGAACCCGTTGGTGAACGCGCCGTCGAAAGTCTCCGAATCGGCTACATACATGAAGCGGTATTCGGCGGTCACCGACAGGCCGGGTATGCCGGCCACCGGGAACGCCGCGCCCAAAATGCCCTGGGCCGCGATCGAGCCCTGGGTGTTGTGGCTGAAGTCGAACTCCTGCAACTGCCCCGTGGCGGGTCTGTTGCGATAAAGAGTGAAGTTTCGCCCGAACGTTTCCTCATAGCCGACGCCCAACCCGAGATACGGGAACACCGGCAGGCCGAGATCGACATCGTACAGCGCGTTGACGAACCCGCCATAGGTCTGCAGGTCGGCGCCGCCCGAGAAATTGCCGCCGGCGCCGTGGTCGTACTTGTCGTGCTGCCCCCGCCAGTCGCCCTGCACTTCCAGCCGCAGGCCGTTGCCGAACCCGTAACCCAGGCTCGCCGAGACCAGCGGGCCGCCGGAGCCGCTCAGGTGGCTGCCCGGCTCGGTGAACAGCGTCGTCGCACCGCTGCTGGTCTTGGACGTCACATCCTGATTCTGGAGATAGTTGTAGCCGGCCCCGGCCCCCACGTACAGCCCGGCTGACGGGCTGAGCCGAGGCCAGCGCGGGCATTGCAAGCAGGGAGGTGGTCAGCAGCAGCGTGCGGCCTGTCATCGTGCAATTTCCTTGGCGTTCATTTACGGCAGCGCAATGTTAACCCCCCCCGAACTTGACCAGTGGGGTCGCTGGCGCCTGCGCTGATGCGGCGTCGCCGTGCCCGGACGGCAACACCGCGCTATCTCATGCCAGGATCGTCGCCTCGAACGGCGGCAGCAGGTCGGGGCTGTCGAACTCCAGCACCCACAGATCCGGGTCCACCCGGACCTGCCGCTCGACATAGGCGTCGGCCGCCGCCGGCTCGACCGCGTCCGGGCCGGTGGCGCGCAGCCAAGCCAGTCCGCCGTCCGGGCCCCGCACCTGGCTCAGCACACACAAGCCGATCCGCCCGCGCAGCACCACCAGCACGCCGCCGGATTCATCGTCGCCGCGCCGCAGCACCGCGCCATAGCGCCCGGCCGCATTGCCCAGGCGCAGCACCGCACCGACCCAGATTGCGGCCTTCACGCGTGGCTCGGCCATTGCGCCCCCATCCTCGTGAACCGCCTCCGCCCGCGCCTGTCTTGTCCCGGCCCCTGGAGACTGCCACGTTCGCCGCCCCGCGGAGAGGGTGCGATGGCCAGACAGACAGGGGATACGAGACAGACGGGGGAGAGGCGGACCGAGAATGCGCCGAGAATCGCAGCCAAGGCGACCACTCCGGCGCGGGGCAAGCCGGCCGCGATGACCGAGGGACAGCGCGAGTACGAGGCGCGGCGCGCCGCCAAGGCCGGACTGAGCCTGGATCGCTGGCTGGAGCAGAAGCGCCGCGCCGAGGCAGCCGAGGCCGAGGCGCTGGCCCGCGCCGCCAAGACCGTCGCGCCGAAGAAGCCGGGCCTGATCGCCCGGCTGATCGAGCGCGCGCACAAGCCGCTCTCCTGACGATGGATTACCTGCGGCCCGAGCCGGCGGCGGGTGATCCCGGGCAGGCCGAGGCCGGCCTGGTGGTGCCGGTGATCCTGTCGGGCGGCTCCGGGACCCGGCTGTGGCCGGTGTCGCGCGAGAGCTTTCCCAAGCAGTTCTGGCCGCTGGCCAGCGACCGCTCGCTGATCGAGGACACCGCGCGGCGCGGCCTCGGCCCGGGCTTCGCGCCGCCAATCGTGGTGTGCAACCAGGCGCACCGTTTCCTGGTCGCCGAGCAGATGCGCCAGGCCGGCGCGCGCGACACCCGCATCGTGCTGGAGCCGGTCGGCCGCAACAGCGCCCCGGCCGTCGCCGCCGCCGCGCTGCTGGTTGCCGAGCAGGATCCCGGCGCGGTGCTGTGGATCATGGCCGCCGACGCGGCGATCAGCGACACCGCGGCGCTGCACGCCCTGCTGGATTTGGCGGTGGCCGGCGCGCGCGCCGGGCGGCTGGTGATGTTCGGCATGCATCCGACCGCGCCGGAAACCGGCTACGGCTATATCGAGGCCGGCGACACCCTGCCCGGGCTGCCCGGCGTGCAGGCGATCTCGGCATTCGTGGAGAAGCCCGACGCCGCGCGCGCGGCGGCGATGCTGGCCGATGGGCGGCACCTGTGGAACGCAGGGATGTTCGTGGCCACCGCGGCGACGCTGATCGAGGAAATGGGCCGCCACGCGCCGGACGTGCTGGCCGCGGTGCGCGCGGCGGTGGCCGGGCGGCATCAGGATTTGGACTTCATCCGGCTTGGCGAGGACTTCGCCCGCTCGCCAGGCATTAGCCTGGACTATGCGGTGACCGAGCGCACCGACCGCGCCGCCGTGGTGCCGGCCTCGCTCGGCTGGTCGGATGTCGGCAGCTGGTGGGCGCTTTGGGAACTCGGCGCCAAGGACGAGGCCGGCAATGTCGCGGTCGGCGACGTGCTGCTGCAATCGGCGCGCGACTGCTACGTGCGCAGCGACGGCATCGTGACCGCCGTGGTCGGGCTGGCCGACGCTGTGGTGGTGGTCACCGGCGACGCGGTGCTGGCGATGCACCGCGACCACGCGCAGGACGTAAAGAAAGTCGTTGACCGGCTGCGCGCGCAGAACCGCGGCGAGGCAGTGCGGCACAACCGCACCTATCGTCCCTGGGGCTTCCACGAGACGCTGATCCAGGGCGACCGCTTCGCGGTGAAACGCATCGTAGTCGAGCCGGGCGCGCACCTGTCGTTGCAGAAGCACTTCAACCGCGCGGAACACTGGGTGGTGGTGCGCGGCACCGCGCGGGTCGCGCGCGATGCCGAACAGATGCTGGTGCGCGAGAACGAAAGCATCTACCTGCCGCTCGGCAGCTGGCACCGTCTGGAAAATCCCGGCCGCATCCCGCTGACGCTGATCGAGGTGCAGTCCGGCAGCTATCTGGGCGACGACGACGTGGAGCGTGTCGCCGACCTGTCGCAATCGGGGGCCGTCGCGGCGGGGTAGGCTCATCGCGCAAGGCCTGTCGTCCACTGAGTTGGCGCCGGCTCGCGACCCGATAGGATGGCTCGGCTCCGATGCAGGTCGTATGACCCAAGCCATGCTGATCCGCGAGATCGCCTGGCGCGACCCTGCCGACGCCTTCGCCAGCTTCGCCGACGAACGATATGTCGCCTGGCTGGACAGCGCCGCGCCGCTGTCGGAGCGGAGCCGCGTCGCATACATCGCCGTGGACCCATTCCGGGTGCTACACGCCGAAGCCGGCCGGGTAACGCTCGACGGCCGAACCGTGCCGCTCGATCCGTTCGCGGCGCTGGCCAGCGAGCTGGCCCGCTTCCCCCTGGTCGCCCCCGAAGCGCCCGTGCCGTTCATCGGCGGCGCGATCGGCTTGCTCGGCTACGAACTGGCCTGCCACCTGGAGGACGTGCCGCGCAAGGCGTCTGGGGCGCTGGATATCCCGGACATGGCGTTCGGCTTCTACGATCTGCTGCTGGCGTTCGACCGGCAGCAACGCCGCGCCTGGCTGCTGTCCTCGGGTTTGCCCGAAACCGAACCCAGCGCGCGCCGCCGCCGGCGTGCGGCGCGCGCTGACTGGCTGCTGCACCGCCTCGACGCGCCTCGGCCGCGGGCGCGCGCAGAGACGCCGCGCTTGGCTTGGCGGCGCGAAACCGCGCGCGCGGAGTACGAGGCCGCGATCGTTCGGATCAAGGACTACATTGCTGCCGGCGACATCTATCAGGCCAACTACACCAATCGCTTCCTCGCCCCGCGCCCGCCGGGGCTGCGCGCGGCCGACCTGTATGCCGCGATCCGCCGCGCCAGCCCCGCGCCGTTCGCCGCCTATCTCGATTGCGGCCCGCGCCTCGCCATCGCCAGCGCCTCGCCAGAGCGATTCCTGCAACTCTCCGCCGATGGCCGCATCGAAAGCCGCCCGATCAAGGGCACTCGCGCGCGCGGCCGCTCGCCGGAGGCGGACTCGGCGCTCAGCGCCGAACTGCAGACCAGCGAGAAGGACCGGGCCGAGAACCTGATGATCGTGGATCTGCTGCGCAACGACATCTCCCGGGTGGCCAGCATCGGCAGCGTGCGCGTGCCGAAACTGCACGCCATCGAAAGCTTCGCCTCGGTGCATCACCTGGTCTCGGCGATCGAGGGGCGGCTGCGGCCCGGCCTCGGCCCGGTCGATCTGCTGCGCGCCACCTTCCCCGGCGGCTCGATCACCGGCGCGCCGAAAATCCGCGCCATGCGGATCATCGCCGAGCTGGAGGCGGCGGCGCGCGGGCCGTATTGCGGCAGCATCGCCTGGATCGGCTGGGACGGCGCCATGGACAGCAGCATCGTCATCCGCACCGCGACGATCACGCCCGAGACCGTGGCGGTGCAGGCCGGCGGCGGCATCGTCTGGGATTCGGATCCGGCCGAGGAGTTTCGCGAGATGATGGTGAAGGCCGGCCCGCTGCTGCGCGCCCTAGGCACGCTGCCGGAATGACGCTGTGGCTGAACGGCGCGCTGCTCCCGGCCGCGGCGGCGCGGATCGACCCCGCCGATCGCGGCTTCCTGCTCGGCGACGGGGTGTTCGAAACGATCCGCGCCGCCGCCGGCCTGGCGCTGCACCTGGACCGGCATCTGGCCCGGCTCCGTCACGGCGCGGCGGTGCTGGGCATCCCGCTCGGCTGGAGCGACGCGGCGCTGGCCGAAGCCGTGGGCGCGGTGCTGGCCGCCGGCGCGCTGGCCGATGCGGCGGTGCGGATCACCCTGTCGCGCGGTCCCGGCCCGCGCGGCGTGCTGCCGGCCGCCGACCCCACGCCCAGCCTGCTGATCGCCGTCGCCGCGCTGCCGCAGCCGGCTGCGCCCGCGCGCGTCGTCATCGCCCGCTCGACCTGCCGCAACGAGGCCTCGCCGCTGTCGCGGATCAAATCGCTGAACTACCTGGACAGCATCATCGCCCGCCGCGAAGCGGCCGCGCGCGGCGCCGACGACGCCATCCTGCTCAACACCCGCGGCCAGCTCGCCGAAGCCACCGCGGCCAATCTGTTCGTCGTGCTGCGCGACGGCACGCCGGTCACCCCGCCGGTCGCCGATGGCGCGCTGCCGGGGATTTTCCGCGCCCGGCTGATCGAGGCCGGGGATGCGGTGGAACGCAGCCTGCTGCCGGCCGACCTGCTCGACGCCCGGGCCGCGATGCTGGGCAACAGCCTCGGCACGCGGCAGGTGGCGATGATCGAGGGCAGGAAGCTCGCCGGCCAGGGGTGGCGCTACAGCGCGTGATAGCCGAACGTGCCCACCGTCTTGAGCGTGATCTGAAACAGGATGGTGCTCGCCCCGTCGTCGCCGTCCAGCGAGGTGTAGCGGCGGAAGAATGTGGTGGTGAAGGCGAAGCACTCATCCTCATAGGTGCCGGACACGCCTGCCGACACCATCTTGCCGGTCTGGATGTCGCGCCGCGCCGAGGCGCCGAGGCGATAGTGGCCGAATGCGGTGTTGACCCCGACCGACACCTCGTTGCGCGGCGTGCCCAGAAAATTGCCGGTTGGCGGCTGATCGTAATACAGGATCGGATTGAACGTGTCGTACAGATACCCGGCGTTGAAGCGCAGCCAGGACGGCCCGAAGCTGGCCAGCGCGTCCGCGAAGCGGACATTGAAGTTGCGGTGGTCGAACCGCTCGCGCGCCGTCAGATCCAGATAGGCGTTGGGCGTGAAGGTCTGGCGCGCCACCACGTCCGAAACGCGGTCCTCCAGGCCCGAGCCGGTCGGGAAAGCATTGTCGCGCTTGGTGCGATACGACTGGCCGATCAGGCCGTCGATCACCGCGCCCGAGGGCAGGTACCAGGCGCCGTGCAGGGCGGCGGCGGCGCGCGGGCCGCCCTCCAGCCGGTCGATGCCGGGGAAGCGGTTGAGGCTGAACAGGTTGGCGTCGGTGAACTCGACGCCGAAACTGTCCTCGTTGGGAATCAGGCTGTTGACGAAAGTGGTGCCGTCCGGCCGAGTGCCGATGCCGTAGCCCGACCCGTACGGCGCGCCGATGATCTGCACGATCGGCTCGATCACCTGCGTTCCCCAGCGGCCGATGTCGCGTGAGAACGGCCAGCGCATGTTGACCGCCGCGGTCGGCATCCCCTGCGCGCTGTCGGCCATGTTGACCGGCCCCCAGCTCGGCTGCTGATCCAGCTGCGATGCGTGATAGGCGGCGCTGTCCACGTGCAGCACCAGCTTGTACAGTTCGCCGAACGCCCCGGTGGCCGGGCGCTCCCAGTTCATGCTCAGGCTGGCGCGCTGGGTGTTGGTGCCCTGCTCGCGATAGACGTTGAAATCCTGGGTGTTGAGCGAGAATCGGCCGCCCAGCGCGTCCGGCTCGCCGACGAAATCGTATTCGTAGCGCGGCAGCACATAGGGCAGCTGCGCGCTGACATAGCGCGATGACAGCCCCTGATAGGCGCGCATGTCGGCGCGCGAATAGGCGCCCTGGCCGAATCCTTCCAAATAGACCTGGCTGGCCAGCAGGTCGTCGATGCCGCCGCCAAGCTTGAAGTCGCGCAGATAGGCGCTGGAAGTGGCCCGGTCGATGTCGAAGCCGTAGCGCCACTCGTCATTCAGCGCGAACTGGCCGTGCGCGAAGATCGAGCCTTGCAGCTTGCTCTGGTCGTACGCGGCCGAGCCGTCGATCAGCACCTGGCCGTTGTTGAACCGGCGGCGATAGGTGGCGTCCAGCGCCGGGCCGGCATCGGCGGCGATCTCCGGCGTGATCACCACGTCGGATTCGCGGTCGAGCACCCAGTAATAGGGCAGCGCGAAATACGGCCCGAGGTGGCTGGATTGCCCGATCGTCGGCACCAGAAAGCCGCTGGCGCGCTTCACCGAGGGATCCGCATGGGTGAAGTACGGCGTGTAGAACACCGGCACGCCGTAAAAATCCAGCACCGCGTCGCGGTACTCGATGCGCTTGTTCACCGTGTCCTGCACCGCCGAGCGGGCGCGCAGATCCCATAGCGGCACCTGGTCCGGGTGCTGGCGGCAGACATTGCAGGTGGAATAGATGGCGCGGCTGAGTTCGTTGATCTGGCCGTTGGTGCGGCGCGCCCCGTTCGCCGCCAGCTTGCCGTTCTCCGCCAGCTGGGCGGTGAAGTTGCGCAGCACGCCCTGCTTCATGCCGCCGGACAGCTCGGCATACTGGCTGAACAGCACCTGCCCGTCCGGCTCCAGCAGCACGACATGGCCGCTGGCCGCGGCCACCCCGGTATTGCGGTCATAGGTGACGCGGTCGGCGCGCAGCACGCGGTTGCCCTGCCAGATCTCGACATGGCCGGTCAGCGTGACGAGGCCGTGGTCGCGGTCGTAGCTGGCGGCGTCGGACTGATAGAACACCGGCTGGTCGCGCGACACCGGCTGGCTGCCGCCGCCAAAGCCGGCGAGCTGCGCCCGCGCGCCCAGCGCCCCGGCCAGCACTGCCGCCGCCGCGGCGCAAGCGAGCCTCGCGCGGCGGCGCCGCGGCTGCGCCATCAGCCGTCCTCCAGGTGCAACAGCAACGCGACCGCCAGCAGCAGGCCCGCCGCCGCCGGCGCCCAGGCCGCCAACACCGGCGGCAGCACTCCCGACTGCCCGAACTCGGCGGCGATCTTGGAGACCATGAACAGCGCGAAGCCGGCGGCGACGCCGCTGCCCAGCATCTGCGCCACCCCGCCGCGCCGCGCCGGGCGCATCGAGAACGCCGCCGACAGCAGGCACATCGTCCCGGCCAGCAGCGGCAGCGCCAGCAGCGACTGCAGTTGCAGCCGGTGGCGGATCGCCGAGAACCCGGATTTCTCCAGCAGGCCGATGAACCCCGGCAGCGCCCAGACAGACAGCGTGTCGGGCGGCGCGAAGCTTTCCTGCACCCGCGCCACGGTCAGGTCGGTGGGCAGGCTGATCTCGGCCGGCGGCTCCGGCAGCTGGCCGGGGGTCAGGGTGCGCGCATCGGCCAGCAGCCAGTCGCCACGGCCGAGCCTCGCCGAATGTGCCTCGATCCGCTGCAGGAGGGTGTCCCGCCCGGACAGGCGGAACACGCTGACATCATGCGCGTCCAGCACCTTGCCATGCAGGCTGACCGACTGCGCGTGCAGGATCGCGACGCCCTTGCGGTCCAGGGTGCGGTCGGACTGGCGCAGCCATAGCTGGCCGCCGGCCAGCGCCAGCGGCCCGCCGCCGGATTGCAGGTAGGTGTCCTCCAGGCTGACCGCGCGGGCGCGCATCATCGCCGATAGCGGGCTGACCGCGGCGGTGGCGAACACCCCCATCGCGACCGCCACCAAGGCGGGCGCCGCCAGAAACTGCCAGGCGGAAATGCCGGCCGCACGCGCCACGATCAGCTCGGAGGAGCGGGTCAGCCTCCAGAACGCCAGGATGCCGCCCAGCAGCACGGCGAACGGCAGGATCTCCATGCCGATCCACGGCAGGCGCAGCGCGGCGATCTCGGTGACCAGCGCGAACGTCGCCTCCGGCCGGGTCGCCGAGCGGCGCAGCAGCTCGATGAAGTCGAACAGCGAGACCAGCAGCGACAGCGCCGCGACCATGCCGGCCACGGCCAGCGCAAAGGCGCGCGCAATATACAGCGAGAGCGTCACCGCCATGTCAGCCGGCCCCCGCTCCCGCGCCGGTGCCCCCGCCGGCCCCGATCACCCGCCACGCCTCGGGCGCGCCCACCGGCCGCCTCTGGCCGCGGGTCAGCAGCCAGAAAGCGAGCACGCCGGGGCCGATCGCCTGCAGCCACAGCAGCGGGATCAGCGCCGGATGGCGCTGCGCCAGGTTGACCAGCGCCAGCCCGGCGGCCAGCAGGCCGACCACCACCAGCACCGCGACCAGCGGGCGCAGCAGGTTCCCGTGCCGGCGGAAGCCGCCCATCAGCACCGCGACCAGGGCGACCATGCTGAAGCTGAGCGCGGTGAAGGGCGTGGCCAGCCGCCGGTTCGCCTCGACCAGCAGGCGCGGCAGGTCGCGCGGCGCCACCGCGCCGGGCGCCGGATGCAGCAGTTCGCCCAGCGACATCTCCGAGGCGTCGCGGAACCGCTGCTCGTCGCCATGCGCGTCGCTTGTCAGATCGAGCGCGTTCTGCGCGAAGGTCAGCACGTTCAGCCGCCCGGTCTGCCGGTCCAGTTCCTCGCGGCTGCCGTTCCACAGCAACACCCGCGGCGCGCCGGCGGTGCCGGCCACCAGCCGGCCGCGCTCGGCGATGATGGTGGCGTGGCTGTTCTTGTCACGCGCGTCATCGACCAGGATGCCATGCAGCGTGCCGTCGGCATCGCGTGAGCGGACATAGACCACGAGATCGTCCGAGACCGGGGTGAACACGCCTTCCTGCAGCAGGAAGGCGGCGACGCGGTTGCGGATCTCGAACTGGAACTGCCGGAACGCGGCGAAGCTGCCCGGCACCACCCACAGGTTCAGCACGAAGCACGCGGCCATCGCCAGGGCGGCCAGCCGCAGCGCCGGGCGGGCGAGCGCCAGCGGCGACAGGCCGGCCGCGCGCATCACCGTCAGCTCGCGGTCGCCGGCGAGGCGCTGATATACGAACTGCACCACGACGAAGGTGGTGATCGGCAGGATCACCGCGACGAAGTTGGGGATCAGCAGGCTGGTCAGCTGGAAGAACACCCGCACCGACAGGCCGCGATTGACCACCAGCTCGACGAAGCGCAGCGACTGGGTCAGCCAGATCAGCGCCACCAGGCCGCCGGTGACCGCGACCAGCGCGATCGCGAGCTGGCGCAGGATATAGCGGTCGATCTGGCGGGAGCCGCGCGGCTTGGCCCGTGCGGTCGGATCGCGCGGTCGGGCGGAGGAGACATCGGACGCCATGTCCGCATCCTACAAGCCGCCGCTTGCCCCGCGCCAGCCCGGGCCGGCGCGGCGACGGGCGCGCGCCGCCGCCGCCGCGAGCAGCATCCACAGCACGCCCGATGCGGCCGCGGCATAGGCGAGCCGGACGTGCGGCGGGGCGTAGGCGAAGCGCACCTGCGAGCGGCCGGCCGGCAAGGCGACGGTCTGGAATATGCCGCGCGCACCCAGCGTCACCGGCCGGCCGTCCAGGCGTGCGGTCCAGCCGGGAAACGACAGCTCGCGCCGGGTCAGCGTCGCGGGCGAGGCGCAGTCCGCCGTGACCTCCAGACGGCCTTGCGTAACCAGGGTGCAGGCCGGGTCGGAGGACACGTACGCCGCCGCGCCGGGCAGCTGGAAGATGTCCATGACCTCGCCACGGAACACCCGCGGCAGATCCAGGCCCGGGCGGGGCGCCTCGCTGCCGATGATCGGGCCATAGCCGGCGGGTGCGCCGGCATCCAAAGTCGCCATGCTGCCCCGGGCCAGCCAGAGCGCGACCGGCTTGTGGCCGCCGTCATGGCGCAGCGTGAAGGTCAGCGCATCGCCTCGCTGGACAGCCAGCGGCGGAGACAGCGGGATCGGCAGGCTCCGCTCGTCGCCGGCGCTCGCCAGGTCGGCGTGGCCGGACGCGCACGCGCGCGGCGTGCAGACCGACAGCGCGGCCGCCCCGTCAGACAGGCCGCGATACGTGCCGAAGGTGACCCCGAGCGCTTCCAGGTCGCGTCCCGGCACGAAGCTCGCCGAGATCCTGCCGGACACCTGCGACCCGCTGACGAGCTCAAGCGGTTTCAACGGCGCGTCGGCCACGGCGGTGGAAGCGGTCAGGCGCAACGAGTTGTCGCCGTCGAGCGTGACGATGTAGCGGACGCCGAGATCCCGATAGGCGTCCAGCCGCCGCGCCAGCAAGGCGCGCGGGTCGGTGTCCGGCGTGCGCGCGGCCACGGATCCGATGAACAGTCCCGGATCGGTGGCCGGATCGAGCACGCGGTTGATATGCTGCGCCCAGTTTTCCGGCACCGGCAGCATGTCGTCGTTGATCGCGGCAATGCCGAACATCGCCCCGTAATTCGGCGGGATCGCGCCCAGCGAGTAGAACCGCTGCAGTCCCAGATGCGCCTGCAGGAACTGCAAGGGGCGGCGGTCGAGCCGGGTGCCGCGCGACGCCGAAAGTTGCGGCGCGGCAAACATCGCCACGGCGTCCGCGCAGACCAGCCCGAACAGCGCCAGCGCCCGCCAGCGTCGTGGCGAACCAGCCAGCAGGGCGGCCATAGCCAACGTCACCAGCACCGCCCAGGCGACCGAGACCGCGGCAAAGAACGGCGCCCCGGCCAAGCCCAGCAGCGGCACGCGGCGATGGCTCGCCAGCGCGGCGAGTTGCTGCAAGGTGGGCCACGCCAGCGCCAGCGCCAGCGCCAGCAGCATGGCCCCCAGCGCAGCAGCCAGCGCAGCCCGGCGCGGCATGGCGCCGTGGCGCAGCCAGTGATCCACCGCCAGCGCCGCCAGAACGATCGCCGCCAACGTCCAGCTCGGCTCGGAGTAGCGAAAGAACGCGGTCTGCGCCATGAACGGAATGACATTGAACAGCCCGGTGATCACAGGCTCGGCGGCAGTCTTGGCCAGGCACAGCGCAATCCAGCCCGCCAGCAGCCAACGCAGCGCCGCCTCGCGCCGGACCAGCAGCCCGGCAAGCGCCAGGACTGCAGCGGCGATGCCGACATAGCCACCCACATTGCCCCAAGCAAACCAGGTTGGACCGTTTGGGGAGACATACCCGAAGCTGGCAATCGGGCCGTATAGATAGGGCAACACGAACATCGGGAACGCGGCGCGGGCCAGCGCCGCGTAAGCGAAGGCGTCGGCGTGCAGACCCACCTCCGACATCCCAAGGTATTGCAAGAAGGGCCACACGGCTGGGGTGGCAACAAGCAGCGCCACGATGGCCCCCGCCACCAGCTTGCCCGCCAGCCGCGCACGCACCTGCCAGATTGCGCCCGGTTCCCCGCCGGGGGCAATCAGCCGCAGCATCGCCCAGGCGGCCGCGAACAGCCCGTCGAGAAACGCGGTTTCCGGGAACCCGGCGTACAACGACCATGCGAGGCCCGCGACCAGCAGCAGCCAGCCCAGCGGCCGGCCCGCCACCGCCCGCCAGCGCGCCCGCTCCACGCCCAGCAGGATCAGCGGCAGGAACGCCGAGGCCCGCTCCGGCCCATGTGGCAGCCAAGCCAAGGTGCCGTTGAAGGCATACAGGATGCCGCCCACCAGGCACGCGCCGCGCCGCAATCCAAGCTGACGCAACAGCTCATAGGTCGCCACACCAGCCACCGCCTGCATCGCCACGCGGAGCCAGATCAGGCCATCGGCAGTGAAATGCAGCAGCAGCACGAACGGCAGGAACAGCGCGCCCGGCGAGGTCTCGGCGGCCAGCGGCACTCCGACTCCGGTGTAGGGGTTCCACCACGGGACACGCCCGGCCAGCCAGGATTTGGCGGCCACGTGGCCCAGCGCCTGCGTGGTGGAGCCGATGTTCGGGTCGATCCAGCCGGGCAGGCCCGGCAGCAGCGCCGGATGGCCGCCCTTCCCCAGCATCGACAGCACCAGCAGCGGATTGCTGTCGATCAGGTGCAGCAGGTTAGGCAGCTGCACCACCAGCGGCAGCAGCACCAGCAGCCAACGATCCAGAGCCGCGCCCGATCGCAGCCATGCGTGCCGCACATGCCGCGCCGGAAGCCGGCAATGCGAGGCGCCCTGATCCAAGGCGCTAATGTGCGCTCGACAGTGAGCGGAGCGCGGTGAACGCAAAGCTGGGGCCGCCGGGCGTATCCGGCGATTCGAAGGCGATCTGGATGTCGTCCAGGCCGAAATGCCGGAATGCCGCGAGTATGTCGTCGCGGCCCAGCCAGGCGGCCTGTGGCTTGTTGCCGCCCCAGAAGCCGCCCTCGGCGCTGGTCTCGCCATAGTCATGCACCCAGTATGTCGCCTCGAACCCGCCGCGGCTTTCAGAGCGGGCCCGCCGATCCGGTAGGCCGTCCCGGTAGAAATGCGTCCAGACGAAGCAGCGATCGGCGCTGCGCGCCATCAGCTCGATCAGGCGCAGCGGATCGGCCATGTGATACAAAACGCCGGAGCAGAAGACGAGATCGAACCGACCTACCGCGCCGTCCGCCAGCCGCGCATCCAGGTATTCCAGCACATCGCCGAACTCAAACCGTGCGTGCAGGCCAAGCAACTCCTTGACGATCAGGCATTTCAGGTACGCCTCGGCGTTCGCCTCGACCGCCACCACCGACGCCGCGCCGAGCCGCTCAAGACGCCAGGTATGCGCGGCTTCCAACGGCCCCAGCTCCAGCACGCGCAGGCCGGCGAGCGAGCCGTCGCAGCCGAACCGATCAGCGGCGATGCGCGGCCTTGTATCGGAATCGGCGAACAACGGCACCGCGCCTGAGACGACGCCGGGCAGCACGGGGGCGAGGTCGGACGCCCAGCGACCCTTGAAGATGTCCACCGCGGTCTGTGGCGACGGCGCGCGCTGCTCAAATTTGTGAAAATCCACCGCGTGTGTCTCCTGCTGTAGCCTGCTGGCCCGTCACGGTCGCGACTCCAGCGCGCAGCGATGGCACGATCACGCTGCAAGCCGCAACCATCGCGGCTGACAGCCGTGCGTGGCATCCTCGTCCTCACGTTGGAGGCTGGAAAGCGATGAGTTCTGCGCCGACCTATCGACGAGAGCGGGAGCCTCACACGGGCCTAGGATGGAGATTGGCCGAAGCGATGACGCGCGCCTACTCGGTCGGGCTGCGCTGGCTGCCGGTCCTGTACATCTGCTGGGCAAGCGTTTTCGGCGCCACAGTCGCCTGGGTCATGCCACCGTGGCAGAACGCCGACGAACCCGCCCATGTCGAGCGAATCATCCAGATCGGCCTGGGGGGCCTGCTCGGCGAACGGATGCCGAACGCCGTTGGCGGCATCAGTGATCCGGCGTTGCTGGATGCGTTCGCGGCAACCCGGAGCCTACCCTTCCATGCCGACGCGAAGATGACGCATGCCATGACCAAGCAGGGCGGCAGCGTGCGATGGTCGCACCGCCCGGGGCCGATGGCGTTCCCGAACACCGCGATGTACCCGCCCTTTCTCTACGCCGCAGCCGTCCCGGCGGCGCTGATCGGCCGGCTTGGCCGGTTGCACATCGTTGATACGCTGCGGCTGATGCGCGTGTTCGACGCGGTGGCCGCGGCGGTGCTGGGAGCACTGGCGCTGGCTGTGGCGCGGCGGACCCGCATCGCGATCTCGGCGATTCTGGTGCTCCCCATGAGCCTGGCGCTGGCTGCATCAGCCACGCAGGATGCGCTGCTGATCCCAGTGGCAGCGCTGGCGGTGGCGCTCGTGGATCGGGCGCGATCCCGCCCGCTGCAGCTGCCGCGGGCGTGGACCCTGACGGCACTCGCGGTGTGCCTGGGGATCGTGGTCACGGCCAAGCCGCCCTATCTGCCGCTCGCGGCGCTGCCGCTGCTGCTGCCCGCGCCGGCGGGACGGGCGCGGTGGTGGCTGGCCGCGGGCGGGGCGCTGGCCGCGCTGCTGTGGTCGCTGCATGTCAGCCGCGACCTCGGACTCGCAACCAGCGGCGTCGACCCGAGGGCGCAGGCGATGCGGCTGGTGCATCACCCGTTCGTGCTGGCGCAGGTGATCGCCAACAGCATCGCACAACGCTGGCGGCTATATGTCGAGAGCATGGTCGGCATTCTCGGCTGGTTGGACACGGCGCTGCCGTCCGGCTTCGTCGAGACGGCACGCTGGATCATGCCGCTCGCCCTGCTCAGCGCGATGACGCCGGACGCGGAGCGTAGTCCGTGGCGGCGCACGCTCGCAGCCATTGCGGCTCTAGCCGCCGCCGCCGCTGTGTTCCTGTCGTTGTACCTGATCTGGACGCCGCTGCGCGGCACCGTCATCGAGGGCATTCAGGGCCGTTACTTTCTGCCCCTGCTGCCGGCGCTGGCGTTGGGCATGCCGAATCTGGGCCGTTGGGCCGCCGCGTTCCGCCCGCCGGCCTTGCTCGCGGTGCTGGCGCTGGCGGCGGCGTCGCCGCCGGTGGTGCTGACCACGCTTGTCAGCCGCTACTACATGGGACCATAGGACGCAGGCCGGGCTGGAGCGGAGACAGAGGCGATGGCTGCCGACGGACTGGTCGATCAGCGATACTATCAGGTCGCCAGGCCCGGCTCACTGGCCGAGCGCCTCGTCGTCGCCGCCCGCGACAGCATCTTCCGCGACTTCATGCGCCTGGCGCGACCGACGTCGGCCAGCAGCATCCTCGATGTCGGGGTGTCCGACGTGGTCGGGGAGGCGGCGAACGTGCTGGAGCGCAAATACCCCGACCTGCACCGGGTCACCGCAGTCGGGCTGGGCGCCGCGCAGCAGTTCCAGGCGGCCTTCCCGCAAGTGGCCTACCGGCAGATCGAGCCGGGCGACCCCCTGCCCTTCGCGGACCGCGCGTTCGACATCGCCACCAGCAACGCGGTGCTGGAGCATGTCGGCAGCCCCGCCGCGCAGGCGGCGTTCGTGGCCGAGCTGGCGCGCGTCGCGCACGTGGCCTTCATCACCGTGCCGCACCGCTTCTTCCCGGTCGAGCACCACACCGGCATCCCGTTCCTGCACTGGACCAACGCCAGCTTCGCCGTAGCCTGCCGCGCGCTGGGCAAGCAGGACTGGAGCGAGCCGAACAACCTGATCCTGATGACCAGCGCCCGGCTGCGCCGGCTAGCGGCGGCTGCGGCGCCCGCCGGCCGGCCGGTGCAGATCGGCAGCACCGGGATCCGGCTCGGGCCGTTCAGCTCCAACCTGTTCATGCTGCTGGGCGAGGCGCGCGGCTGACGGCGGTCGCCGGCGCTATTCCCCGCCCGCGAGGATCGCCGCAAGTCCCTCGCGGAAGCCTGGATAGCGCCAGGCGCGGCCCAGCCATTGCTGGGTCAGGCGGCTGTCCACGCGGCGGTTCTCGGTCCAGAAGCTGCGCGCCATCTCGCTCATGCCCGGCGCGGCGGCCTCGAACGGGACCACCGGCGGGGGCGGCACGCCGAGCAGGCGGGCGGCCTCGGCGGTCACTTCGGCGACCTCCGCCGGCACGTCGTCGGACAGATGCAGCACGCGAGCGCCGGGCGCCCTGACCTGCTCGGCCGCCGCCAGCACCGCGCCGGCGATGTCGTCGCGATGGATGCGGCCGAAGGCGTGGCCCGGCTTGCCGATCCGCCGCGCCCGCCCGCCGCGCAGCTCGTCCAGCGGCGAGCGGCCGGGGCCATAGATGCCGGCCGTGCGGAACAGGTCCAGCATCAGGCGGTCGCCGGCAAGCGCGCGCCATTGCTGCTCGGCCTGCAGCCGGCGGATGCTGCGCGGCTGGCCGGGGGCCGGCTCGGTGCGCTCATCGACCCAGCCGCCGCCGCGATCGCCATAGACGCCGGTGGTGGACAGGTAGCCGAGCCAGCGCAGCGCCGGGGCGGCGGCCAGCGCCGGCGCGTAGGCCTGCAGCACCGGATCGCCCTGCGGTCCCGGCGGCGCGGTCGACACCACGTGGCTGGCCGCCACCACCGCCGTTGCCGCCGCGTCGAACGCCACCACGCGCACGCCCGCCGGCGCCACGATGCCGGCCGGGTCGCGGCCGGCGGCGACTACATCGTGGCCGGCGGCGACGGCATCGCGGGCGATCGCGGCGCCGCTATAGCCGAGGCCGAAGATCAGCAGCTGCATGCGCGCTCCATCGGCCGGTTTGCGGCCGCCCTCAGCGCCGCATTACACTGCGAACCGCATGGACAGGCGAGTTGCCATAGGCGGGGCTGTGATCGTCGTCGTGCTGCTGGCCGCCGGCGCCGGCGCATGGTGGGCGCGGCGCGCGACGCCGGATGCGCCGCGCGCCGACCAGGGCAGCGCCGCGACCGCCGACACCGCGCCGCTGCCGGTGCCGCCGGTGCCGCCGCGCATCGCGCAGGGCGCGGACTACGAGAAATGCCTCGCCATGCTGCCGAACGACCCGTCCGGCGCGCGCGACATGGCCGAGACCTGGCAGGCGCATGACGGCGGCGACGCCGCCGCGCATTGCCTGGCGCTGTCGAAGATCGAGCTGGGCGACCCGCAGGGCGGCGCGCAGATGCTGGAGACGCTGGCCAGCGACAGCCACGCCCCGGATCCGGCGCGTGCAGAAGTCTTCGATCAGGCCGATGAGGCGTGGCTGATCGCCGGCGATCCCGCGCGCGCGTACGCGGCGGCGACGCTGGCGCTGACTCTGCTGCCGGACGACGTGGATCTGCTGGTCAACCACGCCATCGCCGCCGGCGCGCTGCAACGCTTCGCCGACGCGCAGGACGACCTGTCGCGCGCGCTGGAGCTGGATCCGAAGCGGGTCGATGCCTGGGTGCTGCGCGGCTCGGCGTGGCGGCACCTGGGGCAGCTGGATCGTGCGCTGGACGACATCGACCGGGCGCTGGACGCCGACCCGGATAGCACCGAGGCGCTGCTGGAACGCGGCATCCTGCGCCAGCGCCGCAACGACGAGGCCGGCGCGCGGCAGGACTGGGAACGCGCGATCAGCCTGGCGCCGGACACCGACACGGCGGATCTGGCGCAGCAGGATCTCGCGCTGCTGGACGCGGGGCCGGCGCGGCAGTAGCAGACGGTCGGGGCGACGCCGCCGCGTGCGCCCGGGGCGTCAGACAGCGTTTCGAGCGCCGCCTCCGCGGCGGCTGGCACCACGGCGTCGCGCATCGGTGCGTTCCGGCTATGCTGAGTAAAGTCGATGACCAGCACGATCGCCGCCCTGCCCGGCGGCCAGATCACCGCGATGTCGTCGGTCGTGCCGTAATCGCCGGAGCCGGTCTTGTCGGCGGCCAGCCATCCGGCGGGCACGGCGGCGCGGATCCGCCGGGCGCCCGTCACGCAGCCGCGCATCCAGGCGACGAGTTGGTCCCGTTGCGGCGCGTCGAGCAGATTGCCGAGCGCGGCCCGCTGTAGGTCCGTCATCATCGCCGCGGGCGTCGTCGTGTCGCGTGGATCGCCTGGCACGGCGCCGTTCAGCGCCGTCTCCCAACGGTCGAGGCGGAACCGCTCGTCACCGGCCGAAAGCGCGAAGGTTGTGACCGCGCCAGGCCCGCCGAGCAGCCGGATCATCAGGTTCGCTGCGGTGTTGTCGCTGTATTGCAGCGCGGCGGCGCAGATCTCGGCGACCGTCATGCCCTCGCCGGCATGCTGGCTGGCGAACGGCGAGTATGGCGCGAGGTCGCGCCCGGTGAACCGGATGCGTTGCTGCAGCAACCCGCGCTCCGTCGCGCTGCGGTTCAAGATCGCCGACGCGGCCAGCAGCTTGAAGGCGCTGCAAAACGCAAGCCGCTCGCCGGCCCGGTGCATGACTGCGACGCCCGTCCCCGTGTTCAGGCCGGCCACGCCGATCCGCCCGCCCGACGAGACTTCGAATGCCGCGATGCGGTCCCGGCTCCGCGGCGGACAGGGCCTTTGCCGACCCATGCGGCTCCGAAGGAAACCGGGCCGGCGAGCATCAAGGAACGACGGGTGGCGAACGAGGACATGGGGCCTGCCGGATTGCAGGGGACTGAGGGTGGATGCCTCGATCCGCATGCCCGAGGCGATCATTGACGACCGTATGCCGGCAAACCATCGTGCCCCGGCGTAACAAAGGGGAACTCCATGACGCACGCGACCGTCGATCGCCGCCTGATGCTTCAGGCATTGGCCGTCTCACCCGCCCTGGCGGCCGTCAGCACCACCAAGGCCGATGCCGCCGCAGACGACCTGGTCATCATCGCCGAACTCGTCTCCAAGCCGGACCGCGCGGACGACCTGCGGGCGATCCTCCTGCCATTTGTCGAGGGCGCCCGAAAGGAGCCGGGCTGCGAGCATTACACTCTGCTGGAGGATCGCAAGCGGCCTGGCCGGTTCCTGACCTACGAGGTCTGGACCGACGCCGCAGCCCTGGAGGCGCACATGCACACGCCGGCGATCAACGCCGTGGGGCCAAAGCTCGCGGAGATCTTGGCGACGCCGTTCACCCAAGCGTTCCTCAAGGTACTCAGCACGAACTGACCAAGCGCCGAGGCGCGCGATGCCGCACGCCCGCGCCCGACGCTCGCCTAGAAATCCAGGTCCGCGTAATGCTCCGGCGGTGTCATCCCCGGAACCCGGTCCTGCAGCAGCGGCCGGAAGCTCGGGCCGGCTCTTGATCCGCGCGTACCATTCCTTCGCCGCCGGACTGAGCGCCCATTCCACGTCGCCGGAAAAATCCAGCACCGATAGATGCGCCGCCGCCGCCAGGTCGGCCAGCGACAGCGCGCTGCCGGCCAGCCATTTGCGGGTCTCGGCCAGCCAGCCGATATACGGCAGGTGCTCGCGCAGCCCGGCATAGCCGGCGCGCAGCGCGGTCGCGTCCGGGTGGCCGCGGCCGGCCAGCCGCCTGATGTATTTCTGGCCGTTGAGGTTGCGCGTCACCTCCATGTCGAACTTGCCATCGAACCAGGCGACCAGCCGGCGCACCTCGACCCGCTCGGCCAGCGTGGTGCCCATCAGCGACAGGTCGGGATAGGCCTCCTCCAGATACTCGCAGATCACCCCGCTATCGGGCACCGCCAGTCCGTTGTCGTCCAGCAGGGTGGGCACCGTGGCGGCCGGGTTGCTGGCCAGGTACTCCTCCCGCCGCTCCCAGACCCGCTCGACCTTCAGCTCGAAGGGCAGGCGTTTCTCGCTCAGCACCAGGCGGACCTTGCGGCAATAGGGCGACAGCGGAAGGTGGTGCAGCACGCGCATGGGCGCGGTGGTAGCGCACAATCCGGCCGCGCCGCCAGCCGCCGGGCCGTGCTAGGTTTCGCGGACAGGAGGGCCGGACATGCCGTTCCAGCACACCATCCGCGGCACCACGCACCGCTTCGCCGACCTGCGCACGCTGATGGCGCGCGCCACCAGGCTGCGCTCGGGCGACCAGCTGGCCGGCATCGCCGCCGAGACCGCCGAGCAGGCGGCGGCGGCCCGCTGCGCCCTGGCCGACCTGCCGCTGGCGCGCTTCCTGGACGAGGCGCTGGTGCCGTACGAGGCGTGCGAGGTGACGCGGCTGCTGCTGGACACGCATGACGCCGCCGCCTTCGCGCCGGTCTCGCACCTGACGGTGGGCGGGCTTCCGCGACTGGCTGCTGTCGGACAGCGCGACGCCCGAGCGGCTGGCCGCGCTGGCGCCCGGCCTGCTGCCAGAGATGGCGGCTGCGGCGTGCAAGATCATGCGCAACCAGGATCTGGTGCTCGCGGCGCGCAAGTGCCGCGTCGTGACGAGATTCCGCAACACCATCGGCCTGCCCGGCACGATGGCGGTGCGGCTGCAGCCGAACCACCCGCACCGACGATCCGCACGGCATCGCCGCCTCGATCCTGGACGGGCTGATGTACGGCAGCGGCGACGCGGTGATCGGCATCAACCCGGCCAGCGACTCGCCGGCCACGCTGGCGCGTCTGCTGCACATGCTGGACGACATCATCCGCCGGCTGGCGATCCCGACCCAGGCCTGCGTGCTGACCCATGTGACCACCGCGATCGGACTGATGAACGCCGGCGTGCCGACCGACCTGGTGTTCCAGTCGATCGCCGGCACGAGGGCGCGAACGCCTCGTTCGGCGTGACCCTGTCGGTGCTGCGCGAGGCGGCGGATGCGGCGCGCGCCCTGGCGCGCGGCACGGTCGGACAGGACGCGATGTATTTCGAGACCGGCCAGGGCTCGGCATTGTCGGCGGACGCGCATCACGGCGTGGACCAGCAGACGCTGGAGGCGCGCGCCTATGGCGTGGCGCGCGCGTTCTCGCCGCTGCTGGTCAATACGGTGGTCGGCTTCATCGGGCCGGAATACCTGTACGACGGCAAGCAGATCATCCGCGCGGCGCTGGAGGATCATTTCTGCGGCAAGCTGCTCGGCCTGCCGCTGGGCGTGGATGTCTGCTACACCAACCACGCCGAGGCCGATCAGGACGACATGGACGTGTGCCTGACGATGCTGGCCGCCGCCGGCGTCACCTATGTCATGGGCATCCCCGGGCGCGGACGACGTGATGCTGGGCTACCAGTCCACGTCGTTCCACGATGCGCTGTATGTCCGCGAGGTGTTCGGACTGAAGCGCGCGCCGGAGTTCGAGGCGTGGCTGGCAGCCCAGGACATCGCCGGCCGCGCGCTGTCGTCGCGCCGCCTGGCCGCCGAACTGCTGCCCGCCGCGTGACCGAGATCGTCGCCGCATCGGGCACGGTGATCCGCGACGACTGGGCGGAATGGCGCCGCTTCACGCCGGCCCGCATCGCCCTGGGCCGCGCCGGGCGCCAGCCTGCCAACCGCCGAGGTGCTGGCGCTGGAAGTGGCCCACGCGCAGGCCCGCGACGCGGTGCATCGGCCGCTGGACGCGCCGGCGCTGCTGCGGGCGCTCGGGGGCGACGCGGTGGTGGTGGCCAGCGCAGCGCCGGACCGGGCCGCCTATCTGCGCCGGCCCGATCTGGGGCGTCGTCTGGCCGTGGCCGCTACGGTGCCGCGCGGTGGCCTGCGACCTGGTGTTCGTGCTGGCCGACGGACTTTCGCCGGCGGCGGTGGAGGCGCACGCCCCGGCGCTGCTGGCCGCGGTGCGCCCGCTGCTGGCGCGGGTTCGTGCTGGGGCCGGTGGTCGTGGCGACGCAGGCGCGGGTGGCCTTGGGCGATGCGGTGGCGGCGGCGATGGGCGCGCGCGCGGTCGCGGTGCTGATCGGCGAGCGGCCCGGCCTGTCGTCGCCGGCGAGCCTGGGCGTGTACCTGACCTGGGAACCGATTGTGGGGCAGACCACGGATGCCGACCGCAACTGCATCAGCAACGTCTGGGCAGAGGGACAGCCGGTGGCCGAGGCGGCGCGGCGTCTGGCCTGGCTGCTGCGTGAGGCGCGAGCGCGCGGCGGCAGCGGAGTGGCGCTGAAGGACGAGAGCGAGGCGGCGCAGGCGGCTGTCGAGACGCTCGGCTGACCCCCGGAATGGCGGTCGCGATCACGCATCCTCATAGCTGTGGCCCGCCCGCAGCGCCTCGCGCACGCGCTGCGCCACCCGCAGGAATCCCGGCGTCTCGCGCACCTCCAGCTCCCGCTCGCCGCCCAGATCCACGTCGATCGCCTCGGTCACGCGCCCCGGCCTTGGCGACATCACCACGATGCGGCTCGACAGGTACACCGCCTCGGGGATCGAGTGCGTCACGAACACCACGGTCATCCCGGTCCGCCGCCACAGCCGGTGCAGATGCAGGTTCAGGCCGTCGCGGGTGATCTCGTCCAACGCCCCGAACGGCTCGTCCATCAGCAGCAGCGACGGCTCGAAACTGAGCGCGCGCGCGATCGACACGCGCTGCTGCATGCCGCCCGACAACTGCCACGGGAAGCGCCGGCGGAACTCGGCCAGTCCGACCAGCTCCAGGTACCGCGTCGCCCGCGCGAGCTGCTCGGCGCGCGGGAACCCCATCACTTCCAGCGGCAGTCGCACGTTGCGCTCCACGTTCCGCCACGGGAACAACGCGGGAGCCTGGAACACGTAGCCATAGGCGCGGGCGCGGCGCGCCTGCCCGGGGGTCATGCCGGCCACCGTCAGTCGCCCCGATGTCGGCTGTTCCAGATCGGCAATGGCGCGCAGCAACGTGGTCTTGCCGCAGCCTGACGGGCCGATCAGGGAGACGAAGGATCCGCGCGCGACCTGCAGCGACACGTCCGACAGCGCCATCGTGCGCTGCCCGCCGGCCTCGAACACCAGCGACAGCCGCTCCGCCTCGACCACGTTCGGCACCGCATCGGCGACAGCCGGCGGCTCGGCCAGCGCCGCCTCAGACATCGCGCGCGCGGTCGGCAAGGCGCTGGTCGGTCGCCAGCACCGCGCGCAGCAGCACGTTGGCGCCGGCCGCGACATGCTCCGGCTCGGCGCTCTCGGCCTCGTTGTGGCTCAGCCCGCCGGCGCAGGGGACGAACACCATCGTCGTCGGCGCCACGCGCGCGACATAGGCGCTGTCGTGTCCCGCGCCGGAGACGATGCGCCGCGCCGGATGGCCCAGCGACTCCGCCGCCTGCTCCACCGCGGCGATGCACGCCTCGTCGAACCGCACGGCCGGCGAGTCCCAGACGCGTTCGACCAGCGCGTGCACCCGCGCCTCGGACGAAATCTGGTCGATTTCGTCACGGATCGCCTGCTCCATCGCCGCCACCACCGCGTCGTCCTTGTGGCGCAGGTCGATGGTGAAGAACACCGATCCGGGGATGACGTTGCGGCTGTTGGGGCGGCTCTCGATCAGCCCGACGGTGCCCACCGCGTCCGGCGCGTGCGCCATCGCTGCGGCATGCACGGCGGCGATCATGCGCGCCGACGCGAACAGCGCGTCGTGACGCAACGGCATCGGTGTCGAGCCGGCATGCGCCTCGGCCCCGGTCACCGTCACCTCGTACCAGCGCATCCCCTGCACGCCCGTCACGATGCCGATCGTCCTGCCCTCGGCCTCCAGGATCGGACCCTGCTCGATATGCAGCTCGAAATGCGCGCCGAGCCTGTGTTCGCCGCACCGCTCCTCGCCGCGGTAGCCGATGCGCTCCAGCTCGGCCCCGAACGTGATGCCGGCGCGGTCGGCGCGGCTGTCGGCGAAGGCGCGGTCGAACACGCCGGCGAACACGCCCGAGCACAGCATGGCCGGCGCGAAGCGGCTGCCCTCCTCATTGGTCCAGTCGATCACCTCGATCGCCGCCTCGGTCTGGATCGACAGGTCGTTCAGCGTGCGCAGCACCTCCAGCCCGGACAGCACGCCGATCACCCCGTCGTACTTGCCGCCGGTCGGCTGGGTATCGAGATGGCTGCCGATGGCGATCGGCGGCAGGTCCGGGTTGCGCCCCGGCCGGCGAGCGAAGATGTTGCCCATATCGTCGATCGCGACCGTGCAGCCGGCCGCCTCGCAGGCGGCGCGGAACCAGTCGCGCACCTGCCGGTCGAGATCGGTGAGGGTCAGCCGGCAGATGCCGCCTTTGGCCGTGGCGCCGATCGCCGCGGTCTCCATGATGGTGGACCACAGGCGATCGGCGTTGATGGCAATGTTGACGGACGCACTCATGATGCGGCTTTGGCTTGTGCAAGGGCGCCGCGGTCATGGCTCGGCCTGACCCGGCCATCCGGTCCCGCAACGCACGTCGCGTCGTTCGCACCTGATCGCCGGGTCAGGCCCGGCCGTGACGAACTGGGCGACGCGCGATGGTTGCGCATCACTCCGCCGCCACGCGCAGCGGGTTGTTGGGATGCTGCTGCCAGGTCATCCGCTCCGCCTCCGCCTGCGCCTGCATCGTGATGCAGTGATCCACCGGGCAGACATGCGCACATAGATTGCAGCCGACGCACTCCGCGTCGATCACCTCATAACGGCGCGCGCCATCGACGCGCAGCGCCGCGATCGCCTGGTGCGACGTGTCCTCGCAGGCGATGTGGCACAGGCCGCATTTGATGCACAGATCCTGGTCGATCCGCGCCAGCGTCTTGAACGCCAGGTTCAGGTCGCCCCAATGCACGTAGTTCGGCACGGCACGTCCGCGGAAATCCCCCAGGGCGCGATAGCCTTTTGCGTCCATCCAGTTGGACAGCCCGTCGATCATGTCATCGACGATGCGGAACCCGTGATGCATCGCCGCGGTGCAGACCTGCACGCTGCCCGCGCCCAGGGCGATGAACTCGGCCGCGTCGCGCCAGGTCGAGATCCCGCCGATGCCCGAGATCGGCAGGCCGGCACAGTCCGGATCGCGCGCGATGTCGCCCACCATCCGCAACGCGATCGGCTTGACCGCCGGCCCGCAATAGCCGCCATGCGTGCCCTGCCCGTCCACCACCGGCTCGGGCGACATCAGGTCGAGATCGACGCCGGTGATCGACTGGATCGTGTTGATCAGCGACACCGCATCCGCCCCGCCGCGCCGCGCCGCCTGCGCCGGCCCCAGGATGTTGGTGATGTTCGGCGTCAGCTTGACGATCACCGGCAGGCGCGAGAACTGCTTGCACCAGCGCGTGACCATTTCGACGTACTCGGGCACCTGCCCGACGGCGGAGCCCATGTTGCGCTCGCTCATGCCGTGCGGGCACCCGAAATTGAGTTCGATCCCGTCGCAGCCGGTATCCTCGACCAGCGGCAGGATGCGCCTCCAGGCGCCTTCCTCGCACGGCACCATCAGGCTGACGACCATCGCGCGGTCCGGAAAGTCGCGCTTGACCTGGGCGATTTCGCGCAGGTTCACCGCCAGCGGCCGGTCGGTGATCAATTCGATGTTGTTGAACCCGGCGACGCGCGCGCCGCCGTAGCTGACCGCGCCATAGCGCGACGAGACATTGACCACCGGCGGATCCTCGCCCAGCGTCTTCCACACCACGCCGCCCCAGCCGGCCTCGAAGGCGCGGATCACGTTGTACGCCTTGTCGGTGGGCGGCGCGGAGGCCAGCCAGAACGGGTTGGGCGAGCGGATGCCGGCGAAGCTCGTTGTCAGGTCAGCCATGCGCTCGCTCCTGCAATGCGCGATGGATCGACTCCGCCGCGATCTTGCCGTCCTGCACGGCGACGACGGTCAGGTCCGCTCCCGCGATGCAGTCGCCGCCGGCCCACACGCCGGCCAGCACGGTGCGGCGCTCGGCATCGACCGCGATGCGGCCGTCCTCCAGCGCCAGATCCAGCGTTCCGGGCACGAACACCTGCCCGACCGCCGTCAGCACCATGTCCGCCTCGATCGTGAACGTGCCGCCGGCCGGCAGGGCCCGACCCGCGGCATCGGCCTGCGTGCGGGCGAACTCCACGCCGGACACTCGCCCGTCGCGCTCCAGCAGGCGCAGCGGCGCGGCCCAGTGGCGGATGGCGATGCCGTTGGTCTGCGCCCATTCCTGTTCCGCGCCGGTGGCGGACATCTGTTCCGGCCCGCGGCGATAGACGATGGTGACCAGTTCGGCGCCCAGCCTGCGCGACTGGGTCGCGGCATCAATCGCGGTGTTGCCGCCGCCGATCACCACCACGCGACGCCCGATCGGCAGGGTCGCCTTGTCTGCCTGGCGCAGATCGGCAATGAAGCCCGCCGCATCGCGCGCGCCGCGCAGGGCTTCCCCGCCGATGCCAAGATGCCGCACCCCGGCCTGTCCCATGCCGAGGAATACCGCGTCGAAGTCGCGGCGCAGGTCACCCAGCCGGACGTCGCGTCCGAGCGCCTGACCGTGCAGCACCGCGATGCCGCCGATCGCCAGCAGCCAGGCCAGCTCGCGCTGGGCGAACTCATCGGCCACCTTGTAGGCAGCGATGCCATACTCGTTCAGCCCGCCGGCCTTCGGGCGCGCCTCGAACACGGTCAGATCGTGGCCATAGCGCGCCAGCCGGTGTGCGGCAGACAGGCCGGCCGGCCCGGCGCCGACCACGGCGACGCGCTTGCCGGTTGCAGCTGCGCGGGAAAACGGCGTCGGTTCGCGCTGCATCAGCCAGTCCGTCGCATGCCGCTGCAACGCGCCGATGCGCACCGGCCGGTCCTCCTCGGCGGTCCGCACGCAGGCGCCTTCGCACAGGATCTCGGTGGGGCACACCCGCGCGCAGGCGCCGCCGAAGATGTTGGCCTCCAGGATCCGCAACGCCGCGCCACGCTCGTTGCCGCTGGCGATGCCGCGAATGAAGCCGGGAACATCGATGCCGGTCGGGCACGCCTCGACGCACGGCGCGTCATGGCAGAAATAGCATCGCGCGCTTTCCACCAGCGCCTCATGCGCAGACAGCGGCGGCGCTATGTCGGCGAAGTTGCGCGCCAGCGCCTCAGGATCGAGCCGTCCGGCGGCGATGTCGGCGATGTCGTCCACGCGCAGGCAGCCTCCGTCGGGTGCGGCAAGCTAACGGCAGCGCGAGGGCGGGCGTCAAGCGGCGGGCATCCCGCGGCGAAACGCGGTCAGGCGGCGCGCGCGCCGACCACCCGTTCGGCACCAGGCTGTCACCGAGGTCTCCGGGCTGTACCCTGAAGGTCTGGCGCGCCCTGAGGGACTCGAACCCCCGACCCGCGGATTAGAAGGCCGCCGCTCTATCCACCTGAGCTAAGGGCGCACGCCTCATTGGACGATCAATGCGTCCAGTTCTCCATCCGGCCGAAGCGGAAATTGTCGGCATAGGCCTTTGGCCGGATCCGCCGTGTCTGCGGCAGCGCCAGTTCATAGTCGATGCCGGCGTGCTCGGCATAGGCCACCGCAGCCTCACGCGAGTCGAAGCGCAGCCGGAGCTGCGCCTGCGTATCGCCGCTGCTGATCCAGCCCATCAGCGGGTCCGGCCGGCGCTGGTCGGCCTGTTCGTACTGCAGGATCCACTCGGAGGTGCCGGCGAAGCCGGATTGCATCGCGCTTTTCGGCTGCTCGAAGATGCGGGCGCGGCGGGCCATGCGGATCGGTCTCCTGTTGCCATGGTCGGGGCGGCCGGACTCGAACCGGCGGCCTCGTGTACCCAAAACACGCGCGCTACCAGGCTGCGCCACGCCCCGGACCAGGGCGGCAAACTAGGGTCCGCGGTGGTCCGGGGCAAGGCCGCGCACGCCCGCCCAGCGTCCGCGCATTCGGGTGCGTATTCAAGCGATCAGGCCTTGGCTTCTGCATGCAGCAAGTGTAACAACCCCTAATCCAGACAATGCTACTTGGGACTGTCGTGCATGAACCTTACCTTGGAACAGACGAGCAAAGGAACAGACGAGCAAACGGTCCGATTGGACATTGCCTGACGATTCGGTTTGGCTGCCGCAGATATTCATTCTCGTCATCGGGACGGTATTCTTTTCATACCCGTTGATTTGTCGCACATTCGTCAATATCGAAATCGATTACAACGAGGGCTGGAATGCCTATCGTCAGCTGATGGCGGCAACCGGGGTTCCGCTCTATGGCGCGCCGCCCACGACGCAGATTACCAACTACCTCCCGGCGTCTTTCCACCTCATCGGCCTGCTCTCGCGCCTGACCGGCGACGTCGTGCGAACCGGGCGTCTGGTCTCATGGGCGGCGCTGGCCGTGCTGTGCCTGTGCGTCGGCGCAGTCACGAAAACCTGCACCGGATCAAGGCTGGTTGCGATCTATGCCGGATTGACCTGCCTTGCCTGGATCGAGCTGTGGAGTCCTGACCGGATCGGCGTGAATGACCCGCATCTGATCGGCATGGCGTTGGAGATGCTGGGTCTGTATGCGTTCGTCAGCAATCCCCGGCGCGCCGCCAACCTCGTCGCATGCGCCGTCCTGCTGGGACTGGCGCTCCTGGTCAAGCAGACCTTCCTCGCGGTGCCGGCGGGCATCGCCGCCGGACTGCTGACCGCGCCCGGCGCGTTCCGCGCACCCAGCCGCGGGCGGCTGTTGCTGCTGGCCGGTTCGGCCGGGATCCTGGCGTGCAGCGCCCTGGCTGCGATCATCGCGTTCGACGGCCCGTTCCTCGCGTCCACCATCCTGATGCCGAGGGCCTATCTGTACCGACAAGCCGCGTCGGAGCTTGCCCGCTACGCCGTCATCTTCGCGCCGATGCTGGCGATCAACACGATCTGGTGCATCCGCGCCCTGCGCGACGCTCCCCGTCGGCATCTCGCAATCGGCTGGATCGTCGCGCAAGCCTTGGCGATCGGTTTCGCCGGCGGCGACGGCGTGGCGCCCAACATCTTCATGGAGCCGTTGGCGATCGGCGCTGTCGTCCTGGCCGTCGCGCTGCATGACCAGACCCGCGCATCGGGACAACGCGCCAGTTGGAAAGCGCAGTTCCTGGCATTCGCGCCGCTCGCCTACCTGCTGATCTGGTCGCCCAGCTGGGTCGCCTTTGCCGCGCCGCAATCGACCGTGCCCGCCAAACTCCAGGCAAGCTTCACGACCGGCGCGGCGCTGCTCAGATCCGTACGCGGCCCGGTCCTGTGCGAAAATCTGCTGATGTGCTTCCGGGCGGACAAACCCTCGGCATTCGACCCCTATTACATGCGGGATCAGATACGCATTCATCGGGCACCATTGTCCGGCATCGTGGCCCTGGTCGCTGGCAAGCGCCTCGCGGCGGTCGAAATCGGCGCGCCGCCCGACACGCGCCCGCTTTCACCCGGTGCAAGGCTGCGGATCCCGGGCGCCTTCATGCGGTCGTTGCTGGAGAACTACCACCCGGTTTTCCGCGCCAGCCAGTTCACCATCCTGTTGCCCGACCGAGACCCCGCCGCGCCCGTCGCCCGTCGCCCGCCGGGCACGACGGACCCTAGCCGACATTGCCAAAGATCCGCTGCTCCACCTTGTCGCCGACCCGGATGCCCAGCCGCCCGGTGGTGCCGGCCGCCAGTTCCAGGGTGGCGCGCACCGGGCCGTCGCTGTCGATGATGGCGTAGCTGCGCGGCACGGTGTTCTCGGCGATCGAGCGGATGGTGCCGTCGGCGCGGATGAACACCATGTCCAGGCTGCTGATCGTGTTCTTCATCCACATCTGGCTGTCCTTCTCCTGCCCCCAGTCGAACAGCATCCCGCCATCGGCCGGGACGTGGGCGCGGAACATCAGCCCGGTCTCCTGCTGATCGGGCGTCATCGCCATCTCGACCATGAAATCGTGGCGCTTGCCGTCGCGGGTGACGATCACAAGCTTCTCCTTCGGCAGTTCGGGCTGCGGCCCGGTCTGCTGCGCGCGCGCGCCCAATGGCGCCAGCAGGAGGGCGGAGGCGGCAGCGAGCAGCGAACGGCGGGTGGTCATGCGGGCAGCCTTTCCATGCGCGCCTGATCGGCCAGGCGCTTGATCTCGTCGCGCACCATAGCCTCGCGCGGCGCGTCGCGCAGGGTGGTGAACCAGTGCTCCGGCGGCCGGCGCCCGGCGGCGCGGTTATACGTAAGCGCCCGCAGCACCGCCTCGGCCGCCGGGTTGGCGCGATCGGGGATGGCGATGCCGTTCAGGCTTGCCCAGATGCCGGCCCAGCAGCGTCCCGTCGCGTACGGGTTGTAGCCGCCACCGCCGACCACCACGAGGCGCGGCGCCGCGCCGCGGACGGCTTCCGCGACCTCCCGATAGGCGTTGTTGGACAGCGACAGCCGGGCCAGCGGATCCTCGTCCAGCGAATCGGCGCCGGCCTGCAGCATGATCGCCTGCGGCCGGTGCGCCCCGATCAGCGGCAGCACCGCGTGCTGCATCAGCCAGCGCATCTCGGCATCGTGGAACCCGCGCGGCACCGGGATGTTGCGCGCCGCACCCCCGGCCCGGTCGTCCGCCAGGCCGGTGCCGGGCCATCGCCCGGCCTCGTGGATGCTGATGGTCAGCACCCGGCCGTCATCGGCGAAGGCGTCCTGCACGCCGTCGCCGTGGTGCGCATCGATGTCCAGATAGACGATCCGCTCCAGCCCGGCATCCAGCCAGCGCAGCAGCCCCAGGACCGGGTCGTTCAGGTAGCAGAAGCCGCTGGCCCGGTCCGGCCGGCCGTGATGCGTGCCGCCGCCCGGGCAATGCACCACCCCGCCGCCCAGGGTCAGCCCGACCGCCAGCATCACCCCGCCGGCGCTGGTCGCCGGGCGAGAGAAGATTTCCGGATACACCGGGTTGCCGTCGATGCCGATGCGATAGCGGTCGCGGTCGGCCTGGCTCACCGCCTGGTCCCGCTCGGCGCGTTGCAGGGCGGCGACGTAGCCGGGGTCGTGGAACCGGGTGATCTCGGCCACGCTGGCCATCGGCGCGGTGGCGAACTGCGCCTCGTCCAGCCAGCCCATCGCCCGGATCAGGTCGGTGCAGGTCGAGACGCGAGGCACCGCCAGCGGGTGCGTCGGGCCATAAGTCGAGTACCGGTAGATCTCCGAGCCTATGTAGATCGGCCTGATTGACGGAGGCGGGGCGCTTGGGTCGTGGCGCATCGCGGTCTATATGGCCCCGATGCCCGGCCGGAACACTCCGCCCGGTCCCTGATCCGATGGAGGACCTGCCTCGATGGACATGACGGGCGAACGCCGCATCCCGGCGCCTCGC
Source organism: uncultured Pseudomonadota bacterium (assembly GCA_963723455.1). GTDB lineage: Bacteria > Pseudomonadota > Alphaproteobacteria > Acetobacterales > Acetobacteraceae > CAVRQM01. The sequence continues at coordinate 12,330 of CAVRQM010000004.1, read as the reverse complement.
GACGCGGTGTGGGCGGCGCTGAACGACCCTGTCGTGCTGAAGGCCTGCATCCCCGGCTGCGAAACGCTGGAAAAGACCTCGGACACCGACATGAACGGCACGGTGGCGATGAAGGTGGGACCGATCAGCGCGCGGTTCTCGGGCCGGGTGCAGCTGACCGACCTCAATCCCCCGGCCTCGTACCGCATCGTCGGCGAGGGCGCGGGGGGCGCCGCCGGCTTCGCCAAGGGCGGCGCCGATGTGCGGCTGACCGAGGACGGGGCGTTCACCGTGCTGGACTACGCGGTGCAGGCGCAGGTCGGGGGCAAGATTGCCCAGCTCGGCGGTCGGCTGGTCGATGCCACGGCCAAGTCGATGGCCGACGCATTCTTCAACCGCTTCGTGGCCGAGGTGGCGGCGACGCCGGGGCCGGAGACTGCGGCGGAGGGCCTGTCCGGCGTCGTGGCGGCCGCGACCACGCCCTCCGCGCCCTCCCCGGCAACGCTCAGCCTGATGTCGATGATCCCCGAACAGCCGATGGGCTTTCCGCGGGTCGCCTGGGTCGGCGGCGCAATCTTCGTGCTGATCTTCCTGCTGATCTTCAGCGCCTATCTGTGAGCGGCGCCGCCCCGGCCTCGGCGACCGAAACCGCCGCGCTGCTCGCCTCCGGCGGCTACATCGCCGACATGGCGCTGGCGACCACCGTGTACCTGGCGCTGTCGATGCGGCGGCCGTTGCTGCTGGAGGGCGAGCCCGGCACCGGCAAGACGGAGATTGCCAAGGTGCTGGCGGCGGGTCTCGGGCGGCGGCTGGTGCGGCTGCAATGCTATGACGGCATGGACCTGTCGGCTGCCGCCTATGAGTGGGACCACGCGCGGCAGCTCATGGCGATCCGGCTGGCCGAGGCGTCGGGCGCGGCCGACCGCATCGCGCTCGGTTCGGAGATCTACGGCCGCGCCTTCCTCCAGTCCCGCCCGCTGCTATCGGCCATCGACCCGGACCAGCCGCCGGCGGTGCTGCTGATCGACGAGCTGGACCGCGCCGACGAGCCGTTCGAGGCGTTCCTGCTTGAGGTGCTGGCCGATTTCCAGCTCAGCATCCCCGAATACGGCACCGTGCGAGCCGCCACGCCGCCCGTGGTGGTGCTGACCAGCAACCGCACGCGCGAGGTGCATGACGCGATCCGCCGGCGCTGCCTGTACCACTGGGTCGATTACCCCAGCGCCGCCCGCGAGCGGGAAATCCTGGCGCGCAAGGCGCCGGAGGCGCCGGCGCGGCTGTCGGCGCAGGTGGTGGCGTTCGTGCAGCGGCTGCGCGGCGAGGATCTGTTCAAGCTGCCGGGCGTGGCCGAGACGATCGACTGGGCGGCGGCGTTGACGCACCTGGACCAGCACGAACTGGCCCCGGGCGCGGTGGACGAGACGTTGGGCGTGCTGCTGAAGTACCAGGACGATATCGCCAGGATGCGCGGCGCGGAGGCGGCGCGGCTGGTCGACGCCGCCCGCAGCGACACGGCGCCGGCCACGCCGTTCGGTTAGGGTAGCCACGGCATTTGCCCCGAATCTCACCCCGGCCCTCTCCCTCGGGACTCAGCCTCCAGGCGTGACGGCGAATGTCCGGTATCCTGCCCAGCAACGTCATGCACTTCGCCCGCCTCCTGCGGCGCGCCGGCCTGCCGGTCGGTCCCGCCGACCTGCTCGCCGCGACAGATGCGCTGACCCGGATCGACCTCGGCAGTCGCGCCCAGGCCAGCGCCGCGCTGCACGCGACGCTGATCCACCGCCATGAGCATACGGAGCTGTTCGAGCAGGCGTTCCGCATCTTCTGGCGCGACCCGGAGGCGGCGAAGCAGGCGGCCGCCATGGCGCTGCTCAACGGCGGCACCCCGGCGCCGCCCGAACGCGCGCCTCCCGGCAGCCGGCGCATGGCCGAGGCAATGTCCGCCGCGCGCGAGCGGCCGGACAAGGCAGCGCCGCCGCAGCAGGAGATCGATGCGGTGCTGACCGTCTCCGACCGGGAGCGGCTGCAGCAGATGGATTTCGAGGCGATGAGCGCCGCCGATCTCGCGCGCGCCAAGCTGGAGATCGCCCGGCTGGTGCTGCCGCTTGATCGTCGCCGCACCCGCCGCCGCCGGCCGGACCCCTCCGGGCCGCATGTGGACGTACGCGCCACCCTGCGCGCCAGCCTGCGGCAGGGCGGCGAGATTCTCGATCTCGCTGCCAGCCGCCGGCAGACCAGGCCGCCGCCGCTGGTGGTGCTGTGCGACATCTCGGGCTCGATGGGCCGCTACGTGCAGATCCTGCTGCACTTCCTGCACGCGGTGGCCAACGACCGCGATCAGGTCTCCACCTTCCTGTTCGGCACGCGGCTGTCCAACGTGTCGCGCCAGCTGCGCCACCGCGACGCCGAGGTGGCGTTCCAGCTGATCGCCCATGCGGTGCCCGATTTTTCCGGCGGCACCCGGATCGGCGAGGCGCTGGACCGCTTCAATCGCGACTGGTCGCGCCGCGTGCTGGGACAGGGCGCGGTCGTGCTGCTGGTCACCGACGGGCTGGACCGCGACGGCGCGGCCGGGCTGGAGGCGGCAATGGAGCGGCTGCACAAATCCTGTTCGCGCCTGGTCTGGCTGAACCCGCTGTTGCGCTGGGACGGCTTCGCGCCCAAGTCGCAAGGTATCCGCGCAATGCTGCCGCATGTGGACGAGTTCCGGCCGGTCCACAGTCTTGCCAGCCTGCGCGCCCTGGTGGATTCGCTCTCCCGGCCGGCCGCGGCCCGATCGATGGAGCGCTGGAGGCTGGTTGCATGAGCGACATGGGTATGAGCAAGGCGGAGGACGTGTTCGCCGAAGATGTGTTCGCCCTGGCCTCCGGCTGGGTCGCGGCCGGCGAGGCGGTGGCGCTGGCCACCGTCACGCACACCTGGGGCAGCAGCCCGCGGCCGGCCGGCAGCCAGATGGCGGTGACCGGCGGCGGCCGCATGGCCGGCTCGGTCAGCGGCGGCTGCATCGAGGGGGCGGTCGCCGAAGCGGCGCGGCAGACCTTGGCGACCGGCGCGCCGCAGCTGCTGGAGTTCGGAGTGACCGACGAACGCGCCTGGGAGGTCGGTCTGGCCTGCGGCGGCCGGATCAAGGTGTTCCTGGAAAGACTGGGATGACCCCGGAGGTGATGGCCGCATTGGCCGCGGCGCGCGCCGCCAAGCGGCCGGTGGTGCTGGCGACGCGGCTGCCGGACGGCGCGCAGGTACTGCTGCCGGCGCAGGACGCCGATCCGACGCTGGCCGATGCCGCGGCGGCGGCGCTCTCGCGCGACGAGAGCCGCGCGGCGCGGATCGCCGAGGCCGAATGGTTCCTGCACGTCTTCAACCCGCCGCTGCGGCTGATCGTGGTGGGCGCGGTGCATATCGCCCAGGCTCTGGCGCCGCTCGCGGCACAGCTGGGGCTTGCAGTCACCGTGGTCGATCCGCGCGGCGCGTTTGCCACCGCCGAGCGGTTCCCGGGCGTCCAGGTCATGCGCGAATGGCCGGACGAGGCGCTCGACGCGCTCGCGCCGGACTTCGCGCAGCGCCGTGGTCACACTGACGCACGACCCCAAGCTGGACGACCCCGCGCTCGATCGCGCGCTGCGCGGCGACTTCGCTGTACATAGGCGCGCTGGGCAGCCGCAGGACGCATGCAGCCCGGCTGCAGCGGCTGGCGGCACTCGGACACGCCCCCGTCACGCTGGCGCGAATCCGCGGCCCGGTGGGGCTGGATCTCGCGGCGGTCACCGCCGCTGAGATCGCGCTGTCGATCCTTGCGGAGTTCGTGGCGGTCCGCCGCCACGCCGCACTCGGCCGGCGCGCGTGATCTTCGCCGCGCTGCCGCTCGATTCCGCACGCGGCGCGATCGCGGCGCACACGCATCGCCTCGCCGACCGGGTGATCCACAAGGGCGCGCTGCTGGACGACGCGGCGCTGGCCGCGTTGCGCTCCGCCGGGCGGACCGAGATCGTCGCCGCGCGGCTGGAGCCGGGCGACGTGGCGGAAAATCCCAGCGCCGAGCGGGTGGCTCGCGTGCTGCTGGGGCCGGGGCTGACCGCCGGCCGCGCCGGGACGGGCCGGGTCAACCTGCACGCCGAGGCAGCCGGATTGCTGCGCATCGACGCGGCGCGGGTGGACGCGGTGAACGCCACCGACGAGGCGGTGACTGTCGCGACCCTGGCCGATTTCTCCGTCGTCGGGGCGCGCGACATGGTGGCCACCGTCAAGGTGATCCCGTTCGCCGTGGCCGCCGGCGTGCTGGAGGCGGTGGAGGCCAGCGTGCGCGAGGGCGGCCCGCTGCTGCGGCTGCACCCGTTCCGGCCATTGCGCGCCGGGCTGGTGGTCTCCGAGCTGCCGGGCATGAAGCCGAGCGTGATCGAGGCGACGATCGAGGCGATGCGCGCCCGCGTCGCCGGCCTGGGCGGCACGATGCTGCCGCCGCTGCGCTGCGCGCACGAAACCGGCGCCATCGCCGACCGCCTGCGACGGCTGGCGGACGCGGGCGCCGGGCTGCTGCTGATCGCCGGCGCTTCGGCGACGGTGGACCGGCGCGACGTAGGACCGGCGGCGGTGGTCGCGGCCGGCGGCGAGATCGAGCATTTTGGGATGCCGGTCGATCCTGGCAACCTGATCTGTACCGGACGCATCGGCGATGTCCCGGCGCTGGTGCTGCCGGGCTGCGCGCGCAGCCCGAAGGCGAACGGCATCGACTGGGTGCTGCAACGCCTGTTCGCCGGCGTGCGGGTGGACGGGCCGGCGATCATGCGGATGGGCGTCGGCGGGCTGCTCAAGGAATTCGCCGGCCGCCCGCTGCCGCGCGCCGCCGCCGCCAGGCGGTCGGAACCGGCGCCGAGCAAGCCGGCCGGCGTGGCGGCGATCGTGCTGGCCGCCGGCCAGTCCACGCGCATGGCCCCGTACAGCAAGCTGCTGGTCGCCGACCCGGGCGGGCGCAGCATGATCGCGCGCGTGGTGGACAACGTCCTGTCCTCACGCGCACGGCCGGTGCTGGTCGTGCTCGGCCATCGCGAAGCCGAGATCCGCGCCGCCCTGCATGGCCGGCCCGTGACCTTCGTCGCCGCCGCGGACTATGCCGATGGGCTGTCCGCAAGCCTGCGCGCCGGGGTGGCGGCGCTGCCGCCCGACAGCGACGCGGCGATCGTCTGTCTTGGCGACATGCCGCTGGTGACCGGGCGGGTGATCGACCAGCTGATCGGCGCCTGGGATGCCGAGGAAGGCCGCGCCATCGTGCAGCCGACGCATCGCGGCGGCGCCGGCAACCCGGTGCTGTGGGACCGCCGGTTCTTCCCCGAACTGCTGGCGCTTGCGGGAGATTCCGGCGGTCGCCAGGTGCTCGCCCGGCACGACGACCAGCTGGTTCGCGTCGAGGTGGACGACGATTTCGTGCTGCGGGATTTCGACACCGTGGACAGCCTGGCGGCATTGCCGGAGCGGCTGCGGCCGCCGGCGCTCGCGGCCATGCAGGGTGGCTAGAGCCGGCGATCCGGTACATGGTCGGGTTATGACAGCGCCATGTTCGCCTCGGGTCGTCGAGGTCGCCGTCCAGCGCGACGGCACCACCGGCTATCTTGTCGCCCTGCCGCCGGAGGCGCTGCCGCCGGTGCGGACGCGTGACCTTGCCGCCGCATGGGATGCGGCGCGCGCCGCCGCGGCCGCGGCAAGCTGGGACGTGCCGCGCCTGTTTCGTTTCCGCCGCGGGTCCAGCGGGGCGGATGCCGCGGCCGGGTCGGCCGATGCCTGCACCGAACTCGCGCTGGCGGACCCGGACGCCTGCTGCTGGGCCGGCGCTGTCGATCGCACGCTTGGGCTGGCCAGCGCCTATGGCATCTCGGTCTGCCTGCGCCTGCTGGCGCTGGTGGACCTGCTGGGTTCCGCGCCCTGGGCCGCCGCCTGGTTCGCGCTGCGGCGGGACGGCGCGGAGATCGACCCGCTGCTGCTGCGCGAGGCGGCGCTGTCGCCGCTGACCGCGCAGGGCCGTCTGGATGAAGCGCGGCTGCGCGCGCGACTGGCGCAGGCGGCGGCTGCCCTGGCCGGCCACTCGCGACCGCTTCTGCCCTCCGGAGTTCCCGCATGACCTTGCTGCCGACTGCCTCAGCCAGCGTCCGGGCTGCTGCCCGGATGGCCATGGTCGCCGTGGTGACGGGCCTGTCCGCCTGCGCTGCCCCACCGCAGCGATCGTCCTCCGATGTTGCCGCGGTGGCGGCCTGCCGCCAGCGCGCCGACGAGGTCTATGCCAAGCAGAACCGCGCCGAGGTCTATAATACCGACACCTTCGCCAGCAGCGGCCGCGACTCGCCGTTCTCCAATTCCGACCTGCCCGACGTGCCGACCCGCGGGTTGTCCGGCCAGTATCAGCGCGACACCATGATCAGCGACTGCCTGGCGGGAACCGGGGCGGCGACCGGCCCCTCCACCAGCGCCGCACCGGCGCCGTCGGCCCGGCCGCCGGCCGCCGGAACGCCGTAGCGCGGAGGCCTCGGCGGCCGCGCGCTGCCGGATCTTGTTGCCTCTCGTGTTGCCGCCCTGCCACGCGCGCCGTACAAGCGCGGCACCGCACAGGAGGGATACCCATGAGCAAAATCGTCCGCACCGAGGCCGGCAAAGTTCTCGCCCAGGCCGTCGAATACCACAATTTCGTCTATCTGCAGGGCTGCACCGCGCAGGATCTGTCGCAGGACGTGGTCGGTCAGACAAGGCAGGTGCTGGCGCAGATCGACGCCTTGCTCGAGCGGCATGGCACCGACAACACGCGGCTGCTGCAGGCGCAGATTTGGCTGAAGGACATTCGCGATCGCGAGGCGATGAATGAGGTCTGGTCGTCATGGCTGCCCGAAGCCGGCGCTCCGGCGCGGGCCTGCGTGCAGGCGCATATGGCCGACCCGCGGCACCTAGTGGAAGTCATGGTGACCGCCTGCAAATAAGCTGCGGCGCTTCGGCCACACCTGTTGCGCCCGAGGATCCGTGCCGAAAAGCCACATGCAAGCGCTATTTTAGCCACAACTTTGTTTTTGGAGCGCAAGTTAGGTCTGTAGTCCTATTTTCCATGTCTCTTTGCCGGCGGATGCAGCCGATCTCGCATGACAGGGATGCGTCCGCCGGGTTTCAGGGTTGTCACTTTCACGAGTCCGTTGCTACCGCTGACGCCGACACGCTCACGAAAAGGCGATCAGCATGCGGACAGCGGCGACCATCGGAAGGCTTGCAGCCATCGGAACCTTGCTCTTGGCCTCGACCGTCTGCCTTCCGGCCGCTTCCCAGGCCAAGTCCCACCTCGCCTCGCACCATTCCGTGACCGCCTCCAGCCGCGCTCGCGAAGGCGGCGGCAGGTCCGATGCGGGGGGCGCCCGGGCCGGGCGTCATGCGGGGACCACCGTAGCGTCGCGGCATGGCCAGAGCGGGCGGACCCTGGTGCATCTGGCCTCGCTGCATCGCAACGCGAAATACGCCTTCGCCAAGGGCTCCAAGGGCCGCTATGCGGGCCGCTCCTCGTATGCCGGCCTCCAATGCGTGCCGTTCGCCAGGGCCGCCTCGGGGATCGAGCTGAAGGGCAATGCCGCGAACTGGTGGGACGCCGCGTCCGGCGTCTATCAGCGCGGCGCCGAGCCGGAGGCGGGCAGCGTGCTCAACTTCCGCGCCAACGGTCACATGCGGCTTGGTCACGTCGCGGTGGTGACGGCGGTAATCAGCGCGCGCGAAATCGCCATCGAACACGCCAACTGGGCCGGGCCGGGCGCCAACAAGGGTGGCGTCGCGCGCAACATCCCGGTCGAGGACGTGTCGGCCAACAACGACTGGACCGAGGTGCGTGTCGGGCTTGGACGCAGCGGCGATTTTGGCAGCGTGTATCCGACCTACGGCTTCATCTACGACCGCCCCGATACCGGCGTGATGGTGGCCAATCGCACCGGCAGCGTGGCCGGCGACGACGCCCTGGCGGCGCGCGCCTCGTACACCGAGGTGGCGCAGGCTCCCGCTCGTCCATCGCGCGCGGCCGTCCGCCGGCTGATCCTGTATCCGGCCGGCCGCACGGCGCAGTAGGCCCGGCGCGCCGACCCGGGCGGTTCGCCGCCACATTGTAAACCACGGCATGCTGGCCCATTAGTCCGCGCCACGCAGCACCCGGAGGCGGGGCGCTGGCAGGACGGAGACAGCCTGCGCGATGACATCCTTGCTGCTCGACCCGCCGCTGCCCGAAGTCGCCCTGCCGCCCGATCTGTGCGTGATCGTCCCGGTGCTGAACGAGCGCGACAACGTCGCGCTGCTGGTGGACCGGCTGCGCGCCACCTTGCAGGACATCGCCTGGGAGGTGGTGTTCGTGGACGACGACTCCACCGACGGCACCCGCGACGCCGTGGCCGCGATCGGCCGCGCCGATCCGCGGGTCCGCCTGCTGCACCGCATCGGCCGGCGCGGCTTGGCCTCGGCCTTCATCGAGGGCGCGCAGGCCAGCCTGGCCGGCTACATCGCCGCGATGGACGGCGACCTGCAGCATGACGAGACCCTGCTGGCGCGCATGCTGGCGGTGCTGCGTTCCGAGCCGGTTGATATCGTGGTCGGCAGCCGCTACGTCGCCGGCGGGGACCTGGGCGAATGGAGCCGCCAGCGCGCCGGCATGTCCAGCCTGGCCACGCGGCTGAGCCGGGTCGTGCTGCACGCCGACATCGCCGATCCAATGAGCGGCTTCTTCATGCTGCCGCGCGCCGTGTTCGACCGCGCCGCGCGCCGGCTGTCGGCGATCGGCTTCAAGATCCTGCTCGACATCGTCGCCTCGCTGCCCGAGCCGCCGGTGGTGCGCGAACTGCCGTACAGCTTCCGCGCCCGGGTCGCCGGCAGCAGCAAGCTGGACGCCGGGGTGCTGCTGGATTTCGCGCTGCTGCTGGCCGACAAGCTGGTCGGCCACCTGCTGCCGGTGCGCTTCATCCTGTTCGCCCTGGTCGGCGCGGTCGGGCTGCTGGCGCATCTCGCGGTGCTGGACGCGGCGCTGCGGCTCGGCCTGGCGTTCGCGCCCGCGCAGGCGCTGGCGACGGCGTGCGCCATCGTCGGCAATTTCCTGTTCAACAACTCGCTGACCTTCCGCGACCGCCGGCTGCGCGGCGCGCGGCTACTGCGCGGGCTGGTGATCTTCTCGGTGGCGTGCAGCGTCGGCGCGGTCGCCAACCTCGGCATCGCCGCCCTGCTGCTCAGCGCCGAGCACCAGATGTGGTGGGTCGCCGGCCTGGCCGGCGCGGCGATGAGCCTGGTCTGGAACTACGCCGTCGGATCGACCCTGACCTGGCGAGGCGGCAAATAGGCGAACCGCTACACCAGCCCGAGCGCCCCCAGCGCCGCGCCGCCGGCCAGCAGCCATAGCGGGTGCAGCCGGGTGCGCAGCAGCACCGCCGCGCAGGCGAGCGTCAGCAGCGCGCTGCCGGCGCCGTGCATCGTGGACAGCGACAGCAGGGTTGCCGCCGCCAGAACCAGCCCCACCGTCACCGGGGTCAGGCCCGCCTGTGCGGCGACGCGCCAACGCGCCGGCCCGGCGCGGTGCCACACGCGCGAGACCGCGAAGGTCAGCACGCAGGCCGGCGCCATCAGGCTGAGCGTCGCCGCCGCGGCGCCCGCCGCCCCGGCCACGCGCCAGCCGACCAGCGTCACCACCAGCATGTTCGGCCCGGGGGCGGCCTGCGCCACCGCGAACAGGGCGGCAAACTCCTGCGCGCTCATCCAGCGATGCACGTCCACGACCTGCCGCTGCATCTCCGGCAGCACGCTGTTGACGCCGCCGATCGCCAGCAGCGCCAGCTCGCCGAAGATGGCGGCGAGCTGCAGCAGGTGGGCGGTCAGCTCGCCCGCCCCGCGCGCCAGTGCAGCGCGATGCTGACCGGCACCAGCGCCAGCAGGGTCGGCAGCAGCGGCAGGCGCAGCACCGCCACGGCGACGAACGCCACCGCCGCGATCGCCATGCCCATGCCGCGGCCCAGCAGCGGTGCGGCGATGCGCAGGGCGGTCGCCAGTACCAGCCCGGCGGCGGCCGAGGCCAGTCCCGCCAGCGCCCGGGCCACCGCCGGATGCCCGGAAAACCGGTCGAACACCGCGCCCAGCCCGATCACGATCAGCACCGGGGCGGCGAGCAGGCCGAGCACGCAGACCAGCGCCCCGCGCACGCCGCGGTCGCGGCCGCCCAGGCAGACCGCCAGGTTGCTGACATTCGGCCCGGGCAGGAACTGGCAGAGCGCGAGCATGTCGGTGAACTCGGCGGGGGTGAGCCAGCCGCGCTGGTCCACCACCATGCGCCGGATGAACGGCATCACCCCGCCGAAACCGGAAATGCCGACCGAGAAGAAGCCGGCGAACAGCTCCTTCAGGCCGGGGGCGCGACGCGGCGTCTGCATGGCGCGAGGCTAGGCGCGGCTACTCCCCGAACGCCACCGGCAGCATCGAGGCGACCATCAGGGCAGCCATGCCAATATTGAACGCCCGCAGGCGCAGCGGCGAGTGCAGCAGCCGGCCGGCGGCGCTGCCCAGCGCGGCCCAGCCCAGCACGCAGGGCACCGTCGCCGCGAAGAACACGCCGGCGACCGTCGCCAGTTGCGGCGCCATCGGCTGCGTCGGCGAGATGAAGGCCCCCGTCGCGCCGACCGCCATCAGCCAGGCTTTCGGATTGACCCATTGGAACATCGCCGCCCCCAGGAAGCCCATCGGCGGCCGCGCCGGACCGCTGCCCGGGGCGCCCGCGCGGGCGATGCGCAGCGCGATCAGCAGCAGCCAGCCGACCGCGACCCAGCGCAGCGCCCGACCGAGCAACCGCGGCAGTTCGGCCAGCACGCCGGCCACCCCGAGACCGACCAGCACGATCATCACGGCAAACCCGACTGCGATGCCTGCCGCATGCGGCAGGGTGGCGCGCAATCCATGGTTGGCCGCCGAGGCGGCCACCATGACGTTGTTCGGCCCCGGCGTGATGCAGGCCGCGAGGGTGAACACGACCAGCGGCAGCAGCGGAAAGCTCATGGACGATAGGACAGCATATCAGACCTACTTTGCGGTATGCCGGGTTTGCGGGCCAGCCCGGCGCGGCGCGCCACGTTTGGCAACAATTCATCGGGCTGGCACATACCGGATCGGTTGCGGGGCAAGGGCTGGATCATGCGGATTTCGGTGTTCGGGATTGGCTATGTCGGCGCGGTGTCGAGCGGCTGCCTGGCCGCACTCGGCCACCGCGTCGTCGGCGTCGATGTGTCGCCCGAGAAGGTGGCGATGCTCAACTCCGGCGCATCGCCGATCGTCGAGGCGGAAATCGGCGAGCTGATCGCCGGCGCGGTGGCGGACGGGCGGCTGCGCGCCACCGACGACGTGACCGCCGCCGTGTCCGACACCGAGCTGTCGCTGATCTCGGTCGGCACGCCGAGTGCGGCCGACGGCAGCGTGTCGCTGCGCGCGGTCGATGCCGTGGCCCAGCAGATCGGCGCGGCGATCGCGCGCAAATCCGCGCCGCATGCGGTGGTGATGCGCTCCACAGTGCCGCCGGGCGCGCCGAGGAGCGGGTGATCCCGATCCTGGAGGCCGCTTCGGGCCGCAAGCTGGGCGACGGCCTCGCCTATTACAGCAACCCGGAGTTCCTGCGCGAGGGAACGGCGGTGCGCGATTTCCATGCGCCGGCCTTCACCCTGATCGGCGCGCCGGCCGGCGACGACGCACCGGTGCTGCGAGAGCTGTATGCCGCGGTCCAGGCGCCGGTGCATGTGGTGGGCTACCGCATCGCCGAGAGCGTGAAATACCTGTCCAACGCCTATCACGCGGTCAAGCTCGCCTTCGCCAACGAGGCCGGGGCGATCCTGGCCAGCTATGGCGTCGATGCCCCGGCGGCATTCCGGCTGTTCTGCGAGGACCGCACGCTGAACGTCTCGGCGGCGTATCTGCGCCCCGGCTTCGCCTTCGGCGGCTCGTGCCTGCCCAAGGACGTGCGCAGCTTCCTTTCGCTCGCCGAGCGCAAGGCGGTGGCCGCCCCGCTGCTGGCGCACGTCCTGCCCAGCAACATCGCGATCGTCGAGCGCGCCTATCGCGGCGATCGCCGCGCACGGCCGCCAGACCGTCAGCCTGTTCGGGCTGGCGTTCAAGCAGGGCACCGACGACCTGCGCGAAAGCCCGTTCGTGCTGCTATCGGCAAGACTCGTCATCATAGCAAAGACAGGGAACTTGAGCCGTGACGAGGCGGACAGGAAACGCCCTCCGCAATTTTGTGCTAATTTGTGCTAGCGAACCGGTTTACCTGGACAGCGTGGACAGCTAGGACACTTTAGAATCAGTATCATACTGATTCTAAAAACGCGTGGAAGG
>CAVRQM010000003.1:0-353056 GCA_963723455.1 uncultured Pseudomonadota bacterium | reverse complement strand
CGGCGACGACGCGGACGACGCCCGAAGCCGCCGGGGCGTCCCGCTGACCGAGGTTGATGACAGCGGCGCCGGCAGCCGACGAGGACTCAGGCCTGGAGGACCACGCCACAGCAGCGCGGCCTGATGATCCCGGCGTCGATGGGGCTGCGGTGTCCAGGTCCCCGACGACCTGGAGTCGTTTCACGGTCACTGCGTCGTGGGGCGTGTACGAGTCCCGTCCCCGCGCCGGAGGGGGACGAGTCGCGGAACCCGCCGGTACAAGCGGACTCCGGTCGAGATCCCCACCAGCGGATCCGTCGTCGCCGAGCTTGGCGAGTCCGTCCACGACCGAGATCCCGCTCAAAGACAAGGTTGCTGCTGCGCATCGACCGGCACGACGAAGCCCGATGGGGCTGCCGCCTGATCGAGATCGCGCTGTGCAACGACCGGGTGGCGCCGCGGAAGATCCCGGTGGACGCCTGGCTGTACCAGACGAGGCTCACCGTGACGGTGGAGGAAGAGCCCGCGTTCCTGCCGGTCACCGATCCGCTGCTGGACGACCTGCTGGGGGAGCCGCGACGACGAGCTGCGGCGGCTGAGAGCTGCAGTACCGTGACCGGCTCGAGTTCGCTGTCGGCCGCACCTGCTCGGTTGACTGGCACGTGGCCGAAGGGCGCTCGCCGGGCGAGAAGCAGTGTGGACGACGTGGTTGCCGGTGAGCGAGACGCCGCAGGTCGCCGCCGTTAGGAAGTCTTCGATGCTCTGCTCGACATGCGGAAGCTTGCCGCCGCATCCCTGGACGAACTGCGCGCCGGGCTGTCGCCCTGATCGTGGAAGAAGTATGAGGAGTGGCTCAAGGGTGAGGAAGCGCGTGCCTGGCAGCTTCCCGATCACCGTGCGACGAGGGCCTAGACGCGGTCAACGAAGCGCGGAAGGCGCAGAGCCAGCTTGCGGTCGGACTGGAGCACGTTCTCGAGTGATACGGACGCGCTGCGGTGCTTCCGGTTCATGAACGAGGTCATGGCCGACCAGCGCGTGCAGAGCCAAGTCGCGCGGCGTCACGCGGGCTACCCTGGCGGACGTTTACTGGCGGCGCTCTAGACGAGCCCCGCAAGCTCAACTCGAAAGCTTGCTCGAGGCAAGGCCGCGCGTCTCCTGTCCTGGGTGAGCGTTTCGGGAATATCCTCCCGAACCGTGACCCGGCTGCCCCGGGACTGAGTGAGTGGAAGTCGTCCCGCCACGACACAACCTCGGCCTGACACCGCGTCATTATTTCCGCTGCGGGCTGTTCGCGGTGACGCGATTAGGATGGGCACGCGCCAGCAGCTACTTTGCAGCCAGGGAGCGGACGTTCGATCGCCGGCCGGAACGTGACTGACCCCGTCCGGGTCGGCTCCTGGCGTGCTGCGTCCGTCAATCCAGGAGGTTGCCATGACCGCGCCTTCCGTCACGTTGCCTGACGACGTGCCTACCTGGCCGGCCGGCGCATCCTTCGGGCGGCGCCGGGCGCTGTGGTTCGGGAGCGTCGCCTCGGCGGCCCTGGTCGCACAGTCGGCTGCGCCGACGGTTGCCCTGGCAGCCACATCGCTGCCGGTCTCCAGCATCGAGCAGATCCTCGGCGCCAGCGGCACCGTTTCCAACGGAGTGCTGTCGGTGACGATCAACCGCAACGACCTAACCAGCATGCTGCCCGGCGGGATTCCGGTGACGCCGGCCTTTCAGTTAAACGGAACATTGACCTTTCAGCCGCTCGATCCGGGCGCAGCCTTCTTGAACGGCGACTTCTGCCTCAAGCCGCAAGAGGTCAATCCGTTCATCGACGCGCTGATCGCCCGCGGCATCACCGTCCAGGCGCTGCACCAGCATCTGTTCGACCTGTCGCCGCTATACTGGTTCGAGCATTTCCGGGCGGTCGGAAACCCGTTGCAGATCGCGCACGCGGTACGAGCCGCCATCAACACGACCTCGACGCCGCTGCCGCAGTCTTCGAGCATGACGACGCCGTTCCAGGTCGATCGGCTGACCGCCATCCTGGGCGGCAGCGCCACCGTCGCCGATGGCGTCGTCACCGTCAGCGTGGCGCGCCGCGAACACGTCTTCATCGACGGCATCCACGTGCTGCCGCAGGCGAACATCTCGGCGCCGATCGCATTCCAGCCGCTCGACGCCGCCGGGACGCAGGCCGTGGTGGTGCCTGATTTCGCGCTGCGCGGCTTTGAGGTGAACGCGGTGTTTCAGGCGATGCGCGGCTTCGGCTGGACTATCGGGTGCCTGTACAACCAGGAGACCGAGGAGCACCCGCAACTCTACTTTTCGCATATGTGGAAGGCGGGCGATCCGTATGCGCTGGCTCAGGAGGTCAGGGCCGGACTTGACCTGACGAACTCCCAGTTCACGTCCTGACCGCGCGCGGCGCAGCCGGCGGCTGCGCCGCCGCTCCCGATCTTTGCCGCACATCCTATCGAAGGATTCGCGTTCATGCGCTGCGCTCGAAATCTGACGGTTGCCGCCGCAGCCGCACTGTCGCTTGCCGTCTTCGCCGACCGCGCGCATGCGCAGGACTGGCTCTCGGCCGGCAACGGCAACACCGACGACCGCGCGGCGTTCGGCGAAACCGTGCTGACGCGCGGCAATGTCGGGCGGCTGGCGCCGATTTGGACACTCGCCACCAGCGGCGACGTGGACGATACCCCGACGGTCGAAGGCGACGCCGTCTATGTGACCGATGCCGGCGGTTCGGTCTGGCGCGTCAACCGGGCGAGCGGCGCGCCGGTGTGGCAGCGCAAGCTGGCGGCGCTGACCGGCAAGCCGGGCGCCTATTCCCGCAACAGCCCGGCGATCGGGCCATCCTCGATCGTGCTCGGCGACCAGACCAGCGCCACCGTGTACGCGCTCGACAAGGCCAGCGGCGCGCTGCTGTGGTCGACAACGCTGGACCACGCGCCGGGCGCCATCATCACCGCCTCGCCGCTCATCGACAGCGGCCGCGTCTATCTTGGAACCGCCTCGAACCAGGAGGAATACGCGGCCACGAAGAAGGGATTTGTCCCGAGCTTCCGCGGCGCCGTGGCCGCACTCGATCTCGCCTCCGGCCATGTGCTTTGGCAGACCTACATGGTGCCGTCAGGCTTCACCGGCGGCGCCGTTTGGGGCAGCAATCTGGCGCTCGACCACGCGCGCCACGCGCTGTTCGTCGGCACCGGCGACAACTACAGCGTTCCGCCCGCGGTCGCCGCGTGCCAGGCGGGGGCGCGCGACAACCGCGCCCTGGACGCCTGCCTGCCGGCTGCCGACCACATCGACAGCGTCCTGTCGATCGACGCGCGCAGCGGCCGGCTGAACTGGTCGCGTCGCATGCAGGCGCTGGATACCTGGACCGTCTCGTGCATCGCCAGCGCCCGGCCGCCGGCAACGCCCTGCCCCGAGCCGCACGGCCAGGATCTCGATTTCGGCTCCGCGCCGAACCTGTTCAAGTCGCTCGCCAGCGCCACCGGGCGCGATCTGGTCGGCGCGGGACAGAAAAGCGGCGCCTATTGGGCGTTCGACCGCGACACCGGCGGAATCGTCTGGGGAACCCAGGTCAATCCCGGCGGCACCCGCGGCGGGATAGAGTGGGGATCGGCGGTGCTGTCCGGGCGCATCTACGTCGCCGCGTCGAACTCGGCGTGGACATGGACGGGCCTGGTCGGCAGCCGCATGCTGACCAATGGCGGGTTCTGGTCGGCGCTGGACGCGGCCAGCGGGCAGATCGTCTGGCAGACGCCGACGCTCGCCAGGCAGCCCAAGGTCGCCATCCCATCGGGCCGCGCCGTACCGCCGCCGCCGCACGCATTCGCCCGCACGGAGGGCGCGGTCAGCGTCGCGAACGGCGTGATGTTCGGGGCTGACAGCGCCGGGAACTTCGTGGCGCTGGACGGGCAGACCGGCAGGCAGCTCTGGACATTCGCGAGCGGCGGCGCAGCGATCGACGCGCCGGCGATCGCAGGCGGCATGGTGTTCTGGGGCGACGGCTACGGCGGCATCGGCCCGTCCAACAGCAAGCTGTATGCGTTCGGGCTGAACGCGCCGTAGCGGCCCGGCGGCGGCCTCGCTACTCCGCTGGCGCGGCCGCGGGCGACACCTCGCCGCTGCCGTGCCCCAGCTCCACCGGGCGCGGCGTCACGGTCGCGTAGCGGTGGCAGGCGAACAGGATGACGGCCACGGCGGCATAGGCGAACGCGACCTCGGGGGAGCGGCCGATGCCGATGCCCTCGCCGTGGATGAAGCCGAAGAAAGTCAGGATCGCCCCCGCCGCCGCGAACGCCGCCGCGCGGACCAGCTCGCGGTCGATGATGAACACCGTCACCGCGCCCAGGATGATGCCGGCCAGGGTGGCGCCGCCACCCAGCGTCTCCAGCCCGCGGTACAGCACGCCCACCTGCGACAGCTTGGCCGCGCCGATCTGCGCGGCGCTGGTGCCGGCGGCGCCCAGGGCGTTGTCGATCTGCGTCTTGCCCCAGGCGGCGATCTGCGGCAGCAGCGCCAGCACGATCGCCGGCGCGTGCCGGTGCGGCGATTCCTGGAACGCCTGCGAGCCGATCAGCATGCCGATGTAGAGCAGGATCGGCAGGATCGCCACGACCGGAATGACCGCCGACAGCAGCGCGATGATGCCGAACCAGGTCAGCACCAGCACCACCAGCCCGGTGACCGCCGAATAGCCGATGCGCCCGCCCATCGCCTTCCAGCCGGGATGGCCGATATACACGGCGTTGATGAACGGGTTGCCGAGCAGGCAGCCGATCAGGCTGATGACGCCGTCGGCCGTCAGCACGCGGGTCGTGGGAAACGGGTCGCCCGCCGCCGCGGCGCTCTCGACGTTGTCCAGCGCCTCGATCAGGTCATAGATGCCGAACGGAATGGCGGTGACCAGGATCACGCCGAGGTATTTGAAGCCCTCGAACACATGCCCGACCGCCGGCAGCGGCACGGAAAATCCGAAGTTCGAAACCGATCCGAACAGCTTGTCCAAGGTCAGGCCGCCATAGCCAAGCCCCATCGCGCTCGATGCCCATGCGATCACCGTGCCCACGGCGATCGCGACCAGCCCGCCCGGCACGCCGCCGAAATAGCGCACGCCGCCGAACCAGCTCGCCAGGATCACCGCGAAACACACCACGCCGATCACCGGCGTCGAGAACACCTGCGCGGCAGGGCTCATGGCGATGAAGGTGATCGAGATGCCGGCCAGCGAGCCGAGCAGGGCGGCGCGCGGGGTAATGCGGCGGACCAGCGGGCCGATGAAGCCGCCGATCATCAGCACGAAGCTCTGGATGAACACCCAGGTCAGCCCGGCCTCCCACGCCTGCACCGGGTCGTGGGTGGCAATCCCGATCGGCAGCATGACGACGAAGGTGACGACGAACATATGCGGCACGCTGATGCCGGATGGCAGCGCGCAGACATCCGATCGCCCGGTGCGCCGGGCCAGCCGCCACGCCAGGAAGGCATAGTACCCGGTGCTGAGGCACAGCATGAGGCCGAGCGCCGGCAGGATGCGGCCGTACACCAGCGCGTCCGGCATCTTCAGCACGAAGCGCAGCAGGCTGGTCAGCACCAGCACGTTGACCAGGATGTTGGTCCCGAATCCGAACAGCGCGTTCCAGTCGCCCGGAACCCACAGCTTCGGCCTGAAGCCGGCGACGCTGGCGCTCATCACGCGGCTCCTTTCAGGCGGCTCTGCGGCTGCAGGACGGCGATCACGTCGTCGGAACCGGCGACCCAGCCGAAGATGCCGCCCTGGGCGTGGATCATCTTCAGGCCCATGTCGTGGAACTCGGGGAAATACGAGGCGCAGCAATCGGCCACCACCAGGCAGTCGAAGCCGCGATCGTTCGCCTCGCGAACCGTGGTGCTGACGCAGACCTCGGTGGTGACGCCGGTGACGACGAGCTGGGTAATGCGTCGTCCCTGCAGGATGGCGAGCAGGTCGGTGGCGAAGAACGCACCCTTGCCGGGCTTGTCGATAACCGGCTCGCCGGGCAGCGGCGACAGTTCGGGGATGATGTCGTGGCCGGCCTCGCCGCGCACCAGGATGCGCCCCATCGGGCCGCTGTCGCCGATCGTGGTCGGGCCGCCGCCGCGGATCTTCTTGGCCGGCGGCAGGTCTGTCAGATCCGGCCGATGCCCTTCGCGGGTGTGGATCACCAGCAGCCCGGCCCCGCGCCAGGCAGCCAGTAGCCGGCGGTTCGGCTCGATGGCGCGGCGCAGCTGCGTGACGTCGTTGCCGAGCATGGCGCCGAAGCCGCCGGGTTCCAGGAAGTCGCGCTGCATGTCGATGACCAGCAGGGCGCAGCGCGCCGGGTCGAAGGCGAACCCGTATGGCTGGGCATCGATCGCGCGGCGTTGCGTCATGGAATGCTGCACCCGGACGGCGGTTTTGCCCGATCCGAGGCAATAAACAGGCCAGCCGGCCGTGGTGCCTATCCAATTGCCGCTCGCGTGTTCAGGACGCCCACGACGCCCGGGGCGACGATCAATCCGGCGGCAAGGTCCGCAACAGGATGCACGGATCCCGGGCAGCAGCCTGGGCCTGCAAGACGGGCATGGCGGCAGCCCGGCAGCACCGCCGCGTGCTACACCGATGGTGCAGACATTCTGGAGCTTCCCTTGGTCGTCAGCGTCTTTGACCTGTTCAAGATCGGCATCGGCCCGTCCAGCTCGCACACGGTCGGACCGATGTGGGCGGCGCACCGCTTCCTGCGCGCGCTGGAGACCGCCGGCTGCCTCGATCGCGCCGCGCGCGTGCAGGTGGCGCTGTACGGCTCGCTCGCGCTGACCGGGCGCGGGCACGCCACCGACAAGGCGATCATCCTCGGCCTGTCCGGCGAGACGCCGCCCGAGATCGACCCGGACCGCGCGGAGGCGCTGGTGGCGACGGTGCGCGCCGAGCGCCGGGTGGCGCTGCTGGGCCGCCATCCGATCGCTTTCGACGAGGCCGCGGACCTGCTGTTCCGCCGCACCGAGACCATGCTGCGCCATCCGAACGGGATGCGCTTCTCGGCGTTCGACGAGGCCGGCGGCCTGCTGGTCGAGGAAGTGTACTACTCGGTCGGCGGCGGCTTCGTGGTCAGCGAGGCCGAGGCCGACGCGCCGCCTGCGGCCAATGCGGCGCCGCCACATGCGTTCCACTCGGCCGACGAACTGCTGGCGATCGGCGCGCGCACCGGCCTGTCGATCGCCGCAATCGTGCAAGCCAACGAGGAGACCTGGCGCGACGCGGCGGACATCCATGACGGGCTGCACCGAATCTGGGCGGTCATGGAAGCGTGCATCGAGCGCGGCTGCGCCGCCGGCGGCGAGCTGCCGGGCGGCTTGCGGGTGCGCAGGCGGGCGCGGGCGCTGCACGCCGAGCTGACCCGGCACCCCGAGCGCGGGCTGCGCGACCAGCTCACTGTCCTGGACTGGGTGAACCTGTATGCGCTGGCGGTGAACGAGGAGAACGCGGCCGGCGGCCGCGTGGTGACGGCGCCGACCAACGGCGCGGCCGGGGTGATCCCGGCGGTGCTGGCCTACTACACGCGCTTCGTTCCCGGCGCGACGCGCGACGGGGTGGCGACGTTCCTGCTGACCGCGGCGGCAATCGGCTCATTATACAAGGAGAACGCCTCGATCTCGGCCGCCGAGGTCGGCTGCCAGGGGGAGGTGGGCGTGGCCTGCTCGATGGCGGCGGGCGCGCTCTGCGCGGTGCTGGGCGGCAGCAACGCCCAGATCGAGAACGCCGCCGAGATCGGCATGGAGCACAATCTGGGCCTGACCTGCGACCCGATCGGCGGCCTGGTTCAGGTGCCGTGCATCGAGCGCAACACGATGGGCGCGGTCAAGGCGATCAACGCCGCGCGGCTGGCGCTGCGCGGCGACGGCACGCACCATGTCTCGCTGGACCGGGTGATCGCGACGATGCGGCAGACCGGGCGCGACATGAGCGACAAATACAAGGAAACCTCGCAGGGCGGCCTCGCGGTCAACCAGGTCGAGTGCTAGCCGCGCCAGGACGCGCCGGCACCCAAAGCGGGGTTTGTGCGTTGCCGGACGTCCCGCAGCGGGGAGACCGGCGCCGTGCACCCGACCGCCTGCCGTCCGATCCGGATGCCGCGCCGCCGCCGGGCCGGCTGTCCCGTTCGCGCGGCCTGATCGGCGATGCGCGCGCTGCTGATGTTCGTGGGCGGCGCGGCGCTGCTGGCCGCGGTCGCGGTCTGGCTGATGTCGCGCGACCAGCCGTTCGCCGCGGCGCGCGACCCGCAGACCGACGACGCCTATGTCGATGGCGACCTGACCCCGATCGCCGCGCACGAACAGGGCTATCTCGCCACCCTGCCGGTCGATGACAACCAGCCGGTCCAGGCCGGCCAGCTGATCGCCACCCTGGACGACTCCGACTATCGCGCCAGCCTGGCTCAGGCCGAGGCGCAGGTGCAGGCGGCGCAGGCCGCCCTGGCCGCGCTGGACGAGCGCACCCGCGCCGCAGGCGATCAGGTGGTTCAGGCGCGCACCAACCTGGACGCGGCGCGCGCCCGGCTGATCAGCACCGGCCCCGAGGCGCGGCGACAGCAGGCGCTGCGCGGCACCGATGTCGGGCTGGGGCGGCAGCGCGACAGCGCGGTGGCCGCCGCGCAGGTCACCGCGGCCAATATCGCCCGGGCGCAGGCCGCGCTGGAGTCGGCCGGGACGCAACTGGCGCTGCTCGCCGCACAGCGGCGCGAGGCAACTGCGGCGCTCGCCGGGCGGCAGGCGCAGGCGCGGCTGGCGCAGATCGCACTCGGGTGGACGCGCATCACGTCGCCCATCTCCGGCACGCTCGGGCAGCGGCAGGTGCGGGTCGGCTCGCTGCTGCTGCCGGGCAGCGTCGTGGTCTCGGCGACGCCGCTGGACACGGTGTGGGTCAGCGCCAATTTCACCGAGCGCCAGATCCGCGACATTCACCCGGGCGAGCCGGCGCGGCTGCGGCTGGATGCGTTCCCCGGCGAGGCGCTGGACGGGCACGTGGCCGGGCTGGAGCCGGCCACCGGCAGCGCGCTTGCCACCGTTCCCGCCGACAACGCCACCGGCAACTTCACCAAGGTCGTGGCCCGGCTGCGGGTCAAGGTCGCGATCGACTGGCGCGGCAGCCGGCTGCGCGGCCTGGCGCGGCCGGGCATGTCGGCGGTGGCGTTGGTGCGTACCCGCGCCGACAGCGGCAGCGAGCAGGTGGCCCGGCCGCAGGCCGACGCGCCGTGAAGGGCGTGGTGATCCGCGCGATCGTGCTGGCGGTCGGCCTGCTGCTGGTCGGCATGATGGTCATCAACTGGAACGCCCTGGTCTGGGGCGGCGCCGAGCGCGAGACCAACGACGCGCAGCTGCGCGGCAACCCGATTCGAATCCTGACCCGTGTCTCCGGCTATGTCGCCGACGTGCCGATCACCGACGATCAGGCGGTGCCGGCCGGCGCGCTGCTGTACCGCATCGAGGACCGGGAGTACCGCGCCCGCGTGGACCAGGCCGCGGCTGCGCTGGCGCGGTCCGAGGCGGCGACCGGCGTCGCCCAGGCGCAGATCGCGCAGGCTCAGGCGCAGCTGGCGCAGGCGGACGCCACACGGCAGGCGAGCGCCGCGCAGCTGACGCGCGCGCATCTGGAGCTGGTGCGCCAGCAGTATCTGCTGGGCACCGAATTGGCGCTGCCGCGCGCCTATGACGATGCGCGGGCGCAGGAGGAGCAGCAGCGTGCCACATTGCGCGGCGACGACGCGGCGATCGCCGCGGCGCAGGCCGATATCGGCGTGGCGCGGGCGCAACTGGCGCAGGCGCGGGCGGCGCGGGCGCAGAACGCCGCGGCGCTGGCGCTGGCGCGGATCAATCTTGGCTACACCAGGATCACCGCGCCGGTCGCCGGCACGCTGACGATGCGCCAGGTTCGGCGAGGCGCGTATATCGCGCCGGGCACCCAGCTGATCACGCTGGTGCCGCTGTCGGACGTGTGGGCGGTGGCCAACTACCGCGAGGAGCAGGTCCGGCGGATGCGGGTCGGGCAGCCTGCCTCGGTGCGCGTCGATGCCTTCCCGGGCGCCGTCCTGCATGGTCAAGTCAGCAGCCTGCAGCCGGACAGCGAAGCGACCTCGGCGGCGCTGCCGCCGGATCGCGCGACCGGCAACTTCACAAAGATCGTCCAGCGGGTGCCGGTCAAGATCACGTTCGATCCCGGCGGCCTGGCCGGGCGGCTGGTGCCCGGCCTGTCGGTCGAGACCACGGTGGACGCAAGCGCCCCGCGGACGCGGCGCTCGCCATGAGCCTGCGGTCGCTGCTCGCCCCGCCCGAACCGCCGCCGCCGAAACCCGGACCCGACGGCAAGCCGCCGCCGCAGCCGGAGCTGACCGGGCGGATCGCGGTCGGCATCGCCGGCGCGCTGCTGGCGGCGTTCCTGTCGAACCTGAACACACGGCTGACCACCTTCTCGCAGGCCGATCTGCGCGGCGGCTTTGGGCTGGGCCTGGATGACGGCTCGTGGGTGGTCACCGCGTACAATGTCGCCGAGATCGCCGTGGTGCCGATCACCGCCTGGCTTGCCAGCCTGATCTCGCCGCGCCGGGCGGTGGCCACTGCACTGTGCGCGCAAACCCTGGCGGGGCTGCTGGTGCCCAGCGCGCCGAGCTACACCGCGCTGATCGCGCTCCGCTTCATCCAGGGCCTCGGCGGCGGCGCGCTGATCCCGCTTCTGCTGGTGACGCTGCTGCGCACCGTGCCGATGCATCTGCGCTCCTGGGCGTTCGCCGCCTATGCGCTGGTGACGACGCTGACGCCGCTGATTTCGGAAACCCTGGCCGGCGCGCTGGTGGGCGCGCTGGGGTTCCAGGGCATTTTCTTGCAGAACCTGCTGCCGGCGCCGATCGCCCTGGCGATGGTGCTGATCGGCCTGCCGACGGAGCCCGCGAAGTTCGACGGCTTCGCGCGCGGCGACTATTTCGGGATGCTCACGGCCGCCCTGATCGCCGGCTGCCTCAGTGTGGCCATGGGCCAGGGCCAGCGGCTCGACTGGTTCGACAACGGCCTGATCTGCGGCCTGTTCGCGGCCGCGGCGCTGTCGGCGGCGTTGTTCGTCTGGCACTCGCTGGCGGTCGCCGAGCCGCTGGTGGACCTGCGGCTGCTGACGCGGCGCAACCTGTCGCTCGGCCTGCTGATGATCGTGGTGTTCAACTTCGCGACCTTCCCCACCAGCACGCTGCTGCCGCAGTTCGGCGCCCAGATCCACGGCTTTCGCGAGCTGCAGGTCGGCGCGCTGCTGCTCGTTGTGGGCATCACCCAGATCGTCATGTGCCCGCTGGCCGGCTGGCTAGTGCGGGTGGTCGACCCGCGGCTGGTGCTGACGAGCGGCCTTGCGCTGGCGGCGGTGGGCAGCCGCCTCGCCACCTGGATCGACGCCGACTGGGTGCGCGGCAACTTCCTGGGTCCGCTGCTGATCGAAGCCAGCGGGCAGCCGTTGATCATGGTGGCTCTGATCATGGTCACCACCTCGGCGATCCAGCCGCAGGAGGCGATCTCCGGCAGCACTCTGTTCAACATGACTCGCACGCTGGGCCAGTCGGCCGGGCCGGCGATCGTGACCGCGATCCTGACGGTGCGCGAGCGGGTGCATTCGTTCTACCTGACGGAGACTCTTGGCCTGGAGCCGGTCGCACAAGCGCGCGGCGCGGCCGCGACGGGGCTGCAGGCGGCGGCGCACGCGCAGGCGACGGTGATGGCGTTCGCCGATGCGTTCGGGTGGCTGGCGGTGATCGCGATCGGCGCGCTGCTGCTGGTGCTGCCAATGCATGCGCCGACGGTGGCGCGGCACCCGCCCGGCAAGCCGGCATGACGGTGCGCGCGGCCACGATGCTGCTGGCGCTACTGGCCTGGGCGTCTGGCGCGCGCGCCCAGAGTTTGCAGGACGCGCTGGCGCAGGTGTACGCGAGCAATCCCCAGCTGGCCGCCGAGCGGCAGCGGCTGCGCGCGCAGGACGAGGCGGTGCCGCGCGCGCTGTCCGGCTGGCGGCCGCATGTGACGATCGACGCCTATGCCGGCAAGTCGATCTTCGATGACAACATCGCCCCGGACGAGCCGCAATGGCGCACGCCCGACAGCGAGGTGATGACGCTGAACCAGCCGCTGTACCCTGGGCGGCCAGGTGCGCGCCCAGGTGCAGCAGGCCGAAGCGCTGGTGCGCGCCGAGCGGGCCATGCTGGCGGCGACCGAGAGCCAGGTGCTGCTGGCTGCGGCGAGCGCCTATCTGGACGTGGCGCAGGGCCTGCGCACGCTGGCGCTGGACCAGCAGCGGGTCGATCTGCTGGCACGCACGCTGCACGCCACGCTGCAGCAGGTGACCGCCGGCGACGTGACCGAGACGGACGCCGCGCAGGCCGAGGCGCGGCTGGCCGACGCCCGCGCGACACTGGCCGCCACGCGGGCGCAGCTGGAGTTGGCGCGCGAGGCGTTTACGCGGGCGGTGGGCGCGCCGGCGGGAGACTTTGCGATGCCGGTGCTGGCGGACGCGCTGCGGGCGGCGCTGCCGCGCTCACGCGAGGCCGCGCTGCGTATCGCCGAGGCGGATAATTTCGAGGTGCTGGCGTCGCGCGATGCCGAGGCGGCGGCGCGCGCCGGCATCGACGTTGCGCGCGCCGGACTGCTGCCGCACGTGTCGCTACGCGGGTTGCTGGAGCACCTGCGCGAGACCGACGTGCAGATGCTGCACCAGCGCGACTACATCGCCGAGGGACAGATGGTCCTGAGCGTGCCGCTGTATCAGGGCGGCGAAGTCGCGGCGGAGACGCGGCAGGCGCACGAGAACGACGCGCGCTCGCTGCTGGAGCGCGACGTGCAGCTGCGCGCGGCGCATGAGCAGGCGGCCGACGCCTGGGACATGCTGGCCGCGGCGCGCGAGCGGGTGCATGACGAGCGCCTGTCGATCGCCGCCAACCAGGTGGCGCTGCGCGGCATCACCCGCCAGCAGAGCGTCGGCGCACGCACAACGCTGGATGTGCTCAACGCGCAGGTCGAGCTGTTCGCCGCCGAGGTGGCCCACGTGTCCGCCGAGCGCGACGCGGCGCTGGGCGCGCTGCAACTGCTGCAGGCGACGGGGCGCCTGACCGCGCGCGCGCTGGCGCTGCCGGTCGTGCCGTACGACCCGACCCGCCACTATCGCGAGGTGCGCGACAGATGGTGGGGGACGCAGCCGCCGCCTTGACGCTGACGCTGGCGCGCTACGATCTCAGCCACGCCTTTTCGCAGATCCGCCCGTTGTCCATGTCGAACCCGGAATGGGGGACATGGCCGCCGACGCGGTCGGCGTGCGCATCCAGCCAGTCGCGGAATGCCGGGATCAGTGCGCCGCCGTCGTCGTGCAGCATCGCTTGCATCTCGTAGATGGGCGCGCGCCGCTTGGCCTCGTCCAACTCGGCGCGCGCGGTTGCAAGAAGCTCGTCGAAATGCGCGCTTTTCCAGTGCGTCTCGTTCCAGACCGCGTCGGAGCGGAAGTCGATCGCCAGCATCTGCGTCGCCGCCGGCCGCCCGCCCCAGTAGCTGGTAATGAACGCGCCCTTCAGCCACACATTGTCCCAGTAGCCGTCCGCCGGCTCCTTTTTGATGGCGATCGGGATGCCGGCCTTTTCGGCGTTCGCCTGGAACAGCACCGCCATGTCCACCGCGCCGCCGAACGCCGCGTCGGACGCCTGCAACACGATCTTCGGGTCGGCGATGCCGGCCTTCTTGAAGTGGAAGCGGGCCTGGTCTGGATCGTACGCGACCTGCTTCAGCTGGCCGTTGTGGAACGGGTCGCCGACCGGGATCGGATGGTCGTTGCCAAGCTGGCCATAGCCGGAGAACAGAGTCTTCAGCACCGCCTCGCGGTCGATGGCCAGCTTCAGCGCGCGGCGGATGTCGGGATCGGTGTATGGCGCGTGATCGACCATCATCGGCATGTTGGCGAACCAGCCGCCGGGCGCGCGCACCACCTGCAGGCGGCGGTTGCGGTCCAGCAGCTTCACGGTTTTCGGATCGACCCGATTGATGGCATCCACCTGGCCGGACAGCAGCGCGTTCAGCCGCGCGGCTGAATTGTTGGTGACCGTGATGACAACTCCGTCGAGATGGCCGCGATCCGGCTTCCAGTAGTCCGGATTGCGCTTGAAGGACACGCGCACGCCGGGATCGAACGCATCCAGCAGCATCGAGCCGGTGCCCATCGGGTGTGCGAAGTCCTTGAAGCCATCCGGCACCATCATGACGTGGTAGTCGGTCAGTGTGTACGGAAAGTCGGCGTCGCCCGCGGCCAGGGTGACGCCGACCTGATGCGGGGCGAGCTTCTTCACGTCGGTTACCGCCTTCATGGAGCCGGCTGCGCCCGATTTATTGCCTGCGCCGCGATGCAGATTCAGCGAATAGACGGCGTCATCGGCCGTGAACTCGCGGCCGTTGCTGAACCTCACTCCGCGCCGGAGGTTGAACACCCATTCCGCGGCGCCCGGCTTCGCATCCCAGCTTTCGGCCAGCTCGGGAATCAGCTTGTTGTCCGGCCCGTTCTCGATCAAAGCGCTGTACAGCGCGAAGTTCACCGAGACACCGACGCTGTCTGTGGTCAGCGTGAAATCCAGCGAGTCCGAGGTGCTGCCGCCCGCCAGACCGAGCCGCAGCGTGCCGCCCTTGCGCGGCGCGTCGGCTGCCCGCGCGCCGATCAGCGGGACGCCGGCGGCGAGCGCGGCCGTGCCGGCCAGGAGCGAGCGACGTGAGAGCGTGTCCATTGGCGTCCCCTTTTTTGTTGGTCGATATGCTGCGGCGGCTCGGTCAGACGCCGCGGCGCGGCACTGTCACGCGCCAGCTTCGCGCGGCAGCCTGCGCGTCGCCGTCCCACGCATCCAGCGTCGCTTCGATGGCGAAGTCCGTGGCGGTGGCGCGCAGCACGGTGCGCGTCGTCGAGCGCGTCCGCCAGGCGCCGCGCCCCATGCGCATCTCGAAGGTGATGTCGGCGACGGCGCTGAGCGGATCCTGGTCGCTGATGCCGAACCGGTCGATCGACCACAGCTCGTACTCCAGGCCGCCATCTGCGATGCGGTAATGGCCGCTATCGTCGCGCGCCTCGGCGCGTGTGGCGCCATCCATCTGGTCGCGCGTGATGCGGCGCCAGGTCTCGGGCGCGCGCAGGAACGCGCGCTCCAAAGGCGGCGCGGCTTGCGGCGGCGGCAACGGCGGCAGCGCGTCATCCCCGGCGCGCGCCGGGCGCAGCGGCAAGGTCAGCGTCGCGTCCAGCAGCGTCAGCCGCGTCGGCGCGGGCGACGGCCAGACCAGCGGCCAGTACGCGGTCGAGAGCGCGACGCGCAGGCGATGCCCAGCGGGAAAGCGGTGCGCGCAGTCATTCAGTTGCAGGCGCAGCCGGACCGGCTTGCCGATCGGCAGCGCCTGCGGATCTGCGTGGCCGTCGCGATGCGTCAGATTCAGCACGCCGTAGCTGACCCGCAGGCTCGCGCCGTCCGCGGCCACGTCGCACAGGCGCGCGACCAGCAGCGCGTCCGGCCGATCTGACACCACTGTCGCCTCGAGCACCGCGGCTCCGGCAATGTCGAGCGGATCCGACAGCGCGGCGCAGTCGAACGCCACGGCCAGCCCGTCGTCGCGGCGCTGGTCGCCGGGCTGCTCGCCGCCGCTGCCATAGGCGCACCACACCCCGCCGTCGCCGCCGCAATCCTGCGGCGAGGCGATCACCACGGGGGCGGTCAGCGGCGATTTGCCCAGCGTGCGGTCACCGAGCGGCCATCGCCCGGGGGCCACGTTCGGCGACGGCCATGACGGCTCGCCCAGCCACCGCCCCGGCCGCCCCGCGTAGTCCGCAGCGGGCGCGACGAAGTCCTCCTGCCACCAGCGCAGCATCGGCCCGTCCATCGCGCCGTTGTCGATGCCGCGCAGCCAGTGGTCCCACCAGGCGAGCGCGTCCTGCAGGAATCCGTAGGCGGGCGCGGGCGTGGCGAAATGCGGGTATTTGTGCGCCCACGGCCCGATCAGGCCGCGGCGCGGGCAGGTCAGCCGCTCCAGCATGCGCGGCACCGCGTTGCTGTAGCCATCGGCCCAGCCGCCGATCAGGTAGCAGGCGGCGGTGATCGCCCCGGGATCCTCGCATACCGAGCCGTGCCGCCAATAGGCATCGCGGGTCTGGTGCTGCAGCCAGGTGCGCAGCAGCAGCGGCTCGGCATCCAGCCGCTGCTGCCACATCGCGCGCCAGCGGTCGCCGACGATCGCGGGGTCCGGCGGGCGCGTCTGATAGGCGAGCATGGTGCTGGCCCAGCGCAGGTTGTCGGTCAGCAGCGCGCCGCCGACATAGTGGATGTCGTCGGCATAGCGGTCGTCGGTGCTGCACAGCGAGATGATCGCCCGCAGCGCCGGCGGCCGCCGCCCCGCCACCTGCAGCGCGTTGAAGCCGCCCCAGCTGATGCCCATCATGCCGACGGCGCCGCTGCACCACTCCTGCGCGGCGATCCAGGCGATCACCTCCAGCGCGTCGTCCTGTTCCTGCAGCAAGTATTCATCGAGCAGCAGCCCGTCGGAGTTGCCGGACCCGCGCATGTCCACGCGCACGCAGCCGTAGCCGTGCCCGGCGATGTACGGGTGCGTCAGGGCGTCCCGCGCCGCGGTGCCGTCGGTCAGACGGTACGGCAGGTACTCCAGCACCGCCGGCACCCTGTCGCTTGTCGCGTCGTCGGGCAGCCAGATGCGCGCGAACAGCCGCACGCCGTCGGACATCGGAATGAACGTCTCGGCCACCCGCACCCGGCGCGGGAAGGCCGAGACGTGCTTCATGCGCCGGCCAGCCCCGCCGCCAGCCGCTCGGCGTACCAACTGCAGAACATGTCGCACATGTACTCCGAGTTGGAATACGGCCCCGGCTCATAGGCATCGCTCGCCGCGCCGGCATGCGCCCAGCTGACAAAGGCGCCGTCCTGCTCGTTGGTCGCGCGCCACACGGCGGTCAGGTTGTCCACGTCGTAATCCTCCCCCTCCTTCGCGTCGCGATCGACCAGCCAGGTGGTGCGCACCAGCGTCCGGTCGGCGGCGAGCGGCAGAGTCGAGAACGTCACCGCATGGTCGCCGAGGAAGTGGAACCAGGCATTCGGCTGCGTGTGCAGGTGCAGCGTGCCAAGCCGCGCGTTGGTGAAGCCGCCGACCAGCTTGCGGCAGGCGCGGCTGGCATCCATCGTGTAGCTCTCGCCGGGGCCGTCCAGCGCCAGCCGCTCGGTGCGGTACCCGGTCGGGCGGCCGTGCAGCCGCTCGATCGGCCGCCACGGCAGGCCGCTCTCGTCCCAGATCGCCTCCATCTCGCGCGTGGTGCGCTGGAACCGCTCGTAGTCCTCGCGCTGGCTCTCCGGGATCTCGTACTCGCCGAAGAAGTGAAACAGGCTGCACAGCAGCTCCGGGTGGCCGCCGCAATGATAGCACTCACGGTTGTTCTCGATGGTCAGCTTCCAGTTGCCCTCCTCGACCGTCTCGGTCTGGGCGGCCACCTTGCAGCGGCCGATCTGGTGCGGCGCGAGATACGGGGTCAACTCGTCGGACATGCTGTCGAAATCGTCGGGCGGGCTGTCCGACAGGCAGACGTAGAGCAGGCCGGCCATGTTCTTCAGCGCCACCGGCTTCAGGTTGTGCGTCCCCGCGCCGACGCATTCCTTCATGATCTCGGCGTGGATTAGATTGCCGGACAGGTCATAGGTCCACTGGTGATACGGGCAGACCAGGTTGCCGGTGATGCCCTTGCGGTCCAGCAGCAGCCGGCTGCCGCGATGGCGGCAGACATTGTGCCAGGCGCGCACCTGCCCATCGTCGTCGCGCACCAGGATCACCGAGTTGCCGCCGATCTGCACGGTGACGTAATCGCCCGGCTCGGGCACTTCCGGCTCGCTGGCGACGAAGATCCAGTTGCGGCCGAAGATCAGCCGCAGATCGAGATCCAGCACGTCGGGGCTGGTGTAAAACGGCGCCTCCAGCGTGACACCCGGCTTGCGGCGGGCCAGCATCGCCTCGATGTCCGGACGGGAGAGTGACTGCATCGTCAGAGATCCTTCGCAAGACGCAGGCCGTCGAGCACGGCTGCATGGATGTTGCGGCTGGCCACCGCGTCGCCGGCGCGCAGCAGACGGAACCGCCCGTCCGGGTTGCGCGCGACTTCCTGCGGCCGGCCGGCGAGCAGGGCGGCGTGATCGACCTCGCCCAGATTGGTCGAGTGCGGCACCAGCGCGTGATACAACTCGTCGGCCGGCAAGGTGCCGTGCTCGACCACCACCTGATCGACCACGCGCTCCTGCGTCTCGGTGCCGTAGTCGCTGCCAATCGTGGCGACCAGGTGGTTGCCTTCGCGGCGCACCGATTTCAGGCGGCTGTTGATGGTGATGCGGACGCCGCGCCTGGCGAAGCAGCGGGCGTAGATGGCGTGGTTCAGGCCGCCGATCTCCGGCGCGAAGAACCGCTCGGGCGTGACGATCTCGACTGCGCTGCCGGCCTCGGCCAGCATTTCGGCGGCCTGCATGCCGGGATGGTTGCCGTTGTCGTCGAACACCAGCGCGCGCGGAGCCGCCTGCACCGCGCCGCTGGCGATGTCCCAGGACGAGACGACCAGCTCGTTGCCGCTGTCGAGGATCTCGGTGTTCGGCAGGCCGCCGGTGGCGACGATCACCACGTCGGGATTCTCGGCCAGCACGGTATCGGCCTCGGCGTAGGTCGCGTAGCGGATTTCCGCGCCCAGCCGCTCCAGCTGCGCCAGCCGCCAGTCGACGATGCCGATGAACTCCTTGCGCCGTGGATTGCGGACGGCCAGCAGGATCTGTCCGCCCGCCCGCTCGGTCGCCTCGAACAGCACGACCGCGTGGCCGCGCTCGGCAGCCACGCGCGCGGCCTCCAGACCGGCGGGGCCGGCGCCGACCACCACGACGCGCCGCGCCGCGCCGCCGCTGCGGGCGATCGCGTGCGGCAGCGTGCCCTCGCGCCCGGTGGCGGGATTGTGGATGCACAGCGCCTCGTTGCCCTCATAGATGCGGTCGATGCAGTAGCTGGCGCCGACGCAGGGGCGGATGCTGTCCTCGCGGCGGGCGACCACCTTGCGCACGATGTGCGGGTCGGCGATCAGCGCGCGCGTCATGCCGACCATGTCCAGCTTGCCGGCGGCGATGGCGTGGCGCGCGGTGGCGACGTCGTTGATCCGCGCGGCGTGGAAGGTCGCGATGCCGGCCGCGGCGCGCACCTCGCCGGCGAAATCCAGATGCGGGGCCGAGCGCATCCCGGCGATCGGGATGACGTTGGCGATGGCGTTGTCGGTCTCGATATGGCCGCGGATGATGTTGAGGAAGTCTACCGTGCCGCCTTGCGCGAACCGGCGGGCGATCTCCATCCCGTCCGCGCGCGACAGGCCGATCTCCCAGTCCTCGTCGGCCACCATCCGCACGCCGATCAGGAACCTTTCGCCCACCGCCGCGCGCATGGCCTCAAGCACGCGCACCGAGAAGGCCATCCGCGCCTCCAGGTCGCCGCCGAACGCGTCCTCGCGCTTGTTGGTGGCGGGCGACCAGAACTGGTCGGGCAGGTGGCCATAGGCGTTGATCTCCGCCCCATCCAGCCCGGCCGCCTCCATGCGCTGCGCGGCGGCGGCGTAGTCGGCCACCACGCGGTCGATGTCCCACGCCTCCATCGCCTTGGGGAACGACCGATGCGCCGGCTCGCGCACCGGCGAGGGGGCGAGCACCGGCAGCCAGTCGGCTTTGTTCCAGGCGGTGCGCCGGCCCATATGGGTCAGCTGGATCATCACCGCGCTGCCATGCTCGTGGCATTCGTCGGACAGCGCGCGCATCCAGGGCACGATCTCGTCCTTGTAGGCGAGCAGGTTGCCGAACACCGGCGGGCTGTCGGGCGAGACCACGGCGGAGCCGGCGGTCATGGTCAGCGCGATGCCGCCGCGCGCCTTTTCCGTATGATACAGGCGGTAGCGGTCCTTCGGCATGCCGTCTTCGGAGTAGTACGGCTCATGCGAGGTGCTCATCACCCGGTTGCGCAGGGTGAGGTGTTTCAGCTGGTAGGGCTGCAGCAGGGGGTCCGTGGTGGCAACCGGCGGTATGGCGTTCATGGCCGTGCAATCTGCACCGGGGCCGAGGCGCTTTCCAGCGCCCGCAAGGAGCTGCATGAAGCCGCTCGTTTTTTGGATGACCCGTTCAGCCCACCGGGCGCGGCACCGTCAACACGAACAGCCGGTGCTGGGCAATGTCGACGTTGCGGCGCATGGCCTCGGACCAGACGCGGTTCGCGGCGGCCTCGTCGTGGTACGGACCGTGGCATTCCTCGGTGCCGGGTTCGAGCTCACGGAACGCAGGGTCGGCGAAGATGCCGCCCCAGACGAAATACAGACGGTCACTCATCGTCAAACGCCACGTTTCGATATGAAGCGGCCAAAGCGAAGCTCGCTCCGATGCTATGCAGTTCGATTGTCTTGCCGATCGGCGCAAATCGTTCGGGCCAGGAGCCGTCGGGGTCGCGGCGCAGCAACTCGGCGGCGACCTCGGTCGATCTCACGACCAGAATCTCTTGCAGCGATGGGATCGTGCAGTAGGTCCAGACGTTCGACCAGGTCTCGGCATGATTGCTGATCGACAGGATTTCGACGGCAAGGATCGGATCAGGTGTGAGGTGAACTCCGCGCCGGGCAGGCGTGCAGGTCACGGCCAAATCCGGAATACGCACGTTGTAGTCCCGCCTTACATACGGCCGGATGCCGGCGGCCGGAACCACCCGGCAACCGGGCCGCGCCTGCTGCAGGTGGATGTCCAGAAGCGTCCCAAGATTACCTTGGATAGTGTTGTGCATGTCGGACGCCGGGGCCATCATGGTCGGCTCGCCGTCGACGAGCTGCCATAGCGCGCCGGTCGGATCGTCCGGCCACTCCAGGAACTCGTGGACCGTCATCCGGCTGGGCGGCTGCGGCGCTTTCTGGCTGGCAGACATGGCGGCATCCTCTTTCGGCATGGGAGCCGACCCTTCCAACGCCCGTCTCTACCACTATGATGCGGCCGATGCAGCGTTTCTCCGCCCTCTCCTTGCTTCGCCACGCCGCCGGCGGCCATGCCGGGTGGAAACCGCAATGGCGCGACGCGGCCCCCAAGCCGGCCTATGATGCCATCATCGTCGGCGGCGGCGGGCACGGGCTGGGGACCGCGCACTATCTGGCGAGCCAGCACGGGATGCGCAATGTCGCGGTGCTGGAGCGCGGCTGGATCGGCGGCGGCAACACCGGGCGGAACACCACGATCATCCGCTCCAACTACCTGTTCGACGAAAGCGCCCGGCTGTACGACCACTCGCTGAAGCTGTGGGAAACGCTGAGCCAGGCGCTGAACTACAACGTCATGTTCAGCCAGCGCGGCGTGATGATGCTGGCGCACAACGTCCATGACGTGCAGGTGTTCAAGCGGCATGTCCATGCCAACCGGCTGAACGGGGTGGACAACGAATGGCTGGCGCCGGAACAGGCCAAGGCATTCTGCCCGCCGCTGAACATCGCGCCGGGGATGCGCTATCCGGTGCTGGGGGCGGCGCTGCAGCGGCGCGGCGGCACCGCGCGGCACGACGCGGTGGCCTGGGGCTTTGCCCGCTCGGCCAGCGACATGGGCGTGGACATCGTGCAGAACTGCGAGGTCACCGGCATCCGACGCGGCCATAACGGCGCGGTGCAGGGGGTCGAGACCACGCGCGGCCCGATCGACGCGGGCAAGATCGGCGTCGTCGCGGCAGGACATACCAGCGTGCTGATGAACATGGCCGGTCTGCGGCTGCCGCTGGAGAGCTATCCGCTGCAGGCGTTGGTCAGCGAGCCGGTCAAGCCGGTGATCCCGTGCGTGGTGATGAGCAACACCATCCACGCCTATATCAGCCAGTCCGACAAGGGCGAGTTGGTGATTGGCGCCGGCACGGATGCCTATACCAGCTACACCCAGCGCGGCGGCCTGCACATCACCACGCACACCCTGGACGCGATCTGCGAGCTGTTCCCGCAATTCCGGCGCATGCGGATGCTGCGCAACTGGGGCGGCATCGTCGATGTGACGCCGGACCGTTCGCCGATCGTGGCGAAGACGTCGGTGCCCGGGCTGTACGTCAACTGCGGCTGGGGCACCGGCGGCTTCAAGGCGACGCCGGGCAGCGCGCATGTGTTCGCCCATACCATTGCGCGCGACGAGCCGCACCCGATTAATGCGCCGTTCACCATCGAGCGGTTCCGCGACGGCCACCTGATCGACGAGGCCGCCGCGGCGGCGGTGGCGCATTGAGCGGGCGGTCAACCCTCACCCCAGCCCTTTCCCAAAGGGAGACGGGGCTGCTCCCTGTTTCCCTGGGACAGGGCCGGAGTGAGGGGCGGTTGCACAAAGAACTAACTGGACGGCCATGCTGCTGATCTCCTGCCCGGTACTGCGGGCCGCGCAACGAAATCGAGTTCGCCCACGCCGGCGAGGCGCATGTCGTGCGCGACCCGGCGCTCGCCGATCAGGACTGGGCCGCGTTCCTCTACGCGCGCAGCAACCCGAAGGGCGTGCACGCCGAGCGCTGGCGGCACGCGCATGGCTGTCAGCGGTTCTTCAATGCGCTGCGCGACACCACCAGCGACCGCTTTCTTGCCATCTACAGGATCGGCGACCCCCGGCCGGAGCTGTCCTGATGCGCCTTGCCTCCGGCGGCCGCGTCGATCGTGCGCGCCCGGTCTCGTTCTGTTTCGACGGGCGCGCAATGCGCGGTTTCGCCGGCGACACGCTGGCCTCCGCGCTGCTGGCCAACGACGTGCATCTGGTCGGCCGCAGCTTCAAATACCATCGCCCGCGCGGCATCCTGGGCGCGGGTTCGGACGAGCCGAACGCGCTGGTGCGGGTGCGCGACACGCCGAACCTGCGCGCCACCACGGTCGAGCTGTATGACGGGCTGGCCGCCGAAAGCCAGAACCGCTCGCCGTCGTTGCGCTTCGATGTCGGCGCGGTCAACGACCTGATCGCGCCGCTGCTGCCGGCCGGGTTCTACTACAAGACGTTCATGTGGCCGCGCGGCTGGTGGGACCGCGTCTACGAGCCGATGATCCGCCGCGCCGCCGGGCTGGGCCGCGCGCCGGATCGCCCCGACCCCGATCGCTACGCTAGCCGTTTCGCGCATTGCGAGGTGCTGGTGGTGGGCGCCGGGCCGGCCGGCCTGGCCGCCGCCCTGGCCGCCGCCTCGCGCGGCGCACGGGTGATCCTGTGCGACGAGCAGAACGAACTGGGCGGCAGCCTGCTGGCGCCGCAGGGCGCCAGCATCGGCGATCAGACCGCCGGCGAGTGGCTGGCCGCCACGCTGGCCAGCCTGGCGCGCTCCGGCGTCACTCTGCTGGCGCGCACCACGGCGTTCGGCTATTTCCCGCATAACCTCGTGGGACTGGTCGAACGCTGCACCGACCACCTGGCGCAACCCGGCGACCGCCCGCGTGAACGCCTGTGGCAGGTGCGCGCGCATACCGTCGTGCTGGCGACCGGCTGCATCGAGCGGCCGCTGGTGTTTGCGGGCAACGATCGTCCAGGAGTCATGCTGGCCGATGCGGCGCGCATCTATGCCGAACGCTACGCGGCGCTGGCCGGCCGGTCCGTGGTGGTGGCGGCGGCGCACGACAGCGCCTATGTCGCGGCGCTGACGCTGCAGGCCGCGGGCGCGCGCATCAAGGCGATCGCCGACCTGCGCCCGGTCGCCGACGGGGCGCTGGCGCAACAGGCGCGCGATGCAGGGATCGCGGTGCGCGCGGCGACCACGATCACCGCCACGCGGGGCCGTCTGCGGGTTTCCGAGGTCACGCTGTCCACCGGCCAGACGATCGCCTGCGACCTGCTGCTGATGGGCGGCGGCTTCACGCCCAGCGTGCACCTGTTCAGCCAGTCGCGCGGCAAGCTGCGCCACGATGCCCAGACCGGCACGTTC
Source organism: uncultured Pseudomonadota bacterium (assembly GCA_963723455.1). GTDB lineage: Bacteria > Pseudomonadota > Alphaproteobacteria > Acetobacterales > Acetobacteraceae > CAVRQM01. The sequence goes on along the minus strand of CAVRQM010000003.1, from coordinate 329,089 downwards.
CTGCCAGCCGAGCCGGCCGAACGCACGCGCTGCGCCGGCGCGTGCGGCGGCGTGTTCGGGTTGGAGGCGGCGCTGGCGGACGGTTTTGCCGCGGGTGGTGCTGCGTGGCGGCTGCGGGCGAGCGGGCTGGCGGCGATGGCTGCCTCGCCGCCGCCCGCGCAGGCGCCGGGCGGCAAGGCGTTCGTCGATTTCCAGAATGACGTCACCGCCAAGGACCTGAAGCTCGCGGCGCGCGAAGGGTTCCGCTCGATCGAGCACATCAAGCGCTACACCACGACCGGCATGGCGACCGACCAGGGCAAGACCTCGAACCTGAACGCGCTGGCGATCGTCTCGGGCGCCCTCGGCGTGCCGACGCCGCAGGTCGGGCTGACCACGTTCCGCATGCCTTACACGCCGACCAGCTTCGGCGCGTTCGCCGGAACCTCGCGCGGCGATCTGTTCGATCCGGTGCGGACCACGCCGCTGCACCAGCGCGCGGTCGCCGCCGGGGCGGTGTTCGAGGACGTGTCGCTGTGGAAGCGCGCGCGGTTTTTCCCGCATCCGGGCGAGGACATGGACCAAGCCGTGCTGCGCGAATGCCGCGCCACGCGGGCCGGCGCCGGCGTGTTCGACGCATCCACCCTGGGCAAGATCGAGGTCACCGGGCCGGACGCGGCCGAGTTCCTGGACCGCATGTATGCCGGGCCGCTGCGCAAGCTGGCGGTCGGCCGCGCGCGCTACGCGCTGATGCTGCGCGAGGACGGCTTCGTCATGGACGACGGCATCGTGGCCCGGCTGGCCGATGACCGCTTTCACGTGACCACCACAACCGGCGGGGCAGCGCGCGTTCTGGCGGTGATGGAGGACTACCGGCAGACCGAGTTCACCGACCTGCGCGTATGGCTGACCTCCATAACCGAGCAATACGCCACCATTGCCGTGCAGGGGCCGCGCGCACGCGCGATCGTCGCGCCGCTGACCGACGCCGATCTGGCGATGCCGCATATGAGCGTGCGCGCGGCCACGGTAATGGGCCGCACGGCGCGCGTGTTCCGCGTCAGTTTTACCGGCGAGCTCGGCTTCGAGCTGAACGTGCCGCCTGATCACGCACCGGCGGTCTGGGATGCGGTGATCGAGGCCGGCGCGGCGCCGTACGGCACCGAGGCGATGCACGTCATGCGCGCCGAAAAGGGCTATATCATCGTCGGGCAGGAGACTGACGGCACGGCGGTCCCGGACGATGTCGGCATGGCCTGGGCGGTCGGCCGCGGCAAGCCGGATTTCGTCGGCAAGCGATCGCTCACGCGCGCGGCGATGGCCGATCCGCGGCGCAAGCAGCTGGTCGGGCTGCTGACCGAGGATCCGGCGGTGGTGCTGGAGGAAGGCGCGCAGATCGTGGCCGACATGGCGCAGCCGATCCCGATGGCCATGCTGGGTCACGTCACCAGCGCCTATCACAGCCCGGCGCTGGGCCGTTCGATCGCGTTGGCCATGGTGTCCGGCGGCCGGGCGCGCGAGGGCAGGACCCTGCATGTGCCGATGCCGGACCGCAGCATCGCGGTGCGCGTCGTGGCTCCGGTCTTCTACGATGCGCAGGGGGCGCGGCTGGATGGCTGACGTGGACGCCCTGCCCGATCGCGCCCGCTTCAGCCTGCGTGGCGACGCGGCGATGCTGGCGGCCGGCTGCGCGGGCTTCGGCCTGCCCTGCCCGCGCGCGCTGCGGGCGAAATGGTCGGGCGGCCGGGCGGCGCTGCGGCTCGGGCCGGACGAGATCCTGCTGGTCGGCCAAGCCGGCGCGGCCGCGCCCGATGCCGGCAGCGTGGTCGATGTCAGCGTCCGGCAGATCGGTCTGACCATCATGGGCCGCGACAGCGAGGCGGTGCTGGCCGCGTCCTGCCCGCTGGACCTGGAGAGGTTCGAGATCGGCGCCTGCACCCGCACGGTGTTCGGCAAGGCGGAAATCGTGCTGTGGCGCACCGCGCCGTTCGGCTGGCATCTGGAGGTCTGGCGCAGTTTCGCCGCCTATGCGCGGGCGCTGCTGGCGCAGGCCGGGCGGGACTGGCCGTGATCGCGGCCTGGAATCCCGAACAGGACGACTCGCTGGTCTGCGTCGCCGTGCATGACGAGACGCATGACGTAAAGACCTTCACCTTCGCCGCCGACCCGGCGCGGCGGTTCGACTTCCTGGCAGGCCAGTTCCTGACCTTCACCTTCGTCATCGACGGGATGGAGGTCAGCCGCTGCTACACCATCGCCTCGCCGCCGACGCGGCCCGACCGGGTACAGGTCACGTCCAAGCGCGTGCCGGGCGGCGCGGTCACGCCCTGGCTGCATGCCAGCCTGCGGCCGGGGATGCGGGTTCCGGTCAGCGGTCCGCTCGGCGACTTCTCCGCCTCGCTGCATCCGGCGGCCAGAAATACCTGTTCCTGTCCGGCGGCAGCGGCATCACCCCGCTGATGAGCTTCGCGCGCGGCTTCGGCGATTTCGGGCAGATGCCGGACGTGCTGTTCGTGCACAGCGCGCGCAGCCCGGCGGACATCATCTTCCGCGCCGAGCAGGCGTTGCTGGCGGCGCGGCATGCGGCGTTCCGCGCCGTGGCGGTGTGCGAGACCGACGCGCCCGGCGAGGCATGGTCCGGCTATCGTGGCCGCCTGTCGCTGCCGATGCTGCGCCTGATCGCGCCGGATCTGGCCGAGCGCGAGGTGTTCTGCTGCGGCCCGGCGCCGTACATGGCATCGGTGCGGACGATGCTCGGCGAGGCCGGCTTCGCGATGGCCCGCTACCACGAGGAAAGTTTCGATTTCGCCACTCTCGTTGCCGAGGAGCCGCAGGTTGCTGCCGACGCGCTGGCATCCGAACCCGCATCGTTCCGCGTCGAGTTCACCCGCAGCCGCCGCCACGTCGAGTGCGGTCCTGGAACGTTCGTGCTGGACGCGGCGCGCGCGGCCGGGCTGAAGCTGCCGAGTTCCTGCACCAAGGGCATGTGCGGCACCTGCAAATGCAGGCTGGTCTCGGGCCAGGTGGACATGCAGCATCAGGGCGGCATCCGTCAGCGCGAGATCGACGCCGGCATGGTGCTGATCTGCTGCAGCCGTCCGCTCAGCGACCTGGTGGTCGAGCGGTAGGACCGCCTACCGGGTCTGCTGGATCGCCGACAGGATCCAGCGGCCGCCCGGCGAGCGCAGGAACGTCCAGATCTCGGTAGCCTGCACCCGTTCGTTCGGGCTGCCGTCCACCACCCGCCCGGCGGCGTCGCGGGTCACGTCGGTCATGGAAAACCGCATCGCCACCGTCGCGTATTCCCGCCCCGACTCGGCCCAGGCTTCGGACAGGTCGCCCTGGTCCAGATGCACGTCGCTGACCACGTTGCGCACGCCGCGACTGGTCTGCTCGGCCATCTGCTCGGCGAAGTAGCTGGCCATCTCGGGGCTGGCGATCTGGCGCAGCGTGGTCAGGTCGTGCGAGGACCAGGCGGCCTGCACCATTTTTAGCAGCTGCTCGAAGGCCAGGTAATCAGTCTGCGTAACGGTGATCGCGCGCCCGCCGCCGCGCCCGCCCGGCATGGCGCCCGGCATCGCACCCGGCTGGGTGCGGGCGAACATGCCGCCCATCATGCCCGGGCCGGCCACCGCCGGGCGGCGGTTGAAGAACAGGCGCAGCAGCCAGCGCACCAGCAGCACCACGATGAAGATCTGCAGCAGCAGGCCGAAGAAGCTGCCGATTCCGGTGATCCCGCCGAACATGCCGCGGCCGAACAGCAGCCCGCCGATGCCCGCGCCGAGCAATCCGCCCATCAGCCCGGACACGAAGGGCGAGCGCCCATAGCCGTAGCCGCCATAACCCGGCGCATAGGGCCGTGCCGCATAGGACGGGCGGCGATTGCGGCGTCAGGCTGCGCTGGAACGGCGCGCGCATACGGCGCGGTGTTGGTGCTGGGCGGGGCGACATACGTGCGCCCGCCGCGGCTGCCGAAACTCAGCCCGCCGCCGGCGCGGGCCAACGCCAGCCCAGGCGCCAGCGCGATGGCCAGGGCCAGCAGCAACGCCGGAACAAGCGACAGACGACGACGCATGACAGGGAGACACCTTGCTCACAGGCCTGCGATATGGGGAGTCGACGCCGCGCTTGCAGCGCCGCGCGTCGGGCGGGTCAGGCCCCCGCCACCGTCATCCCCTCGATGCGCAGGGTCGGCGCGTCGGTTCCGCGCCGGAACCGCAGGTCGTCGGCCGGCAGCAGATGAGCGAACATCTCGACCAGATTGCCGGCGATGGTGATCTCGGCGACCGGCTCGGCGATCGCCCCGTCGCGGATCATGAACCCGGCCGCCCCGCGGCTGTAGTCGCCGGTGATGCCGTTCACGCCCATGCCGATCATCTCGGTCACGTACAGGCCCAGCCTGATGTCGCTCATCAGCGCCGCCGGGGACAGCGCGCCCGCGCGCATGAACAGGTTCGTGGTCACCGGCGACGGCGGCCCCGACGTGCCGCGCCCGGCCTGGCCCAGCGAGCGCATCCCAAGCTGGCGCGCGCTGCGGCTGTCCAGCAGCCATGTCTGCAGCACGCCGTCCTCGACCAGCGTGCAGGCGCGCGTCGCCACCCCCTCGCCATCCGCCGCGCGCGAACGCAGGCCGCGCACCCGCAGCGGATCATCGACGATATCGACGCCCGGCGCGAACACGCGCTGGCCGAGCTTCTCCTTCAGGAACGAGGTGCCGCGCGCCACCGCGGCGCCGTTGATCGCGCCGGCCAGGTGCCCCAGCATCGAGCCGGCCACGCGCGGGTCGAACACCACCGGCAGCTTCGCGGTCGCCGGCCGCTGCGGGTTCAGCCGCGCCACGGCGCGCTCGCCGGCCACCCGGCCGATCGTCGCCGCGTCCTCCAGATCCGCCAGATGCGGCGCGCTGGCATAGTCGTAGTCGCGCTGCATCCCGACGCCCTCGCCGGCCAGCGCGGTGGCGGAGACGGAATGGCTGGTGCGGACATAGGCGCCGGAAAACCCGGCCGAGGTGACCAGCACCGTCTCGACCCGGCTCCAGCCGGCGCCGGCGCCCTCGGAGTTGGTCACGCCGCGCACCGCCATCGCCGCGTCCTCGGCCAGCGCCGCGCGCGCCAGCAGCGCGGCCGAATCCGGCTCGTGCTGGTCGGCCGACATCCAGGCCGGCCGCCTCGCGCGGCGCGTCCTCGGTCTCGGCGAGGCCGCCATAGGGGTCCTCCGGCACGACGCGCGCCATCGCCACCGCCCGCTCGGCAAGGTCGGCGAATCCGGCCGGATCGAGCGCCGAGGCCGAGACGATCGCCGAGCGGCGGCCGACGAACACCCGCAAGCCGAGATCGCGGCCCTCGGAGCGTTCCAGATGCTCCAGCTTGCCCAGCCGCTGCTGCGCCGAGAGCGAATCGCCGGAGGCCAGCAGCGCGTCGGCGGCGTCGGCCCCCGCGGCGCGGGCGCGAGCGATCAGCTCGCCGAGCAGCTCCGCGTGACGGTTCATGCCGCGAGCCGATCGACGATCGACGGAAGCGCCGGCACGCGATCGGCGGGGCCGAGTGCGGCCAGCGTCGGCGCGGCGCGGAACAGCTTGGCCGCCGCCCGCTGCACGTCGGCCACGGTCACCGCGGCGATCCGCGCCACGGTCTCGGCGGTCGGGATGACGCGGCCAAACACCTGGATCTGGCGGGCCAGCTGCTCGCAGCGGCTGCCGGTGCTCTCCAGCGACATCAGCAGGCTGGCCTTGACCTGGGCGCGGGCGCGGGCGAGTTCGGCCTCGTTGACGTCGCGCTGCACCTTGTGCAGCTCGTCCAGGGTCACCGGGACCAGTTCGGCCGCCTCGCTCTCGCCGGTCCCGGCATAGATGCCGAACAGCCCGCCATCCATCGCCGGGGCGGTGAAGGAATAGACCGAATAGACCAGCCCGCGCTTCTCGCGCACCTCCTGGAACAGCCGCGACGACATGCCGCCGCCCAGCAGGGTGGACAGCATCATCACCGGGTAGAAATCCGCGTCGGCATAGGCCACCGACGGGAAGCCCAGCACGATATGCACCTGATCCAGGTCGCGCGCCTCGCGGAACTCGCCGCCGCGGTACACGCCGGGATCGGGGGCGCCCACCGCCAGGGTCGGCAGGTCGGCGAAGTGGCTCTGCACCAGATCCAGGATCTGCTCGTGGCGCAGGTTGCCGGCCGCGGCGATGGTGGTGTTGGCGGTGGTGTAGTGGCGGCGCATGTACTCGGTCAGCGTGGCGCGCGGCATGGCGCGGATCACCGCCTCGGTGCCCAGGGTGGGCCGGCCCATCGGCTGGTGCGGATAGGCGATCTCCTGGAAATGGTCGAACACGATGTCGTCCGGCGTATCGCGCGCCTGGCCGATCTCCTGCACGATCACCCCGCGCTCGCGCTCCAGCTCGTCCGGGTCGAAGGTCGAATGGGTCAGGATGTCGCCGATGATGTCGGCCCCCAGCGCTGTGTCCTCCTTCAGCACCTTGACGTAGAACGCGGTCTGCTCGCGCGCCGTGTAGGCGTTGATGTGACCGCCGACCGCCTCGATCTCCTCGGCGATCTGGGCGGCGGAGCGGCGCTCGGTGCCCTTGAACGCCATGTGTTCGAGGAAATGCGACACGCCGTTCTCGGGCGCGGTCTCGTGGCGGGTGCCGCTGGCGACATAGGCGCCAAACGAGACGGTCTCGACCCGCTCCATGCGTTCGGTGACGACGGTGAGGCCGGACGGCAGGCGGGTGACGCGGATCGCGGCGTCGCTCACGGCCTCGGGAGAATCGGTCATTGGGTATTCCTCTGGACGAAGGCGCGGACCCGATCCTCGATCGCGGAGAGGTCGGCAGGGGCGCGGGTGAAATGCTCGTCGCGTTCATATAGGTCGGCGAGGTGCCCCGGCAGAGGGGGGCGGCTGCCGGTCGCCTGCTGCATCGCGTCGGGGAACTTCGCCGGATGGGCGGTGGCCATGGCCACGATCGGCACGCCGGCAGGCAGCTCGGCGGCGCGGGCGGCGGCGATGCCGATGGCGGTATGCGGGTCGGCCAGGTAGCCGGCGGCGTGCAGGCGGCGGATTTCGGCCAGGGTAGCCTCGTCGTCGAGCCGGAACGGCGAGAACAGCCCGCGCATCGCCTGCCAGGCAGCGGGCGGCACATCCATGCGGCCCGTCGCACGGAACCCCTGCATCGTCGCCGCGGTCAGGCCGGCATCGCGACCCAGGAACTCGAACAGCAGGCGCTCGAAATTGGAGCTGACCTGGATGTCCATGCTGGGCGACAGGCTCGGCTCGACGCCGCGCACGCTCATGTCGCGCTCAGCCAGGAAGCGGGTCAGGATGTCGTTGCGGTTGCTGGCCACGACCAGATGCTCGATCGGCAGGCCCATCCGCCGCGCCACCCAGGCCGCCAGCACGTTGCCGAAATTGCCGGTCGGCACGCTGAACGCCACCGGGCGGTCGGGCGCGCCCAGCGCCAGGGCGGCGAAGGCATAGTACGGCACCTGGGCCGCGATGCGCGCCCAGTTGATCGAGTTCACCGCCGACAGCCGCATCGCGCTGCGGAACGGCGCATCGGCGAACATCGCCTTGACCAGATCCTGACAGTCGTCGAACGTGCCCGCGACCGCGATATTGGCCACGTTGGCGGCGGCCACGGTGGTCATCTGCCGGCGCTGCACCGCGCTGGTGCGGCCCTCGGGGTGCAGGATGGCGATGTCGATGGCCGCTCGCCCGGCGCAGGCGGCGATGGCGGCCGACCCGGTGTCGCCGGAGGTCGCGGCCACGATGGTCACCCGCTGGCCGGCGCGGGCGAGCGCATGATCGAACAGCCGGCCCAACAGCTGCATCGCCAGATCCTTGAACGCCAGGGTCGGGCCGTGGAACAGCTCCTGCACCCAGATCCCGGCATCGAGCTGGATCAGCGGCACGACGGCCGGGCGGTCGAACCCGGCATAGGACTCCGCCGTCATGGCGCGCAGCGTGGCCAGCGGCAGCGAGTCGTCCGCGAACAGGTGGACCAGCCGCGCCGCCAGCTCCGGATAGGGCAGGCCGCGCATCGCGCGCCACTGGTCGGGCGACAGCACCGGCCAGGCCTCGGGCACGAACAGGCCGCCATCCTCCGCCAGCCCGGCCAGCAGTACCGGCGGCGAAATCACGCGGCGCGGCGTGGCCGCGGGTGGAGACGTAGCGCAATCACAGCTCCTGTAGGGCTTGGCCGGCGGCACGGCGATCGCACCCTGCCGTGACGGGAACTGACCGCCGGGTCAAGCCGTCGCGAGCTGCCGCGTCGTCATTCAGGCAGCGTGTACCGCTCCTCGACCGCTCGCCGGATCGCCGCTCGCGCTGCGTCGGCCGGTTCGTCCGACCGCTCCGCGACCGCCACCGCCGCGCACAGCTCACGGCATCGTCCAGCCAGCGGTCGATCAGCTCGGCGACACCGAATCCGCGCGCGCCCGCCGTCACCAGGGCGAAGCGCTGCGTCAGCATCGGCAGCGCGTTGGCCACCGGAACCGGCAGGCCGCACAGGTCGAAAAACGCAAAGTCGTTTGCGGCGTCGCCGGTTGCCACGACGTTGCGCTGTCACAGCTTCAACTCGGCCAGCGCCGCGCGCAACCCGCTCTCCTTGCTGACTGCGCCGGGCAGCACCATCACCGCGCCCTTGTTGAACATCGCCTGCACGCCAGGGCCATGTCGCTGATCGCCGCCAGCACGCGGGTCTCGTTCGGCTCCCAGGCGGCGACGATCACCCGTCCGACCGATAGCGGCGAGATGTTTCCGGCGCGCAGCCGCTCGATGAACGTCGCGGGCGGCGGATCGGCCAGCGGGCGTTCCTCGCGCGTATAGGGCGGTACAGCGCCCGCCATTCTCGGCCGCGATGCGGTCGAACAGGTCCAGCTGCGGCATCACCCCCGCAGATCGGGCAGTTCCCGCCCGGTCACGGGCACGATGCGCCGCGACGCCGCGCGCAGCCGCTCGAGCGTCGCGATGGTCGCGTCGTCCACCACGCCGTCAAGGGCGATGGTGCCGTCGTAGTCAGTGGCGACCGCCATGTAGTGCATAGGTGCATCAACGTAGCCGGCCGCTCGCGTTGCGCGCCCTCACCCGGCTTCAGGACGCCTCGAAGCTCGGGAGCGACGGCCGGAACTCGGCAGGGCGGGGCTGGCGGCGGACCGGACGACAATGCCGCTGTCGGCCTGCAACTCACCGTTGTGCCGTCTCCCACGCCGCCGCCGCGTAGCTCGGCGCGTTGCTGGCCGCCAGCGCCGGGCGGCCGAGGATCGCGTCCGCCGCCTTCTCGCCGATCATGATGGTGGGCGCGTTCAGGTTGCCGGTGGTCACCGACGGCATGATCGAGCTGTCCACCACGTGCAGCCCATCCAGCCCGATCACCCGAGTCCGTGGGTCGACCACCGCGCCCGGATCGTCGGCCGCGCCCATGCGGCAGGTGCCGCAGGGGTGGTAGGCGCTCTCGACATGCTCGCGGGCGAAGGCGTCGATCTGCGCGTCGGTCTGCACCGCCGCGCCCGGCTGGATCTCCTCGCCGCGATACGGGTCGAAGGCGGGCTGGGCGAAGATCTCGCGCGTCAGGCGGACGCAGGCGCGCATCTCGGCCCAGTCGTCGGGATGGCTCATGTAGTTGAACAGGATGCGCGGCTTGGCTGCCGGGTCGGCCGAGCGCAGCCGCACCCAGCCGCGGCTTTTGCTGCGCATCGGCCCGACATGCGCCTGCATCGAGTGTCCCGCGGCCACCGCGCGCCCGTCATAGCGCACCGCCAGCGGCAGGAAGTGGTACTGGATGTCGGGATATTCGATGCCGGCCCGGCTGCGGATGAAGCCGCAGCTTTCGAAGTGGTTGGTCGCCCCCAGCCCGTCATGGCGCAGCAGCCAGCGCGCGCCGATCGCCGCCTTGCCCAGCGGATTCATCGACGAGAACAGGGTGATCGGCTCGGTCACCGCGACCTGGAAGTAGAACTCCAGATGGTCCTGCAGGTTCTCGCCCACGCCCGGCAGGTCGTGGCGCGGCGTGATGCCGTGGCCGCGCAGCTGGTCGGCGGGACCGATGCCGGACAGCATCAGCAGTTGCGGCGAGTTGATCGGGCCGCCGCACAGGATCACCTCGCTGTCGGCGCGCGCCATGCGGTCCTGCCCGCCATGACGGTAGCGCACGCCCACCGCCCGCCTGCCCTCCAGCACGATGCCGGTGGCCATCGCGTGCGTGACCACACGCAGGTTCGGCCGCGCCATCGCCGGTTTCAGATAGGCGTTGGCGGCACTCCAGCGCCGGCCCTGATGCACCGTCATGTCCATCCGGCCAAAGCCTTCCTGCTGGAAGCCGTTGACATCCTCGCTGACCGGATAGCCGGCCTGCCGCCCGGCCTCGATCCAGGCGCGATACAGCGGATTGGCCAGCGCGCCGTCGCGCGTGCGCAGCTTTCCATCATCGCCGCGGTAAGCGTCGCCGCCCTCCGCCCGGGTCTCGGCGCGGCGGAAATACGGCAGCACGTCGCGATACGCCCAGCCGGTCGCGCCCTCGCTCTCCCAGCGGTCGAAATCGCGCGCGTTGCCACGCACGTACACCATGCCGTTGATCGACGACGACCCGCCCAGCACCTTGCCGCGCGGCGTGTTCATCACCCGGCCGCCCAGATGCGGCTCGGGTTCGGATTGGTAGCCCCAGTTGTAGCGGTCCATGTTCAGCGGCATCGACAGCGCCGCCGGCATCTGGATCAGCACCGAGCGGTCGCTGCCGCCGAACTCCAGCACCAGCACGCGGCGGCCGCCATCGCCGCTCAGCCGGTCGGCCAGCACGCAGCCGGCGGACCCGGCGCCGACGATCACGGTATCGAATTTTTCAATGTCCAAAGCCGTCCGCTCCGCTCGACCGATCCGGCGCCACTCTGCCACAAGGGATGCGGGAGGGTCACATGACCGGCAGCGACGACGACGACATCCGCGCCATCCTCGGACGGGTGCGCAGCATCGCCCTGGTCGGCGCCTCGGCCCGGCCGGAGCGGCCGAGCCACGAGGTGATGGGCTTCCTCCAGGCGCACGGCTACCGGGTGGTCCCGGTCAACCCCGGACTTGCGGGCCAGGCGCTGCTGGGCGAGACGGTATGCGCCTCGCTGCGCGACATCACCGGCCCGATCGACATGGTCGATGTGTTCCGCGCCTCCGATCAGGTCGGCCCGGTGGTCGAGGACGCCATCGCGATCGGCGCCGGCGTGGTCTGGATGCAGCTCGGCGTGGTCAACCACCCGGCCGCCGCCGCCGCACGGGCGGCCGGGCTGGCGGTGGTCATGGACCGCTGCCCGAAGATCGAGATTTCCCGCCTGCGCCTGCCCCGGCCCGACGCCGCGCCGACGTGAGCGCCGTTTGCGCCGACGCGCCGGCCGCGCAGCACGCGCGGACGCACCGGCTTGGCGTGCTGCTGCTGCTGGCCTCGGCGGTGGCGTTCAGCACCGCCGGATTCTTCACCCGGCTGATCACGCTCGATGCGCCGGCGCTGCTGTTCTGGCGCGGCATCTTCTCCGGCCTGACGATCGCGACGTTCGTCGCCGCGCGGCAGAGCGGCGGCTGGCGCGCGACCGTGCGAGAGATGGGCTGGCCGGGGCTGGCGCTGACCGCGATCGGCAGCATCGCCATGATCAGCTTCGTCTGGTCGCTGCGCCTGTCGTCGGTAGCCGAGGTGTCGGTCATCTACGCCACCGCCCCGCTCGGCACCGCCGCCCTGGGCTGGCTGCTGCTGCGCGAGCGGTCGGGGCCGATGATGTGGGCGGCCTGTGCCGCGACCGTCGCCGGGATGGCGGTGATGATGAGCGGCGGCCAGGCGCGGGCGCATCTGTTCGGCGATCTGGTGGCCGCCGGAATGACCTTCGCCTCGGCGCTGTTCATGGTCGCCCTGCGCTGGCGGCGCGACACGCCGACCGCGCCGGCGATGGCCGGCTCGGCGTTCCTGACCGCGCTGGCGGTGGCGGTCTGGGCGCACCCGTTCTCCGCGCCGCCGGCCGAGATCGCGCTGACGGCGCTGTTCGGGGCGATCCAGAACGGGCTGGGGCTGATCCTGATGGTGCTGGGCTCGCGCTACGTCACAGCCAGCGAGACCGCTCTGTACGGCGCGCTGGACGCGCCGCTCGCGCCGCTCTGGGTGTGGCTGGCCTTCGCCGAGGCGCCGTCGGCGCACACGCTGGCCGGCGGCGTGATCGTGCTGGCGGCGGTGGGCGCCTTCATCGCGTTCGGCGAACGCCGGAGCCGGCGCATTGCGGGCGGACCCGGCGGTTAGGCCGCGCGGGCCGGCTTTCGACCGAAGCGGCGGGAAGTTGGAATTCGAAGACATCTTCTATCGCCGCCGTCCCTTGACGAAGCGGTCGAACGCCACCGCCAGCACGATGATGACGCCGATGATGATCTGCTGCACGTAGGGCGACACGTTCATCAGCACCAGGCCGTTGATCAGCACCCCGATCAGCACCGCGCCGACCACTGTGCCGGCGACGCCGCCGATGCCGCCGAACAGGCTGGTGCCGCCGATCACCACCGAGGCGATCACTGTCAGCTCATAGCCCTGCCCCGCCACCGCCTCGGCCGAGTTCAGCCGCGACGACAGCACGAACCCGGCGAGACCGGCGAGCAGGCCGACCACGACATACACGCTGAGCGTCACCGCCTTGACGTTCAGCCCGGACAGGCGCGCGGCCTCGGCATTGCCGCCCACCGCATAGACGTGCCGGCCATAGCGGGTGTGGCGCAGCACCACATGGCACAGCAACGCGGCGGCCAGGAACAGCAGCACCGGCACCGGCACCGGTCCCAGCTTGCCCTGTCCCCAGACCCGGTACGGCGCGTCGAAACTGCTGATCGGGCCGCCACCGGAATACAGCAGCGCCGCGCCGCGGAACGCCGATAGCCCGCCCAGCGTCACCACGAACGGGGGTACGTCGAGCGTGGTGATGGCGATGCCCTGGATCAGCCCCGCCGCGAGCCCGACCGCCGCGGCCGCCGCCACCGAGACCAGCACCGGGTAGCCCGCCACCACCGCGTCATCCAGCGACAGGCTGTTGGCCGACGAACCCTTGTTCAGCGCGCCGGCCACCAGCCCGGCCAGCGCCACGATCGACCCCACGGACAGGTCGATGCCGCCGGTCAGGATCACGAACGTCATGCCCAGTGCGATCAGCCCGGTGATGGAGATCTGGCGCATCACGTTGAACAGGTTCAGCTCGGACAGGAAACGCGGCTGCAGCACCGAGAAGATCAGCATCAGCGCCAGCAGGAACACCAGCGGCGCCACCCGGCCGAGCAGCGCCGAGGCGGTAAGCGGGCGGGCGGCGCGCGGTTCGCGGGCGGCGGCGGTCTGCGACATCACGCGGCCTCCCGCTCCATGGTCATCAGCGCCATCAGCCGCTCCTGCGTCGCCTCGGACGCCGGCAGCTCGCCGGTCATGCGGCCCTCGCGCATCGTCACGATGCGGTCGCTGATGGCCAGCAGCTCCGGCAGTTCGGAGGAGATCGCCACCACCGCGATGCCGTCGCCGGCGAGCTGGTCCAGCAGCTCGTGCACCTCGGCCTTGGCGGCGATGTCCACGCCGCGCGTTGGCTCGTCCACGATCAGCACTTTTGGCTTCAAGGCGAGCCAGCGCGCCAGAACCACCTTCTGCTGGTTGCCGCCGGACAGGTTGATGACCGACTGCTCGCCGCTGCTCATGCGGATCTGCAGCGCGCGTCGGTAGTGTTCCAGCGCCGCGGCCTCGGCGCGTTCGCGCACGAACACGCCGCCGGTGAGGAACTGCGCCAGCGCCGCGATCGAAAAATTGTGCCGCACCGCCTGGCTCAGGAACAGCGCCTGCAGCTTGCGATCCTCCGGCACCAGGCCGATGCCGGCGCGGATGGCGTCGCGCGGGCCGGCTATGGTCAGCCCGGCGCCATCCAGCTCGATGCGGCCGGCGGCGCGCGGGTCGGCGCCGAAGATGGCGCGCGACAATTCGGTGCGCCCGGCCCCGACCAGTCCGGCGATGCCCAGGATCTCGCCCGCGCGCGCGTCAAGATCGATGCCGTGCAGCACCGGGCCGTGCGCGCCGGCGCGATCGGTGCGCAGGCCGCGCACCCGCAGCCGCACCGCGCCGGCGGCGTGGCGCTGCTGCGGGCGGCGATACAGCTGCTCGCCGGTGCGGCCGACCATCATGCGGATCAGCTCGTCCATCTCCAGGCCCGCCGCCGCGCGCGTGCCGACCAGCCTGCCATCGCGCAGCACGGTGAGGCGATCACAGACCCGCATCGCCTCGGACAGCCGGTGGGTGACGAAGATCACGCCCAGCCCATCGGCGCGCAGCGCCTCGATGATGCGCAGCAGCCGCGCCACCTCGGTCTCCGACAGCGCCGAGGTCGGCTCGTCCATGATGATGAGCCGGCTCTGCATCGACAGCGCGCGGGCAATCTCGACCATCTGCTGCTCGGCCACCGACAGCGCGCGCACGCTGGTCATGGGATCGAGATCCAGGCCGATGCGCTGGGTGATCGCGGCGGTCTGCCGGCGCAGGGCGGCCCAGTCGATCAGCCCGCCGCGCACCGGCTCGCGGCCGATGAACACGTTCTCGGCGATCGACAGGTCGGGAACCAGGGTGAACTCCTGGTAGATCGTCACGATGCCGTGGCGCTGCGCCTGGTGCGGGGAGGCCAGGCGCAGCGGCCGGCCGCGCCAGACGATTGCGCCGGCATCCGGCTGCTGCGCGCCCGAGACGATCTTCAGCAGCGTCGATTTGCCGGCGCCGTTCTCGCCCAGCAGACCCAGCACCTCGCCCTCGCGCACGTCCAGCGAGACCTCGTCCAGCGCCCGCACGCCGGGAAACTGTTTGCTGACCCGGTCCAGCCGCAGCAGCGCCGCCGCCGCGCCGGGGTCTGCCTCGGACACGGCGGCGGGCGTGGTCACGGCATTTCGGACAGGCGTTCGGCCTTGGCCAGATTGGCGGTGGTGATGACGATCGGCGTCAGCAGCACGAGCTTCTTCTCCGGCTGCTTGCCGTCGCGGGCGAAGGCCACGGCGATGTCCATCGCGATGCGGCTCTGCTCGCCGGGGAACTGCTCGACCGTGCCGGCCAGGCTGCCATCCTTGATCCGGGCCAAGGCCTCGGGCAGCGCGTCGAAGCCGTAGATCTTGATGCCGGTCAGGTTGCGCGCGCGCACCGCCTCCAGCGCGCCCAGCGCCATGTCGTCGTTGGCGCAGACGATCACATCCGGCGGCTGCGGCAGGCCGGCGAGGCCGGATTCGGTGACCGACAGCGCCTGGTCGCGCGCGAAATTGGCGGTCTGCTGGAACACGAACTGGAACTTGTCCTTGTGCTGATCCAGCACCGCGTGCAGGCCCTTGTTGCGGTCGATGGCCGGCCCGGCGCCCGGCTGGCCCTGCAGATGGAACACCCGCGCGCCGTTCGGGAAGGCGGCCAGGATCGCCTCGCCCTGCGCCTCGCCGCCCTTGACGTTGTCGGCGCCGACATGCGCCAGGATGCCTTGCACGCCGTTGATGCGCCGGTCGATGGTGACCACCGGCACCTTCGCCGACACCGCTTCCTGCACCGCGGGCGACAGCGCGTTGACGTCCAGCGGGCTGATGACGATGGCGTTGACGCCCTTGGTGATGCCCGCCTCGACGTCGCCGGTCTGCTTGGTGGCGCTGTTCTGCCCGTCGGTGTTGAGCAGGCTGACGCCGCCCAGCTTGCCGGCCTCGGCCTTCAGCTCGGTCTGCATGTGCACGAAGAACGGAAACGACAGGCTGGGCAGCGAGGTCAGCACGACCAGCGGCTTCTGCGCGCGCGCCGCATCGGCGGCGACGAGCGCGGCCGCAGCGGCGACGCCGGCCAGCAGGGTTCTGCGGAGCATCGGTCGGTCTCCCCTTATTTGCTTTTTGCTTGGACGCAACCCGAGGCTCGCAGCCGCCGGCGTTTCCGTCAAGGCGGCAACGACTTACGCGCGGTTCGCGCTGCGGGCATCGCGCCAGAAGGCCAGCGTGCGCGGGCCGATGATCGCGGCCGCCGCGCGATCGAGGGCCAGCACTTCGAGCCGCGCCAGCAACGCCGCCGCCTCGTCCTCCAGCCCGAGCAGATGCAGGCTGCGGAGGATGCGGGTGATGCGCAGGAAATTGTGGTTGCCCGGCGTGAGCCAGCGACGCGGCGGATCGGCCCGATCGGCGAGCCGATAGAACGCCAGCATCCGGTGCAGCGAGGCGCGCAGCGCGGCCGTCAGCACCGGGTCGCGGCGGAATGCGGCGATGTCCGCGGCGGTCAGGCGGGGCGCGTCCTGGCTGAAGGCGCTGGCTTCGGGCAGCGGAAACAGCCATTGGATGTAGTCGTGCACCGCCTCCAGCCGGGCGTCGTCCCAGGCGAGGATCTGGCCCCGCGTGCGGCCGCGCGCGTCGCGGCCGCCCCGGTAGAAGCCGACGATGGCGCTGTCGCCTGGCGCACTCGCCTCGCCGTGCGGAGCGAGCTTCGGTCCAAACGTGTCGATGGCCATGCGATCTGCTCCGTGACAGACGGGTGCGGGAGCCAGTCGAACGCACGACGCCCTGGGGCAATCGCTTGCAGTGCGGTCACGCTGATTGCCGAAGCGGGGCTTCGAGGTAGGCGGTATCCCATGCGGCTGATCCCGCCTCACCTTGAGGCTGTGCTTGTCTTTTGGCCCGCGCAGCAGGGTCATGGCCCTATGCCGGACGGTGGCGATGTTCTGTGGCCCGGCGCCGGATCGCAGGCGGCTGAGATCGTCGTGGAACACGACGTCGAGCACCCGATGCAGGCGGTTCTCGACATGCCGGTGGCATCGCACCGCGGAGGCGAACAGCTTGGCGTCGAGCGGTCGGGAGGACAGGTAGAAGCGCCGTTCGAGGCTGGTGCAACCGTTGCGCTCGACCTCGACCTCGGCCTCGGCCTCGGCCTCGGCCTCGACGACGGCGATGGCGCGAGGCCCGGAAAGCGGGGCACGACATGGCGACGGACCTCGATCCGGTTGTGAGTGCGCCGGTGAGCGCCAGCCGTTCGAGCAGCAGCGGAATGGCCGTGATTTGGTTGGACTTGGCCTCGCACGCCTGTTGGCCGAGCACGAGGCGCTGGCTGCTGGCCCATGCCGGAACCATGTGCAGCGGCCCGCGGTCGCGGCGGCGGTCGTGGGTGCGCCGCGAGGTCTTGCCGTCGATGGCGACGATCTCGGGCGGTGCGGCACAGGCCGGAGCCGGGGCGCGCAGGCCGTCGACCCCGGCAATGCAGCATTGTGCGAAGAGAGCGCCGTCGATGGCGTTGATGACATCGTTGAGGGTGTCGTGGCTGGGAACCCCCGCCTTGTAGGGCAGCAGGCGGCGCAAGAACTCCTGATGCATCTGGCCCCAGCGCCTGATCTCCACGACGTCTTCCGCCCCGGCCAGCGTGCCGCAGAACACGAGCAGCAGGCTCCCCGGCACGGGAAACAGCACTTCCAGGACTGACGCGGGTCCTCACGTGCAGCGATGTGGTCGATCAGCGATGGGACGGCATCCGGAAACCTCGTCAGCACGAGGTCTCCCATGAACCAGACTTCAGCCCGCGCAGGAATCCCCGAGCCGTTCAGGCGATTGCCCTAGACCGCCGCCGGGGCGGTTGCGCCCGCGCCAAGACCTGCCGATATGGACGGTCTGCCATTCCGGAACCGCCCTCCATGCCAATGCCCGCCACCCACCGCACGCGTCTGCTGATCATCGGCGCCGGCCCCGCCGGCTATACCGCTGCGATCTATGCGGCGCGGGCCAATCTGCGGCCGATGCTGGTGGCCGGGCTGCAGCCGGGAGGGCAGCTGACCATCACTACCGAGGTCGAGAACTATCCGGGGTTCGCCGCAGGCGATCCAGGGGCCGTGGCTGATGGAGCAGATGGCGCTGCAGGCCCAGCATGTCGGGACCACGATCGTCAACGACCTGATCGTGCGGTCGGATTTCTCCGCGCGCCCGTTCCGCTGCGTGGGCGACTCGGGCGATGTGTACTTCGCCGACAGCGTGGTGATCGCCACCGGCGCGCAGGCGCGTTGGCTCGGCCTGCCGAGCGAGCAGGCGCTGCAGGGCTTCGGCGTCTCCGCCTGCGCGACCTGCGACGGGTTCTTCTTTCGGGGTCGCGACGTAGCCGTGGTCGGCGGCGGCAACACCGCCGTCGAGGAGGCGCTGTACCTCGCGCAGCTGGCCTCCAGCGTCACGCTGATCCACCGTCGCAGCAGCCTGCGGGCGGAGAAGATCCTGCAGCAGCGGCTGTTCGCGCAGCCGAACTGCGCCTGGTCTGGGACAGCGTGGTGGAGGAGATCACCACCGCCGGGTCGCCCGCGGCGGTCGATGGCGTCCGTGTCCGCCACGTCGGCAGCGGCGCGCATAGTCACGTGCCGGCGCACGGCGTGTTCATCGCCATCGGCCACACGCCCACCACCGCCGCCTTTCAGGGCCAGGTGGCGCTGGATGCCGAAGGCTACGTGCTGACCGTGCCGGGCACCACACGCACCTCGGTCCCCGGCGTATTCGCCGCAGGCGACGTGCAGGACAAGGTGTGGCGCCAGGCTGTCACCGCCGCGGCGACCGGCTGCATGGCCGCGCTTGAGGCCGACAAATGGCTGGCCGAGCATGATACGCTGCCGGTTCAGCCCGAGTCGGCGATGGCTGCCGAATGAGCGGGCGCAGCGTCCGGCCGGAGCCGGTCAGGGGTGGCGGAAGCATGGACTGGGACAAGCTGCGCGTGTTCCACGCGGTCGCGGAGGCGGGCAGCTTCACCCATGCCGGCGACACGCTGAACCTCAGCCAGTCGGCGGTGTCACGGCAAATCTCGGCGCTGGAGGAGGCGCTGCAGGTGCCGCTGTTTCATCGCCACGCGCGCGGGCTGATCCTGACCGAGCAGGGCGAAAGCCTCAACCGCACCGTGCGCGAGGTGTTCGCCAAACTGGCGATGACCGAGGCGCTGCTGACCGAAAGCCGCGACAAGCCGGCCGGGCGGCTGAAGGTCACCACCACGGTCGGCTTCGGCGCGACCTGGCTGGCGCCGCGGGTGCACGATTTCCTCGACCTGTATCCCGATGTGACGATGACGCTGCTGCTGGACGACACCGACCTCGACCTGGCGATGCGGGAGGCGGACGTCGCCATCCGCATGCACGCGCCGAAACAGCCCGACCTGGTGCAGCGGCATCTGATGACGATTGCTTGGCACGTCTGCGCCTCGCCGGCCTATCTGCGCCAGCACGGCACGCCGCGCACGGCCGACGACCTGGACAGCCACCGGCTGATCCTGTTCGGCGACTATCACCCGCCGGTGTCGGACGTGAACTGGCTGGCCGATCTCGGCCGCCGGCCCGGCCAGCCGCGCCGGCCGCTGCTGGAGGTCAACAGCCTGGCGGCGATGACGATGGCGGTGCAGTCGGGCCTGGGCATCGCCGCCCTGCCCGAATACATGGCCGAGGAGGCGGAGGCGAGCGGACTGGTCCGCATCCTGCCGGAGCTGGCCGCGCCGAAGGTGGACGTGTTCTTCGTCTATCCGGACGAGCTGCGCACTTCCAAGCGCGTCGCGGTGTTCCGCGATTTCCTGCTCTCGCGGCTGCAGGGTCGCTAGCCCTCACCCCAACCCTCTCCCGCTGGGAGAGGGTGGAGAAGCCCTCTCCCAGCGGGAGAGGGTTGGGTGAGGGAGGGGCCGACCACTCCCCGGCATCTACGCCAGCGTTGGCATCACGAACTCCGCCCCGGCCCGGATCCCCTCGGGCCAGCGGGAAGTCACCGTCTTGAGCTTGGTGAAGAACCGCACGCCCTCGCGACCGTGCATCGCGTGATCGCCGAACAGGCTGCGCTTCCAGCCGCCGAAGCTGTGATAGGCCATCGGCACCGGGATCGGCACGTTGATGCCCACCATGCCCGCCTGCACGCCATGCATGAACGCCCGGGCGCTGTCGCCGTCGCGGGTGAAGATTGCGGCGCCGTTGCCGAATTCGTGCTCGTTGACCAGCTGCAGCGCGTCGTCGAACCGTTCCGCGCGCAACACCGACAGCACCGGGCCGAAGATCTCCTCCTTGTAGATCGTCATGTCTGGCGTCACGTCGTCGAACAGCGTGCCGCCGATGAAGAACCCGCCCTCGTAGCCCTGCAGCTTCAGCCCGCGCCCGTCCACCACCAGCTTCGCGCGCTCGCGCTCGCCCTGGTCGATGTAGCCGCGCACGCGGTCCAGATGCGCGCGCGTCACCAGCGGACCCATCTCCGCCTCGGCATCCGTGCCCGGATCGATCTTCAGCGCCGCGCACCCGCGGCGCCAGCATGTCCACCAGCCGGTCGCCGACGCCGCCCACCGCCACGGCAACCGAGATCGCCATGCAGCGCTCGCCGGCCGAGCCGTAGGCCGCGCCCATCAGCGCATCCGTGGTCTTTTCCAGGTCGGCGTCCGGCATGATGACGGCATGGTTCTTCGCACCGCCCAGCGCCTGCACCCGCTTGCCGTGCGCGGTGCCGGTCCGATAGATGTACCGGCGATCGGCGTGGAGCCGACGAAGCTGACGGCCTCGATGCCCGGGTGCTCCAGGATCGCGTCCACCGCTTCCTTGTCGCCGTGCACCACGTTGAACACGCCGTCCGGCAGCCCTGCCCGTTGCAGCAGGTCGGCCAGCAGCAGCGAGGCGGACGGATCGCGCTCGCTGGGCTTGAGGATGAAGCAGTTGCCGCAGGCCAGGGCCATCGGCAGCATCCACAACGGCACCATCGCCGGGAAGTTGAACGGCGTGATGCCGGCGCAGACGCCGAGCGGCTGGCGGAGCGAGAAGGCGTCGATGTTGCGCCCGGCCTGTTCGGTGAAATCGCCCTTCAGCAGCTCGGGGGCGGCCGTCGCGTACTCCACCACCTCCATGCCGCGCGTCACCTCGCCCATCGCGTCCGACAGCACCTTGCCGTGCTCGGCGGTGATGATCGCCGCGATCTGCTTCGTATGCTGCTCCAGCAGATCGCGGAACCGGAACATGACCCGCGCCCGGGACAGCGGCGTTGTCGCGGCCCAGCCGGGGAATGCGGCGCGCGAAGCGGCAACCGCCGCGTCGATGTCCGCCCGCGTGCCCAGCACAACCTGCCGGGCCACCTGCCCGGTTGCCGGATCGAACACATCGGCGCGGCGCGCGCCCTCGCCGGCTGACCGCCGGCCGCCGATGAAGTGCTGGACGAGTTTTCCATGGAGCGAATCCGATTCACCAGGCAGAAAGTCATGCTCGGGCGACATGGTGAATCGCCATTGCTTCACCGGCCCGGCCATCACGTTGAGATAATACAGGTCGAAGCCGTGCGGCGCGCCGACGGGGTGATAGCCGCTCGGCACCAGCACCACGTCGCGGTCGCGCACCGCCATCGTCTGATCCAGCGAGCCGTCGTCGGTATAGACCCGCTGCAATGCAAATCCCGCGCTGCGCGCGAGGCGATGATAGTACGTCTCCTCCAGATAGGTCTCGTGCGGCGGATCGTCGGTGTCGTGCTTGTGCGGCGGATAGCTCGACCAGTGGCCGCCCGGCGTGATGACCTCGACCACCAGCAGGTTCTCGGCAATGTCCGCGGTGTCCGGCAGGATGTTGCGGACGTGGCGGGTGTTGGTGCCGGCGCCGCGCGTCTCCTGCGCCACCGCATCCGGCGCGATCACCCGCGCCGCGCGGCCCGGCTGCGCCGGGCGCCGAGCAGACGGCCAGCTCGCAGCTGCCCTCCGCCTCGACGTGCCAGACCAGTCCGGCAGGCACATAGACCGACCATGGGTCGCCGTCGAACGGATCCTCGCGCCCGCCCAGCACGCCGAGATCGTCGCCGTCCACCCGCACCCGGGCGCGGCCGGCGATCAGCACGAGGCAGATTTCGCGCCCGGCACCGCGGCCCGATGCGGCCTGCCCCGGCGTCAGGCGGTGCACGTCGAACCCGACATGCGACCAGCCGGCGGAGTCCGGCGTCACATGCTGGATGCGCCCGTCCGGATCGGGCTTTCTCGGATGGATCAGCAACTCGCCCACTCAATCCCCCACATGCTGCAGCGCCGTCGCCTCGACGTAGCGCGCATGCGCCGCCTCGACCTGCGTGCGGACGGACACCTCGGGCACCGCGACATCCCACCAGTGGCCGCCCGCATCGGTGCTAGCCAGCGGATCGGTGTCGATCACGATGACCTGCACCCCGCCGGCCAGGCGCGCGCGATCGAGCGCCGTCTCAAGCTCGGCGATGCCACCGACCTTGCACGCCTGCGCGCCGAGACTGCGCGCGTGCGCGGCGAAATCGACCTCAGGCAACGTCTCGTGCCGCGCATCGGCCAGCAGGTTGTTGAAACCCGCGCCGCCGGTGGCGTGCTGCAGCCGGTTGATGCAGCCGAAGCCGCGATTGTCCAGCACCACCACGGTCAGCGCGACGCCCAGCATGGCGGCGCTGGCCATTTCCGAGTTCAGCATCAGATACGATCCGTCGCCGAGCAGCACGACGACACGCCGATCCGGCAGCGCCATCGCGGCGCCCAGCCCGCCGGCGATCTCGTAGCCCATGCAGGAAAACCCGTATTCCGCGTGGAAGCCGCCCGGCGTCTCTGCCTGCCACAGCTTGTGCAGCTCGCCCGGCAGGCCGCCGGCGGCGCACAGGATAACATCCTCGACGCGCGACCGCCGCTGCACCGCGCCGATCACCTGCGCGTCGCTCGGCGGCGAGGCGTTGCCGGCATCGGTGTAGCGCGACGCGGTCGCCGTCCAGCGCCGCTTCTCCTCGGTCGCGCGCGCGGTCCATCCGGCCGGCGCGCGCCAGCCGGACAGCGCCTCGGACAGCGCAGCCAGGCCCTCGGCCGCGTCGGCCACCAGCGGCTGGCTGCGATGCTTTCCGCGTCGAAGGGCTGCACGTTCAACCCGATCGATGCGTCGCCCGGCGGATCGGAACAGCGCCCAGGAGCCGGTGGTGAAATCCTGCAGCCGCGTGCCCACCGCCAGGATCACGTCCGCCTCGGCGGCCAGCGCATTGGCCGCCGCCGTGCCGGTGACGCCGAGCGCGCCGAGATTGCGGTCGTGCGAGGCCGGCAACGACGACTTGCCGCCCATCGTCTCGGCCAGAGGCAGCCCATGCGCGGTGCAGAACGCCGCCAGCGCCGCCTCCGCCTCGCTGTACAGCACGCCGCCGCCGGCGATCACCAGGGGCCGCTCCGCCTCCCGCAGCAGCCGCGCCGCGTCGGCCAGTTCGTGCGTATCCGGCCGCAGCCGGCGCGGCCGCCACAGCCGTTCCTGGAACATGGCCGTCGGGAAATCGTAGGCCTGCGCCTGCACGTCCTGGCAGAACGCCAGCGTCACCGGGCCGCAATCGGCGGGATCGGTCAGCACCGCCATCGCGCGCTCGAACGCCGGAATCACCTGCTCGGGCCGCGTCAGACGGTCGAAATAGCGCGACACCGGCCGAAAGCAGTCATTGGCCCACACCGTGCCGTCGCGAAAAGTCCTCGACCTGCTGCAGCACCGGGTCGGGACGGCGCCCGGCGAACACGTCGCCCGGCAGCAGCAGCAGCGGCAGTCGGTTGACATGCGCGACACCCGCCGCCGTCACCATGTTCAGCGCGCCCGGACCGATCGAGCTGGTCGCCGCCATCATCCGCCGCCGCCGCGACGCCTTGGCGTAGGCGACCGCCGCCAGCGCCATGCCCTGTTCGTTGTGGCCCCGGAAGGTCGGCAGGCGGGCGCGCTCGGCGTGCAGCGCCTCGCCCAGCCCGGCGACGTTGCCGTGGCCGAAGATCGCCCAGACGCCGCCGAACACCGGCCGCGTCTCGCCGGCGATTTCGGTCATCTGCGCGGCCATCGCGCGCACCAGCGCCTGCGCGGCGGTCAGCCGGATCTGCGCCATGTCGCATCCCTCCCCGTTGCCGTTCAGGCCGCGTCGGCCCGCCGCGCCTCGTCCCAGGCATCCACCAGGGCGGCGAAATTGCGCGCCATCATAGCCACCGCCGCGTCGTCGTCGATGCTGCCGGCCAGCCATGCCTGCGCCGGCTCGACGAAGATGGTGCGCCCGACCGCGAAGCCTCGCACCCAGCGCGCCGGGGCGGCCACGCGAAACGCTTGCGCCAGCAGCTCGATCGGCGCCTCCAGGCCCAGCATCACCACCCCGCGGCAGTACGGATCGTGCTGCTCGATCGCGGCGCCAATCTGCGCCCAGGCGGCGGCTCTGGCCTGCGGCTCCAGCTTCCACCAGTCGGGCTTGACGCCCAGCGCATAGAAGCGGTCCAGGATCCGCGCCACGGTGTGATCGTCCGAGCCGGCCCGTGCTTGCCGGCGATGATTTCGAGCAGCAATTCGCGCCCGAGCGTGCGCGCAGGCATCGTCCAGGCGCAGCAGCTCACGCTCCTGCTCGCGCGCGCAGCTCGGGCGAATCGTCGGGGTGATAGAAGCACAGGCACTTGACCACATGCGCGACCGGCCATTCCGACCAGCTGCGCGCCCAGCGATGCCATCGCCTCGAAATCCAGCGGGCGCGAGCCGGGCAGCTCGACCGGCCGGGCGATCCAGAGATCGTGGTCCGCGGCGCGGAACAGCGCCTCGCGGCCATATTTGCCGTCGAGCAGCATGCCGAAACCCGGCGCGCCCGTCCGCCACCCGCACCGCGGCCGCGCACCGCCAGCTGCTTGAAGGCGGCGATGCGCGCGCGGTCCGCCCCGGCGGCGTCGGCCATCTTCTCGATCTGGCTGCGATGGTCGATGGCGCAGCGCCATGCACGCCGCGCCGGCGCCGCGGCGGCGCGTCGTCGCCCAATGCAGGTGGTTCAGCGTCGCATCGTGGCGCAGCGCCCGATGCCGGCTGCCGTGCTGCAGGAAGTGCCGCAACTCCGCCCAGGTCGGGTATTCCGGCGAGCACAGCAGGCGCGACACCGCGAACGCGCCGCAGGCGTTGGCGTAGGCGCAGCAGGTCTCGAGCGGCTCGTCGCGCAGCCAGCCGCGCAGGAAGCCGGACATGAAGGCGTCGCCGGCCCCGAGCACGTTGTACACCTCGACCGGAAAGCCGGGGCCGCTGACGCCGTCGTCGAGTCGATCGGGAATGTCGCCGGGGAACACCACGCAGCCCATCGGCCCGCGCTTGCAGACGATGGTCGCCGCCGTTACGGCGCGGACGGCGCGGATGGCGGCCAGCGTGTCCTCGGACCCGCCGGCGATCATCAGCTCCTCCTCGGTGCCGACGATCAGGTCGCATAGCGGCAGGACCGGGGCCAGCAGCGCGGTCACGCCCTCCGATCGGATATAGCGCTCCTCGCCGGCGCCGTGTCCGGCCAGGCCCCAGAGGTTCGGGCGATAGTCGATGTCGAACACGACGCGGCGGCCGTGCGCGCGGGCGATGGCGCATGGCCCGGTGCTGCGCGGCGGCGCTGGCCGGGCGGGCGAAATGCGTGCCGGTGACCAGCACGGCGGCGGCCGAGGCGACGAACGCCGCGTCGATGTCGCTCTCGTCGAGCGCCGCATCGGCGCAATTGTCGCGATAGAAGATCAGCGGAAAGGTCTTGTCGTCGCGCATGCCGAGCAGCACCAGCGCGGTCAGTCGCGCCGGGATCGGTATGCACGCCCTCGATCGCCACGCCCTCGCGCGCCAGCTGCTCGCGGATGAAGCGGCCCATGTGCTCGTCGCCGACCCGGGTGATGACGGCCGATTTCAGCCCGAGCCGCGCGGTGCCGATGGCGATGTTGGTCGGGCAGCCGCCGACCGCCTTGACGAAGGTCGCCATGTCCTCGAGCCGGCCGCCGACCTGCTGGCCATAGAGATCGACCGAGGAGCGGCCGATGGTGATGACGTCCAGGCCCGGAGCTGACATGCGGCTCTCCTGCGCGGCTGCCGCCGATACTAGCGACGGTTCCGATTTCGCGTCGAGCGCGCGCTACTCCGACCGCTCCTGATCCGCCGCCTGCTGCACGGAACCGCCGATCCGCCGATAGACGAACTCCGGCGGGGGCGCACCTGTCGCCGCCCCCGCCGCCTCGGCCATCAGCGCGTGGTCGGGCGACAGGGCGCAGGCCGGGTCGGTGCGCCCGGCATCGCCGGTCAGCGCGAACGCCTGGCAGCGGCAGCCGCCCCAGTCGATCTCCCGGCGCTCGCAGGAGCGGCACGGCTCGGGCATCCAGGCAGTCCCGCGGTAGCGGTTGAACGCCTCCGACGACTCCCAGATGTCGCGCAGCGACCGTTCCCGGACGTTCGGCCAGTCGAAGCCGGGCAGCGTCTCGGCCGCGTGGCAGGGCAGCACCCGCCCCGCCGGCGAGACATTCAGGAACCGCCGTCCCCAGCCGCCCATGCAGCCCTTCGGCTCGCTGGCGTAGTAGTCCGGCACCACGTAATCGATCACCATCCTGCCGCGCAGCCGCGCTCGCGCCGCCTGCACCATCGCGGTGGCCGCATCCAGCTGGGCGCGCGACGGCATCAGGGCGGCGCGGTTCACCAGGCTCCAGCCGTCGTACTGCACATGCGCGACCTCGATGCGCCCGGCGCCGAGGTCCTCGGCGAGCGCGATCATTTCGCCCAGGCGGTCCAGGTTCTGCCGGTGCACCACGAAGTTGACGGTCAGCGGCAGGCCGGCGGCGCGGACCAGGGCGGCCACGGCCAGCTTCTTCTCGTGCCCACCCGCATAGCCGCCGATGCGGTTCGCGTTGCCTGCCTGCACGTCCTGGAAGCTCAGCTGCACATGGTCCAGCCCGGCCTCCGCGAGCCGCGCCAGCGACCCGGCGTCGAGCAGCACGCCTGAGGTGATCAGGTTCGAATAAAGCTGGCGCTCGGCGGCGCGCCGCACCAGCGCCGGCAGGTCGCGCCGCGCGGTCGGCTCGCCGCCGGAAAAATGCACCTGCAGCACGCCCAGCTCGGCCGCCTCGTCCAGCACGCGCAGCCAGGTCGCGGTGTCCAGCTCCTGCGCCGCGCCGCTCAAGCTCCAGCGGGTTGGAGCAGTACGGGCATTGCAGCGGGCAGCGATGCGTCAGCTCCAGCAGCATGCCCATCGGCGCGTCGGGCAACGCCACCGCCGCTGCCGGCAGGATCTCGGCCAGGTCGCTCATACCGCCACCACTCCCCGCGCGCGCAGATCTTCCAGCAGGCCCGACACGTCATCGGCGACGACCGTGCGCGGCGCATCGAAGCGGCCGCACAGATCGTCGATGATGGCGCCAAAGCTGCGCCGCCCGTCGACCAGCCTCAAGACCTCGACCGCGGTCGCGTCCGGCTGGAACAGCCGTTCCGGCGCCAGCACCACCCAGGCGTCGCGCACGCCGTCGAAGCGGAACTTCACCCCGCGCGACAAGGCGGGCACCGCGTCCTCGGCGATCACGGCGACGAACGCTCCCGGCGGGATCTGGCCGGGCGCGACATAGGCATAGTCCAGCGCGTCGAGCTGCGACCACAGCACGTCGCACTTGAAGCGCAGCGCGGCGATCACCGCGTCCTGCTCCGCGCGGCTGCGCGCATGCGGTCGCAGACGTAGTCGAGCGCAAAATCGACGTCGCGCGGCGCCTGCGTCAGCCGCGGCGTGAAATAGGCGAGCGTATCGGCGGCTGATGAAATCGTAATGCGCGCAGCATCCCCGACACGCGCTCGCTGATGATGGTCGGCGAGAACATCTCGGTCAGCGACGAGGCCACCGCCTCCAGCACGCTGCGGTCGCGCACGAACGCGACATAGGCATCCACCGCGAACCGGGTGCCCGGCAGGATGCCCGTCGCGTGCTCTCGACGTAGGCGCGGTCAAGCCCGACGCCCTCGGCCAGCTTCAGCCAGCGCGCGATGCCGCCGGTGCCGGGCGCTCGCCGTCGTGATCGACCAGGCGGCGGCGCCACTCTCGGCGCAGCTCGGCGGTGGGCAGGCGGGCCAGCAGGGTCGCGTCCTTGGCCGGGATGCGGCTCTGGTAATAGTAGCGGTTGAGCGCCCAGGCCTGCACCTGCGCGCGCGTGCAGCTCGCCGCCATGCAGGCGGCGATGGAACGGGTGCAGGTTGTGGTAGCGCTCGGCGCCGACCGCGTGCAGGGCGGCCGCCAGCGCATCGGGCGACAGCGTAGCGGCCGCATCAAGGGGCGCATCGTTCACAGGGCGAACTCCATGCCGTCGCAGGCGACTTCCCAGCCCCGCGCCGAGGCGGCCGCGCGCTCGGGCGAGTCCTCCAGCAGCACCGGGTTGGAGTTGTTGATGTGGATCAGCACCTTGCGCTCGACATTCAGCCCGTCGAACCCGGCCATCGTGCCGTCCGGCCCGGCCACGCTCATATGGCCCATGCGCCGGCCGCTCTTGGCGCCCAAGCCGGCGCGGATCATCTCCCCGTCATCCCACAGCGTGCCGTCGAACAGCACCAGCGCCGCGCCGCGCAGCCGTTCGGCCAGCGACGGCGGTCATGGCCGCGCAGCCGGGAATGAAGAACATGCGCGCGCCCGCCCCGGGAAACCGGCCGTCCGACAGCATCAGCCCCACCGTCCGCTCGCCTTCCTCGATGGTCGGCTGGTCGTCGGCTTCCAGATACAGCGGCACCTTGCCGGGTACCGCGAATGCGGTGCAGCGCAGGCCCGAGGACGTGCCGTCCGGGCGAGGCAGATCGATCGCCTCGTCAAGCGCCAGCCGGCGACGCGCCACCAGATCGCGGGCAAGCAC
This sequence comes from uncultured Pseudomonadota bacterium, assembly GCA_963723455.1. Taxonomy (GTDB): domain Bacteria; phylum Pseudomonadota; class Alphaproteobacteria; order Acetobacterales; family Acetobacteraceae; genus CAVRQM01. Next base: position 300,535 of record CAVRQM010000003.1, on the reverse strand, counting down.
GTCGAACACGCTGTTGGATTCGAGCACGTCCAGCACCGGGGCGGTCGCGAACACCGACAGCGCCTGCCGCTCGCGCAGGGTCAGCAGGCCGGCGATCGCGTCCACGTCGCCGCCGGTCAGCACCACGCCGGCGATCGGCGAGGATCGCATCGCGCCGGCGGCCGGCCACAACGCCGGCGTCGACTCGATCTGCTGGCGAAGGTCGGGGGCGGCGTTGAGAAGGAACCATGTCGCGCCATCGGCGCTGACGGCCAACGACGCCTGGCTGCGCGGCTTCGCGGCCGGGATCGCCAGATCTGGCCCGCCGGCAGCCGTGGGCGTTGCTGTTCCATTGCGGAAAACCGCCGCCGGCGGCGGCGCCGAGAACGATAGCGCGCACCCGGCGCTCCTAGCGAAAGCTGGCGATCTCCGCGCGCGCGGCGTCCGTATTCGGCGACGCCGCGCGCGCGGACAGGATCACTTCACGCTGGCGCAGGCGTAGCAGTTGATTTCGCCGCCCAGCGCGATCTCGACAATCTTGGGAGCTTTCCAGGCCATGTGCGTCTCCTTCGGGGTTGTATCTTGTAGCCGTGAATGAATAGGGGGGCGGTTCGCCGATGGTCAAGGTGGCGCGGCGACCGCGGCCGCGTGCAGGCTGAAAAACGGCTTCCCGCCGCGGACCCGCATGGCACGATACTTCGCGATCCGGGAACGGGATGACGGCAAAAATCCCGGACGTGCAATCGGCTGGGCGAGGGACGCGACTGAATGAGCAATACATTGTGGCGGGCGCGGCGGACGCCGCGCCGGGGCTGCTGGACCGCGAGCGCATCGTTGCCGGCGCCGGCTTCAACCGCTGGCTGGTGCCGCCGGCCGCTCTCGCCATCCATCTGTGCATCGGCATGGCCTATGGACTGTCGGTGTTCTGGCTGCCGCTGACCCGCCTGATCGGTGGCGCGAAATCGCTGTCCTGCCCCGGCATGACGACGGCTGCAGGCGCTGATCGACCACCACCTGCGACTGGCGCATCGCCGACCTCGCCTGGATGTTCGAGCTTGGCATCGTAGTGCTCGGCTGCTCGGCCGCGGCCTGGGGCGGCTGGCTGGAGCGGGTCGGCCCGCGCCGCGCAGGCGTGGTCGCGGCATTCTGCTGGGGCGGCGGCTGGCTGGTCTCGGCTGTCGGCATCGTCACTCACCAGCTCTGGCTGATGTGGCTGGGCCTTGGGGTCATCGGCGGCGTGGGCCTGGGATTGGGATACATCTCGCCGGTCTCGACCCTGATCAAATGGTTCCCCGACCGGCGCGGCATGGCCACCGGCATGGCGATCATGGGGTTCGGCGGCGGCGCGCTGATCGGCTTTCCGCTCGCCAACCTGCTGATGAACCGCTTCGGCACGGGGACCGTCCCGGGCGTCTGGCCGACATTCCTGGTGCTGGGCGCGATGTATTTCGTGTTCATGCTGGGCGGGGCGTTCGGCTACCGCATACCGCCGGCCGGATGGCGGCCGGAGAGCTGGGTTCCGGCAGCGCACACGCGGCGCGGCATGATCACCACCGGGCATGTGCATCTGCGCGACGCTCACCGGACGCCGCAATTCTGGCTGATCTGGGCGGTGCTGTTCCTGAATGTCAGCGCCGGCATCGGGGTGCTGGCGGTGGCCTCGCCGATGTTGCAGGAGATTTTCGGCGGCCGGCTGATCGGAATACCGGACAAGGGTTTCCTGCAACTCGATCCGGGTCAGCTCAAGATGATCGCGACGGTGGCTGCCGGCTTCGGCGGCCTGCTGTCGCTGTTCAACATCCTGGGCCGCTTCTTCTGGGCCTCGGTGTCGGACGGGATCGGCCGGAAGGTGACCTACGCCATTTTCTTCCTGCTCGGCATTGCCCTGTTCGCCGCGTCGCCCTGGGCGGCGCATAGCGGCAGCCAGGCGATGTTCGTGGCCTTCATGTGCGTGATCCTGTCGATGTATGGCGGCGGTTTCGCGACCGTGCCGGCCTATCTGGCCGACATCTTCGGCACGCAGTTCGTGGGCGCGATCCACGGCCGGCTGCTCACCGCCTGGTCGGCCGCCGGCGTGGTCGGCCCCAGCATCGTCGCCTACCTGCGCGCCAACCGCATCGCCGCCGGCGTGCCGCGCGATCAGGTGTACGATCAGGTGCTGTACATCCTGGCCGGGCTGCTGGTGCTGGGGTTCTTCGCCAACCTGCTGGTCCGTCCGGTGGCCCCGGGCTGGCTGATGACCGAGGCGGACGTGGCCGCGGCCCAGGCCGGCGACCGCGCCGCTCCGTCCGCCACCGGCGCGGCGCACGGCATCGGCACCGGCGGACTGACCCCGCAGGCGGCATTGGCCTGGGCGGTGGTCTGCATCCCGCTGGCATGGGGAGTCTGGCGCACGGTGAACACCGCGCTCAAGCTGTTCAGCTGACCGGCGGGCGCGATCCCGCAGCACCGCCGGCTTGACCATGCCGGCGGCGCCTGTTGTGGTCTGGCCGCATCGCCGGGAACGCACCATGACGCGCACGCAGCTGGCCGCCACCGCCGCCGCCCTTGCGGTCTGCCTTGCCGCAGGGGGCGCGGTGGCCAAGGACACGCTTACTCTCGGCATGGTGCTGGAGCCGCCGAATCTCGATCCGACGGCGGGCGCCGCCTCGGCGATTCGCGAGGTGACGTATCAGAACATCTTCCAGGGACTGACCCGGATCGACCGCGACGGAGCGGTGCAGCCCGATCTGGCGCGCAGCTGGACGGTCTCGCCGGACGGGCTGACCTACGTCTTCGCGCTCGCCAAGGGGGTGGCGTTCCACGACGGCGCGCCGTTCGATTGCAGCGTGGTGCAGTTCTCGTACGGCCGCGCAATGGCGCCGGACAGCACCAATGCGCAAAAGGGGCTGTTCGCGCCGATCAGGCAGGTCGAGTGCCCGGATCCGCTGACCGCGAAGGTCACGCTCAAGCAGCCGGCCAGCAATTTCCTGTTCGACATGGGCTGGGGCGACGCGGTGATGATCTCGCCGGCCAGCGCGGCGGGCAACAAGACGCACCCGGTCGGCACCGGGCCGTTCCGTTTCCACCGCTGGGTGCAGGGCGACCGGGTCGAGCTGGAGCGCAACCCGCAGTACTGGGGACCGAAGCCGGCGCTGTCGGCGGTGACGTTCCGCTTCATTGCCGACCCGGCGGCGGCGACCGCGGCGATGCTGGCCGGCGACCTGGACGCGTTCCCCAATTTCCCGGCGCCCGAGGCGCTGGACCAGTTCCGCCACGACCCGCGCTTCGCCGTGCATGTCGGCACGACCGAGGGCAAGACCATCGTGGCGCTGAACGAGGCGCGCCCGCTGTTCGCGGACATACGGGTGCGCCGCGCCCTGGCCTACGCGATCGACCGCAACGCGGTGATCCAGGGCGCCGAGAACGGGCTCGGCCAGCCGATCGGCTCGCATTACGTGCCGACCGATCCGGGCTACATCGACCTGACCGGGGTCTATCCGTACGACCCGGCCAAGGCACGGGCGCTGCTGGCCGAGGCCGGGGTCAAGCCGGGGACGACCATCACCTTGAGCCTGCCGCCGCCGCCCTACGCGCGCCGTGGCGGCGAGATCGTGGCGGCAATGCTGGAGCAGGTCGGCATCCACGCCAACCTCGCGCCGATCGAGTGGGCGCAATGGATCGACCAGGTGTTCCTGCGCGGCCAGTACGACGCCACCATCATCTCGCACACCGAAGCGCGCGACCTGGATATCTATGCGCGGCCGAAATACTACTTCAACTATCACAGCGACGACTATGACGCGCTGTATGCGAAGTACCTCGCGGCGACCGATCCCAGGGCGCAGCTCGCGCTGCTGGGCGACCTGCAACGCAAGCTGGCCGAGGACGAGCCGAACGTGTTCATGTTCGCTCTGCCGCTGGTCGGCGTCTGGAACGCCAGGCTGCGCGGGCTGTGGGAGAACGATCCGGTGCCGGCCAACGACGTGTCGGACGTGAGCTGGGCGGAGTAGCAGAATGTCGCCGTCGCGACCTCCGTTCCCGCATCGCCATGGCCGGGATGACGGCGGAGGCGCACAGCGGCGGACGAACCAGCACCCGCTCGCTTGATCGCCTTCCTCCTCCGCCGCGTCGCCATCCTGCTGGCTACCCTGCTGGCCGCATCGCTGGTGGTGTTCGTGGTGATGCAGGTGCTGCCGGGCGATCCGGCGGCCGTCGTGCTGGGCACCGGGGCGCGGCCGGACACGCTGGCCGCGCTGCGCCACCAGATGGGTCTGGACCAGCCCGTTCTGGCGCAATACGCGCGCTGGGCCGGCGGCCTGGCGACCGGGCGGATGGGAATGAGCTATACCTATGACGTGCCTGTGGCGACGCTGATCGGCGAGCGGCTGCCGGTCAGCCTGCCGCTGGCCGGCCTCGCCATCCTGGCCTCGACGCTGACCGCGATCCCGCTCGGCATCTGGACCGCCGCGCGGCGCGGGCGGGCGGCGGATGCGGCGGTGGTGGGGGTGGCCCAACTCGGCATCGCGATCCCGAATTTCTGGCTGGGCCTGCTGCTGATCCTGCTGTTTGCCGTGCGCCTGGCCTGGCTGCCGGCGGGCGGCTTCCCTGGCTGGGGCGGCGGCGCGTGGCCGGCGCTGCGCGCGCTGCTGCTGCCCGCCACGGCGCTCGCCTTGCCGCAGGCGGCGGTGCTCGCGCGCGTGACGCGGGCCGCGGTGCTGGACGTGCTGGGCGAGGATTTCATCCGCACCGCCCGCGCCAAGGGATTGTCGCGGCGTGCGGCGCTGTGGCGGCACGCCGCGCCGAACGCGATGATCCCGGTGGTGACCATCCTCGGGCTGCAGGTCGCGTTCCTGCTCGCCGGCACGGTCATCATCGAGCAGGTGTTCTCGCTGCCCGGCCTGGGCCGGCTGCTGTTCCAGGCGATCGCGCAACGCGATCTGATGGTGGTGCAGGACCTTGTGGTGCTGCTGGCGGCCAGCGTCATCGCCGTCAATTTCGTGGTCGACCTGGCCTATGCCGCGCTCGATCCCCGGCTGCGGACGTGAAACGCCCGACTCTGGCGGCCGGCGGCGCGATCACCGCGCTGCTGGTGGCGGTGGCGCTGCTGTCATTCGCCTGGACGCCCTGGCCGCCGACGGAAATCGACATCCTGCACCGCCTCGCCCCGCCCTCGGCGGCGCATTGGCTCGGCACCGACTCGCTGGGGCGCGACGTGGCCGCGCAGCTGATGGCCGGCAGCCGGATCACGCTCGCGGTGAGCCTGCTGGCGGTGCTGGGCGGCGCGGGGCTGGGCGTGCCGCTGGGCATCGTGGCGGCGGCGCGGGGCGGCTGGGCCGACGAGGCGCTGATGCGCGGCGCGGATCTGATGTTCGCGTTTCCGGCGCTGCTGACCGCTGTGATGCTGACCGCGCTGGCCGGGCCGGGTGCGCGCAACGCCGTGGTGGCGATCGGCATTTTCAACATCCCCGTGTTCGCCCGCGTGGCGCGCGGCGCGGCGCAAGCGGTGTGGCGGCGCGACTACGTGCTGGCGGCGCGGGCGGCCGGACGGTCGGAGCCGGCGATCGCGCTGGCGCACGTGGCGCCCAACATCGCCCCGGTGCTGGTGGTGCAGGCGACGATCCAGTTCGCGCTCGGCATCATCGCCGATGCCGGACTGGCCTATGTCGGACTCGGCACGCCGCCGCCAGCCCCAAGCTGGGGGCGGATGCTGAACGACGCGCAGAGCTTCATCTGGCGCGACCCGCTGCTGGCGCTGTTTCCGGGGCTGGCGATCGCGTTGTCGGTGCTGGGGTTGAACCTGCTGGGCGACGGGCTGCAGGACTGGCTCGATCCGCGCCTGCGGCGGGCGCGATGAGCCTGCTTGCGGCGCACGATCTGCGGGTGGCGCTGCGCAGCGGCGGCGGAGAGGTGGCCGTGCTGCACGGGCTCGATCTGCGCATCGGCCGCGGCGAGACGATCGGGCTGGTCGGCGAGTTCGGCAGCGGGAAGTCGGTCACCGCGCTGGCGATCATGCGCCTGCTGCCCGACCACGCACGCACCGATGGGCGACTGAGCTTCGACGGCGCCGACCTGCTGGCCGCCGACGAGGCGGCGCTGTGCGCCTGGCGCGGCGCGCGCGCCGGAATGGTGTTCCAGGAGCCAATGACCGCGCTGAACCCGCTGATGCGCGCGTCCGCGCAGGTGGCCGAGCCGCTGCGCCTGCATCGCCGCCTGGATCGCCGCGCCGCGCGCGAGCAGGCGCGGGCGTTGCTGGCCCGCGTCGGGGTCGAGCGGGCCGATTCCTGGCCGCACCAGCTGTCCGGCGGCCAGCGCCAGCGGGTCGGCATCGCGATCGCGCTGGCCTGCGGCCCCGACCTGCTGATCGCCGACGAGCCGACCACGGCGCTCGACCTGGTGGTGCAGGCGCAGGTGCTGGATCTGCTGGCCGGGCTGGTCGCCGAGCGGCGGATGGCGCTGCTGCTGGTCAGTCACGACCTGGGCGTGGTCGGGCGCTCGGTGGCACGGGTGCTGGTGATGTACGCGGGGCGGGTGGTGGAGGACGGAGCGACCGCGACCGTGTTCTCCCGGATGGCGCATCCGTACACCCGCGCGCTGTTCGCCGCCTCGCCGCACGCGACCTCCGGGCTGCCGACGCCGATTCCGGGGCGGATGCCGCCGGCTGGCGCGCTGCCGCCCGGCTGCGCCTTCGCGCCCCGTTGTCCGCGCGCGCAGGACGACTGCCGGGCGCAGACGCCGCGACTGTCCGGCGATGCCGGGCACCGAGTTGCATGCTGGCATCCGCAGTGGTGAGGCGGCCGGGATAGTCGGGCTGACTGATGCGGAACCTTGGTCACGCCGAGCCGTGCCCGGCACCACCCTGCATGCGTGACGATGTTGCGCGACGTGGGTTCAAGCGCTCGGCAACCGGCGCCGCTCAGCCCTCGCCCGCAAGCGCGAAACTTCCCGCCATCATGGCCACGCATGCGCCTTGCAGAGTGACGCGCCCGACCCGCCCGGCTCGCCGGCTCGCCTGGGCGCGCAGCAGGCTGGGCCGGCCCATCGCCTCGCCCTGGCGCACCGTCAGTGCGATCTCGGCGTCATCCGTCCGGCATAGGTCGGCCAGCAGCCCGGCCAGCGCGGCGGTGGCGCTGCCGGTGGCGGCGTCCTCGCCAATGCCATCGAGCGGCGAGAACATCCGTGCGTGCCGACAGGCGGGATCGTCAGGATCGACGACATGCAGAAAGATTCCGTCCGCCCCATGCCGCGGCAGCGTCCGCCGGAACGCCGCCACATCCGCCGCGGATCGCTGCAGCGACTCGATGCCGTCCAGTTCGGCGATGACGAATGGCAGGCCGACCGAGGCCACCAGCGGCGCATGCAGCCCGAGCTGCACGGCGCCCGCAGGCAGCCCGACACAGGCCGCGACCTCGGCCGCGGCCAGCTCGCCCGCGCGGGCGAACCGGCGCGGCGCGGTCAGCCTTGCGCCGCAGACTGATCCCGCCTCATGCAGCAGGTCGAGCGCCACCAGCCCGGCCGTTTCCTCGAACACCAGCCGCTCGCCCACGGCCATGCCCTCGTGAGCCAGGACGAAGGCGGTGCCGATATTAGGATGCCCGGCGAATGGCAGTTCGGTGCGCGGGGTGAAAATCCGCACCCGCGCGGTATGCGCCGGATCCGACGGCGGCAGCACGAAGCTGGTCTCGGCATAGCCGAACTCGGCCGCCATGGCGTGCATCTGCGCGGTGGACAGGCCCTGCGCATCCAGCACCACGGCAAGCGGATTGCCGCCGAACGGCCGGCTGGTGAACACGTCCACGGTGCGGTAGCGCCGGGTCGTCACGGGGCCGCCTGCATTGCGCGCCAGCGCGCCACGTTCTGCTCGTGCCCGGCCAGGGTGCGGGCGAAGGCATGGCCGCCGCTGCCGTCCGCGACGAAATACAGGTCGTCGGTGGCGTCCGGCCGCGCCGCGGCCAGCAGGGACGCCGGGCCGGGGCTGTCGATCGGGCCGGGCGGCAGGCCGATGGATGCGTACGTGTTGTACGGATTGGGCCAGGCGAGGTCGGCGCGGGTCAGCTTGCGCTCCAGCGTCTCGCCGCCGCTGACGGCGTAGGCCACCGTCGGGTCCGATTGCAGCCGCATGCCCTGGCGCAGCCGGTTGACGAACACCCCGGCAATATGGGCGCGCTCCTGAGGCTTTGCGGTTTCGCGCTCGACCATGCTGGCCACAACCAGCAGATCGCGCGGGGTCACGTAGGGCAGCCCGCTCTGACGATGCGCCCAGGCCTGCGCCAGCGCGCGATCCATGGCCGACTGCGCGCGCGACACGATTGAGGCGCGGCTGGCGCCGCGTTCGACATCATAGGTCTCGGGCAGCACCGTCCCCTCCCCGGGCACCACCGGATTGCCCGACAACGGCGCGGCTCGGTCCAGCAGCACGGCGATCTGGGCGGCGGTCAGGCCCTCGGGGATGGTGACCCGGTGCAGCACCGGGCGCCCGCGACGCAGCACCTCCAGCGTCTCGGCGAGGCTCGCATGTGCCGGAAACGCCAGCTCGCCGGCGTGCAGCGCGCCCTGCTCGCGGGTGGCGAGGGCCGCGGCGCGGAACGCCAGTTCGCGCCCGATCACCCCGGAGGCAGCCAGTGCCTGCGCGACCTGCGCCAGCGAGCCGCGCGGCACCACCACTGCGCGGTCAGCCGGCAACGGGCCCGGCGCCGAATACTCGCGCCGGATCGTGGTGACCGACCCCACGGCGACCAGCACCATCACGACGGCGCCCGCCAGACCGACGCGACGGCCTGCGTTCATCGCGCGGCACGTCTCGTCACAGAACGCGAAACCGGAACGTCTCGGCGACCATGCCCGGGCCGAACGCCATGGCCATTCCCCGACCCGCCGGGCCGGCCAGCATCGTCTGCATCACGAACATGATGGTCGCCGAGGACAGGTTGCCGAACGCCTGCAGGACGGCGCGCGACTGCGCCAGGGCGGTGCGCGGCAGGGAGAACCCGATCTCCACCGCATCGAGCACGGTTCGCCCCCCGGCATGCACCGCCCAGAGCTCGATGGCCTGCGTGCCCTCGCCACGCAGCAGGTCGGCGTCGTCGGCGCGCAGCGCCTGCGCGATCCGTCCCGGCACCTTCCCCGACAGATGCATGTCGAAGCCCTGGTCGCCAATGTGCCAGGTAATCAGGTCGGCGCTGTCCGGGATGATCGCCGCGCGGAAATCGTCCAGCGCCGCGCCATGTTCGTCGGCGGTGACCAGGGTGGCCGCGCAGCCGTCGCCGAACAGCAGGAACGAAAGGATGGTCTCCAGGTCGCCGGATTCCTGCATGTGCAGCGAACACAGCTCAAGATTGACCACCAGCACCCGGGCAGCCGGGTCGGCGAGCACCGCTTCCTGTGCTGCGCGCATCGCCGGAACGGCGGCCGAGCAGCCCATGAAGCCGATCACCGAGCGTTTCACCGACGCCTCCAGCCCGAGTGCGCCGCGCCAGTTGCAGATCCAGCCCCGGCGCGGAAAACCCGGTGCATGAGGCGACGATCAGGTGGGTGATGCGCGCCCGCTCGGCCCGGATGTCCAGCGCCGCGATCGCCTGCATCGCCAGCTCCGGCGCCCAGTCCTCATAGCGCCGCATCCGCGCGGCGGTCGAGGGAAACGCGCCGCGCCGGAAAAAGCCGTCGGCATCGACCTCTCCGGCATCCAGCCTGCCCGGGCGGAAGAACGAGAAGCGGTGCCCGATGCCGGCGCGTTCGGCCATGCGATCGAACACCTCGCGCGATCGCTGGCCGGCCAGCAGCGTGCGCGCGAAGGCCACGAACGGCGCGTGCACGTCATGCGGCGGCACGGCCGTGCCGATGCGGTTGATGTGCGCGGTCACGCGCTGCGCCGGACGGCCAGCACGGCATTCAGGCCGCCAAACGCGAACGAGTTGGACAGCGCCACCTCCACCTGCATCGCACGCGACACATTGGGCACGCAGTCGATGTCGCAATCCGGATCGCGCTCACGAAAGCCCACGGTCGGCGGCAGCACGCCGTCGCGCACCGCCAGGATGGTCAGCACCAGCTCGACCGCGCCGCAGGCCGACATGCAGTGACCCAGCATCGACTTGCTGGACGACACCGCCAGCCGCCCTGCCGTCGCTCCGCCGAACACCTCGGCGATGGCCGCCGTCTCGGTGCGATCGTTCAGCCGCGTGCCGGTGCCGTGCGCGTTGATGTAGCCGACCTGCTCCGGCCGCAGCCCGGCATCGTCCAGCGCGGCGCGCATTGCCGCCGCAGCGCCGCGCGCATCCGGCGCGGTCAGGTCGGCGGCATCGGCGCTCATGCCGCAGCCGACCAGCTCGGCATGAACGGTCGCCCCCCGCGCCCGCGCGCGCTCCAGCGGCTCCAGCACCATCATGCCGGCGCCCTCGCCGATTACCAGCCCGGCGCGGTCGCGGGAAAACGGCCGGCAGACATCCGGGCTGAGCACCCGCAGCGCCTCCCAGCCCTTCATGAAGCCGACCACGATCGAGGCATCGCCGCCGCCGGTGACCGCCAGATCGAGCATCCCGGCCCGCACCATCTGGAATGCCTGCCCGATGGCGTGGGTGGCCGAGGCGCAGGCCGAGGCGGTGGAAAAGACCGGGCCACGGATGCCGAACTCCATCGAGACGTGGCTGGCCCCGGAACTGGGCATGATGCGCGGCACGGTGAGCGGCGGCACCCGGTTGATGCCCTCGCCGTAGAACGTCAGGTAGGATGAATTCGAAGGTCTCCTGCCCGATGGCAGCGCCCAGCACGACGCCGGCGCGTTCTGGCGCGAAATCCCCGGCCGCTGCTCCGGCGTCGGCCATCGCCTCGCGCCCGGCGACCAGCGCCAGCTGCGCCGCGCGGTCCAGCATCGGCAGCCGCCGCCGGTCGAAATGGGCGGCAGGATCAAACCCGTGGATCTCGGCGGCGGTGCGCGCTGACAGGCGCTCGGTCGGGATGTTGGCGATCGGCCCGATGCCGCATTGCCCGGCCTGCACGGCCTGCCAGAGCGACGGCGCGGTGTGGCCCAGCGCCGCGATGGCGCCGAGGCCGGTGACGGCGACGCGGTGCGGCGGCGCGGCCGCCCGCCGCGCGTCAGTCGCCGGCAACTGGAGTTCTGCTTGGCGTCGATCGTCGCGAGGATGTGCGCCAGCAGATCGCCGACGGTGGAGAACTCCGGGCTGCCGGCGCGGTCGGCCACCACCGGGATTTCGACGTCGAAATACGATTCGATGGCGAAGATCGCCTGCACCATGTCCAGCGACGGGATGCCCAGCGCCTCGATCGTGGCGTCCGGCTGCAGCCGGTCGGCGGCGATGCCGGTTTCACGCGCGAAGATTTCGGTGATCGCCGCCACGCGGGGGTCGTCCGGCCCGTGCACCGCCTGATCGGGCATGACCCGGCCCCCCTCTAACGGCCGGTCAGGATGCGCTCGACCAGTTCCCGCACCGTCGGGATGAAGCCGTTGCCATAGAACGGGTCGGACGCGAAGCGATAGGCATTGTGCCCCGCAAACATGAGGTTCTGCTCCACCGCCGCATCCTCGTCCCTGGCATGGCCGATGTCCTGCAACGTCTTCTGGATGCAGAAGCTGCGCGGGTCGGCCTTCTTGCCGTTGGAGAAATCCGGCTCGTGCTGCGCCCAGTTCGAGAACCTGCACTGGCTCAGGCAGCCCATGCAGGCCTGCTGGTCGGCCAGGATCTCGGCCGCCTTCTGCGGGGTCACGAACACCAGGGTCGAGTCCGGCGTGCGCAGCGCCTCGGTGAAGCCATCCGCCTCCCAGCCCTGCACATGCGCGAGGTCGGTCGGCGTCAGGTACACGGTGCGCCGGCGCGGGCCGACGCCGTATTCGGCCACGTGCTCGCCGACCTTCTCGGTGGTGTAGGCGACCTGATGCTCGCTGCGCTCGCGCAACTCGCCGATGAAGCCGTTGTTGACCGCGGAGGAGTAGAACCCGGTCGGGCTGAAGCGATTGAGGAACACGTCGCCCTTTTTCAGGGTCAGCAGCCGGCGCTTCCATGCCTCGCCGATCGGGCTTTCCTGGGTCAGGAGCGGCCGGGTGCCGAACTGGAAGGCGATCGGGCCGAGGTCGGGATTGCCGATCCAGTCCTCCCACTCCTCCAGCCACCAGACCCCGCCGGCCATGATGATCGGCGTCTCGCCTAAGCCCAGCTCACGCATCAGCTTGCGCAAAGCCAGCACGCGCGGGAACGGATCCTCCGGCCTGTCCGGATCCTCGCCATTGGACAGGCCGTTATGGCCGCCGGCCAGCCAGGGGTCTTCGTACACGACCCCGCCCAGCAGCGAGGCCGCCTTGGAATAGGCGCGCCTCCAGAGAGCGTTGAAGGCGCGCGCCGAGGAGACGATCGGATAGTAATAGACGCCGAACTTCGCCGCGATCTCGGACAGCCGGTATGGCATGCCGGCACCACAGGTCAGCCCGTGGATCAGCCCCTTGGCGCCTTCCAGCACGCCGGTAATCACCCGCTCGGCGGCGGCCATTTCCCACAGGATGTTGGCATGGATGCGGCCGGATCCGCCGGCGATGTCGTGCGCCTGCCGCGCCTGCGCAATGCCGCCCTGGATGGCGTAGGCGACCAGCTCCTCATGCCGTTCGCGGCGGGTGTGGCCGTGATAGGTCTGCGGGATCACGTCGCCGTCGGCGCCGAAGCTGTCGGCATTGACCGCGCTGAACGTCCCGGCCCCGCCGCCGGCGGCCCAGTGGCCACTGGTGCGCCCGGTCGAGATCGAGACGCCCTTGCCGCCCTCGATCAGCGGCAGGACATCGACGCCGCCCATCCGGATCGCCTCGATCGCCTTCATTGTCGCGCTTCCAAACCTCTTTACGCCGCCTCACATAGGCGCTCGCGCCGCCGTGTTCACCCTGCGGGGCGGCACGACGGCGCGAATGAACGCAGCGTCATTTACTGGGATGCGGCCTCGGTCGCCGGCTGCTCCTGCCGGCCGCCATCGTCGCGCTCGCGGCGGCCGCCCTTGGACCCGACCTGGTCGGAAATATCCGCCCCGGTCGCCTGATCGACCACCCGCATCGACAGCTTGATCTTGCCCCGGTCATCGAAGCCCAGCACCTTCACGCGCACCGAATCGCCGACGCTGACCACGTCGCCGGTCTTCTGCACCCGGCTGGAGGCCAGTTCGCTGATGTGGACCAGCCCGTCGCGCGAGCCGAGGAAGTTCACGAACGCGCCGAACTCGGCGATCTTCACTACCTTGCCGGTGTAGATCACGCCCACTTCCGGCTCGGCCACGATGCCGCGGATGCGGTCCACCGCCGCCTGCGCGCGGGCCGGGTCCGACGAGGCGATCTTGATTGTGCCGTCGTCCTCGATGTCGATCTTCGCTCCGGTCAGCTCGACGATCTCGCGGATCACCTTGCCGCCCGTGCCGATCACGTCGCGGATCTTCTCCTTGGGGATGTTGATGACGGTGATCCGCGGCGCGGTCGCCGCCACGTCGCTGCGCGCGCCGGTCAGCGCCTTGTTCATCTCGCCCAGAATGTGCAGCCGCCCGTCGCGCGCCTGCGCCAGCGCCACTTGCATGATCTCCGGCGTGATGGACGTAATCTTGATGTCCATCTGCAGGCTGGTCACGCCCTGCTCGGTGCCGGCCACCTTGAAGTCCATGTCGCCGAGATGGTCCTCGTCGCCGAGGATGTCGGACAGCACGGCGAAGCCGCGATCCTCTTTGATCAGGCCCATCGCGATGCCCGCGACCGGGCGGCCGAGCGGCACGCCGGCATCCATCAGCGCCAGGCTGGTGCCGCAGACGGTCGCCATTGAGGAACTGCCGTTGCTTTCGGTGATCTCGCTGACAACCCGCATGGTGTACGGGAAACGGTCCTTGGCGGGCAGCAACGGATGGATCGCCCGCCAAGCCAGCTTGCCATGGCCGATCTCGCGCCGGCCCGGGCTGCCCATGCGCCCCGCTTCGCCAACCGAATAGGGAGGGAAGTTGTAGTGCAGCATGAAGTGCTCGCGATACTCGCCCTCGAGCGCGTCGACGATCTGCTCGTCCTGCCCGGTGCCGAGGGTCGCCACGCAGAGCGCCTGCGTCTCGCCACGGGTGAACAGCGCCGAGCCATGGGCGCGCGGCAGCATCCCGACCTCGGCCACGATCGGCCGCACGGTCTTCGTATCGCGGCCGTCGATGCGCAGGCCGGTGTCCAGCACCGCGCCGCGCATCACGTCGGCCTCCAGCTCCTTCAACATCGGCTTGGCGCGATCGGCGTCGAAGCCTTCCTCGGCCAGCACGGCGAGCGCGCCCTTCTTGGCGGCTGACACCTTTTCCTGGCGCAACTGCTTCTGCTTTTCGCGGTACGCCTCGGCCAGCGGAGCCCGCGCCAGCGCGTCGAGGCGCGGCTTGATCGCGCTCGCATCGGCCTCCGGCTCGGGCAGCGACCACGGCTCCTTGGCGGCGTGCTCGGCCAGTTCGATGATCGCCTGGATCACCGGTTGGAACTGCGCGTGGCCGAAGGTGACCGCGCCGAGCATGACCTCCTCGGACAGCTCGCGCGCCTCGCTCTCGACCATCAGCACGCCTTCGGCGGTGCCGGCCAGCACGAGATCCAGCTGGAACCCGGTCTCACGCTGCGCGGCGGTCGGGTTGAGCACATACTGCCCGTCGATGTAGCCGACGCGGGCGGCGGCCACCGGCCCGAAGAACGGGATGCCTGAAAGGGTCAGCGCCGCCGAGCAGCCGATCATCGCCACCACGTCGGGATCGTTCTCGAGATCATGGCTCAGCACCGTGGCGACGACCTGCACCTCGTTGCGGAAGCCACGCGGGAACAGCGGGCGGATCGGCCGGTCGATCAGGCGGCTGACCAGCGTCTCCTTTTCCGAGGGCCGGCCCTCGCGCTTGAAGAACCCGCCCGGGATCTTGCCGGCGGCGAACGCCTTTTCCTGGTAGTTCACGGTGAGCGGGAAGAAGTCCTGCCCCGGCTTGGTCGTGCGCGCGCCGACGGCGGTGCACAGAACGATGGTGTCGCCGTAGCTGGCCAGCACGGCGCCGTCGGCCTGCCGTGCCATCTTGCCGGTCTCCAGCACCAGCTTGCGGCCACCCCAATCGAGTTCGCGTCGAAAATAGTTGAACATCACGTCGTCCTTGTCTGTGTGGACCGACGCGGCAGGGCGGCTTCGTGCGCGATCAGGCTCCTTCTGGCGGAGGACGGCGTCTCGGGCGGCATGGGAACGGACTGCGCGCGGCCGAGCGCAGTCGCGGACCATGTGGCCGGAGCCGCCGTCGCATCGTCCGCGACAGGGGCGTGCATCAGGATCGGCAATCCATCGTCCCGCCGCGAACGGCAGGCTTGCTCCGCATCACCCTGATGCGGAGTTCCGTCGGCGATCTATACATAAGCGCGTTCGCCCGCGATTTCACGTCGGCGTGGCCAGGAGCGGTCACGAAGCGCGCCACGCCTCGGCCTAGCGGCGCAGGCTCAATCGGCCGATCAACGCCTGATAGCGGGCGTTGTCCTTGGCTTTCAGGTAGTCCAGCAGCCGGCGGCGCTGGCCCACCAGCATCAGCAGACCGCGGCGCGAGTGGAAGTCCTTGGCGTGCGTCTTGAGATGCTCGGTCAGATTGACGATGCGCTCGGACAGCAAGGCAACCTGGACCTCCGGGCTACCGGTATCGCCTTGCTTGCGGGCATGTTCGTGAACCAGCGCCGTGCGGCGCTCCGCGGTAATCGACATCGTGTGCTCCTGAAGAATGAGGGACGGGGCGCGCTACAGCATCCGTTCCGGCTTCAGGAGCCCGTCCTGCAGGCGGCAGAGGCCGATCACGCGGCTCCCCGCCATCGCTCTCGCCAGCCCGCCATCGGGGTTGGCGTCACGCGGAATCCGGCCGAGCAGAACGACCAAGCTGATTGCCTGGCCATGGGCAAGGTCGGCGGCCTCCGCATCGGTCAGGGCCAGCGCCGGGATGTCGGCCAGCGCGGTCGCGACCGGACGCAGCAGGTCCGGGGAAGCCGGGGCGGTATCCTCTGCCGGCTGCAGTTTGTCCAGTGGAATCGCATCCGCCTCGACGAACGGGCCGACCCGGAGCCGGCGCAGGGCGGCGATATGGCCAACAGCCCCGCAGGCGGCGGCAAGATCGCGCGCCAGGCTGCGCATATAGACGCCCTTGCCGGACTGCACCTCGAACACCGCGGTCTCGGCGTCCGGGCGCTCGATCAGCGCGAAACGATCGACCCGCGCCGCGCGCGCCTCCAGCGTCGGGGCGCGGCCTTCGCGAGCCATGTCGTAGGCGCGCTCCCCCGCCACCTTGATCGCGGATACACCGGCGGCACCTGCATGATGTCGCCCAGGAACGCCGGCAGCGCGGCGGCGATCTGCGCATCGGTCGGGCGCGCGTCCGAGACTGCGGTGATCGCCCCGTCGGCGTCGTCGGTATCGCGTGCTGTGCCGAAACGCAGGGTGAAGCGGTACAGCTTCGCGCCGTCCATCACATAGGGTACGGTCTTGGTCGCCGCCCCGAACGCCACCGGCAGCAGACCGGTGGCCAGCGGGTCGAGCGTGCCGCCATGCCCGGCCTTCTGCGCATCGAACCAGCGGCGGACGCGGTTGACGACATCGGTGCTGGTCAGACCGGGCGGCTTGTCGACGATCAGCCATCCGTCGAGCGGACGGCCACGTTTGCGGCGTTGGCGCATTGGCAAAGAGAAGCTTTCAGCCGCGGGCAATGAGCAAAGGGCGCGCGGCACGCGGCGAGCGACGCGCAGACCGATCGGGCTACTCCGCCACCCCGGCCAGCCGCAAGCCCTCGGCCACATGCTCCCGGTCGGCCGGCCGGTCCAGCGGGGTTACCGAGAGGAACCGGCGGATCGAGAAATCCGGCTCCAGCGCCAGCAGCCGCGCCCGCGCCGACGCCGCCTCGGCGTCCATGCCGGCATGCCCGAGTGCTGCCAGATAGGGCTTGAGCGAGGCGATGTACGCCGCGTTCATGCCGGACACCTCGCGGCCGATCTGCACGGCGGCCGCGTAGTCGCGCCGCATCAATGCCACGATGGCGCGGACGTTGTCGAAAAAGAACGCCTGCGGATCGACCGGCGACAACGCCTTGTAACGGTCGATCCGCCGCTCGGCCTCGTCGAGGTCGCCGGAATAGGCGAAGGCCAAGCCGGACAGGTTCCACGCCATCGCCAGGTTGGGATTGAGCTGCAGCGCCCGGTCGTGCAGCAGAATCCCCTCCCGCGGACGACGGCCCATGAAGGCGCGCACGTGGCCGGCGATCGTCAGCGCCCGCGCGTCCTGCGGGTCGAGCGCGATGGCGCGCTCGGCCAGGGCGCTGGCCTCGGCGATGCTGGAGTCGCGATCATCGGCCCAGCCCTGGGCGATCAGGAAAATGTGCCACCAGGCGAACCAGGCATAGGTCGCCGCCCAGTCCGGCCCCAGCGCGATCGCCTGGCGCAGCAGTTCGCCCGCCTGCATGAACAGCGGCCGCTCCAGCCGGCCAATCAGCGACAGCGCGCGCAGCATCAGGTCATAGGCCGACGGCTCGGCGGCCGGCCGGGCGGCGGCGCGCTGGCTCTCGATCAGCAGGATTTCCGGGTCGATCTGCGCCGCCACCTCGGCCGCCACCTCATCCTGCAGGCTGAGCAGGTCGTCGGCGTCGCGCTCGAACCGGCGCGACCAGACGACCTGGTTGCCGCCGCGCAGATCGAGCAGCCGCAGCGAGACGCGCAGCCGGCGGCCGCCGCGCTGCACCAGCCCGTCCATCAGGAAATCCAGCCCGAAGCTGCGCTGCAGCGCCACGTCGTCGCGGCTGTGCGACCCGAACCGGGCGAGCGACCCGGGCGCCACCAGATAGAGCCAGCGGAACTTCGCCAGCCCCGCCGTGATGTCGTCGGCCAGCCCGGTGGACAGATGCGCCTCGGCATCGCTGGTGCCGATCAGCTGCAGCGGCATGACGCCGACCCGGGCGCCGCCGCGCGGCGCTGGCGAGCGCGCCGGATTGCGCCCGACCGGCTCTGCCGGTTCGGCGCGCGGCGCCTCGGTCAGCGGATCGGCGCGCATCGAGGCGGCAAACGGCATCTCGTCAGGCTCGTCCAGCGGATGCGATGTCGCGCGCGACATCGGTCGCAGCGGCGGCCGTGGCGGCGGCGGACGGGCCGCCGCGATACCGATCCCACCGCCGCCGTGCCCCGTCTCGGCATGCGCGGCCGGCTTCGGCGGCATGGCGTTGCGGATGTCGGTCAGCAGCCGCTGGGTCTCCGACGAGGGCTGCGCGTCCAGTTGGTCGGCCAGGACCAGGCGGCACCGCTCATAGGCCTGGATCGCCATGCCGCGCTCGCCGCGCGCGACATAGGCGCGCATCAGCGCCCGCCAGGCGCCTTCATGCGCGCGGTCGATGCGCAGCAGCTGCTGGGCCGAGGCGATCATCGTCTCCGGCTCGGTCTGATCGCGCAGCAGCAGCTCCGCCAGGGTGCGCGCCCGATCGCTCAGCCGCTCCCGCTCGCTGGCCAGCCAGGTGTCGAAGGCCGGGTCGATGCCGTCCAGCCCCTCCAGCAGCTCGCCATCATAGAGGCCCAGCGCCGCCGGGCGGGCCGGGCTGGCGCGCAGCAACTCCTCCACATCGACCCAGACCGTGCCGGGGCGCAGCGCCAGATGGTCGCGGGTGATCGACAGCACCTGCGCGCCCAGCGGATCGAGCGCGTCCAGCAGCCGATGGATCTCCTGGCGCAGCGAGGCGCGCGCCTGCTCCTCCGGCCGGCGGCTCCACAGCAGTTCGGCCATCTTCCCGCGCAGCACCGGGCGCGGCGCCGAGAGCGCGATCACCGCCAGCAGCGCGCGCGTCTTGCGGCCGGTCGGCAGGATGCTCTCGCTGGTGAGCGTCCACGCCTCCATCTGGCCGATCAGCCGCAGGCGGACCGCGACCGGGCCGATGGAAGGCGTCTGACTTAACTGCACGGGCGGTCGCTGCATTTTGGCAAGGTTTACATTTCTGCTGATTGTAGACTCAAAGTCCATAACCCTGTCACTAACGTCACGCGCGCGTATGCACAAGGATGTAGGCCGGAATACGTCGTATCACCAGCGTCATTCTCATGTCATCGGGCCGATTCGTTGAAAATTCTCGTAACGTCGCCACGCCAAGGACCGTTAAAGCGCTGCAGCCATATCTCGGCCTGCGTCGGCGCTCCGGCGGCGATGGCGGCCAGCGGCTCCAGATAAGGGCGTTCGTCGTCCAGGCCCGCCCCGTCCGCCGCCGCGCCACGGCAGGCCCGCGCGCGCAGTCCATCCTGCGCCAGCCCGACCACCTCGCGAGCCAGGGCGCGCAACCCTCCGCCGGCCCAGGGCGCCTGCAGGCCCAAACGCGGCACCTGCGCGCGCAGCGCGGCGTAGTCGGCCCAGGGGCGGCGCCGCACCAGGGCATAGGCCGCTTCCAGCGCCGCCGGGTCGTACAACAGGCCGACCCAGAACGCGGATTGCGCCAGCATCATGTCCGGACTGCCGGCATCCGAGCCGCGCATCTCCAGGAACCGCTTGATCCGGACATCGGTGAAGGCGGTGGTCATGTGGTCGGCGAAGTCGCCGACGGTGGCAGTCGCCCGCCCCGGTATCCTGCAACCGCCCGGCGACGAAGTCGCGAAACGACCGGCCGGCCAGGTCGATATAGCCGCCATCGCGGGCGACGAAGTACATCGGCACGTCCAGCAGCCATTCGACATAGCGCTCGAAGCCGAAATCGTCGGCGAAGAACGCCGCCGGCATGCCCGACGCTGGTTGTCGGTGTCGGTCCACACCTGCGCGCGATAGGACAGAAAGCCGTTCGGACGCCCTTCGGTGAACGGCGAGTTGGCGAACAGCGCGGTCGCCAGCGGCTGCAACGCCAGCGACACCCGGAGCTTGCGCAGCATGTCCGCCTCGCTCTCGTAATCGAGGTTGACCTGCACCGTGCAGGTCCGCGTCATCATGTCCAACCCGAGACTGCCGACCCGCGGCATGTAGCGGCGCATGATTGCGTAGCGGCCCTTCGGCATCCACGGCATCTGGTCGCGGCGCATCGTCGGATGGAAGCCGAGCGGGGCGAAGCCCAGACCGAGCGGTTCCGCGGCCTCGCGAACGCGGGCCAGATGGTCGTCCAGCTCGGCCCGCGTCTCGTGCAGCGTGGCCAGCGTGCCGCCCGACAATTCGAGCTGGCCGGCCGGCTCGAGCGAGACCGAGGCGCGGCCGCGCTGCAGGCCGATCGGATTGCCGGCGTCCAGGATCGGCGTCCAGCCGTCGCCCTGCATCCGCTCCAGCACGGCGCGAATGCCGGCCGGCTGGTACGGCGGCGGCAGGAAATCGCCGACGCCGAAACCGAATTTCTCGTGCTCGGTGCCGATGCGGAACTGCGAGCGCGGCTTGCAGCCGGCGGCGATGTGGTCGGCGAGTTGCCGCGCCGACGTGATCGGCGTGGCGTCGGCGTCTCCGGGGTTGGACATCTCGGTTCCGTTGTTGGACGTGCTTGGCCGGCCGGTGCCGGCCGCTTCAATCAGGCCGGGTGCGCCTGCAACAAGGTCAGGCCCACGATCGCAGCCGTCTCGGCCCGCAGGATGCGCGGGCCCAATGACGCCGGCCACAACAAAGGCAGCGTCGCGCATCGCGTCAAGCTCCGCCGGCGCGAAGCCGCCCTCCGGGCCGATCAGCAATGCGCCAGGCCCGGCCAGCGCCGGCGGCGGCGGCGGCGGCGGCCCGCTCGGCGGCGACCACCAGCGCCCGCCCCGGCGGCCAATCGGCCAGCGTTGCGCGGAGCGGGCGCAGCGGGGCAATCGCCGGCACGCTGAGCCGTTCGCATTGCTCGGCGGCCTCGGTCGCGATCAGCGCGAGGCGCTGCGGATTCGGCCGCGCCGGGTTGCTGCGCTCGGTCAGCACCGGATGAATCGCCGCGACCCCGAGTTCGGTCGCCTTTTCGACCAGCCATTCGGTCGCGTCGCGCTTCAGCGCCGAAAACAGCAGCCACAGATCCGGCTCGTCGCGTTGCGGCCGGGTCTGCCGCTCGACGGTCATCTCGCGGCCGCCGGCGGCCGAGCCGCGCCCGCCATTCGCCGTCTCGCCCGTTGAACAGCAGCACCGCGTCGCCGGCCGCGCGCCGCATGACCCGGGCCAGGTAGTGCGCCTGGCTCGGACGACGCCGCGACCTCGACGCCGGGCCGCAGTCCGGCGGTCGACGAACAGGCGCACCGACGCGGTCATGTTGACCCGGCATCCATGGCGGCCACAGTAGCAGCCATGTCCGCACATACCGACATCCGCGCCGGCGGCTGGGTCGCGCGCCTGCCCGACGGCTGGCGGCCATACGCGCTGCTGGCCCGGCTGGACCGGCCGATCGGCGCCTGGCTGCTGTTCCTGCCCGGCCTGTGGTCGATCCTGCTGGCGCGGGCGCCGGCCGCAGCGACGCTGCGCCAGGTGGCGCTGTTCGCGGTCGGCGCGGTGCTGATGCGCGGCGCCGGCTGCGTGGTCAACGACATGTGGGACCGCGACATGGACCGCCAGGTGACCCGCACCGCCGGACGGCCGCTGGCCTCGGGCGCGCTGCGGATGCGCCACGCGCTGGGTTTCCTGGCCGGCGCTGCTGGCCGCGAGCCTGCTGATCCTGCTGAGCCTTGCGGCCGCTGGCGCAGGCGCTGGGCGTGGCCTCGCTGGCGCTGGTGGCGCTCTATCCGTTGGCCAAGCGGGTGACCTGGTGGCCGCAGGCGATGCTGGGCGTCACCTTTGGCTGGGGCGCGCCGATGGGCTACGCCGCGGCCGCCGGCCGGCTCGATGCCGCCGCGGCGCTGCTGTATGCGCGCGGCGATCGCCTGGATCCTCGGCTATGACACCGTCTATGCGCATCAGGACCGCGAGGACGACGCGCTGGTCGGCGTGCGCAGCACCGCGCGGCTGTTCGGCGCGCGCGACCCGGCCGTTCCTGGCCGCCTGCTACGCGGCCACGCTGGCGCTGCTGGCGCTGGCCGGCAGGCAGGCCGGCCTGGGGGCGCCGTTCTACCTGGCGCTGATCCTGCCCGCCGCCCTGCTGGCGCGGCAGGTCGTCCGCCTGGACATCGACGACCCCGGTCTGTGCCTGCGCCTGTTCAACTCCAACCGCGACGCGGGGCTGGCGGTGGCGCTGGCGGTCCTGCTCGGGCCGGCTGTGACCGATGCCGGCGGCGTTCATCCGCGCCAACACCGCCGGTCGCGTGCGCTCCTCGCGCCCGAGATCCCGCTGTATCTGGCCACGGAAATCACGCCGATCTGGCAGGCGACCGAGGTCTGGCTGCGGCGCGCCGGCGTCGAGCCGCCGTTCTGGGCCTTTGCCTGGCCCGGCAGCGAGGCTCTGGCGCGATACGTGCTGGACCACCCGCATGCGGTCGCCGGCCGCCGCGTGCTGGATTTCGCCGCGGGCTGCGGCCTGGCCGCCATCGCCTGCGCGCGCGCCGGCGCGGCAAGCGTCGAGGCGGCCGACATCGACCCGCTGGCCGCGGCGGCGATCCGCCTGAACGCCGGCGCGAACGGCGTCGTGGTGACGGCGCTCGATCGGGATGTGGTCGGCCAGGACTGCCGCTGGGACGTCATCCTGTGCGGCGACGTCTGCTACGAGGCGCCGATGACGCGGCACATCCTGCCCTGGCTGCGCGGCATGGCCCGGCGCGCGCAGGTGTGGATCGCCGATCCCGGGCGGGCCTACGTGCCGCCGGATGGCGCCGAGGCGGTCGCGCGCTACGCCGTGCCGACCACGATGGAGCTTGAGGACCGGCTGGAGCGCGTCGTGACGCTGTTCCGCCTGGCTACTCGCGCGCCAGCAGCCGGTCGTTGACGAAGCTCGACAGGCCGCTCGCCCTGAACGTGGCGCGCAACGCCTGCTCGTCATAGTCGCGTTCGACCCATTGCAGGAACGGCACCCGGCCCTCGGCCACCGTCGCGTAATGGATGAAGAAGGCGTCGAGGATGCCGGTCGGGCTGCGGCTGAAATGGCCATAGCGCCATGACAACTGGCGCAACGCCTGGGCCGCCGTGCCGCCCTCGAACAGGATCGCCAGCCCGGCCGCAAGTCCCGCGCGGTCGGCGCCGGACTTGCAATGCATCAGCGCCGGGGTGGCCATGCTGGCGTAGATGCCGGCGAAGCGCAGGATGCGCTCGCGATGCGGCGCGCCACGGCTCTCGAACGCCATGTCGATATGCGTCAGGCCGAGCCGTGCGGCGGCGTCGCGGGACAGCGCGTCGGAGCCGCATTGCCGGTGCCCGCGCAGGTTGACCAGCGTGCGCAGGCCGAGCCGCCCGGCGTAGCGGGCCAGCCGGCCGGGCGTCGGATGATTGGCGCGGTACAGCCGGCCGGGGATCACCTCGGCAAGATTGTCCCACACGGTGCGGAAGATGGCGTGATCGACGAACAGGCTGTCGCGCCAGGCCGCCGCGCGCGAGGTAGCGAGAGTGCCGGAATACATCCGCCGCTACGGCCCCGCAGACCCTTCGATCATCCGCCTACCCCTGCCGCTCCACCATCAGCGTCTTGATGTGCCCGATGGCCTGCGCCGGGTTCAGCCCCTTCGGGCAGGTCTGGGTGCAGTTCATGATGGTGTGGCAGCGATACAGCTTGAACGGGTCCTGCAGCGAGTCCAGCCGCTCGCCGGTCGCCTCGTCGCGGCTGTCGGCGATCCAGCGGTAGGCCTGCAGCAGCACCGCCGGCCCGAGATAGCGGTCGCCGTTCCACCAATAGCTTGGACAGGAGGTGGTGCAGCAGAAGCACAGGATGCACTCCCACAATCCGTCCAGCTGCTTGCGCTCGGCCGGCGATTGCAGGCGCTCGGCATCCGGCGGCGGCGGCGTGTCGGCCTGCAGCCATGGTTCGATGCTGCGCAGCTGCGCGTAGGCCATGGACAGATCCGGCACCAGATCCTTGACCACCGCCATGTGCGGCAGCGGGTAGATCCTGACCGCGCCCTGCACCTCCTCGATCGGCTTCAGGCAGGCCAGCGTGTTGACCCCGTCGATGTTCATGGAACACGAGCCGCAGATGCCCTCGCGGCAGGAGCGGCGATAGGTCAGGGTCGGATCGATTTCGTTCTTGATCTTGTTGAGCGCGTCCAGCACCATCGGCCCGCAACGGTCGAGATCGATTTCGAACGTGTCAAGGCGCGGGTTCTCGCCGTCGTCGGGGTTCCAGCGATAGACCTTGAACGATTTCGGCCGCCTGGCGGCGGGATCGGGATGGGTCTTGCCGGGGCGCACGCGGCTGTTAGCGGGCAGGCGGAACTCGGCCATGAGGCTTCCTTCGGATCAGGCCGGCTCAGGCCAGAAATCAGGGACCGCGACCTGCCCCGGCGTGTAGGGACACGCCCACGGGAACATGTCGCGCGGCAGGTTCGTCTCGCGCTCGGCGCGCAGCACGGCCGCGCCATATGCGTGGCGAATGGCCTCATCCAGATGGCCGTGCAGGCTGGGATTTTCGTCCAGGTGGTCGGCGACGGCGCGCCGTTTCTCGTCGATCGTCCAGCGCCAGCTCCTGCCGCGCAGCTCCGGCTGGTACTGCCATTTCAGCAGATGCAGCAGCAACACCTTCAGCCGATGCACCAGCTGCCGCCGTTCGCTGCGTCCCAGCGCCTCGATCTCCTCGGCACTATGCGCGAACCCAGCTCCGCCACGCGGCCGGCGCGCAGCAGCGCCGCCTGCTCGTGCGCCCAGGCGTGGAAGTCGGCTTCGTAGCTCGCCTCGCTCGGGAGCATGTCCACGCTAATACACCCGCTTCTTGGGCGGGAACACGCTGACCTCGTTGGTCAGGGTCCGCATCGCCACCGGACGGTAGCCCAGGGTCACGTCGCCGCGCTCGTCGCACCAGGACAGGCTGTGGCGCATCCACTCGGCATCGTCGCGCTCGGGGAAGTCGTCGTGCGCGTGCGCGCCTCGGCTTTCCGGCCGCGCCTGCGCGCTGACCATCGTGGCCATCGCGTTGCCCATGAGATTGTCCAGCTCCAGCGCCTCCATCAGGTCGCTGTTCCAGATCAGGCTGCGGTCGGACACCGACAAGTCCGGCCGGCCGCCCCACAGCGCCCGCATCTTCTCGACGCCCTGGCTGAGGCTCTCGCCGTTGCGGAACACCGCCGCGTGGGCCTGCATGGTGCGCTGCAGTTCGGCGCGCAGCGCCGCGACGCGCGTGCCGCCGCTGGCATGGCGCATGCGGTCGAAGCGGTCCAGCGCCGCCTCGCCGGCGCGCGGCGGCAGCGGCGCCTGGGTGGCGCCGGCATGCACGGTCGCCGCCGCGCGCTGCGCCGCCGCGCGGCCGAACACCACCAGATCCAGCAGCGAATTGGTGCCGAGACGGTTGGCGCCGTGCACCGATACGCAGGCCGCCTCGCCGATCGCCATCAGCCCGGGCACCACGGCGTCGGGATCGGCCGCGGTCGGGCGCAGCACCTCGGTGTGCAGGTTCGTGGGGATGCCGCCCATGTTGTAGTGCACCGTCGGCAGCACCGGAATCGGCTGCTTCGTGACGTCCACGCCGGCGAACACCCGGGCTGTCTCGCCGATGCCCGGCAGGCGTTCGTGCAGGATCTCCGCGCCCAGATGCTCAAGGTGCAACTCGATGTGGTCGCGGTTCGGGCCGACGCCGCGGCCCTCGCTGATCTCGATGGTCATGGAGCGGCTGACCACGTCGCGGCTGGCCAGATCCTTGGCGGTCGGCGCATAGCGCTCCATGAACCGCTCGCCCTCGCTGTTGGTCAGATACCCGCCCTCGCCGCGCGCCCCCTCGGTAATCAGGCAGCCGGCGGGGAAGATCCCGGTCGGGTGGAACTGCACGAACTCCATGTCCTGCGTCGGCAGCCCGGCGCGCAGCACCATGCCGCCGCCGTCGCCGGTGCAGGTATGCGCCGAGGTGCAGGACAGGTAGGCGCGGCCATAGCCGCCGGTGGCCAGCACCACCCGCTGCGCGCGGAAGCGGTGCATGGAGCCGTCCTCCAGGCACCACGCCATAACGCCGCGGCAGGCGCCGTCCTCGTCCATGATGAGATCCAGCGCGAAATACTCGACGAAGAACTCGACCGCGTGCTTCAGAGATTGCTGGTACAGAGTGTGCAGGATGGCGTGGCCGGTGCGGTCGGCGGCGGCGCAGGCGCGCATCGCCGGGGTCTTGCCGTAATCCTGCATGTGGCCGCCAAACGGTCGCTGGTAGATGCGGCCATCGGCCGTTCGGCTGAACGGCACGCCGAAATGCTCCAGCTCGTATATCGCCGGGATCGCCTCGCGGCACATGTACTCGATGGCGTCCTGGTCGCCCAGCCAGTCCGACCCCTTCACGGTGTCGTACATGTGCCAGCGCCAGTCATCCGGCCCCATGTTGCCGAGCGCCGCGCCGATGCCGCCCTGGGCGGCGACGGTGTGGCTGCGGGTCGGGAACACCTTGGTCAGGCACGCGGTCGTCAGGCCGGCGGCGCCCAGGCCGAGCGTCGCGCGCAGCCCCGCCCCGCCGGCGCCAACCACGACCACGTCATAGGTATGGTCGATGACCGTGTAGGCGCGGGCGGATGGCATCGTGATCGCATTCATCGCATTCAGCCCGCGAAAGCCAGCTTCAGCACCGCCACGACGCAGGCCAGCGCCAGCAGCACCGTCGCCGCCTTCATCGCCAGGATCAGCGCGGTGCGCAGGCTGGCGCGGGCGTAGTCCTCAATCACCACCTGCAGACCAAGCTGCATGTGGTGGAAGGTCAGCAGCACGGTGGCCAGCAGCAGGGTCGCGGTGACAGGATGGGCGACGCTGCGCGCCACCTGCGCGCGGCCGTCGCCCGCCAGATGCAGGGCGAACCAAACGAACCAGACGGTCAGCGGCGCCAGCGCCAGCGAGGTGACGCGCTCGGCCCACCAATGCGTCGTTCCGGTCCTGGCCGCGCCCAGCCCGCGCGCCCGGCCGAGTTGCGAGCGCAGCACCCGGGCCTGCGGGGCCTTGAGCTGTCCGGTATTGGTCGTCTGCGACATCAGGCCACCACCGCCACGCCGATCCAGGTCGCCACGGTCAGCGCCGCGGTAGCCGCCACCACCAGCCACCCGGTCCGGTGCGTGGCGGTCAGGTCATAGCCGTAGCCCGCGTCCCACGCGAGATGGCGCAGGCCGTTGCAGAAGTGATACCACATCGCGACCGTCCAGCCGAACAGCACCAGCAGCCCGAGCCAGGATCGGAGCACGGCCGAGACCGCGCCATAGGCCCCGTCCGACGCCGCGGCCGCGATCAGCCACCAGGCCAGCAGCAGGGTGCCCGCCGACAGCGCGACGCCGGTGACGCGGTGCAGGATGGACAGGACGGAGGTGATCTGCGGCCGATAGACCTGCAGATGCGGCGACAGCGGCCGGCGCACGATGCGCCCGTCAGTGGTCCGGCCCAGTAGCAGCGCGTCGCGCGTGTCCTGCATCGTCCTCAATTCCGCGTTGCAGCATAGATAGGCGGCAGCAGCGGCTGGACAACGCTCTCAGGCAGCAGCCGCTCCGGAAGCCTGCGCCCTCAGTCTGCACCCGCGGAACTCGACGGCGATCCGACGCAGCAGGCTTTGCACCAGCGGATCACCCGGTTGCAACTGGCGGGCCTTGGCCAGAAAGCGCGAGGCACCTTCGATGTGCCGGTTCAGGTAGAGAGCGCGGCCCAACATCGCGAGGACGGCCGCCGGCTCAAGAGCGGGCGCTGTCGAAATTTGAGAAAACAACGCGTCCAGGGTATTGCTGAACGTCACTCGTCCGAAGGCTACGTGCACCTCCAGGAAGTCACGCCACGCCAGCTTGAGTGATTCCACACGGGTTCTGATGTCGGTTTCGATGTGTTCCGGCGACATGCTGGCCGAATTGAGCGAAACAATGCTGCGCCGCGACCCGGATGCAGTCTCGAAGGGCGCCGCCGCATGGTCGGAAGGCAGAAGCGTGACGGGTGTGCCGTCGTCTTCGACGAGCACGGCCCCGCATAGCTCAAGCCCGACGCCCTTGCGCGGCGCTCCGGCGAAGTTCGTAGAACTCGATAGCGGCATCAGGCTGCATATTCGCCGCCAGCACTTGCAGCCGGAACGATTTGCCGCGCAGCTGCCGCCTCAGCGGCACGACATGCAGCGTGAACGTGCCCCTCGGGTCGGGCCGCAGGCGAAGATCCTTGAGCAACGGCTCGGAGGCCTGCTCGCATTCGATACTGACGACAGCAGATGCGACCTTCCGGTTGACCACCAGCGCGACCAGCCTGCAGTCTCGCTCAGCCTGAAAGCCGACGGTTTCGCCATCTTTCAAGAGCAGGAATCTTTGTGTCACGAACGAGTTGCCGCGCTCGACTTCCCGGCGCTCGGCACCGGGCATGGTCTGCGGCCGGGCGAACGTACACGATGCCGACCCAGCCTGCCGCAGCGGCGTTGTCGCGTGGCCGCTCCGGCTCGCTGCCACGTCGTCGGCCATCATGCCTTGCAACGCGCTGGCCAGCACGCTGAACATGGACGGCGAAAGATGCAGGCGGTCCTGGAAGAACATGGACTGGGCGCTACTATCTTCCGCAAAGAACTGTTCATATACCGAGTACAGGTCGATGTATCTCTCACCCATACTTTCCATCAGCGCGCGATAGTAGTCCCGAGGGCTGAACTCGTCGTCTAGTATCTCGAGCCTAGTCGGTATGATTATCAGGATGATCCTGGCCTGCCAGCGGGCACGCACCTGCTTTACGAACTCGCGAAAGTTGGTGTCGAGCATCTTGCGATCATAATGGCCGAGGCGCAGCCATTCTGCATCAGTCACGGCAGGCTCAACGATGACATAATCAAAGTGTTGATCGGCAGCCTGGGTCAGCGAGTAAAGCAAAGATACGTTGGGAGACGCGCCAATCGAGTAATTTGCGACCTCAAACTGTCCCTGCTCTGCAAGCTTCCGAGCGTATGATGACCGCATGATGGAATTGGAGTTGCCAAAGATCGCGACTTTTGGCTTTGTCGTCGTATTTTGCTTCAAAACACCTAGCCGCTCACATCCTTCCAGATCACTAAAATGTTTTCACCCATACGTCAACCGGAATGACGCGGCATCGCATCAAGCAGGCCGCATCATGCCGTCGCTTGGGCCATTGCCGCCCGGGATCTGCCACTCACCCCTACGCCGCCCGCTTCGCCAGCACCCCCATCGCCACCAAATGCTCGGCGATCTGCACCGCGTTCAGCGCCGCGCCCTTGCGCAGGTTGTCCGACACGCACCAGAACGCCAACCCGTTCGCCACCGTCGGATCGCGGCGCAGGCGGCTGACGAAGGTTGCGTCCTCGCCCTGCGCGTCCAGCGGCGTCACGTAGCCGCCATCCTCGCGCCCATCGACCAACTGCACCCCCGGCGCGTCACGCAGCAGCAGCCGCGCCTCGGACACCGAGACCGGCTGCTCGAACTCGACATGCACCGCCTCGGCATGGCCGATGAACACCGGAACGCGCACGCAGGTCGCCATCACCGCGATATCCGGATCGAGGATCTTGCGCGTCTCGACCGCCATCTTCCACTCCTCCTTGGTCGAACCGTCCTCCATGAAGCGGTCGATGTGCGGGATCACGTTGAAGGCGATCTGTTTGGTGAACTGCTCGATCCTGGGCGCGTCGTTGACGAAGCTGCCCTTGGATTGGCTGAACAGCTCGTCCATGCCCTCCTTGCCGGCGCCGGATACGCTCTGATAGGTCGCCACCACCACCCGCCTCGCCCGCCAGCGGTCGTGCAGCGGCTTCAGCGCCACGACCATCTGGATGGTCGAGCAGTTCGGGTTGGCGACGATGCCGCGCCGGATCCGGGTCAGCGCCTGCGGGTTCACCTCCGGCACCACCAGCGGCACGTCCGGCTCCATGCGGAACTGGCTGGTGTTGTCGATCACGATGCAGCCGGCCTCGGCCGCGCGCGGCGCATGCACCGCCGAGACCGATGCGCCGGGGCTGAACAGGCCGATGTCGATGCCGTGGAAATCGAAGCCGTCCAGGGCCCGGCAGCGCAGCACGTCCTGTTCGCCGTACGAGATCTCGGTGCCGGCCGAGCGGCCGGAGGCCAGCGCGATCACCTCGTCGGCCGGAAACCGGCGCTCATGCAGCGTCTTGAGCATCTCGCGCCCGACCGCCCCGGTGGCGCCAACGACCGCGACCTTGTAGCCCATCACCCCTGCTCCCGCTGCATGCTGCGGGGGACGGCTAGCGAACGGACGGGCCGGACGCAAGCGGCGTGTGACCGGGCAGCACCTTGCCGGGATTCATCAGCCCGCCGGGATCCAGCGCCGCCTTGATCCGCCGCATCATGTCCAGCTCGGCGCCGCCGCGCCATTCCTCCAGCATATGCGCCTTCAGCCGGCCGACGCCGTGTTCAGCCGAGAAGCTGCCGTCCAGCCCGCGCACCACCTCGCCCACCGCCTGCAGGATGGCCTCGCCGCGCGCCAGGAACGCGGCCGGATCGGCGCCCTCGGGGGCCAGCAGGTTGAAATGGATGTTGCCGTCGCCGAGATGGCCGAACGGCACCACGCGCACCCCGGCGACCAGCGCCTCGCAGACCGCGGTGGCGCGGGCCAGGAACTCCGGCACGCGCGAAACCGGCACCGACACGTCGTTCTTGACGGTCGGGCCGGCTAGGCGCTGGCCCTCGCTGTGCTCCTCGCGCAGCCGCCACAGCGCCGCGCGCTGCGCCTCGCTCTCGGCCAGCACCGCGTCGCTCGCCTCGCCCAATTCCAGAGCCGCCTCCAGCACCGATTCCAGGGCGGGGCGCAGCCCGGCGTCGTGGGCCGGGGAGGAAAACTCGATCAGCGCATAGGCCGGCGCGCGCGCCGACAGCGGCAGGCTGGCGGCGGGCACATGCGCCAGCACCAGATCCATGCTGGCGCCTGACATGTATTCGAAGGCAGCGAGCGCACCCGAGTCGCGCCGGCGGACGCGCGCGAACAGCGCCAGCGCGGCGTCCGGCCCCGGCACCGCGCACAGCGCCACCGCAGTCTCGGCAGCGGCTGGGACCAGGCGCAGCACGGCGGCGGTGATGATGCCCAGCGTGCCCTCGCTGCCGACGAACAGCTGGCGCAGGGCATAGCCGGTGTTATCCTTGCGCAGCCGGCGCAGCCCGTTCCAGATCTGGCCGTCGGCCAGCACCGCCTCGATCCCCAGCACCAGGTCGCGGGCGTTGCCGTGGCGCACCGTCAGGTTGCCGCCGGCATTGGTCGCCAGCACGCCGCCGATGGTGGCGCTCCCCTCGGCGGCGATGGACAGCGGCAGCTCGCACCCCGCCGCTGCGGCGGCGTCGCGGGCGGCGCGCAGGGTGGCCCCGGCCTCGATGGTGATGGTCATGTCGAGCGGGTCGAGATCGCGCACCCGCGCCATGCGGGCGAGCGAGACGACCAGCTGGCGGCCGTCCTCGGACGGGGTGGCCCCGCCCACCATCGAGGTGTTGCCGCCCTGCGGCACCATCGCCACGCCGGCGGCCGCGCAGGCGCGCACCAGGGCTGCGAGCTGGGCGGCGTCGGCCGGGCGCGCCACGGCGAGTGCCGCGCCGTGGTACAGCCCGCGCCAGTCGGTGCAGTACGGCGCAAGGTCGGCCGGATCGGTCAGCAGGCCGCGATCGCCCAGGATCGCGTGCAGGTCAGGGAGCAGATTCGGCATCCGGATGTTTGCAGTCCGTTAGCCCGGGCCTGTCAATCATCCAGGCGGCGTCGGGGTCCAAAGGCCTGCAATCCCGCGCCAACGTCGCCACAGCGCGGGATCGCCATGCCTGTCCCCTTGCTCGTCATGCTCGCCGCCGGGCAGCTCGCCGGGGCCTCGCCGTCCGCCGCCTGCACGCGCGCCGCCGCCGTGGCGGAGCGGCGATGGGGTCTGCCGGACCACCTGCTGCTGGCGATCGGCCGCGTAGAGAGCGGCTGGCCGGATCCTGCCACCGGGCAGGCGCAGCCCTGGCCGTGGAGCGCCGATGCCGCGGGCCAGGACTACGTGTTCCGCTCGGCCGCCGAGGCGGCGACGGTGGTGGGCTACCTGCAGCACTACGGCGTCGCCTCGATCGACGTGGGCTGCTTCCAGGTCAACCTGCATTACCACCCGGACGCCTTCCGCTCGCGCGGCGCAGGGATTCGACCCGCAGGCCAACGCCGACTACGCCGCCCGCTTCCTGCGCCTGCTGTTCGCGCGCAGCGGCGACTGGGGACGCGCGATCGCCGATTACCACTCCGCCGACCCGGCGCTGGGAGGTCCGCTACCGGCCAGGGTGATGCGGGCTTGGATCGCGGCCGGTGGCCCATCGAACTCGACTGATCCGCATGTCGCCGCGGCGGCGTCGAGCGCTCCCCCGATGCCGCTCTACACGGCGCAGACGCTTGCCACCCTGCTGGCGCGCCGGGCTCAGCCTGCCGCCATTGCCCAACCGCAGCCACAGGTAAACCGTCTCTTTATTGCGAAAATCTCTTGACTGCGATGCGTCCGCCTGTGCAATCTTTGGTTGCAGGGAATGGTTCCCTACAACGGCCCTGGTCGCGGCGGCGCTCGAGATTTTCGGTCGCGCGTTCGCCCAGGCTCGGTTCGACCACGCGCGACCGGCATGGGGCCGGTTCGCCACGCCAGGGAGTTCGTCCTATGATCGAATTGTTCCTCATGATCGCCTCGCAGATCCGCCGCGACCGTCAGGCGGTGACCGCGATGGAGTACGGGCCTGATCGCCGCCCTGATCGGTCGTGGTCATTATCACGCCGTCAACCATCGGCACCAAACTGACCGCAACGTTCAACGCGATCGCCGGCGGCATCTGAGCCGCATGCGCAGGCGTCCGGAAGCAGCCGCCACCGCCCATTCCGGACGGCCCTCGGCAGCCGGGCAGCGATGGCGACGAAGGCCGCGTCGCGCACGCGCTCTCGCCCGACCGAGCGCGGTGACCACGGTGGAGTATGCGCTGATCGCCGGCTTCATCTTCCTGGTCATCATCGTCGCGGTCAGAACGTCGGGTACGGCTCTGCTGACGCCGCTCGGCATCGTCGCCGCGGCGCTGCCGGGCTGACGGTCGCAGCCGACATGCCCCTTGCCGGCGAACTGAGCATCGCGGCTGCCATCGTCCTGCTTGCCCTGGCCGCGCTGCACGACATGGCGGTCCGCACCGTGCCCAACCGTCTGGTTGTCTTGCTGGCGCTGTCTGCGTGCGTGCTTGCGGCGTCGCAGCACCGGCTGCTGGCCTCCGGCGCGACCGGCTCGGTCATGCTCGCCATCGCCGCCCTGCTGTGGCTGCGCCGCTGCATGGGCGGCGCGGACGTGAAACTGCTGGCCGCGTCCGGGCTGCTGGTCGGACCCGCCGGCGTCCTGCCGATGCTGCTGGCCACCTCGCTCGCCGGCGGCGCGCTGTGCCTCCCCTATCTGGCCGGGCGCCGCCTGACCACGCCGTCCTGCCCCGAGCCGCCCCGCCCGCCTGCTGCCCCGGCTCGCACGGTGCGAGCGCTGGCGGCTGCGCCGGCGCGGTCCCCTGCCCTACGCGGTGGCGATCGCCGCCGGAACCCTGATCGCCCTGTTGCAAGGAGCCTGATCGCCATGCTGCGCATCCTCGTTCTCGGAATCGGCGGCCTGCTGGTCTCGGCCTTCGCGGTGGTCGCCTATGTCGGCCTGGCCCCGGCCAAGCCGCCCGCGGTGGTGGTGCAGCGCACCGTGGCGGTGATCGCCACCGCCCATCCGGTGCGCGCCGGCAGCCTGTTGCAGCCGGCCGATCTGGCGGTGCGCGACATGCCGGCCGACAAGGTGCCCGCCGGCGCGCGCACCGACAGCGCCGAGGCGCGCAACGCCCTGGTCGGCGCGATGGTGCGCCGGATGCTGGGCGAGCACGACGTCGTCGCCACCGACGATGTGCTGCGCCCCGGCGATCGCGGCTTTCTGGCCGCCGTGCTGGCGCCCGGCACCCGCGCCGTCTCGGTCGCGGTCGATTCGGTGTCCGGCGAGGCCGGGCTGATCTGGCCGGGCGATCGGGTGGATCTGATCCTGACGCAGATGATCGAGGGCATCGACCAGTCGCTCGCGCACCGCTTCGCCGGCGAGACGGTGCTGGGCGACGTGCGGGTGATCGCGGTGGACCAGCAGCTGGTCCAGGGCGGGCAGGCATCGGGGCTGCTGGACCAGCACAGCCAGGCGTCGCGCACCATCACCCTGGAGGTGACGCCGCGCGACGCGGCGCGCATCGCTGTCGCCACCCGGCTCGGCAAGCTGCAGGTGGTGCTGCGGGCGGCGCAGCCGGACGCGCTGGCCGCGGTCGTCACGCCGGCCGCTGCCGATACGCCCGCGGCGACGCCCGTGGTCGCGCGTGCGGATGCGCCAGTCGCCGCCCTCCGCCCCGGGTAGCCCGGTATGGGGCGGGGACGTGTCGCGCGCGCTGCGCACCGACAGCCCGGCGCGCAGCGCTGAGGTGCGGGTGTTCCAGGGCGCGAAGGACGTGCAGGCTTACAAGTTCTAAACCTTTGCGTGTTGCACTGGCCCCGTTCCGAAAATCGGAAACCAGGGGTGGCCCGTTGTGCAGATGCGTTTGTCGTCCGTTCCGCCGCACCGGCCCTCACCCCGGCCCTCTCCCACCGGAGAGGGTGAAGAAACGCAAGCCCTCTCCGCCCGGGAGAGGGCTGGGTGAGGGCTCGGCCGGCCGAGCGGCGCTGGCGCTGGCACTGTGTCTCGCGCCCCTGCCCGCCACGGCGCAACTCGCCGCGGCCAATCCGATGGCGGCCGAGGATGCGCCGCTGCCCACCGGCGCCCCCGATCCCGCCCCGGCGCAGCCCGCCCCGGTCACTCATTTCTCTACCGGCATCGCCGCGACCGGGCGCATGGCGCTGACGCTGAACGTCGGCGGCGGGCGAGTGGTGACGCTGGCCACGCCGGCCACCAGCCTGTTCGCTGCCGATCCGAAAATCGCCGAGGTGCGGCCCGCCAGCCCGACCAGTCTGTTCGTGTTCGGCATCGCGCCCGGCCGCACCACCATCGCGGCGCTCGGCGACGGCGGCGCGCCGGTGGCGCAGATCGACCTGACGGTGCGCCCGTCCTCCTACGGCTCCGGCGAGGTCGCCGGTCTCGTGCGGTTCGGACTGCACTTCCCAGGCGTGCAGATCAGGCCGACGCCCGGCGGCTATACCGTCACCGGCCACGCCGAGACGCCGGCCGATGCCGAGCGCGTGCTCTCGGCGCTGCGCCCGTACCTGTCGCCCGGCCAGAGCATCGACAACCGCATCGCCGTCGACACGCCGCTGACCGTCAACCTGCAGGTGCGCGTGGTCGAGGTGCAGCGCACCGTCACGCGCCAGCTCGGCATCAACTGGGGCGCGGCGCTGGGCCATGTCGGCGGCTTCGTCACCGGCCTGTCGGTGATCGACCGCGTGGTCGATCTCACCAATCCGTCCGACCAGTTCGGGCTGGGCTACAACGGCACGCAGGGCAGCGTGAACACGGTGATCGACGCGCTGGCGCAGGATCAGCTTGCGGTGATCCTGGCCGAGCCGAACCTGACCGCGCAGAGCGGCGAGACGGCAAGCTTCCTGGCCGGCGGCGAATACCCGATTCCGATCGCCCAGCAGAACAACACCATCAGCGTCGAATACAAGCAGTACCGGCGTGTCGCTGGCCTTCGTGCCGACCGTGCTTTCGGCCGACCGCATCAGCCTCAAGGTGCGCCCCGAGGTCAGCGAATTGTCCACGCAGGGCGCGGTCGCGATCTCCAACGGCAGCCTGACGCTGAACATCCCGGCGCTGACGGTGCGCCGCGCCGACACCACCGTCGAGCTCGCGAGCGGGCAGAGCTTCGCCATCGCCGGGCTGCTCTCGGACAACTCCACGCAGAACGCGCGCGGCCTGCCGCTGCTGGGGGAATTGCCGGTGCTGGGGGCGCTGTTCCGCTCCACCGCGTTCCAGCGTGGTCAGACCGAGCTGGTCATCATCGTGACGCCATACCTGGTGCGCCCGGTCAGCGACCCGCGCCGGCTGGAGGTGCCGACGCGCGACATGGTGCTGTCCGGCGACCTCGACCGCATTTTGTACAACCGGCAGCTCGCGCGCGGCACCGCGCAGCCCTCCCCGGTCCACATCCCGCTCGACGCCGGCTTCATCGCCCCATGAGGACGAACCCCATGCGCACCCTCGTCGCGTGCCACGCGCTGCTGCTCGGTCTCGGCGCCTGCCTGGCCAGCTGCGCGCAGACCGACCCCTACACAAGGCCCGGCGAATGGCATCCGCTGGGCGCCAATGCGGCCAATCTGCGGGCGATGGCGGCCGATCCGCGCGACCTCGACGAAGGCCGGGCGGCGGCATTCTCCGAAGGCGACATCGCAGTGGCGGCGGTGGCGCGGCTGCGCGCCGACGCGGTCAAGCGGCTGCCCGCCTCGGCGATCTCCGAGGTGAAGGCCACCGACACCGGCCCGGCGGCCGGCGCCGGCGACGCGGCCACCCCGGCGGCACCGGTCGCAGCACCGGCCGCCGCCGCAGCGGGCAGCGGCCCATGAGCGACTCCGCGACCAAGGGCGATCTGGAGCGCGGCCCCGAAACGACGCGCGCTGCCCGCGCGGCGATCCTGGCCTTCGCCAGCGATGCCGAGACCGAGGCTGTGCTGCGCGACGCGCTGACCGCCGAACTGGCCGACGGGGCGGATGTGCGCCGCGGCGGCCTTGACGACGCGGCCCGCACCCTGCAGCGCCACCCGTCGCCGCATGTGCTGCTGGTCGATATCAGCGGCCACGCGCAGCCGCTGTCGGCGCTGGCGGAGCTGTCGCAGCTGGTCGAGCCGGACGTGCGCGTATTGGCGATCGGCGACCGCGCGGATCTGACGCTGTACCGCGGCCTGACGCACGGGCTGGGCGTGCTTGAATACCTGTTCAAGCCGCTGACCCGCGACATGGTGGCGCAGCATTTCGGCCCGATCATCGCGCGCCAGAACCCCGGCGCGCGGCTGCTGCGCGGCGGGCGGGTCATCACCGTGACCGGCGTGCATGGCGGCGTCGGCGCCACCACCGTCGCCGCCAACCTGGCATGGCATCTGGCCGAGCGGGCGCGGCGGCACACGCTGCTGCTGGACGGCGACCTGTATGGCGGCGCGGCGGCGATGCTGCTGTCGGTCAAGCCGCGCCCCGGCCTGCGCGTGGCGCTGGAGAACCCGGAGCGGGTGGACGACCTGTTCATCGACCGCAGCGCGCAGGCGGTGGGCGAGCGGCTGTTCGTGCTGTCCGGCGAGGCGAAGCTGGCCGACACCCCGGGCTTTGCCGCCGGCGCGCTGCCGAAGCTGCTGGAGCTCCTCCGCCGGCGCTACAAATTCCTGGTCTGCGACGCGCCATTTCCGGCGAGCCGGATCGGCCGCGAGATGTTCGACGCGGCGCACCAGCGGGTCCTGGTCACCGAACCGTCGGTGGCCGGCGCGCGCGACGTGCTGCGCTACCTGGCGCTGCCGCAGCCGCAGGGCGCGACCGGCGCGCCGCTGGTGGTGCTGAACATGGCCGGGCTGAAGGGCAGCCTGGGGCTGGCGCAATTCGCGAAGGCGATCGGCCGCGCCCCGGATCTGGTCATCGCCCACATGCGCGGCGTGCTGCGCGAGGCCGCCAACCTGGGCGAGCCGGCGGCCGCGCGGCACCGGCCGTTCGGCCGCGCCATGCAGGAGCTGGCGCTGCGCGCCGGATCGGTCAGCGACGCGGTCGCCGTCAGGCGGCGCGGCATCTGGGGCCGCGCATGAGCGACCTGCCGGTGTTCGGCCGGCGCACGCCGAACGACCTGATCCTGGCCGGACCCGAGGCGCCGGCGGTGGCGCATCCGGTGGCGACCCCGATCGCCGCCGCGGCCCCGCCGCCCGGCGCCGGCATCGGCGTCGCCGCCGAGCTGCGCACGCTGTGCCTCGCCCGGCTCGACCCCAGCGTGGTCGCCAGCATGACGCCGGAGCGGCTGGCCATCGAGGTGGAGCGGCTGGTCGCCGAGATCGCCACCGAGCAGCGCATCCAGCTCAACGCCCGCGAGCAGCGCCGGCTGAGCCAGGATCTGGTGGACGACATGCTGGGCCTGGGTCCGCTGGAGCCGCTGCTGGAGGACGACGCGGTGACCGACATCATGGTGAACGGCCCGGAGCGGGTGTTCGTCGAGCGCCGCGGCAAGGTCGGCCTGACCAATGTGCGCTTCCGCGACCGGCAGCACCTGGCCAACATCTCGCAGCGCGTGGCGGCCAAGATCGGCCGGCGCATCGACGAGAGCAGCCCGATGGTGGACGCGCGGCTGGAGGATGGCAGCCGCGTCAACATCGTGTTCCCGCCTCTGGCGCTGGACGGGCCGTACCTGTCGATCCGAAAGTTTTCCAAGCGGCAGATCGACATCGCCAAGCTGGTCAGCTTCGGATCGATGTCGGCGCAGCTTGGCCGCGCGCTTGAGATCATGGGACGGGCGCGGCTGAACATCGTGATCTCGGGCGGCACCGGATCGGGCAAGACCACGCTGCTGAATGCGATCTCGCGCATGATCGACCACGGCGAGCGCGTCGTCACCATCGAGGATGCGGCCGAGTTGCAGTTGCAGCAGCCGCATGTGGTGCGGATGGAAACCCGCCCGTCCAACATCGAGGGCAAAGGCGAGGTCACGCAGCGCGACCTGATCCGCAACGCGCTGCGCATGCGGCCCGACCGCATCATCGTCGGTGAGGTGCGCGGCTCGGAGGCGTTCGACATGCTGCAGGCCATGAACACCGGCCATGACGGCAGCATGTCGACGGTGCACGCCAACAACACCCGCGATGCGCTGACCCGCATCGAGAACATGGTGCAGATGGGGAACATGGGCCTGCCGTCGCGCGCCATAAAGACGCAGGTGCTGAGCGCGGTCGATGTCATCGTGCAGGTCGGCCGCCAGCGCGACGGCGGCCGCCGGGTGATCCAGCTGACCGAGCTGGTCGGCCTGGAAGGCGAGGTGATGACCATGCACGACATCTTCAGCTTCGAGCATGAGGGCGAGGACATGGACGGCCGCCTGCTCGGCCGCTGGCGCGTGTCGCGCTCGGTGCCGAGCTTTGCCGAGCGGCTGCGCTACTTCGGTCTCGACCGCGCCTGGCAGGCGGTGATGGACGAAGGCGCGCCGGTTTGACGCGCATGTCTGGGCGCACGTCTGGGCGCATGTCGGCGAGTGCGCGGCGGTGAGCGCGCAGGCCATCCTGGCCGGCGGCGCGGCGGGGGCGGTGGCGATGCTGGGCATCGCCGCGGCGGTGCTGGCGCAGGATTCGCGCAACCGGCGGCTGGCGCTGCGTATCGGCGAGCGGGTGACGCCGCTGGCCGCGGCGCGCGCCCCGGCGCGGCCGCTGTCCGAGCAGTTCGGCCTGCCGGCGCTGGTGGAGAAATGGCAAAGCCGGCTGGCCGGGCTGTGCGGCTACAAGCTCGACCGGCCGGACGCCTATCCGTTGCGCCTGCCGTTGCTGCTGCTGCTGATGGCGGTGCCGGCGGTGGTGCTGGAGCGTGTCGCCGGCGGCGCGCTCGGCCGCTCGCTGGACCTGGCGCTGCCGCTGTTCTGGATCGCCTGCAGCCAGATCCTGTTCCGTACGCTGCATGGCCGCCACGCCGACAAGCTGTACCGACAGTTTCCCGACGTGCTGTCGATGATCGTGCGCTCGGTGCGCGCCGGCA
This sequence comes from uncultured Pseudomonadota bacterium, assembly GCA_963723455.1. Lineage (GTDB taxonomy): Bacteria > Pseudomonadota > Alphaproteobacteria > Acetobacterales > Acetobacteraceae > CAVRQM01. The sequence goes on along the minus strand of CAVRQM010000003.1, from coordinate 261,020 downwards.
TCCCGCTGCATGAGGCGCTGCGCGTGGTGGCGCGCGAAAGCCTGGAGCCCACGGCGAAGCAGTTCACCCGCGTCTGCGACCAGATGGCGATCGGCATACGGCTGGAGGACGCGCTGCGCGACGCCGCCGCGCGCACCGGCGTTCCCGAATACGCGTTCTTCACCGTGGCGCTGACGCTGCAGGCGCAGACCGGCGGCAGCCTGGCCGAGACGCTGGACAATCTGGCCGACGTGATCCGCAAGCGCGTGGCCCTGCGGCTGCGCGCGGTGGCGCTGGCGTCCGAGGCGCGCACCAGCGCCTATGTGCTCGCCGCCCTGCCGCTGGTCACCGGGCTGGCGCTGGCGGTGATCAACTACGACTACATCCGTCCGCTGTTCGACACGCCCGGCGGCAATCACGTGCTGTTCCTGGCGATCGGGCTGCTGTGCACGGCGGCCGGAGTGATGCGCTTCATGATCAAGCGCAGCCTGCGATGAGGGCGCAGATCGCGGCCCTGGCGGCGCCGCTTGCGGCCGGCGGCGCGCTGTTCCCGGCGATGCTGATGCTGGTGCTGGTCGCCGGGCTGCTGGCGGCGATCTTCTGGGGGCCGGTGCGGCGCGAGGGCCGGCTGCAGCGCCAGATCGGCCAGGTGCGCGACGCCTATGCGCCAATCGTCGCTGGCGCCGGCGGCCTTGGCCCGGTCTCGCCGGTGGCGCGCGCGGTCGCCTGGGTCGGCTTCCTGCTGACCCGCAGCGTCCTGTTCTCGCCCAAGGCCATCCTGAACCTGGAGGCGACGCTGGCCTCGGCCGGCATCCGCGGCGTCCACGCGCTGCCGATCTTCGTCGGCAGCAAGGCGCTGCTGCTGGCCGGGCTGCCGCTGGCGACGTGGCTGGCTCTGCGCGACAGCGCGCTGGGCGCGACCTGGCTGCGCCTGCTGGTCGCCGGTTCGGCGATGGGCGGGCTGATGGCGCCGGACATGCTGCTGCGCAGCATCCGCAAGCGCTACCTCGCCTCGGTCGAGCGGGCGATGCCGGACGCGCTCGACCTGCTGGTGATCTGCGCCGAGGCCGGGCTGGCGCTGGAACAGGGGATGGAGCGGGTGGCCGAGGAAATCCGCGTCAGCAGTCCGGCCTGCGCGGTCGAGCTGGCGCTGACGCATAGCGAGCTGCGCATCCTGGCCGACCGGCGCACGGCGCTGATCAACATGGGCAGGCGCACCGGCCTGGTCAGCCTGCAACGGCTGGCCGGCACGCTGGCCCAGGCGCTGCAATACGGCACGCCGCTCAGCCAGGCATTGCGCGCGCTGGCCGCGGATCTGCGGGGCGAGGCGCTGACCCGGTTCGAAGCCCGAGCGGCGCGGCTGCCGGTGCTGATGACCTTGCCGATGATCCTGTTCATCCTGCCCTGCGTGTTCCTGGTGGTCGCCGGGCCGGCGGTACTGGCGATCATCGGACAGTTCTCGAAATGATGTCCCGCACACAGCACGGAGACGCCGGCATGCAAGCGACATCCAGATCCGGCCGGTCCGCCCGGCGCCTCGCCGCGCTGTGCCTGTTGCTGAGCGTCTCGGCCTGCGCCGCCGGGGGTGCGCGCGACGCTGCGACGGGGGACGACGCCCATTCGGTCAGCCTGCGACTTGCCGACGCCACGCTGTCGGCCGGCGCCGCCAGCACCGCGCTGCACGTCGCCGACGAGCTGCTGCAGCGCGACGCCGGCGACGCGCCCGCCCTGCTGCGACGCGGCCGCGCGCTGCTGGCGCTCGGCCGCCCCGGCGAGGCGGCGCAGAGCTTCGCCGCGGCCGCGGCAGCGCGGCCCGCATCGCTGGATGCGCTGAAGGGCCTCGCCCTCGCCCGCGCCGCGTCGGGCGACGCCGCGGACGCCGAGGCGGCGTGGCGGCGCGCGCTGGCCATCGCGCCCGACGACTGGCGGCTGCAGACCGGGCTGGCGATCGCCCTGGATCTGCAGGAGCGCCATGCCGAGGCGCAGGCGCTGTACCGGACGATCCTGGCCCACGCGCCGGACCAGCCGGCCGTACGCTCCGACTACGGTCTGTCGATGGCGCTGTCCGGCCAGACCGCATCCGCGCTGCCGCTGCTGCGCCAAGCGGCACAGGGCGGCTCGGGGGATGCGCTCGCCGCGCGGGCGCGGCACAACCTGGCGCTCGGGCTGATGCTGGCCGGCGACGAGGCGGACGCGCGCAACCTGCTGGCCGAGGATTTGCCGCCCTCCGGGGTCAGCGCCGCGCTGGCCGGGCTGCGCCAGTTTGCGGCCGCGCAATAGGGTCGGGCCGGGGGCGCCGTGATGCCCAGACCGGTCGCGCGGGCGCTGGCCATCCTGCTGCTCGCGCCCTGCCTGCTCGCCGTCTATGACGCGGTCATCCTGGCCACCAGCTGGGAGCGGCTGCACGCCGCCGCCGGCGCCCTGGCTGCCAGCATCGCCATTTCGAACTCCCTGGCGCAGGCCGAGTTCGCGCCGTTCGCCGCATACGCGCAAAGCCTGGCGCAGCCGGAGGACGTGACCCGGCGCGGCGCGGTCATCGTCACCGCGATCCTGCACGGACCGGACGGCAGTTCGGTCGCGTGGCGGCAGCGGGCCGGCGGCGGCGCCGACAGCCGCTATGGCGCGCCGGGCGGCATGGCCGAACTGGCATGGCGCTCCGGCGATGCGCCAGGTGTGCTGATCGCGGCCGAACTCGCGGCGCCGCTCAGCCCGTTCGTGCTCGGCGCCGGCTGGCTGCGCGGGCTGACGCCGGTGATGCTGCGCGCCGCCGCGGTGCGCGCGGCGCGGTGATGCTAGGCTGCCCGCCGTGGCAGAACAGATCCGGCGGGGCCTCTATTCGGCCGGAACACGACGGAGCGATGGCAATGGACAGCAGCGACGACCCGCAGGCCGCGATGACCGCCGGCCAGGATGCGGTGCTGGCGCGGGCAGGCGACCACGCGGCGGCGTTCCTGGCCAGCCTGCCGACCCGCGCGGTCGCCGCCGCCGCCTCGCCCGCCGCGCTGCGCGGACGCCTCGCGATGGCGCTGCCCGAGCGGGGACCGACCCGCTGGAGGTGATCGACGGGCTGGCGGCGGCGGTCGAGGGCGGGCTGCTCGGCTCCTCGGCCGGGCGGTTCTTCGGCTGGGTGATCGGCGGCGCGCTGCCGGTCGCCATCGCCGCCGACTGGATGGCGACCGCCTGGGACCAGAACGCCGCGTCATATGCGCTCAGCCCGGCCGAGGCGGTGGTCGAGGATGTCTGCGGCGAGTGGCTGAAACAGCTGCTCGGGCTGCCGGCTGCGGCCAGCTTCGCCCTCGTCACCGGCTGCCAGATGGCGCATGTCACGGCGCTGGCGGCCGCCCGCCACCATCTGCTGCGCGCGCGCGGCATCGACGTGGAGCGCGCCGGCCTGTGCGGCGCCCCGCCTGTGCGGGTGCTGGTCAGCGAGCATCGGCACGAATCGCTGGTTCGCGCCGTGCGGCTGCTGGGGTTTGGCGCGGACAGCATGCGCCCGGTCGGCTGCGCCGCGTCCGGCGCGATGCTGATGGATGCGCTGGCCGCGGCCCTGGCCGAGGATCAGCATGCGCCGACCATCGTCTGCCTGCAGGCGGGCGAGCTGAACACCGGCGCCTATGACCCGTTCGCGCCGGCCTGCGACCTGGCGCACGCGGCGGGCGCCTGGGTGCATGTCGATGGCGCGTTCGGGCTTTGGGCGGCGGTCAGCGAGCGCCGCCGTGATCTGCTGCGCGGCGTCGAGCGGGCGGATTCCTGGGCAACCGACGGCCATAAATGGCTGAACTTGCCGTACGATTGCGGCTTCGCCTTCGTGGCCGATCCGGAGCCGCATCGCGCGGCGTTCGCGCAGGCGACCAGCTACGCGGTGCTGGTGGACGACACGCGGCGGCAGATGAACTGGAATCCGGAATGGTCGCGGCGCGGGCGGGGGTTTGCCGCCTACGCGGCGATCCAGGCGCTCGGCCGCTCCGGGATCGCGGCGATGGTGGACCGTTGCTGCGATCTGGCCGCCGCGATGGTGGACGGGCTGGCGTCGCTGCCCGGTGTGGAGGTGCTGGCGCGGCCGGTCATCAATCAGGCGCTGGTGCGTTTCGTCTCGCCCGACGGACTGCACGATGCGCGCACCGACGCGGTGATCCGGGCGATCCAGGACACCGGCATCGCGTGGTTCGGCGGCGCGACCTGGCGCGGGCAGCGCGCGATGCGGATTTCGGTCTGCAACTGGCGCACCGACGCCGAGGACGTGCGCATGACCCTGGACGCGGTGCGCCGGGTGTTGGGCTGAGCGCGGCGCGGCCGGCGCGTCAGATGGCGGCTTCGCTCACCGTCTGGCTGGCCAGCTGCAGCGCGGCTTCGAGCGCACCCTGGCCCAGATAACGCCGCATCACCTCCTCGGCCGGGCCGTCATCGACGACACGCCCCTGATCCATGCGGATCACCCGGCTGCACCAGTCCAGGATCACCTGCGGCTGATGCGTGGACAGCACCAGGATCTCGGCGCCGCGCACCATGTCCTCCAGCCGCGCCGGGCCTTTTCCATGAAGGCGGCGTCGCCGGCCAGGAACCACTCGTCCATCAGCAGCACCTGCGGGCGGATCGCCGTCGCCAGCGCGAAGCCGAGCCGCACGATCATGCCGGAGCTGTAGATCCGCACCGGCAGATCCATGAACTCGCCAGTTCGGCGAACTCCTGCACATCCTCCTCGAGCCGCGCGATCGCCGCGTTCGGCAGCCGGCTGTACAGCCCGCGCAGCATGATGTTCTCGCGCCCGGTCAGCTCGGGGTTCATGCCGAGATTGGGATCGAGCAGGGCGCCCAGCCTGCCCTGCACGTGCACGCGCCCGCTGCACCGGCTCGTAAATCCCGGCCAGCGTGCGCAGCAGCGTGGTCTTGCCGGCGCCGTTGCCGCCGATCAGCCCCAGCCGGTCTCCGGGCCGCAGCTGGAAGCTGATGTCGCGCAGCGCCTGCACCACCACGCGGTTGCTGGGTGTCCGATCCGACGCCGGCCGGACAGGGCCGCGAACACGGTCTTCTTCAGGCTGCGCGCGGAGCCGTGATAGAGCGGGAAATCGACGCGAGGCCGACTCCTCGACCTCGCCCGCGCTCCCATGCGGCGACGTCATCCGCATCAGACCCAGAACGCGATGCGCCCGCGCACGCGCACGAACAGCAGCCAGGCGGCCGCGCACAGCAGCAGCGAGTAGCCGCGCGCGCCCAGATACGCGCCAGGCTCGGCACGCTGCCCCAGCAGCGGCGCGCGCACCACCTCCAGCAGCTCGAAGAACGGATTGAGCGGCAGCAGCGCCTGCCTCGCCGGGCCGACCAGCTCCGGCTTCCAGATGACCGGTGTGACGAAGAAGGCGATCTGGATGATGCTCTGCACGATCGGCGGAATGTCGCGGAACCGGGCGCAGCAGCGCGCCCAGCAGAAGTGCCGCAGCCACGCCGTCGATCAGCCACAGCGCGAATCCCGGCAATGCCCAGCAGCTCCGCCCGCCCGGCCAGATCCACAGCACCAGATAGACCACCACGATCACGACGAGATTGTGCGCCAGCACCAGCACGTTGCGCAGCACGATCTGCGCCGGCATACAGCGAGAACGGCATGCGGATCGAACGGATCATGCCCTCGTTCTGGGTGTAGCTGGCGCAGGCATCGCTGACCAGCGCGCCGCAGGAAGTTCCACAGCACCAGCGACAGCGCCAGGAACGGCAGGTAGTCGTGCAGGTTCATCTTGAACAGCGTGGAGTAAATCACGCCCATCGAGCCGACCATGACGCCGGTGGACAGGGTCAGCCAGAACGGCCCCAGCAGCGAGCCGCGATAGCGCAGCTTTATGTCCAGCCACGCCAGCGTCCAGCACAGCCGGCGCAGCCCGAACGCGGCGCGCAGGTCGGCCGCCGCCTTGCGGCTGCGCACGAAGCGCGCTGGTGTCAGATCCAGGCTGGCGGCAAGTCCGGTGCCGGTCTGCAGGGCGACGGTCATCTCGGCGCGCGCGGTCCCCGTATTCGGCCGCCTCCCGCAACCGCCGCAAGCAGCTTTGGCTCGCGCCGGCCGGGGCGGACGCGCTAGGGTCACGCAATGACCGAGAACGGCGACACCAATTCGAGAGAACCTGGCACGAAAGACTGGCGCGATGACGGGGTGCGGGTAATTCCAGGCGCCAGCCTTGACCTCAACACTCCGCAGACGGCCGGCATGGACCGGGCAGTGGCGATCAATCTCGCCCGCGTCGGCGCGCAGAAGATCTGGGCCGGTACGGTCAGCATCCACCCGGACGCCAGGACCGGCGCGCACCATCACGGCGAGCTGGAGAGCGTGATCTACGTGCTGCGCGGACGGGCGCGGATGCGCTGGGGAGCGCGGCTGGAATACGTGGCCGAGGCGGGGCCGGGCGACTTCATCTTCATCCCGCCCTATGTGCCGCATCAGGAAATCAACGCCAGCGCCGATGAGGTGCTGGAATGCGTGCTGGTGCGCAGCGGCGGCGAGACCGTGGTGGTCAATCTCGACATCGAGGCGGCCGAAATCGCCGCAGCCCGTCGCCTGGGTCGATCCGATCCACCGGCAGCCGTAGCGGCGACGACGCCCGCCGCCTTCCGGAAGTGCGGCTTTCCTGCCATGCCCGCCATCAAAAAGCCTTGCCGGGCCGAGATGTGTTGCGGTGATCCGCGTGTTCCGCTAGGGGCTTAGACGACGACCTTGACGGCGTTCCTGAGCGGCGATCGCATGATCGTCGTGCCCTTCGGCTGTTGCCATGCGGCCGCCACGATAAAGGCCCCTCGTATGCACCGCCCGCCCCCTGCCCGACTGGATGCCGCCCGACTGCCCGACCGCCGATCCCTCGCCCGCCGATCTCTCGCCTGTCGCCTGCGCCCGCTGGCCGCCCTGGTCGCGCTGGCGCTGCTATCGGCCTGCGCCAGTCACACCGTGCGCGAGAACGCGACCATCGAGGCGGCGCAGTACGCCGCCCGGGCGCGGCCCAACTACATGCCGCCCGGGCCGCCCGAGGATCCATGGGGTCCTTACATAATCGAGGCGGCGACCCGGTTCGACGTGCCCGAGACCTGGATTCGCGGCGTGATGCGGCAGGAATCCGGTGGGCGGTTGTACGAGGACGGGCAGTTGATCACGTCACCCACCGGGGCGATGGGACTGATGCAGGTCGAGCCGTACACCTATGACGAGTTGCGCTCCCGCTACAGCCTGGGCAACGACCCCTACGACCCGCACGAGAACATCCTTGCGGGCGCGGCCTATATGCGTGAGCTGTACGACGCCTATGGCTCACCGGCGTTCCTGGCCGCCTACAATGCCGGGCCGGGCCGCCTGGATCAGTACCTCGCCAATAAATCGCCGTTGCCGGCCGAGACGCGGCATTACGTGGCGGCGATCGCGCCCGGCATCATTGGCGCGCAGCCGCAGCGGGTGTCCGGGGCGCAGATGGTGGCGATGAACCAGATCCCGATCGACATCCCCGCCGGCAACCGCTACCCGCCGCCGCCGCGCTTCACCGGTCGCTACGCTCTGGTTCGGAACCGCAACCGCAAGGGACCGCGCTGGGTGCGTGAGCCGGTGATGGTCGCCTCCCTGCCCGAGCCGCCGCCGCCGCACTATCTGAGGCAGCCGGAGTACTCTCAGCAATACGCAGCGAACACCTGGCAGCGGCCGCCAGCGCACGGCTTCCACCTGATCCCGCGCGCGGCGGCGGATACGCTGCCGGAGCGGCACGGCGGCCCGGCGAGCGGCGACTGGGCCATCCAGGTCGGCGCGTTCGGCAATGCCGAGCAGGCGCGCGCGGCGGCAGCATCGGCGCGCGGTCATGCCGGCGTGATGCTGGCCAGCGCCCACGCCTTCGTCGGCACCGTGCACCAGGGCCGCGCCGTCCTGTATCGCGCCCGCCTGACCGGCTTGTCGCGTGAGACCGCGGTGCAGGCGTGCGAGCGCCTGTCGCACAAGGGCTGCATGGTGCTGTCGCCGAACGCCCAGTCCTGACGACGGGGCTGGTCGAAGCACGCGTAGCGCAGGCGCAACCCAGGCTACATGCTGCGGCGCTCGCGGGCCGGCAGGCCGTGCTGGCCGAGCTTGCGATACAGCGTGCTGCGCGAGATCTTCAGCCGCCGCGCGGCGCTGGCGACGTTGCCCTGCGCCTGTTGCAGCGCCCGGCGGATCGTCTCCTGCTCGGCATCCTCCAGGCTGGAGGCTTCGGCGGCATCAGGTGGCGGCCTGTCGCTCGGCGGCGGCGCGGCGGCGGCGAGTTCCGGCGGCAGATCCTCCGGCGAGACGTCGGTGCCGCCGGTCAGCATCAGGCTTTCGATGACATTGCGCAGCTCGCGCACGTTGCCCGCCCACCCCAGCCGGCGCAGCGCCTGCATCGCGTCGCGGTGAAACCGGCGCGGCGAGACGCCGTGCCGCTCGGCCAGCTGCTCGTTGAAATGCGCCACCAGCAGGTCGATGTCGCCGTCGCGCTCGCGCAGCGGTGGCACCGTCAGCGCGGTGACGCTGATTCGATAGAACAGGTCGCGGCGGAACCGCCCCGCCGCCACCTCGTCGCGCAGCCTGCGGTTGGTGATGGCGATCAGCCGCACATCGACAGGCCGAGGCTGGGTATCGCCCAGCCGGTAGACCACGCCCTCCTCCAGAGCGCGCAGCAGCACGGGCTGCAGGTCGAGCGGCATCTCGCCGATCTCGTCCAGGCAGAGCGTGCCCTGATGCGCCAGCTCGAACCGGCCGGGCCGGCCGTCATTGGTCGCACCGGTGAAGGCGCCCCGCACATGGCCGAACAGCTCGCCGGCGACCAGTTCCTTGCTGACCGCGCCGCAGTTGAAGGCGATGAACGGCCGGCGCGGATCGGCCTCGCCGTGGATGGCGCGCGCCAGCAACTCCTTGCCGGTGCCGGTCTCGCCCTCGATCAGCACCGGCACCCGGCGCCCGGCCAGCATGCGGGCGCGCGCCAGCATGGAGGCCATCGACGGGCTGTCGCCGATGATGGCGGCAAAGCCGCTGCGCTGCGGATCGGCTTCCGATGCGGCGCCCGCAGCGGCACGGGCGGACTGCGCCCGCGGCCGGTCCGGCACCACCAACAGCGCGCCGATCGTGCGGCCCTGGAAGCCCACCGGATTGAACCACTCCGCGCGCCAGCCGTCCGGCAGGCGGTCGACCCAGTCCTCGACCGCGATGTTGGCGTCCAGCCCGGGCACCCGCTCGCCCAACGCCACAGGCGCCGGCAGCCGGCCGGTGGCATGGACCAGCCGCCCGCTGCGGTCGATCGCCACCAGCCCGGCGGCATCGGCAGCGGACAGGCGCTGCAGGCAGACTTCCAGCAAGCGGGTGCGTTCCTGCGCCGCGCGCTCGCCGATGGTCGCCTCGATCTGCCGTGCGGCGGTGACGGCCAGCGCCAGGTTGTTCCGCTGATACGTCGCGGGCGGGCCGGAGATGTCCACGACACCCAAGATCGCGCCCGAGCCTGGCTCGTACACGGGTGCGGCGGCACAGGTCCAGCGCTTGATGCCCTCGCAGAAATGCTCCGCCGCGTGCACCTGCGCCGGCCGGCCGGTGGCGAGCGCGGTGCCGATGCCGTTGGTGCCGACCACGCCCTCGTTCCAGGCGCCGCCCTGCATCAGGTGGATGTCCTGCCCCTGTTCCAGCGTATAGAGGTCGCCCACCGCCTCCAGCACCACGCCGTCCGGGTTGGTCAGCAGCATGATCGAACGCGAGCCGGCGAACAGGTGGGTCATCTCGGCGAACACGCTGGCCGCCGCGGATAGCAGCTCGCGATGGCGCAGCCGCAGCCTGCGCATGTCGTCGCCGCGCGCCAGCAGCGGCGCGCTCCGGCTGGTCGGGTTGACGCCGAGGGCCAGGCTGCGCTGCCAAGACGAGACGACGAAGTTGGTGGCCGGGGCGATGGCGCGCGGATGGCCGGTGAGGAAGCGCTCCCAGGCCAGCATCGTGTCGCCGGCGTCGGAGAAGCGGGTTGCGGCAACCGCCTCGGCGCTGGGTGGTTCGAGCGGCGCGAGCATGTGCGCGGCGGCATGTCCGGCCGGCGATGGCGGGCGCCTCGCCTCGTTGCGCGTCATCCGCGATCCTCCCGAATGGCCGGCCTCATCTGCGTGGGCGACGCCTGACCTCGTAGCATGCCATCGCAATTCGGTGAGTTCACGAATAATCGCGCGCGTGGCTGCCTCCGCGGGGTCAGGCCCGGCCGAGCCGTTCGGCCCCGCCGCCCAGCGCCGGCCCGGCGGTCGGGTCGAAATTGTCCGGCTTGCTGGCGATCAGCGTCTGCGTGGTCAGGATCAGGGCGGCGACCGAGGCGGCGTTGCGCAGTGCGGTGGTGCTGACCTTCACCGGGTCGATGATGCCGGCGGCCAGCATGTCGACGAACTGCCCGCTGCGCGCGTCCAGCCCGATGCCCGGGGGCGCGGCGGCGACGCGGGCCACCACCGCCTCGGCGTCCATGCCGCAATTGTTGGCGATGCAGGCCAGCGGCCGGGTCAGCGCCCGCTGCACCAGCATCGCACCCTCGCGCGCGCTGCCGGACAGGCCGGCGACCACGCCAGCCAGGCCGGGCGCCATCTGCAGCAGCGCCGTGCCGCCCCCCGGGACGATGCCCTCCTCGGCGGCGGCGCGCACCGCGCTGATGGAATCCTCGATCAGCTGCGCCCGGCGCTTCTGCTCGACCGGGGTGGCGCCCCCGGCCAGGATGACCGCGGTGCCGCCGGACAGCCGGGCCAGCCGCTCGGACAGCTTGTCGCGCTCGATGTTGGGCGGCGCGTTGGCCAGCATCCGTGCCACCTGCTCACGCCGCGCGGCCAGCGCCACCGGGTCGCCCGCCCCGGCGCTGATGACCGTCTGGTTGGCGCTGATGCGCACCTGGCGCGCCCGGCCGAAATCGCGCGGCGAGATCTGGTCGAGACGACCGCCCAGGTCGCGGGCGATCACCCGCCCGCCGGTGACGATGGCCAGATCCTCCAGCATGGACTTGCGCCAATGGCCGTAATCTGGCGGATGGATCGCCGCGACCGGCGCGCCGCCCTGCTCGCGCGCGGCCAGCAGCGCCACCACGCAGGCCGGCGCCACCTCCTCGGCGATGATCAGCAGCGGCCGGCGCGCATCGCCCAGGACGGCGCGGATGCCGGCCACCTCCTCCGTGGTCTGCAGCTTCAGGTCGGTCATCAGGATATACGGGTCGTCGAGCACGACCTGCATCGCCTCGACATCGGTGACCATGTGATGCGACAGGAACCCCCGGTCGAAAGCCATGCCGTCCAGCACGTCGAGCGTCGTCTCGATGCCGGTGGCATATTCCACCGTGACGACGCCGTTCGGCCCGGCCCGCTCCAGCGCCTCGGCTACCAGCGCCCCGGTGACCGGGTCGTTGGCGGCGATCACCGCGACCGCGCGCGACTGGTCCTGCCCGTCCGGGGCGGTGGCCGAGGCGCGCAGCGCCGGGATCAGGTGTTCGACCGCCAGTTCCAGTCCGCGCACCAGTTCCACCGGATTGGCCCCGGCGGCGAGACAGTCCAGCCCCTGCTGCACCAGCGCATTGGCCAGCACGGTGGCGGTGGTGGTGCCGTCGCCGGCGACCTCGTTGGTCTGCATGGATACTTCGCGCACCACCTGCGCGCCCATGTTCTCGAACGGATCCTCCAGCTCGATCTCACGCGCGATGCTGACGCCGTCGCGGGAAACCAGCGGCGTGCCGACCGGGCGGTCGATGATCGCGTTCATGCCCTTCGGACCCAGCGTGCCGCTGACCGCCTTGGCGAGTTGCGCGACGCCGCGGCCCAGGGCCTGACGGGCCGCGTCGTCGTGCAGCATGATCTTCGCCATCGTCGCTTCCCCATTCGCGCCGTGTGTCGCCCGGTCGGCAGCCGTGGCCGGCGCTGCTGCTGCCTGTGACTGTGTTGAGCGCGACGGCTCTAGGCGCCGATGCCGTAGCCCCGCGTCAGGTCGCGCAGCACCGACAGCACCGCGTCCTGCGCCGAGGTGGGCTTCCAGGCCGCCGCCTCGGCCACGCCGCCGCGCGCTGCGGTCATCGGCACGTCCGCTTCGCCGTGCTCGCCGACATGCGCCATCGCCCAGCGGCCGAACACGCGCGCCGGCACCGCGCCCTGTTCGCGCACCTCGACGCTATCGTGGCGCGCATCGAGCATGATGCGGTTGAACAACGCCTGCACCGCCTGCTGCGAGCCCTCCAGCGCCTGCGCGAACCAACGGTCGTAGTACATCAGCGCGCCAGTGACCCCGCAGCCAGCGTTGTTGGCGCGCGATACGGTCAGGATGCGCCCAAGCTCCTCGTTTTCGGTCTCCTCGGGGATGCGGCTGTGGCTTCGATAGACCAGTCGGAACACCGTCTCGGCGGCGACCGGCGCCTCCCGAACATCGCTCACGCCATCCTCCCTGCGTGGTCCGCCTGGCGCTGCGCCGCCTGGCGCACGAAGTCTTGCAGTGTGGGTTCCGCCGCTGGCTCGCCGCTCGGCTCGTTGAACCGCGCCGCCAGCAGCCCGCGACACAGCGCGCCGTTGAACTCGGCATTGACGCCGACGCGGCCCAGCGCGCGCAGGTAGATCGGCAGTTCGCCCGGGCGCAGCGCCGCGCCGTGCTCATCGACAAAGGCCAGCATCTCGTCCGGCCCCGCGCAGACTGGACGGCGCTCCAGATAACGCCGCCGCAGCGCTGATCCCGCTTCGGACAGCGCCAGTCCGTCGAGCGCCTCCGCGCTGAGCCGGGCCAGCGCCTCGGCGGCCTGGCCGGCATCCAGCAGATGCCGCAGCAGAGCCTCCTGCCGGCGCTGGAACGCCTTGACCAGGAACGTCCGGCGCAGCGCCGCGAGGTCGCCGTCCGCCGACGCGCCGAACGCGTCCTCGAACGTGGCGCCGCTGCGCAGTCCGGCATTGATCGTATCGGCATACATGTGGTCGCCGAGGTGCAGGTCCACCCGCGTCACCCACGGCAGCGCCGCCACTTCGCGGCGCATGTCGTCGGCCATCAGGAACGCGAAATTGGCGGCGCACCAATAGGTCGGCAGCCGGAACTGCATCGACACCGCCCCGTCCGGCGCGACCGCGACATCGGTGACGAAGCGCAGCTCTGTCACCGATTCATCGAGTTCCGGATCGGTGACGCGGCCGAGCCTGTCCCACACCTCGGCCGCGCGATCCGCGTCCGTCATTCCGCCGCCACCAGCTCCGGCCTCGCCGCGTGCAGCTTGCGCGACTGCGCCGCCACGTCGATGTCGTACAGCTTCGCCGCGTTCAGGCCGAGGATCTTCTTCTTGGCCTGCATCGTCAGGTTCACGCCCTTGTCCTTCTGGATCTGCTCGGGAAGTTCATAGGACATGAACTTCTCGACCAGCCAGCGCGGTGTCCAGATGCCGTAGTCGCTGCCATACAGCAGCCGGTCCTCGCCAAGCCAGAACAGCAGCTCGGAAATGACGTTGGCGAAATAGTCGGGACGCGCGTGGATGAACGGCAGCGCCACCGCCAGCCCGCCATAGACGTTGGCCTCCTGCACGGCGATCCAACAGAAATCGTCCAGCCGCGGCAGGCCGCAATGCTCGACGATGAAGTTCAGGTTCTGGAAGTCGGTCGCCACATGGTCGATATCGGCCACGTCGAAGGCGTCGCGGTCCAGCGGGATGATCGTCGGTCCCTTGTGGACGTGGATGTTCTTGATGCCGAGCTTCTCCGCCCGCTCAAGGTAGCGATACGCCCAAGGATCGGTCAGCTTGTAGCCGCGGCTCTCGCCCTTCCACTCGGCGGTGTAGAGCTTGACGCCCTTGATCTTGTACTTCTCGGCCATCGCGTCCAGCGCATCCAGTCCCGCCTCGCCGTCGCGCGGGTCGAAGGCGCCATTCAGGATGTAGCGGTCGGGGTGCTGATCCTTGACGACCGCATTCTGTTCGATGGTGTTGAAGCCAGTGTTGTAGAAATCCTTGAGGTATGTGCATTGCAGGATGGCCATGTCGTCCGGGCCGTCCACGAACAGGTCGTGGTGCATCTGCTCGGCGCCGTATTTCTCGAACTTGTCCTTGGGCCACAACTCCTCCTTCGGGCTGAGCGCGGAATGGTAGCCGTAGAAGCAGTCGATGAACTGCTTGCCGTGCACGTTCTTCTGGTTGGCCGGGCTGGCATCCCAGTTGTGCGTATGGCCGTCGATGATGAAGATTTCCTCGCCGTCCTTGGTCTTGAACATGTCGTCTCCCTTTCGTGCGGACCGTCGCGCGGCCGCGGCCCGGTGTCGCTGCCTGCCTACTCCTCGACTGGCGCGCGTCAGTCGTATTTGATGTATTGCATCGCCTCGTTCATGTCGCCGAACAGCACGACCGTATTCTCGTCCGGCATCACCATGCGGCCGTAATGCGTGGAGGTGCAGATCTCGAACGAATACGGCGTCATCGGCCGGCCCAGCGCCTCGCTGATCTCGTCCATCTTGAACACGACCTTGCCCTCGCCGTCGATGCGGATCATCGCCGGCATGTAGGTCACGGTGATGCCCGGCTTGTCGGCCATCACCTCGGCGATCGCGCGGGATTCCACGCTATCGTTCATCGTCACCCCGCACTGGTGCGATACGGTGTCCTCGAACTTCACGTCCTTCATGGATTTGAAGATGTTGTCGGTGTGGACCTGGCTCATTCTGCTCTCCCCTTATGTGCGCCGAGGCGCAGTCAGTCGCTCAGGCGCCCAACACGCCGCGCGCGTCGAAGCCGATTTCCGCAGAGATGGCGCGCAGCCGGTTGTGCGACTGCTCGACGGCATCGCTGAACTGCGCCGCCTTGACGCGCGGCTGCGACCAGATCGGCTGCAGGTGATTGGCCGCTTCGTTCGCCAGTTTGCCGTGCTTGTCCGCCCAGCCGACCAGCACCTGCCGGTTGGCGTCGCCGTGCTGCTGGTCCTGCACCAGCATGGTGAACATCTCCACCGTATTGGCCAGGTTGCGCTCGTAGTCGCCTTCGGCGGCCGAGACCACGGATGGCGTCATGAAATCGTTCTGGGCCGCGGCCAGCTGCATGATCATGCCGCTCCGGAACAGCTCTCCTACCAGCGGCTCGAAGATTACATTGGTGGCGAAATACTGCTCCAGATAGTCCGTCGCGCCCATCACCGCCTCGATCGCGTGGCGCGTACCCTGCCAAGCCGGATCCTCCATCCAGTGCTGCTTACCGGCGTCGAGATCGAAACCCTCCAGGTCCAGCGACAGCTCGCCAAGATACAACGTCAGGTCCTGCGAGAACCGCAGCTTGTACGACGAATTGGTCAGGATCGCGTTGTTGATCATCTGCGTGTAGCCATAGCGTTGCGCCTGCATCGTCGAGGTACCCGAGGCCGAACTCGGCATGCTTGAAGGCGCCGAGATGGTCCTGCAGCACCTTGACCCACGCCTTGTCGAACCGCTTGGGCGCGCCGGAGCGGCGGCCGTTCTCGATGACGCTGGTGACCATGCCGACGATCGTGGACTGGCGCTGATAGTGCGTCCGCTCCCATTCCTGATCGACGGCGCGGAACTTGTGCCAGTCCGAGCTTTTCAGCGCCGTCCACTTCTCGGTATAGGTCGGCGTCCCATCGGCGAATGAGATGATCCAGTCCTGCAGCAGGTAGCGCTTCGGGTCGGGTTGAACATCGACCGTCATGTCCTCGTAGTGCGTCGCCTTGCGGCCCTTCGGTTCGAAATAGTTGTATTTGCGGCTGTCGGACCCGGCGAATACCGCCGATCCCGCGGCTCCCGACTTGTTCGGCGCGACCTGTTCGGCTGCACTCATCGTCTTGGCTCCCTCGTTCTTCTCGTTGTGATACTGGGCCGCACCGGCCATCAGCGTGTCGCCGGAGTGAACTTGTCGAAGTATATCCGGTCGGGTTCCACCCCGGCCATCTGCAGCACCGGCAGCACCGCGTCGATCATCGGCGGCGGCCCGCAGGAATAGGCGTCCATCTCGCCATCCAGCCGCTCCGCCCGCAACGAGCGCGCGAGCACATCGTGGATGAATCCGGTCTCCCCCGTCCAGCCCTCATTCGCCTCGGCATGAGACAGGGCCGGGATGAAGCGGAAATCCGGCAGCCGCGAGACCAGCGACGCGAACCGCTCCAGGTGGAACAGGTCGCGTCCGCTCCGGGCGCCGTAGAAGAACCGCACCGGGCGATCTTCGCCGCTCTCCACGTGATCGTGCAGGATCGACCACAGCGGCGACATGCCCGACCCGCCGCCGATCAACAGCAGCGGGCCGGTGCGCCCCTCGCGCCGGAAACAGGTGCCGTAAGGACCCTTCGCGACCAGGCGATCGCCCGGCCGGAGCGCGCCGTCCAGTTGGGCGGAAAACGCGCCTTCCGGGTATTTCTTGATGATGAACTGCAGCCGGCTCTGCTCGCTCGGCGCATTGGCCATCGAGAAGGCGCGGGTGATGCCGGCGGCGGGAATCGTCAGGTCCACATACTGCCCCGCCCAGAAGCGCAGTGGCGATTCGAGCTCGATCTCCAGCAGACGGATGTCGTGGGTGAGCTCGGTGACAGCGCAAAGCGCCGCCTCGAACGACTTGACCGCGATCGAGCGGCGCATCAGGTCCTCGTCGTAGTTCAGCAGCTCCACGACGATGTCGCTGTACGCCAGCGTGCGGCACAGCAGGATATGATCAGTGTCGCGCTCGTAATCCGGCAGCGCAAAAGTCGAGTATTTCAGCAGCTCGATGTCGCCCTCGACGAGCCTGCTCTTGCAGCTGCTGCACTGTCCTTCCTTGCAGCCGTGCATGATCGATATGCCCTGCCGGAACGCGGCGTCGAGCACGGTCTCGCCCTCAGTCACTTCCATTTCGACACCGACCGGCTCGAAGCGAACCGTATGGGTCTGGTCGGCCATCATCTCTCCTTCTTACTCGGGTAGCCACCGGGGGCCGGCGCGCGACCGGCCCCCGGACCGTGCCTTTAGTTACAGGCCGTGATCGTGAAGCCCTTGCGGTACTCCGCCGCCGCCGCCTCGCGTCCCGCGTCGTCAAGCTTGCGGAAGTTCAGCAACGGGCTGCCCAGCGTGTGGCCGCGCACGTCGTCCAGCGTCCACATCTTGCTGTCGTCAAAGTGCAGATGCGGCTGCGGCACCAGCGTCTTGCCGTCGTTGCGCACGAAGCCGAGATCCTTGATGGCATCGGCCAGATCCCAGCCGTCGTAGCAGCTCTCCCACTCGCGCCGGCCGCTGAAGCGACCCATCGCCGGCGTCGGACGACCCTCGTATTCGGCCGAGAACGCGACCTTGTGCGTCCAGCGGCAGATTTCCGAGCAGTAGGTGTACACCTTGCCGTCCACCTCATCGTAGGTGAAGTCCTCGCGGATCAGGCAGGGGACCATGCAGGACCAGCAGCGATGCGGGTAGACGTATCCCGTATCGGCGTTGAACAGCACGTTCGTCTCGCCCTTGTGGCTCAGCTTCTCGTACCACTTCCAATAGTTGCCGAACTCGGCGTACCAGCCGGGATATTTGTGCTCGAACCACTCGAAGTCGCGCTCGGTCTGCGCCTCGATGCGCCAGAAGTTCACCGGCCAGCCGACCGAGAAGAACTGTGCCGTCTTGTGGACGTAGTTCTTCTTGACCATGCGCTCCCAGGCCAGCGCCACGTCGTCGTGGTGGATCTTGATGCCGTATTTCTCGAGCGGCAGCATGTACGTGCGGTAATAGTCCTCGTAAATCCAGCGGTGCCACAGCTCCGCGTAGGATTCCTTGTTCTTGTCGCGGTCGGTCGTGCCGTACTCGATGAACGTGCCGATCGCCGCATCGACGATGGCGTGGTTCTGCCAGAACGCATATTTCAGGTCACGCTCGAGCAGCAGGTGGTTGTCCGGATCATTGATCAGCGACATCAGCAGCGAGTGGCCGTTGCCGATGTGCCGGCTCTCGTCGGACTGCACCGACAGGAACACAGTTGGCAGGGCGTAGTCGCCGTTGCGCGCGGCTTCCGACGGCATAGCCACGAACAGGGTGTTCGTGAACGCCGTCTCGGCCACCACGGTCAGGTAGACGTTCGCCGACGTAATGGCATCGCCGGTAACAAAGCCCTCAGCGAACTGGCGGCCGATGGTGCTGGCGTAGCACTTGCCGAACGCGGCTTCGGTGATGTCGAAGCCGGCCGGGTCGATGTAGTTCTCCATGTACCACTTCTTCAGGTTCATCTGAATGGTGGAGTGGCGGAACTCGTCGATCATCTGCATGGCGAAGCCGGTGCGCAGCTCCTCGCCCGGCGCCAGCCGCCCGACCATCGCCATCGAGCGTGCAGCCGAAATCTCCGGGAACGGGATGATCGCGAGGAACAGCTTCATCCACTCCACCCAGCGCGGCTGGACGTTGCGGAACATGTCGCCGCGCAGCGCCGCGTCGAGCGCGCCATAGACGCGGTTATCCTTTTCCTCCTGCATCGGGAAGTAGGACCGCAGCACCTGCTTCATCGGGTCGCGCGGCGCTTTCTTGATCTTGTAGTCGGTCGGGAAGGTCATCGCTTCCTGGACATAGCTCGGCGTCCAGCCGAGATCGGCGACGCGGCGGGTGGCTTCGCCGATGCTGATCCCTTTCTGCGCGGTGATCTTGTTGAGGTTCAAACCTTCAGGCATGTGGGGTGTCTCCTGCTCGACTGTTGCAGTCATGGAAACGTCCGGCGCAGCCTTGCGGCGTGACGACGGCGGTCAATGCAGCGGCAAAGGATCGGCGAGGGTCGGACAATTCGATGGAAACACACGCTCCCTGCGTCAATCGTCTATTGCGGCTTCTGTCAGACAAACCGCCCGGCATTGACTTGACATCCTCATTTGCAACTGCCGTGCCAGAAGGCGGGCACTCCTCGCCTCGGCTGTTAAACGCATTTTCTTGGCGGATTGCGCTCGATGCTGCACCGCGTCGTGTAGCGTTCTGCGACAGTGTTCCAGGACACCTGTCGCGAAGCGCGACACGCCGGGACACCGTCACGATGCGTCGCTCCCGCCGGGACGACGGGCGAGCGGCTTGCCTTCGGCGATGAAGCGGGCTGCCAGAACCAGCGTGCCCATCGCGAAGTCCTTGCCGTGCGCGGCGATCATCTCCTCGGCGAGCCGGCCGAGCCGCTCGAAAAACCGGTCCTTCGAGACATCGTCCTCGGTCATGGTCATGCCACCTGCGCCGCCGTTGCTGGGGCCGGAGCGTCGGCGCGAAACAGCAGCTCCGGGAAGGCCACCACGCCGATCTCGCCGCCCTCGGCGCCGAGCGCGAGGCATTTGCCATCGGGCGACCAGGCGAGCGCGCTGACCGCGCCGCCGCCGGCGCTGCGCACGAACAGCGTGTCTGTGCGGTCGGGCTGGCACAGCAGCACCGCCCCGTTCGCATATCCCGCCGCAATCAGCGGGCGCGACGGGTGGCAGGCGACGCGCGTCACCGGCACGCTGCTGCCGATCCCCGCCTCGCTGCGCCGGCCGGATTGCAGACAGGCGACGCGCGCGCCGCCCGCCGCCGCCAGGAAGCCGCCCGGCCCGGAGAACGACAGCGAGGGAACCGGCCCGCTCCAGGCGAGCATGTCGGGCGACTCCCGGCCCGTCTCCCAGATCGCCAGCGCGTCGGCGCAGCCGACCGACAGGCGCCCGCCGGCCACGTCCACCGCCAAGGCCGTCACCGGGCCGGGCAACTCCGCGACGCCGCCCGCCACGCCATCCCGATGCACCCGCGCGCCGCACGCCCAGGCGCGCAGGCCGTTCGCCGCGGTCGCCAGATGGGCTGCCGGAGCCTCCGACAGGGCCGCAAGCGCACGCGTGGTCCCGTCGGCGCTGACGCGCATCAGCAATCCATCGGAGCCGGACGATTGCAGACCGCCGGACGGGTCACTGGCGACCGCCACGCTCGGGCCGGCATGCACGCCGACGCGCATCACCGGCGGCGGCGGCGTGCTGGCCGGCACCAGTTCCACTCCGCCGCCGGGGCGCGCCTGCACCCGCGCCGCGCCATCCCAGCCCGCTTGCGCAATGGCCACGGTGCCGTCCGCCAGACCGAAGCCGGCGCAATTCGGCCCCAGCCAGGCGGCCCCGGCGACCGGGGCGCCCATCGCCCACGCCGCGCCGAGCAGCTTGAGCAGCGGATCGGGCAGGCCGGGACGCATCGCGTTCATTGCGGCGGGCTCAGGGGATCAACACGGCGCGGCCCTTGATCTGGCCGTGATGCAGGTCGTGCAGGGCGACATTGGCGTCGGCCAGCCGGTACTCGCGGGTCGCCAGATTGACCAGGCCGCGGTCGGCCAGCGCCATCAGTTCGACCAGCTCGGGATAGGTGCCGACCAGATTGCCGACGATGGTCTTTTCCGAGGTGATCATGTCGATGGTCGGCAGGTCGATCTTCCCGCCATAGCCGACGATGTAGTAGTAGCCGCCGTTCCGGGTGATCGCGATGCCCTGCGCGACCGCGTCGCCCTCGCCGACGAAATCGATCACCGCTTCCGCGCCGCGGCCGCCGGTCAGCGCCATGACGCTGTCAACCATGCCCGCATCGGCCAGCACCGTATGGTGCGCCCCGCACTCCTTCGCCAGCTCCAGCGCCGTGGCCGAGCGATCCGCGACGATGATTTCGGCCGCGCACAGCGCGCGCAGCACCTGGATGCCGATGTGCCCCAGCCCGCCCGCGCCGATGCACACCGCGAACTCGCCCGGCAGCAGGTGACGGGACGCCTTCTTCGCTGCGCGATACGCGGTCAGCCCGGCGTCGGTGTACGGGGCCACGTCCTTCGGCGCGAGCGATTTCGGCAGCTTTATCAGGGACCGTTCGCCGGTCAGCAGATATTCGGCATAGCCGCCATTAGCGTTGATGCCGGGAAACTTGCTGTCGGTCGCGTGCATGTCGTCGCCGCGGCGGCACGCCAGGCAATGCCCGCTGGTGACCAGCGGATGACAGATCACCGCGTCGCCCACGCGCACGCCCTCGACCCCGCGCCCGACCGCCTCGACCCAGCCGGCGTTCTCGTGGCCCATGATGTAGGGCAGAGCCACATCGACCTTGCTGCGCCAGATGCCCTCGACGATGTGCAGGTCGGTGCGGCACACGCCGGCGCCGCCGATCCGCACCACCACGTCCGTCGCCTTGTCGATCTTTGGATCGGCCACGTCTTCGTAACGGACGAACTCGTCGCCTGACAGGCGCTCGTCGTATGCGTGCAGCACAGCCGCCTTCATGGTTCGCCCCCTCTCCCGCGGATCGTGTCGGCTGCCCGCTGGACGAACCTTCGCAAAAGCCGTGCCAGACCCCAGCCGGCGGATTCCCCGGCCTGCGCGGCGGCAGATGTGGCGAGGGTGAACAGACCCCGCCGCAACGCTGTTCCGTTTCGGAACACCTGAGCCTGCATGCCGGAACATCGCCGATGGGCTTTGCACGACGGTGCGGTTACAGTCGTCGAAAGGCGGGGCGGACACCGGCGCGCGGGGCGCTTCGCGGGGGAGGTTGCATGCTGCTATCGGCCGACGACCGGGTGAGTCGCGCGCGGACCGTTCTTGAACGGCGCGGACTGGCCGCCAGCGACCTGCTGCCGCCGCCGATCGCCGAAAGCTGGCAGCGCTGCATCGCCGCCGGGCTAGACCCGCATCACCCGCCGGCGCTGGTCATGGCCGATGCGGCGGCGCTGCGCGGCGCGCGCGAGCAGCACGAGCGGCTGCGACGGCTGGCGCTGGCCGAGATGGAGAACCTGTACCAGCAGATCGCCGGCACCAACTACATGATTGCCTTCGCCGCTGCGGACGGCATGCTGCTGGACACCATCGCCGACAGCAGCTTCAACGACACCGCCCGCGCCGCCAGCATCCGTCCCGGCACGATGTGGGGCGAAACGTTTTGCGGCACCAATGCGCTGGGCACGGCGGCGCATGGCCGGCGCGCGGTCACCGTGCACGGCGGCGAGCATTTCTTCGGTCATCTCGGCGTGCTCACCTGTACCGCCGCGCCGATCTTCGCCCCGGATGGAACGTTCGCGGGCGTGCTGGACGCATCCTCCGATTGCGGCTCGCGCCAGCAGCACACGCACGCGCTGGTGTCCATGGCGGCGACGCAGGTGGAGAACGGGCTGTTCCGCGACAGTCATCGCGGCGACGTGATCCTGAGCTTTCACAGCCGGGGCGAGTTCCTGCACACGCTCAGCGCCGGACTGCTGGCGTTGGAACCGGACGGAACCATCCTGGCGGCCAACGCGCAGGCGCGGTTCCTGCTGCAAGGCTTGCCAGCCTCGCCCGGCCGGCGGTTCGAGGAGGTGTTCCGCATCCGCTTCACTGACCTGCTGCAGGCACGGCGCGACGATGAGCGGCAGCGGCTGGAGGATCGGATCGGCAGCGTGTTCGCGGCCAAGCTGCACAATGTCCCGCAGCCGCGCGCCGTCGCCTTCGCCGCCGCGCCACGGCCCGGCTTCGTGGCCGACGATCCTGCTGTGGCCGCCATCGTGCGCGAGATTGAGGGCGCGGCGCGCCGCCATCTGCCCATCCTGATCCGCGGCGAGACCGGCACCGGCAAGGAGCAGCTGGCGCGCCACGCCCATCAGGCCGGCGGCCGGCGCGGCGCGTTCGTCCCTGTCAACTGCGCCAGCCTGCCAGATACGCTGGTCGAGGCCGAGCTGTTCGGCTACGCCGACGGCGCGTTCACCGGGGCGCGGCGCGGCGGCGCCGCCGGGCTGGTGGCCGAGAGCGATGGCGGGACGCTGTTCCTGGACGAGATCGGCGACATGAAGCTGTCGCTGCAATCGGTGCTGTTGCGCCTGCTGGACGACTGGACGGTGCGCCCGGTGGGCGGCGGCAAGCGGCGGCAGGTCGATGTGTTGCTGGTGGCTGCCACCAACGTCGATCTTGACCGAGCGATCGGCAACGGCACCTTCCGGCCCGACCTGCTGTACCGCATCAACACCATCGAGGCGACGCTGCCGCCGTTGCGCGACCGGCGAGACTTCGCGGTGATCGCCCGCCGCCTGCTGGCCGGCATCGCGCCGCAGGCCCGCATCACCGAGGAGGCGCTGGGGACCCTGGCGGCGCAGCCCTGGCCCGGCAACATACGCGAGCTGCGCGGCGTGCTGACCCGCCTGACGCTGACCCGCGCCGATGCCGAGATCGACCGCGCGGCGGTGCTGCGCCTGGCGGGGAACAGGCCGGGCGCCGCGCCAGCCCCGGGACGACGCAGCCTGCGCGACGTGCAGCGCGGGGCGATCAACGCCACCTATCGCGACGCGGACGGCAACATCGCCGAGACCGCGCGCCGGCTCGGCGTATCGCGCAACACGGTGTACCGCGCGCTGTCCGCCACTCCGCCCGCAACCGGCTGACGCCTCGCGAGCCTGTGTCGGACCGACCTGCAGCAATCCGGATAGGCGGGCGTTGTCCGGCGGGCAGGAGGACAGGCCATGACGCTGCAGGACAGGATCGCGGTCATTACCGGGGCGGACTTCAGGAATCGGGCAGGCCACCGCCACGACGTTCGCCGGCGCCGGCGCGGATGTCTGCATCGGCTATCACTCCGATGCGGACGGCGCGGCCGAGACCAGCCGGCGGGTGCAGGCGGCCGGACGGCGCGCCCTCGTGGCGCAGGTCGATGTCGGCGATCCCGCGTCGGTCCAGGCGCTGTTCGACCGCGCCGCCGCCGAGCTGGGCACGCCGGATGTGCTGGTGGCCAATGCCGGGATGGGAATGGGCGGGATGCCGGTCGCCGAGATGGATGACGCCAAGCTGGAACAGGTGCTGCGCACCGACCTCATGGGGCCGCTGTTCTGCGCGCGCGCCTTCGTGCGGTTGCGCCGCAAGGGCGGCGGGCGCGGCCGCCTGGTCATCATCGGCTCGGTCGCCGGGCACCTGCCGACACCGGGCAGCGCGCCGTACGGGATGGCCAAGGCCGGGGTGAACTCGCTGGTACGCAGCCTGTCGGTCGAGGTCGCCCCCGACCACATCAACGTGAACGCCATCGCGCCCGGCATGATCCGCACGCCGATGACGCAGAAACGCCTGGACGATCCCGAACAGCGCGACAAGGCCTTCGCCGCGATCCCGTGGCGGCGCGCCGGCGAGCCGGAGGAGATTGCCGGCTTGGCGCTGTTCCTGGCATCCGACGCGGCGGATTACGTGACCGGCCAGACCTTTGTCATGGATGGCGGGCTGACGATGAACTGGGGCGGCGCGTAGCCGCCGCCCCGGCTCCGGCCCGACCGTCAGCCTCTTGCCGCGAGCCCGCGCGCAGCGTTTGGCCCGCATGCAGCAGCGGTATCGGCGCGGCGTTCGCGGCATCCGCGCGGACTGCAGCGCCGACCGCATCCACCGCACCGGCACGCAACGTCCCGACGGCGACATCACCGAAACACGTTGAAGGCACTGGGTGATGAACTGGGGGCACGATCCGCTGAAGCGGTAGCAGCGCCGCCGCTATACCGGCCGCAGCACGTCAACCTGCATCGGGCTCGCGAGCTTGCCCTCCAGGGCGCCGGACAGCGCCTTGAAATGCGGAGTTCTGCATGTGACGGTCGAGCGACGCCTTGCTCTTCCAGTGTTCGACGAACACGAATGTTCCGGCGTGCTGGGTGTCTTCGTGCAGCACATAGCTCATGTTGTCCGGCTCGGCCCGGGTCGGCTCGACACAGGCGAGCGCCGCGTCGCGCACCGCTGTCTCCTGCCCTGGGCTGGACTTCAGGAACGCCACCACGCGGATGTCTTCGGCCATCGGGGAACTCCATGGATGATGGGGGCAGAACTCGGCCGGATGGCGATGGTTCGCGTCGGTTCCAGCGCCCGTGGCCGGTGAAGCCGATGCGGCGCACCGCCTCACGGTTCCGCGTTCAGTCGATGTCGCGCCACTCCACCCGGCTTACGCCCGGCTGCGCCATCAGCGCCCGCGTCAGACCTGACGACCAGCCCGGAAACTCCCCGCGATAGCGGCCGCTGCACTCCAGCATGTCGGTGGCGCATGGATCGTGGATGGTGCGCCGGGACTGCACCTGCATCCCGTGCGCGCGCAGCACGGCCATCAGGTCGCGATCATCGGCCTGGGCTGCCTGGAAGGTGATCGCAACCCTGCCGCGCCGCCCCATGACCCGCCCGGTCTCGGCGTAGCGCAGCAGCCACAGCGTCGCGAGGCCGACCGCCGTGCCGGCGATCCCGAGGCCGATCTGGCCGCCGCCGAAGCACAGCCCGAGCACCGTCACCAGCCAGATCGTCGCCGCCGTGGTGATGCCGCGCACCATCTCGCCGTGGCGCAGGATGGCGCCGGCGCCGATGAAGCCGATGCCGGACAGGATGCCGAGCGGCAGGCGCATCAGGTCGAGCCGGATCACCGAACTATGCGTGTCCGGCGTGTGGGCGTACAGCGCGTTGGCCTGCAGCATCGCCAACGCCGCGGCGACGCAAATCAGGACATTAGTGCGCAAACCGGCCGGATGCGCGTGCCCGCCACGATCCAGTCCGAACAGCGCGCCGGCGACGATCGCGAGCGCCAGCCGGAGCATCACTTCGCCGCCCGACAGCGTGGCCTGCATGGCCGTCAGTCCCAGAACCGGGACGCGGCGCGAAACGCCTTCCAGCTTCTGCCGAGGCCGTCGCGCGCGTCCTGCCGACGCTGCCGCAGATGCTCGGCAAGACCGCCGATCGCCGGCGCCAGATCCGGGCGCGCGCCCTCGGCCAGCCGGTCGGCGAGCGCGGTCGCGGCGACGGTGTCGTTGATCTGGCCCAGCACGCGCTGAAGAAATCCTTGCAGCCGTCCAGATAGGATTTCACCGCCTTGCGCGAATACAGCTCCGCCAGGTAGCCGATGCCATAGCGCAGCTTCTTGAGCGACTTGCGCAGCGCGTGCAGCTCCGGCTCGGGCCGCTGCGCGACATGGCGGCCGCGTCGCTCCACCTTGTCGGCCAGCCGGTCCAGCAGCCGCGGCGCCAGACCGGCGATCGCATCGCCCAGCGCCGGCCCGCCGAGCAGGTCGGACTGGGCGCGACCGCCTTCCGCCCAGGCGGCGATGCCGAGCACCAGCGCGGTGAAAGCCGGCGCCTCGATCTCGCGCACCAGCTGCGCGTGCGCCGCCCGACGCCGCGCCTCGGCCGGGGCGTCCAGCAGCTCCCGCCAGCCAGCCAGCGCCGGCTGCGTCAGCGCGTCGGGCAGAATTTCGGTGCAGAACACATCCCAATCCCGCGCCTCGCCGAAGACCTGGCCGATGCGCCGCAACTCGGCCTCGAACCGCAGCGTCGCGTGCGGCTCCAGATGTGGCTCGAACAGCACCAGCGCCGTGCGCAGGCGGCGGATCGCGACACGCATCTGGTGCACCCCCTCGGCATCGCCCGCGGTGGCCGCGTCCTGGTTGGCGAGCAGGTGACCGAGCGCCGCGAGCAGGATGCGGGCGCAGGCGTCCGCGCCGGGAGTCTTGCGGTCCAGCTCTGCCTCGGTCGCCTTGCGGGCTTCGGGAGCGGTCCGCGCGCCGAGCCGATAGCCGCGGACCGCCTTGCTCTGCGTGGCGATCCGCAGCGGCGCCACGGCATGCAGTTCCAGGGCCAAGCGATACACCGGCGCCGGACTGCCCTGCTTCAGCTCCAGTTCCAGTTCGCGCACATCCTCTCTCGCCGCGCCGGCGACGATGCTGCCGCGATCGAGCGCCGCCTCGACCACGGTGGCGCCCAGGTGCAGGCTGCGCACGAGGCGGTCGATCTCGGTGTGCAGAATGGGGCGCAGAATCCGACGCGTGCGACAGTCGTGCCGCCGCCGGCGTCGCCGCCAGCACGCCCAGATCGGGCTGCTGGCCGGCGACCGGCCACTCCCACTCGCCGCGATCGGCGGCCACCCCGGCCTTGGCCGCGGCCTTGAGCGTCTGCACATGCCGGCCGGCGGCTTCGCGCACTCGCAGGCTCATGCCGCGACGGAACAGGGCCTGGTCGGGCGTGTCGAAATAGATCGTGGTTTCGTGCCGGCGCTCGGCCGGCCCGGCATGCGGCTCGCGCAGCGCCGGATGGTCCAGCAGGGCGGCCAGCGACGCCTCCGGAACCGCCAGCTTCAGCTCGACTTCCCGCGGCGGCCGCGGATCCGGCGGTGCCATCCGCGGCGCGTCAGGCGACGCGCAGCACAATCTTCCCGCGAATATGGTCGTGCTCGATCGCGCGATGCGCGGCGGCGATGTCGGCGAGCGGTATCACCCGGTCCACAGTGACCCTGACCTTCCCCGCCGCGATCAGCCCGCCGACCTCCTCCAGCTGGCGCCCGTTCGGCTGGGCCATGTAGTGCGCGCCGCGCGCGCCGTGCTCGGCCGCCTTCGCCTTGTCCGGCTCGGTCAGGGTGGAGACGATGATGCCGCCGCGCCGCAGCACCGACCACGACCGAGTCTGCGTCTCGCCGCCGATCAGGTCGAACACCACATCGATGTCGCGGGCGCGGTCCTCGAACCGCTGCGCCTTGTAGTCGATCACCTCGTCGGCGCCGAGGCCGCGCACGAACTCGACATCCTCGCCGGCGCAGGTGGCAAACACTGTCGCGCCGCGGGCATGGGCGAACTGCACCGCGAGATGCCCGACGCCGCCGGCCGCGCCGTGGATCAGCACGCGTTGCCCGCCGGCCAGGCCGCCATGCTCGAACAGCCCCTGCCACGCGGTCAGCGCCGCCAGCGGCAGCGCCGCCGCCTCCTCCTCGCTCGACCGCTCCGGCCTGCGGGCGCAGATCTCCGCACGGGCGACGGCGAACTCGGCATTGCCGCCTTGGCCCTGATCCAGCATGGCGAACACCGCGTCGCCTGGCTTCAGGCTCTCCGCGCTGCTGCCGGCGCGCTCCACCGTGCCGGACAGGTCGCGCCCCAGCGTGACCGGCAGCTTGTCCTGCGGCAGGAAGCCGCCCTGGCGGATCTTGTAGTCAACCGGGTTGACGCTGGCGGCACGGACGCGGATCAGCACCTCACCCGACCGCGGCTCGGGCGTCGCGATGTCCTCGATGCGGATGACCTCGGGGCCGCCGAACTGGTGGATGCGTGCGGCTTTCATGCGCGTCTCTCCGGGATGCTGCCGGCGTGGAACGCGCCGCGCAGGGCGGTGTTCCGGGGCGGCGGAGGACGGCGGATCAGCCGCCCGGCACGAGCCAGTCCAGCGAGCGCCGCAGCGCCGCCGTGCCGTCGCGCTCGAACCAAGCGCCGTGCGCGAAGACCACCCGCTCGGGCCGCAGCGCCAGCAGCCGCGACGCGGCGCGGCGGGCCGCGCCACCGCCCAGCCGGACGATCGCGCGCAAATACGGCGGCGCGCGGCCGTGCGGGGCGGTCATGCCGAGCAGCCGGGACAGCGCGCGCATCCGCTGCGGCAGATGCCGCGCCCGCAGGTTCAGCACCAGATCCGTCAGCACCAGCGTCCGGCTCGGTTCATGGAACAGCGCGATTTCGCTGAACCCGGCGCCGCCGGGCACCGGGACCAGCGTGATCGCCTCGCCCCATTCCGCTGCCGCCGCCTGGTTCAGCTCGCGGTGGATCACCACGCCGGCCTTGCGCACCTGACGCCGCTGCCGCAGCCCCGGGGCGGCGAAGGTCTCCGCATCGGGACAGGCGCGCTGCCAATCGCGCAGGAACATCCAATGCGCGATGTTCGGCGCGACCAGCGCGCGGATGCGCCCGAGCTGTTCCAGCGCGCGCTGCAGCTGCGGAGAGTACTGGATCGGCGAGTGCAGCAGCAGGTCGCCATTGTGCAGCCGGATCACCGTCATCCGCACCGGCAGCGCCATGCCGAGGATTGCGTGCGGGCCGCCATCGACCACCCAGACATCCGCGGCGACCGGCTTGGGCACATGCAGCGGCGGGTACAGGTCGGTGCGCGGCGCGGCGCGTCCTGGCGGTTCCACATCGCTCAGCGCAATGACCGCGAATTCCAGCAGCCCGACGCCGAGCAGCAGCGCCCGCTCGGGCGCGCGGCGGCGCGGCAGCAGCACGCCGCCGAGGCACAGGCCGGCCGCGCCCAGCGCGTCCAGAGCCAGATGTTGCCGCATCGTCAGCACCGGCAGCACGCCGGCCTCGTAGTCGGTCAGCACTGAGTAGCTCGGATGAAACAGCCCGGCCGCGCCCAGGGCGCTGCGCACCGGCCGGCTGATCGCCCGGCTGCGCGACAGCCCGCAGAGCGCGGCCGCAACCACATAGTCAATGACGCCGTGCACCCGGGTCGAGATCACGCGGGCGGGTGTGCGCCGCCCCCGTAGCGCGGCGCAACGCACATGGGCGTGACGGACGCGACCCGCCGCCCTCAGGCGGTCAGCGGGACGACATGCACCGCCGAGTTCGGCAGGCTGGCCGCCAGTGCGCCGACATGCGGATGATGCGTCAGGGCGATCACCTGCACCTGTGCGCTCAGTCCCAGCAGCGCGTGCAGCGTCGCGGTGGTGCGCGCGTCGTCGAAGGTCTGCAGCACGTCGTCGGCGATGAACGGCAGCGGCGACGCGGCGGCGGCGTAGTCCTCCAGGGCGGCGATGCGCAGCGCCAGGAACAGCTGGTCGCTGGTGCCCTCGCTCAGCTGGTCGAGCGGCTTGCGGGTGATGCCGTCTGCCTCCAGTGCCACCATCGTCTGCCCCGACCGCGTCTCCTCGATCGCCACGCCGGCCTGCGCGCCGCCGGTGATCGCGCGGAACACCGCGCCGATGCGCGCCAGCAGCGGCTGGTCGAACGCCTCCGCCTGACGGTCGAGCGCGGCCTGCAGCAGCGCGTGGGCGGCGTGCAGCACCAGCGCCTCCTCGGCGGTGCGGGCCAGCGTCGCCTGCGCCGCCTCGCGCCGCTCCGCCGCGTCCGCGGCCGCCGCGCCGAGGCTGACCTGCGCCAGATCGGCGGCCGTCCTGGTGCGCGCCTCGCGCGCAGTCTCGATATCGCTCGCCAGTTCGGCTTGGCTCGCGTCGATGGCGCGGATGCGGGCAGCATCCTCCTCGTCGCTCGCAGACATCCGGGCATGCAGATCGGCGATGGCGACGCCGCCGCCCAGCCGGTCCAGATGGTCGTGCGCCTCCGCCCGGCTCCGACGCGCCTGGGACGCATCGCGGGCACGCTGCAACTGCCGCTCGGCCGCTTCGTCATCCGCAGCCAGCAACGCGGCGCGCAGCCCGGTAAGGCCGCGCGCCGCTGCCGCCGCCGCAGCCTGGCTTTCCGCCAGCGTGCGCTCCGCGTCGGCGATGCGCTGGTCGGCGTCGCGGCAGCGCGCCGCCGCGTTGCGCTGCGCCTCGGCGTGGCCGAGCAGCGCCGCCGCCGCCTCGATCGGCGCACCCGCCGCGACCTCGGGAAGCAGGTGGCCCATCGCCGCAACCTGCTCGGCTAATCCCGCAATCGCCGCCTGCATGTCAGCGACCCGCTGGCCAAGATCGTCGCGCTCAGCCTCGGTCGCCCGCAAACGGTCGATCAGCGCCAGCGCGTCACCGGTCGCCTCGACCGACTCCTCCGCCGGACGATCCAGCCCCAGCGCGGTCTCCGCCCATGCTGTCCGCCATGCCGCGAGCGCCCGCCCGGCCTTGTCGGCTGCCGCGGCGCTGGTCGCGGCCGACCGGCGATGGTTGGCCGCCGATGTCCCCAGTTGCTCGCGCCTCGCCGCCAGCGTCTGCTCCGCCGTGACCCGGCGATCCGCCTCGGCCAGCAGCGCGCCGACCGCTTCCACCGCCGGGCAGGGCACGCCCAGAGCTTGCGCCAGCGACCGGCCGAGCTGCATGAGGCAACCCGTCAGATCGGCCAATGCCCCGGCGGCGGCGTCGCGCGCCCCTCGCCGCGCGACCGCCTCGGCGCGGGCGCGCAAAAAGCTGCGCAGGGCCGCCACCTCGCCCGGACCGGCGCCGGCCGCCTGGGCGATGTCGGCCAGCTTGCCGCGCGCCTGCTCCACGTGGTCGGCCGCCGCGGCAAGCGCGGTCTCGGTCTCGGGATATGCCGCCTGCAGCCCGGCGAGCCGGTCGCGCAGGGCGGCCGCCTCGGCCGCCTCCCGCGCGTGCGCCAGCAACGAGTTCGGCGACTTCGTCGGCGCCCCGCATGGCTCGGTCGAAGGCGACGGCCGCGCCGGCATCGGTCGGCGCCCCTGCGGCTGGCGCGCAGAGGTCCCGCCAGAGCGCGTCGCGCTGCGCGCGGGCGCGTTCCAGCGCGTCCGGCGGCGGCAGCATGGCGGTCTGCACCAGCGTCGCGAGGCTGGCGCGCGCCGCCTCAATCTCTGCGGCCTTGCTGGCGCGGCGTTCGGCGGCCTGTCGGGCAGTCGCCTCCGCACGGCTCAAGTCCGCATCCGCCGCATCCAGGGTCGCGTCGGACGGCGCGGCAGTCGCGGCCAGCGCCGGTTCGCTCAGCGGATGATCGGGGATCGCCGCCAGGGCGGCGGCCAGCGCCCACTCGGCATCACGCAAAGCCCGCCGCGCCTTGTCCAGCCGGGGCCCCGGTTCGCCATCCGCCCGCAGCAGCCGTGCCAAGTCGGCGACGCCAGCCACGTCGGCGCCGCCGGCCAGCGCGGCCAGCGCGTCCTGCGCCTCGGAGAGCTGCCGGTCCGCCTTCGCCCGCGCCTCCTCGGCGGCGGCGCTCCTGGCGGCCAGATCGGGATATTGCCGCAGCAGCCGCTGCAGGTCGGCCACGACAGGCACCGGCGGCAGCGCCACGGCGTCGTCCCAGCCGATATCGCGCCGCAGCCGCGCGCAGGCCTCGTGCGCGCCGGCCAGCCGGGTCTGCAGCCCCGGCAGGTCATTTGCGGCCCCCTGCGCCTGCCCGCGCAATTCGGCCAGCGCGTTGATGTCGGCGCCGAGCGCCAGCCAGCGCGGGTCGGGGTTGGCCAGCTCTGAGCGTTTCTCACGCATTAGATGCAGGGCGGCGTCATTAGCCTGTACGATGCTGCCCGCCTTGGCGGCGGTCTCCAGCACCTCCCGCCAGCGCCGCTCGAAACCGTCGTCCAGCTCTGGCGCATCACCGGCTTCGCGCAGCAGCGTCTCGGCCGATACGAGCTTGCCCAACCAGGGCCGGATCGCCCGCGTCGCCAGCAGCCGCTCGCGCTCGGCGCGCCCCGAGTCCTGCCGGTCCAACAGCGCGTCCAGCCGCTGGCTCGCCCCCGTCGCCTCGGCGTCCAGCCGCTGCCAGTCCTCGGGGCGGATGCTGGCGCGGCGCAGTTCCGCGCCGGCCCGCTCCCAGTCGCTGAGCGCCGCCCAGATCGGCCGGCTTTTGTGCCGGGCCGAGGCGCGGCCCAGCTCGTCGCGCCGCTGCTCCAGCCCGGCCAGCAGCTCGCGGACCCGGCCCAAGCCGCCGCCCGCCGCGAACAGAACCTGTCCCAGCCGGCCCTGGCTTTGGATAAGAGCTTGCCCGCCGGAGCGCAGAAGCGCCGTGTCCAGGCCGAACAGCTCGTCGAACACCGCCCGGTTCGCACCGCCGAGCAGCGCGTGCGCCGCGTCGGGCGGCAGCGGCGCGCCATCCGCCACGGCCAGCGTGTTGCCGCGGCCCTTGCGGCGCACCAGCAAATGCACGTCGCCGGCGTGCGTCACCTCGGCCAGGATCCGCATCCCCTCGGTACCGTGCCGGAACCCCATCGGCGTACGCTCCGGGATGCCGAACAGCAGGTTGCCGATCGCCTCGCGGATCACCGACTTGCCATAGCCGTTCGGCGCCACGACCAGGTTGACCCGGCCGGGCGCGGGATCGAGCAGCAGGTCCAGTCGATCGAACGGCCCGAACCGTTCGAGGGTCAGGCGAGACAGGCGCATGTCAGCCCGCCCCGGCCAGCATCGCGGCCAGCGTCTGCCGCGCCCGGTCCAGCACCGATGCTGCGTCGCCGGCGGCGCAGGCGTGCAACGGGTGCTCGGTCGGCAAGCCCTCGGACAGCCTGCCAAGCAGGTCGGCGGGCCAGGCGCCGAGCAGATCGGCCGGCGGCGCGGCAACCAGCGCGTCGATCTGGTCCAGCAGGCGGCCCAGCGCGTCCGGTCGGTCCGGCAGGGCTGCCGCGTCCTGCGCCGGGCCGGTGGCCAGCCGCACCGCCTCCAGCCACAGGCGCTGGTCGGCGCCCAGAGCGATCGCCTCGTTATAGATCCGCTCGCGCAGCCCGGGCGCGGCCAGCGCGGCATGCGCCGGCGTGGCGCCCGCCAGGGTCAGCCGCGCGGCAAGGGGACGCGGAGCCGCCTCGCTCAGCGCCGCGTCCAGCGCCGCCTGCACCCGCGCCAGCGCCGCCGCCTCGTCGGCCGCGCCGGACAGGTCGATGCGCAGGTCGGCCCAGCGCAGCACATCCAGCACCCGGTGTTCCACCGAGCGCACCCGGCCATCGGCCACGCTGACCAGGGTCGCGCCCTTGGCCCCGGTCTCGCGCACATGCCGGCCCTGCAGATTGCCGGGAAACACGATCCAGGGATCCTCGCACAGCACGTCGCGAACATGAACATGGCCGAGCGCCCAGTAGTCGTAGCCGTGCGCGCGCAGCCGCGCCGGGTCGCAGGGCGCGTACGGGTCGTGGCCGGGATAGCCGGCGACGGAGGTGTGCAGCATGCCGATGTTGAACATCTGCGGCGCCGGCGGCGGATACGCGCGCGACAGGTCGCCAGGCGTCGCCTGGTCGGCAAAGCTTTGCCCGTGGATCACGACGCCCAGGGCGGGAATGCTCTCGCTGTGCGCGGCGTCGTGCCGGAACAGGGTGACGTGCGGCATCGCCAAGGACCGGGTCATCCGGTTGGCCGCGTCGTGGTTGCCGCGGATGGCGAACACCGCGATGCCGGCCTCGGCCAACCGCCGCATCTGGGCTGCGAAGAACAGCCCGGTGCCGAAATCCGGCCAGTCGCGGTCATACACGTCACCGGCGATCAGCACGAACGCGACAGCCTCGCGGATCGCCAGATCGACCATCCCGCCCAGCGCCCGGCGGGTGGCGCCGCGGATCGCCTCGACGGGGGCGGAGGAGTCGGTCTCCAATCCCCGCAACGGGCTGTCCAGGTGCAGGTCGGCGGCGTGCAGGAAACGAAACTCGGGCATGGCGTTGTATGTGCCACGCCCGGCGGCGAGTCTGGAACCTGCCGCCTCGGCCTCAGAACGGAGCCGGCCATGTCCATCTCGCGCCGCCGCGTCGCCGCCGGGCTGGCTCTGGCCGCTTTCGGCGGCCGGGTCGCAACGGCGGCATCCGGCCTGCTGGCGCAGATCAGGCAGCGCGGGACGCTGCGGATCGGCGTAGAAGGAACGTACCCGCCATTCAATTATCAGGACGAGTTGGGGAACCTGGTCGGGTTCGAGATCGATTTCGGCCGGCTGGTGGCAGCCCGGCTTGGCGTGAAGGCGGATTTCCAGCCGACCAAATGGGACGGCATGCTGGCAGCACTCGGCTCCGGCCGGCTGGACGTCGTCATCAACCAGGTGACCATCACGCCCGAGCGGCAGAAGGCGTACGACTTCACGCAGCCGTACACGGTTTCCGGCATCCAGATCATCGCCCGGCGGGACGATGCGGCGCGGGTGGACAGCCCGGCCAAGCTGGCCGGCAAGGCGGTCGGCGTCGGGCTGGGCACCAATTACGAGCAGTGGCTGCGCGCGCATGTGCCGGGCGCGCAGGTCAAGACCTATGACGACGACCCCACCAAGCTGCAGGATCTGCGTGTCGGCCGGCTGGATGCAGTGCTGAACGACCGGCTGATGGCGGCGTATCTGGTCAAGCAGTCTGGCGGCGGGCTGGTCGCGGCCGGACCACCCTTCGCCACCCAGACCGCCGGCATCGCGCTGGCCAAGGGGCATCCGAACCTGCTCGGCCGCCCTGAATGCCGCGATCGACCAGCTGCGCGCCAGCGGCGACCTGCCCCGCCTATCGCAGAAATGGTTTGGCATCGACGCGACAAGATAGGCGGCGACTTGTGGCGGACAGCCTGCGCCTGGTCCTGCACTCGCTGCCGTTCCTGCTGAAGGGCGCCGGCTACACGATCGAAATCAGCCTCGGCGCGATGCTGTTCGGCCTGGCTCTGGGCCTGCTGGTCGCGCTGATGCGCCTGTCCCCGCTGCGCCTGCTGGCCGCCCCGGCGCGGGTCTATGTGTCGTTCATCCGCGGCACGCCGCTGCTGGTGCAGCTGTTCCTGATCTATTACGGGCTGGCGCAGTTCGGGCTGCGGCTGGACCCGATCCCGGCGGCGCTGATCGGCTTCTCGTTGAACATGGGCGGCTACACCAGCGAGATCCTGCGCGGCGCGATCGCCTCGATCGACCGCGGCCAGTGGGAGGCGGCGTTCTGCATCGGCATGACGC
Organism: uncultured Pseudomonadota bacterium; assembly: GCA_963723455.1. Taxonomy (GTDB): domain Bacteria; phylum Pseudomonadota; class Alphaproteobacteria; order Acetobacterales; family Acetobacteraceae; genus CAVRQM01. Next base: position 225,917 of record CAVRQM010000003.1, on the reverse strand, counting down.
CGGCGCAGGCGATGCGGCGCATCATCCTGCCGCAGGCCGCCCGCGTGGCGCTGCCGCCGCTGGGCAACAGCTTCATCAGCCTGGTCAAGGACACCTCGCTGGCCGCCACCATCCAGGTGCCCGAACTGTTCCGGCAGGCGCAGCTGATCACCGCGCGAACATTCCAGATATTCACCATGTACATCGCGGCGGCGGCGATCTACTGGGTGCTGTCCAGCGCGCTGTCATGGCTGCAGACGCGGCTGGAGCGCGGCGCGTCGCGGCATGTGCGCAGGGCGGCGGCATGAGAATCGTCCACGCCGAGGGTCTGCATGTGCGCTTCGGCGCGAACGAGGTGCTGCGCGGCATCGACCTGCATGCCGACAAGGGCGAAACGCTCGCCGTCATCGGCCCCAGCGGATCGGGGAAGACCACGCTGCTGCGCTGCCTCGATTGCCTGGAGCCGCTGTCGGCTGGGCGGCTGGAGGTGGCCGGCATCGCCATCGACGGCGCGCGACCCCTCGCGCGGCAGCGCCGGCAGATCGCCGCCCTGCGCCGGCGGGTCGGCTTCGTGTTCCAGAACTTCAACCTGTTCCCGCACCGCACCGCGCTGCAGAACGTCACCGAGGGCCCCATCGTGGTCGGGCGCGAGACGCGCGACAAGGCGGCGGCGGACGGTCGCGCGCTGCTGGCCAAGGTGGGGCTGCAGGGGCGCGAGGATCAGTATCCCGCACAGCTGTCCGGCGGCCAGCAGCAGCGCGTGGCGATCGCGCGGGCGCTGGCGATGCGGCCGGAGGTGATCCTGTTCGACGAGCCGACGTCTGCGCTCGATCCCGAGCTGGTCGGCGAGGTGCTGGCAACGATTCGTGCCTTGGCCGAGGAGCGCCGGACCATGATCATCGTGACGCACGAAATGCGCTTCGCGCGCGACGTGGCCGATCGCGCCATCTTCATCGACCAGGGCATGATCGCCGAGCAGGGACCGGCGGCGCAGGTGCTCGGCGAGCCGCGCGAGGGGCGGACGCGGCGGTTCCTGGCGAAGTTTCTGGACGGGTAGCGTGGCCTATGCCGCCCCGGCCAACGCCGGCTCGCGGCCCAGCGTGCGCGCGATGTCGGCCAGGATTTCGTACGAGCGCAACCGCGCCGAATGATCGTAGATCGCCGAGGCGACCATCAGTTCGTCGGCCTGCGTCTGTTCGAGCAGACGCGCCAGGCCGCGCCGCACCGTCTCCCGCGATCCCACCACCGAGCAGGCCAGCATCGACGAGGCATGAGCCTTTTCCATCGGCGTCCAATACGTCTCGATGTCCTCGATCGGCGGCAGCAGCTTGCCGCGCGTGCCGCGCACCATGTTGACGAAGGCCTGTTGCGCCGACGTGAACAGTCGCCGCGCATCCGCATCGGTCTCGGCCGCGACAACGTTGACGCCGACCATCGCATGCGCACGCGCGAGCTGCGCCGATGGCCTGAACCGCTGGCGATAGGTGGCCAGCGCAGGCATCAGCGCGTCGGGAGCGAAATGCGATGCGAAGGCGTAGGGCAGGCCGAGCATGGCGGCGAGTTGCGCGCCGAACAGGCTGGATCCCAGGATCCACAGCGGCACCTCGGTTCCCGTGCCCGGCACCGCCTGGACAGGCTGGCCCGGCTGCAACGGTCCCAGCAGGGCCTGCAACTCGACCACGTCCTGCGGGAAGCTGTCCGAGCTGGCCGGATCGCGGCGCAGCGCGCGCAGGGTCCGCTGGTCGGTCCCGGGCGCCCGGCCCAGGCCGAGGTCGATCCGACCGGGATAGAGCGTGGCCAGGGTGCCGAACTGCTCGGCAATGACCAGCGGCGAATGGTTCGGCAGCATGATCCCGCCGGCTCCAACCCGGATGCTGCGCGTGCCGCCGGCGATGTAGCCGATCACCACCGAGGTGGCGGCGCTGGCGATGCCGATCATGTTGTGGTGCTCGGCCACCCAGTACCGGGTATAGCCCCACTGCTCGGCGTGCCGCGCGAGGTCGAGCGTGTTGCGCAGCGCATCGCCCGGCCCGCTGTCCTGCGGCACAGGGGCGAGATCCAGTATCGAGTAGGCGTGCATCCCTGCCCCTCCGCAATCCAATCGGGCGTTGAGTCTGGGTTGCCGGGCCGCGCGCGGCAAGGGTGGCCCCGCCGCTACCCCGCCCTGGTCACGATCACGTTCCATGACGCGGGCTTCAGCCGCGCCGTGACCCGCTCGCCATCCACCGCCACGTCGGCGTTGGCGCGCGGGGCCACCGTGTTCGGCTGATCGCGGCTGTTGACCGCCTTCAGGTTGGCGTGCGCGAGTTCGCTGGCCTCGACCAGAGTGCGCCCCGTCCCCAGCCCGCGCAGCTCCGCGGTCAGATCCAGCGTCTCGGTCAGATGCCGGTTGAGCGCGAAGATCGTCGTCGTGCCATCGGCCGGGTTGTCCACCACCGTCGCGTACAGATACGGGATTTCCGGAAACGCCTCGCGCGGCATACGATTCAGACTGCACCTGTGCGCGCATCACCCGCCCATGGCCGTGCCGCGCCGCCAGCGCGAAGGGATGGAAGATGGTCTGCCGCCAGGCCGCGCCCGCCGGTCTCGGTCATGATCGGGCCGATGACGTTGACCAGCTGCGCCAGGCAGGCCGCTCGCACGCGGTCGGCGTTGTTCATCAGCGCGATCAGCGCGCCGCCGACGATCAGCGCGTCCTCGACGTTGTAGACCTCCTCGATCAGCTTCGGCGCCTGCGGCCAGCCGGGCTTGCGCATGTCCTCGATGCGTGTGGGTCTTGTACCAGACGTTCCACTCGTCGAACGACAGCATGATGCGCTTGGCCGAGCGCCGCTTGGCCGCCACCGCGTCGCAGATCGCGACCACTTCCTTGATGAAGGCGTCCATCAGTTCGATCACGCCGAAATACTCGCTCATCTCGTCGGCGTCGTTGCGAAAGTAGGTGTGCAGCGAGATGAAATCGACCTGGTCGAAGCAATGGTCCAGCACCTCGTATTCCCAGGCGCCGTAGGTCTTCATGTTGCGGTGGGACGAGCCGCAGGCGGCAAGCTGGATGGTGGGGTCGGCCCAGCGCATCACCTTCGCGGTCTCCAGCGCGGCGCGGCCGTATTCCTGCGCGGTCTTGTGGCAGATCTGCCAGGGGCCATCCATCTCGTTGCCGAGGCACCAGAACTTGACCCCGTGCGGCTGCTCGTAGCCGTGCGCGCGGCGCAGGTCCGACAACGCCGAGCCGCCGGCGTGGTTGCAGTATTCCAGGAACCGCCGCGCCTCGTCCGGCCCGCGCGTGCCGAGGTTCACGCCCAGCATCGGCTCGATGTCGGTCTTGCGGCACCAGTCGATGAACTCGTTGGTGCCGAACTGGTTGGTCTCGGTCGAGAACCACGCGAGGTCGCGCCGCGCCGGGCGCTGCTCGCGCGGTCCCACGCCGTCCTCCCAGTTGTAGCCGGACAGGAAATTGCCGCCCGGATAGCGGATGATGGTCGGGCCGAGTTCGCGGGTCAGCGCCATCACGTCGCCGCGGAACCCCTGCTCGTCGGCGGTCGGATGCCCCGGCTCGAAGATGCCGCCATAGACGCAGCGGCCCATGTGCTCGACGAAGGCGCCGAACAGGCGGCGGTCGAGATCGGCGAGAACGAAGTCGCGATCGACGATGATGCTGGCGGATGGCATGGCGGCGAAGACTCCTCATCCCTTGATGCCGGCCGAGAGCATGATCGCCTCGGTGACCCGGCGCTGGAAGATCAGATAGGCGGCCGCGACCGGCAGGGCCGCGAGCACGGCGACCGCGAGGTTGCGCGCGTATTGCACGCCGAAGGCGTCGTGGACCTGGGTGATGCCGACGGTGACGGTCATCGTCTGATCGGTGGTGGCGACCAGGAACGGCCACAGGAACTTGTTCCACGCGCCGATGAAGGTGATGATCGCGAGCGCGGTGGTGATGCCCCAGTTCATCGGCAGGAAGATGCGGCGGAACACGTCGAATTCGCTGGCGCCGTCGAGCAGCGCCGCCTCGCGGAAATCCTCGGGCACTGAATCGAAGAACTGCTTGTACATGATCACCGTGACCGGCACGATCAGCTGCGGCAGCACGATGCCGGCCCAGGTGTTGATCAGGCCGAAGTCGTTCATCAGGATGAAGTGGGTGACGATCAGCGCCTGCATCGGCACCATGAAGCTCGCCAGGATCATGCCGTACAGCAGCCCGCGCCCGCGGAAACCGAAGCTGCGACAGCGCATAGCCGCAGGCTGGCGCCATGCACCAGCACCAGCAGGTGATCCGCCAGCGAGGTGACGATCGAGTTGAGATACCAGGTGGCCGATCATCGTATGCGCGAAGCACGTAGCGTAGGCGGCCGAGCGTGAAGGTGTGCGGCAGCAGCGCGATGCCGGGCTGCACCACCTCGTATTCCGGCTTGAGCGTGGTGACCAGCGCCCAATACAGCGGAAACGCCCAGGCCGATCGCGGCCAGCGAGCGTCGACCAGCGTGATCAGCAATGCGCCACCGATGCGCGCGCGCGTCATGCCTGCCGCGCTCCGCAGCACCTGGAACTGCAGCACCGACAGCACAGCGATGATCGACGAACAGCACCACGCCACCGCCGCCGCATAGCCGCCGTGGTTCAGCACGAACGCCTGCTTGTAGATGTACTGGACCATCACATAGGTCGAGTTGAACGGGCCGCCCTGCGTCAGCAGATAGACCTGATCGAAGATCTTGAGCTGCAGGATGAGCTGGATGGTGAGGACCAGCACGGTCACCGGCCAGATCAGCGGCCAGGTGATGTAGCGGAACTGCTGCCAACGCCGCCGGCGCCGTCCAGCGCCGCCGCGTCATAGATTTCCGGCGAGATGTTGCGCAGGCCGGCGATGAACAGCAGCACGTTGAAGCCGTTGGTCCACCAGATCGTGACGAAGGCCACCGCCGGCATCGCCCAGACCGGATTCTGGAACACCGAGACGCGGCCGCCCGCCAGCAGCGCGATCACCTGCTGGCCGATGCCGAACTGGATCGAGCATCCATTGCCAGATCAGCGTCACCACCGCCACCGGCAGGATGTAGGGCAGGAAGAAGCAGGCCAGCACGACGCTCTGCAGCCAGCCGCGCAGGCGGACCACCATCAGCGCGATCACGCAGGCCCAGCAGCGTGGTCGGCGACCACCGTCAGCAGCACGAAATAGAGCGTGTGGCCAGCGACCTCGGGAACAGCCGGTCGCGCAGCAGCCGCGCGTAATTGTGCCAGCCGACCCAGCGCCCGGGCCGATCAGCGGCGCGTGGGTGAAGCTGAGCTGCATCATCTTGAGCGTCGGATAGATGAACAGCACGGCATAGGCGACGACGAACGGCGCGATGAACGCACGCCGGCGGCGAGCGTGCCGGTTGCGCGGGCGCCGGCATCGCGCAGGCCGCCTACTGCTGCAGATCGCCCTGCAGCTCGTCCTGCATCTGCTTCGAGCGCGTCCGCTCGGCCGCCATCTGGCCGTTGACCGCCGGCATCATGTAGTTGGCGGTCGCGTCATAGACCGGCGAGGCGACGCCGGCGATCTTCGAGACCGGATCGAACACCGCGGTCTTGGCGAGCCAGGCATAGGTCGCGTTCGGCTGCATCTGCTTGAATGCGGCGCTGTCCGGTCACCGGCTTGAACGCCGGGATGTGGCCGCCGGCCGCCCACAGGATGCTGTTGTGGTCCATCCACGCAATCACCTTCAGCACCGCGTCCAGCTTCTCCTTGCTGATCGGGTTGCCCTTGCGGTTCGGGATCGCGAAGGAATGCGAATCCGCCCAGGTCGCGGGTGCGCGAACAGCGTCGGGATCTGCACCGCGCCCCAGTCGAAGCCGAGCTTGCCGGTCTTGGCGAGATCGACCATCGTCGGCACTTCCCAGACGCCGTTGATGTGCATCGCCGCCTTGCCCGAGGTGAACAGGGCGATCGAGGCCGGATATTCGGTCAGCTTCGGCGCCTCGCCGCTTGGACACCCAGCCGGCCATCGTCTCGGTCGCCTTCTGCGCCTTGGCCATGCTGTCGCCGGCGAGGATCTTGTCGTCCTTCAGGAACGTCGCCGCCCTCCTGGTTGAGCAGCGTGTAGAAGATGCGCCAGATCGTCGCCCCGTCGGCGCTGGCGAACGACACGCCGTACTGCGCCGGCGCCGGTCGTCAGCTTCTTCAGCGCGGCGTCGAAATTGCCGAGCGCCGTCGAGGCCCTTGGGCAGGCCGTCGGCGCCGAGCAGGCCGGCCTTCTTCAGCAGGTCCTTGTTGTAGTAGAGAATGATCGAGTGGATATCGAGCGGCACGCCGTACAGCTTGCCGTCCACATGCGCGGTCGCCCAGTCGGACGGGAAGTAGTCGTCCGCCTTCAGCCCGACCGATGCCAGTTCGGCATCGCTGAACGGGCGCAGCGTGCCGGTGGACACGCCAAGCGGCAGGCGCGACAGGTGATAGGTCATGATGTCCGGCCCCTGGCCGATCGCCGCCGAGGTCTGCACCTTGGTGTAGAACGGCGTGCCCCATTCAGCGTGGTCGGGTCGATCTCGATGTCGGGGTTCTCGGCGTTGAACTTCTGGATCATCGCCTTCATCCGCACGCCGTCGCCGCCGCTCAGGAAGTCCCACCAGACCAGCGTGGTCTTGGCCTGCGCCGACGCCGCCAACGCGAGCAGGGCCACGGCGGCAAGGCATGTGCGCAGCAGCGTCTTCATCGTTCGACCTCCCTGTGGGCATTGCCGGCCGGGCTTGGCGCCGATCCGGGTCGGGACGACCGGCTCGCTAGCCGGCTCAATCATCATACGATATAGCAGAGTGAAAGAGCCGGGCGGACTTTGTCAACCGGCCCGGCGCATGAGGTCTGGGAGCAGGGGGTCCGGGAGCGGGGATGCTGGAACGGGACGTCGGCGCGGTCGGCACGATGAGCGCGCGCATTGAGAAAAGCCTTGGAGCCCGCATCGTCTCCGGCGAGTTCCTGCCGGGCGATTCGTTGCCGATCGAGAGCGAATTGTGCGAGTTTTACGGCGTCAGCCGGACCTCGATCCGCGAGGCGGTGCGCGGGCTGATGGCCAAGCGGCTGGTCGATGTGTCGCCAAAGGTCGGCACCCGGGTTCGCCCCTTCGCCGAGTGGAACCTGCTCGACCGCGACGTGCTGGCCTGGCGGCTGGGCGCGCAGTTCGACGCCAAGATCATCGAGGACATCTTCGAGCTGCGCCTGTGCATCGAGCCGCGCGCGTCCTACCTGGCGGCGCGCGCCGGCAGCGCCGAGCAGCACGCGCAGGTCGCGCGGCATTTCGCCGAGCTGGCGGCCGCCTATGCCGAGGCGCTGCCGCCGCTGGTGGCGTCGGAGGCGGCGCTGGAGTTTCACCTGGCGATCATCGCGGCCTCGCAGAACGGGCTGTTCCTGACCATCGGCAGCGCGGTCAAGGCGACGTTGCGCGTGTCGTTCGAAATGGCGCAACGGCAGGCCGTGACGCCGGGCCGGGACATCGCCGCGCACCGCCGCGTGTGCGAGGCGGTTCTGGCGCGCCGCCCCGCCGACGCCGCGCGCGCGATGAAGGAACTGCTCGTGGCCTCGCGCGCCGGATTGATGCCGTTGGCGGTCGCGACGAAGCTGAACTTCGAAGCGGCAACGAGCTGAACCCGGCCGCAAGCGGACGGCCGCGATCTACGCGGCGGTGGCGCCCGTCGCATCCGCCTCCAGCCCGAACGCAGCGGCCATCAGGGCGCGGGTGTAGTCCTGCTGCGGGCGGGTCAATACCGCCTGCGCCTCGCCCTGCTCGACCACGCGGCCGGCGCGCAGCACGACGATGCGGTGCGCCATCGCGCGCACCACCCGAAGATCGTGGCTGATGAACAGATAGGCCAGCCCGTGCCGCGCCTGGAGCCCGCGCAGCAGATCCACGATCTGCGCCTGCACAGACACGTCCAGCGCGCTGGTCGGCTCGTCCAGGACGATCAGGCGCGGCTTCAGCACGATCGCGCGGGCAATGGCGATGCGCTGGCGCTGGCCGCCGGAAAACTCGTGCGGGTAGCGTTCGGCGGCATCGGCCGGCAGCCCGACCTCGACCAGCGCCGCGGCCACCCGGGCGGCGCGCTGCGCGCCCGACAGGCCGGGCTCGTGGACCGACAAGCCCTCGCCCACGATGTCGCCCACCGGCAGGCGCGGCGACAGGCTGCCATACGGATCCTGGAACACGAACTGTCCGCGCGAACGCAACCGGCGCAGACGCGGCGCGCGACAGGTCGGCCATGTCCGCGACCCTCGAAGCGGATTCGTCCCGGCCGCACGCTCCAGCCGCAGCAACGCCAGGCCCAGCGTCGATTTGCCCGAGCCGCTCTCGCCGACCAGTCCCAGCGTCTCGCCTTCGCGTACCGACAGCGACACGCCATCGACCGCGCGCACCGCGCCCACCTCGCCGCCGCAGCGCGCCGCGGCGGATGGCGAAAGCGACGCGTACATCCTCGCCCTCGATCACCGTGCCGGCAGCCGGCGCGATCGGCCCCGGCGCGCCCTTCGGCTCGGTCGCCAGCAGCATGCGCGTGTACGGGTGCTGCGGGTGCCGCGAACACCCGCGCCACCGGCCCCGCCTCGACGATGCGGCCGTCCTTCATCACGCATACCCTGTCGGCATAGCGGCGCACGATCGAAAGGTCGTGGCTGATCAGCAGCAGCGCCAGCCCGCGCGCCGCCTTCAGCTCGGCCAGCAGCCGCAGGATCTGCGCCTGGATCGTGACATCCAGCGCCGTCGTCGGCTCGTCGGCGATCAGCAGCGCCGGATCGGCCGCGAGCGCGATCGCGATCATCACCCGCTGCCGCTGGCCGCCGGACAGCTGGTGCGGATAGGCGTCCAGCCGGCCCGCCGCGTCGGCGAAACCCGCCTGCCCAGCAGGTCCGTCGGTGCGCGCGTGCAAGGCCGGCCCGCGCAGCGGCAGATGCAGCGAGGCCGCCTCGGCCACCTGCCGGCCTATGCGGTGCAGCGGGTTCAGGCTGGTCATCGGCTCCTGAAAGATCATGCCGGCAACCCCGCCGCGCAGCCGCCGCAGCGTGCGCGCGTCGGCGTCCAGCACGGATTGGCCGTCCAGCATGATCGCGGCCCGACACGGCGGCGCCCTGCGCCAGCAGCCGCAGCAGCGCGAGCGCGACGCTAGATTTGCCCGAGCCGCTCTCGCCCACCAACGCCAGCGTCTCGCCGCGCTCCAGCGTGAACGAGGCGTCGGTCACGGCGGCGTGCGCGCCGAACGCGACGGACAGCGCACTGACTTCGACGAGGCTCATGCCCCCGCCCCGGTCTTTCCGCAATCGCGGCACCCCGTCACCGCAACGTCTCGCGCGGATCGAACGCGTCGCGCACCGCCTCGCCGATGAAGATCAGCAACACCAGCACCGTGCCCAGCACGATGAACGCGGTCAGACCCAGCCAAGGCGCCTGCAGGTTGTCCTTGGCCTGGTTGATCAGCTCGCCCAGCGACGGCGAACCGGGCGGCAGGCCGAAGCCGAGGAAGTCCAGGCTCGCCAGCACCGTCACGGAGCCGGACAGCGTGAACGGCAGGAACGTCATCGTCGCCACCAGCGCGTTCGGCAGGATGTGCCGCCACATGATCGCGGCATCCGCCACGCCCAGCGCGCGGGCTGCGCGCACATAGTCGAAATTGCGCGCGCGCAGGAACTCGGCGCGGACCAGGCCGGTCAGCGACATCCAGCTGAACAGCAGCAGGAAGATCAGCAGCACCCAGAAACTCGGCGTGATGACGCTGGCCAGGATAATGAGCATGTACAGCGTCGGCATGCCCGACCAGATTTCGATGAACCGCTGGAACAGCAGATCCGTCAGTCCGCCATAGAACCCCTGCACCGCCCCGGCGGCGACGCCGACAGTGGACGAGATGATGGTCAGCGCAAAGCCGAACAGCACCGAGATGCGGATGCCGTAGATCACCCGCGCCAGCACGTCGCGCGCCTGATCGTCGGTGCCGAGCAGGTTGCGCCACGACGGCGGGGCGGGCGCCGGGTGGGCCAGGTTCTTGACGATGCTGTGGTCGTTGAACGGCACCGCCGGCCAGACCATCCAGCCCTTCGCGCGGATCGCCTGCGCCAGCGCAGGGTCGGTGTAGTCGGCCTCGATCGGGATGAAGTCGGGACCGAACGCATCCTCGCCGTAGTCGAACAGCACCGGGAAATACCAATGGTGGTCGAAGCGGATCACCAGCGGACGGTCGTTGGCGACGAACTCGGCGAACAGCGTGACCACGAAAATCACCGCGAAGATGCGCAACGACCACACGCCGCGACGGTGGGCGCGGAAGATCGCGAGCCGGCGACGGGTGAGCGGGGTCATGCGGGCGGGCTTGATGGGGCGGCCCGAAGCCCTTCAGCTCGGCCCTCTCCCGGAGGGAGAGGGAGCTGCCTGCACCCTCTCCCTCCGGGAGAGGGCCGGGGTGAGGGTGCTCCAACCATCACCGCGTCTCGAAATCGATCCGCGGGTCGATCAGCGTGTACATCATGTCGCCGACGATCTGCATGAACAGGCCCAGCAGCGTGAACATGTACAGCGTGCCGAAGATCACCGGGTAATCGCGCTTGATCGCCGCGTCGAAGCCGAGCAGGCCCAGTCCGTCCAGCGAAAAGATGATCTCGATCAGCAGCGACGAGCTGAACAGGATCGACACGAACGCCGCCGGAAACCCCGCCACGACCAGCAGCATCGCGTTGCGGAAGACGTGGCCGTACAGCACCCGCCGCTCCGACCCGCCTTTCGCGCGCGCCGTCAGCACGTACTGCTTGCGCACCTCCTCCAGGAAGCTGTTCTTGGTCAGCTGCGTCAGCGTGGCGAAACCGCCGACCACCAGCGCCACTGTGGGCAGGGTCATATGCCACAGGTAGTCGCCGACGCGCGCCGGGATCGACCAGGCCGCCGAGCCGGGGCTGGTCAGGCCGCGCAGCGGGAACCACTGCACGTAGCTGCCTCCGGCAAACAGCACCACCAGCAGGATCGCGAACAGGAAGCTCGGGATGGCATAGCCGACCAGCACCACCGCGCTGGTGGCCACGTCGAAGCCGCTGCCGTTGCGCACCGCCTTGGCGATGCCGAGCGGGATCGAGACCAAATAGATCAGCAACGTGGACCACAGGCCGATCGAGATGCTGACCGGCATCTTCGACAGGATCAGCGCCAGCACCGGGCGGCCGCTGAACAGGCTGGTGCCGAAATCGAAGGTGACATAGCGGCGCAGCATGTCCTCGAACCGCGCCAGCGGCGGCTTGTCGAAGCCGAACATCTTCCGGATGCGCGCGACCAGCGCCGGATCAAGCCCGTGCGCGCCGCGATAGCTGCCGCCGCTGGTGGGGGCCGCCACCTCGGCGCCGCCGCCGGTGATGCGGGAGGTGACGTCGCCGTGACCCCGAAGCTGCGCCAGTTCCTGTTCGACCGGGCCGCCCGGGGCGAACTGCACCACGACGAAGTTGATGGCGATGATGCCGAACAGCGTCGGAATGACCAGCAGCAGCCGCCGCAGCAGATAGGCGGCCATCTACGTCCGCGCGTCGGCCGCGGGAAACCGCCAGGACGGCGACACCGTGCTAGCCGCCATGCGCCCGCGCCTCGGCGATCTTCGCCGCGCGCGCCGGGTCCACCCACCATGATCCGAACACCACGCCCGGTCGCACCGGTTGCGCGGGGTGGCCGAAGCGGTCCCAGTAGGCCACCCAGACCTGATCCAAATGCCATTGCGGCACCACGTACCAGCCCCATAGCAGCACCCGGTCCAGCGCGTGCGTCGCCGCCAGCAGATGCGCTTTGTCCGGGGCGGCGATCACCTTGGCCACCAACGCATCGACCACCGGATCGCAGACGCCGCCGATGTTCCCGCTGCCCTGGCTCTTGCCCGCGGCGCAGGTCCAGAAATCGACCTGCTCGTTGCCGGGGCTGTCGGTTTCCGGCCAGACGTTCACCGTCATGTCGTAGTCGAACGCCTGCAGCCGATGCTGGTACTGCGAGGGATCGACGGTGCGCAGGCGCGCCGCGATCCCCAGCCGCTGCATCTGCTGCGCGTACGGCAGCGTGATGCGCTCCATCGCCGGCTCGTCCAGCAGAATCTCGAAGCTGAGCTGCTGGCCCTTCGCGTCAACCATCTTGTGGTCGCGCAGCGTGTAGCCGGCCTGCCGCAGCAGATCGTACGCGCGCCGCAGGCCCTGCGGGTCGTTGCCAGAACCGTCCGTCACCGGCAGCGTGTAGGGCGTCGTGAACAGTTCGGGCGGCAAGTGCGCGCGGAACGGTGCCAGCAGCGCCAGCTCGTCGCCGGTCGGCACGCCGGAGGATGCGAACTCGCTGTTGCTGAAATAGCTCAGCGTGCGCTTGTACAGGCCGTAGAACAGAGTCTTGTTGGTCCACTGAAAATCGAACAACTGCGCCATCGCCTCGCGCACGCGCTGGTCGGCGAACACCGGGCGGCGCAGGTTCATGGCAAACGCCTGCATCCCCGTCGGCAGGCGCTGCGGGAACGTCTGCCTGACCACCAACCCCTTTTTCAGCGCCGGGAAATCGTAGCCGGTGGCCCATACGCGCGAGGTGAACTCCTGCCGGAAATCGGACTGGCCGCTCTTGAACGCCTCGAAGTCAACGCTGCGGTCGCGGTAGAACTCGGTGCGTATGCGATCGAAATTGTCCAACCCTTTGTCAAAGGGCATGTCGCGGCCCCAGTAGTCGGGCACCCGCTCCATCGTCAGGCTGCGGCCGGACTTGAATGCGCCCACGCGATACGGGCCGGAGCCGAGCGGCCGGTCTGTCAGCGGCGCCGCAAAGTCGCGGCCGGCCCACCAGTGTTTCGGCAGCACCTGGATCTGGCCGAGGATGAACGGCAGCTCGCGGTTGCCGGACGTCTTGAAGCGGAACACCACGCGGCGCGGGCCATCCACCTCCACATGGTCCACATCCGCGTAGTATTGCGCATAGGACGGCACGCCTTCCTTGACCAGCGTGTTGAACGTCCACGCGACATCCTCGGCCGTCACCGGCGCGCCATCCCAGAACTTCGCCTCGGGCCGCAGGTCGAAGGCGACCCAGCTCTTGTCGGCCGGAAGCTCCACGGTCTCGGCCAGCCGGCCATACTCGACCGAAGGCTCGTCCGGGTTGTCGGCCATCAGCGGCTCCCAGACCGCCGTCACCGGGGCCGCGTTGCCGCGCAGGATGAACGGGTTGAAGTTGTCGAAGGTGCCCACCGCGTTCAGCACCACCTCGCCGCCCTTCGGCGCAGCGGCATTGACCCAGGGGAAGCTTTTGTAGTCGTCCGGCAGGGCGGGCTTGCCGACCAGCGCCATCGCGTGAACCTTCGCGACAGGCTGCGCAGCGGCCGGCGCGACCGTCAGGCCGAGCGCCGCCCCGGCCAGCAGCAGACGCGCGGCCGGGCGACCCGCGAGGGTCATCCAGCCAGCAGCCGCACCGCGTCGTCCCGCAGACCGGGATCGCCCAGCACCAGGACGCATTGGTTCGTCACCGCGTCGCCATCCGGCGGGGCGCGCATCGGCTCGCCCTGCCAATCGGTGAACGATCCGCCGGCGCCCTCGATCACCGGCACCAGCGCAGCCCAGTCCCAGATCTTCAGGTCCGGCTCGGCGATGATGTCGATCTGGCCGAGCGCCAGCAGCCCATACGCATAGCAGTCGCCGCCAAATCCCACCCGCCGCACCGCGCCGCGCAGCCGCCGCCACGCCGTCGTCTCGCCCTCGGAAAACATTTCGGGACTGGTGCAGGACATCTCGGCCGCCGACAGCGATGCGCACGGGCGGCAGCCGGCCGCGCCATGCAACGGGCCGGTGAAGCGCGTCGGTCGCCCCGCCGCGCCGATCCAGCGTTCGCCCAGCATCGGCTGGTCGATGATGCCCAGCAGCGGGATGCCGTCATGCAGCAGCGCGATCAGCGTGCCGAACTGCGGCCGGCCGGTGATGAAGGCGCGGGTGCCGTCGATCGGATCCAGCACCCAGCGCCAGCGCGCGTCCGGGCGCTCCAGCCCGAACTCCTCGCCCAGGATGCCGTGCTCGGGAAACCGCTCGCGCAGCACCGCGCGCATGGCCTGCTCGGCGCTGCGGTCGGCGATGGTGACCGGGCTGGCGTCGCCCTTCAGGTCGGCAGCCAGGCCCGGCAGCCGGAAGAACGGCCGAATTACGGCGCCCGCCACGTCGGCCGCCGCCTCGGCCGCGGCGATCAGGGCGGCGTCGAGCTGCGCGGTCATGCGTCCTACTTCGTCGAGGCGGCGGGTGTCGGCGAGGCGGGCGCGCCGGCGCGGGGCGGCAACCCGGTTGTGGGCGTCGCCCCGCTAGTCGCCGGAGTCGCCTGTCCGGGCGCCGCCGCCGCGCCGCCGTTGCCGGCGTTTGAGTTGCCGGTCTGCGCCCCGATCGCCGGCGCGGCGCTGGCTGCGGGCAGCGGCTCGGGGGTGTGCGACAGCGTGTGCAGGTAGTCGATGACGTCCGCGCGCTCCTTCTCGCTATTGATGCCGGCGAAGCCCATCTTGGTGCCGGGCGCGTATTCGGACGGCTTGCGCAGCCAGGCGTTCAGCTCGTCATAGGTCCAGGGACCATGATGCGCCTTGATCGCGCTGGAGTAGTCGAAGCCTGGGAAGCTGCCGACCGGACGGCCGACCACGCCGTACAGATCCGGCCCGATCTTGGCCGCCCCGCCCTCGTTGAAATTGTGGCACGCGACGCAGAGCTTCTGCGTGTCGGCCTGTCCGGCCGCAGGATCGGCGGCGGCCAGGAACGGCGCGATCGGCGGCGGCGGCGCTTCGACGGCGGCGGCGGCCGGTGCGGTGGTGGTCTGCACGCCCTCGATCGCGATTGCGGTCTTGGCCAGTTCCTTCGGCGCCACCAGCCCGTCGGCGATCAGCGTCGCTCCCATGAAGCCGATGCCGGCCACCAGCACTGCGGCGCAGATCTTGTTGACCTCCAGGCTGTCCATGCAATCCGGTCCCTCGTGCAAGCGCGCCGCGCATCCAACGTACAGGCGTCCCGCGCGGACGCCGTTTGCACCCGCCCGCCGCCGTCACCTAAGCTGCGGCGCACCATAGGCAACGGTTTATCGCCAAGCAATCCGTGCGTCTGGCGTCCGAACGCCAGGCAGCCCAGGGGGAGTCGCCGGCCTGAATCCGATCGTCATCATTCCGGCGCGCATGGCCTCCCTCCGCCTGCCCGGCAAGCCGCTGGCCGACATCCACGGCCGGCCGATGGTCGTACACGTCATGCTGCGGGCGCTGGCGGCGGCGATCGGCCCGGTCGCGGTGGCCGCCGCCGAGCCGGAGATCGTCCAGGCGGTGCGTGCGGCGGGCGGCCGGGCCGTGCTCACCGATCCCGCCCTGCCGTCCGGCTCGGATCGCGTCCACGCGGCGCTGGCAAGGCTCGACCCGGACGGCGTGCATGACGTGGTGGTGAACCTGCAAGGCGATTTCCCGACCCTGCTGCCCGCCGACCTGGCCCGCGCGCTGACGCCACTGGCAGAGTCGGAGGTGAACATCGGGACATTGGTCACCCCGATCCGCGACGAGGAGGAGGCTGCGCGGCCATCCGTGGTCAAGGCCGCCTGCGCCTTCGCCGATGGCCGTGCCACCGCCCGGGCCCTGTACTTCTCGCGCGAGCGGATCCCCTGGGGCGATGGCCCGCGCTGGCACCACATCGGCGTCTATGCCTGGCGCCGCGCGGCGCTGGCGCGGTTCGTGGCGCTGCCGCCATCGGCGCTGGAGCGGCGCGAGGGGCTGGAGCAGTTGCGGGCGCTGGAGGCCGGCATGGCGATCGGCTGCGCGGCCATCGAGGCCGCCCCGTTCGGGGTGGATACGCCGCCGGATCTTGCGCGCGCCCGCCGGCTGCTGGCACCTGCGCCGACATGACCAGCATCATCGCCTTCCAGGGCCGCCCGGGCGCCTACTCCGACCTCGCCTGCCGCCACGCCTACCCGGACTGGCGGACCCTGCCCTGCCCGACATTCGAGGCAGCGATGGACGCGGTACGCGACGGCGCCGCTGGCCTGGCGATGCTGCCGTGCGAGAACAGCCTGGCCGGCCGAGTGCCGGACATCCACGCGCTGTTGCCCGAGAGCGGCCTGTTCATCGTCGGCGAGCATTTCCAGCGCGTCGAGCATTGCGTGCTGGCCCCGCCCGGCGCCACGCTCGCCACGCTGCGCCGCGCGCACAGCCACGCCGTCGCGCTGGGGCAGGTGCGCGGCGTGCTGCGCGAGCTGGGTCTTGAGGCGGTGGTCGAAGCCGATACCGCCGGCTCCGCCGAACTGGTCGCGGCGCGCGGCGGCTTTGAGGATTGCGCCATCGCCTCCTCGCTGGCCGGCGAGCTGTTCGGCCTTTCGGTGCTGCGGCGCAACGTCGAGGACGCCGCGCACAACACCACCCGATTCTACGTCTGCGCCCGCGCGCAGACCGTGCCGCCGGCCGATGCGCCGGGGCTGATGACCAGTTTCGTGTTCCGGGTGCGCAACGTGCCGGCGGCGCTGTACAAGGCGCTGGGCGGGTTCGCCACCAACGGCGTGAACATGACCAAGCTGGAAAGCTACATGGTCGGCGGCCAGTTCACCGCCACCCAGTTCCTGTGCGACGTCGATGGTCACCCGGAACAGCCGGCGCTGCGCCGCGCGCTGGAGGAGCTGTCGTTCTTCTCGCGCGAGACCCGCGTGCTGGGGGTCTATCCGGCCGCCGCGTCGCGACGAGAGCGTGAATCAGGCGACTGAACGGTCGGCTTCGGGCAACCGGCAAGGGTCTGGCGGCGGATCAGCCGGTGCAGCGCATAGCCGAACGCCGCGAGGACCACGAGCACCGCGCCTATCGCCGCCGCCGCGCGCCAGTCGCCGGCGCGGATGCGGTCGGCGGCCAGCCCCGCGAACTGCGCCGGCAGGATATGCACCGGCGCCCAGACCGCCGAGGCCAGGATGTCGGCCACCAGGAACGGCGTCAGCCGCATCCCGGCCATCCCGGCCACCAGCGGCACCGCCGCTCGCAGCCCGGGGATAAACCGCGCGATGGCGACGCTGGGCGCGCCGAAGCGGCGAAAGAACACCTCCGCGCGGGCCAGCATCCCGGGATAGCGCGACAGCGGCCAGACCTCGCGCAGGTGGCCGCCGAAGCGCCGGCCAACCCAGTACCGAGAAGGTGTCTCCGACGACCGCCCCCACAGCGGCGGCCAGGATGTAAGGCAGCTTCGGCAGTCCCGCAGCCGCGGCGACGCCGGCGACGGCCATCATCACCGCCGTACCCGGAACCAGGGCGCCGACGATGACCACCGCCTCGAGCACGGCCGATGCGAAGGCCACCAGCAATGCGGTCGCCGGGTGATGGGCCACCAAGCCGCTGATCGCCGCAATCCAAGAATGCATCAGGCCATCCCACTCCGCAGACGCGGCATCCGCAACCGACGCCGGGGAGACCCGAGGCCGCGCCTTCACCTGACGCTCATGTGGCGGCTTTGCAATGGCGCCTTGGCGCGTTGCAACCTCTGGTCCAGCTTGGCGCGAGGGCTATATCCGCCGACGGCAGGTCGCGCCAATCTCCGCCTCGCGGCGGTTCACTGCACTTGCAACCCGTATTCCGCGGCGGCGCCGACCAGCCACTCGGCCAGGCTGCCGGCATAGCTGCGCGCCACCGCCAGCTCATAGGTCGGCGCATCGTCGAGCTGCCAGATCACCACGCCGATCTGTGCCGCCAGCGTCGCCGCCGCGCGCCCGGCGGAAAATGCGCGCGGGTGCAGGTCGATCCCGATGCCTTTGCTCAGGGCCTCGCGCACCCGCGGCCCGCTCAGGCGCAGGACCACGCGGGCGTCCGACTGGTCCGAGACCGACGCCAGTGGCCCCAGCCGGTCGCGCAGGCTGCGCTCGATGTCGTCCCGGTCAGACGCCGGCCCGAACACCAGCCACCGCTCCGGCCCGACCCAGATCGCTCGCCAGCCGCCGCCGGCGCTCCATCCGCCCGGCCCCGGCAGGGTCAGGCCAAGCGGGCGCATCGTCTCCGCCAGGGCCGCCACGCTGCCGGCGCGCGCCGCCAGTTGGACGCATGGCTGCGGCGGCTGCTCGCGCACGACGAGTCCGGGCGGCCCGGACAGCTCGCCGCCGCGCCCCGGCGGCAGCGCGTCGGCCAGCAGCGGGCGTTCCTGCAGCGGTTCAGCCACGCAGCCGCTCCCCAGCTGGGTCGATGAACACCGGCTCGACCACCTCCACCAGCGCCTCGCCGTCGCGCACCGGATCGCAGGCGCGCACCACCTCGCCAAGCCGCTGCGGCCCGTTCGTCAGCAGCCCCAGCCCGATCCAATGGCCGAGCGACGGCGAGAACGCGACCGAGGTGACATGCCCCTGATCGTGCGCCGCTGTCGCCTCGACGCCCTGCGGCAGCAGATGCGCCCCGGCGGCCAGCCGCGCGGCGCGGTCCACCGGCCGCAGCCCGACCAGGGTTTCGCGAGCGGGATCGGTCAGCATTGGCCGCGCGGCCATCGCCCGGCCAACGAAATCCTTGCGGCGGGACAGCAGCTTGTCCAGCCGCAGGTCGTGCGCCGTGGTCTGCCCGTTCAGCTCGCCACCGGCCGGGTGCCCCTTCTCGATGCGCAGCACGCCGAGCGCCTCCAGCCCATAGGGAGTGATCGCGTGTGCGGCGCCCGCCTGCATCAGCCGCCTGGCCAACGCGTCGCCGAAGCGCGCCGGGACTGCCAGCTCATAGGCCAACTCGCCCGAGAACGAGATGCGGAACAGCCGCGCCTTGACGCCGCCGCACACCGTGAGCTCGGCCGCCGCCATATAAGGAAACGCCGCGTTGGCGATGTCGAACGGCTCATCGATCACGCCCGCCAGCACGTCGCGCGCGCGCGGGCCGGCAATGGCGAGCTGCGCCCATTGCTCGGTGGCCGACGCCACCTGCACGTCCAGCCCGGGGAACAGCCATTGCCGGCACAGTTCCAGATGCCGGAACACGGCGACCGCGTTGGCCGTCGTCGTGGTCATCACGAAACGGTCATGCGCCAGCCGGGCGCAGGTGCCGTCGTCCATGACAAACCCGTCCTCGCGCAGCATCAGCCCGTAGCGCACCCGGCCGACCGCGAGGTTGGTCCAGCTGTTCGCATAGACATGCTCCAGGAACGTTGCGGCGTCGTCACCCTGCACGTCGATCTTGCCCAGCGTCGTCACGTCACACAGTCCGACGCCCTGACGCACCGCCAGCGCCTCGCGGCTGGCCGCTGCCAGCCAGTCCTCGCCCGGTCTCGGGAAATGGCTGGCGCGCAGCCACGGCCCGGCCTCGGTAAACACGGCGCCCTGCTCGGCCGCCCAGGCATGCATCGGCGTCAGGCGTGTCGGCCGGAAGGCGCGGCCGCGATGATGGCCGGCCAGCACGCCCAGCGCGATCGGCGTGTAGGGCGGGCGCGAGGTCGTGGTGCCAGCGCCCGGAATGGTGTTGCCGGTCAGCTCGGCCATCAGCGCCAAGCCATTGACGTTGGCGGTCTTACCCTGGTCGGTCGCCATGCCGAGCGTGGTGTAGCGCTTCAGGTGCTCGACCGAGCGGAACCCCTCGCGCCCGGCCAGCGCCACGTCCGCGTCGGTCACATCGTTCTGCTGGTCGAGGAACGCCTTGCCACGGCCGCCCTTGACCCGCCACAGCGGCGTGATCGCGACACTCTCCGGCTCGACCGCCGGGCCGTTCGGCAGGACGGGCCGGAAGCCGCAGGCCTCGGCAGCGAACGCGCCCTCGCGCAGACCGGCGCTCAGCGCGTCGGACAGGGTGAACGCGCCGCTGGCGCTGCCCGCGACCGCCATGCCGGGCGGCATGTGCGCGCCGGGGACGAAGGCGGCGACGTCGTCGCGCCAGACCGGCTTGCCGCCCAGATGCGTGGTCAGATGCACCGACGGGTTCCAGCCGCCGGACACGGCCAGCAGGTCACAGTCGATGCGCGCTGTACTGCCATCGGCGGTGCGCACGTCCACGCCGCGCAACGCCCGCCCGCCGCGCGCCGCGACCACCGCGCCGGACAGCAGGCGCGCGCCCGAGCGTTCGGCGGCCACGCGCGTCGCATCCGACGCCGCAGGCCGGGGATCGACGATGGCCGCGACTGCGAGTCCAGCAGCGGCGAGGTCGCGCGCGGTCGCCGCCGCGTCGTCATTGTTGGCGAACAGCACGGCGCGGCGGCCGGGCGCCACGGCAAACCGGTTGACATAGGCGCGCACCGCGCCGGCCAGCATCACCCCCGGCCGGTCGTTGCCGGCGAACACCAGCGGCCGCTCGATCGCGCCGGCCGCCAGCACGCAGCGCCGCGCCACGATCCGCCACAGGCGTTGGCGCGGCAGATGCGCAGGCGGCGTGGCGAGGTGGTCGGCCACCCGCTCGACCGCGCCATACGTGCCCCCGTCATAGGCGCCGAAGACCGAGGTGCGGGTCAGGATGCGCGCCTCCGGCAATGTCTCGAGTTCCGCCAGCACGCCGGCCGCCCAGAGATGCGCGGGCTGGCCGTCGATCTGGCGACGTTCGGCCAGGGTCCGGCCGCCGGCGCGGAAATCCTCGTCGGCCAGGATGACGCGGGCGCCCGCGCGCGCCGCGACCAGGGCGGCCATCAGCCCGGCCGGGCCGCCGCCGACCACCAGCACATCGCAGAACGAGGTTGCCTTTTCGTAGTGGTCCGGGTCCGCCCCGGCAGCGGCGCGGCCGAGGCCGGCGGCGCGGCGGATCAGCGCCTCATACACCGGCTCCCAGAACGCGGCCGGCCACATGAACGTCTTGTAATAGAACCCGGCGGCCAGGAAGGGCGCGAACCACTGGTTCACGGCCATCAGGTCGAAGCCGAGCGAGGGAAAGCGGTTTTGGCTGCGTGCCTCCAGCCCGTCGAACAGTTCGGCCACGGTGGCCCGCGTGTTCGGCTCGCGCCGCGCGCCGGTGCGCAACTCGACCAGCGCGTTCGGCTCCTCCGGCCCGGCGCTCAGGATGCCGCGCGGGCGATGGTACTTGAACGACCGCCCGACCAGCCGCACGCCGTTGGCCAGCAGCGCCGCGGCCAGCGTGTCGCCGGGGTGGCCGGTCAGGCTGCGTCCGTCGAAGGCGAAGCGCCGAGTCTCCCGGCGATCGACCAGCCCGCCGCTGGCCAGGCGGAACGGCTGCGAACGGGCCGCAAGCCTCGGCGGCGACGTCAGACTGTCCATCACGCGCCCACGGCCGCCACGTCGCGCGCCGGCAGCACGCCGGCAATCACGTGCGTCCGCACGTTGCGCGTCACCACCAGCCACGCCTGGCAGCCGGCGGCATGGAACCACAGTTCGGCGTGCCGCTCCGGGTCGTTGTCGCGCAGATAGACATACGCCTCCCACTCCGGCGTGGGGGCGGCCCCGCCATCGCCCGGGCGGCGCGGCGCGGCGTCGCCCAGATACGAGAACTCCTCGCGTCCGCGCTCGCCGCAATAGGGACATGGGATACGCATGGATCAGGTCTCCGGCCGGCCTGTCGTCAATGCAGGTTCGGCTGCGCGCCGGTGCCGGCCTCGTCGATCACCGCGCCGCGCCCGAACCGGTCCAGCCGCAGCGCCGCCGCCAGCGGATGCGGCTCGTCGCGCGCCAGCAGATGCGCGAAACAGAACCCCGAGGCCGGAGTCGCCTTGAACCCGCCATAGCACCAGCCGGCGTTCAGGTACAGGCCGTCGATCGGGGTGCGGTCGATGATCGGGCTGCCGTCCATCGACATGTCCATGATGCCGCCCCAGTGCCGCAGCACCCGCAGCCGGCCCAGCACCGGGAACAGCGAGACGCCCTCCTCGGCGACGTCCTCGATGGTCGGCAGATTGCCGCGCTGTGCGTACGAATTGTAGCCGTCGAGATCGCCGCCGAACACCAGGCCGCCCTTGTCGGACTGACTGATGTAGAAATGCCCGGCGCCGAAGGTCACCACGCAGTCGATCAGCGGCTTGATGCCCTCGGAGACGAAGGCTTGCAGCACATGGCTTTCGATCGGCAGGCGCAGCCCGGCCATCGCCGCGACCCGACTGGAGTTGCCGGCGCAGGCCAGCCCGACGCGCCCCGCGCCGATGAACCCGCGCGTCGTCTCGACCCCCAGCGCACGCCCGCCCTCGACACGGATGCCGGTGACCTCGGTGTTCTGCAGGATGTCCACGCCGCGCTGGTCGGCCGCGCGCGCATAGCCCCAGGCCACCGCATCATGGCGCACCGTGCCGCCGCGCCGTTGCAGCAGCCCGCCCATGATCGGAAAACGGGCATTGTCATAGTCCGCGAGCGGCAGCATGGCGCGCACCTGCTCGCGATCCAGCAACTCCGCGTCCACCCCATGCAGCCGCATCGCATTGCCGCGCCGCGCGTAGGCGTCGCGCTGGGCGTCGGAGTGATACAGGTTCAGCACCCCGCGCTGGCTGACCATCGCGTTATAGTTGATGTCCTGCTCCAGCCCTTCCCACAGCTTCAGCGAGTGTTCGTAAAACGGGATGTTGCCCGCCAGCAGGTAGTTGGAGCGGATGATCGTGGTGTTGCGCCCGACATTGCCGGAGCCGATCCAGCCCTTCTCCACCACCGCCGCGTTGGTCACGCCGTGCCTGCTTGCCAGATAGTGCGCGGTCGCCAGCCCGTGCCCGCCGCCGCCGACGATCACCACGTCGTATTGCGGCTTCGGCTCCGGCTCGCGCCACATCGGACCCCAGCCGGTGTGGCCGCGCAATCCTTCGCGCAGGATGGAGAGGACGGAGAAACGCTGATGGCCCATGCCGGCGGAGGCTATACGACCCGCGGCCCGCGCCGAACAGGCCCGCCGGTTCAGCGGCGCCCCAGCCAGGTCACCGAGACAAAGGCGCCGATCCACGACCCGGCGGCCGCGAACAGCACATACGCGGCGTTCTGGGTGTAGCTGATGACCGCGAAGGCGGAGAGCAGATACCACATGCCGCTCCAGTTCGCGGCCCAGACCCGGCGCCGCGCCGCCACCGCGGCGTTGAAGAACACGTAAACCGCGTCGGTGACCGCGGTGCAGGCCACCACGCCGGCCGCGATCAGCGGATCGATGGCCAGGACCATGCTTCCCCTCCTCGGGCCAACCCAGGACAGGAACCGCCGCCGGTCCGACGTGCTGCCCCGCCCGTGGTCCCCGGCATCGAGACTAGGCGATATCGCCGGCGGCCGCGCCCGGTCCCATGCCGAACCCAGCGATTTGTTGCGCGGCTGACCGAAGCAGACCACCGTGCTGCCCTGATCGGCCCGGAACGGTCCGGGTCTGTTGCAGCGGGGGCGGCGATGCGCGGCTGGACGACTGGCCTGCTGCTTGCCGCCCTGCTCACGTCAGCCCTGTCGCTCGGCAGCGGCCGGGTCCGCGCCGATCCCCTGCTGCAGGAATCGACCGCTCTCGCCGGCCCGGTGACGTGGCTCGAATCCGGCGCGCCGGGCATGGTGCTGGTGGTCGTGCGCGGGGCGGACACGTCCATTCAGGGCTATGGCGAGACCGCGCGGGGCAACAAGCAGGAGCCGGACGCGCGCAGCCTGTTCCGTCTCGGCTCGATCACCAAGGTGTTCACGACCGAGGTGCTGGGCGCATTGACTGCCGACGGGACGGTGCGCCTGACCGATCCGTTGCAGCACTACGCCGGCCAGCAGACGGTGCCGATCCGCGACGGGCAGGCGATCACCCTGCTCGACCTCGCGACGCACACCGCCGGCCTGCCGCGCGACATCGGATTCGCGCCGGAGAAGCCGCAATTCACCTGGCCGACCCGCGCCGAGCGCTGGGCCTGGCTGCAGCATCATACGCTGGGCTGGATGCCGGGCAGCGCCGCCGCCTATTCCAATGTCGGTTTCGATCTGCTGGCAGACGCGCTCGAGACCGCGTCTGGGCAGGACTACCCGGCGTTGCTGGCGGCGCGCGTCACCGCGCCGGTGGGCATGTCCGAGACCGGGTTCACGCCGACGCCTGCGCAATGCGCGCGCCTGATGCTCGGCACCGGGATCGCGCCCGCGGCGCCGTGCCTGGACACCCACGCGAGCGCCGGCAGCGGCGGGCTGTACAGCACCGGCGCGGACATGGCGCGCTGGCTGCGCCACCTGCTCGACGACGCCGCGCCGGCGCTGCTGCTGAGCCACGCAGCATATCGGCAGCGACAGGATCTGCAGGCGGCGATCGGCTTCGACGAAGCCGGGACGATGAGCGCCCTGGGTCTCGGCTGGGTCATCATGGCCGCCGACGGACGCCGCCCGCTGCTGCTGCAGAAGACCGGAGGCGGCGCCGGCTTCATGAGCTACATCGCCTTCGCGCCCGGCCGCGGGGTGGGCGCGTTCGTCGTCGTCAGCCGAGTGGATTTCGGCATGTTCGCGGGCGTCGCCGGCTCGGTGAACGACCTGATCGCCAATCTCGCCACGCGCTGACCGACGCCCTGCGCCAGCGCAAGTCACACCATGCAGCACCGTCTGCCAGATGCTCCCGATCTTCTGGACATGGCGCGCCAGGCGCTGTTCCCGCCCGACCCCGGTGCGTTCCGCCTGATCGCCGCCGGCCGCGCCACGCTGGGCGGCCTGCTGACCCTGGGACTCGCGCTGCTGCTGCGCGGCGCGATGCCGATGCCGTTCACCGCGCGGGTGCTGGGCTTCGCCGTGGCGATGTTCCTTGGCGCGCTGGTGCGCGACCAGACGACCTGCCAGCAGGCCTGGACCATCGCGATGACGCCGGTGCCGGTATTCGCGGTCGCCTGCCTGGTCGCCCTCGCCTTGCCGGTGGCCCACCTGCCGGACGCGCTGACGGTGCTGACGGTGTTCGCCGGCATCGCCGTCGCCTCCTGCGGGCCACGCGCGATGGCGCTCGGCACGGTGTCGCTGATCGCGCTGCTGGTCGCGCTGCTGTCGCGGCTCACCCCCGCCGATCTGCCAAGCCGGCTGGTGGTGATCGTGCTGGCGGCGGGCTGCGCCGCCCTGGTGCGCTTCGTCATCCTGCCGGACCGTCCGGCCACCGACATTCGCCGGCTGCGCCGCGCCGCGCTGCGCGGCATCGACGGCATCCTGTCCTGCACCGCGGCGGCGCTTGGCCGCGGCGGCTGGGGACGCGGCGACCGACACCGGCTGCGCCGCGGCCTGGCCCGGCTGAACGAGGCGGTGATGCTGGCGCAGACACGGCTGGAGCCGGCGCCGGCGCTGCACCTGCTGGAAGTCGAGCTGATGGTCGAGCGAATTGCCCGCGTCGCCGGCATGGATCTGGGCGACGCCGCGCAGCGCCCGGCGTCGCTGGCGCAGATAGCCGAGCTGCGCGCGGCCCTCGCCGCCGGCTCCCCGCCGCAGGTCATGCAGCCGCCGCCGGCCGGTCGGCTGGGCGGCGTGCTGGCGGCGATGGCGTTGCTGCTGGCGCAGCCCGCGCCGGCCGACACGCTGCGCGACGCCGGACTGCCCGCGCCCTCGGTCACCTGGTCGGCCATCGACATCCGGCCGGCAATCCAGGCGGCGCTGGCGACCGCGCTGGCGATTCTCGGCGGCACCCTGGTCTCCGCCAACCGCTGGTACTGGGCGGTGTTCTCGGCATTCGTGCTGTTCCAGGGCACGCGGTCGCGCGGCGAGTTGCTGGCCAAGGCGGTGCAGATGATGCTTGGCACGCTGGCCGGCGTCGTCGTCGGCGTGCTTCTGGCTACGCTGCTGGCCGGTCACGTGGTCCTGACGATGGCGGCGATCGTCGGCGGCGTGTTCCTGGCGATCCTGGCGTCCGCCGCCGCCTATGGCGCGATGGTGTTCTGGATCACCGTCATTCTCGGCCTGCTGTTCGGAATGCTCGGCTATTTCCCGCCGCAGCTGCTGCTTCTGCGGCTGCAGGAGACCGCCGTGGGCGCGGCCGCCGGCATCGTGGTCGCCTGGCTGGTGCTGGCGCGCCCGACGCCGGATCTGGTGCGCCGCTGTTCGGCCGGGTTCCTGCGTGCCCTCGGCGCGGTGGTCGCCGCGGCCGCGCGGCCGCTGCTGCGGCAGCCTCCGGCCGATGGCGGGGCGCTGGCGCTGACCCTGACGCTGGAGCAGCAATACCAGGCGCTGCGCATCGCCGGCGCGCCGCATCTGCCGGGCGCCCGCTTCCTGGGCGCGGACCGCACGCGCCGGCTGCTGCTGCTGCTCGGCGCCTGCGACGACTGGGCGCGCGAGCTGGCCCGCACCAGCCTGCATCTGCCGCCACAGACCGATTCAGCGCTGTCGGCCGTCGCGGCACAGACGACGGCGCGGAT
Source organism: uncultured Pseudomonadota bacterium (assembly GCA_963723455.1). Taxonomy (GTDB): domain Bacteria; phylum Pseudomonadota; class Alphaproteobacteria; order Acetobacterales; family Acetobacteraceae; genus CAVRQM01. Next base: position 199,774 of record CAVRQM010000003.1, on the reverse strand, counting down.
CGCCGACAGCATCGCCGCGTTGACCGCCGCGCTGGATGGCCACTCCGGAACGGCTACGCCGCCGCTGCGACCGGAGCCTGCGCCGGTCGCCGCCATCCCGGAGGGCGACGACCCGGCGATCCATGCGGCCAGGCTGCTGCTGCGCATCGACGCGGCGCTGGTGCATCTGCGCCAGCGCCTCGCCGTGTGACGACGCGCGGTGCGGCTACTTGCCGCCCCAGCGCTGCGGATAGCCCGGCATGTCGCGGCAGCCGCACATGGCATAGTGCAGCGGCGGCATCTTCGGATCGACATACTGGTCCAGCGTCGCCTGCGTGATGTCCGGCTGCGGCAGTTTCCAGGTCGGCCCGATCACCGGCTCGCCCTTCAGGATCCGCACCACCGCGATGACCGGGGACCGCCACTGATAGGTCGGGTAGGTCGGCGCGAACGCGGTCAGGTGTTCGTTTTTCCACTTGACCAGGAAATCCTCCTGATCCTCGCCGGTGATGATCGGATAGGGCTGTCCGGCATCCTCGAACGCCTCCAGCGCCGCCACCGCGGTCGCGCCGGCATCCATCCACACCGCGTCGATCTTGCCGAACCGGGTGATGTAGTCGCCGACGATCGACTTGGTCTTGGCGTTGTCGCCGTCGGTGAACTCGGCGCCGACCACGTTCACGTCGTTCTCCTTGAAGATCCGTCGCGCCGCCGCCCATCGCGTCTCGAGCACATCGACCCCGGGCAGGATGCGCAGCGCCAGCACCTTGCCGCCCTTCGGCAGCTTGGAGACGATGAAGTCGGCGGTCTGGATGCCCCAGCCATAGCCGCCGACAGGATTGACGAAGGTCACCGGGCAATCGGTCAGCACGCCGCGATCGAACACCACCACCGGCAGCGTCTTGCACGCCGCCTCGACCGCCGGGGTCAGTGCTGCGGTGGTATTGGGCGAGACGATCAGCGCGTCGCAATTGCCGCTCGGCCACGAACGAGTTGATGTCGGAAATCTGCTTGTCGTCCTTGCCCTCGGCATCCGCCGCGGTGAACGACTTGATGTCGGCTTTGTGCAGTTCGACCTCGGCCTGCATGTCGAGCCAGCCGACCACGCGCCACGGATTGTTCACGCCGGCGTTGGAGAAGCAGACGCGATAAGGGCCAGGCTTCTTGTATTTCGCGGTATCGACGAAGCTGCCGCCCAGGTGCTGGTCCCACGGTTTGCCGGCCGGGCCCTGCGGGGTCATGGTCAGCAGCTGCTTGCTGGCCTGGAACGCCTGCGGATCATCGAAAGTCTGCGCCGCCGCGGCGGTCGTGACCAGCGCCAGCATCCCGGCGATCACCATGATGCGTTTCAGTACGGGTCGCATGAGTTCCTCCTGTGGTGCGCTGCTTGACGCAGCTTGTGGTCGCGCGCCTACCCGGCGCGGCGCCGACGATACGCCCCGGACGCCACCGCCGAAATGAGAATCAGGCCCTGCGCCGTGTCCTTCAGCGGCTGCGGCAGACCCATCAGGGTCAGCATGGTGAACAGCGCCAGCAAGGCCAGCGCGCCGGCGACCGCGCCCGCCAGCGTGCCGCGTCCGCCCATCAGCTGCACGCCGCCGATCACGCAGGCGGCGATGGCCTGCAGCTCCAGCCCCGCGCCGGCGTCCACGGACACGCCGCCGAAGCCGCCCAGCAGGATGCCGGCGGTCACCGCGCTGAATGCGGAGATCACGAACACCGCCACGCGGGTCGGGCCGATCCGCACCCCCGCCAGCTCGGCGGCGCGCGGATTGTCGCCCATCGCCAGCAAGCGCCGGCCGAACACGGTTCCGTGCAGCCCCCAGGCGCCAAGCGCGCACATCGCCGCCAGCACCAGCACCGCCTCAGGCACAATGCCGACGAGTGGTACGCTACGGAAAACGTGCCTGCCGAACGCGCGGAAATTGTCCGGCAGGTAGCCGCGGGGCGAGCCGCCCGACCACATCATCGCGACACCGTTGACCGACAGCAGCATGCCCAGCGTACCGATGATCGACGGCACCTTCAGCACCGCCACCACCAGCCCGTTCAGCACCCCGACCGCGAGGCCGATTGCATACAGCACGCCGATCGCCCAGGCGGTGTTCGCCGGATCGTTGTTGGTCAGCATCGACCCGCCGACGACCGTCAGTGTCGCGAGCGCCCCCATCGACAGGTCGAACCCGCCGCCCGCGAGCACGAACAGCTGTCCCGAGGCCAGGACCGCCAGCGGCGCCGCCCGGCGCAGGAAGATCATCGCGCCGGCCGGCCGAAAATAGCTCGGCTGCAGCACGCCGATCGCGAGATAGAGCGCCAGGAACACCACCACCGCCAGATTGATCCGCACGCCCGAGGCGACCCGGCGGGCGCGCGACGGCGGCTCCCCGGCCATCGCGGTCATGCGACGTGCCCGCGATTGCGTGCGGCATAGGCGGCCACCGCGGCGATGACGATGGCGCCGCGCAGCACCTGCTTCGGATAGGCGGCGATGCCCAGCATGTTGAACGCCGCGTCCAGCGTGGCGAACAGCAGCACCCCGGCCAGCGTGCCCCACACTCCGCCCCGCCCGCCCGCCAGCAGGGTGCCGCCGATCACCACCACGGCGATCGACTCCAGGTCGTACACGCCGTCGCGCCCGACCCAGGGCGCGCCGGAGCGCAGCCGGCTCGCGAGGTACAGCCCGGTGCAGCCGGCCATCAGGCTGCAGATCACATGCGCCGCGATGGTGACGCGTCCGGTGCGGATGCCGGCCAGCCGTGCGCCGTCCGCATTGCCGCCCACGGCGTACAGATGCGCGCCGAACCGGGTCGCGCCCAGCACCCAGGCGCCGAGCGCGGCCAAGCCCAGCAGCGCCAGCACCGAATACGGCGCCATGCCGATCGCGCCGTAGGCAAGGCCCTGGAACCCCGCTGGCACCGCGCCGGCAAAGTCGGTGAAGCTGGCCGACAGCAATCCCTGCAGCACCAGTCCGACGCCCAGCGTGGCGATCAGCGGGCTGACCCGCAGCTGCGCCACGATGATCCCGTTGATCGCGCCCACAAACGCGGCCACCGCCAGGACCGCCAGCACCGCCGGGGCCACCATCGCCGGCTGGCCCTGCATGATGAACGAGGCCAGCACGGCGCTGACGCTGATGAGATTTGCCACCGACAGGTCGATCGAGGCGCAGATGATGACGAAGGTCTGGCCGAGCGCCACCACGCCCAGCCCGACCATGCGCTGCAGCAGGCCGACAATGCCGTTGGCGTCGAGCTGGTCGAACTGCCGCGTGGACACCGCCACGCCCACATACAGCAGCAGCGAGCCGAGCAGCAGCAGCAGCGGCGCCGGCAGCGAGCGCCGCCGCGACGTCCTCGCGACCGACGAGGCGCTCATGCGGCGAGCGCGTGATCCGCGCCATGCACAGCCAGCCCCATTATCGCCTCCTCGGTGCTGCCGCCCGGACATTCGCCGACGATGCGGCCGGCGCGCATGACCAGGATGCGGTCACTGACGCCGACGATCTCCGCCAGATCCGACGAGACCATCAGGATGCCCCGCCCGCGCGCCGCCAGGTCGCGCATGGTGCGATAGATCGCCGCCTTGGCCGCCACGTCGATGCCGCGCGTCGGGTCGCAGAAGATCAGCATCATCGGGTCGCGCAGCAGCCAGCGGCCGATCACCACCTTCTGCTGGTTGCCGCCCGACAGCGCGCGGATCGGCTGGCCGAAGCCGGCCGCGCGCACGTCCAGCGCATGCAGCACCCGATCCGCGGCGGCGTTCGCCATCGCGCCGGATCGCGGCGGCCGCCATAAGGCGGCGAAGGCGCGCAGCGCCAGCAGGGCATTGTCACGCAGCGACTGCTGCAAGGTCAGCGCCTCGCGCTTGCGGTCATCGGGCAGATAGCCGATGCCGGCCGCGATCGCGGCGTGCGGGGCGGCCAGGCGCAACCGCCGCCCGTCCAGCCGCATCTCGCCGCGCGCGAACGGCCGGTCGGCAAAGATGGCGCGCGCAAGGTCCGTCTTGCCCGAGCCCTCCAGCCCCGCCAAGCCCAGGATCTCGCCGGCGCGCAGGACGAAGCTGATCCCGTCCAGCGTCGCGCTGCCGCCGCCCACGACCTCCAGCAGCACCGGTCCAGGCGGCGTGGCGGGGCGCGGCGGGTAGAAGTCCGAAAGGTCGCGGCCGACCATCAGGCGCACGATGCGCCCGACCGGCATCGCCGCAATCGTATCGGTGGCCATCAGACGCCCGTCCTTCAGCACGCTGACCCGATCGGCCACGGCGGCGATTTCCGGCATGCGGTGCGAAATGTAGATCACCGCCACGCCCTGCGCGCGCAACCGGCGCACCAGATCGAGCAGCCGGCGCGCCTCGGCATCATCCAACGCCGCCGTCGGCTCGTCCATCACCAGGATGCGCGCCTCGACGGCGAGCGCCTTGGCGATCTCGACCGTCTGCTGTTCGGCGATCGACAGCTCGGCGGCGGTGCGGTCCGGGTCGATCACCGTCCCCAGCCGTTGCAGCAGACTTCGGGCATCGGCGCGCATTGCGCGCCGGTCCAGCAGCAGCCCGCGCGTCGGCTCCAGGCCGAGGAAGATGTTTTCCGCCACCGAGCGATGCGGCAGCAGACTGAGCTCCTGGTGGATGATGCTGATACCGGCGCGACGGGCGGCGGCGGGATGCGCGAACACGCGCTCCGCGCCATCGATGCGGATGCTGCCGGCATCCGGCGAATAGGCGCCGCCCAGGATCTTGATCAGCGTCGATTTCCCGGCGCCGTTCTCGCCGCAGATGGCGTGCACCTCGCCGGCAGAGCAGTCGAAGCTGACGCCATCCAGCGCGCGCACGCCGGGAAACGACTTGCCGATGTCGCGCATCTGCAGCACCGGCGCGGTCACGTCGGCAGCGACGCCAACAGCTGCCGCACCGCGCGTTCGCCGCTGGCGACGCCGGCATTCAGGTAGCCGGTCTGCTGCACATAGGTATGCTCGCCGGCGAAGAAGCAGTTGCCCTCCGGCTGCGGCTCGATGCCCATGACCTGCGTCAGGTAGCCCAGCGGCGGATAGGCATACGAACCGAACGACCATGGGTTGTACGCCCAGGCATCGCGCGTCATGCGTCCGGTCCAGGCCTGCTGCAAGCCCGGCAGCAAATTCGCCGAGTCAGCGAAGCAGCGGCGGGCCAGCGTGCGCGCGTCGAGCGCGCCGCAGCGGTCGGCCTGCGCGCCGCCGGACCAGAAGTTCAGCACGCCCGCCGCGCCGGGCTGCGCGCGCGTGACATCCCAGCTGGTCTGGAACAGCGGCGAATCCAGCCGGATTTCGCCGGTGCAGCCGAGATCGTCCCACACGCGGCGGGAGAATTGCATCTGGAACTTCACGCTGTGCCCCATGCCGAGCTGCTGGATCGCGCGCTGCTTCAGCGGGCGGAACCCGGCTTGCGCATAGTCCACGGCGGCGCGCATGACCGAGAACGGCAGCGCCAGGATGACCCGGTCGAACACCCGCTCCAGCGCCACCGAATCGCGGGAGAAGCCGAGCCGCAGGCTGCCGTCGGACAGGCGCGTGACCGCATCCAGCGCGGTCGCGGCCTCGATCTGGCCGGCCAGCCGGTCTGCCAGCAACTGCACGATCTGGTCGTTGCCGCCGCGCACATGGAAACGCTGGTCCGAGCCGGTGTAGTACAGGTCGAAATGCCGGCGCGGATCGGCGGCGAACAGGAACGGCACGTTGACAGCCGAGAGCTGCGTGGTGTCGGCCGCCAGCTCCTCGGCGACCGCGTTCTCCAGCAGCCGGCCGAAGCGGCTGGCGCGGCCGCCGGGGACGTGTCGGGCCACCCATTCGGCCACCGTGATCGCGTCCAGCGCCACCGCCACCGGCGTCGGGTCGCGGTAGCTGACATTGCCCAGCGCCGCGTTCTGCTTCTGCATGATGGGATAGACCGGCAGGTAGTCGCGCGCCGCGTCGGCGACGCTGTACGGCTCGCCGTCGAAATAGTACAGCGGACGCGTCCCGGCCGGCTGTGCCGCCAGCACGTCGTCGAGATGCAGGCCGAGTTCGGCCGCGAGCGCGCGGATTGGACGGTGGCCGGTGTCTATGAACTCGCCGCCATGCTCGGCGATCTGCCCCTCGGCGAACGCGCCGCGGACGGTCCAGCAGCGGCCGCCGAGGCGGGTGTTGCCCTCGAACAGCGTCGCGCGGATGCCGGCCTGCCGCAGCCGCCACGTCGCCGTCAGCCCGGCCAGTCCCGCGCCCACCACCGCGACCCGCAGCCCCGAGGCCGCCCGCGCCGGCAGGGCGGACAGCGCCGCCGCCGCGCCGATCCCGCCCAGCATTGCGCGCCGGCCGAGATCGGGCGCGCGCTGCTCGCGATCGGTCGTATCGGCGATCCGGCGCAGGGCTGCGTAGAGCGGTGTGCGGGGCATTGTCGCCTCTCCTGGTTCGTTTCCTAGCGGTGCAGCGTCGCCGCCCCGCCCATGAGCCGCTGCGCCAGCACCACCGGCAACGCGGTCAGGGCAATGATGGCGAACACCAGCACGTTCACCTCCGGCAGATGCTGCCCCAGCCGGATCGCGCCGAAGATCCACAGCGGCAGCGTGGTTTGCGCCCCGGCGGTGAACGTTGTCACGATCACCTCGTCGAACGACAGCGCAAACGCCAGCAGCGCCCCCGCCCCCATCGCGCTGGCCAGCATCGGCAGCGTGATGAGGCGGAAGGTGCGCCACGGCCCGGCGCCCAGATCCATCGACGCCTCGGCCCACGAGCCGGGCAAACGGCGCAACCGGGCGATGGCGTTGTTGTACACGATGACGATGCAGAACGTCGCATGGCCGATGACGATGGTCAGGAACGACAGCGGCATGTTCCAGAACACGAAATAGGCGTTCAGCGCCATCCCGGTCAGGATGCCCGGCAGGGCGATCGGCAGCACCACCGCGAACTGCACGACCTCGCGCCCGAAACTGCGCATCCGATGCACCGCCAGCGCCGCCAGCGTCCCCAGCAGCACCGCCAGCACGGTGGCCACCGAAGCGATCTCGACCGATAGCAGCAGCGCGCCGCGCACCTCCTCGTCGGCCCAGGTGGCGGCGAACCAGCGCAGCGAAAAGGCGGTGATCGGCCAGCCCTGGATGTTGCTGGCCGAAAACGCGTACAGCAGGATGATGGCGATCGGCGCGAACAGGAACGCCAGGATGGCGACCACCACGCAGGCGAGCACGACGCGGCCCGTCATGGCGCCCCTGGCCTCATAGCGCCCGGAACGCGCCGGCGGCGCGCGCTGCCAGCAGGTACAGCGCCATCACCAGCAGCGGCACCGTCGCATAGGCGGCGGCGAACGGGATGTTGTTGGACACGCCGACATTGGCATAGACGACATTGCCGATAAAATCCGAACCCGGACCGCCCACCAGCATCGGCGAGACATAGTCCCCGAGCGTCAGCGAGAAGGTGAAGATCGAGCCGGCCACCAGCCCCGGCAGCGCCAGCGGCAGCACGACCAGCCGCAGCGTCCGCCCGCCGCGCGCGCCCAGGTCGCCGGATGCCTCCAGCAGCGCGGGCGGAATGCGCTCGAGGGCTGCGAATAGCGGCAGTATCATGAACGGCAGCCACAGGTAGCTGAACACGATCCACATCGCCCAGTTGGAATAGGCGATCGCCAGGCGCCCGAGGCCGATGCGCGCAAGGGTCCAGTTCAGCACCCCGTCATGCGCCAGAATCAGCCGCCAAGCATAGACGCGCGCCAGGTAGCTCGACCACAGCGGCACCATCACCAGCGCCAGCAGCGCGCCGCGCAGCCGTGGTCCGGCATGGCGCACCATGAACCAGGCGAACGGAAACGCCAGCAGCGCGTCGGTCAGCGTCACCGCCGCGGCGATCCCGATCGTGCGCAGCGCCACCGTGCGATAGACCGCTGTGCCGAACACGTCGCGAAAGTTGCCGAGCGTGAAACTGTGGATGATGTCGCCGCTGAGCGAATCGACCTGCCAGAACGCCGACGCGAACATCGCCGCCAGCGCCGCCAGGTACAGCCCGACGAACCACGCGGCCGGCAACGCGAGGAAGCCGGAGGTGGCCAGCCACGGCCGGCGCCACAACGCCCTCACCCCAACCCTCTCCCGCCGGGAGAGGGGGAAGATAGCCCTCTCCCTCCGGGAGAGGGTTGGGTGAGGGTCTCCCGCATGTCAGTCGTCCAAAGAGCCCAGGCTCAGCCCTTGATCTCCTGCCAGGCCTTCTGCCACGCGGTGTAATCCAGGCAGTCATTGCCTCGCCCCGCGCCGCATTGCGCGCGCGGCGTCTTCCAGAACCGGATCTGGTGGAAGTAATCGGCCGAGGCGTTGGCGTGGTACTGGCTGCACGAACCGGCCTGCAGCGTGTCCATCTCCTTGCAGGCCAGCGTGTTCGCCGGAGTTTCGCCGAAGCTCAGCGCCTGCTGCGCCTGCACCTTGGGCGTCGTCACGTAGTTGATCCACTGATACGCGCAGTTGCGATGCGGCGCCTTGGCCGAAATCATCCAGCTATCCGCCCAGCCGGTCACGCCTTCCTTCGGCAGCGTCTCGGACACCGGCACCTTCGCCTGCTGCAGGGTGATGGTCTGGTACGGCCAGGCCGCGCCGATCACCGCGTCGCCGTTCTTGAACAGGTCCACCTCGTCGGAAGCCAGCGCCCAGTATTTCTTGATCAGCGACCGCTGCTGCTTCAGCAGCGCCACCGCCGCATCCATCTGCGGCTGCGTCAGCTCATACGGGTCGGTGATCTTCAGCGCAGGCTGCGTGCTGGCGATGTAGAGCGCGGCGTCGGCGATCTGGATCGGGTTGTCTGGAACGGTGATCAGCCCCTTGTACTGCGCGTCATAGATCGCCGACCACGAATTGGGCGTGCCCTTCACCTTCTGCGTGTTGAACAGCAGCGTGTTCGGGCCCCATTCGTACGACACGCCATAGTGCTTGCCGCCGACCGTGTTGAACGGCGGCGATTTCAGGTCGGGGATGAAATTGCCGTAGTTGGTCAGCAGCTTCAGATTGATCGGCTGGACATTGTGGCCGTAGATCAGCCGCAGCGTGGCGTCGCCCGAGGCGGAGACCAGGTCGTACTGGCTCCCGCCGCCCTGCCGCATCAGCGCCACCATCTCGTCGGAGCTGCCGGCGTATTTGCGGTTGACCTTGCAGCCGGTCGCCGCCTCGAACGGCTTGACCCAGTCATCGGCGGCGTAGCCCTCCCACGCCACGACGTTGAGCGCGCCTTCGCCTTTGCCGATGGCGGTCGCCATCTGTTCGGCGGCCTGCGCCTGCGCCAGCGGCAGCAGCAGAGATACCGCCAGACCCGCGCGCGAAACCCATCGTTGCCGCATCGCCATCACTCCCCTGTTGCCAATACGCTCGCCGCATCAAGCCGCCAGCCCGCCCGCACCGCTTCGCCCGGCCGCAGCCGCGGGCCGTCGCACGCGGCCACGTTCTGTTCCAGGACCGACAGCGCGGTGCCGTCGGCCAGCTCCACGTCATAGCGCGTGAACGGCCCGAGATAGCTGGCGCTGCGCACCACCGCGGGCTGGCTGTCGAAACCGTCCAGCGCCGCGTCGCTCAGCACAACCTTTTCCGGCCGCAGCACCAGCGTCTGCCCGTCGCGCCGCAGCAGGTTGCTGACGCCGATGAACGCCGCCACGAACGCGCTTGCCGGCCGCTCGTACAGCGCATAAGGCGTGCCTGTCTGCTCGATGCGGCCGTGATTGAACACCGCCACGCGATCGCTCATGGTCAGCGCTTCCTCCTGGTCGTGCGTGACGTACAGGAAGGTGATGCCGGTGGATTGCTGCAACGCCTTCAGTTCGACCTGCATCTGGTGGCGCAGTTGCAGATCCAGCGCGCCCAGCGGCTCGTCCAGCAGCAGCACGCGCGGGCGGTTGACGATGGCCCGCGCCAGCGCCACGCGCTGCCGCTGGCCGCCCGACAGCTGCCCGGGGCGGCGCGCGGCGAACCCCTCCAGCCGCACCGTCGCCAATGCCTCCTCGGCTCGCCGCACCGCCTCGCGTTCCGCCACGCGCCGCGCGCGCAAGCCGGTACGCAACGTTGTCGCGCAGACTCATGTGCGGGAACAGCGCGTAGTCCTGGAACACCGTGTTGACATCGCGCGCATAGGGCGGCAGCCGCGCGACGTCCACCCCGTCAAGCTCGATCCGCCCGGCATCCGGCCGCTCGAAACCGGCGATCAGCCGCAGCGTCGTCGTCTTGCCCGAGCCGGACGGACCGAGCAGGGTGAAGAACTCGCCGGCCGCGATGTCCAGATCCAGCGTCTCGACGGCGGCGGACGCCGAGCCGGGAAAGACCTTGCGAACGCCGGCGAGGCGGATGACCGGCCCGCTCACCCAAGCTTGACCATGACGTGCCGCGCCACCGAGTAATCCTCCAGCGCAAGCGCCGAGAGATCCTTGCCGTAGCCCGAATGACGCAGGCCGCCATGCGGCATTTCGTTGACCAACATGAAATGGCAGTTGACCCAGGTGCAGCCGTAGCGCAGCCGCGCGGCGGTGGCCATCGCGCGCCCCACGTCGCGCGACCACACCGACGATGCGAGGCCGTAGTCGGAGGCATTGGCCCAGGCCACCGCCTGCTCGACCTCGGTGAAACGCGTGACGGAAACGACGGGGCCGAACACCTCGCGCTGCACGATCTCGTCCGCCTGCAGCGCGCCGGCGATGACCGTGGGCTGCCAGAAAAAGCCGCCGCCCGTCCCCGGCCTGCCGCCGGCGGCGACCTGCACATGCGGCAATGCCGCCGCCCGCTCGACGAACCCGGCGACGCGGTCGCGTTGGCGGGCGGAGATCAGCGGCGGGATCTCGTTGGCGCTGTCATCCGCCTCGCCGAAGCGCAGCGATGCGGCGGCGGTCGCGAGGTCGGCGACCAGACGGTCATAGATCGCCGCACCAGCATAGACGCGGCAGGCGGCGGTGCAGTCCTGGCCGGCGTTGTAGTAGCTAAAGGTCCGCAATCCCTCGATGACCGCGCCGAGGTCGGCGTCGTCGAACACGATCACTGGCGCCTTGCCGCCAAGCTCCAGATGCGTGCGCTTGATGCCGCGCGCCGCGGCGGCGATCATCTTGCGCCCGGTGCCGACGTCGCCGGTCAGCGAGATCATGTCGATGTCCGGGTGGTCGATCAGATGCTGGCCGACACTGGCGCCGCGTCCGTGCACGATGTTCACCACGCCCGGCGGCAGCAGTTCGGCGAATGTCGGCCCCATGTGCAACAGGCTCAGCGGCGTCATCTCCGACGGCTTGATCACCACCGCATTGCCGGCGGCGATCGCCGGCGCCAGTTTCCAGGCAGCCATCATCAGCGGATAGTTCCAGGGCGCGATCGACGCGACCACGCCCACCGGGTCGCGCCGCAGCATCGAGGTGTGACCCGGCAGATACTCGCCGGCGAGCGGCCCGGTGCCGGTGCGGCAGGCGCCGGCGAAGAAGCGGAAACAGTCAGCGATCGCCGGGACTTCGTCGCGCAGGAAGGCGTGGCGCGGCTTGCCGGTGTTGCGGCACTCCAGATCGGCCAGCGCCTCCGCCTGCGCCTCGATGCGGTCGGCGATGCGGAGCAGGGCAGTGGCGCGCTCGCCGGGCGCGGTCCGCGACCAGCCGTCGAATGCGGCGCGCGCCGCGGCCACGGCCGCATCGACCTGCGCGTCGCTCGCGTCGGGCAGCGTGGCGACCGTCTCGCCGCTGCGCGGATCGAACAGGCTTTCGGGTGACGATTCGCCGGGCGCGGAGGCGGCGCCGATCAGCATGTGCGTGTGCATCGTTCCATCCCGAATCGCAGGACATGACGGGACAATCCGTCCATCGCCGCGTCCAGGGATGAAGCCGCGATCAAAAGCAGACCCGGCGCGGACCCCGCCGCGGCGGCGGTCCGCGCCGTGGGTCGCGCGCTACTTCAGGGTTTCGAGATAGGCGATGACATTCTGCCGGTCGGTCGGGTTCGGCAGACCGGGGAAGATCATCCGCGTGCCGGGAACCACCTTCATCGGCGCGGTCAGGTAATGATCCAGCGCGTCGGGGGTCCAGACCACGTTGTAGTTCTTCATCGCGTTCGAGTAGTTGAAGCCCGGCAGGCTGTGCGACGGGCGGCCGACCACACCCCACAGGCTCGGGCCGATCTTCCACTTGCCCGGCTCGATGGTGTGGCAGACCAGGCACCTGTTGAAGATCACCTTGCCAGCCGCCGCATCCCCGGCGGCCGATGCCGCTGTCGGCAGGGCCGGGGCGACGCATGCTGCGAGGGCGAGGGCCTGGACCATCCGCGCGAGCTTCATGACTTCTCCGTTTCTTTCAGGGACGCAGTCAGCATCAGATAGCGCGTCCCGGAAAATGTCCAGGCGTCGTGCCGCGTCCGGCCCGGCCCGGCCCGGCCTAAGGCGTCTTGGCCGGGGTCGGGGCCGGGGCCGGGGCCGGCGTCGGGGCGGCCGCGGGAGCCGGGGCGGGTGCGGCGGCTGGCGCAGCGGCGGGGGCCGCAGGCGCGGCGGGGGCGGGGACGACCGCGACGGCGGCGATCGGGCTGTTCGCGCCCAGTTCCGGGTAGGCCTGCAGCATGCTGACGCCGAACAGCGGCTTGTACACGCCCTGATGGCAGGTCGCGCAGTTGACCTTTGGCGAGTCGCCCAGCACGCCCAGGCGGTTATGCGGGAACTGCACGCGCAGCGGGCTCAGATACTCGGTGTTGAGGTCACGCACCATGCGGATGCCGTACCACGCGCTGACCCGCTGCGGCGTGCTCTGGCTCCAGTCCGAGAAGGCTCGGGTATTGTGGCAATAGGTGCAGTTCACGCCGAGCGATTCGGCGAAATGGATCATCAGGCCATAAGTCCAGTCGGTCTGCTTGATCGAGTGCAGATCGCCGGTCGGCAGCGGCGTGCTGGCCTGCACGCGGATGCTCTGCGCCTGGTCCAGGAATGGCGTGAACACGTCGCGCGGCAGCGAGGAATCGTCGATGCTGGGGTTCGGGTGGTTCTTGCTGGTGTATTCCTGCACCATGCCGTTGAAATGCGCGCGGCCGGGGTCGGCGAACCAGATCTGCGAGGGCACCGGATTGCCGCGGTGGCAGGTGTAGCAGGTGACGCCGACGCCGCCGACATGGTTCTGCCAGCTGCCGTTGATGTGCGCGACCATCTGCAGCATCCGCCGCGCCACCCGCTTGGTGTACAGCGAGTCGTCGGCCAGGTTCTCGGGATTATGGCAGTAGTTGCAGCCTTGCTGCGGCGACACCCAGTTGGTGATGGCGCCCATCAGGCGCAGGAACTCGTTGGCGTCCAGCTTGCCCAGCACCTGCACGTTCTGGTACACGGCCGACGACGGCTGGCCTGCTGGATCCTGCGGCGGATCCGGCTGCGGCACCTGGTTGGTCACCAGCTCGGCCTTGATGGTGCGCGGGTTGAACACCTCCTGCATGGCGAGGCCGCGCCATCCGCGCTGCACCACGTCCACCGGCGGCCGCTCGAAGGTCAGCAGCACGCCCACGCCCACGACCACGCACAGGCCGATCCCGAGATTGAGCCGGAAGCTCATTGCACCGCTCCCTGCAGGTGGCCGGGATCGACGACGTTGGGGAACACCGCCGGATAGGCCGGGGCTATGCCGTGCTTGACGCCCCAAAGGAACCAGTTGTCCACCACCGTGCCGGTCAGCAGGATGCCGATACCGCCGGTGATCGGGCAGAGCACGGCGAACCACCATGCCCAGCGATGGATCGATTCGGCGGTCGCGTTGAAACCCATCGTCCAGCGCCAGAACAGCATCCCGCGCTCGAACGCGGTGCCGCGATGGGTGATCTGGCTGATCTCACGCTCGCTGCCATAGCGCGACGTCGCCAGCACGGTGGCCGCATGCATCGCGAACAGCAGGGTCGAGCCGTACAGGAACACGATCGAGAGCATGTGGAACGGGTTGTAGAACAGATTGCCGTAGCGCAGCGAGAACGAGGCGGTCCAGTCCAGATGCGGGAAGATGCCGAACGGCACCGCCTCGCCCCAGCTGCCCATCAGGATGGGACGGATGAAGCCCAGCACAAGATACAGCCAGATCGCCGCGGCGAACGCCCAGGCGACATGGGTTCCCATGCCGAGCGCCTTGGCCCGCCGGTAGATGCGCACCCACCACAGCAGGATCGACGTGGTCAGGAAAAAGCCGGCCATCAGCCACCAGCCGCCCTGCGCCAATGGCGGCAGGATGGTCAGTCCCAGGGATGGCGGCGGCGGCTCCAGCGCCAGCCAAGGCAATTGTCGAACGAACTGGATCGGATCCCAGTTCACCGATGCCCACATGTTCAGGCCGATGATCTCGATCGCAATGAACCCGCAGATCAGCGAGGCGAGACCGGTGGTGCCCAGGTAGAACGGCCCCACCTGCGCGTCGCCGAAGCGGCCCAGCAGGTGGCTGAACCCGGCCTTGCGGGTGCGCGCCCAGGATCCGCGGGCGACCGGCACGCCGCGATGCAGCGGCGAGCGGACCTGAACATGGGTAAAGATGTTCTGATACTCGGCCATCGTCGTTCCCCTTGCCCTCGCCTAGCGCCAGATCGGCAGGTTGAGCCACCAGCCCCACCATTCCGGCCAGCCGCGCGTCCAGAACGGCCCGCTGATGATGATGCACACGGCGCTCCAGAACCCGGCCGACAGCGCCAGGAATAGCCCGAGCCGGTGGATGCCCAGCTCGCCGATCGAATAGGCGATCGTGTCGCGGAAGTAGGTGTTCTCGTGTTCGGAGGTCTTCACCGTGTCGCCGCGCCGGTACGGATTGACCGCCGACAGCACCAGCCCGCCATGCATCGACAGCGCCAGCACCGTGGTGAAGAAGAACGTGATCGCCAGCATGTGCGCCGGATTGTAGTGGAAGTGCAGGTACTGGTACCCGGTGTTCGATACCCAGTCGAGATGGGCGAGGATGCCATAGGGGAAGCCGAAGCCCCAGGCGCCCATCAGCAGCGGCCGGATCACCACCAGCGAGACGTAGGCGAAGATCGCGACGCCGTAGGCGAACGGCACATGGTAGCCCATGCCCAGCTTGCGGCTGATCTCCGCCTGGCGCAGCGCCCAGGATACGAACGCGCCGATCGCGCAGATCGTGATGATCTGCCACAGCCCGCCTTCCTTCAGCGGGGCCAGCGCCAGTCCATACCTGATGTCCGGCGGGGCGATGTTGATGCGCCACACGTTCCAGGTGCCGCCCAGCGCCGCGCCCCACAGGATCAGCGCGGTGCCGAGCAGCGCGAAGAACAGCGAGGTGACTCCGAAGAAGCCGACATAGAACGGTCCGACCCAAAAATCGAACAGGTCGCCGCCGATCAGTGTTCCGCCGCGCACCCGGTACTTCCGCTCGAAGCTGAGCATGGCCATGGTCGTCTCCTCCGGCTCAGGCGATGCGATGCTCCCGGGCGGCGGACGGGCGCCGGCAGCCCGCCGCCGCCGCGTCCGCCCCGGGGATGGGCGAGGCTATGTCGGACGTGGCTATTTCGTCGCCGGCGCCGGCAACGAGGAGTTCTGGGTGGCCATGCCGGCATTCGAATGCGGGCCTTCCAACCAGTTGAAACGGTCGGTGCTGAGCAGGATGAAGTGGATCAGCAGCGCCAGCACGAACAGAAAGATGAACAGTGCCGTCAGCACCCGCCGCGGATCGAACAGCAGCCATACACGCCACATGGTCGCTCCTCCCTATGCCAGATGGGCGATGAGCGCGCTCATCGCATTATGCGCGCCGTCGAGCATCGACGTCGCGTAGCCGTGCGGGCCGGGCAGCCAAGGACGCCACTGCCAAGCGAGGAAGTGCGCGATGATCGCGACCACCACGAACACCACGAAACTGGTGATGAAGATGCGGTGGAACTCCCGCGCCTCCGGCTCGGAAAGGCCCGAGATCGAGGCGCCCCTCCTATCGACGTCGTCAACGATAGCCATTCGACTGTCCTCCAGGAAACGGCGTTGCCGCCGATGCCGCGGCCATCCCGCGCGGCGAGGTTCGCCGGGGCGACGCGCGCCGCGGCAGCTTTTCCGTCCGGCGACGCCGGGGAAAAAGGCGTGGAACACTGATGCGCAAGCCGGCATCACGCGACCGGCTCCGCAGCCCTGCGGTGGCGCAGCACGCTGGCTACGCGCGCGGCCGAGATGCGCTCGTCGCAGTCGCGTCGCGCCGCGCGCTCGACCTGCTCGCGCAGCCGCTTGGCCGCCGAGATGCGCAGCAGGAACGGCTCGGCCTGCACGTGCTCGTCCAGCAGGCTCAGCGCATCGTCGTCCCACGGGCAGGCCTCGGAGTGGCGGAGCCGTGCTGGGGTCGGCTCGACGCGGTCCATCTCGCTGCCCAGCGGCAGGATGTGGAACAGCGCATCGAACAGCGCGTTGCAGAATTCCTGCACGATGTAGGTGGCTCCGGCATAGCCCATGAACGGCGTGCCCGTGGCGCGGCGGATGATCGCCCCTGGGAACGAGGCCGGGATGAACACGCAGCGCAGCCCGGCCTCGGCCGCATACATCCGCTCGTTGAACGAGCCGAACAGCACCAGCGGCGGCGTCTCGCGCAGCGCGGCGCGCGTGGCCGCGTTGTCCGGCTTCACGCCCGGCCGGCGAGACGCTGCGAAGGTGCAGGGGATGCCCATGTCGTCTTCCAGGAACCGCCGCACCCCGCGCGCGTAGGTCTCAGTGGCGACGATCGCGAACGCGGCGGTCGGGAAGAAGTCCTGCGTCACGCTGCGCCACAGATCCCAGAGCGGCTTGATCGTGGTGTGCCTCTCGCGCTCGATGAACGGCTCGGGATCGACGCCGACCAGCTCGCCCAGCGCGCGCAGGAAGGCGGTGGTGGCGTGCAGGCCGATCGGCGCCTGCAGATATGGCCGGTCCAGCGTCTCGCACAGTTTCCGGCCGAACTCGCGATACATGCAGACATTGGCTTCGGCGTCCGCCAAGTGGGGGATGTCCTCGACATGCGCGCCGAGCGGGAAGGTCAGGTTGACCTCGCAGCCGATCCCCTCGACCAGCCGGCGGATTTCGGCCAGATCCGAGGGCATGTTGAAGGTGCCGTAGATCGGGCCGATGATGTTCACGCGCGGCCGCGCCCCCGTCGGCGCGCGGCTTCGGCGCCCGCGCCTTTTTCGGGCCGAACTCGGTCCACAGCCAGTTGATCGCGCGGTCCGCTGCCTGCCACTGGTCCTCGTCGATGGTGCGCGGAATGAAGCGCAGCAGGTTGCTGCCCTCCGGCGTCACGCCGCCGCCGATCATCTCGGCGATGCTGCCGGTCACCACCACGGCGGGCAGGTCCGGGTCCTGCGTCGCCGCGGCCCGGCGCATCGCGCCCTCGGTGCCGGTGGACGACAGCGATTCCTCCGACAGGCCGGTGACGACGATCGGCAGCTCGTGCGGCGGCAGCGCGTCGGTGTAGTGCAGCACCGCCGTCACCGGCAGGTTCTCGCAGCCCACCGGCCCGTCGATCACCACGCGCAGCCCGCGCAGCGCGGTGAAGGCATAGACCGCGCCCCAGTAGCCGCCGGCCCGGTCGTGATCGAGCACCAGCACCGATCAGGTGCCCACCGCTTCGGTGGCCTTCGCGCGGGCGGCGCGCAGCTTGCGCATCCGCTCGCGCGCCCCCGGCGGCTCGACCGGCTTCTGCGTCCAGCCATACCCGGCCGCCTCGCCCGTGCCGACGCCCGCGAAGAACGACACCATGCGCGCGAAGCGCTCCGCGCCACGCGTCTGCGCGGCGATGATGCCGGGCAGCGCCGCGGCGCCCGCCGCCCCGAACAGCGGCCGGGCGGAGACCATGTTGGTGAAGTAGATCGCCGGGATGCCCAGCTCCTTCGCCTGCTGCACCAGCGGCGTGGTGCCGAGCGCCGAGATCCGGCCGCACGTCGCGCATCGCGGCCATGTCCTGCTCCAGCGAGGCGCGGTACTGGACATGCGTGCCGCGCGCCTCCAGCCACTCGCGGTCGGCGTCGCTCCATTCGGTGCGCGGGCAGGCGGTGCCGACATAGGGCACCTCGGCGCCGGCCTCGATCAGCAGCCGCGCCACCAGCAGCTCGGACCCTTCGTAGCCGGACACGGTGACGCGCGCGGCGATCCGGCTGGCCTCCAGCGCGGCGCGGATCGCCGGCAGGGCGCGCGCCTTTGCAGCGTCGGCCGGACACGCCGGCCGCGCGGCCGATCGCGTCCAGCCAGGCGGCGGTGCCCTCGACCCCGACCGGGCCGGAGCCGACCACCGGCCGCCCGGCGGCGCGGAACTCGCGCACGCTGGCGGTGTAGAACGGATGGACCGCGGCGGCGACCGCGCAATCCAGCGCCGCGTACAGATCGCGCCATTCGCGCGACGGCGTCTGCGGCGCGATCGCCAAGCCCATCGGCGCCAGCAGCGCGCCGACGCCGACCGGATCGGCCGGGAACAACTCGCCGATCAGCGCCACCGTCGGCATGTCCGACGCGGCCTGCCGCGGCCGCTGCACCGGTCCCTGCTCGGCCTCGGTGCGGGCATAGCGCAGCATCGCGCCGGCCAGCACGTCCTTCGCCTCGGCATGGGTCGGCACGCCGAAGCCCGGCACGTCGATGCCGATGATGCGCACGCCGTCGATCTGCTTGGGCAACAGGTCCAGCGGCACGCCCGATGCGGTCGGCACGCACAGATTGATGACCACCACCGCGTCGTACAGCTCGGGCTTGGCGATCTCGAACACCGCGTTGCGGATGTCCTCGAACAGCTGGCCGCGCACCAGCGTCTCGGAGTTGAACGGCACGTAGCCGACGCTGCGCCGCGCGCCGTAGAAATGCGAGGTGAAGGTCAGGCCGTACACGCAGCATGCCGAGCCGGACAGGATGGTCGCCGTCCGCCGCATCCGCAGTCCGACGCGCAGCGAGCCGAAGGCCGGGCACATGGATTGCGGCTGGTCGTGCGGCCCGCGCGGATAGTCCTGCAGCAGCCGCGCCATCGCCTCGCTTTTGCCGGCCACGCGGGCGGCGTCGAGCATCGTCTCCCGGCCGCCGTGGCAGCCTGAACCCGAAACCGCAGGGGCGATCGCGCCGTCCATGCTCACGCGCTCTCGTAGATTACTTCGAGCGACGGCTTGGCCACCGGCGCCACCCCGGCGCACATGTCGTCCATCGTCGCCGGATCCAGCACCACGCCGCGGCCGACCGCATCGCCCTTGAACAGGCCGAGCAGCTTCTCGTGCGTCAGCGGCGTCGGGCGCACCGGCGGCGCCTCGGCCACTTGCGTCGCAAGCTGCTCGAACATCGGCGCCCAGCGCCCGCCGGGCCGGCCGATGATTTCGTAATTGGCGCTTTTGCGGCGGATGTCGTCGTCGGCCGGAATCGCGCTCAGCACCGGGATGCCGACAGCCTGCGCGAATGCCGACGCCTCGCCGGTGCCGTCGTCCTTGTTGATCACCATGCCGGCGACGCCGACATTGCCGCCCAGCTTGCGGAAATAATCGACCGCCGAACAGACGTTGTTCGCGACATACAGCGATTGCAGGTCGTTGCTGCCGACGACGATCACCTTCTGGCACATGTCGCGCGCGATCGGCAGGCCGAAGCCGCCGCACACCACGTCGCCCAGGAAATCCAGCAGCACGTAGTCGAAACCCCAGTCGTGGAAACCAAGTTTCTCCAGCAGCTCGAAGCCGTGGATGATGCCGCGCCCGCCGCAGCCGCGGCCGACCTCCGGGCCGCCCAGCTCCATCGCGAACACGCCGTCGCGCTTGAAGCACACGTCGCCGATCGCCACCGCCTCGCCGGCCGCCTTTTTCTTGGCCGAGGTCTCGATGATGGTCGGGCAGGACCGGCCGCCGAACAGTAGCGAGGTGGTGTCGCTTTTCGGGTCGCAGCCGATCAGCAGCACCCGCTTGCCCTGCTGCGCCATCATGTAGGACAGGTTGGCGAGGGTGAAGCTTTTGCCGATCCCGCCCTTGCCGTAGATGGCGATGATCTGCGTCTGCTTCGTCGCCGGCTCGGTGCTGGGCGCATCCGGCTCGATCGCGGCCTCGGCGCGCAGCTGCTCCTGCATCGCGGCCTGAACCGGCACGGGGCGAACGGTGGCGTTCATGCGCAGCCTCTCCAATCAAGGACCATCTTCAGGCAGGCGGAATCGCCGAATGCGGTGGCGTATGCGCGCGGCGCTTCGCTGGCCGGCGCGCGATGGGTGATCAGCCCGTCCAGCGACAGCGCGCCGGATGCGGCCAGCGCCGCGACCGCCGCCATGTCGGCCGGCAGCCATTGCGCGGCGATGCGGATGCGCGCCTCGCGCATGAAGGCCGGCGGAAACGAGAAGCCCAGACGCTCGCTGTAGAACCCGGCCAGCACGATCTCGCCGCCGGGCGCCAGATGCGCCACCAGCGCATCGAGCATCGATGCGTCGCCGCTGGCGTCGCAGATCACCCGGTAGTCGCGCCGCGTGTCGGCGTCCGGGTCGATCACCGCGTAGCCGTCGGCGCCCGCCGCGCGCGCCGGGTTGGTTTCCCAGACCACCGGCGCAGCCCCTGCCAGCACCGCCAGCCGCGCCAGCAGGCGGCCGAGTACGCCGTGCCCGACGATCAGCTCCGGCGGCGACCCGCCGGAGGGGGTCGCGTGATGCGCAGTCGCGGCCAGCGCCAGCAGGACGGCGCGCTCGCCATCGAACTCCGTGACCGGAACCACGCGCGCGCCGGGCAGCACCACCCGCGATGCGGCGCCGCCGAACAGGCCGCGCACCGCGCCATAGCAATTCGCCCCCGGCACGAACACCCGCGCCCCCGGCTCGCGGCCCGATCGCGGGCCGGCGGCGGCGATGCGACCGACCGACTCGTAGCCGGGCACCAGCGGATAGCCCATTCCCGGAAACGCCGGCATCCGCCCCGAATACAGCAGCCGCTCGGTGCCGGTGCTAATGCCGCTGAACTCGATGTCCACAACCACGTCGGCCTCGCCGGGCGGCGTCAGGTCGAGCGTGGCGAGCGCCAGCTGCTCCGGCTCCCTCAGCACCACGGCGGTTGTCTTCATTGCCGACTCCCCGAGGGGGCGTGCGCGCGGCTGGTCCCTCATGTGTCAGCCTATCCTGACAATCAGTGTTGTCAAGCAAGTCTTACAGTTCATGGCCGTGGCGTGACGGTTTGGCCACGATCAGCCGCACCAGCATCGGGCGGCGGGTCGCAATCAGCCTGCGGCCGGCGAATCCGGCCTGTCTCAGCAACGTCATCAGCGCATCCGGCGCGCGCGGCCGGCCGCTGCCCATGGCCAGCAGGTAGAAGCCGAAATAGGCGTCCCCGACCGGCTCGGCCCCGCGCGTGCCCGACATCGGCTCGGCCAGCAGCAGCACGCCTCCCGGCGCCAGCGCGGCCCGGGCGGCGCGCAGGATCGCCAATGCGGCGGCATCGTCGTGATCGTGGATCACCCGCACCAGCGAGATCACGTCGGCGCCGCCGGGCAACGGCTCGCCGAGCACGTCACCGCCCTGCACGGTCGCGCGGCCGGCCAGCCCGGCCGCCTCCAGCCGGGCGCGGGCGCGGGCGGCCACCGCCGGCAAATCGACCAACATCAGCCGCAGGTCCGGCGCGCGCGCGGCCGCCGCGATGAGAAAGCCCGCCTCGCCGCCGCCCACGTCCAGCAGGCAGCGATGCCGGCGCAAGTCGTAGGCGTCCAGCACATCGCCCGCGACGAGCGGCTGCGAGGCTGCCATCAGCGCCGAATAGGCGTCCGTCTGTGCGCCCGGCAGGCTGGCGGCCCCGGTATGTTTGCCGGCATAGGGCCAGAACCGGCCCAGCTCGGTTCCGCCCCGCTCGCCGCGCAGCAGCGCCACCGGGTCGCGCAGGTCGGCGTACAGCATGCTGTGGTGCTCGACCATCGCGGCCACGCCGGGATTGCCCAGCATCGCCGCCCCCAGCGGTCCCAGTCCATAGCGGCCGCCGCGCCGCCTGGCCGCAAGCCGCAGCGCAACCGCAGCATCCAGCAGGCGCTCGGCGGAGTCGTGCGGCAACGCCAGCCGGTCAGCGAGGGTGGCGAGGTCGAGCGCGCCGCCGGCCAGCGTCTCGAACAGCCGCAGCCGCACGCAGGCGACCAGCACCTGCGAGTAGACGAACCCGGCGCACAGGTCGAACAGCCCCCGCGCCCGCCGCCGCGCCACCGGCCGGGTCAGCGGGAAGCCGGACGCGAAACGCTGGAATCGCGGGCTGGCCAGCAGCCCGTCGCGCCAACCGGCGATCCGGTCGGACCAGGCACGCGCCGCCGGTGCTTGCATCGCCGTCTGCAGGCCGATCGCCGGCACGCCGGGCAGCATCAGGCGGCGTGCGCCGCCGCCTTCCGCGGCAGCAGGCGCTGCGCCTCCATGAAGATCAGGGCGCGCAACTCCGCCGCCCCGGGGCAGTCCGGGATCGATGCCGCGGCAGCTCTCGCAAGGGCGTCCAGCCGGCCAACCGCAGCGTCCACGCCCAGTTCCAGCGCGGCGCTCGGCCGACCCAGCGCCTGGTCGCGACCGACCGGCTTGCCGAGTTCGGCGGCGTCGCACACCGCATCGCGGATGTCGTCGGCGACCTGATAGGCCTCGCCCAGCAGTTCGCCCAGCGCGCGCCAGCGCAGCGGGCTGGCGCCGGCCGCCGCCGCTCCGGCGACCGAAGCCGCCGCGAACAGCGCCCCGGTCTTGGCGCGCTGATAGGCGGCGAGTTCTACGCTGGGCTCGCACTCCCACGCCTGGCCGGCGACGATGCCGTTGGGCACCCCGACCGCCGCCCCGATGGTGCCCAGCAGGGTCGCCATCCGCCGCGGTGCCGCCACCGCGCCGCGCGCCAGGGTCTGGAACGCGAGCACGATCAGCGCGTCGCCGGCCAGCACGGCCAACGGCTCGCCGAACGCCCGGTGCACCGAGGGACGGCCGCGCCGCGTCGCCGCGTCGTCGAAGCACGGCAGGTCGTCGTGCACCAGCGATGCGCAATGCAGCAGCTCGATCGCCGCCGCCGCCGCGTCGGACACCGCCGGCTGGTCGTCGCCGCAGGCGCTCGCCACTGCCAGGCACAGCCGGGCGCGGATGCGCGCCCCGCGCGGAAACACCGCATGGCGCATCGCCGCGGCCAGGCGCGGCGGGCCACCCGGGGCATCGGCCCAGTCGACCGCATCGGCCAGGGCCCGCTCGATCCGCGTGACGGCATCCATTGCAGAAGCCTCCCCCGAGCAGCAGCGGTTGTCAGACTCTTTTGTCACTCACGACTGTCATGTAGGATTGACAGGTTCGTCAACCGGAATCTGGGGCGGCGTGGGCAGGCAGCGCGTGGTGGTCATCGGGGCCGGGATCGGCGGCCTGGTCGCGGCGCTCGAGTTGGCTGCGGGCGGCGTCGAGGTCACACTGATCGAACAGGCCGCGGCGCCCGGCGGCAAGATGCGCGAGGCGGTGATCGGCGGCGCGCGCATCGACGCCGGACCCACCGTGTTCACCATGCGCTGGGTGTTCGACGAGCTGTTCGCCGCCTGCGGCGCCAGCCTGGCGGACCATCTGACGCTGCTGCCGGCCGGAGTGCTCGCTAGGCACGCCTGGAGCGCCGAGGCGCGGCTCGACCTGTTCGCCGATCCAGACCGCTCCGCCGAGGCGATCGCAGCACTGGCAGGGCCGGCCGAGGGCCGCGGCTACCTGGATTTCTGCGCCCGCGCGCGACGCACCTATCGCACCGTCGAACGCGACTTCATCCGTGGCCCGCGTCCCACGCCGCTGTCGCTCGCCGCCGGGGCGGGGCTACGGGGCCTGCCTGACCTATGGCGCATCGCGCCGTTCGCGACCTTGTGGCGGGCGCTGGGCGAGCACTTCTCCGATCCGCGCCTGCGCCAGCTGTTCGGGCGCTATGCGACCTATTGCGGCGCTTCGCCGTTCCTGGCGCCGGCGACGCTGATGCTGGTGGCGCATGTCGAGCAGGAGGGCGTGTGGCTGGTCGAGGGCGGCATGCACCGGATTGCCGCGGCGTTGGCCGGATTGGCCGCGGCACGCGGGGCCGTCGCGCGCTACGGCGTCGCCGCCCGCGAAATCCTGGTCGCCGGCGGCCGCGTCGCCGGCGTGCGTCTGGCCACCGGCGAGCGACTCGATGCCGAGGCGGTGGTCGTCAACGCCGACGTCGCCGCCCTCGCGGCCGGCCTGTTCGGCGGCGCGCCGGCGGCGAGCGTGCCGAAGCTGCCGGCCACGGCGCGCTCGCTTTCGGCGATCACCTGGGCGATGCGGGCGCGCAGCTCGGGATTTCCGCTGGCGCGCCACACCGTCTTCTTCTCGGATGATTACGCGGCCGAGTTCGACGCCATCTTTCGCCGGCGCAACCTGCCGCAACGTCCCACCGTGTATGTCTGCGCGCAGGACCGCGACGCCGCCGGCGCGGCGCCGCCGGACGGACCGGAGCGGCTGCTGTGCCTTGTCAACGCGCCGCCGACCGGGGACACCGGTCCACCCGATGCAGCGGAGCTTGCGCAATGCGAGACGGCGACGTTCGACCTGCTGGCGCGCTGCGGCCTGACCCTGCATCGCCGCGAGGAGGAAACGCAGCGGACCACGCCGGAGATGTTCGAGCGGCTGTTTCCGGCGACCGGGGGCGCGCTGTACGGCCGGGCCTCGCACGGCTGGCGGGCGTCGTTCAGCCGCCCGGGCAGCCGCAGCCGCCTGCCGGGCCTGTACCTGGCGGGGGGGAGCGCGCATCCGGGGCCGGGAGTGCCGATGGCGGCGCTGTCGGGCCGGCAGGCGGCGGCGAGCCTGCTGGCGGATTTCGCTTCGACCAGCCGCTCGCGTCCAGCGGCTACCGCTGGTGGTACGTCGATGCGCTGAGCGATGACGGTCGGCACGGCATTACGCTGATCGCCTTCCTCGGCAGCGTGTTCTCGCCGCACTATTTCCGCGCCCGGCAACGGGGCGTCGCGGACCCGTTGCAGCATTGCGCGATGCATGTGGCGCTGTACGGCGATGGCGGCACGCGCTGGGCGATGACCGAACGCTGGGGCGCCAACGTCATCCGCTACCCCGACGCACTGTCGATCGGCGTCAGCGCGCTATTCTGGGACGGTGCGACGCTGAGTTTCGCCATCGACGAGGTGACCGCGCCCTGGCCGTCGCGGCTGCGCGGCACGGTGCGGCTGCATCCCGAGGCGCTGGTGTCGCACACCGAGCGTCTGGACGCCGCCGGCCTGCACCGCTGGTCGCCGCTGGCGCCCCGGGCGCGCGTGGAGGTCACGCTGACCCAGCCGGCCCTGCAATGGAGCGGGCCGGGCTATCTGGACAGCAATTCCGGCGACGGTCCGCTGGAGGACGCGTTCCGCAGCTGGACCTGGTCGCGCGCGCCGCTGCGCGACGGCGCGGCGATCCTGTACGACGTGCTCCGCCGCGACGGCTCGACCCTGGACCTGGCGCTGCTTATTGACGGAGCCGGGCAGGTAGAGCGGTTCGCCTCGCCGCCGCGGGCGGCTTTGCCCGACACGGTATGGCGGCTGCCGCGCGCCACCCGCGCCGATGCCGGCTCCGTCCCGACCGTGCAGCGGACGCTGACCGATGCGCCGTTCTACGCCCGCTCGGTGCTGGCGACGCACCTGCTGGGCGAGCCTGCGACGGCAATGCACGAAAG
Organism: uncultured Pseudomonadota bacterium; assembly: GCA_963723455.1. GTDB lineage: Bacteria > Pseudomonadota > Alphaproteobacteria > Acetobacterales > Acetobacteraceae > CAVRQM01. Next base: position 174,261 of record CAVRQM010000003.1, on the reverse strand, counting down.
CCTGTCGCTGGATCGCTTCCGCGCGGCCTGGGTGCAGCTGATGCTACCGTTCCGAGCGCCGCGCGCGTTGCGATAGACCGGCTGCCGGCTACGACTCGGCCTCGGCCGCCCTCGCCGCCAGCCACGCGCGCCAGCCGCCGAGCGCGGTGATGTCGCGCGCGCCCGCCACTGCTGCCGCCTCGGCCAGAAAGCCCAGGCACGGCCCATCGGACAATCGCACCGGGCCGAACCCCAGCGGCGCCGGCACGCGCGCCAGCAGCGCGCCGATCGCGGCCGTGGGCAGCGCCCAGACCTCGCCCGCAATCGCCGCGCCAGGTGCCGCGCGCAGCAAGCCCGGCCGGCCGCCCAGCGCGAACAACCGGTATTCCGGCGCGGTGGCCGCCGTGCGCGCAAACCGGCCGCCCAGCGCGGTCAGCTCACGGTTCAGCGGCAGACCGTTCATGTGCCCGCCGACGCAGAACAGCGCGGTCTCCTCCGCGCCCAGCGGATGCGCGGCCCCGCCCGGCGGCAGGCTGCGCAAGGTGGCGCCGACACGGTCGGCCGCGGCGCGATGCAGCGCGTCGGCGATGGGCGCGAGCCGTCCCTCCGACCAGGCCGGCCCGACCAGAGTGACGCCCACGGGCAGCCCGTCGGACGCGAACCCTGCCGGTACCGAGATCGCCGCAAGGTCGCACAGGTTGACGAAGTTGGTGTAGGCCCCGAGCCGGCTGTTGGGTCCGACCGGGTCGGCGGCCAGCTCGCTCAGGGTCGGGGTGAACGGCGCAGTCGGCAGCAGCAGCGCGTCGTGCGCGGCGAACAGGCGCTCCGCTTCCCGCCGCGCGAGAGCCAGCGCGAAGAACGCGTCGAAGGCGTCCACCGTGCGTCGCGTGAACCCGGACTGCAGGATCGCGCGCGTCACCGGATGCAGCATGTCCGCGTGCTGCCCGATCATGTCGCGCAGGGCTGCGGTGCGTTCGGCGACCCAGGGCCCGTCGTACAGCAGCCGGGCGATGGCCAGGAACGGCGCGATGTCCACCGTCTCGGCGCCGCACCGCGCGGCGGCCTGCGCGTACAGCGCGGCGATGTCGGGGTCGCAGGCGGCCGGATCGACGCACGCGATGCGCGGGCGGTCCGCCGTCCCGGCGCGACGCAGATGGGCGAACGGGGCGGCGCGCGAATACGGGTCGGCCGCATCATAGCCGCCGATGATCCGCAGCACGGACAGCGCCTGATCGACGCTGCCCGCAAACACCGAAACCGTATCGACCGAGCGGCACGCCGGCACCACGCCGCGCGCCGAGACGCTGCCAATGGTCGGCTTCAGCCCGACGATGTTGCCGAACATCGCCGGCACCCGCCCGGACCCCGCGGTGTCGGTGCCGAGCGCCCAATCGACGATCCCCGCCGCCACCGCCACCGCCGAGCCGGATGACGAGCCGCCCGGCGCATGCGCCGCCGAGAACACGTTGCGCGGCGTGCCGTACGGGCTGCGCACGCCGACCAGCCCGGTTGCGAACTGGTCCAGGTTGGTCTTGCCCAGCAACAGCGCGCCGGCATCCAGCAGCGCCTGCACGCAGGGCGCGCTGGCCTCCGGCGTGTAGGCGAAGCCCGGACAGGCCGCTGTGGTCGGCAGTCCCGCCACGTCGATGTTGTCCTTGACCGCGAACGTCATGCCCCAGAGCGGGCGGCCGCGCGGCCCCTCCGCGTCCAGTGCCGCCGCCCGCTCCAGAACCTGCGGATCCGGGATGCGCGTGATCCACAGCGCCGGATCGGCATGCGCGTGGTCAGCGGCGATCGCCGCCCGCGCCGCCACGGTCGGAACGGTCACGCGCCGCCCAGCATGTGGCTGCCGATTGCCTGCGGATCAGCACCCGCGCACGGCGTCTCATGCACGATAGCGCCCTGGCGCATCACCACGATGCGGTCGGCAAGTTCCAGAATCTCGTCCAGATCCTCGGAGATCAGCAGCACGCCGGTCCCGGCATTGCGCGCCGCCATGATGCGCGCGCGCACCTCGGCCACCGCCTTCACGTCCAGGCCGAAGCACGGGTTGGCCACGATCAGCAGCGCCACCTCGCCGTCCAGCTCGCGCGCCAGCACGCAGCGCTGTACATTGCCGCCGGACAGCACGCCGATCGGCGCGTCCGGCGATGGCGCGCGCACGCCGTACGCCCCCATCATCGCGCGCGCGCGGGCAGCCATGCGCCCACGATCCAGCCATTGCCGGCGTGTGCCCGACGCGGACCGGTCGAACTCGCGCAGGTTCAGGTTGTCGGCCACCGACATGCGAGGCACGCAGCCGTTGCGCAGCGGCTCCTCCGGCAGCACGCGCACCTTGCGCGCCTGCGCCTGTGTGCGGCTGGCGTCATAGGCTTCGCCGGAGACGATGATCTCGCCGCCGCTGGCCGCGCGCTGGCCGCCCAGCACCTCCAGCAGATCCTTCTGGCCGTTGCCGGACACGCCCGCCACGCCGACGATTTCGTGCGCGCGCACGGTCAGCGTCGAGACATCCAGGCCGGCGCGGCCGAGTTCGCCCTGAGTGCGCAACGCGCGCACGTACAGGCGCGGTTCGGCATCGGCGGCGCCCCGACGCTCGGGGCGCGCCGGCGCGTGCGGCTCGCCGATCATCAGCGCCGTCATGTCGTCGGCCGACAGCGAACGCGTCGCCCCGCCGCCGACCGAGCGGCCGCGCCGCAGCACCGTCACCTCGTCAGTGAAGCGCGCCACCTCGCGGAGCTTGTGGGTGATGATGACCACCGTGATCCGCCGCCATGCGCCAGGCCCCGCATCAGCCCGAGCATCTCCTCGGCTTCCTGCGGAGTCAGCACGGACGTCGGCTCGTCCAGCACCAGGAAGCGGCGCTGCAGGTACAGCTGCTTGAGGATTTCCGTCTTCTGCCGCTCGCCGGCGGCCAGCGCGCCGACCTGCGAGTCGAGCGGAACCCGGAACGGCATCGTCGCCATGAACGCATGCAGGGCCGCCCGCTCGCGGCCCCAGTCGATCACCGCCGGCACCGAGGCGCGCGCCATCACCAGGTTCTCGGCTACGGTCATCGAGGGAACCAGCGTGAAATGCTGGTACACCATGCCAAGACCCAGCGCATCGGCATCGGCGGGGCGGGTTATCGCGACCTCGCGCCCATCGACCAGGAACGCGCCCTCATCGGCGCGGTAATAGCCGAGCAGGCATTTCACCAGCGTCGATTTGCCGGCGCCGTTCTCGCCCAGCAGCCCGTGCACCGTGGCCGGCGCCACCTTCAGCGACACGGCGTCGAGCGCGGTAAAGCCGCCGAACCGCTTGGTGACCGCGGCCGCGGCCAGCGCCGATCGCGGTCATGGCAGGTTCGCCAAAAGACGTTTGCTGTCGGACACGGTGCCGAACACGCCGCCCTGCATCTTGACCATCGCCACCGCCGCCAGATGATGGGCGCGATCGGTCGCGGCGCAGCAATCCTCCAGCAGCAGGCACTCATAGCCGCGATCATTGGCCTCGCGCATCGTGGTGTGGACGCAGACATCGGTGGTGATCCCGGTCAGCACCAGATTGCGGATGCCGCGCGCTGACAGGATCAGCTCCAGGTCGGTGGCGCAGAAGCTGCCCTTGCCGGGCTTGTCGATGACCGGCTCGGCGGGCAGCGGGGCGAGTTCGGGAATGATCTGCCAGCCCGGCTCGCCGCGCACCAGGATGCGGCCGCATGGGCCGGCATCGCCGATCCCCGCGCCGATCCGCCGCGAGCGCCAGCGCTTGTTCGCCGGCAGATCCGACAGGTCGGGGCGATGGCCCTCGCGGGTGTGAAGAACGTGGTAGCCGCCGGCGCGCATCGCGCCCAGCACGCGCCCGATCGGGTCGATCGGCGCGCGGGTCAGCGAAATATCGTAGCCCATCGTCGCCACATAGCCGCCGGGGCCGCAGAAGTCGGTCTGCATGTCGATCACCAGCAGCGCCGTGTTGGCCGGACGCAGATCGTCGTCGAACGGCCAGGGATACGGATCCGCTGGAATGTTCATCCGGCCGCCTCGCCCGGCGCGCTCATGGAACTTGCCTGGACATGCAGTCTCCTACCGGCCGATCGAAAGCTGCCCCGGCATCCCGCGCAGGGCACGGCCGGGGCGAACCGTCGCAATCAGAACCAGCAAAGTTACGACATAAGGCGCCGCGTAGAACAAGTAGTATCCGCTGGTCACGCCGACCGTCTGCAGCGACGGGCCGAGCGCGCCGGCCGCGCCGAACAGCAGCGCGGCCAGCACGCAGCCGAGCGGATTCCAGCGCGCGAACACCACCAGCGCCACCGCCATCAGTCCCTGTCCCGATGACAGGCTCTCGTTCCAGCTGCCCGGATAGCACAGTGACAGGAACGCGCCGCCGACGCCGGCCAGGCCGCTGCCCGCCATGGTGGCCAGCAGCCGCACGCGCTCGATCGGCAGGCCCAGCGCGCGCGCCGCGTCCTCGCTGTCGCCGACGATGCGGATGCGCAGACCCAGGCGAGTGGCGCGAAACATCCAGTGCATCGCGAACGCGACGGCGATGCCCAGGAAAAACAGCGGGCTGACCTCCAGCGCGCTGCGGACGCGCGGCACGGCGGACCAGAATCCGAGCGGCAGGCGCGGCAGTTGCGGCGCCGCCGGCTGCACGAACGGCTTGCCGAAGAAGAACGCGATGCCGTCGCCGGCCAGCATGACCGCGATGCCTACCGCCACGTCGCTGACCCGGGCCAGCGAGCAGACCGCGCCATGCACGCCGCCCAGCAGCGCGCCCGCCGCGGCCGCGGCCAGCACGCCGAGCCAGGGATTGCCGGTCAGGTACGAGGCGGCGTAGGCGACCATCGCGCCCAGCACCAGCACACCCTCGTTGCCGAGGTTGATGCGCCCGGATCGTTCCGTCAGGCACTCGCCGAGACTGACGAACAGGAACGGGGTGCTGACCCGCAGGCTGCCGGCCAGCATGGCGACAACCACGGTGGCGACGGCGTGGGTCATGGCCGGGCCACGGCTCTGGCTGCATCGCTCACGCCCCCGTCGCCCGCGGCTGGAACCAGGCGAACCGGCCGTACAGCGTCTCGCTGGCCAGGATCGCCACGAAGATCGCGCCCTGCAGCACCAGCACCGTCGCGTCCGGCAGGTCCATCCGCCGCTGCAGCAATCCGCCCGCCGCCTCAATCCCGCCCAGCAGGATCGCCATCGGGATGATCGCCAGCGGGTTGTGGCGCGCCAGGAACGCGATCAGGATCCCGGCATAGCCGTAGCCCGCGATCAGCGAGGCGTTGGCGCGACCCTGGATCGCCGCGACTTCGATCATTCCGGCCAGCCCGGCGAAGGCGCCGCCCAGCGCGCAGGCCATGATGATCAGCCGCGCCACCGGCAGGCCCTGCAGTTGCGCGGCGCGCAGATTGCCGCCGGCGATGCGCGCGGCAAAGCCGATCGAGGTGCGCGAGATCAGCACCCAGCATGCGATGCAGGCGACCCCGCCCACCGCGAGGCCGGGATGCACGCCCAGCCACGGCAGCGGGCCGATCATGTCGGCCTCGCCGATGCCATAGGTGGACGGCTTGTTCAGGCTGGCCGGATCGCGCAGCGGTCCCTCGACCAGATGATTGAACAGCGCGATGGCGATGTAGGACAGCACCAGGCTGGCCACCGTCTCGTTGACGCCGCGCCTGGCGCGCAGGTAGCCGGTCAGGCCGATCCAGAACGCGCCGACCGCCGCCCCGGCGACCGCCATCGCCAGCTGCACCAGCAGCGGCGGCCCGCCCTCGGCGGCCAGCCCGGCGCAGGTGGCGCCCAGCCCGCCCAGCACCAGCGCGCCCTCGCCGCCAATCACCACCAGCCCGAGCTGCGCCGGCAGCGCCACGCACAGCGCCGTCAGCAGCAGCGGCGCCGCCCGCGCCAGCGTGTTCTGCACCGAGAACCAAGTGCCGAACGCGCCCTTCCAGGCCAGCGCGCCGAACTCCGACGGCGACTTGCCCAGCGCCAACAGGAACAAGCAGAACAGCGCCGCGGCCAGCAGCAGGGCGCCCAGCGGCACCAGCACCGCCTCCAGAGCGCGCCGCGCCGGATAGAGCCGGTCGGCCGCGACGGACGCGGTCGCTGGAAGAGCCGCCGCGCCGGTGTCGAGGGCGGCGGCGCTCATCGTCAGGCGATCGCGCCGCGGACGCCCTCGACGAGGTAATTCATCGATTCAAGCTGGATCGCCGTCTCGGGATAGGCGGCGCCGGCGGCGATCACCGGCCTGCCGGCATTGTCGCTCAGCGGGCCCTTGAACACCGAGAACCCGCCCTTCATCATCTGCGCCTTGACCGCATCGGCGTGCTGCCGCGCCGCCGGCGTCACCGCCGGGCCATAGGCAGACATCTTCACGAAGCCCTCGGACAGTCCGCCGCGCACGAAGTTCGGCAGCTTGCGGCCGGCCTGCATCTCGGTCGCGAACGCGGCATAGACGGTGGCCCAGTTCCACTCGGCCCCGGTCAGGTAGCCCTTCGGCGCGAGCGGCGCCTGGCTGGCATGGTAGCCGCAGGTAAACAGGCCGCGTCCCTCTGCGGTCTGCACCACGACCTTCGGACCATCGACATGGCAGGTCACGACGTCGATGCCCTGGTCGGCAAGTCCGTTGGTGGCCTCGGCCTCCTTGACCGGCATCGACCAGTCGCCGGTGAAGATGACGGTCGTGGTGATGGACGGATCGACGCTGCGCGCGCCGAGCGCGAAGCTGTTGATGTTGATGAGCACCTGCGGGATCGGCTTGGCGGCGACGAAGCCGATCTTCTTCGAGCGTGTCATGTGGCCGGCGACGACGCCGTTCAGGTACTGGCCCATGCCGATATAGCCGAAATACGACCCGGCGTTCATCGGGTTCTTGTCGGTCCACAAGCCGCCGCAGTGGCGAAACTGGATGTCCGGATACTTCTTCGCCATGCGCAGCATGTACGGATCGAAATAGCCGAAGCTGGTCGGAAACAGCAGCGTGGCGCCATCGAGCTCGATCATGCTCTGCATGGTCTTCTCGACATCGTCGCTTTCCGGGACGCGTTCCTCCTCGGTCAGCTTGATGCCGGGCATGGATCTTCAGCGCCGCCGCGCCCTCGGCATGCGCCTGGTTGTAGCCGAAATCGTCCTTCGGCCCGACATAGATGAAGCCGATGGTCAGCGGCTGCGCCGCCGACGCCTGGCGTCCCGCGATGCCGGACAGGGCCAGCGCCGATGCGCCCCGCAGCACGTTTCGTCGTGTCGCCGCCATGCGTCCGCCCCCTGCCCGATTGCTGTCGATTGCAGCCGTGTAAGCAAACGGTATGCCGCTTGCGCGAAAGCGCCTGCCGGCCACATCGCGTCGGGCCTGCTCGAATTCTTCGGCAACCCTGCCCAGGTCCGCGCCACATCGTCGCGGTACTTTCGGCGCGCCACATCGGAATGCGGCCTGAACCGGCCACGCCCGGCTTGCGTTTGCCGTGCGCCTGTCATCCGGAGCAATGCCTCATGCCCGTACGTTTGGTCATGCTGCCGATGCTGTTCCTGACGCTGTTGCTGGCCGGCGGGACCGCCATGGCCGCCGTGCACATCGTCGATCCCTGGCCGAATCCGCAGAGCGTGACCGGCGTGCGCGTGGAGACGCTGGCGCTGGCGAGCAGCGACCCGTTCACCCCCGCCGATATCGGCCACGCACCGGCGCGACGGGTCGATGCGCAGCTCTATGTCCCCGCCGGAGACACGCCTGACCACGCGACGCCGGCGGTGGTGCTGCTGCACGGCTCGATCGGCAACGCCGCCGAACGCGGCGAGCGCTACGGCCCGGCGCTGGCCTCGATGGGCATCGCGGTGCTGGTGATCGACACCTATGCGTCGCGCCCCGATCTCGGCGCCGGCTTTCTGGCGCGCGTGCTGCACATCACCGAGACGATGTTCGTGGCCGACGCCTACGCGGCACTGCGTGCGCTGGCGGTGCGGCCGGACATCGACGCGCGCCACATTGCGCTGGCCGGGTTCTCCTATGGCGGCATGGCCGCGACCTACGCGCTGTATGCGCAACTGGCCGACCGGCTGGCGCCGCCGCGCCTGCGGTTTGCCGGGCACGTCGCGTTCTATGCGCCGTGCATCGCCCGCTTCCGCGACAGCCGCACCACCGGCGCGCCGCTGCTGATGCTATACGGGCAGCAGGACCAGCTGATTCACCCCGAACGCTGCGCGCAGATCGCCGACGACCTGCGCCACGGCGGCAGCGACGTGCGCATCGTCGCCTATCCCGATGCGGTGCATGAGTGGGATGGCGAGATGCCGCCGCGGCTGATCGGCCGGCACCTGGCCGATTGCCGGTTCGTGGTCGATCGCGACGGCAGCGTGCAGGACCAGGACACCGGATTGCCGATGACCGGACCGTTCCTGCGCAAGATCATCCTCGCCCTGTGCACCGGCAGCCGCCCCTACCCGATCGGCCGCGACGCCGCCGCGTCAGCCCGTTCGAACCACGACTTCGCCGGCTTCCTGGCGCGGGTGTTCGCCGGTCCGGGCGTCGGCTAGGACGCGCCGCAGGACAACCGCGTTAACGCCCGGTTCATCCCGCAGGCGCCAGTCTGACGCCGGGGCGCGTACGCCGCCCACTCCCTGCGTCACAAAATGGACCCGCGGATGCATCTGACCTCAGGCCCCGCGCTCTCGGCCAGCGCCGAGACGCATATCGGATTCGCCGACCTCGTTACCGGCGCCACGATCACCGGCTGGGCCATCGACCTGCAATCGGTGTCCACCCCGCCGGTGCTGCGCGCCTCGATCGACGGAGCGGTTATCGAGCAGGTGCGCTGCATCCTGCCGCGCGACGACGTGCGCGCGGCCGGCATCCCCAGCGATGTCGGCGGCTTCCGCTACGTCATTCCGGGCGACTTCATGGATGGCCGCCAGCACGTCCTGCGCCTGGATCTTCCGAGCGGTGCTGCGATCAGCTTCCCGGCGGCGGATGGCTCGTTGCGCGGCCAGCACGCCTTCCGCGTCCCCCGCGCCGACGCCGCATCCGGCTGCGTGGACATGCTCGACGTGCTGCATGAGCACGGCATCCGCTCCGCCGCGTTCGTGGCGCATTTCGATATCGGCGACTACGTCGCGCTGAACGGGGGCGCGGCACTTTCGACCACCGCGCAATGTGTCGGCCATTTCGCCCGGTTCGGGCGGGCCGCGCTGTGCCCGATCGCTGCCGAGTGGCGGTTCGAGCCTGACTTCTACGCCGAGATCGCGCCCGACGCGGCACGGCTGACGCCGGCAGCGGCCTATCTGCACTGGCTGAATGCCGGTTTGCCGGAGGGGGTCCGGCCAAATCGTTCGCAATTCCTGAAAAGCCTCGGGCTGACACGCCTGGATGCGATGCCGGCGGGGTTCGACGCGGCACTGTACCGCGCGCTGAACCCGGACGCGACCGGCGGGGGACGCTGGGACGCGCTGCGCCACGCCATCGACCACGGCATCCCCGGGCGCCGCGACGGCCTGCCCCCGGCATCGGCCAGCGCCGACATGTACCTCGCCGCGGCCGACCGGCTGGCGGTGGCCGGACGGCCGGAGGCGGCGCGGCCGGTCTATGAGACGGTGCTTGCCGCCGCGCCGGCCCACCCGGCCGGGCTGCAGCACTATGCCGACTGCCTGCTGCGGCTGGGCGATGCCTATGGCGCCGAGCAGGTCTATCTGCGCGTGCTGGCCGCCGGCGCGGACAATGTCTGGACCGATCTCAACTTGGCGAAATGCCGCCGCGCCTCAGGGCGGATCGCCGAGGCGGCGCGTGGCTTGGCCCGGCTGCGGGCTCGCCTGCCGGGCGACGTGGCGATCGCCGCCGAAGCGCGCGCCGACGCCGGGGCCGCGTTCCGCGACCTTCGCGATCAGGCGCGCCGGCGCGCGGCGCTGGGATTCATCGGCGACGGCCGGACCCTGATGGCCCAGGCGGCGACGATCCTGACAGAATGTTCGCAACCCCGGCCGGACACCGGTCCGCGCAGGGCAGGCGCGATCCGGGCCGTGGCGCTGGTGGCCGACATGTCGCTGCCGCAATGCCGCGCCTACCGGGTCGAGCAGAAGGCCGAACACCTCGCCGCCGGCGGGTTCACGGTGCAGGTGTTCGACGCGGCCCGTGAGCTGGATGCGTTCGCCGCGGCGATTCCATTTCTGGACGCCGTCATCTTCTACCGCATTGCTGCCAGCCCGGAGGCGGTGCACGCGATCCAGGCGGCGCGCGCCGCCGGCGCGGTCACCTTCTACGACATCGACGACGCCGTGTTCGACGGCGCGCATTTTCCCGACAGCCTGGCGAGCTATGGCGGGCTGGTCTCGGCCGAGGAATATGGCGACCTCGCCACCGGAGTCGAACTGTTCGGCGCGGCGATGTCGCTGTGCGAGTACCGGCCTGGCCTCTACCGCGGCGCTGGCCGAGCTGATGCGGCCGCGTGTCCGCAGCGGCCGCGTGTTCGTCCACGCCAACGCGCTCGGCGCGGCGCACCTTCGCCATGCCGAGCGGTCGGCTCCCCGACGCGCCAGACGGACGGTGCGGATCTTCTACGGCAGCGGCACCCGCGCCGGAAACGAGGATTTCGACCGGCTGGCGGCGCCGGCGCTGGACCGGCTGCTGCTGGCGCACGGGGCGGCGGTCGAACTGGTCATCATGGGCCACCTCTCGTTGCCGGACTGCCTCGCCCGGCACGCGGCGCGCATCCGCCGGCTTGAGCCGGTATGGGATCCGGACGCCTACTGGACCATCCTGTCGACCATGGATGTCAGCCTCGCCGTGCTCAAGGACGGCGCTCTGTCCGACTGCAAGAGCGAGATCAAGTGGCTCGAGGCCGGCATGCTCGGCATCGCCTCGGTGGTCTCGCCGACCGCGACCTATCGCGCCGCGATCGAGGACGGCGTGACCGGCTTGCTGGCCGGCACCGAGGCCGCATGGTTCGACGCGCTGGACCGGCTGGTGCGCGACCCGGCGCTGCGAATTGCGATCGGGCAGGCCGCGCGCGAGCGGGCGCTGGCGCAATACGGCGTCGCGCAATCGGCCGCCAACCTACGCGCGATCATGGCCGACGTGCAGCCAGCGCCGCCGACCGCGCGCCAGCGGCGCCGGCGGGTGCTCGTGGTCAACGTCTTCTTCCCGCCGCAGGACATTGGGGGCGCCACGCGGGTCGTCGCCGACAACGTCCGCGACCTGCTGCGCGCCCACGGCGACGAGCTGGACATCGAGGTGTTCACCACCACCGAGGGCGGCGCGGTGCCGTACCAGGTGCGCCGCTACATCTGGAACGACATCACGGTGACCGCGGTGACCGCCGGCGGTGGCGCGCGGCCGGACTGGGAGCCCGACGATCCGCGGATGGGCGACGTGTTCGGCCGCGTGCTGGATCGCTTCCAGCCCGATCTGGTGCATTTTCACTGCATCCAGCGCCTGACCGGCGCGGTGTGCCGCGCCGCCAGCGCGCGGGGCGTGCCCTACGTCGTCACGGTGCATGACGGCTGGTGGCTCTCCGACCACCAGTTCCTGCTCGACGATGCGCTGCAGCCGGCAGTCTATTGCCATGCCGATCCGGTCCGCCAGCTTGAAGGCGGCGGTGCGGACAGCGTCCGGCGGATGACCGCGCTGGCCGGACACCTCGCCGCCGCGCGCCGCGTGCTCGCCGTGTCCGAGCCGTTCGCGCGGCTGTATCGTTCATGCGGGTTCGTCAATGTCGAGGTTGTAGCGAACGGCGTGCCGGATATCGCGCTCTCGTCGCGCAGCGTCTCGCCAGATGGCCGGGTCCGGCTGGCGCATGTCGGCGGGGCCGCGCCGCACAAGGGCTTCAACCTGCTGCGCTCGGTGTTGGCCACTGCGCGGTTCGACCATCTGTCGTTGACGGTGATCGACCACGCGCTGTCCCCCGGCATGGAAACGACCGACGTCTGGGGGGCCACCCCGGTGCGTTCGCGCTCGCGCGTGCCGCAGGGCGAGATCGGGGCGCTGTACGCCGATATCGACGTGCTCGCCGCGCCGTCGCTTTGGCCCGAAAGCTACGGGCTGGTGGCGCGCGAGGCGCTGCGCGCGGGCTGCTGGGTCATCGCCTCGGATCGCGGCGCGATGGGGCTGGACGTGACGCCGGACAACGGCTTCGTCGTGGATGTCGGATCGGCGGACGGTCTGCGCGCGATCCTGACAGCGATCAACGCCGATCCGGCGCGCTACCGCCAGCCGCCGCCACCGCCGCCGCCCATCCGGCGCAGCCGCGAACAGGCGAGCGAACTGGCCGCCCTGTACCGGCAGGAATGTCGGCCGCAGAACGCGCGCGCCCGCCGCCGCCGAGCCTGAGCGCCAGTCCGCACCGGCCTCGCCGAAGCGGCGCGGCGGCCGCCCGTCAACACTTCCTTCATCGCGCAGGCCCAGTCTTGGCGCCGTCGGATACGGCACGCGTTCGGCACGGCCCAAACCCTTCCGCCACGAGACAGGAGCTTCCGCAATGCTGGGCGCCACCACCATCCCGGGCCTGCCGCCGCTCAATTTCCCGAATCCGGGCCAGAGCAACGCGGCCAACCGTGCGCTCGCCGCCATCGCCGCACAGATCGCCGCAGGCAACGCCGTGGTGGAGGCCCTCACTCCGGGCAACGTGCCGATGCCTCCGCCCGGCGCCGAGGGCATCGCCGCCATCCAGGCCGGGGCCGGCGGCAGCTACGACCTGGCCGGCGACTACAGCGCCGCGGTGGTCGGCGGTTCCGGCACGGTCTCGATCAGCGGCGGCAGCGGCGCCAGCCAGTTCTACGCCGCGTCCGGCGCGCAGCTGGACCTGACGCTGACGACCGGCGCCGGCACCGTGGACGCGGCGGCCGGCGGCAGCACGATCACGGCGACCGGCGGCGCCTTCGCGATCGACGTCAGCGGCGGCGACAACCGCGTGGAGCTCGGCGCCGGGGCGGCCACGGTGTTCAGCAACGCCGGCACTCAGCTTCTGGCGGCACGGATCAACGGAGTCTCGGTCGCCGGCGCCGGCGCGGACACCATCACCGGCGGCGCGGGCGCATCGACGATCGTGGCCAACGGCCGGACGATCCTGCATGGCGGCAGCGGCAGCACGGTGTTCTTCGCCAGCAGCGGCGCCAGCACGGTGTTCGGCGGCGCCGGCGCAATGACCATCGTCGGCGGCGCCGGAAGCTACGTCGCCTATGGCGGCAGCGGCGAGACGGTGGAGTTCGGCGGCAACAACGACGTGCTGGTGGGCGGCAACGGCCGCGCGGACAGCACGCTGGTCGCTATCGGCAGCGGCGACACGATGGTCGCGGCCGGCGCCGGACACACGGTGGAGTTCGCCGGCTCGGGAAACCAGACGATGTGGGGCAGCGCCGCCGGCGGCAGCGTCACCCAGGTCGGCGGCGCCGGGTCGGATGTCATGGCCGGCGGCAGCGGCACCACGGTCATGTTCGCCGGCAGCGGCGCCAGCACGATGATCGGCATCGACGGCCACGACGTGATGGCGGGCGGCTCCGGCGCGGACGTGATGTTCAGCGGCACCGGCGCCAGCACGGTGTTCGGCGGCGGCGCGGGCGACGTGATGGTCGGCCGCGGCGGCCAGGATGAGTGGGTCGGCGGCCGCGGTAACGACCAGTTCTGGGCCGGCAGCGGCCAGACCACCATCTTCGCCGGCCCGGGCAGCGACGTGATCGCCACCGGCAGCGGCGACACGACGGTTCTGCTCGGCACCGGCGCGGATTACGTGCTGGCCGAAACCGGGCATTCAACGCTCTATGGCGGCAGCGGCCCGGATGTCTATGGCTTCCATGCCGGCCTGTCCGGCGGCAGCGTCGAGATCCACGGCTTCACCGTGGGCCAGGACTTCCTGACGATGCAGGGCTACGCCCCCGGGGCCGAGGACCAGGCGCTGGCCGGCGCCGCGGCGGACGGGCATGGCGGGACGGCGATGACGCTGGCGGACGGAACGCGCATCGACCTGATCGGCCTCACCACGGCCAGCCACGCGCTGTTCTCATAGTCCGACGACGGATCGTGGCGGCCCTGGCTGCTCGCCAGCCGCAGCCGCCACGCCGGCAGCTTCGCCACGATCTCTCAGGCAACTGCGGTCGCCCTGGGACGATATGCGCTAGCTGTGGCCGGCCCGCACCAGCCGCTTCAGCCGGCGCACCGGCGGCGCGCTGCCGATCAGAAACGCCAGATTGAACAATGGCCGGTCGCCGCGCAGCATGGCGCCCAGCAGGATGCGCAGGCCGTCGCCATATGCGCCCTGGCTATACGCGGACCGGCCGACGCGCGCCCAGCGCTCGCCCAGTATGGCGCGCACCTCGCGCCCGGTCAGCTTGGCGCGGCGCCGGGCGACGTGGCCCAGCACCATCGGCATCATCACCTCGACCAGATCGCGATAGCCGCCGCTTGACAGGCTGCCCGGGGTTGGCCGGACGATGACGAGGATGGCGTCTGCGTAGCCCAGATGGCCGTGCATGGTCAGCTTGATCCACAGATCCTGATCCTCGCTGACACGCAAGGCCTCGTCGAAGCAGCCGACCGCCAGCAGCGCGTCGCGCCGGGCGATCACGCTGGAGGTGTGGATGATGTTGCGCGCCAGCAGCCGCTTCCAGGCTTCGGCGCCGGGCTGCGGGGTCTCGCCGTCGAACAGCGCCCCGAAATCGCGGCCGTGCAGGGTGACCGCCCTGGTGCCGCAGCTGGCCATGGCGATGCGCGGATCGGCGCTGAACAAGCCCACCTGGGCCGCCAGCTTGCCGTCCAGCCATTCGTCGTCGGCATCAAGAAACGCGACCAGCCCGCCGCGCGCGGCGGCGATGCCGGCATTCCGCGCCGCCGAGACTCCGGCGTTCCTGGGCATCGCGATCAGCCGCACCCCGTGCGACGCATAAGACCGGGCGAGGTCGGCGGTGCCGTCGCCGCTCGCGTCGTCAACCACCAGCACTTCCAGCGCCGGATGGGTCTGCACCAGAACCGAATTGATGGCGGCGGCAAGCGTCGCGGCGGCGTTATATGCGGGGATCACGACGGACACCTGTAGCTCGTCAGCCATGCCGCCTTTATCGCATATCGCGTCCGTCACAGGAACGGTGTCGGTTGCTGGGACTGCCTGCCTATGGCAGGTGTCGGGCATGGCCGACATGCACCCCTCTGCCGCCGCAAACCGCCTGGACGCGGCGCGCGTCCGGGCTAGTCGCGCCGCGTGCGTCCCGGCGACCGGCCTGGGCGCACCGGCTTTGCCGGATCAGGATGTCGGGGCGTCTCGTCGGGCATGGCGAGCAGGCCGCTGGTTGGACCGTCCGGCGCGGCGCCGTCATTGCAGATCTCCCAAATTACGATCACCAGGATCGCCGCTATCCCCAACAGGAACCATGCGCCGTCCACCGCCTGTCGTCCCCTCGCCTGTCGCAGCCGCCCGTGCCCGTGCCCGCACGCCGGCGCAACACGCACCATCGTCGCCGCGCGGTCAAGGCTGCCGATGCGCGACCTGAGCCTGATCGCCTGCGTCCTGGCGCTGCTGCCGGTGATCCTGCGCTACCCCGCCTGCGGCGTGCTGGCCTGGGAGTGGTTCTCCCTGCTCAGCCCGCACCAGCAGGTCTATGGCCCGGCGCTGGGCCAGCCGTTCGGTTTGGCGATCGCGGTGGCGACGCTGGGCGGCTGGCTGATCTCGCGCGAGCCGAAGCGCTGGACCCGCAACTCGATGCCTTGGCTGATGCTGATCTTCCTTGCCTGGATGACCTTCAACTCGCTGTTCGCGCCGTTCCCGGCCTGGTCCTGGCCGATCTGGAACCGGACTCTGCGCACCTTCGTCTTCGTCTTCATGGTATTCGTGCTGATCACCAACAAGGCCCGCATCCAGGCGATGATCTGGGTGATCGTGGTCTGCCTCGCGTATTTCGGCATCAAGGGCGGCCTGTTCACCATCGTCGGCGGCGGATCGGCCATCGTTTATGGACCGGCTGACACGCTGCTGTACGACAACAACCAGCTCGCCGCCGCCGTCGTGATGGGGTTGCCGCTGGTCAACTATCTGCGGATGCAGACCAGGGCGCCGTGGCTGCGCCTGGGCCTCGGCGCCACGTTCGCGCTGCAGGTGCTGATGGTGTTCGGCTCGTTCTCACGCGGCGCGGTGATCGCGCTCGGCGTCATGCTGGCGATGTTCTGGTGGCGCAGCGACCGCAAGGTGCTGTACGGGCTGGCCGCGGCGGTGGTCGTGGCCGGCGGTCTCAGCATCATGCCGCCGTCGTTCTTCGAGCGCATGTCCACCATCCAGAATGCCTCGCAGGAACTCCTCGTTCCACGGCCGCGTGGTCGCCTGGCAGGTGGCGACCCTGTATGCCACCGAGCACTTCCCGTTCGGCGCGGGTTTCGCCGCTCCCGAGTTGCCGCCGATCTTCAACCACTACTTCCCCGACGAGACCGCGCACGCCGCCCACAGCATCTATTTCGAGGTGCTGGGCGAGCACGGATTTCCCGGGCTGGCGATCTACGTGTCCATGCTGCTGCTCGGGCTGCGCAACGCCGGGGTGATCGCCCGGCAGACGCGCGGGCGGCCGGGCCTGCGCTGGGCATACGATCTGGCGCGAACGCTGCAGATCTGCCTAGTGTCGTTCTATGTCGGCGGGGCGGCGCTCAGCATGTCGTATTTCGACGCCTTCCTGGCCATCCTGGCGATCCTTTCGACCCTGCGCCAGCTGACCGCACGGGCGCCCGCCGCCGCCCCCGCGCTGCGCGGCGCGCTGACGCCGGCGCTCGGTGGGACGCGCGTTCCGGCCCCGCTCCGCCTGCAATAGCGGCCGCCCCGGGTCTCAGGCGGCGCGGGGTCTCAGGCCAGCGCGTCCCGGCCCATCTCCAGGAACTTGTCGGCCCGCCGCCCGCGCAGCGTGGCCGCGTCGAGCGCCAGCAGCGGGTCCAGCGCCGCCGCCACGGCGTCGCCCACCGTGGCCACCGCCGCCGCCGGATCGCGATGCGCGCCGCCCAGCGGTTCGGCCACGATGGCGTCGATCAGGCGCAGGCGCTTCAAATCCTCCGCCGTCAGCCGCAGCGCCTCGGCCGCCTGCGCCGCCTGCGCCGCATCCTTCCACAGGATCGCCGCGCAGCCCTCCGGCGAGATCACCGAATAGATCGCGTGTTCCATCATCAGCACCGCATCGCCCGCCGCCAGCGCAATGGCGCCGCCCGAGCCGCCCTCGCCGATCACGGTGGCCACCACCGGCACCGGCGCGTCCAGGCAGGCGTCGATCGAGCGGGCGATCGCCTCCGCCTGGCCGCGCGCCTCGGCCTCGATGCCGGGGAAGGCGCCGGAGGTGTCGATGAAGCTCAGCACCGGCAGCCGGAACCGGCCGGCCAGCTCGATCAGCCGTCGCGCCTTGCGATAGCCCTCCGGCCGTGCCGCGCCGAAATTATGGGCGATCCGGCTGTCGGTATCGCGGCCCTTCTCGGTGCCCAGCACCACCACCGAACGGCCGCGGAAGCGCCCCAGCCCGCCGACCACCGCGGCGTCGTCGCCGAACGCGCGGTCGCCCGCGAGCGGCGTGAAGTCGGTAATCAGGGCGGACAGGTAGTCGACCGTCTTCGGCCGGTCGGGGTGGCGGGCCACCTGCACCTTCTGCCAGGCGGTCAGCTTGGCGTAGATCGCGCGCAGCTGCTTGTCGGATTTCTCGACCAGCCGGCCGACCTCGTCGGCGATGTTGAGCCCGTCCGTCTCGGACATGTGGCGGAGTTCGTCGATCTTGCCTTCCAGCTCGGCAATCGGCTTCTCGAAGTCCAGATAATGGCGCATCGCTGCCGATTAGCCCCTGCCGGACCCCGTGGCCAGAGGCGGCCGGGCCGCAGCCGGGACGGCCAGCGGGTGATGCTCCTCGACCAGGCGTTGCAGGCGCTCGGCCAGGACATGGGTGTAGATCTGCGTGGTGGCGATGTCGGCGTGGCCGAGCAGCAGTTGCAGGCTGCGCAGGTCGGCGCCGCGCGCCAGCATGTGGCTGGCGAACGAGTGGCGCAGCACGTGCGGGCTGACCCGCGCCGGATCCAGGCCGGCGGCCAGCGCCACCCGCTTCAGCAGCAGCGCGAAGCCCTGGCGGGTCATTGGGCGCGAGGCGCCGCGGCCGGGAAACAGCCAGGCCGGCCGGCGTGGTCCAGGATGCAGCGCCGCGGCGGCCTGCCGCGCGGCGTCGGACAGCGGCACGACGCGCTCGCGGCCGCCCTTGCCGCGCACCAGCAGCAGCGCCGCATCCCCGGCTAGCGCCCGGCCGCGCAGTCCGAGCAACTCCGAGACGCGCAGCCCGGTGGCGTACAGCAGCTCCAGCGCCGCGGTGGCCAGCAGCGCCTGCGGCGGCGGCAGGGCGGCGGCAGCGGCCAGCAGCGCATCCACCTCCGCCTCGCTCAGACATCTCGGCAGCGCGGGGGCGAGGCGCGGGGCGTCAAGCCGCTCTGCCGGGTCGTCGGCGCGGACTCCCTCGCGCAGCAGAAAGCGGTAGAATTGGCGCAGTGCGGACAGCCGTCGCGCCGCCGTGCGCGCCGATCGCCCGGCGCGCGACAGCCCGCCCAGGTAGCCGCGCAACGCCGCCTCGTCGGCCCGCGCCAGCGCGCCGGGGATGCTGCCCGAGGCATCGGCCAGATCGGCGGCATAGGCGGCCAGCGTGTTAACCGCGGCCCCTCGCTCGGCGCTCAACATCTCCAGGAACGCCTCGACATGCCGATCGTGGGTCGCCGCGCGGGCCATCGCGCCTAGCTGCCGTGGCCGAAGCGGTCGTTGGGCAGCACCTTCTGGATGGTCTGCACATGCGGCGCCGGCGGAAACGCGCCCAGCACCAGCACGCCGACGCCGATCGCGACCAGCAGCAGCAGCAGCACGACGAAGAACAGACGGCGCATGGCATCCAGACGGCTTGCCCCGGACGGACGTGTCCAGGCGCGTCGCGCGGGCGGCGACGCCTGGCGGGGACGGGTTGGCGGCGATGGGGGCTGTGCTAGCCTTGCCCGCCATGTCACGCAACACCGCGCTCCTGACCGAGCCGCCCGCTGAGCGCACCCGCCGAGCTGCGGCGTGCGCCGATCACTTCGGTGATCGACCGCGGCATCGTGCTGGTGGGCCTGATGGGCGCCGGCAAGACGGCGATCGGCCGGCGGCTGGCGACGCAACTCGGCCTGCCGTTCCGCGACGCCGATGCCGAGATCGAACTCGCCGCCGGGCGCAGCATCGCCGAGATCTTCGCCCGCTACGGCGAGGCCTCGTTCCGCGACGGTGAGCGCCGGGTGATCCGCCGCCTGCTGTCCGGCCCGCCCTTGGTCCTGGCGACCGGCGGCGGCGCGTTCATGGACGCCGAGACCCGCGCGGCGATCCGCGCCGCGGCGACCAGCCTGTGGCTGCGCTGCCCGCTATCGGTCCTGGTGCGCCGGGTCAGCAGCCGCACGCATCGCCCTTTGCTGCACGGCCAGGATCCGGCCGAGGTGCTGCTGCGGCTGGCCGCGCAGCGGCACCCTGTCTATGCGGAGGCGGACATCGTGGTGGATTGCGGCGACGAGCACCCGGAACAGACGACGACCCGGGTGCAGGACGCACTGCTCGGCTGGCGCCGCCCGCGCCGGCTGCCGGTCGCGCTTTCCGGCGGGTCCTACGACATCGTGGTGGGCGACGGGCTGCTCGGCCGGGCCGGCGCGTATGCGGCGCCGGTGATGGCGCAGCGGCGCGCAGTCGTTGTCACCGACGAGGCGGTGGCCCCGCTGCATCTGCCGGCGCTGCTGGCCGGACTGGCCGAGGCCGGGATCGAGACGCATTGCATTACCGTCGCCGCCGGGGAGGCATCCAAGGATGTCGCGACCTGGGCGCGGCGTGGTGGACGACCTGCTGGCCTCCGGGGTCGAGCGGCGGACCACGGTGATCGCGCTGGGCGGCGGCGTGGTCGGCGACCTCGCCGGGTTCGCCGCCGCGGCGACCCTGCGCGGCCTGCCCTTCGTGCAGGCGCCGACGACGCTGCTGGCGCAGGTGGACAGCTCTGTTGGGCGGCAAGACCGGCATCAACGCGGCGCATGGCAAGAACCTGATCGGCGCGTTCCACCAGCCGCGCATGGTGCTGGCCGACACCGCGACGCTGGCCACCCTGCCGGCCCGCGAGCTGCGCGCCGGCTATGCCGAGATCGCCAAGGCCGGGCTGATTGGCGATGCCGCGCTGTTCGCCTGGTGCGAGGCGAACGGCGCGGCGGTGGTGGGCGGCGACCGCGCGGCGCAGGCCGAGGCGGTGCTGCGCGCCTGCGCCTTCAAGGCGGCGGTGGTCGCCGACGACGAGCGCGAGGAGCGCGCCGAGGGCGGCCGCGCGCTGCTGAACCTGGGCCACACCTTCGGCCACGCGCTAGAGGCCGATCTCGGCTACGGCGCGATCCTGCATGGCGAGGCGGTCGCGGTCGGCGTCGGGCTGGCGTTCCGGCTGTCGGCGCGGCTGGGGCTGTGCGACGCGGCCGATCGCCGAGCGCGTGGTGGCGCACCTGGCCGCGGTCGGCCTGCCGGCCGAGCTGCGCATGCTGAACCGCCGGTTCTCGGCCGCGCGGCTGGCCGGCGCTGATGCGGCGCGACAAGAAGATGCGCGACGGCCGGCTGACCTTCGTCCTGGCGCGCGGCATCGGAGCCGCGTTCACCAGCCGCGAGGTGCCCGAAGCGGCGGTGCTGGATCTGCTGCGCGAGGAGGGATGCGAGGCGTAGCAGCCGACCTGCTGGCCGCGGCGCTGCGCCCCTCACCCGGATCGCTACGGCGCGGCGGCAACCGCCTCCGCCCGCGACAGCACCAGCGTCGCCCGGGAGTCCTGCAGCGCCGCATAGATCAGCGCCTCAAGCTCCGGATAGTCCGCGGCGGGAACACGTCGCGTTCGATCAGCATGCGCCTGATCACGCGCACGCCGTCGGCGGTGCGCTCGTAGCTGGCGTGTACAGGCCAGCGCCGTTGCGCATAGCCACGTTCGGCGGCAGCACGCTGACCGCGTCGTCGGGCGGCAGGCGCAGGGTGGTGGTCCATTGGAAGTCGCCCGCGCCGACCATCATCGCATGATGCCGCAGAGCGCCGCGCGACAGGAACTTGCGCAATCGGATGATCGGATCGGGGTCGGGGCCGACCGGCGTGGTCAGATAGGCCTGCTGGTCATGGAACACCACCGCGTGCGGGCTGCGCCAGGTCGCCACCAGCGAGAACGGCTGCGACAGGTCGCGCGGATTGCTGGTGGTGAACGCGGCCGAAGCCGCCCTCCGGAGTCATCGCCAGCAGTCGGTCGGGCAGATCGTCCGCCGAATCCGCCCCGGCCACGGCCGCACGCAGCATGCTTTCCAGATTGGCCGACACGGTGAACCGCGCCGACCCTTCGATAGCTCCGTCCAGTTCCAGCGTCATATGGCTGTCCGCACGGTAGATGTTCTGCCCGGGCTGGCCCGGCGGCGTGTGGCCGATGGCCCCCTCGCGGCGTGGCCAGCACCACCTGCTTGCCGGCCAGATGCACGTCCAGGCTGCCATAGCGCGCATATGGATTGGTCGGGTTCAGGTAGCGGTGGAACTCGGGCAGATAGACGATGGCGTGATTGAACTGCGGCACCCAAAGCGGCGCCTCGGCTCGTGCGGTCGCCCCAGTCGACCATCGCCGCCTCGGCGCGGATGCCGAGCGAGGCCAGCAGGGCCTGCATCAGCACCACATGGTCCTTGCAGTCGCCGTAGCCGTGTTCCAGCACCGTTTGCGCCGGATGCGGAACCCAGCCGTCATTGGGGTCGAGATAGACCGCGACATAGCGGATATTCGCCGTCACCCAGTCGTAGATGGCGCGCGCCGCGTCCTCGCCGGTGCGGCCGCCGGCGATCCTTGCCGCAAGCGCCGAAATCTCCGGCGTGACCACCGCCTTGTCGTGCGACTGGCGCCAGTAGATCGCGCCGACATCCTGCAGCCGCGACAGCGAGGTGGCCAGGAACAGCGGCTGGAAATCCGCCGCATCGACCATCTCGCGCTCCGGCTCGGCGGCCTGGGTGCCGCGGATGACCGCGGCGATCCGGCGCTGCCCGGCGATCGTTTGGTCCGTCACCTCGAACCCGCCGCGCGCCGCCCAGTGCAACGGCAGGCCGGCCGGGGCCGACATATCGATGCGGCCGACGCCGACCGGGGTTTCCATCGGCGGCTCGGCCCAGACATCGAAGCCCATCAGCGGCGGCGTCTTCTGCGTCAGGCGCCAGACGCACATGCGTGCGGCTGCCCTCGCGCAGCTGCGGATACAGCAGCGTGGTGGTCATCGCGCCGGTAAAGCCCGGCGCGTTCTGCGCCGCCGCCGATGGCCGGGTGAAGCGGCCGGAGGCGGGCACGTCGATACGCGTGCCGTCCGGCTGCTGCACCCAGGCCTCGACCACCTGCAGGCTCTGCGAGGCCGGATAGAACGAGAACGCGCTGCGCTCGCGCTCTGACAGACCGCGCGCGTCGCGCAGCGTGTAGTCGACCTACACCGTCTCGACATAAGTGAGGTCGGCGTGCAGGTCGTAGCTGCGGCTGAAGCGGTCCAGCCGGGCATGGATCGGCGCCGGAGCCTGGGCCAGCGCGGCCAGCCAGGGCAGCGCGGCGATCAGCACCGCCACGCCGCAAGCGCGTCCAAAGACCTCCCACGCTCTCCGCATCATCCGCCCTCGCGCCTGTGCTGGCCGAATGACACGCAATTGCGTCACGCCGAAGACAAAATAGCTCAGGATGGCAGGGTTGCGTCAATCGTATGCGTGCGCGACGCGACACCTTCGCGGGCGGTGTGGTCGCGAAGCGATGGCCGGCGGCGGCTGCGCGGAAACAGCAGGCTGACCTGGGTGCCGGCCCCGGGCGTCGCGATCACCTCCAGCGTCCCGCCATGCGCCTGCATCAGCCGGCGCGCCAGGGTCAGCGGAGCCGCCATGCCGCGGCTGTCGCGCGCCGCGTCGGCGCCGTTGTCGGCTGCCGTCCCCGCTTCCGCCTCGGCGCCGGCGATGCCGAGGCCCTCGTCGGCAACGATCAGAGCGAAACCTGCATCCGCCAACTCGGCAACCGACAGCGCGATCCAGTCGCCCTCGCGCGTGTTCATGGCTGCCTCGGTGAGCACCCGCCCCAGGACCTGCCGGATCGCCCGGCGGTCGGCGCGGACCGGCAGCACGCCGTCCGGCAGGCAGAACCGTCGCAGGCCGGGCGCAATCACCGCCGCCACCGCCTGCGCGGACTGGCGCGCGCAGGCCAGCAGATCGAGGGTTTCGTCGCGCAGCGCCGGGTGCGCCCCGTTTGCACCCATGCGGTCTGCACCCATGCCGCCTGCACCAAGGTCGGCTGCACCAGGACTAGTTGCACCCAGGCCAGCTTCGCCGAGATCAGTGGCGAGCGACCGGCACCGCTCGGCGATGGCCGCCAGCGCGCCGGCCCCGGCGCGGTCGGCCTCGGGCCGCGCCAGGCCCGCCTGGACGTGCAGCCGCAGCGCTGCGTCGCGCAGGTCGCGACCGGCAAGCTGGGCCAGGCGCTGCAGCGCTGCCCGCTCGGCGGCCGACTGCGACAGCGCCCGTTGCAGGCGGAGCCGTTGCGCCCGGCCGTGCCGCCACAACACGGCGCAAGCCAGACAGCAGCACAGCAAGACAGAGGCAATGGCGAACATCGCGCGGATGCTCGCCAGATTCGGCCGAAGCGCCGGTTAACGCCAGCGCGACCGCAGCGGAGTGGACCCTTGCAGGCGCCGCTCAGGCAGCGGGTACGGCGGCCTTGCGGTTGGCGCGCAGGATGCGGCGCTTGATCGTCATCGCCTCGGCCGGCAGCTTGCGGTTCGGCGTGGACAACAGGAACGCGTCGATGCCGCCATTATGCTCAACGGTGCGGATCGCCCGCGTGCTCATGCGCAGCCGCACGTCCAGCCCGAGCGCGTCGGACAGCAGCGACGTCTCCTGCAGGTTGGGCAGGAAGCGGCGGCGCGTCTTGTTGTTGGCGTGGCTGACGTTGTTACCGCTCAGCACGCCCTTGCCGGAGATCTGGCAGCGGCGAGACATCTTCTATCCCCATCGGGTTCGCTGGAAGCGGCGGTATATGTCCGAGCAGACGGCCGGCGTCAAGGCGCGGCCGAGCCGCAGGCACGCCAGTTCGCCGGCGATCGGGGCGGGCAGAACCCTGCCCCTCGCCCCCGGCCGAACCGCACCTATCTCCGATACGGGAACGGCAGCATCGCGCGTACCGGCAGCTTCATCAGCCCGGCCAGGCCCGGCACGATCACCAGCGCCTCGGAATCGAAATCCGCGAACATCTCGCGGCAGGCGCCGCAGGGCGAGACCACGGCCAGGTCGCGGTCCACCTCGTCCGGCTTGGGATGGCGCACCGCCACCACTGTCGCGATGCTGCCGTCGCCTTCCAGCACGGCGCGGCCGAACGCCACCGCCTCGGCGCAGACCGACATCCGGCCCACGGTGGCGCCGATATGGATGCCGGTGGACACCCCGCCGTCGCGGCCGCGGATCGCCGCGGCGACAGTGTGCCACAGCGGCCGGTAATGCCGGCGCAGCACCGCATGCGCCGCCTCGATCAGCTCCAGGTCGGCGGCGTCGAGCGGCAGCCCCTCGGCGAACAGCGACGGCAGGGCGTCCAACGATCAGTCCGCCGCCTCGGCCTCGTCCCCGGCGTCGGCCGCGACCATCATGGCGCTGGTGACCGCGCCGGACTGATCGCGCACCCGCCGCTCGATCGCCTCGGCCACGTCCTTGTGGTCGCGCAGGAACTGCTTGGCGTTCTCCCGCCCCTGGCCGATGCGCTGGCTGTCATGGCTGAACCAGCTGCCCGATTTCTCCACCACGCCCGCCTTCACGCCCAAATCGATCAGCTCGCCCACCTTGCTGATGCCCTCGCCGTACATGATGTCGAACTCGACCTGCCGGAACGGCGGCGCAAGCTTGTTCTTGACCACCTTCACCTTGGTCGAGTTGCCGACCACCTCCTCGCGGTCCTTGATCGAGCCGATGCGGCGGATCTCCAGGCGGATGCTGGCGTAGAACTTCAGCGCGTTGCCGCCGGTGGTGGTCTCCGGATTGCCGAACATGACGCCGATCTTCAGCCGGATCTGGTTGATGAAGATCAGCATGGTGTTGCTGCGCGCGACGCTGCCGGTGATCTTGCGCAGCGCCTGGCTCATCAGCCGCGCGTGCAGCCCGACATGGGTGTCGCCCATCTCGCCCTCCAGCTCGGCGCGCGGCACCAGGGCGGCGACGCTGTCGATCACCAGCACGTCGATCGCGCCCGAGCGCACCAGCGTATCGGCGATCTCCAGCGCCTGCTCGCCGGCGTCCGGCTGGCTGATCAGCAGGTTGTCCACATCGACGCCCAGCTTGCGCGCATAGGTCGGATCCAGCGCGTGCTCGGCATCGACATAGGCGCAGGTGCCGCCGCGCTTCTGCGCCTCGGCGATCGCGTGCAGCGCCAGAGTGGTCTTGCCCGAACTTTCCGGCCCATAGATCTCGACGATCCGGCCGCGCGGCAGGCCGCCGATGCCCAGCGCCAGATCCAGCCCCAGCGAGCCGGACGGGATGACCTCGATCTGCTCGTCGCCGGCCCGCGCGCCCATGCGCATGATCGAGCCTTTGCCGAAGGCGCGCTCGATCTGCGACATCGCCGCATCCAGCGCCTTGTTCTTCTCCATGCCTATCCCCTGATCCGGCCGCGGCCACCCTGCGTCGGCGGGGCCGAGTCTGTCACGCTGGAGAACAGGTGCGCAACCCGACATTAAGGATTTGTTCGTTATACGTTCGTCAATGCCCCGGAACGAAGCCTGAACGACCACTACACGGAGGCCATCGCCACCGCCTCCTCCAGCCGCTCGACCAGTTCCTTCAGCGCGTATGGCTTGGCCAGGAACAGCATCCCCTGACCGTCGGCCAGCGCCCCGCGCAACGAGGCCTCGGCATAGCCGGACACCAGCAGCGCCGGAAGGCGCGGCATGCCGAGACGGGCGCGCATCGCGCGCACCAGCGCCGCGCCATCCATCCCCGGCATCACCATGTCCGAGACGATCACCGACACGCCCGGCGCAGGCAGGCGGTCGAGTTGCTCAAGCGCCGCCTCGCCCGACTCGCAGGCCAGCACCTGCCAGCCCTGCCGGGCCAGCGCGCGCTCGGCCAGCCGGCGCACCGGCTCCTCGTCATCGACCAGCAGCACCATCCCGCGCGGCCCCGGGGCGGCCGCGGACGCAGTCCTCACGCCGGCCGGCGCAGCGGCGGCCTGCGGCGGCAGCGGGATGGCGACCCGCTCGCCGTCATGGCGCGGCAGATACACGCGCAGGCTGGTGCCGCGCCCGACCTCGCTCTCGACGGCCAGGAACCCGTCGGACTGGCGCACGATGCCGTGCACCGTGGACAGGCCCAGCCCGTTGCCGCCCTGCTCGCGCCGGGTCGTGAAGAACGGGTCGAAGATCCGCGGCAGCACCTCGGGCGGGATGCCGACGCCGGTGTCGCGCACCTCGATCATCACATAGCGCCCGGGCGGGATCACCTCGACCCCGCCCAGCAGCGGGCGATAGACGGTCTGATGCCCGGTCAGCAGGGTCAGCGTGCCGCCATCCGGCATGGCATCGCGCGCGTTCACCGCGAGGTTGACCAGCACCTGATCGAGCTGGGTCGGGTCGGCGCGCACCAGACGCCCGGGCTGTTCCAGCACCAGCTCCAGCCGGATCTTGCCGCCCAGCAGGCGGCGCAGCAGGCCGGACAGATCCTCGACCGTCGCGTTGATCGCCAGCACCTGCGGCTGCAGCGTCTGCTGGCGGCCGAACGCAAGCAACTGGCGCACCAGGGCCGCGCCCCGCCCGGCGCTGGCGCGGATCTGCGCCGCATCGTCCAGGGTCTCGGCATCCAGCGTCTCACGCCCGGCGATGGCTTCGGCCGCGCCCTGCACCGCTGTCAGCAGATTGTTGAAGTCGTGCGCGATGCCGCCGGCCAGGCTGCCCACCGCCTGCAGCTTCTGCGCCTGCGCCAGCTGGATCTGCAACTGCCGCTGCAGGGTGATGTCGGTCAGCCGCAGCAGCGCGCCGACCGCGACCGGGCCGGCCGCCGGGTCGCGAGGGTGCGGGTCGCGCAACGCCACCACGCTCGCGGTGACCGCCGCCTCCGGCCCGGCGCGGGCATCGGCCAGGCGCGTTGCGAATGGCGGGCGCGGCGTCGGCCCGGCCAGCGCCAGACGGATCTCGTCGGCCACCTGCTCGCGCTCGTCGGCGGCGAAGGCCAGCAGCGCCGGGGCGCCCGGCGAGACATCGACCAAAGCGCCTACCATGTCGCGCAGCATGGCGTTGGCACGCACGATCCGCCCCGCCCGATCGATCGCCAGCATCCCCGCCCCGGCCGCCTCGAACAGCACCGCCGGCAGCCCGTCCAGCCGGCCGCCCAACTGATGCAGCAACGGCCGCCGGGCCGGCCGCAACCGCGCCAGCACGGCGTGGCGCAGCCGGGCCAGCCAGCACCACGACGGCGACGACGCGGGCAGCGGCGCCGGCCGGCTCACGCGCGGCGCGCCGGCGTGCGCAGCCGCCAGACATAGGCGATGATTTCGGCCACCGCCTGGAACAGGACCGCCGGTATCTCCGTGTCAAGCTCGACCTGCCACAGGGCGCGCGCCAGCGGCGGGTTGGCGACCAGCGGCACCCGCGCCTGCGCCGCCAGCTCGCGGATGCGCGCGGCCATCGCGTCGGCCCCCTTCGCCACCACCCGGGGCGCGCCGCCGCCGCCGCGCTCATAGGACAGCGCAACCGCGTAATGCGTCGGGTTGGTCACCACCACCGTCGCGCGGGCCACCGAGGCCAGCATCCGCCGGCGTGCCCGGGTCAGGCGGATGCGGCGGATGCGCGCCTTGATCTGCGGATCGCCATCCGCCTCGCGCTGCTCCTCGCGCAGTTCCTGCCGGCTCATGCGCAGCGAACGCGCATGCGACCAGCGCGCCCGCGCCAGATCGGCCGCGGCGACCAGCGCCTGCGCCGCGAGCGCGGCCAGCAGCACGCGCGCCGCCAGGCGCGCCGAGCGGTCCAGCAGCGTGCCCGGCTGCCACAGCAACGCCAGGCCGAGCCAGTCGCGCGACGCGGACAGCGCCTGCCACATCGCCCAGCCGCCCAGGCCCAGCTTGAGCAGCGAGCGCCCCAGTTCCACGAAGGCAGCCGGGCCGGCGATGCGGCCGAGATTGCGCCGCAGGTTCAGCCGGCCGAGGCTGGGCTGCAGCGCCTCCAGGCGCAGCGACAGTCCGGTCTGGCCCAGCACCGAGGCGATCGCCGCGACCGATGCCGCCGCCGCGAAGGTCAGGATCATCGGCAGCGCCGCGAGTGCCGCGACGCGCAGCCCGGCAATCGGCGTCATGGCATGGGATTGCCCCAGCAGGTCCGCCAGGACGCGGCCCAGCTCGCGCGCCGCCTGCGGCGCCGCCAGCATCAGGACCAGCGCCGCCGCCGCCAGTCCGGCAGCCGGCGGCAGCTCGCGCGACAGCGCCACGTTGCCCTGCTCGCGCGCCGTCTGCAGCCGGCGCGCCGTCGCGGCTTCGGTGCGGTCCTCGCGATCCCCGCCACCCTCGGCCATCGGCTACAGCCCGGGCAGCGCGGCCAACAGCGCCGCCGCCCGCTCCTGCCATACCGCCAGCACCGCCGCGGCGAACACGCCGAGCAGCAGCAGGCCCAGCAGCAGGTGCGCCGGTGCGGCAAGGCTGGAAATCTGCAGGTGCGGCGCCAGCCGGCCCAGCAGCGCCAGCGCCACCTGCCAGCCCAGGCTGGCCAGCAGGAACGGCGCGGCGAGGCGGACTGCCAGGGCGAACATCGCGCCGACCGCGGCGACCACGCCCTGCAGCGTGTCCGCCCCCGGCAGCGGCGTGCCGGCCGGGATCACCGCGTAGCTGCCGGACAGCGCCAGCAGCGGCATCGCGTACAGGCCGCTGGCCAGCACCAGCACGGGTGCGGCCACCGACATCAGCCGCCCGAGCGCCGCCGTCTGCGTGCCCAGCGCCGGATCCTGCTGCAGGATGCTGCTCTGGCCGACCAGCAGGGCGGTCACCTGCCCGGCGACCGGCAGCGCCAGCAGCACCAGCCGCGCCAGCCAGCCGAGCCACAGTCCGGTGACGATCTCGGTGGCCACCATGCCGGCGACCCGCAGCGGCTGCGACGGGGCGGCGGGCAGCAACGGCAGCAGGCCGGGCAGCAGCAGCGCCACCGTCGCCACCACGAATCCGGCGCGGATGGTGGCCGGCGTCTCCGACTCGCCCAGCACCGGCAGCAGCATGCAGGCGCTGCCGACCCGCGCCAGCACCAGGGCGAAGCCGAAAGCCCATTGCGGCAGCGCGCGCAGCAGCGCGGCATAGCCCGGATCGGCGGCGAGTGCTGCGACGTTCACGAGCCGCCGACCGCCACCAGCCGGTCGAACAGGGCGCGCGTGAACTCGCCCAGCGTCGCGTCCATGAAGCCGCCCAGCAGCACCAGCGTCACCGCAACCGCCGCGACCTTTGGCACGAAGGCCAGGGTCTGCTCGCTGATCTGCGTGACCGCCTGCAACAGGCTGATCACCAGACCCACCGCCATCGCCGCCAGCAGCGGCGGGCCGCCGAGCTTCAGCATCACCAGGAACGCCTCGCGCATCAGCGCGCCGACATCGCTCTCCTGCACGCCGCCTCCGTTCTGGATGCGCCTTGAAGCACGAAAGTCAGATCGGCATGCGCATGATGTCCTGATAGGCCTGCACCATGCGGTCGCGGATCGCGGTGGTGGTCTGCAGCGCCAGCTCCGCCTTTGACACGGCGGTCACCACGTCGGTGATGCTGCCGTGCCCGGCGATGGCCGCCATCGACTGCGCATCGGCCGCGTGGCCAGCATCGACCACGCCGCCCAGCGCGCGGGCCAGCGTGGCGCCGAAGCCCGACGCCGTACCCGACGCCGCACCGGCCGCCTCGCCGCTGTCCATGCCGGCATAGGCGCGCGCCGCCTGCTGCGGCGTGATGGTGATCGTGGGGATCGCCATGTTGCTATTTCAGCATGCCAATGGTGCGCGTCAGGATGCTGCGCGTGGTCTGCAGCACGCCCAGATTGGCGTCGTAGCTGCGCTGCGCGTCGCGCATGTCCATGACCTCGGTGAAGCTGTTGACGTTCGGCATCTGCACATAGCCGCGCGCGTCGGCGGCCGGGTTCGACGGATCGTAGCGCTGCGGGAACGGCGTCGGATCGGCGCCGATCCGCGACACCTCGACCGTCGGCACGCCAAGCGCGCTGTCCATGCGGTCGGCGAACGTCACGGTGCGTCGCCGGTACGGCGCCGCCCCGGGCGCGCCGCCCGTGGTCTGCTGGTTGGCCAGGTTCTCGGCGATCACCCGCAGCCGGGTCGCCTGTGCGGCCATCCCCCGCGCCGAGATCGCCAGCGCCGCATCCATGTCCATCCCGCGTCCCCTATCCGTCCGCCGCCGCCTAGCGGCCGATCGCGATGCGGAACATTCCCAGATACTTGCCGTACAGATCGGTCACCAGCTCATGCGTCGAATCGGTGTCAGCGATGCGCAGCAGCTGGTCGTCCAGAGACACCGCGTTGCCGTCCGGCGCCTGCTCGCCGGGCAGCACCCGGCTGCCGCCGGTGTCGGCCGCCACCGTGCCGGGCAGGTCGAGCGGGCTGGTCAGCGCCGGCGCCAGATTGAACCCGGCGCGCGCCAGCGCCTGGTCGAACGGCAGCATGTCGCGCGGCCGGTAGGCGGGCGTGTCGGCATTGGCCACGTTCTGCGACAGCAGCGACTGGCGCCGATCGACCCAGGCGAGCCGCCGGTCGGCCAGCGCAAACAGCGGGATGTCGGTCGGATCCATGACGCGATCCTGCGCTGCGCTTGGTGAACCGGAGGTAAACCGGGCCGGCTTGCCTATGGCTTTGTCCGCCCTGCATCATCCCCATCCGGCCCCGAGGAGATCCGCCCTGCGACGCGAACCGATCGTGATGGCCTGCACCTGCGAAATCGCGGGCCGGGTCCGAGGCAAGGGGTTCCCCGCCCGCGAGCTGCCGGCGCGGCTGCTGCGCGGCGTCGGCTGGATCCCCACCAACACCATGATCTCGGCACTCGGCCCGACCGCCAACTCGCCGTTCGGCGCGCGCGACGACCTGATCCTGGTGCCCGATCCGCACGCCGAGGTGCATGTCGATTTCGACGACGGCAGCGCCGCCGAATGGTTCTTCCTGAGCGACCTGCGGCATGTCGATGGCACGCCCTGGATGGGCTGCCCGCGCGAGGCGCTGCGCCGCGCGCTGGCCGCGTTGCGCGCCGCCTGCGGGGCCGAGTTGCTGGCCGCGTTCGAGCACGAGTTCACCTATGACGGCATACAGGACCGGCCCGGCGCGCCGTACAGCCTGGACGCCTTCCGCCAGCAGGGGGTGTTCGGCGAGGCGCTGCTGGCCGCCATGCGCAGCGCCGGGGTCGAACCGGACAGCTTTCTGCCCGAATTCGCGCCCCGGCAGTTCGAGGTCACCTGCGCGCCGGCGCCGGGCCTGCGCGCCGCGGACCACGCCGTCATCACCCGCGAGATGGCGCGCGCGGTGGCGCACCGGCTGGGGCGGCGGGTCAGCTTCGCGCCGATCCACGACCCGGACGGCGTCGGCAATGGCGTGCATGTGCATCTTTCGTTGCGCGATGCGGACGGGCGCGGCGTGATGCACGATGCCGGCGACACGCTCGGCCTGTCGCGCCTGGGACGGCAATTCCTGGCGGGGATACTGGACCACATGCCGGCGCTGTGCGCCGTCACCGCGCCCTGCCCGGTGTCGTATATCCGGTTGCGGCCGAATCGCTGGGCGCCGGTGGCGGCCAGCCTGGCGCGGCAGGACCGCGAGGCGGCGCTGCGCATCTGCCCGGTGCTGAGCGTGCCCGGCAGCGACGCGGCGGCGCGCCAGTTCAACGTCGAGTACCGGCCCGCGGACGGCGCTGCCAGCCCGTATTTGGCGCTCGCCGCGATCGTGCATGCCGGCGTCGATGGCATCGCGCGCGGGCTGGACCTGCCGGATCCAGACGCGCCGGCGCGCCCCCTGCCGGCAAGCCTGGGCGAGGCGCTGGATCTGCTGGAGGCGAGCGCGGCAGCCACCGGCTGGTTCGGCGCCGTCTATCTGGACGCTTATCTGCGCCACAAGCGCGCCGAGATCGCGATGACCGCCGAGCTTGACGAACGCGCGCGCTGCGCACTGTATTCCGAGGTGTATTGATGCCCGCCAAAGCCACCCACCCGACCACGCGCGACCTGCCGATCGAGCCGGCGCAGGCAGCATTGCTGTTCATCGACGTGCAGAACTTCTGCGCCGCCGCGAACGGCGGCGAGTGGCAGGGGATCGATCCGGCCGAGCTTGACGCGCGCTGCGGCTGGTTCTTTCGCGAGATGCGCGAGCGCACCGTCCCGGCGATGCAGCGCCTGCAACGCGGCGCGCGCGCGGCGGACATCGAGGTGATGTACACCGTCATTCGCAACCTGACCCGCGACGGCCGCGACCGCAGCCTGGACTACAAGATCACCGGCTTCAACGTGCCGCCGGACAGCTGGGACGGCCAGGTGATCGACGCGCTGCGCCCCGGCGAGGACGAAATCGTGTTGCCCAAGACATCGTCGAACGTGTTCGTCTCGACCAACATCGACTACGTGCTGCGCAACCTCGGCGTCCGTTACCTGCTGATCGCCGGCAACGTGACCGATCAATGCATCGAGGGCGCGGTGCGCGATGCCTGCGACCTGGGCTATCTGGTGACGCTCGTCACCGATGCGTGCTGCACCTACAGCCAGGAGCGGCACGAGAACTCGCTGCGCGCGATCCGCGGGTACTGCCGCCAGCGCACCACGGAGGACGTGCTGCATGAGATCAGGCAGCCGACGGACTGACCTCCCGCACGGACTCCGCCTCGCGCTGATGCGCGACGTGGCAGGCGACTAGCCGGCCGCCACGCAGCGGCGCGAGCATCGGCAGCTCGATGCGGCAGCGCGCCTCGGCGAACAAGCAGCGCGGGTGGAACGCGCAGCCCGGCGGCGGCGCCAGCGGACTCGGCAGCTCGCCGCGCACCGCCTCGACCGCGTTGCGATGCGCGGGATCCAGATCCGGGGCGGCGCGCAGCAGCGCCTGCGTATAGGGATGGCGCGGCGCGTCGAACAGCGCCGTGGTGTCGGCGAGTTCGACGATGCGGCCGAGATACATCACCGCGACGCGGTGCGACAGATGCCGCACCAGCCGCAGGTCGTGGGCGATGAACAGCACCGTCAGACGCAGCCGCTCCTGCAGCTCCAGCAGCAGGTTGACCATCTGCGCCTGCACCGACACGTCCAGCGCGGAGACCAGCTCGTCGGCGATCAGGCACTCCGGCTCGACCGACAGCGCGCGCGCGATGCCGATGCGCTGGCGCTGGCCGCCGCTGAACTCGTGCGGCCGGCGCTGCGCCGCGGCGCGCGGCAGATGCACCAGATCCAGCAACGAGTCCACCCGCGCCCCGATCTCGCTGCGCGGACAGATGCGATGCACAGCCAGCGGCTCGGACAACGTCTCACGCACCGTCAGCCGCGGGTTGAGCGAGCCGTACGGATCCTGGAACACCATCTGCACGCGGCGGTTGAAGCGCCGCAGGGCGGTGCCGCGCAGCGCCGTCATGTCCTGCCCGTCGAACGCGATGCGCCCGGCGTCGATGTCGTGCAGCCGCACCAGGCAGCGCGCCAGGGTGGACTTGCCGCAGCCGCTCTCGCCCACGATGCCCAGCGTCTCGCCGCGCCGCACCGCCAGATCCACGTCGGTCAGCGCCCGCACCCGTTGCGTGCGGCTGCCGCTGGCCGGGAAGGTTTTCGTCACGCCCTCGGCGCGCAGCAGGATGTCGGTCAAGCGGCAAGCCGGGGCGGCGGCAGCCGCGCGGCGGCGGTGCATGCGCTGGCGCGTCCGGCGCCGGACGGCGCCAGCGGCGGGCGCGCGCCGGTGCAGGCGGCGCTGGCGAACTCGCAGCGCGGCACAAAGGCACAGGCGGCGCCGACGCTGCCGGCGGCGGGCGGCGCGCCGGGAATCGGGTTCAGGCGACGCCGCGCCATCGCCGCATCCGGCAGCGAGCGGATCAGGCCCAGCGTGTAGGCGTGGCGCGGCCGCGCCAGCACCTCGGCCACCGGGCCGGTCTCGGCGATGCGCCCGGCATACATCACCGCCACGCGCTCGCAGGTCTGCGCCACCACGCCCAGATCGTGCGTGACGATCACCAGCGACATGCCGAGTTCGTCGCGCAGCCGCAGCAGCAGCTTCAGGATCTGGTCCTGGATGGTCACGTCCAGCGCAGTCGTCGGCTCGTCGGCCAGCAGCAGCCGCGGCTCGCCGGCGAGCGCAATCGCGATCATCGCGCGCTGGCGCATGCCCCCGGAGAACTGGTGCGGGTAGTCGTCCAGCCGCCGCGCCGCCGCCGGTATGCCGACCCGGTCGAGCAGGCCCACCGCCCGCCGCCGCCGTTCCGCGCCCGACAGGCGGCCGCCGCCGGCCAGGCTCTCGGTGATCTGCACGCCGACCGGCAGCACCGGATTCAGCGCCGTCATGGGCTCCTGGAACACCATGCCGATGCCCTGTCCGCGCACTGCGCGCATCTGCCGCTCGCTCAGTTGCAGCAGGTCGCGCCCGTCCCACACGATGCGACCCTCGACGCGGCCGGGCGGATCGATTAGGCGCATGATCGCGCGCAGCGTCATGCTTTTGCCCGACCCGCTCTCGCCGACGATGCCCAGCACCTCGCCGGCGGCGACCGTCAAATCCACGCCGTCCACCACGGCTGCCGGCCCGTGCGCGCCGGGAAAGGTGGCGTGCAGGCCGGCGACCGACAGCAGCGGCGCCGCCGTCACCGGCGCACCGCGATTAGCTCGGCGACGCCGTCGCCCAGCAGCGAGAAGCCGGTGCCGCACAGCACGATCGCGAGGCCCGGAAACACCGAAATCCACCAGGCGGTGTCCATGTAGTTCTTGCCGTCCGACACCAGCACGCCCCATTCCGCCGTCGGCGGCTGCGCGCCGAGGCCGAGATAGCCCAGGCTGGACCCGAGCAGGATGCACAGCGCCATGTCGGTCATCCAATAGACCAGCAGCGGCGTGATGGCGTTCGGCAGCAGGTGGCGAAAGATGATGCGTGTCGTGGAATAGCCCATCACCCGCCCGGCGGCCGCGAAGTCGGCACGCCGCAGCACCGCGATCTCGGCGCGCATCATGCGCGCGTAGAACACCCAGCCAACGGCGCTGACCGCGATATACAGGTTCACCAGCCCCGGCCCCAGCACCGACACGATGGCGATCACCAACACCAGGAACGGGAAGGTGATGACCACGTCCACCACGCGCCCGAACACCGTCTCGGCGATGCCGCCGTGATAGCCGACCAGCGCGCCGACCACGCCGCCGAACAGGATCGGGAACAGCGTGCAGAACAGCGCGATCTGCAAATCCACGCCCGACGCGGCAAGCGTGCGGGCCAGCACGTCGCGGCCGAAGTTGTCGGTGCCGAACGGATGCGCCCAGGACGGCGGGGCCAACAGCGCGTCATAGTCGAACGCCAGCGGGTCGAGCGCGGCCACAAACACATGCAGCAGCGCCGCGCCGACAAACGCCGCCAGCAGCAGCGCGCCGGCCACCAGCCCGGCCGGCACCCGCCTGCTTGA
This sequence comes from uncultured Pseudomonadota bacterium, assembly GCA_963723455.1. Classification (GTDB taxonomy): domain Bacteria; phylum Pseudomonadota; class Alphaproteobacteria; order Acetobacterales; family Acetobacteraceae; genus CAVRQM01. Next base: position 138,720 of record CAVRQM010000003.1, on the reverse strand, counting down.
GGGCGCGCGCGGCGGCCCGACGACCGCCGCCTGCAGCGCCGCCTCGCTCACGCAGCCTCCATCATGCCGCCCTCGGGTCGAGCCAGACTTCCAGCAGGTCGGTCGCCAGGAACACCAGGCAGACCAGCACCGCCAGCGACAGGGTCAATCCCTGCACCACCGGGTAGTCGCGCCCATAGATGCTGTCCACCATCAGCGCGCCGACGCCGGGCACGGCGAACACCGTCTCGGTAATGACGGCGCCGCCCAGCAGCGTGCCGATGTTCAGCCCGAACAGCGGGACGGCGGAGATCAGGGCGTTGCGCAGAACGTGCCGCCCCATCACCAGGCGCGGCGACAGACCCTTGGCGCGGGCGAAGCCGATGTATTCGGCGCGCAGCACGCCGATGATCGCCGAGCGCAGGCTGCGCATCAGCACCGCCGACAGGCTCAGCGCCAGGGTCAGCGCCGGCAGGAACAGGTGCCAGATGGTGTCCAGCACGCCGTCCCCCATGCCGCCCACCGGAAACACATGCCAGCGTGCGGCGAGAAAGCCGAGCAGCAGCAGGCCGAGATAGAACACCGGCGCGGACAGGCCGACCTGGAACACGCCTCGGATCAGCAGATCCGGCAGGCGGTCGCGCCAGAGCGCCGCCACGAAGGCCAGCGGCATGGCCAGCGCCGCCGACAGCACGGCGGCAAGCCCGGTCAGGTACAGCGTGACGGGCAGACGGTCGGCGATCAATCGGCTGACCGGCACGCGGCGGATGATTGATTCGCCCAGTTTGCCGTGCAGCAGCCCGCGCGCGAACAGCCAGAACTGCCACGGCAGCGAGCCGTCCAGCCCCATCTGCGCACGCAGCCGGGCGATCGCCTCGGCCGTGCCACGATTGCCCAACATGGCGCTGACCGGATCACCGGGCAGCAGCCGCACCAGCAGGAACACCGCGATCGCAATCAGGCACAGCGTCGGGATGATCTGCAGGATGCGGCGGACGACCTGCCCGGGGCGGATCATCGGCTGACGGTGGCCCGCACGAACACGTTGTTGCCGAGCGGGGTCTGCCAGAAGCCATCCGCCTTCTTGCTCAGCGCCACCGGATAGGGCGATTCGTACAGGAAGAAGATCGGCGCTGCTCTCATGTAGATCTGCTGGATCTGCTTGTACTCGTCGGCTCGCTTGGCCGGGTCGGCCTGGCTCTGGCTTTGCTGGAACAGCGCGTCAGCCTCCTTGCTGTCCCAGCCGCTGTGCTGGTTTTGGATATTCGAGTAGTCGGCGAAGTACGAAGTGATCTCGTTCGGGTCGTTGATATCGTTGGTCCAGTCTCCGGTGCGGATCTGGAAGTCCGGCTTGTGATAGCGAGCATCCATCGTCGCGTTGTCCACCTGCTCGATCGCGAGCTTGACGCCGATCTGGCTCCACATCTGCTGGATTGCCGAGACGATGGTCAGTTCGTCGCCGCTGCCGGCAAGCGCCAGGGCGGAGAGCGACACTCCGCTCGGGTAACCAGCGGCCGCCATCATCGATTTCGCGCGCGCCAGATCGTATGGGTAGGCCGCGCCCTGGTCGGCGAACAGCGGCGTGGTGCTGGACATGAACGACCGCATCGGCGTGCCGATGCCGTGCGTCACGATCTGGATCAGCGCGTTCTTGTTGATGGCGTAGTTCAACGCCTGCCGGACCTCGACCTTGCTCAGCGGATTGTCGCTGCCGTCGGCGAGCTTGGGGCGGTCGTTCACGGTCAGGTAGGTGACCTCGGTGGACGGGAACAGCCGCATGTCGATCTTCGGATCGGCCTGCAACTCCTTGACCCGCGCATACGGGATGAACTCCGCGCCGTCGATCTCACCCGCACGCAGCTTGAGGATGCGCGTCGAATCGTCCGGGATGATCTGGAAATCGACCTCGTCCAGATAGGGCAGCGCCTTTCCGTCGTCGCCTTTCGCCCAGTAGTACGGGTTGCGCCTGATGACCATCTTGCTGCCGCGCTGCCACGACGCCAGCACGAATGGGCCGGAGCCGACAGGATGCTCGGCAAACGCCTTGGCCTTGTCGTCCTCGGTGGCGCCGGGGGATGCCTCAAGCAGCGTCTTCGGCACGATGGCCGCGTTGAAGGTGGCCAGCGCCGCCGGCAGGCTGGGATCGGGGTTCTTGAGGTTGAGCACGATCGTGCCGGCATCCTGGGCGGTGACCGAATCGATCGATGCCAGCAGGAAGTTCCAGATCCCTTCTTTCGGATTGCGCGCGCGGTCCAGCGACCAGACCACATCCGCGGCGGTGATCGGCGAGCCGTCGGCAAATTTCGTATCGGGCCGCAGCATGAGCGTGAACGTCTTGCCGTCGGGCGATGCCTGCCACGATGTCGCCAGGCCAGGCATCAGGGTTTTGCCGTCATTCGACGGGATGATGAGAGTGTCGTAGAGATTGGTCAGCACCCAGATGTCCACGTTGGCATCGTTCAGTACTGGATCGAGGAACAGCGAATTGGCCCGGCGGCCATAGATCATGGTGCCGCCACGCGGGCCGGCCGCCTCGGCCGAGGCGGCGCACGCCGTGACACAGGCCATCGCCGCCAACCCCACCCTCGACCATGACTTCATCGACCTGCTCCCGCCAAGTTGCACCCACTCAGGACGCTAGGAGTGGCTTCACGGCGAAGTCAACGCCACGCCTGCAGGCATGCCGCCGCACCGGACGGCGTTCGCCTGCTTCGGCGTCAATCGCTGACCGGCTGGGAGCACGTCGGCCGCAAAACAGGCGACCGACGCCACGCCAGGGCGCGCAAAACCAGCGTGGGCGGCCGGGCCGCGCTAAGCCAGCGCCTTCGCCGCGTCCATCACCTCGGCGGCGTGGCCGGCCACCTTCACCTTCGGCCATACCCGCGCCACGCGGCCGTCCTTGTCGATCAGGAACGTGCTCCGCTCCATGCCCATGTATTTCTTGCCGTACATGGATTTCTCCACCCACACGCCGAACGCCTCGGCGACATGCGTCTGCGCGTCGGAGGCGAGCGGAAACCCAAGCCCGTACTTCTCGGCGAACTTCTCGATCGGCTTCATCGGATCCTTCGACACGCCGATCACCTCCAGCCCGACATGGCCGAGCTGCGGCAGCGCCTCCTGGAACGCGCAAGCTTCCTTCGTGCAGCCCGGCGTGTCCGCCTTGGGATAGAAATACAGCACGAACGGGCGGCCAGCCTGGCCGGCCAGGCTGACGCTGCGCCCCCCGCTCGCCGGCATCGAGAAATCGGGCGCGGGATCGCCGGCGGCCAGGGTCATGCTGCGTGCTCCTCAATCGGTCCGATCAGCCGCAGGAAAGCCCCGCGCACCGCGACCGCAACATCGTCCAACGTGTCATGCAGACCGGCCACGTCAACCGCCTCCGCCCCCGCCGCCCGCACCGCGTGCAGCAGCGCGTCGGCCGAGGCGCCGGACGGCATCGCGTCGCGCGCGTCGGTCAGCCGCGCCATGCCCAGTACCGTGCGCCAGATGCGATCGGCGCGCGTCAGCAGCGCCGCGTCGGCGGCGGCCAGCGCGCCGGCGCGGGCCAGCGACGCCAGCGCCTCGATGCTGGCCGGGCTGAGCGGCGGGTCGGCTTCGCCGGCGTGGACCAGCTGCAGCGCCTGGGCGATGAACTCCACCTCCACCAGACCGCCGGGCCGCAGCTTCGCGTCGCGCAGGGCGAAGGGCGGCCCGGGCGGGCGGGCATCGCGCCACAGCCGCGCGCGCATCGCCGCCGCGTCGGCGCGGATGCGCGGGGCGCCCCCGGCGGCGGCCAGCGCGACGCGGACCGCCTGCTGCACCCGCTGCCGCAGCACCTCCGGCCCGGCCACCACCCGCGCCCGCGTCAGCGCCATGCGCTCCCAGGTCCAGGCCTCGCCGCCGGGGCGGTGATAACGCTCGAACGCAGCCAGCGAGACCGCGACCGGCCCTTTGTTGCCGGACGGGCGCAGCCGCATGTCGATGGCGTACAGCCCGCCGCCCGCATCGGGCGCGGTCAGGGCGGCGACGAAGCCGTGCACCGCGCGGATGAACCACTGGCTTGCGGGCAGCGGGCGCCCGCGACCGTCCGGCGGCACCTCGCTGTGCAGGACCTCCGGCGGATGGTCATAGACCAGCATGAGGTCGAGGTCGGAGCCGGCCATCATTTCGCGGCCGCCCGCCTTGCCCAGCAGCACCACCGCCAGCGCGCCGCCCGGCACCGCGCCGTGGCGGCGCTGCATGTCGGCCAGCACCGGCGGCAGCAGGGCGGCGATCGCCGCATCGGCCAGCGCGGACCGCAATGCGCCGGCCGCATCGGCGTCGAGGCGTCCCTCCATAGTCGCGACGCTGATCGAAAAGTCCTCCTCGCGCACGCTGCGCCGGATGATGGCGATGGCGTCCTCCAGGCCGCGCGCGTCGGCCATGCGGGCCGCCAGACGCGGCGCGTATTCGCCGGGGGCGGCCAGGCTGAGCAGGCCGTCCAGCGCCGCCGGATTGCTGGCCAGGTGCTCGGCCAGCCGCGGCGCCGCCCCCAGCACATCGGCCACCCGCGCCACCAGCTGCGGATTGCGGTCGAACAGCGACAGCAGCTGCACGCCCGCCGGCAGGGCCGAGAACAGCCGGTCCAGCCGGGCGAACGCCGCATCCGGCTGCGCCTGCCGCCCGATGGCGCGCAGCAGCCCCGGCAGCACCGCATCCAGCAGGGCGCGCGCGCGGTCGCTGCGCAGCGCCCGCAGACGACCCGACCGCCAGCCCTCGATCGCGCTCGCCACATGGGCGGCATCGGCGAAGCCCAGCTCCCGCAACTCCGCCTCGGCCGCGGGCGGGCCGATGGCCTGCCGCCCGGGCGCGCCGGCGAACAGCGCGGCATAGCGCCGCTGCACGCGCCCGAGATGGCGCAGCAGCGAGTCGGCAAACGCCTCCGGGCGGGCGAACCCCATGAACGCCGCGAAGCCGGCCAGCGCCTCGGCGCTCGACGGCAAAGCGTGGGTCTGGCGGTCGGCGACCATCTGCAGCCGGTGTTCCACCCGACGCAGGAAGCGATAGGCGGCGGCCAGCTCGCCGGCGACGCGCGCCGGCAGATGCCCGGCGCGGCATAGCCGGCGCAGCGCCTCGACGGTGCGCGGGGTGCGCAGGGTCGGGTCGCGGCCGCCCCAGACCAGTTGCAGGGTCTGGGCGAAGAACTCGATCTCGCGGATGCCGCCCACGCCCAGCTTGACATCGTGGCCGGCCAGCCGGGCGAGCCGGTCCGCACCTGTTCCTGCGCCCACGGCGTCCGGCAGGCGCGTGCGCTTGTGCTCGTCGATGCGCCGCTTCATCGCGTGCAGGTCGGCCATCGCGGAAAAATCCAGGCCGCGGCGCCAGACGAAGGGGCGGATGGCGTCCAGGAACGCCGCCCCCATCGCCGCGTCGCCAGCCACCGGGCGCGCCTTCAGCATGGCCGCGCGCTCCCAGGTCTGGGCCATGCTCTCGTAATAGGCGATGGCCGCCGGCAGCGCGACGCTGGGGGGGTCGCCGCCGGGTCGGGGCGCAGCCGCAGGTCGGTGCGGAACACGTAGCCGTCCGCGTCGCGCGCCTCCATCAGGGACACCACGGCGCGGACGATCCGTGTAAACACGGCGCTGGAGGATTCGCCGCCACCGGCACGCGGGTCATGCAGGATGACGAGGTCGATATCGCTGGAATAATTCAGTTCGCGTGCGCCCAGCTTGCCCATGCCCAGGACCGTCATCCCGCCGGCCTCCGCGATCCCGGCGGCGCGCAGGCTGTGCGCGACGGCGGCTCGCAAGGTGGTCTCGGCCACATCCGACAGCGCGGCGGTGACCCGATCCAGCGGCCAGGCGGCGCCGATGTCGGCCAGCGCCACCGCCAGCCCCACCACCCGCTTGGCCGCCCGGAGCGCGCCGGCCATAGCCGTCCGCGAGGCGTCGGCCGGCAGCCCCGCGACCGCCCGGAGCGCGCCGGCCACGACCTCGTCCGGTCCGTCGGCGGCGATGCGCAGCAGCGAGCCGGCCTCGCGCACCGCAAGGTCGGTCAAATAGGGCGCGTTGCCGCCGATGGCGCGCAGCATCGCCGCCCCGCCATGCGTCGCGGCCAGCCGGGCGGCCGCGCCGGACAGCTCGGCGAAGCGGTCAAGCAGCCGCGCAGCGGCCTCGGCATCGGCGGCCAGCGGCCAGTCGCACCCGCGGCACCACTGGTCGGCAGGCGCATCGGTGCGGTCGGGCGTCATGCCGGGACAGGCTGCTCGTGAGGCTCGGCGCGGGTCAAGCCGTGCTGCTCGCCGGCCGGCGGCTGCATTGGCTGGCGCAGGCGGTGCTGGCATTGGTGATCCTGCTGCTGGCCCTGGCGATCACGCTGGCGTGGCGGCTGGACCAGGGGCCGGTGCCGCTGCCCTGGCTGGCCCGACGCGTCGAAGCCGCCGCCCGCGCGCGCGGGATCGAGCTGCATGTGGGCGGCGCCAGCGTGTCCTGGGCCGGGTTCAGCCACGGCCTCGGCCAGCCGCTGCGCCTGACGCTGACGGATTTGCGCGCCGGCGGGGCGGACCGCGCCGCGGCGCCCGTGCAGGCGGCGCAGGTCGCCGCGGCGTTCGCGATCGCCCCGCTGCTCGGCGGCAACCTGGTCCCGTACGGCATCAGCCTGGACGGGCTGCGGCTGACGCTGACGCGCGATCCGGCGGGCGGCATCGCGCTCGGCACCCAGCGCGCGCCCGGCCCCGGCATGCCCGAGATGCTGCGCGCGAGCCATGCCGCGACGGGCGCCGGCGGCGGGCCGACGCTCGACTGGCGCGACCTGCACCACCTGCATGTGCATGACGTGGCGGCGTCGCTGTACGACGCGCAGATCGGCCTGCCCTGGCAGATCACGCGCGCCGACGCCGACCTGGACCGGGCGGCCGACGGCACGGTGTCCGGCCGCGCGACCGTGGCGCTCGCCGCCGGCGGCCAGCTTGCGAGCCTGACGCTGGACGCGCGCCAACGCCCGGCGGGCGACGGCAGCGACGTGCGGGCGAGCCTGACGCCGCTGGACCCCGCCGCGCTGGCCGGCCTGGCACCCGCCTTCGCCATGCTGGCCGCGCTCGATGCGCCGGTGGGCCTGAACGCCAGCGCCGATCTCGACCCGGCTTTCGCGCTGCGTCGCGCGCATCTCGACGCGCGGATCGGCGCGGGCACCGTGCATGCCGGGACCGGCAGCGCGCCGCTGCTGTCGGCCACGCTGTCCGCCGACGCCACGCCGGCGACGCTGGACGCAACGCAGACGCTGACGACAGCGCCCCGGCCGGACGGCCCGCGGACGGTGGCCACCGGCACCGTCCACGCCGCGCGCACCGCCGCCGGATGGCGCGCGACGGTCAACGAGCAGGTTGATCGTGTCGCTTTCGCCGACCTGCCGGCGCTGTGGCCGGCGGGCACCGGCGGGCCGGGCACGCGCCCGTGGATCAGCGAAAACATCCCGTCCGGCGAGCTGACCGGCGGCCGCCTGGCGCTGACCCTGGACGTGCCGCCGGATTTTTCCGACGCGACGCTGGCGGCGATCGACGGCAGTATCGACGGCCATGACCTGACGGTGCATTGGCTGCGCCCGGTGCCGCCGATCGACCACGCCGAGGGCCGGCTGACCATCACCGACCCGGACGTGATCGACATTGCCATCGGCAGCGCCCGCCAGGAGCGGCCGGTCGGCGCCGGCGGTCCGCCGGACGGCATCGCCTTCAGCCACGGCCATGTCCACCTGACCGGGATTGCCGGCCGCGACCAGTTCGCCGACATCACCACCGACCTTGCGGGCAACGCTGCCCGACCTGATCGCCGTGCTGAAAAACCCCAAGGTCAAGCTGCTCGACAAGCGGCCGATCCCGATGCGCGATCCGGCCGGCCAGTTCACCGCGCGCCTGACGGTCACGCGCCTGCCGTTGCGCGACGACGTGGCGATGACCGATCTCGCGCTCAGCACCACCGGGCATTTCGCCGGGGTGCATCTGGGCGGCATCGCCGCCGGGCGCGACCTGGACGCCGGCAACCTCGATCTGTCGGCCAGCAATGACGGGCTGCACGCCAGCGGCGCCGCGACCCTGGCCGGCATCCCGTCGCATCTGTCCGTGGGCATGGATTTCCGCGCCGGCCCGCCGTCGCAGCTGGTGCAGACCGTCACCGTCAAGGCCGCGATCGACGACCGCCAGCTCGCCGCGCTCGGCGTGCCGACGCACGGGATCCTGGATGGCGGCATCATCGCGCATGCCACCCTGAACACCCGCCGCGATGGACAAGGCCGACATCCAGGCCAGCGCCGACCTGACCCGCGCGGCGATCAGCGCCGGGCAGTTCAACTATCGCAAGCCGGCCGGGCAGCCGGTGCAGGCGCAGCCTGCATGTCAGCCTGGACCACGATCGCCTGGTCTCGATCGAGCATGTGTCGGTGCAGGGTCCGGGCATCGACATCCAGGGCGCGGCCGATTTCGCGGACGGACAGCCGCAGATGCTGCGTCTGGACCGCATCGTGCTGGCCAGCCCGGGCGACCCGCATGCCACTGACGCGCACGCCACCGTGCGCCTGCCGCAACCGGCCGGGCGAGGCGTATGCGGTGGACCTGTCGGGCGCCAGCCTGGATGCGACCGGAGTCTTCGCGCGCAGCAGCCCGGCGGTGAAGCCGTCCGCGCGGCGCGCCAGCCCCGCGGCCGGGCCGCCCTGGCTGCTGGATGCGACGCTCGGCCGGGTCACCCTGGGTCCGGGCCGGCGGGTGGATCAGGTCTCGGCGCATGTCGCCAATGACGGGCGCGTGGTGCGCAGCGCCCGGCTGTCCGGCGTGGCGCAATCCGTGGCCCCGCCCGGCGCCGCCCAGCGCGCCGGCGCCGTTCCTGCTGACCATCACGCCCGACGCTGGCGGGCGGCGTCTGCAGGCCAGCGCGCCGGACGCCGGCGGTCTGTTGCGGGTGCTGGACATCACCTCCGACCTCAGCGGCGGGCGGATGACGGTGGCGGCGCGCTATGACGACGCGCGGCCCACCCATCCGCTCAGCGGCACAGCCGAGCTGCACGATTTCCGCATCCTGAACGCGCCGATCATCGGCCGCGTGCTGCAGGCGGCGACGCTGTACGGGCTGATCGAGGTGCTGCGCGGACCGGGGCTGGGATTCACCGACGATGGTGGCGCCGTTCCGCTTCGATGACGACACCCTGACCCTGGCCAGCGCCCGCGCCTTCAGCGCCAGCCTCGGCTTCACCGCAAAGGGCAGCGCCGACCTGGCCGCCCGCACGCTGGACATGACCGGGACGATCGTGCCGGCCTATGCGCTGAACGCGCTGCCGGGCCGCATCCCGCTGGTCGGGCGACTGTTCAGCCCGGAGCGCGGCGGCGGCCTGTTCGCCGCGACCTATTCGGTGCGCGGCTCGTTCGACAACCCGAGGGTGGGCGTCAACCCGCTGGCCACGCTGACCCCGGGATTCCTGCGCGGGCTGTTCGGGATATTCGGCAAAGCCCAACCGGCTCGGCGCTGAGAGCGGCTCCTCGGTTCCGTTTTGTATGTAGAACACAACTCCGTCATCGGAAACAACTCTATTTCGATTGCAAGTCGTCGTGCCGGCTGCGTCTGCTGCGCCCGGAGCAGCGGGACAGTCCCGCTCGGGTCCATGCCGGAAGGCGGCGCGGGCGCGCAGGCGCCGCGCATGGATGCGTTCGACAGCTCCGGCGACCAACAGCAACTAGGAGGTCACGATGAAACACGCGCTTCGCCTGGCCGCGCTGGCGGCGGTCGGGATGCTGCCATTGGTGAGTTTCGCGACGCGCAGCCAGGCGCAGACCACCGCTGCAGCGCAGGCCTATGAGTTGTCGCACTCGGTCGCGACGAACATCGCGGGCGTCACCGGTTTCAGGGCGCCGCCGGCCGGCTTCGATGCGCTCCACGCGACTGACGAGCAGCTTGCCGCCTTCGGCCTGCCGCCGCGGCCCGACCCGCACGCCGATGCAACGGCCTACGCGAAATGGGCCAAGGCCATGCGCGTTCCGGTCCGCCGCGTCACAGGCTCGCTGCGCGACATGCACATGAGCAGCACGAACGGACATCGCGCCGGAGCCTTCGCCGCCGGCCCGGCCGGCACGCCATCCACCGTGTCGTATTACAACTGGAGCGGCGTGGCCAATACCGTCCCCGGCCTGAGCGCCTGGAACCCGAACAAGTCGTTCTACTACATCGTCTCGGAGTTCAACGTGCCGGCGGCGCAGCAGCCGTTCGGTGCCTGCGACGGCGGCTGGGACTATGAGGTAAGCTGGAACGGCATCGACGGATTCAACAACGGCGATGTGCTGCAGGGCGGCAGCCTGTCCGGCGCCTATTGCAACGGCGGCAGCACCAGCACCTCGTATTGCGCCTGGGTCGAATGGTATCCGAGCTATCCGATCCTGTGCGAATACGGGATCAACCCCGGCGACGACATGTACGTGGAGACCTGGAACACCAGCTCGACGAACGGCTACGTCTATATCGAAGACGAGACGCTCAGCGTCGGCTCGACCTACAACCTGCAGCCGACGCAGCCGCCCTATCTGGTCGGCAACAGCGCGGAATACATCGTCGAACGCCCGTGCTGCAACAACGGCCACGACGATCCGCTGGCCAACTATGTGCTCGACTTCTGGGCAGCCAGCTACGCCTACACCTTCGCCGGCGCCAATTCCGGCCTGCCGACCAAGCAGTTCCCCGGATCAGCGGCGACATCGACCTACCTGATCAGCATGGTCGATGATCTCGACTCGCAGGTGATCTCGTCGGCGATCACCGGCGGACGCAACGACATCACCTTCTCGGACAGCGGCTGCGCGTTATCCGGCGGCTGCACGCCGTAGCGTCCCGCTGCCGGCGCCCGGATCACTCCGGGCGCCGGCAGACTATCGTCCGGCGAACCCTTCCAGCCAGTGGATCGTGTAGTCTCCCGCCTGGAACGCGGCGTCCTCGACGATGCGCTGGTGCAGCGGGATCGTCGTCTTGATGCCCACCACGGCGAACTCCGCAAGGCTGCGGCGCAGCCGGGCGATCGCCTCGGCGCGGGTCGGCGCATGCACCACCAGCTTGGCCACCAGGCTGTCGTAATACGGCGGCACCATGTAGCCGGCATACAGCGCGCTATCCACCCGCACGCCCAGGCCGCCCGGCGCGTGGAACGCCGTCACCCGGCCGGGCGTCGGCATGAAGGTTTCCGGATCCTCGGCATTGATGCGGCACTCGATCGCATGGCCGGCGAAGCGCACATCGGCCTGCGTGTAGCCGAGCGCCTGGCCCGAGGCGATGCGCACCTGCTCGCGCACCAGGTCGATGTTGCACACCATCTCGGTGACCGGGTGCTCGACCTGCAGCCGCGTGTTCATTTCGATGAACGCGAACTGGCCGTCCTGGTACAGGAACTCCAGCGTGCCGGCGTTGCGATAGCCGAGCTGGCCCAGCGCCGCCGTCACCGTGGCGCCCAGCGCGTCGCGCTGCGCGGCACTCAGCGCCGGCGAGCCGGCCTCCTCCAGCAGCTTCTGGTGCCGCCGCTGCAGGCTGCAGTCGCGCTCGCCCAGATGCACCACGCGGCCATACGCATCGGCCAGGATCTGCATCTCGATGTGGCGCGGCCGGTCGAGATACTTCTCCAGGTACACCGCATCGTTGCCGAACGCGGTGCGCGCCTCGGTGCGCGCCACGCGCCAGGCCTCCTCCAGGTCGTCCGGGGTCTGCGCCACCTTCATGCCGCGCCCGCCGCCGCCGGCGGCAGCCTTGATCAGCACCGGGTAACCGACCCGCCCGGCCACCGCGCGCGCCTGCTCCAGATCCTCCAGCGCGCCGTCCGATCCGGGCACCAGCGGCACGCCGAGCGAGGCCATCGCCGTCTTGGCGGCGATCTTGTCGCCCATCATGCGGATGTGGTCCGATGACGGGCCGATGAAGGTCAGGCCATGCGCCTCGACCATGTGCGCGAACTCGGCGTTCTCGGACAAAAAGCCGTAGCCCGGGTGGATCGCGTCGGCCCCGGTGATGGTGGCCGCCGACAGGATGGCTGCGACATTCAGATAGCTGTCGCGCGCCGGCGGCGGACCGATGCACACGCTCTCGTCGGCCAGGCGCACATGCATCGCCTCGTCGTCGGCGGTCGAATGGACGGCGACGGTCGGGATGCCAAGCTCGCGGCAGGCGCGCTGGATGCGCAGCGCGATCTCGCCGCGGTTGGCGATCAGGATTTTCTGGAACATCGTCCGCCCCGCTACTCGAGAATCAGCAGCGGCTCGCCGTATTCCACCGGCGCGCCGGTTGCGGCCAGGATGCGGGTCACGGTGCCGGCCTTGGGCGCCTTGATCTGGTTGAAGGTCTTCATCGCCTCGATCAGCAGCAGGGTCTGCCCGGCCGCGACCGTCTGGCCCGGCACGATGAATGGCGTGGCGCCCGGCTCCGGCGCCAGATAGGCGATGCCGACCATCGGGCTCAGCACCGCGCCGGGGTGCAGCGCGTCGTCCAGCGCCGGGGCGACCGGCGCCGCGGCCGGCTGCACGGCGCTCGGCGAGGCGGCGACCTGCAGCGTGGCGCCGGGCATGGCGGCCAGCGGCGCCGGCGCGCGGGCGACGCGGATACGGCCGTCCTTGTGCTCGATCTCGATCTCGGTCAGCCCGGTATCGGCCAGGATGTTGGCCAGGGCGCGCACCGCCTCGGCATCGAACGGCATGGTGGTCACGGGCCATCCTCCAGCAATCCGGCCATCGCGGTCAGCGCCATCGCATAGCCCTGCACCCCCAGCCCGCAGATCACCCCGGTCGCCGCGCGCGAGACGTACGAGCGGCTGCGGAACGCCTCGCGCCGATGGATGTTGCTGACATGCACCTCGATCACCGGCAGCTCGACCGCCAGCAGCGCATCCATCAGCGCCACCGAGCTGTGGGTGTAGCCGCCGGGGTTGATGACCAGCCCGGAGGCGCGGCCGCGACATTCCTGAACCCAGGTGATCAGTTCGCCCTCGCCGTTGGTCTGGCGGAAGTCGATGGCCAGCCCGACCCGCTCGGCGGTCTCGGCGCACAGCGCCTCGACATCATCCAGCGTCGCGCGGCCATAGACCTCCGGCTGGCGCAGGCCCAGCAGGTTGAGGTTGGGGCCGTTCAGCACCGCGACGAGCGGCAGGACGGGGGACGGGGACACCGCGCGGCCGTAGCATGGCCCTCGCCGCCGCGGCAAATCCGCGGCTTGCCGCATGGCGCGGCGGTCCCCATTCTAGCGGGCATGGACACTGTGGCGGTCACGCTCAACGGCGAGGCGCGGCGCCTGGCCGCGCCGGCCAATGTCGCGCATCTGCTGGCCCAGATCGGGCTGGACGCCCGGAAGGTGGCGGTCGAGCGCAACGAGGCGATCGTGCCACGCTCCGGCTATGAGCAGACCTGGCTGGCCGATGGCGACGCGCTGGAGATCGTCCACTTCATCGGCGGAGGCTGACCCATGGACGCTATGACCCCGGATGCCGAGGACCGCTGGACGGTCGCCGGCCGTTCTTTCCGATCCCGCCTGGTGGTGGGCACCGGCAAGTACAAAAGCCTGGAGGAAACCGCGGCGGCGATCGAGGCATCAGGGGCCGAGATGGTCACCGTCGCGGTGCGCCGGGTGAACCTGTCCGATCCCGGCCAGCCGATGCTGCAGGATTTCGTCGATCCGAAGCGCTACGCCTACCTGCCCAACACCGCCGGCTGCCACACCGCGAAGGACGCGGTCCGCACGCTGCGGCTGGCGCGCGAGGCAGGCGGCTGGAACCTGGTCAAGCTGGAGGTGCTGGGGCCGCCGCCGCATCTGTATCCCGACATGCCGGCCACGTTCGAGGCGGCGGCGGCGCTGATCGCCGACGGGTTCGAGGTGATGGTCTATTGCAGCGACGACCCGCTGGCCGCGAAGCGGCTGGAGGATATGGGGTGCGTCGCGATCATGCCGCTGGGCGCCCCGATCGGCTCCGGGCTGGGCCTGCAGAACCCGGCGATGCTGTCGATGCTGATCGAGCAGGCGCGTGTGCCGCTGCTGGTCGATGCCGGGGTCGGCACGGCGTCGGACGCGGCGGTGGCGATGGAGCTGGGCTGCGACGCCGTGCTGCTGAACTCGGCCATCGCGCAAGCGCGCGACCCGGTGCGGATGGCGCGCGCCATGCGCCATGCTGTCGAGGCCGGGCGGCACGCCTTCCTGGCCGGGCGGATGCCGCGGCGGATCGGGGCGGATCCGTCCAGCCCGCTCGCGGGGCTGATCCGTTAGGCCGGCGGCGCGAAGTCGAACGAAGCCGCCGCCTGCCACGGGCCTCCCAGATAGCGCCACAGTCCCAGGCCGGTTGCGGTCGCCGGGCCGGGGGGCGCACGACCCGCCAGCTTCGCCGCAGTTTGCCGCGCGGCAGCGGGCGCGACCTTGTTCTGCACCGTCACATGCGGCTGCCAGGGCGCGCGATCCTGCGGCGTGAGGTGATCGGCGAATTCGCCGCGCAGCCTCTCGCGCAGCGCCGACGCCGCTGCGGATCGCACCGAATAGGCGACGCCTCGGCCAAGGAAGCGCACCCCGGCGATCGTCACCGCAAACCGCGCCGTATCGGCGCAGGCGGCGGCGAGGCTGCGCGCGATCTCGACTTCGCGCTCGCCGGGCAGCGCGTGGAACAGGGTGACATGCGCGCCGACATGCAGGCGCTCGGGCGGGAAATACGTGCAGCGCAGCGCGTCGAGCTTGGCGTGCGCCGCCGGATCGAGCGTCAGCGTGACAATCAGCGGGCAAGGCTGGTCTGGCGAAACGTGCATCGCGCCCGCACAGATGGCGCGCGCCGGCGCCGCGGCAATCGCACGCCGCCGCGCGGGTTGACTCGTTTCCGCGCCGGACCCACGTCAACCATCACGTCCCAGGAGCGTGGACCATGCAGGGCATACGTGGCGTCATCTCGACCTTGGACAATGACGGCAAGGAGGTGATGGGGCCGGGCGTGCTGGCCTGGCACTATCCCGAGAACTCCATCGTCAACAACTCGCTGCTGACCGTCGAGAGCAACCATTTCTGCGTGCTGAAGGCGCGCGGCGCGATCCTCAGCGTCTATGACACCGGGCAGTATCCGGTCGCCACGCCGGACAAGCCGATCCTGGGTTCGTTCACCACCGCGTTCTTCGGCGGCCAGAGTCCCTGGCAATACGAGGCGCTGTACGTCAACCGCACCAAGCTGGTCGTGAAGGCCACGGGCCTGGCTCTGTCGCTTGAAATGGCCGAGCTCGCCTATGAGGTCGATTACTACTTCCATTGCGCGTCCAAGGATGACGCGGTGGCGCTGGTCACGCACATGGCGTTCGACGGACACTGGATCACCGCCGAGCAAATCAACCTGTATGCCAAGCCGGTGGTCGAGCAGGCGATCAACCAGGTGGTGCAGGTGACGCCGTTCGAGCGGGTGAACGAGAAGATCCATGACATCACCGAGACGGTGCAGACGCATCTGCAGGAGTTCCTGCGCGTGTTCGGCATCACGCTGGACACCGTGAAGGTGCTGGTGTTCCCGCGCGACGAACGGATGCGCGCGCTGATCTCGCTCAAGGCGTTCGGCCTGAGCGAACTGGACGCGGTGCGCTACTACACCGCGATGGTGATGGCGCAGCGCGGCGTGATCTCGGCCCCGAACATGGCGATCGGCGCGCCGTTCCAGGTCGGCGGGACGGTGCAGACCCACCTGCCGCTGGACCCGGCCAACGTCAAGGGCGACAGCGGTGACTGAACCGGAGCCGGGCCGGGTCGCATGGGACATGCTGCTGAACGGCTGGGGCTACAATTGGTATCGACGCGACAATCAGGTGCGCGCCGACGACCTGCTGATCCGCGGCCGCGCCTGCGACAGCCTGCACCGCGCCGCCGCCTCGCTGCGCGACCTGGAAGCGCGGCATGGCGGCGCCTACCTGCCGCCGCCACGCCGCGGCGCGCCCGACCCGGACCCGGCGCGGATGACGGAACTGCGCGCGATCCGCGTCGCGCGCGCGGCGATCGAGGCGGCCGAGACGCGGGTGCGCAGCAGCGCCGCGCCAACCGATGACAGGATCTGGCAGCGCCACCGCGACAACGCGGCCACGCTGGCGCTGCTGGTCGAGGCCGATACGGCGCTGATCCGGTCGGCCTCCGCGCTTGAAACCGCCGCGTCCGCGACGCCCGCCCCTCCCGCGCGCCTGGATCTGGACGGCGTGACGGCCGCGCTCGCCCGCCTGCTCGTCGTCCTGCGCGAGCGCCAGCGTCTGCTCGATTTTCCCGCCCCGGGCGAGGCCGGCGCACGCTTCGACGTATAGGCGCGCTCGCGTGCTCGGGTGGCACTCGTCACGCAACCGGCTGCACCGCCGGAATCACCCCGGTCGGCACGCCCTCGGGCGTCAGGCCCGCCGCAGCCCCTCGCGGAATCGCGCTGCCAGCTGCACGTAATGCGGCGCGATGCGGGCGAACCCTGCCCGTTCCGCCTCGTCCATCACCCGCACCTTGCGCGCCGGCGCGCCGATCCATAGCTCGCCGGGGCCGATGCGCTTGCCGGGCGCCAGCAGGCTGCCGGCGGCCAGCATCCCGCCGCGCCCGATCACCGCGCCGTCCAGCACCGTCGCACGCATGCCGACGAAGCCGCCGTCCTCGATCGTGCAGGCATGGATCATCGCCGCGTGGCCGATCGTCACGTCGTCGCCGATGACGGTCGGCAGGCCGGGCGAGGACGCGGTTGCCGAGGTGACGTGGATGATCGTCCCGTCCTGGATGTTGCTGCGGCTGCCGACCCGGATCGGCTGGTCGTCGCCGCGCAGCACGCAGCCGAACCAGCACGCTGCTGTCCGGGCCAACCTCCACGTCGCCGATCACCGCCGCCCCCGGCGCGATCCAGGCCGAGGCGGCGATGCGCGGCGCCAGGACATCGAGCGACCAGAGGCCGGCGCCCGGCGTCTCAGTCATTCAGCCCCAGCATCAGCGCGATGTTCTGCACCGCCGCCCCCGACGCGCCCTTGCCCAGGTTGTCGAGCCGAGCGACCAGCACCGCCTGCCGCCGCGCCGCGTGGGCGAACACCCGCAGTTCCAGCTGATCGGTGTCGTTCAGCGCCTCCGGCTCCAGCGCGCCGCCCGGTTCGGGGTCCACCACGCGCACGCGATCCTGTCCGGCGTAGTGTTCGGCCAGCGCCGCCTGCAGCCGCGCGCCGGTGACCCCCGCGCCCAGCAATTCCAGGTGCAGCGGGATGCTGACCAGCATGCCCTGCCGGAAATGCCCGACCGAGGGGACGAAGATCGGCCGCCGCTCCAGGCCCGCTAACAACTGCAGTTCGGCGACGTGCTTGTGGTCCAGCCCCAGCCCGTACAGCGAGAATGCCGGCCCGCCGCCGCCCTCATAGGCGGCGATCATGGTCTTGCCGCCGCCGGAATAGCCGCTGACGGCGTTCACCGTCACCGGATAGTCGCGCGCCAGCAGCCCGGCATCGACCAGCGGCCGCAGCAGGGCGATCGCGCCGGTCGGGTAGCACCCGGGATTGGCGACGCGCCGCGCCGCGGCGATCGCTGCACGCTGTCCGCCAGCCAGCTCGGGAAATCCATACACCCAGTCGGGCGCCGCACGATGCGCCGTGCTGGCGTCCAGCAGGCGCGGCGCGGCCTCGCCCAGCGACGCAGCGAGGCTTGCCGCCTCGCGCGCCGCCTCGTCGGGCAGGCACAGCACCGCAAGATCGACGCTGGCCATGATGTCGCGCCGCGCCGCCGGGTCGCGCCGGTGCGACGCGGGCAGGCTGGCCAGCTCGACCCCCGGCATGGCCAGCAGGCGCTCGCGGATGCCGAGGCCGGTGGTGCCGGCCTCGCCATCGATGAAGACGCGCGCCGCCACGCCCGCGCCTCGCCCGGCGCCTAGCGCTTGCTGAACTGGAAGCTGCGGCGGGCCTTCGCGCGGCCGTATTTCTTGCGCTCGACGACGCGCGGATCGCGCGTCAGGAAGCCGGCGACCTTGAGGATCGGGCGCAGATCGGGTTCGTAATAGGTCAGCGCCCGGCTGATCCCGTGCCGCAGCGCGCCGGCCTGGCCGGACAGGCCGCCGCCGTTCACTGTGCAGACCACGTCGAAGTAGTTGTAGCGGTCGGCCACCAGGAATGGCTGGGTGATCAGCATGCGCAGCACGGGGCGCGCGAAATACTGGCCAACCCGCTTGCCGTTCACGGTAATCTCGCCTTTGCCCGGCTTGATCCAGACCCGGGCGATGGCGTTCTTGCGGCGGCCGGTGGCGTAGCTGCGGCCCTGCGGGTCGCGCTTGGGCTCGCGCTTCGGGCGATCGGCCGGCATGGCCTGCGCCACCGCCAGAATCCTTCAGGTCGGCCAGCGTGCGCGACGGGGCCTGGCTCTGCGTATCGGACATCGGGCTCAGCCCCTCCGGTTCTTGGTGTTCAGGGCGGCCACGTCCAGCACCTGCGGCGCCTGGCCTTCGTGCGGGTGCGCGGCACCGGCATAGACGTGCAGGTGCTTCATCTGGCGGCGCTGCAGCGGGCCGCGGGTGATCATCCGCTCGACCGCCTTTTCCAGCACGCGCTCGGGATGCGCGCTGTCCAGGCGCTGGCGCACGGTCCGCCCCTTGATCCCGCCGGGATAGCCGGTGTGATAGTAGAAGGTCGATTGCTCGGCCTTGTTGCCGGTCAGCTTCACCCGCTCGGCATTGATCACAACCACGTTATCGCCGCAATCGACATGCGGGGTGAACTGCGGCTTGTGCTTGCCGCGCAGCCGGTTGGCGATGATCGCGGCGAGACGGCCGAGAACCAGGCCGTCGGCGTCGATCAGCAACCATTGCTTGGTCACCTCCGACGGCTTCAGCGAGAGTGTGGACTTCAGCATCGCGGCTTCCTTCGAACAGGCCGCGGTATATGGCCGGCGACCCTGATCGCGTCAATGGACTCCTGCTGTGGTATTTTCATACCACAGAGACCGCCCAGCCCGGCGGCGGCGATGGATGCCGTTCTGCATACGGATTAGTCGGTTGCGACGCCGCAAACTGTGCCAAGATACCCTGGTCAACATCAGGGGATGGTTGCGTGCAATGGCCAGGGTGGTGTGCGAGACCGAGGCGTCGCTCGCGATCTACGCTCCAGCCGCCGAGCAGGCCGACGGGCAACGGCCGCTGGTCATTACCTTCCCGCACCTGAGTTCGCATATCGACGGGCTGTCGTTCTGGGGCGACACCGCGCTTGCCGCAGCCGGCGTGTCGGCGATCGGGCTGATGAGCAAGCAGCCGCAATGGTTCGTGCGCGACGAGATGGCGCGCCTGCTGCCCGCGCTGCTGCCGATCATCGCCCGCCACAAGCCGGCGCGGGTCGTGACGATGGGGTTTAGCCTGGGCGCCACGCCGGCGCTGATGCACGGCCGCGCGCTGGGGGCGGACGTCTCCGCCGCGTTCTCCCCGCATCTGAGCATCGATCCGGCGATCATCGGCGGGTTCGACAGGCGACCCAAGCGCACCTTCGACCCCGGGCTGCATACCGGCTTCCGTATCGAGGCGGACGATCTCGCGCCGCTGCCGGTGCTGTTCTACGATCCGCTGTTCGTGGTGGACGGCGAGCATGGGCGGCGCATCGAGGCGCTGTCGCCCTGCGTACAGCGCGTGCTGGTGACCGGCACCGGGCATTTCTCGGTCACCCCGTTCATGCGCTCGCCACGCACCGGCCGCTCGCTTATCGAGTTGCTGCTGGCCGCCTCGGCCGCGACCGTCGCCCGGTCGGCGCGCAACCTGGCCCGCGCGCTGCGCAACGACACCCCCGACTACCACCAGGAACTCAGCAAGGTCCTGCTGCGGCACGGCCGCGCCGCCCTGGCGTTGCGCTCGGCCCGGCGCGCAGTCGAACTGCAGCCGAACAGCGCCCGCCGGCGGATCAACCTGGCCGACCTGCATCGGCGGCTCGGCTACCCGACCATCCCCGCGGCCCCCGCCCCCACCCCCGCCCTGGTCCCCGCCCTAGTCCCCGCGTAGCGCCGAGCTCTGGCCGCGGCGATGGTCAGCGTGCTGGGCATCGTCGTCATCCTGACCATGCTGCCGAAGACCAAAGATTGCAGGTTGAGAGGACATGTAGCTCAAGCTGGCGGCTGCGGCGGCGCGCGCTGCCCGAAACGAACGCAGCGCCCGCCGCGCCGTTGACGGCGCATGGACGACGTCACGACCTACCGGGTTACCGAAGCCCGGCATACCCCGCCGGAGGGCCTGGCGCTCGGCATCGCCGCGATGCTGCCGATGGCGGCAGGCGCGATCGCCGTCCTGCTGGCAGGGCCGGCCCAGCGCTCGGTCCTGCTGCGGCTGACGATCCTCTGGGGTGCGGCGATCCTGGCGTTCCTGGCCGGGGTGCGGCGCGGGCTGAGCTTTCGCACCGAAGGCGGCGCGACGCTGGCCGAGATCGCCTCGATGCTGCTGCTGTTCGCGCTCGCCTTCCTCGCGCTGGCGCTGCCGGGGCGCTCGGCCGCGCTGCTGCTGCTGCTGGCCGGCTTCGCCTGCATTGCCGTCTTCGACCCGCGCGCCGCGCGTCGGGGCGAGGCGCCGCCGTTCTTCGCCCGGCTTCGGCCGCCGCAGATGCTGGTCCCGCTGGCAAGCCTTGCGGTGATGCTGGTCCGGCTCTGGGCCGCCGGGCCATGAAGCTGAAAAAGCTCCTGCTGGCGTCGGTGCTGGCGGCGCTGGTGCTTGGCGTGATCGGCGCGCTCGCGGTCTGGGCGCAGCAGGCGTGGCTGATCCCCAGCCTGGGTTCGGCGATCCTGGTGCAGACGATCGAGGCCGAGCAGCCCACCGCCGGCGGCTACAGCATGTTCGTGGGCCAATTGCTGGGCGTCGCGGCTGGCGTCATCGCGGTCTATGTCACCGCCGGCTACCTGGCGCCGCATTTCGCCACCGGGCAGCCTCTGGTCTGGTCGCGGGTCGCGGCAACGGCGCTGGCGATCCTGCTGGTGACGGCGTTCCAGCTTGCCGCGTCGGCGAAAAGTCCGGCCGGCGGAACCATTGCGGTGCTGCTGGCGATCGGCGACGAACCGCTGACCTGGCACGCCATCGGCTTGCTGGTGGTCGGCATCGTGCTGGTGACCGCGCTCGGCGAGGCGGCGCGGCGGGCCGTGCTGAGGGCCACCAATCCGGCGGCCACCGGTCCGCGACCCGCGGCCCATTCATCTTAGCCCGAGCGCCTCGCGCACGCCCTCGATGGCGAACTGGGCGGCCAGGGCGGCCAGCAGCACGCCCAGCACCCGGCCGACCACGTTTGCTCCGGTTGCGCCCAATAGCCTCGAGACCAGCCGCGCCGACAGCAGGCCGGCCAGGGTCGCCGCCAATGCAAGCACCAGCGCCGCCTCGACCGCCGCCTGGGCCGCGACCGAGGCCCCGGCGCGCGCGTGCAGCAGCACCATCGTCGTCATCGCGCCCGGCCCGGCGATCAGCGGAATGGCCAGGGGAAACACCGAAATGTCGTCCTCGGTGCGCGTCGCCGCCTCGCGCTCCTCCGGCGAGGCGCGCAGCACGCGACGGGCGCTGACCATGTCGGCGGCGGTCAGGAACAGCAGCACGCCGCCGGCCGCCTTCATCGCCGGCAGGCCGATGCCGAGCGCCTGCAGCAATCCCTGTCCGGCCAGCCCGAACGCGGCCAGGACGACAAAGGCGATGATGCAGGCCCGCCGCGCCTGCCCGGCGCGCTCGGCGGCGGTGTCGTTCGGCGTCAGCGCGGCAAACAGCGCAGCGGTGCCGACCGGATCGATGATGACCAGCAGCGCCACCAGCGCATAGACGAAGGTCTCGAGCGCCGGCGGCACCGGGGACTGCACTTACAGGGGGATGGGGCGAACGATGGGGATCGAACCCACGACATCCAAGACCACAACCTGGCGCTCTACCAACTGAGCTACGTCCGCCATCCAGGGCCGTGCGTCTAGGCCGAACTTGCCGCCTGCGTCAACGCCGGCCCGGACGCGTCACGCGGGCGGATGTCCGGCGGCGAGAAATGCTCGCGCAGCCGGCCCAGCGCCTGTTGCAGCACTTCCGGCCGCTTGCAGAAGGCGAACCGGGCATAGTGGCGCGGCGGCGCCGAGGCGTAGAACGCCGAGACCGGGATCGCGGTGACGCCGGCCCGCTCGGTGATGTGGCGGCAGAACGCCACGTCGTCGCCGTTGAAGCCGAGCGGGGAGAAGTCGGCCGTGACGAAATAGCTGCCGCTCGTGGGCAGCACGCCGAACCCGATCGCCGCCAGCCCGTCGGACAGGATGTCGCGCCGCGCCTGCAACTCGGCCGCCAGCGAGGCGAAATAGCGATCGTCCTTGGCCAGACCCAGCGCCACCGCACGTTGCAGGTTGGGCGGCGTGGTGAAGGTCAGGTTCTGGTGCGCCTTGGCGACCGTCGCGGCCAGCGCCGCCGGCGCGGTGACATAGCCCACCTTCCAGCCGGTCAGCGAGAACGTCTTGCCGGCGCTGCCGATCCGCAGGCAGCGGTCGCGCATCCCCGGCAGCGTCATAAGCGGAACATGCCGGCAGCCGTCGAAGGTCAGGTGCTCGTATACCTCGTCGCACACCGCATAGGCGTCGTGGCGGGCCAGCAGGTCGGCCATGAAGGCCAGCTCGGCCGTCGTAAACACCTTGCCGGTGGGGTTCATCGGCGTGTTCAGCAGGATCGCCTTGGTGCGCGGCCCGAACGCCGCGGCCAGCTCGGCGCGCGGCAGATCCCAGCCCGGCGGGGCCAGGCGCACCAGGCGCGGAATCGCACCCAGCATCCGCACCACCGGCAGGTAGGTGTCGTACAGCGGCTCGATCAGCACCACCTCGTCGCCGGGATCCAGCAGCGCCATCAGGCAGGCGGTGATCGCCTCGGTGGCGCCCGAGGTCACCACGACCTCGCGCACCGGATCGACCTCCAGGCCGTAGAACCGGCGGTTGGTCGCAGCCACCGCCTCGCGCAGTTCGGGCAGGCCGGCCAGCGGCGGATACTGGTTGCGCTGGTCCAGCAGCGCATCGGCCGCGGCGCGGACCACGTCGGCCGGGCCTTCGGTGTCGGGAAAGCCCTGGCCCAGATTGATCGCCTGGTGCGCCTGGGCGAGCGCCGACATCACGGTGAACACCGTGGTCCCGGTCTCCGCCAGCAGCGTGTTGACAGTCTTCACCTGGGGCCAGTCCCTTCCGATCTTCGCCGCCCGAGAATGGCGGCCGGGCGCGGTCGCAGCAACCTCCTGCCGCGAAAACAGGCAGGCCAAGCCCAGCGAGCGGGCTGGAGAGGCTGCCCGCAATCCGGGCAGTTCCGTCCCGCCCGCAGGATTTGCGACGTGGCACGCGACATGCAACCCTTCCGTACCGATCGCCGCACGCCCCGCGCAGGCAAGCGGAGCCGGATCTGGAACAGAAGGGAGGATGCCGCCGGCGGCGCCGGCGCATGAACGCGCATGAAAAAGATCGAGGCGGTCATCAAGCCGTTCAAGCTGGACGAGGTGAAGGAGGCGCTGCACGAGGTTGGGTTGCAGGGCATCACGGTGGTCGAGGCCAAGGGCTTCGGGCGGCAGAAAGGCCACACCGAGCTGTATCGCGGCGCCGAATACGTGGTGGACTTCCTGCCCAAGGTGAAGATCGAAGTGGTGTGCGAGGACCACATCGCCGAACGCGCGGTGGAAGCGATCGTCACCGCCGCCCGCACCGGACGCATCGGCGACGGCAAGATATTCGTGACCACGGTGGATGAGGTGGTGCGCATCCGCACCGGCGAGCGCGGCGAGGACGCAATCTGACGCGGCGTGCCGGCCGATGCCGCGCATTGACTGACAGCATCGGCGTCGCACCGGGCGACGCCCTGCCAACAAGGGGACTGGACTGATGGCAGACAACGCCAAGGGCGTGAGCGACGTGCTCGAAATGTTCAAGGAGCACTCGATCGAATACGTGGACCTGCGGTTCACCGATCCGCGCGGCAAGTGGCAGCACACCGCGCAGCACGTCTCGACCATCGACGAGGATGCGTTCCGCGACGGCATCATGTTCGATGGTTCCTCGATCGCCGGCTGGAAGGCGATCAACGAGAGCGACATGATCCTGATGCCCGACCCTTCGACGGCGGTGCTGGATCCGTTCGCGGCCAAGCCGTCGCTGATCCTGATCTGCGACATCGTCGAGCCGTCCACCGGCCAGTCCTACGGCCGCGATCCGCGCAGCACCGCGCAGCGCGCCGAGGCCTATGTCAAGGCGACCGGCATCGGCGACACCGTGATGTGCGGCGCGGAGGCCGAGTTCTTCGTGTTCGACAGCATCCGCTTCGGCACCGGCGGCAATTACGGCATGTACCAGATCGACAGCGTCGAAGGCCCGCAGGCCTCGGTCAAGGAGTTCGCCGACGGCAACATGGGCCATCGCCCGGTCGTCAAGGGCGGCTACTTCCCGGTGCCCCCGGTGGACAGCGAGAGCGACCTGCGCGCGGAAATGCTGTCCACGATGGGCGAGATGGGGCTGGTGATCGAAAAGCACCACCATGAGGTCGCGCAGTCGCAGCACGAACTGGGCACCAAGTTCGCGACGCTCACGAAGATGGCCGACAACATGCAGATCTACAAATACTGCGTGCACAACGTCGCGCACAGCTACGGCAAGACCGCGACGTTCATGCCCAAGCCGATCTACGGCGACAACGGCACCGGCATGCACACCCACCAGTCGATCTGGAAGGAAGGCAAGCCGCTGTTCGCCGGCAACGCCTATGCGGATCTGTCGGAGACCTGCCTGCATTTCATCGGCGGCATCATCAAGCACGCCAAGGCGATCAACGCCTTCACCAACCCCAGCACCAACAGCTACAAGCGCCTGATCCCCGGCTTCGAGGCGCCGGTGCTGCTGGCCTATTCGGCGCGCAACCGCTCCGCCTCATGCCGGATCCCGTACACCGCCAGCCCCAAGGGCAAGCGCGTCGAGGTGCGCTTCCCCGACCCGAGCGCAAACCCCTATCTGGCGTTCACGGCGATCCTGATGGCCGGCGTGGACGGGATCCGCAACAAGATCCATCCGGGCGACCCGATGGACAAGGATCTGTACGACCTGCCGCCCGAGGAGCTGAAGGGCATCCCCACGGTCTGCGGGTCATTGCGCGAGGCATTGGGCGCGCTGGAGGCGGACCACGAGTTCCTGCTGGCCGGCGACGTGTTCAGCCGCGACCAGATCGACAGCTACATCGAACTGAAATGGACCGAGGTGTACCGCTTCGAGCACACGCCGCATCCGGTCGAGTTCGAGATGTACTACTCGGTATAGTGCGGACGGCCGGAGGTGGGGCCGCCCTCACCCCGGCCCTCTCCCCGAAGGGAGAGGGTGCAGTGCGCTTCTCCCTCTCCCTCGGGGAGAAAGCCGGGGTGAGGGCAATCGCTTGCAGTGCGGTCACGCTGACTGCCGAAGCGGGGCTTCGAGGTAGGCGGTATCCCATGCGGCTGATTTCCGCCTCACCTTGAGGCTGTGCTTGTCTTTTGGCCCGCGCAGCAGGGTCATGGCCCTATGCCGGACGGTGGCGATGTTCTGTGGCCCGGCGCCGGATCGCAGGCGGCTGAGATCGTCGTGGAACACGACGTCGAGCACCCAATGCAGGCGGTTCTCGACATGCCGGTGGCATCGCACCGCGGAGGCGAACAGCTTGGCGTCGAGCGGTCGGGAGGACAGGTAGAAGCGCCGTTCGAGGCTGGTGCAACCGTTGCGCTCGACCTCGACCTCGCCTCGGCCTCGACCTCGGCCTCGGCCTCGACGACGGCGATGGCGCGAGGCCCGGAAAGCGGGGCACGACATGGCGACGGACCTCGATCCGGTTGTGAGTGCGCCGGTGAGCGCCAGCCGTTCGAGCAGCAGCGGAATGGCCGTGATTTGGTTGGACTTGGCCTCGCACGCCTGTTGGCCGAGCACGAGGCGCTGGCTGCTGGCCCATGCCGGAACCATGTGCAGCGGCCCGCGGTCGCGGCGGCGGTCGTGGGTGCGCCGCGAGGTCTTGCCGTCGATGGCGACGATCTCGGGCGGTGCGGCACAGGCCGGAGCCGGGGCGCGCAGGCCTTCGACCCCGGCAATGCAGCATTGTGCGAAGAGAGCGCCGTCGATGGCGTTGATGACATCGTTGAGGGTGTCGTGGCTGGGAACCCCCGCCTTGTAGGGCAGCAGGCGGCGCAAGAACTCCTGATGCATCTGGCCCCAGCGCCTGATCTCCACGACGTCTTCCGCCCCGGCCAGCGTGCCGCAGAACACGAGCAGCAGGCTCCCCGGCACGGGAAACAGCACTTCCAGGACTGACGCGGGTCCTCACGTGCAGCGATGTGGTCGATCAGCGATGGGACGGCATCCGGAAACCTCGTCAGCACGAGGTCTCCCATGAACCAGACTTCAGCCCGCGCAGGAATCCCCGAGCCGTTCAGGCGATTGCCCCAACACGACGCCGCGCGCGGATTGCAGACGCGGCCTCGAGCGCGCAGTCTCTCTGCCAATCAGGCTCGCGGAGGAGGCCAGCATGTGTCGCCTGTTCGTCACGCAGGATCCGGCCAGCTACGCGGCGGAGACCCGCTCGGTGCGGCTGCATGGCCACGTCACCTCGATCCGGCTGGAGGCCGCCTTCTGGGGCGTGCTGGAGACCATCGCCGCCGGCGAAGGCGTGTCGGTGGCGCGCTTCATCGCCATCCTGAACGACGAGGTGATGGGCGAGGGTGGGGAGCCGGGCAACCTCGCCTCGTTCCTGCGCGTCAGCTGCCTGTGCTACCTGCGCAGCCAGGAGTCCTATCAGGCGCAGCGGCGAGAGCAGAGCGACGCAGGTACCAGCCTGATACTACCCGATCCGTCCGGTTCGCCCTAGCTTGGCCTCAGGGACGGAACGGATCGTGGTGGATGACCCGCCTGGCTGTCGGCGCAATTGTATTTCTTTTGGCCGCGTCCGGCTTGGCCCGTGCGCAGATGGCGATCCCGGCGGCAGCACCGCCGAGCGGAGCGAGTCTGTTCCGCAATCAGTGCGCCACCTGCCACACGCTTGATCCGGCCCTGCCCCCGCGGCAGGGGCCTACGCTTGCGCATGTCGTCGGCCGCCATGTCGGCGCGGCGCCCGGCTTCCACTACTCGGCTGGCTTCGCCCAGGCCGACTGGAGCTGGGACGCAACCCGCTTGGACCAGTGGATCACCAATCCGCAGGCGATGATCCCGGGCGCGATGATGCCGTATCATCAGCCCAATCCCGCCATCCGCCACCTGATCGTGCAGTACCTGCAGGAGCAGCGCTGACATGGCCAAGCCGATCCATTCGATGATCCGCGTGCTGGATGAGGCCCGCTCGGTGGATTTCTACCGTCGCGCCCTGCAGCTCGATGTCGCCGAGCGGATGGCGTTCGATGGCTTCACGCTGATCTACCTGCGCAACCCGGAATCCAGCTTCGAGCTGGAGCTGACAGTCAATCACGGCCGCACCGAGCCGTACGCCCTGGGCGACGGCTACGGCCACATCGCCGTCGCGGTGGACGACCTGGATGCCGAGCACGCCCGGCTGGGCCGCGAAGGCGTGTCGCCCGGCCCGCTACGCGAGATGCAGCACCAGGGCCGGCCGCTCGCCCGATTCTTTTTTTTGCAGGACCCGGACGGCTACCGGATCGAGGTCATGCAGAGCCAGGGCCGCTACGCCTGACGGCCCAGAACCTATCATGGGGAGGATGCAGACGATGAGACAGATCGACCGCCGCACGCAGGTCAGCCGCCGCAATTTCCTGCGCACGACCGCGGCCGCCGTGCCGGTGGCGCTGGCCGCCGGCGAGCTGCTGAGCGCCACCGCCGCCTGGGCGCAGGACGCGAAGAACCTGCCGCCCGCGACGATGGCGACGCTGGCCCGCGCGGCGCGCGACATCTTCCCGCACGACCATATCGGCGACGTGTTCTATGTGCGCGCGGTGACGCCGTGGGACGCCAAGGCCGCCGACCCGGCGATCAAGGCCATGCTGGCGGACGGCGTCGCCCGGCTGGATCAGGACGCGCATGACGCGCACGGGGTCGCCTATATCGCGGTGCCGTGGGAGGAGCAGCGCGTCGCCCTGTTGCGCGCCAGCGAGCACACCGCGTTCTTCGGCAAGCTGCGCGGCGATCTGGTGGTGTCGCTGTACAACCAGCCGGAGATCTGGCCGAAGTTTGGCTACGAGGGATCGTCCGCCGAATATGGCGGCTACATCCACCGCGGCTTCAATGACATCGACTGGCTCGAGCAGGTCTGAGCGGGAGCGCGGCACATGGCACATTTCGATCTGAACGACGACGGCGTCGTGGTCATCATCGGCTCCGGCGCCGGCGGCGGCACGCTGGGCAACGAGCTGGCGCAGAAGGGCGTGCGCGTTGTCGTCCTGGAGGCCGGACCGCGGACCGAGATCCAGGATTTCGTCAACAACGAATGGGAGAGTTTCGCCCAGCTCGCCTGGACCGACATGCGCACCACCTCGGGCAGCTGGCGGGTGGCGCAGGACTTCCCGAACCTGCCGGCCTGGATCGTCAAGTCGGTCGGCGGATCGACGGTGCATTGGGCCGGCGCGTCGCTGCGTTTCCAGGAGCACGAGTTCCGGACCAGGACCACCTATGGCGAGATGGCCGGCGCCAACCTGCTGGACTGGCCGATCACTCTCGCCGAGCTGGAGCCATACTACGCCCGCGCCGAGGACAAGATGGGCGTCACCCGCACCAACGGCATCCCCGGCCTGCCCGGCAACAACAACTTCAAGGTAATGCAGGCGGGGGCAACGAAGATCGGCTACAAGGAAGTGCACACCGGGCGCATGGCGATCAACAGCCAGCCGCGCGACGGACGCGGATCGTGCCAGCAGATCGGCTTCTGCTTTCAGGGCTGCAAGTCGGGCGCCAAGTGGTCCACGCTGTACACCGAAATCCCCAAGGGCGAGGCGACCGGGCGCATGGAAGTGCGGCCGGGCAGCATGGTGGTCAAGATCGAGCACGACGCCTCTGGCAAGGTGACCGGCGTGGTCTATGCCGACGGCAGCGGCGCGATGCAGCGGCAGCGCGCCCGCGTCGTGGCGGTGGCCGGCAACTCGCTCGAAAGCCCGCGCCTGCTGCTGAACTCGGCGTCCAGCATGTTCCCGGACGGGCTGGCGAACAGCTCGGGCCAGGTCGGGCGCAACTACATGCGGCACATGACCGGCACCGTGTACGGCATCTTCGAGAAGCCGGTGCACATGTACCGCGGCACCACGATGGCCGGCATCGTGCGCGACGAGGCCCGCCACGACCCCAAGCGCGGCTTCGCCGGCGGCTATGAGTTCGAGACGCTGTCCCTTGGCGTGCCGTTCCTGGCCGCCTTCCTCGATCCCGGCGCCTGGGGCCGCAGCTTCACCTCGGCAATGGACGGGTACGCAAACATGGCCGGCATGTGGATCGTGGGCGAGGACATGGCCCGGGACAGCAACCGGGTGACGCTGGACCCGGTGGCGAAGGACAAGAACGGCATGCCGGTGGCAAGCGTGCATTTCGACGACCATCCAAACGACGTTGCGATGCGCAGCCACGCCTATCAGCAAGGTGCGGCGATCTATGATGCGGTGGGCGCGGTGCGCACGCTGCCAACGCCGCCCTATCCCAGCACGCACAACCTCGGCACCAACCGGATGAGCGCGAGTGCGCGCGACGGCGTGCTGAACAAGTACGGCCAGACGCATGACGTGAAGAACCTGTTCGTCAGCGACGGCAGCCAGTTCACCAGCGGCGCCGCATGCAACCCGACGCTGACGATCGTCTCGCTGGCGATCCGGCAGGCGGACACGATTTCGGGGATGATGGGGCGGGGGGAGATCTGATCGCCTCGGCCGAGCTTGCCCGCCACGCTGGCCGGGTTAGGGGCGCTTGGCGGGAGGTTCGGGGGCTGGACTTAACCTTCGTCGCACGCTCCCCTCGGAGCGTCTCGACAACGGGACGCGGGCGACGACGCACATCATCTCCGCTCGCCGTGCGCGTGAGACAGAAGGTCGAACAAGGCACAGGTGAACAAGACCGCAGCAGACATCGCCGCCGATGGCGGCGGCCATGTCGATTGGGCGAGGGTCAACGCCACGACGGACGACGACATACGCCGGCAGATGATCGAGGACGGCGAGGATCCCGACGACGAGCGGCCGTATGTCGAGCCGCCGGAATCGATCCGTGGCCGGCTTGGCATGAGCCGGGCCGAGTTCGCCAAGGCTATGAGGATTCCGCTCGCGACGGTGAAGGACTGGGAGCAGACGCGGACCCAGCCCGACCAGCCGGCCCTGACGCTGCTGCGGATCGTGGCGCGCGACCCGCAGGCTGCGATGCGAGCGCTGGCCGCCTGAAGGGGATCAGCGGGCGCGATACGGCGACGCCTCCAGTCCAAAACCCTGGGTCGCCCCTAGGTCCGCCGCCCCCGTGCCGTGCGACGGCTTGAACCCGAGGCTGGCGCAACCGGGGAGACACAGGACCAGCAGGAACACGAACGCGCGCATCTGGCGCAGCCACTTGGCGTGAAACCGAGGTGTCGCCAGAGCGGACTCACACGCTATGGCGTTCCCGGCGGGATTCGAACCCACGGCCCCCAGATTAGGAATCTGGTGCTCTATCCGGCTGAGCTACGGGAACCACCGCCGCCACTATACCCGGCTTGAGCCGCAACCGCCATGCGAGGCACACTGGCGCGATGGCCCCCATCGCCCCGCTCGGCATCCCCGGCCGCGTCATCGTCTCGTGCGCCATCACCGGCGCCATCGCCACGCCGAGCATGTCGCCGCACCTGCCGATCACCCCCGAGCAGATCGCCCGCGCGGCGATCGACGCCGCCGCCGAGGGTGCGGCGATCATCCATCTGCACGCCCGCAACCCGGAGACCGGCGAACCGTCGCCCGACCCGGCCCTGTTCCGCCGCTTCCTGCCCGCCATCGCCGCCGAATGCGACGCCATCCTGAACGTCACCACCGGCGGCGGCCTGGCCATGTCGCTGGACCAGCGGCTGGCCGCCGCCCGCGACGCGCGGCCGGAACTGTGCAGCCTGAACATGGGCAGCCTGAACTTCTGCATCGCCGCGGCCGCCGAGCGCCCGCGCGCCTGGCTGCACGATTGGGAGCAGCCGTATCTCGCCCGCACCACCGGCCATATCTTCCGCAACACCTTCGACGACATCGCCGCCATCGTGGGCGAGCTGGGCGCCGACGGCACGCGCTTCGAGTTCGAGTGCTACGATGTCGGGCACCTGTACAATCTGGCGCATTGCCTGGATCGCGGCATCGTGCGCCCGCCGCTGTTCGTGCAGCTGATCTTCGGCATCCTCGGCGGCATCGGCGCCGATCCTGCCAACCTGATGGTCATGCGCGACACCGCGCAGCGCCTGTTCGGCGATGCGTTCGCATGGTCGGTGCTGGGCGCCGGGCGGCAGCAGATGCCGTTCGCCACGATGGCCGCGGTGCTGGGCGGCAATGTCCGCGTCGGGCTGGAGGACAGCCTGTATATCGGCCGCGGCGAGCTGGCGGCCAGCAACGCCCAGCAGGTCGCCAAGATCGTCCGCATCCTGCGCGAACTGGGCCTGCAACCCGCCACCCCGGCGGAGGTTCGAGGCTTGCTGGCCCTGAAGGGCCGCGACCAGGTGAGGTTCTGAGAATGGACATGATAGCCGCCCCCGCCGATGCCGCCGCGGTGCACGCGGCCACGCTGGTGCTGGACAGCCATATCGACATCCCCTGGCCGCCGGAGAACGGGGGCGCGTTCGTCGCCGATACGCGGCGCTGCGTCGACCTGGGAAAGATGCGTCGCGGGGGCATGTCGGCCGGCTGCTTCGCCGCCTTCGTGCCGCAGGGCGCGCGCGACGCCGCCGGGCAGGACGCCGCCTGGGCGCGCGCGGAGGCGATGCTGGCGGCGATCGCGACGATGGGCGGGGCCGGAACGCGGCTGTGCGCCACCGCCGATGCGATCGAGGCCGCCTGGCGCGATCACATCCCGGCCGTCGTCGCGTGCGTGGAGAACGGCCATGCCATCGGCTCGGACCTCGACGCGGCTGGCAAGCCTGCGCGGGCGCGGCTGCATCTACGTCACGCTCACCCATAACGGCCACAACCTGCTGGCCGACAGCGCGGTGCCGCGCACCGATCTGGGCGACGCGCCCAGCCTGCATGACGGCCTGTCCGGGCTGGGACGCGCCGCGGTCGCCGAGATGAACCGGGTCGGCCTGTTGATCGACGTGGCGCATCTGTCCCGCGCAGGGATGCTGCAGGCGGCCGAGCTCAGCCGCGCGCCGATCGCCACCACCCACTCCTGCGCCCGCGCCCTATGCGACCATCCGCGCAACCTGGACGACGTCCAGCTTGACGTGATCCGTGATGTGGGCGGGGTGATCCAGATCACCGCGCTCGGCGCCTTCGTGCGCGCCGGCGGCAAGCCAGAGACGGCGACGCTGTCCGATGTGCTGGACCATATCGACTATGCGGTAGCGCGCATCGGCATCGCCCATGTCGGCATCGGTTCGGATTTCGACGGCGGCGGCGGCGTGGTCGGCTGGCGCCATGCCGGCGAATCCGGCGCGGTCACCGCCGCGCTGCTCGACCGCGGCTATGATCCCCAGGCCATCGGTCTGCTCTGGGGCGGCAATTTCCTGCGCGTCATGCGCGCGGTCGAGCGGGCGGCCGCGTGATGCGCCGCATCGCCTTCCGCGACGGCGCGAGCGTACCCGCACTCGGCCAGGGCACCTGGCGCATGGGCGAAAGCCGCAGCCGGCGCGAGGCCGAGGTGGCCGCGCTGCGCCTGGGCATCGACCTGGGCCTGACCCTGCTCGACACCGCCGAGATGTACGGCAATGGCGGTTCCGAGGAAGTGGTGGGCGAGGCCATCGCCAGCCAGCGCGACCGGGTTTTCGTGGTCAGCAAGGTGCTCCCGCAGAACGCCACGCGAAATGGCGTCGCGAAGGCCTGCGAGGCCTCGCTGCGACGGCTGCGCACCGACCGGCTGGATCTGTACCTGCTGCATTGGCGCGGCGCGGTGCCGATGGCCGAGACGGTGGCCGGGTTCGGCGACCTGGTGGCGGCCGGCAAAATCCTGCGCTGGGGGGTCTCCAACCTGGACGCCGGCGAACTGGCCGAGCTGGACGCAATCGCCGGCGGAACCGACTGCGCCGCCGACCAGGTGCTGTACAATCTTGACGCGCGCGGCATGGAGTTCGACCTGCTGCCGGCCGGCGCCTCGCGCAGCATGCCGATCATGGCCTATTCCCCGGTGGGCCAGGGCGGCAGGCTGCTGCGCGATCCGGCGCTGGGTCGCGTGGCGCAGCGGCACGGGGCGACGGCGGCGCAGATCGCGGTCGCCTGGACGCTGCGGCTGCCCGGCGTCATCAGCATCCCGAAGGCGGCCGACCCGGCGCATGTGCGCGACAACGCCGCCGCGGCGCGAGTTGCGTTGACGGAGGCGGATCTGCGGGAACTCGACGCCACCTTTCCACCGCCACGGGCAAAGCAGCCGCTCGGCATGCTGTAGGGCGTGCTGCATGGCCGACCAGTCCTGGCCGGCCGCGGACGCACCCCGCGGCACGGCGGGTCTTGGCGGCGCGGTGGCCGGATCGATCAGCCGGCCTTGGGCGCTGGCGCTGCTGGGGATCGTACTCGCCGTGCTGGTCCTGTCCCGCAAGCCGGACGCGCTGCTGCACGCGGAACTCTGGGCCGAGGACGGCTGGCGATGATACCCGGACGCATACGCGCACGGCCTGCGCTCGCTGCTGCACCCGGCCGGCGGCTATCTCAACACCATGCAGCGGCTGGTCGGCTGCGCGGTGCAGCCATTTCCGCTGGCCTGGGCGCCCACCCTGTTCGCGGCCGTGGCCCTGGTCGCGCAGGCGCTCCCGGCGGTCTTCCTGGTCTCCCCGCGCATGGCGGGTGCCTGGCCGCAGACCTGGGCGAGGCTGCTGTTCGCGCTCGTCCTGCTCACCCTGCCAACGAGATCGAGCTCTACGTCAATCTGACCAATGCCCAGTGGAATCTGGCGCTGCTCGCCCGCCCTGCTGGTGCTGGTCGGCAGCCCGCCCGTGACGCGCCTCGGCGCGGTTTTCGATGCGGCCGTGCTGCTGCTGTCCGGCCTCAGCGGGCCGTTCTGCCTGCTGCTGCTGCCGGTCGCCGCGTGGTCGGCAATCGAGCAGCGCAGCCCAAGCACCAATTGGCGGCTAGGCATCCTTGGCGCGACCGCGCTCGTGCAGATCGCGTTCCTGGTCGGCGGCCCGCATCGCGGGCACATGCTGCCACCGCTCGGAGCCGGGCCGCTCACGCTCGCGCGCATCGTTTCGCTGCAGATCTTCCTCGGGGCAGAGCTGGGATTCCACACGATCAGCGCTGTTCCGACATATCCGGCTTGGCGCGGCGCTGGGCTGCCGATTGCCGTGCCCCTGGTGGGCGTGTCGTTGACGGCCATCGCGCTGCTGCGGGGCCCCCGGCTGGTGGCGAAGGTGGCGCTGTTCGCGGGCCTGGCCCTTGCTGCCGGCCTGGCCAGCCCGCTGGCTTCGGCCACCGTGCCGCAATGGCAGGCGATGACGATCCCGCCGGTGGGCAACCGCTACTGCACGTTTCCGGTGCTGGCCTGGATCGCGGTGCTGTTCGCGCTCGCCGCCGATCGCAGCCGCGTGCTGCGCGCGATCGGCGCTGCCCTGCCGGCGGTCGTCGTGACGTGGGCGATCCCTCGCGACTGGCATGAGTCGCAATGCCCCGCACCGATTTCGCGGCCTGCGCCCAAGCATTTGCCGCAGCGCCACCCGGCACGCGAATGATATTCCCGGTGCATCCGCCCGGAGCGTCGCCGATGATCCTGGTCAAGCGGGCGCGCTGAGCCCCGCAGGCTTGCCAGCCAAGGCGTCGCCGTCGTGCGCGCCGGGCCGAGTGGTGCAGGGCGCGGGCGGGCGATGCGGCGCCGCCGCGGTCAATCCATCGGCAGCGGCAGCGGCGCATCGGCCTTGACCCGGCGCAGCGAGAAGTTCGAGCGAATGTCGGCCACCATCGGCAGGTTGAGCAGCTTTCCTTCGAGCAGCGCCGTATAGGCGGCGAGGTCGGGCACCACGATCTCGGCCAGGAAGTCGGCCACCCCCGAGACCATGTGGCAGCAGACCACCTCCGGCATCGCGGCCAGCGCCGCCTGCAGCGCGGTGGCGTTCTCGCGGGTGTGCCGCTCGACCTTGATCTCGACGAACACCGTCAGACCCAGCCCCACGTCCGCACGGCCCAGCACGGCGCGATAGCCGGCGATCACGCCCGCCGACTCCAGCTGCTTGACCCTGCGCAGGCACGGCGAGGGCGACAGCGCGATGCGGTCGGCCAGCTCGACATTGGCCAGCCGGCCGTCACGCTGCAGTTCGGCGAGGATGCGGCGATCCGTCCGGTCAAGTGACATCGGCATTGCTGACCCGCCCCGCCCCGCGCTGTGGCATATCGTAGCGCAAAAGCGCAGGCCAGCGCCACAGAACGCAAGGACTCGCCCTGCCCTCCTGCGCGATCATCACCGTGCAGCACAGGAGGACTCGCAATGATCGCACGGATATGGCGCGGCCGGACCAGGCCGGAGCTGGCGGATCAATACGAGGCCCTGCTGACGTCCCGGATCTTCCCCGGCATCGTCGCCAGGGCGATCCCTGGCCTGTCCCGGATCACCCTGCTGCGGCGCGAACTGGGCGCCGAGACCGAGTTCGCAACCATCATGCGGTTCGAATTCAGCGCGATCCGTCGGGGCCTTCGCCGGCGCGGATTCGACCCTGGCTTATGTGCCGGCCAGCGCCCGCCTGCTGCTCGCCCATTGCGACGAGCGCGCCGACCATTACGAAATGCGGGCGGAGCTGCCGCCCTGAGCGCGGCTACTCGGCTGCCATCTGCGGCATCAGCTCGGTCTTGATCCAGCCCGGTTCGCGCTTGTCGAATGCCTTGTACGCCTCGATCACGTTGGTCATCGGCTCGACCTTGGTCAGCACCTGCACCGGATCGACCGCGCCCATGCGCACCTTTTCCACCAGCATTGGCACATAGGCGCGATGGTTGCAGTTGCCGGCATTGATCGACAGGTTCTTGTTCATCGCCATGCCGATCGGAAAGCTGCTGGCGGCCGGCGGATAGACGCCGATGATGCCGATCGTGCCGGCCTTGGCCACCGCCTCGCACGCCCACCGCAGCGCCTGGCTCGGCGCATCGCCCGGCACCCAGTTGCCGTCCCGCGGGTTCTGCTGCGGGGCGACCTGCTTCTGCTCCTGCGCGAACTGCGCCTCGTTCTGCTTCGCCTGCTGCGCGGCCGGGCCGTGATGGGCGTGCTGGGCGTCCACGCCCACCGCGTCGATCACGCGGTCCACGCCGATGCCGCCGGTCAGCTGCTTGATGGTGGCCACCGGATCCTCGGCCTGGAAATCCACCGGAAAGGCGCCGAGCCGGCGCGCCATCGCCAGCCGGTCGGCGTGCTGGTCCACCGCGATCACCCGCCCCGCGCCCTGCATCAGCGCCGAGACGATCGCGAACTGCCCCACCGGGCCGCAGCCGAACACGGCCACGGTATCGCCCTGCCCGACTTCCGCGAGCACCGCGCCGAACCAGCCGGTCGGGAAGATGTCGGAAATCATGATCGCCTGGTCGTCGGTGACGCTGTCCGGCAGCTTGACCATCGTGGTCGCGGCGAACGGGATGCGCGCCAGCTCGGCCTGCAAGCCGTTGACCGGGCCAGTCTCCTTCGGGCCGCCAAAAAAGCTGGTGCCGGCGGCGGGGCCGTTCGGGTTCGCCTTGTCGCATTGCGCGAAGTAGCCGGCGCGGCAGTACGAGCAGGTGCCGCAGGCGATGGTGGAACAGATCACGACCCGGTCGCCGACCTCGAAATTGCGCACCTCGCGGCCGAGCTGCTCGACCACGCCCACGCCCTCATGACCGAGGATGG
Organism: uncultured Pseudomonadota bacterium; assembly: GCA_963723455.1. Taxonomy (GTDB): domain Bacteria; phylum Pseudomonadota; class Alphaproteobacteria; order Acetobacterales; family Acetobacteraceae; genus CAVRQM01. The sequence goes on along the minus strand of CAVRQM010000003.1, from coordinate 101,911 downwards.
TGCCCGGCACCATGCCGGACATGGTGCCGCGCACGAAATGCAGATCGGTGCCGCAGATGGCGGAGGCGGTCAGACGCACCACCGCGTCGCCCGGCTGCTCGATCTTCGGATCGGGCACCTCATCCAGCCGGATGTCGCCCAGGCCATGCCATACCAACGCCTTCATCGCACCTGCTCCGCATTTCGGGGTCGCGCGGCCAACGCGCCCGTTGCGGGAAGGCTGCCGTCAAGCCTGCGTGACGATCTCCGGCGCCACGATCTCCAGCGCATCCGGCAGGGTCACGAATTCGTCGTCTCCCGGACCGTCGTCGTAATGCGTCAGCAAGGCGAAGCGCGCCGGCCGGTCGAGCGCGCAGAGCGGGTGGTGCCACACATCCGGCGCATAGGTCAGCGCCTGCTCGCCATCGGCCACGAAGGCCAGCGCACGGGCCAGATCCGGGCCGCCGCCTTCGGTGTGCGGCGCCACCAGCACCAGCCAGCGGGCGGCCGCGTCGCAGGGCACGAAGCTCTGCGACGAATACAGGTGTCGCTCCATGATGGTGGTGGTCATCGGCAGGGCGCGCGCCTCGGCCAGCACCCAGTCGAGCCGGGTCCGCGCCTCGGCGCGCAGATTGACGGCCGGGCCGATACGCGACTTGCCGACCGGCGGCGGTGCTTCCGATACCGTGCCGAACGGGGCGAAGGCGGCGGCCGTCAGCCTCCGTGCGATCAGGCGCATGCGCCGACCCAGGCCGCCGCGGCCGCCTCCAGCCCGGCGCGGTCCGCGGCGCCGAAGCGCGCCGGCTCGGGGCTGTCCACGTCCAGCACCCCCAGCAGCGCGTCGCCGCGCAGCAGCGGCACCACGATTTCGCTGCGGCTGTCCGCGTCGCAGGCGATGTGGCCGGGAAACGCGAACACGTCGTCCACCACCAGCGTCTCGCGCCGCGACGCCGCCGCGCCGCAGACGCCCTGATGCAGGCCGATGCGCACGCAGGCCGGCTTGCCCTGGAACGGCCCGACCACCAGCCCGCCATCGCGCAGGAAATAGAACCCGGCCCAGTTCAGCCGCGGCACGTGCTGCCAGATCGCGGCCGCCGCGTTGGCGGCATTGGCGACCGGATCGCGCTCGCCCGCGAACAGGCCCGACAGCGCACTGAGCAGATCGTCGTAGTCGCGCGTCACGCCGCCGCCTCCCCGGACACCAGTTCCAGTCGCTCGATATGCGCCTGACCGGCTGCCGCGGCGGCCTGCTCCAGGGCGCGATATTCCGCCACGATCGCCTCGCCCGCCTCGGTCAGCCGCGCGCCGCCGCCGCGCGTGCCGCCGGCGGCGGTGGCCACCAGCCGCACGCCGACGCTGCGGTTCAAATCCTCGACCAGTTCCCAGGCGCGTCGGTAGCTCATGCGCAGCGCCCGCCCGCCGGCGGAGATCGAGCCGTCGCGGGCGATCGCCTCCAGCAGCGCCACCTTGCCCGGCCCGATCCGCGCCCCGGAGGCCAGGTCCACGCGGATCGACAGTCGGCTCGGCCGGGCTTGCGTCTGCGCCATGTCGGCCGCGATGTGGCACGCTCCGCTTTGCGGTTGCAAGCGGGCCGGCAACCCGCGCATTTTCGACCCATGCCGCATCTGCCCAGCGCCTGCCCGCACGACTGCCCCTCCACCTGCGCGCTGGAGGTCGAGGTGCTCGGCCCCGGCGCAGATGGCAGGGCCCGGATCGGGGCGGTGCGCGGCGCCGCGGCGAACAGCTACACCGCGGGCGTGATCTGCGCGAAGGTGGCTCGGTACGCCGAGCGCGCCAATCACCCCGACCGGCTGACCCGGCCGCTGCGGCGCACCGGGCCGAAGGGCTCCGGCCAGTTCGCGCCGATCGGCTGGAACGAGGCGCTGGACCGCATCGCCGGCGCATTCCGCGACGCCGCCGACCGCTCCGGGCCCGAGGCGGTGTGGCCATACTACTACGCCGGCACGATGGGGCTGGTGCAGCGCGACGGCATCAACCGGCTGCGCCACGCGATGCGCTATTCGCGGCAGGGCACCACGATCTGCTCGACGATCTGCAATGCCGGCTGGCGCGCCGGGGTGGGCCAGGTCACGGGCCCCGACCCGCGCGAGATGGCCGAAAGCGACCTGATCGTGATGTGGGGCGGCAATCCGGTCGCCACCCAGGTCAACGTGATGACCCACGTCACCCGGGCGCGCAAGCAGCGCGGCGCGCGGCTGGTGGTGGTGGACCCGTACCGCAACGGCACCGCGCAGGCGGCCGACACGCATCTGATGCTGCGCCCGGGCACCGACGGCGCGCTGGCCTGCGCGGTGATGCACGTCGCCTTTCGCGACGGTTTCGCGGACCGCGCCTACATGGCGCGCTACGCCGACGACCCGGCGGCGCTGGAGGCGCATCTGGCCAGCCGCACGCCGGCCTGGGCGGCGGCGATCACCGGCCTATCGGTGGCCGAGATCGAGGCGTTCGCGCGCCTGTACGGCGCCACGCCGCGCAGCTATATCCGTTGCGGGTACGGCTTCTCGCGCAGCCGCAACGGTGCAGCCAGCCTGCACGCCGTCACCTGCCTGCCGACCGTCACCGGCGCCTGGCAGCGCCCGGGCGGCGGAGCGTTCTGGAGCAACGACGACATCTATCACCTGGACCGCACGCTGATCCGCGGCGACGACATCGCCGATTCCTCGGTGCGCGAGATCGACATGAGCCGGATCGGCGCGGCGCTGACCGGCGAGGCGCGCGCGCTGTGCGGCGGGCCGCCGGTCGCCGCCATGCTGATCCAGAACACCAACCCGATGGCGGTTGCGCCGAACAGCACGCTGGTCCATCGCGGCTTCGCGCGGAACGATCTGTTCGTCGCGGTGCATGAGCAGGTGATGACGGAAACGGCGCGCATGGCCGACATCGTGCTGCCGGCCACGATGTTCACCGAGCATGACGACCTGTACAAGGCCGGCGGCCACGGTCATCTGCAACTCGGCCGCAAGCTGGTGGAACCGCCGGGCGAATGCCGCTCCAACCACGAGGTGATCTGCGCGCTGGCGCACCGGCTTGGCGCGCGGCACCGCGGCTTCGACATGAGTGCCATCGAGATGGTGGACGAGACGCTGCGCGCGTCCGGCTGGCCGGGCGCAGACGAACTGGGGGCGCGGCGCTGGATCGACGCGCAGGGCGATTTCTCCGCCAGCCATTTTCTCGGCGGCTTCGGGCATGCCGACGGACGGTTCCATTTCCGGGCGGACTGGGCGGCGCTCGGGCCGTATTCCGCCGGTATGCCGGCGCTGCCGGATTTCTGGGCCACCATCGACCTCGCCGACGGCGACCGGCCGTATCGCCTCGTCACCGCGCCGGCGCGGCAGTTTCTCAACAGCACGTTCACCGAGACGCCGACCGCGCGGCGGCGAGAGGGCCGGCCGGTGGCGCTGATCCACCCCGATGACGCAACCGCCCTTGGTGCTGCCGATGGCGGCCGGGTGCGGCTGGGCAATGCGCGCGGCCAGGTGGTGGTGGACGCCAGGCTGTTCGACGGCGTGCAGCCGGGCGTGGTTGTGGTCGAGGGCGTCTGGCCCAACGCCGACTTTCCCGGCGGCGTCGGCATCAATGCGCTGACCAGCGACGATCCGGCGGCGCCGGCCGGCGGCGCGGTGTTCCACGACACCGCGGTCTGGGTGCGCGCCGAAGCCTCGCACGCGGCCGCAACCTTGGCGGAGGCGGCGGAGTAGGGCGCTGTGATCGTCCATTCCACTGATCCGTTCAACGCCGAACCGCCGCTCCAGCGACTGCGCGAGCACTTCGTCACCGCGCAGGCGGATTTTTACATGCGATGCCACGGGGAGATCCCCCATCTGGATCCCGCGCGCCACCGCCTGCGGGTGGACGGGCTGGTCGCCTCGCCGCTCGACCTGTCCGTGGCTGAGCTGCGCGCCAGGTTCCCCGCTTGCACCCTGACCGCGGTCCTGCAATGCGCCGGCAACCGCCGCGGCGATCTGCGGCAGGTGCGCCCGGTCCTGGGCGATCCGTGGGCGCCCGGCGCGATCGGCAACGCCGCCTGGACCGGCGTGGCGCTGGCCGACGTGCTGCGTGCCGCGGGGGCGACGGCAGGACCGGCGCTGCACGCGGCGTTCCAGTCGGCCGATCTGTGCCGGCTCGGCGAGCGGCGGTTCCGCTATGGCGCCTCGATCCCGCTGGCCAAGGCGATGTCGCCCGAGGTGCTGCTGGCCTGGGCGATGAATGGCGAAGATCTGACGCCCGAGCACGGCTTTCCGCTGCGCGTGATCGTGCCGGGTTTCGCCGGCGTGCGCAGCCCGAAATGGCTCGAACGGATCACCGTGCAGGACGCGCCCTCGTCCAGTCCGATCCAGGCCGAGGACTACAAGCTGTTCCCGCCGGATGTCCGGCCGCAGACCGCGGATCCGGCGCGCGGCATGACCATCGACGACATGCCGATCAACGCCGCGATCTGCGATCCGGCCCCGGATACGTGGCATCGCGCCGGGCCGATGACGCTGCGCGGCTATGCGATCGCCACCGTGCGCCCGGTGGCGCGGGTGGATGTCTCGGCCGATGGCGGGCGCACGTGGCGGCAGGCGACGCTGGAGGGCGGCGCATCGGCGCCCTGGAGCTGGGTGTTCTGGCAGGCCACGCTCGACGCGCCCCCCGGCGAGCACATGCTGGTGGTGCGCGCCTGGGACGCCGCCGGCCAGACCCAGCCGGCGCGGGGCGAGGAGGTGTGGAACTTCAAGGGCTACCTGAATACCGCGTGGCACCGTGTGGCGGTGCGGGTCGGGTAGGCGAAGCCGGCCGTACGCAAGGACATCGCGCCCGCCTCCCTCGGCGCTGCGCTATCAAGCGCCCCCGACAGATAGCCGGCGTAGGGCAGCATTGCGCGGCCGCGACATTGCGCCTTCGGCCACGCCGGGCGAGTTTGGCGCGCATGGAGATGACGACGGTACGGCAGCGCGCGCGCACCCGGCTGGATGCGCCGGCGGTGCTGCTGCTCGTGCTGCTCTGCGCGCTGTGGGGTTTGCAGCAGGTCAGCGTCAAGCTGGCGGTCGCCGGCGGGCTGCCGCCGGTGCAGCAGGCGTTTGCGCGTTCGGTGCTGGCGGCGTCCTGCGTCTGGCTATGGACCGCCTGGCGCGGCGGCCGCGCCGGGCTGCGCGGCCTGCTGCCGCGCGGCGCGCTGGCCTGGCCGGCGCTGCTGACCGGAATTGTGTTCGCCGGCGAGTTCGTCACGCTCTATCCCGGATTGCGGCTGACCACCGCCTCGCGCGGGGTGCTGTTCCTGTACACCTCGCCCTTCATCGTGGCGCTCGGCGCGCACCTGTTGCTGCCGGGCGAGCGGCTGCGGCTGCCGCAATTCGCCGGCCTGGCGATCGCGTTCGCCGGCGTCGCCGTCGCCCTCGGGGGCGACCTGACGGGCGGCGGCGGCGGCAGTCCGGCCGGCGATGCGCTGTGCCTGGCAGGCGCCGCGCTGTGGGCGGCCAACACGCTGCTGATCAAGGCGATCCCGGCGCTGCACCAGGCCAGCGCCGCCGCCGTGCTGATGTTCCAGCTGGCCGGGTCGATCCCGGTCCTGCTGGCCGCCAGCCTGCTCGCCGGCGAGCCGGCGGCCTGGCCGCACGCCTCGGCGCTGGCCTGGGCGTGTCTTGGCTATCAATCCGTGGTGGTGGCGTTCGCCAGTTACCTGACATGGTTCTGGCTGGTGCTGCGGTATCCCGCCGGGAAGCTGTCGGGATTCACCTTCGCCACCCCGGTCTTTGGAATCGCCGCAGGTGCCGCGGTGCTGGGCGAGGCCGTGGGAGTCGAGTCTGCTGGCCGGGGTGGCGGCCATCGCCGTCGGGCTGCGCCTGCTGAACGACTGACCGCGCCTATTTCGACAGGTTCGGCACCGGGCTGGCCTGTCCGGTGCCGCGATTGTCGCGTCGCAGGATCACCGAGTTGTCGGACGGCAGTTGCGCCGAGGGCGCGGCGCTGAACGGGGTCGCGTCCGGCGGCCCGGCGGTGGTCGCGGGCGGCGCCACCTGATCGGGGATGGTGCCCGGCCCGGTGCTGGCCGGGGCGCCCGGCACCACGCCGGGAACCGGGGCCGGCGTGGTCGCGGCCGGACCCTGGCCGCCGGCCTGGGTGCCGGCCTGCGGCGTCTGCGCCAGCGCCGCGGCGACCAGCAGCGGCGGGCAGGTCAGCAGCAGCAGCGGCAGCAGGGTGGCGGCGCGCATGACACAGCTCTCCTCGGACGCCACTGGCAACGCCGCCGCCCGCCGCCCGTTTCAGCGGATCTCCGGTCAGTGGATCTCCGGCTCGGGCGTCGGCGCGCCGCGCTCCAGCACCCGCCAGTCGCAGCCTTCGTGCGCCTGGGTGATCTGCTCGGCGCTGAGCTTGCCGTAGCCGCGCGCGTAATGCGGCGGCGGCGCGGTCCAGTCGGCGCGGCGATCGGCCAGTTCCGCCTCGCCCACCTCCAGCGCCAGCCTGCGTTTCGGCACGTCCAGCGTGATCCGGTCGCCGGTGCGCGCCAACGCCAGCGGGCCGCCCACGGCGCTTTCCGGCGAGACGTGCAGGACGCAGGTGCCGTAGCTGGTGCCGGACATGCGCGCGTCGCTGATCCGCACCATGTCGCGCACGCCCGCTTGCAGCAGTTTCTTGGGGATCGGCAGCATGCCCCATTCCGGCATGCCCGGCGCGCCGATCGGCCCGGCCCCGCGAAGCACCAGCACGCTGTCGCGCGTCACCGCCAGCGCCGGATCGTCGATGCGGGCCGCCATGTCGGCGTAGCTGTCGAACACGATGGCCGGCCCGGAATGGACCAGCAGGTCCGGCTCGGCGGCGCTGTGCTTGATCACCGCGCCGTCCGGGGCGAGGTTGCCGCGCAGCACCGCCAGCCCGCCGTCATCGCGCACCGGATTGTCCAACGGCCGGATCACCGCGTCGTCGAACACGCGCGCCCCGGCGATTCCCGCGCCGAGCGTCTGGCCGGACACGGTCGGCGCGTCCAGATGCAGCTGGCCGGCCATCCGCGCCATCAGCGCCCGCAGACCGCCCGCATAGTAGAAATCCTCCATCAGGAAGCGGCCGGCCGGGCGAATGTCGGCCAGCAGCCTGGTGTCGCGCGACAGCGCATCGAAGCGATCGAGCGTGAAGGCGATGCCGGCCCGGCGAGCCAGGGCGACGATGTGGATCAGCGCGTTGGTCGAGCCGCCCAGCGCCAGCGCGACGCGGGCCGCGTTCTCGAAAGCGGCGTCGCTGAGCAGCGCCGACGGGCGCAGATCGTCCCACACCATCTCCACGATGCGCCGGCCGCAGGCGGTGGCCATGCGGGCGTGGTTGGAATCCGCGGCCGGGATCGAGCTGGCCCCGGGCAGGGAGAACCCCAGCGCCTCGGCCAGCCCGGTCATGGTGCTGGCGGTGCCCATCGTCATGCAGGTGCCCCAGGACCGGGCGATGCCATCCTCGACGTCCTGCCAGTCGGCCTGGGTGATCGTGCCGGCGCGCAGCTCCGCCCAGTATTTCCAGACATCCGAGCCGCTGCCGAGCGTCTTGCCGGCGGCGTGGCCGCGCAGCATCGGCCCGGCCGGCATGAAGATGCTGGGCAGATCGACGGAGATCGCGCCCATCAGCATCGCCGGCGTGGTCTTGTCGCAGCCGCCCATCAGCACCAGCCCGTCCAGCGGCAGGCTCCGCGCGATCTCCTCCACCTCCATCGCCAGCAGGTTGCGGTACAGCATGGTGGACGGCTTCATGAACACTTCCGGCAGCGCCAGCGCCGGGATCTCCAGCGGAAACCCGCCTTGCTGCCAGATGCCGCGCTTGACCTCCTCGGCGCGGATACGGAAGTGCTGGTGGCAGGGGTTGATGTCCGACCAGGTGTTCAGGATGCCGATGACCGGCTTGCCGGCCCAGTCCTCGGCGGCGTAGCCCATCTGCTTGGTGCGGCTGCGATGGCCGAAGCTGCGCAGGTCGGCGTGGCCGTACCAGCGCGCGCTGCGCAAATCGGCGGCGGTCTTGCGGGTCAAAGCGTCATCCTATTTCGAGCAATCCGTCAGCTGGTCCTGCGACACCGTGAACGCGACCTTGCCGGCGCCCTTCACGCCCACGCCGCGCACGATGCAAGTGCGGCCGTGCTCGTCAACCAGCTTCACGTTGTACTGCCCGGCGGCGACGCCCGCCAGTTTCAGCCGCTCGTCGGCGGACACCGACTTGTCGGGATCGTTCAGCGCCTGGTTGGCGCCCCACGCGGTCGAGCCGGCCGGGGCGAGATAGACGCCGTGGAACTCCTGCTGGGTCTGGTTCCAGAACTGCGGCGCCTCCGCGGCCAGGACGGGAGCGGCCAGCAGACACGCGGCCAGGACAAGTGTGCATCTCATGTGCGTCGCGTGCCGTGCAGCACGCCCTCTGTTTGCAGATTTGTGATGTCGTCGACCGAATAGCCGTGCTCGGCCAGCACCTCGCGCGCGTGCTCGCCGAAGCGCGGCGGTGCGCTGCGCACCGCGCCCGGCGTGCGCGACAGCTTGATCGGCGTGGCGATGCCGCGATAGTCCTCGAGCGCCACGACCATGTTTCGCGCGACGGTGTGCGGGGCGGCCAGCGCCGCGTCGATCGGCAGCACCGGGCCGGCGGGCAGCCCCTGGCGCAGCAGCCGCTCGGCCAGGGCCGGGCCATCCTCGGCGGCCAGCGCCGTCTCCAGCGCCTCGGTCAGCGCGGCGCGATGCGCGGTCCGGCCGCTATTGGACGCGAAGCGCGGATCGGCGGCCAGGCCGGGACAGCCGATCGCCTCGCACAGCCGGCGGAACTGCGCGTCATTGCCGATGCACAGGAAGATGTCGCCGCCGGCGGTGGCGAATTTCGAATACGGCGAGATGTTGGGATGCGGGTTGCCCAGCGGCCGCGGCCGCCGCCCGTCGAGCAGGTAGTTGGCGCCCTGCGGATGCAGCAGCGCCAGGCCGCAATCGTGCAGCGTCATGTCGATGAACTGGCCCAGGCCGGAGCGCTGCCGCTCATGCAGCGCCATCAGGATCGCGACGGCCGAATACAGCCCGGTCGCCATGTCCACGACCGGCGTGCCGATGCGCAGCGGCCCGCGATCCGGCTCGCCATTGACGCTCATCAGCCCGCACATCGCCTGGATGATCGCGTCATAGCCGGGCAGGCTGCCAAGCGGGCCGTCCGCGCCGAAGCCGGAGATGCGGCAGTGGATCAGCGCGGGCAGGCGCGGCGCCAGATCCGCGGCATGGCCGAGACCCCAGCGCTCCATGCTGCCCGGCTTGAAGTTCTCCACCAGCACGTCGGCATCGGCCAGCAGCCGCAGCAGCACGTCGCGCCCGGCCGGCTTGGCGATGTCCAGCGCCAGCGAGCGCTTGTTACGGTTTACGCCGAGGAAATAGCTGGCGTCGCGGGTGCCGTCGTCGTGCGCCTGGAACGGCGGCCCCCAGTCGCGCACCTCATCGCCCTGCGGCGGCTCGATCTTGATGACGTCGGCGCCGTGATCGGCGAGGATCATGGTGCAGTACGGTCCGCCCAGCACGCGCGTCAGGTCGATGACCTTCAGCCCGGCCAGGGCGCCGGGGGGGCGTTCCTCCGCGTTCATGGGCGCATCAGGCCACAGACGGGGGGCGGGGCAAAGGGGGGCGAATCGATGGGCCGCTACCCTTTTGAGTCGAGCCGATGCTCGGGTCGCGAGTTCGCCCAGCCGGAACTGGCAGGCAGCGAACGAACCGCTGCGGGAGAGCGACAGCGAGCAGCCCTCATGAGCGTCTCTTATCCCACTCGTCAGGAACGTCTACTTGCGGTTGATCTCGATATGTTCTCATACCTAGATGGCGGACGGCAGCGCGATTGAGTGGACTGATGCGACGTGGAATCCGGTGACCGGGTGCACGAAGATATCTGCTGGCTGCGACAACTGTTACGCAAGCCGGTTCAGTGAGCGTTTCCGTGGTGTCACCGGTCATCCGTTTAACTCGGGGTTTGATCTCACCTTGCGACCCGCCCGCCTTGGCCAGCCTCTGCTTTGGAAGCGGTCAAGGATGGTTTTCGTCAATTCAATGTCGGACTTGTTTCACAAGGGCGTACCTGAGGGATATGTCAGGCAAGTTTGGGAAATCATGGAGCGAGCCGACTGGCACACTTTCCAAATCCTGACGAAGCGCTCCAGTCTCATGCGGGATTTCCTTCGGCGGCGGTATGCAGGCGGGTCCGTGCCCTCTCACATTTGGTACGGCGTTTCGATAGAGGACCGGTCGAAAATCTCTCGTCTGCGCCACTTGCAAGCAGCACCTTCCGGTACCGTTTTCTGTCCGTAGAGCCGCTGATCGCACCGGTTGGTGAGTTGGATCTCTCCGGTATCTCGTGGGTCATCGTCGGTGGAGAGAGTGGCCCGCGGGCTCGTCCCGTCAAGCTGAAATGGGTTCGTGAAGTCCGCGACCAATGTCAAGAGCAGAGCGTTGCGTTCTTCTTCAAACAATGGGGCGGCATTCGTCCGAAGCAGGGCGGCCGCACATTGGACGGTCGGGAGTGGAGCGAATTCCCGCAAACGAAGACGAGCAGTATGGCTACCGCAGCGCAGTGAGCAGACGTCCGGATGATGACACCGTCGGGCCCTGGGCTCGCGACAAGCTCGACTCACTTGGCCAATATCTAGACTTTTTTACAAAGGTTCTGAAAAACCAGCGGCATTGGTGCAAGGGCACGATCTACGTCGATGCCTTCGCCGGGCCCGGTCGCAGCAAGGTTCGCACAAAATCCACTGGTTCGATGGCAGCCTGCTTGCTGATCTGGTTGCAGACCAGAAGATCGAGCTCGACGTAGAGGCCTGCTGAGTTCATCGCCGGCTCGCCCCGGCGCGCGCTGAAATCGTAAACCCGTTCGACGAGTATGTGTTCATCGAGCGAGATCCGGCAAGGATTGCTCAGCTGAGAACTCTGCGGGCCGAATATCGTGATCGGCGACGGATCGAGATCCGCCGCGGCGACGCGAGCACAGAGATTGAGGGACTTTTAGCTGGCAATCTCGGACGCCCTGGCTACAAAGCAATTGTGTTCCTGGACCCGTTCGGCATGGGTGTGCCCTGGTCGACCCTCGAGCGCCTAGCGGCGACCCGGAATGTCGAGGTTGTGATAAACTTTGCGCTTGGGATGGCGATCCAGCGGTTGCTCGTTCGGACCGGAGAGATCAAGCCGGGGTGGCGGTCGGCCCTGGACACATATTTCGGGTCGCCAGACTGGTACGCGCATACATACTGTCAGGTGGACGATCTGCTAGGTCGGCGCGTGACAAAGTTTTCGGACGCAGGAACTCGGCTTCTAACTTGGTATCGAGCGCGTCTGAGATCGCTCTTTGGTCACGTCTCCCCTGCCCGACTGATCAGAAACACTAAGGGCGGTCACCTATACTATCTCGTGTGGGCTGGAACCCACCTCAAGGGACTCGAGGGTGCCAGATATATCCTCAGCCGGGCGACAGAGACTAACCTGCGCACACCGGAACAGTAGTTGATTTAAGAACAGCCGCATTGCCTATGATAGCGGCCAGAGGCGCAAGCCGTTCGCTGCATTCCCCGGAGCAGCATGACCACTTCCGGCCCCCAGGCCTACCCCTCCCTTCACGCCTCACAACCCCACCAGCCGCCCCGCCTCATGCAGCGCGTGCCCCACGCGGGCCAGCAGCCCGCGTCCGCCATGCTCCTCGCACAGCGCGTCCATCCGGTCGGTCGCCAGTCTCGCCTGGCTCATCCCGTCCTCCAGCGCCTCATGCGCGCGGGCCATCAGCCCGCCGCGGCGGCCAGGATGCCCGATCAGGCTTTCCAGGTGGTGGCTCATGCCGAACAGCGATTCCTTGAACCCCTCCAGCTTGGCCACCGGCCGCGCGTCCTGGATGTCCGGCGCCACCGGCGCCTCGGGCAGGTCGGTGCGCGGCGTGGCGCGCCAGGTCAGCGAGGCCAGCGGATCGTTGGCCTGCTGCGCGCGCCGGCCAAGCGGCTGCACGCCCGGCCACAGCCCGGCGGCCATGCGCAGCAGGCTGGTGTGGTCGAACACCTCGCTGACCACGCCCGGATCGAGCCAGGGCGAGATGAAGATCGCCGGCACCCGGAACCCCAGCCGGTCGAACGAATAGCGCTCGGTATGCCCGTCCGGCGCGACCGCGCGCGGCGGCACGACATGGTCGAAGAAGCCGCCATGCTCGTCATACATCACGATCAGCAGGGTGCGCTCGAACAGCGCCGGATTGGACCGCAGCGCGTTGTACACCTCGGCGATCAGCGCATCGCCGCGCATGACGTCGTGCGGCGGGTGCTGGTCGTTCTGGCCAGGGCCGAAATAGGTCGGCTCGATAAAGGTGTACGCGGGCAGGTCGCCGGCCGCGATGTCGTCGCGCCAATGCGCGAAACGGCGGTAGCTGCCCAGATGCGCGAACTGGTGCGTCAGCACCAGCGATTGCGGCACGTCGCCGAAGTAGATGCGCCAGGGCACGCGGTTGTCGTGCAGCTCGTCGTACAGCGTGCGCTCGTCGTACAGGTGCAGCCCGCGGCTGAACAGCCCGCCCGGCTCGCTGACATGGCCCAGCGAGGTGCCGGCGTGAGCGAACAGCCGGTTGATCCAGGTCGGCCCCGGCAGGGACGAGAACCAGTGATCGCAGACCACGAACTGCTCGGCCAGCGCGTGCAGCGCCGGCAGGAAGCCGCGCGGATAGTACGCCATGATCTCGCGCCGCTCGGCCGCGGTGCTGTTCGGATGAGTGTTGGCGAAATCCGAGACGAACCCCTGGTTGCTGCCGCCGGCGAGCTGGGCCAGCCCGTTCGGCAGGTAGTGCTTGGGGTCGCGGTCGATGTTGCGCGAGGTGGTGGGCGACTGCGCCACCAGCCCGTCATCGGGATCGGGGTTGGTGTGCGGATGCGCCGGATCGACCCCCTCCAGCCCGGGATGCACCTCGGCCATGCAGCCGAGCATCCGGTCGAAGGCGGCGTTCTCCATCATCAGCACGACCACATGCTCGGTCGGCGCGGCGCGTTGCTTCATCAGCATCCCGGAGCCAGAGGTTCACTGCAGGCTAGATACCCCGCCGCGCGGATGCCACAAGGGCCGCGGCGCATGGCGCGCCCGGAGGCTGCAGGGCTTGATCGCACAATTGGCGGGCTGGATCACGGCGGCGATTTCGGCCGGCGGCTATGCCGGGATCGCGGCGCTGATGGCGCTGGAGTTTGCCTGCATCCCGCTGCCCTCGGAGGTCATCATGCCGTTCGCCGGGTCGCTCGTCGCCTCCGGGCGGTTCAGCCTTTGGGCGGTGGCGCTGGCCGGGGCGATCGGCTGCAACATCGGCTCGACCATCGCCTATTACGTGGGGCTATGGGGCGGCCGGCGGTTCGTCGAGCGCTGGGGCCGCTTCGTGCTGCTGGACCGCGACGACCTGGACCGGGCGGAGCGGTTCTTTCACCGCTTCGGCTCGCTGGCGGTGCTGATCGCCCGCCTGCTGCCGGTGGTGCGGACCTTCATCGCCCTGCCCGCGGGCATGGCGCGGATGCGCCAGCTGCCGTTCCAGCTATACACCTTCGCCGGCTCGCTGGTCTGGTGCTACGTGCTGGCCTATGTCGGCGACCAGCTCGGCCGACACTGGGACAGCGATCCGACCTTGCGAGCGTTCATGCACCGCTTCGACCTGCTGGTCGTGGCGGTGGTGCTGGCCGCCGCCGGCTGGCTGGTCTGGCACAAGCTGCGCCGCCGCCGGGCGACGTAAGAAGCGGGCCCTTCCCCGGCGCGACGCAGGCTACAGCGTCGCCTCGGCCAGATCGATGTCGCGCGTGTTGCGCGCCGGGATCACCAGCCGCGCATACAGGCCGCCGAACGGGCTGGCCTCCAGCGTCAGCGTGCCGCCATGCGCTTCGGCGATTGCGCGGGCGAACGACAGGTTCACCCCGTCCCGGGCGCCGGCAAGTTCGGCCGAAGCGATATCCAGCGTCCCGAGGCTCGGCCGGGCCGGTGGGTAGAGGATGCTGACCGGCCCGGCGCCGCGAGCGCCGACCAGGATCTCGAGACCGCCGTCGCTGCGCCGTGTGGTCGAGATGCGGACCGCGCCGCCCGTCGAGGTGCCGCGCATGACGCTGGCGACCAGGTGCTGCACGACGTGCTGGATCCGCATGCGATCGGCCAGGACGGCGGTGCGTCGGCGCGGCAGGCTGGACTCGATGTCGATCCCGAGCTTTACGCTGGAACTGTAGGCCGAGCGCAGCGCGGTGCGCATCAGCTCGTCGATCGGCACCCATTCGACATCCAGCGACAGCGGCGACGCTGCCGTCTCGGGATGTTCGGCCGCGCCGTCCACCAGCATGGCGACGTAGCGCGACAGCTTGACGATCTCGTCGGCGGCGTCGCGCGGACTGGCGAGCGCCGGGTTCATCGCCGTCACCGGCGCTCCGTCCGGGCCGAATAGCAGCCCCGGTTGCGGCCCGGCCCCGGCCGCGTCCTGACCGGCGGAGCCGATCGCAATGATCGTCGCGCCGGCCGGATTGGGGTGCGCAGCGCCGTTCAGCGCCGCCGTGTCCATCGCGAAAGTGCCGACCGGCGCATCGGCTCCGCGCAGGCGCTCCGCAAGGTCGGCGATGGCATGCAGCGGCTCGCGCATTTCTGCGGCCAGCGCAGCCAGCCCGGCCGCGCGCGCCGAACTGGCCGCCTCGGCCGCCTGCTTGGCCTGGCGCAGCTGCGCCTCGGCGTGCTTGCGGTACAACACGTCCAGATAGACCGACAGCGCCGCCTCGATCAGCTCCTGGTCGCCCGGCTCGAAGGGGCGGCTGACATTGCTTTCCGATCGATTGCCGACGACCAGCGCGTGGCCGCTGCCGCGGTCATAGGCCCACAGCACGAACGGCACGCCCACCCCGGCCACCACGTCCCGGGCGCTGGCGTCGGGGCTGCCGTGCCCGCTGGTGTACAGGAACGCCGGCGGGGCGGCGACGGGAATCGGCGTGTGCAGCGCGGTGTCGGCCAGCCCGATCGCCTGGGCGACCAGGAACGTGCCGCTGCCGATCGGCTCCTCGCGCAGCAGCATGGCGCGGTCGCACAGCGTGTTGTCCACCAGCAATTCCAGCATCGGGCCGCCGACATCGTTCATGGTCAGCGCGAGATCGCCCAGGCGGTAGGCCTCGCGCAGCAGCTTGACCACCGTGCGGCTGCGCCTTGCCTCACGGAACGCCTGGCTCTGTTCCTCCTGCAAGCGCAGCAGGCGCGCGCCGAGGTCGTTGCATTCGCGCCGGTAATAACCCAGCTCGCGGGCCCAGGACGGGCTGGCATCGTCCATCAGGATTCGTAGCTCAGAGTGGTGAGGACGCCGGTCCAATCGAGCGGGCGGCTATAGCCGTCGAACGGCGCGATCTCCACCCCCGAGTAGAACCCGATCAGCGGCGTCGCCAGATCCAGGCCGCGCAACACCATCTCGACTTCCTCGATCGCGGCGCCGCTGCGCGCGCTCGCCCTGCCGGCGCAGTCGATATACAGGTTCAGCAGGCGACGCCCGCCGCCGACCGCGCGGTTCACCACGGCCACGCCGTCCTGCACCGATTGCAGCATCAGCGAATTGTCGCGCGACATGATCTGGACCATGGTGCCGACCCGAAAATCCGGCTCGAACAGCGTGACCGAGCCCCGCTCCCGGTCCGATGTCACGATCAAGCGGTTGACATAGGCGTTCTCGTCGTACGGGGCAAAGGGGTCGCCCTGCTTTTCGCCCAGCGTGGCCAGCAGGGTGAGGTCGTGGCCCTCGGGACCGCCCAGCGACAGATGCAGCATCCGCTCGATCACCGCAAGCGCCGGCTCGCCATCCAGTTCGAACACCTCCGCCCCCTCGATGCGGGTGATCTGCATGAACGTGCTGACCGGCCTGCACCCGTGCAGCACCGCAGTCGTGGCGCGCACCGCCGATGGGAACACCAGCGCCACCGCCGCGTGCTTGCGGACGTCCTGCCCGGTGAACACCCAACCGTCGGACAAGTTCATGTCGGTCAGCAGGCCGCCGCCGATCAATTCCACCTTGCGACCCGCCAGCCCGGCATGGAACCCGTCCAGGATCGAGCTGGCCGGGTGCAGGCGCAGCGGCGCGCTGGCCGCCACGCTGTCGAAGAACAGCAGCACCAGGGCGCCTGGATCGGCGATCGCGCCTACCTCGGCGCCGAGCCCGGCCCCGGCCGCCCGCTCCCCGTCCAGCAGGCCGGCGGTCAGCAGCACGCGCGGGGTGATCGCCGGGTCCAGGAACGCCAGGATGCACAGCTCCAGGCCGCTGTAGCCGAACCCGGCGCCGGTGATCGCGCCGGCGGCCGAGCCGCCGACGACCTCGACGGCGCCGTACTCCGCCCTCAGCGCCTCACGCACCAGCCTTGGGTCGTGCTTGCCGCCGCAGAACACCAGCAACAGCGTCGGCTGAATGGCGCCGAACTGCGCGACACACTGCGCCACCGCGGCCGCGGCCTCGAAATGCCGTGCATACGCGACGCGCAGCAGCGGGGTCCCCGCTGCCGAGGCGTCAATAGCCTCGCGAACGCCGGGCCCCGGAGGAACACCCTCCCGGTTGGCGACGAGCTGCAACATTCCGGATCCCTATCGACGTGCCGACCTGCCGCGGCCCGACGTTTATGCCGTAAACCGGAAACGCAATCAAGCAGTGTGTTTTTCACGCATTATTAACGATGACTTGGAGCAGTTGTTTGCCACGTCGGACAGAGCGCCGCCGTCGCTGTGCGGATGTCGTACAGTGCCGTCGCCGCCGACGCTCGACTGCGCCCGGCGTACGCGTGCCTTCCGTCAGACCGCGTTCAGATCAAGCCGACCCCGCCGACCGGACCCTCGACCCGAGCCGACCCTTCACCAGGCAGACCCGCACCCGAAAGGACTGAGAATGACCTACCAGGCCGGCGACCTAGCAGATGCTGTCGCCACGCTCGAATTCGCCTCCATAGACCACATCGCATACGAGGACGCGGACCCGCGTGCGGCGATGGCTGCCCGCCTGCCCACACTGCTGCAGCCGTTCCTGACGTGGCTCACCGCCAGACCCCGGACCGGCGAGCCAATCGTCGAGCGCTCGCCGATCTTCTTCGTCGTGGTGGCGCTCGCGCAGACCATTCTCGGCGTGGTCCTGAGCGGCGCGGCGTTGCACCTGCCGCTGCTGCCCGCGACTGCCGCGATGGCCATCGGCCTGCTCCTGGCCAGTGCGGGCCTGGGCCTGTTCCAGGTCGTCGTGTTCCACCATTGCTCGCACGGCACGGTGTTCAAGTCGCGCGAGAGGAACATCCTGATCGGGCGCCTGATCTCCGCAATCCTCCTGTTCAAGCACTTCGACGTCTATAAGGCCGAGCACATGCTGCATCACAATCACAAGAAGTTGCTAACGGAGGAGGACGAATTCGCCGATTTCGTCTTTGGGATGTGCGGCTTGCAGGCCGCGCTGCCGAAACGCGAGCTGTGGCGTCGGGTTCTGGTCAACCTGGTGTCGCCGGCGTTTCACGGGCGGTTCCTGTGGCGGCGGGTGCGCGCCGCGTGGGGGTCGCATGATCGTGCCCATAACGCCGCGGGCATCGCCGCCTGGGGCGCCTCGGCCGGCCTGGCAGTGGCGACCGGCCACCTGCCGCTGCTGCTGGTCGCCTGGGTGCTGCCGGTGACGGTGCTGCTGCAGATCGCCACCGTCTTCCGCATCCTGTGCGAGCACCGCTTTCCCGAGCCCGAGATGATCCTGGCGCGCGGCAAGGACTTCGCCTCGCACGCGACCGCCGGCGTGTTCCCTGGCTCGGCACCGCCCGCGGTGCGGCTGGACGGCATCGACGGCGCGCTGCAATGGCTCGGCTGGTGGGCGGACATGCTGACGGTGCAGTTGTTCGTGCGCCTGTTCGTGCTGGTGGGCGACGCGCCATGCCACGACTACCACCACCGCCGCCCGGCCAGCCGCCGCTGGACCAGCTACATCCAGGCCCGCCAGCTTGACGTGGACGCCGGCGCGCCCGGTTTCCGCGCCCACTATCAGGAGACGTGGGGCCTGTTCCGCGCCGTGGACGAGAACCTGGCGAGCCTGTCGCGCACCCCGCCCGGCGTGATCGGCCACCCTGCCTGAGACTACCCGGCGACCGGCTGGCGGCTGCGCAGGGCAGCCGCCAGCGTGCCGTCATCCAGCACGTCCAGCGCGCCGCCGATCGGCACGCCGTGGCCCACCCGGGTGATCGCCAACTGCGGCGAGGCCAGCCGCTCGGCCAGGAAATGCGCGGTGGCCGCGCCGTCCACGGTGGCGCCAAGGGCCAGGATGACCTCGCGCACGCCGCCGGCGGCGACGCGCGCCTGCAGCGCCGCGACGTTCAGATCCTCCGGCCCGCTGCCGGCCAGCGGCGACAGCGTGCCGCCGAGCACATGGTACAGCCCGCGATGCACCCCGGCGCGCTCCAGCGCCCACAGATCGCCGACGCCCTCGACCACGCAGACCAGGCCGTGATCGCGCGCCGGGTCGGCGCAGATGGCGCAGGGATCGGTGCTGTCCAGGTTGCCGCATCGCCCGCAGGCGCGCACCGCGCGCGCCGCCTCGGACAGCGCCTGGGCCAGCGGCAGCATGCGCGCCTGCGGCTGGGCCAGCAGCCGCAGCGCCGCGCGCCGGGCGCTGCGCGGACCGAACCCCGGCAGCTTGGCCAGCAGGCCGATCAGCCGCTCGACTTCGGGACCGCCCAATGCCGCCGCCGCTCAGCGCGATCGGGTCAGAACGGCAGCTTCATGCCGCCGGGCAGCGCCATCCCGCCGGTCACCGACTGCATCTCCTGGGCGGTCACCGCCTCGATCTTGCGCCGCGCGTCGGCATGGGCGGCGACGATCAGATCCTGCAGCATCTCGGTCTCGGCCGGGTCGGCGAGCTTGGGGTCGATGCGCACGCCGCGCAGCTCGCCGCGCCCGCTCAGCGTCACCATGACCATCCCCGCCCCGGCGCTGCCCTCGATGCTCATGGCATCCAGCTTCTCCTGCATGCTCCTGCATCTTCTGCTGCATCTGTCCGGCCTGCTTCATCAGGCCTGCGAGATTCTTCATCGCTCACTCCTCGGCGTTGCTGTCGTCGTCGGGGTCGCTGGCATCGGCATCGGGCGGCGCCGCCGCGCCCATTCCCGCATCGCTCTCGGGCAGCAGGCCATAGGCGTCGGCCGCCGCATCGCGCACCGCCTCGACCCGCGCGCCCGGGAACGCCTCCAGGATGGCCCGCACCAGCGGATGATCGGCCGCGTCGCTGCGCCGGGCGAGGTCGGCCGCCTCGCCCTGCTCGGCCAGCGTCGGCTCGCCCGCCGGCCCGTGCGCCGAGGCGGACATCGCGATCGTCCAGCGCTGGCCGGTGGCGTCCAGCAGCACCGCGGCCAGGCGGGCAGCCAGATCGCGCGGCGCCTCCGGGCGCGGCCGCAACTCGATCACCGGGGCGGCGAAGCGGACCAGGTGGACCGAATGCACCAGATGCGCGTGCAGGCTGGCCTCGCGCCGGGCCGCCACCAGGGCTGCCACCTCGCGCAGATTGGCTGGCAGCCGCGGTGCGGACTCGAGCGCCGGCGCCGCTGCGTGCGCCAGCGGCGGCGGCGGCGCTTCGGGCAGGCTCTCGGCCGCACTGCTCCGGGCCGCGCTGGCCAGGCGCATGGCCACCGGGCGCGCCGCCGTCCCGCCGCTCCCGGCGATGCCCGACGGTGCAGCAGCCGGGACAGCCGAGGCCGCAGCAGGCGGGTGGGCAGAGGCTTGCGCCGGCGACCCCGCCAACCGGCGCACCAGCTCGCCCGGAGTCGGCAGATCGGCCACGTGGCAAAGCCGGATCAGGATCATCTCGGCGGCCGCGCGGCGGTCCGGCGCCTGCTCCACCTCGCCGATGCCCTTCAGCAGCATCTGCCAGGCGCGGCCGATCACCGCCATGTCGAGCTGGTCGGCCAGCGCCGCCCCGCGGGTGCGCTCGGCCTCCGGCAGTTCGCGACCCTGGCGCAACTCGGGGACCGATTTCAGCCGGGTCAGAGTGTGCAGCAGATCCAGCAGGTCGGCCAGCATCACACCCAGATCGGCGCCGTGCTCGTGCGCCCGCGCGGTGATCGCCAGCGCCTCGGCGGCCCGGCCAGCCATCACCGCGTCCAGCAGGTCGAACACCGCTGCCCGATCCGCCAGGCCCAGCATGTCGGCCACCGCCGCGGCGGTGACCGGCAGGCCCGCCGCCGCCTGCGCGATCGCCTGGTCGAGCAGCGACAGGCCGTCGCGCACCGAGCCGTCGGCGGCGCGGGCGAGCATCGCCAGCGCCTCGGCCTCGATCGCCACCATCTCGGCCGCGGCGATGCGGCCGAAATGCGCAGCGAGGTCGGCGGCCGGCACCCGGCGCAGGTCGAAGCGCATGCAGCGCGACAGCACGGTGACCGGCACCTTGCGTATCTCGGTGGTGGCGAAGGCGAACTTCACGTGCGGCGGCGGCTCCTCCAGCGTCTTCAGCAGCGCGTTAAAGGCGTTGCGCGACAGCATGTGGACTTCGTCGATGATGAACATCCGGGTGCGCGCCTGCATCGGGCGGAACCGCGTCGCCTCGATGATCTCGCGCACGTCGTCCACGCCGGTATTGCTCGCCGCGTCCATCTCGGTCACGTCGGGATGGCGATCGGCCAGAATCGCCGTGCAGTTGGCGCAGACGCCGCACGGCTCGGCGGTGGGACCGCCCGCGCCGTCAGGGCCGATGCAGTTCAGGCAGCGGGCGATGATGCGCGCAGTGGTGGTCTTGCCGACCCCGCGCACGCCGGTCAGCATGAAGGCGTGCGGCACCCGGTCCAGCGCGAAGGCGTTGCGCAGGATGCGCACCATCACCTCCTGCCCGATCAGGTCGGCGAAGCCGGTCGGCCGGTACTTCCGCGCCAGCACCCGGTACGCCGGGGCGGTCGCGCCGGGCTGGGTCGCGCCAAGCGGGGCCGCGCCGGCCATGCCGGGCAGCGCGGGTCCAGCCTCGGGGGTGGGGTCGGGGCCGAACAGGCTCATGCGCGGCGAGGATTCCGGCCGCGGCGGGCGGCAATGGCGAGGTTGCGGGGTGGGAGGTCGGACAGCGACCCGGATGGAAACTCGCTGCGGCTGCTTCCTTCCGGACCTGACCGGGTTGGCAAGGCATCCGTCCGCCGCCGGCCTCCCGCAGCGATCATATCACGCGGCGGCCGGGGGGCCGCAAGCCCGGCCGCCAAGGTTTGCCCGGGCCGCCCTCGCGTGGCAGGGTCCGCCGCGCCGATGCCCGACATTCTCGCCACCCGCCCCAACGCCTATACCGGCAGCCCGCTCGACCGCGCCCATCGCCTGCGCGACGACGGCGCCTGGATCGCCGCCGCGCTGGCCGATCCGGCGAGCCTGTGGGCGCCGGTCTGGCGCGGGCGCAACCTGATGCACGGGGTCGAGCAGGCGCGACCCGAAGCCGTGTTCCTGACCGGCGAGGCGGCCTCGGCGTTGCGGCTGGTGGGCGGTCCCTGGGCGTTCCTGGGCTTGCAGGGCGAGCACCCGATCTTCGCCGTGGACGCCTCGGCGGCGGATGACCCAGCGCCCATGCTGGACCCGAGCCTCGGCGCATTCACCGATCTGCGCGCCACCGCCGGCCTGCTGCCGCCCGGCGAGGCGGCGATCCTGGCGCATGCGCGCGGCCTGATGCACTGGCGGGCGCGGCACCGCTTCTGCGCCAATTGCGGCGCGGCGGTCGAGCCGCACAGCGCCGGCAACGTCACCATCTGCCCGGCCTGCGGCACGCATCATTTCCCGCGCACCGATCCCGCCGTCATCATGCTGGTCACCTGCGGCGGGCGGGCGCTGCTGGGCCATTCGCAGCGGTTTCCGACCACCACCATGTATTCGACCCTGGCCGGCTTCGTGGAGCCGGGCGAGAGCCTGGAGGAAGCCGTGGCACGCGAGGTGTTCGAGGAGACCGGCGTGCGCATCGGCCGCGTCGAATACCACAGCAGCCAGCCCTGGCCGTTTCCGGCCAGCATCATGCTGGGCTTCTATGCCGAGGCGCTGAGCGAGGCGATCACCGTCGATCCCGAGGAACTCACCGATGCGCGCTGGTTCACCCGCGAGCAGGTGCGCGCGCCCGAGGCGCATGGCTTCACCACGCCGCGCCGCGACAGCATCGCCAGCCGGCTGATCGAGGACTGGGCGGACGCCGCATGAACCGCCTGCTGCTCCTGTCCGCGCTCGCCCTGACCGGCTGCGCCGGACTGTTCGGATCGGACGCCCCGGCCGGCAGCACGCTCGGGATCTGCCAGCGCCGGGCGATCGACGACCCGGCGGTGCAGGAGGCAACGCTGCGCGCCAACAGCCCGTTGCAGGGCGTACGGGTCGAGGGCGTGCACGATCAGCAGGTGGCGACGCGCCGCGCCGTGCAGCGCTGCCTGGCCGGACGCGGCGCGGCGCCGGCTGGCGGCGTGGAGCCGGTGCAGGGCGACTGGCTGGGGCCGCCGCTGCTATAGCCGGCCGCTGCGGCGCGAGCGACGGACGTGGTTCTCCGTCTGGCGCGGCACCCGCGGGCACCCATGTTAGCGACGCGGCTCGGAGTGCGGGCGCGGATCATCTGACGGGACGGGATCATGGCGGGGCCAGAGGCGATCTTTCTCGCGCGCCTGCAATTCGCCTTCACCATCGGCTTTCACATCGTGCTGCCCGCCTTCTCGATCGGGCTGGCCAGCTACCTGCTGGTGCTCGAGGCGCTGTGGCTGCGCACCGGGCGCGCCGTGTACCTCGATCTGTTCCAGTTCTGGGTCAAGGCGTTCAGCCTGGTATTCGCGATGGGCGTGGTCAGCGGCATCGTCATGTCGTACGAGTTCGGCACCAACTGGGCCGAGTTCGCGCGCCGCGCCGGACCCGTGGTCGGGTCCGCTGATGGGCTACGAGGTGCTGACCGCGTTCTTCCTCGAAGCCGGGTTCCTGGGCATCATGCTGTTCGGCATGGAGCGCGTCGGCCGCGCGCTGCACCTGTTCGCGACCTTCGTGGTGGCGGTCGGCACGCTGACCTCCGCGTTCTGGATCCTGTCGGTCAATTCCTGGATGCAGACGCCGCGCGGCTACACGATCGGCCCGGACGGGCGCTTCCTGCCGGCCGACTGGGCGGCGATCATCTTCAACCCGAGCTTCTTCGTCCGCCTGCCGCACATGGTGCTGGCGTCGTACCTCGTCGGTCGCGTTCTTCGTCGGCGCAGTCGGCGCCTGGCACCTGCTGCGCGACCGTGGCAACGAGGCGGCGCGGACGATGTTCTCGATGGCGATGTGGATGGCGGCGATCGTGGCCCCGGCGCAGATCCTGATGGGCGACGCGCACGGGCTGAACACGCTGCGGTACCAGCCGGCCAAGATCGCGGCCATGGAAGGCGCCTGGAGTTCGGAGCGCGGCGCGCCGGAACTGCTGTTCGGCATTCCTGACATGAAACGGCAGCGCACCGACTACGCGATCGGGATTCCGCATCTGGGCAGCCTGATCCTGACGCATAGCTGGAACGGCCAGACTCCCGGGTCTGCTGCAGTTTCCGCCGGCGAACCGGCCGTTCTCGCCGCTGCTGTTCTGGTCGTTCCGGCTGATGGTGGGACTTGGGTTCCTGATGGCCGCGGTCGGCGTGACCTCGCTGTGGCTGCGCTGGAAGCGGCGTTTGTTCGATGCGCGCTGGCTGCAGCGCATCGTGGTGTCGATGGCCCCGGCCGGATTCGTCGCGTTGCTGTCGGGCTGGGTGACAACCGAGGTCGGGCGGCAGCCGTTCACCGTCTACGGCATGCTGCGCACCGCCGACAGCGTCTCGCCGATCGCGCTGCCCGGCATCGCCACGTCGCTCGCGGCCTTCGCGGTGGTGTATCTGACGGTGTTCGGCGCGGGCTTCATCTTCCTGCTGCGCATCGTCTCAAAAATGCCCGAGCGCGGCGAGGGCGGCCCGGACGCGCGCACGCCGATCCGCAGCGCAGGGATCACGCCGGGGCCGCCGGCGCAGGCGGCGCATGGCACGCCGGTGCCCGAGCAGCATCCGGCGCCCGCGGAGTGATCGCCCCATGATGACGCTGCCAGGACTGGACCTGCCGCTGATCTGGGCCGGGCTGCTCGACTTCGCCGTGCTGGCGTACGTGGTGCTGGACGGGTTCGACCTGGGCACCGGCATCCTGTTCGCGGTCGAGCGCGACCGCCGCCGACCGCGACATCATGGTCAACACCGTGGCTCCGGTCTGGGACGGCAACGAGACCTGGCTGGTGCTGGGCGGCGGCGGCCTGTTCGCGGTGTTCCCGCTGGCCTATTCGCTGATCATGCCGGCGCTGTATCCGACCATCATCGCCATGCTGCTGGCGCTGATTTTCCGCGGCGTGGCGTTCGAGTTCCGGTTCCGCGCCCGCTCGCGCGCCGGCCGCGCCGCATGGGATTTCGCGTTCTTCGCCGGCTCGCTGCTGGCGGCGTTCTCCCAGGGGCTGACGCTGGGCGGTCTGCTGCAGGGCATCCGCGTGGTGGATCGACCACTATGCCGGCGGCTGGTGGGACTGGCTGACGCCGTTCAGCCTGATCTGCGGCATCGCCGTGGTGGTGGGCTACGCGCTGCTGGGCGCCTGCTGGCTGGTCTGGCGCACCGAGGGCGCATTGCAGGCGCGCTGCCGCCGTCACGCCGGGGTGCTAGGCGCGGCGATGCTGATGCTGATCGTGGTGGTCAGCCTGTGGACCCCGTTCCTGACCGAGCACTACGCGCAGCGCTGGTTCGCCTGGCCGGACGTGCTGATGGTCAGCCCGGTGCCGGTGCTGGTGGCGCTACTGGCGCTGCTGTTCTGGCGCAGCCTGCTGGGCGGCGCGCATCTGACGCCGTTCCTGTGCGCGCTGGGCTGGTTCGTGCTGTGCTTCGCGGGGCTGGGCATCAGCGTGTTCCCGCATATCGTGCCGCCCAACATCACGTTTCGCGCAGCTGCCGCGCCGCCGGCGAGCCAAGCCTTCCTGCTGGTCGGCGCCAGCGTGCTGATCCCGGTGATCCTGCTGTACAACGGCTTCGCCTACTGGATCTTCCGCGGCAAGATCGGCGCCGATGTGCATTACCATTGATCGGCCGCGCGGCTGATGGGCAAGCGACTGTTGTGGTTCGTCGGCTTGTACGTGGCCGGCGTCACGGTCACCGGCGCGGTGGCGATGGCGCTGAAGTTCGTATTGGTGCCGCATTGATACAGGGCTGGTCCGTGATCGTCGGGGCGGGCTGACCCGGATGGAGTCCCTGTATTGGGTGCTGTGCTGGGCGTGTCACCGCCGCTGCCGGCATTGCTACGAGGATCGCTTCCGTCCCTACGCCGGCGCGGCGCTGGAGGCGGTGATCGCCGAGGCCGAGGCCAACTCTCCGCGCATCGTCGCCAGCCTGCCGGACCGGCTCGATCGCATCGTGCTGTCGGGCGGCGAGGCGCTGGTCGATGGCGTGCGGCAGCGCGTCACCTATCCGGCGATGGAAAGGCTGCGCACACGCTACGGTCCGGCCACGCGCGTCATCGTGCAGACCACCGGCGACCTGCTGACGCCCGGCATCGTGCGCGACCTGCTCGATCGCGGCGCGTGGATGATCTCGGTCTCCGGCGTGGACGATTTCCATGTCGGTCACGAAGGCGCGAACCGGCAGGCGGCGCTGCGGGCCCGGCTGTCGGCGCTGTTCGACGCGGCCGGCATGCGCGCCTCCGGCTACGCCGCGCCGCGCCGGTCGTGGCAGCACGAGGACGGGCCGGTGTACGGGTTTTTCGGCGCCACGCCGGATATGTGGATCGGCAAGCTGTGGCCGCGCGGGCGCGCCTTCGCCAACGGCATGTCCACTGCGACGCTTGCCGATAATTTCTGCGCGCAGTGGTCCGGCGGCGCAGGCTTCCTCAACGACGGAGACGGCGCCGAGGTCTCGGTGGAGCCCGACGGATCGGTTTATCCGTGCTGCATCAAGACCGGGGCGGCGCTGGGCAGCCTGCTGGAGGAGCGGCTGGACGATATCCTGGCCAGCCTGCGCGGCCATCCGGCGCTGGAAGCGATCAATGCGGGGCAGCCCGACCGCATGGGCGAGACGTTCGGCTGGAGCCGCGAACAGTTCCGCGAGGCGAGCCGCGCGCGCACTCCGCAGGGCGGCGACTGCGCCAATCTGTGCATCGGCTGCGACCGCTTCCACGCCGAGGTGCTGGGGCCGGTGCTGGCCGGACTGCGCGCCCGCCGGCTCGCCGAAAGGGAGACTGCCGGATGCTGACCCGCCGCGCGGCGATAGCCGCCGCCGCCGCCTCTGCGATCGCGCCAATGGCTGCGGCAGCGCTGCCGGCATGGCCCGCCATCAGGCAGGCTGCGCGCGGCAAGACCGTCTACTTCAATGCCTGGGGCGGCGACGACCGCACCAACGCATTCATCGCCTGGGCGGGCGAGAGGATGCGCATGCTGCACGACGTGACGGTGCGTCACGTCCGCCTGTCCGACACCGCCGAGGCGGTGGCGCGCGTGCTTGCCGAGCGCGCGGCGGGCCGCCGGGAAGGCGGCTCGGTCGATCTGATCTGGATCAACGGACCCAATTTCCTGGCCATGAGGCAGGCCGGACTGCTGTTCGGCCCGGTGCTGGACGCGCTGCCGAACGCCGCCCTTATCGACCGGACGGGCAAGCCCACCCTGGTCGATTTCACCGTGCCAACGGACGGGTTCGAGGTGCCGTGGCGGATGGCGCAGGTGGTGTTCGTCCACGACCCCTCGCGTGCAGGGGGGCGCGCCGGGGCGCCGCCGCGCAGCATGGCGGCGATGCGGGATTGGGCGGCGGCGCATCGCGGCCGGCTGACGCACCCGACCGCCAGCGACTTCCTCGGCGCCACCTTCCTCAAGCAGGCGCTGGTCGAACTGGCGCCCGACCGCGATGCGCTGATGCGCCCGGCCACCGACGCGTCCTACGCCGCCGCGACGGGGCGGCTATGGTCGTGGTACGACGCGCTGCGGCCGAACCTGTGGCATGGCGGCCACGACTTCCCGGCCAGCGGCCCGACCCAGACCGCGATGTTCTCGGATGGCGAGATCGACCTGTACATCTCGTTCAATCCGGCCGAGGCGGCCTCCGGCATCGCCAACGGCGTCCTGCCGCCGACCGCGCGCGCCTATGTGCTGGATGGCGGCACGCTGGGCAATTGCAGCTTCGTCGCGATTCCATATGACGCCGCACAGCGCGAGGCCGCGATGCTGCTGGCCGACTTCCTGCTGTCGCCCGAGGCGCAGGCGCACGCCGCCGACCCGCGCATGCTGGGCAGCCCGACCGTGCTGGACCTGGGCAAGCTGTCGGCCGGCGACCGCGCCCGCTTCGCCGGGCAGCCCTCTGTGCCGGGCGAACTGACGTCAGCCGAACTCGGAACCCCGCTTCCCGAGCCGCACCCGTCCTGGATGACACGCATCGTCGCGGACTGGCAGCGCCGGGTGCTGGGCTGACACGATCCGCGCGCGAATGCGGCGCCGACGCCGCCTGCCGCTATCCCGGCCGCGCGAACAGCGCGGTCGAGCGGCCAGCCATCTCGTAGGGCCGCCCGGCGCGAAAGCTGTCGATCGCCGCGTCTGCCTGCGACGTGTCGAACAGCCGCTGCCAGACCCTGCCGCCGGCGACCCGCGGCAGGGTGAAGCCGAGCTGATCGTGATAGGCGTTCAGCACCCATAGCAGCGTCGCATCCGCCGCCGGCCGCCGGATGCCGGAGGCCTGCGCACGTCCGTCCAGCAGCATCGCGAAGCAGCGCGTGTTCCCATCGGTCCAGTCGGCCTGCGTCATCTCCGCGCCCGCCGCATTGATCCAGGCCACGTCGCGCACGCGCAGTTCCTCGTGCAAGGTCCCGGTCAGGAAGCGACCGCGTCGCAGCATCGGATAGCGGTCGCGCAGCGCGATCAGCCGGCGCACGAACCCGCGCAACGCCTCGCCGTCCGGCCCGATCTCCCAGTCCACCCAACCGATCGGATTGTCCTGGCAATAGGCATTGTTGTTGCCGTGCTGGGTGCGGCCGAACTCGTCGCCGGCCAGCACCAGCGGCGTGCCCTGCGCCAGCAGCAGCGTCGCCATCAGGTTGCGCTGCTGGCGCGCGCGCAGGCGCCGCACCGCCGAATCATCAGTCGGCCCTTCGACGCCGTGGTTCCAGCTGTAGTTGTGCGCGTGGCCGTCGCGATTGGCCTCGCCATTGGCTTCGTTGTGCTTACGGTCGTAGCTCACCACGTCGGCAAGGGTGAAGCCGTCATGCGCGGTGACAAAGTTCACGCTGGCCCACGGCTTCCTGCCGCGTCGGTTGAACTTGTCGCCCGAGGCGGACAGCCGCGCGGCCAATTCCGCCGCGGTTCCGGCATCGCCCTTCCAGAACGCCCGCGCGGTGTCGCGGAACCGGTCGTTCCACTCCGCCCAGCCGGGCGGAAAGCCGCCGACCTGGTAGCCGCCAGGCCCCAGATCCCACGGTTCGGCGATCAGCTTGACCTGCGACAGCACCGGATCCTGCCGGCAGGAATCCAGAAAGCCGCCGCCCTCGTCGAAACCGTACGGCTCGCGTCCGAGAATTGTCGCGAGGTCGAAGCGGAAGCCATCGACGTGCATCTCCTGCACCCAGTAGCGCAGGCTGTCGGTGACCATCTGCAGCACGCGGGGATGCGACAGGTTCAGCGTGTTCCCGGTGCCGGTGTCGTTGATGTAGAAACGCCGGTCATGCGGCAGCAGCCGGTAGTAGCTGGCGTTGTCGATGCCGCGGAACGACAGCGTAGGGCCGCGCTCGTTGCCCTCGGCGGTGTGGTTGTACACCACGTCGAGGATCACCTCGATCCCGGCATCGTGCAGGCGGGCGACCATTTCCTTGAACTCGTTGATCGCATAGCGCGCCGAGTAGCGGGCATGCGGGGCGAAGAACCCGATCGTGTTATAGCCCCAGTAGTTGCCGAGTTCCGCGTCAAGCAGATGGCGGTCATCGACGAAGGCATGCACCGGAAGCAGCTCGACCGAGGTGACGCCCAGGCCGCGTATGTAGTCAACCACCGGCTTGCTGGCCAGGCCCGCGAAGCTGCCGCGCAGCTCCGGGGGCACCGCCGGATGCAGCCGGGTGAACCCCTTGACATGCACCTCGTAGAAGATCGTGCGCTCCCACGGCACGCGCGGCGCGCGCTCGCGGCCCCAGGTGAAAGCCGGATCGACGACACGGCATTTCGGCATGCAGCGCGCGCTGTCGGCGGTGTCGAACGACATGTCGTCCTCGCCGGCCACGAAGCCGAACACCGACGGGTGCCATTGCAGTTCGCCGACCAGCGCCCGGGCATAGGGGTCGAGCAGCAGCTTGTGCGGATTGAAGCGATGGCCGGCGCGCGGCTCGAACGGGCCGTGCACGCGATAGGCATAGACCGTGCCCGGCCGCGCATCCGCAAGCCAGCCGTGCCAGACCTCGTCGGTGTACTCGGGCAGCTCGATGCGTTCCAGCTCGCGCTCGCCGGCGTCGTCGAACAGGCATAGCTCGACCTTGGTGGCGTGGGCCGAAAACAGCGCGAAGTTGACCCCAAGCCCGTCCCATGTCGCGCCCAACGGGTGCGGCAGGCCCTCGCCGAGACGGGACGGCAGGATCGTGGTCGTGGTCGGCATTGTTCCGTGCTGCGAGTGGGGGCCGTGCGCTGTCTGGCGGCGAGGCGTCAGGCGACCGTCGCCAGTTCCGGCGACTGGCGGGCCAGGTCCACCAGCAGCGGCAGCAACGCCGGCAGATCGCGTTCGACTACGCAGACCAGGAATCGCTCCGGCGGCCGCGCGGGTTTCGCGCCGTCCAGCAGCAGCCCGTCGGCGCCCAGCGGCAGCGCCGCCAAGCCGAGATCGGCATAGACGCCCAGCATGCCGGCCGCGGCTCCCCAGATTGCCGGATCCCGGCCCTCCTGCTGCGCCAGGTCGCGCAGCCGCCACACCGCCGAGACGCGATCGGCCGGCGCGCCGGCCGGATCGCCCAGCGCCAGCAGCAGTCGTCCGGCGCGGCGGAACACGATGCCGGCGCGCTCGGCCTCGCCCCAGACCAGCCCATCGGCCGCCGGCGGCGGCGTCGCGCCCAGTTCGGCGGACCGCGCCCGCGCCTCCGCCCCCCAGGCCAGCCAGCCGACCCGCCCCGGGCGCAGCAGCCGCCACAGCGAGGCCATGCCCAGCGTCACCGTCAGCGCCACCGAGGCGCGCAGCGAGTTGGGCACGTCCGGCGACAGGATCACCTTCCAGAAGCTGTTGTCGCCCAGCCAGCGGACATGCCGCTCGAACATCGCCAGCGCCATGACGCAGGCCAGCAGGGTCGCCAGCGGCACCGCGACCGAGGCGTGCATCGCCCCGGTCAGCAGCCGGGCGTGGCGATAGAAGGCCTGGCGGTACGGCGCGATCAGCAGGCCGGCCAGCAGCAACAGGCCGGGGATCCAGGTCGGCTCGCCCTGTGTCCAGGTGAACACGGCAGCGGCCACCAGCAGCAGCAGCGTGGCGCCCCAGGCCAGGTTGACACGCCGCGACAGCGCGGCCGCCAGCACCAGCAGGGCCGCGCCGATCAGCGACGGCACGAACTCGCCGGCCTGCGAGGCGACGGTAGCGAAATCCGGGTCGAACCACGACACGTCCGGATGCTGCTCGACCACGCCGAGCGACAGCAGCAGGAAGCCGCACAGCGCCACCGCCCCGGTGCCGGCGGCGACCGCGAAATCCGGCTCGCTCCAGCGCGGGACCGCGACCAGCGGCGCCGGGCGGCGCAGCAGCACGCGGCCGCGCAGCAGGATCTCGTTGCCGGCGAACAGGCTGCCGGACAGGAACAGCGGAATGACGTAGTAGTATAGCCGGAACACCAGGATCGCCCCGACGATGGTGGGCGCCGGAAGGTATGGCGACAGGCCGAACAGCATGGCGCTGTCGAACACGCCCAACCCTCCCGGCAGGGTGGCGATCAGCCCGGCCGAGTAGCTGGTCAGGTACACCGCGAGCAGCCGCACATAGGTCAGCCCCGGCGCGTGCGGGACCAGCGCGTAGAAGATCGCCGCCGTCACCGCCACGTCGCAGGTGGCCAGCAGCACCTGCGCCACCGCCATGCGCCATTGCGGCAGCATCACCCGATGGCCGAACAGCCGCACCACCGGCATGACCCTGGACAGCGTGACATAGCCGGCCACCACCGCCCACATCGCCACGCCCACTGCGTACAATGCCCAGACCGGCAGATGCTGGCCGAAATACGGAATGGCGTGCGGCTCGCCGAACAGGATCGCGCCGCCCAGCACCATGCCGCCCAGGCCGAAGGTCAGGCTGCAGAACGCCACCACCTTGCCGATCTCGAGCGGCGTCAGGCCCCAATTCGAATACAACCGGTAGCGCACCGCCGCCCCGGACACCGCCGAAAAGCCCAGATTGTGCGCCATCGCATAGGCGCAGAAGGATGCGAAGGCGGCGCGCGCCTGGCTGACCGGATGGCCGGCGTAATAGGTGCCCAGCCGATCGTAGAAGGTCAGCACGCCGTAGGCGAGCACGGTCCAGCCGAAGCCGATCAGTAGCGTGCGATGCGAGATCGCCTGCAGCGCGTGGCGGATGTCGGACACTTTCAGGTGGCGGAACTCGCGCTGCACCACATAGACCGCGCCGAACAGCAGCAGCAGTCCCAGCAGCGCCGGCACATGCCGGAGCACGCGCCTCAGCCGGTCGGACATGGTCTCTCGCGCGATCTCATGCCGCCGCGGCGGGCGCGCGGGCCAGCGCGCTGTCGATCAGCGCCACCGTCTCGGCGAGGCCGTACAGCGCCGCGAACTGGCCGAAGCGGGGGCCTTCGCTCTGGCCCAGCAGCACCTGGTACAGGCAGCCGAACCAGGCGCGCAGCTCGGCGGCCGGGAAATGCCGCTTGCCGGCCTCGTACACGGCGGTCTGGATGTCCTCGCCCGGCGTGTCGGGCGGCAGCGCGCCCAACGCCCCGCGCAGATCCTCCAGCGCCGCGCGCTCCTGCGGCGTGGGGTCGCGGCGGGCGCTGTTGGCCAGCGCGAAGCCCTGCGCGTAACGCGCCGCGCCGTCGATGAGCTGGTTCAGGAACGGGTCGCCGGGATCGGCATGCGGCGCGTAGCGGCGCACGAAGCCGCGCAGCACCTCGGCCGACGCGCCGCCCAGCGTCAGCGCGAGGTTCTGCAGCATGGCGTATGAAACCGGGCTGCGGCTGGCGCGCGTCAGGTCGCCGGCGTGGATGTGCCAGACGGGATTGGCCATCTGGTCCGCCTCGCCCTGCACCAGCGCCTTGTCGGCATTGGCCACGTATTCATCGACCGCGCGCGGGATCACGTCGAAGAACAGCCGCTTGGCGCGCTGCGGCTGGTTGTACATGAACTGCCCCAGGCTCTCGGGCGGCCCGTATTCCAGCCATTCGTCCACCGACAGACCGTTGCCGCGACTCTTGCTGATCTTCTGGCCGTGCTCGTCCAGGAACAGCTCGTAGGTCAGCGTCTCCGGCGGCGGGCTGCCCAGGATGCGGCAGATCTTCGAGGACAGCTTCACGCTGTCGATCAGATCCTTGCCCGACATCTCGTAATCCACGCCCAGCGCGTGCCAGCGCATGGCCCAGTCGGCCTTCCACTGCAGCTTGGCCGCCCCGCCGGTCACCGGCGTCTCGTGGCGCGCGCCGTCCGCCGGGTCGCGCCATACCACCGTGCCGGCCGCCGGGTCGGTCTGCTCGATGCCGACCTGCATCACCTGGCCGGTGCGCGGATGGATCGGCAGAATCGGCGAGTATGTGGCGGCGCGCTCCGCCCGCAGGGTCGGCAGCACGGCGGCCACGACCGCATCGTGGCGCTCCAGCACCCGCAGCAGGGCCGTGTCGAAGCGGCCGGACGCGTAATACTCGGTCGAGGATGCGAACTGGTAATCGAACCCGAACGCGTCCAGGAAGCGGCGCAGCATGGCGTTGTTGTGCGCGCCGAAACTCTCGTGCTCGCCGAACGGGTCGGGCACCCGGGTCAGCGGGCGGCCGAGATGGCCCTGCAGCATTTCCCGGTTCGGCACGTTGTCGGGCACCTTGCGGAGCGCGTCCATGTCGTCGCTGAACGCCAGCAGGGTCGAGGGCTGGCCGGTCAGCACGGCAAAGGCGTGGCGCACCCATGACGTGCGGGCGACCTCGCCGAAGGTGCCGATATGCGGCAGGCCCGACGGTCCGTAGCCGGTCTCGAACAGCGCGTGGTCCTTGCCGCTGGCCGACAGCCTGGCGGCGACGCGGCGCGCCTCCTCGAACGGCCAGGCCCGTGGCAGCGTCGCGGCCGGCGAAATGGGCGGGTTTTCGGGCATGACGCGCCGCAAGCTATGGACCGGGTCCGGCTTGGTCAATCGCCGCGCCGGTCTATACTGGCCGGCATGAACGCGACCACGGGGCGGCGCCAGCCAGGCAAGCCGGCGGGCGAGCCGTCGGTGCGCCTGCCGTCCGGTCCCACCGTGATCGCCGGACTGGGCCGCTCGGTCATCCTGACGCAAGACGGCGAGCTGCTGGAACTGCCGAGCCTGCAAGCCGGGCGGGCGCTGCGCCACATGGCCCCGCCGCTGCTGCTGCACGCGCCCAGCACGCTGCGCCGGCTGGGCCAGCTGGATCTGGCGGCGCACGACCTGCTGACCCTGTTCCTGTTCGTGCACCCGGCGCAGCCGGCCGCGCCGACGCCGCGCGGCCTTGCGCTCGCGCTGGGCCGCCCGCCGCCTGGGCCGGACCCTGCCGAGGCGCTGGCCGCGTTGCGCCAGTTCGCCGCCGCCATGCTGGCCCGCCTCG
Source organism: uncultured Pseudomonadota bacterium (assembly GCA_963723455.1). Taxonomy (GTDB): domain Bacteria; phylum Pseudomonadota; class Alphaproteobacteria; order Acetobacterales; family Acetobacteraceae; genus CAVRQM01. The sequence goes on along the minus strand of CAVRQM010000003.1, from coordinate 68,233 downwards.
CCGCCGGCCGGGGCACGCCGCAGAACCGCGACGCCGCGGCGCTGGCCGCGCGCATGGGCCAGGCCGGCTGGGGCTGGTCGCGGGCGGTGCTAGCGGCGCTGGGCGAGCCCGCGGCGCTGCCCAATGTCGAGCCGCTGCGGGTCTGGAAGCGGCTGCCGAAATGGGAGGACGCGGCCCCGCCGCCGCCGCCCGCGTCGCACGCGGTCACCGGCGCGGAGGCGCGCCGCCGTCTGGCGGCGATGCTCGGCGCGGTGGCCGAGCAGCGTCCCGGCCAGGCCGACTACGCGGCGGCGGCGGCGATGGCCTTCGCGCCGCGCGAGATCCGTGGCGCGCCGGCGGTAGTGCTGGCCGAGGCCGGCACCGGCACCGGCAAGACGCTGGGCTATGTCGCGCCGGCAAGCCTGTGGGCCGAGCGCAACGGCGCGCCGGTGTGGATCTCCACCTACACCCGCCACCTGCAGCGGCAGATCGAGGCCGAGCTGGCGCGGCTCTACCCGGACCCGGCGCGGCGGCGCGAGCGCGTGGTGCTGCGCAAGGGGCGGGAGAACTATCTGTGCCTGCTGAACTTCGAGGACGCCGTGACCGCAGCCGCCTCCGGCATGGCGGCGTCCAGCCTGGTCCCGCTCGGCCTGCTGGCGCGCTGGGCGCTGGCCACCACCGACGGGGACATCGCCGGCGGCGACCTGCCGGGCTGGTTCGCCGAGCTGTTCGGCGGCGGCGTGGCGGCGAGTGTCGCCGACCGGCGCGGCGAGTGCATCCATTCCGCCTGCGCGCATTGGCGCGGCTGCTTCGTCGAGCACACCATCCGCCGCGCGCGCGGGGCGGATCTGGTGGTGGCCAATCATGCCCTGGTGATGGGCCAGGCGGCCTGGGGCGGGCTGGACGACGACGCGGTGCCGGCGCGCTACGTGCTGGACGAGGGCCATCACGTGTTCGACGCCGCCGACGGCGCCTTCGCCGCGGAGCTTTCCGGCATGGAGGCGGGCGAGTTGCGCCGTTGGCTGCTGGGCGCCGAGGGCGGCCGCTCGCGCGCCCGCGGCTTGCGGCCGCGGCTGGAGGATCTGGTGGCCGGCAAGCCGGCGCTGGAAGCGCCGCTGGATGCCGCGCTGACCGCGGCGCGGGCGCTGCCGCGGTTCGACTGGACGCAGCGGCTGGACGAGACCGCGCCGGCGGAATCCGGTCGCCAGAACCCGTCCGAGGCGCTGCTGCGCGCGCTGCGGCGGCAGGTGCTGGCGCGGCTGGCCGGCGAGTCCGAGCCGGGACCGGGCACGCATGAATGCGACCTGTATCCGGCCGGCGTCGGTCTGGCCGAGAGCGCCGCGGGCCTGGGCCGGGCGCTGGCGCGGATCGAGACGCCGCTGGCCACCCTGGTCGAGCGGCTCGAGGCGCTGCTGGCCGAGCCGGAGGCCGACGATGGCGAGCCGATGGACGCGGCGCTGCGCAGCCGCATCGAGGCGGCCTGCCGCAGCCTGCGCCGCCGCGCGCTGGACCGGCTGCGCGCCTGGCAGGCGATGCTGCGCGCGGTCGGCGAGCCGCCGCCCGAGCCGGGCCAGAGGCCCGACCATGTGCTGTTCCTGCGCCTGGACCGGCGCGAGGAGGGCGATCGCGACGTGGCTCTGCTGCGCCACTGGCTCGATCCCACGGTGCCGTTCGCGGCGACGCTGGTGCAGCCGGCGCATGGCGTGCTGGTGACCTCGGCCACGCTGCGCGACGCCGGCGAGGCGGATGGCGAGCTGGCCTGGAGCGACGCCGAGGCGCGGGTCGGCGCCGGGCACCTGGCCGCGCCGGCGGTGCGCGTCGCGGTGGCCAGTCCGTTCGACTACGCCGCCCAGACCCGCGCCTTCGTCGTCAGCGACCTGCCGCCGGCCAACCTTCCGGCCCTGGCCGAGGCATACCGGACATTGTTCATGGCGGCCGGCGGCGGCGGACTGGGCCTGTTCACGGCGATCAGCCGGCTGCGCGCGGTGCATCGGCTGATCGCCGAGCGGATGGAGGCGGACGGGATGCGCCTGCTGGCGCAGCATGTCGATGCGATGGGCAATGCCACGCTGGTCGATGTGTTCCGCACCGAGGAGGAGAGCTGCCTGCTGGGCACCGACGCGATGCGCGACGGCGTGGACGTGCCCGGCCGCGCGCTGCGCCTGGTGGTGTTCGAGCGGGTGCCCTGGCCGCGACCGGACATCCTGCACCGCGAGCGCCGGGTGCATCTGTCCGGCGGCGATCCCAAGCGGTTCGACGACCGCATCGCGCGCCACCGCTTGCGCCAGGCGTTCGGCCGGCTGATCCGCGCCGGCGGCGATCGGGGCGCGTTCGTGCTGCTGGACCGGCAGACGCCGAGCCGGCTGCTCTCGGCCCTGCCGCACGGGGTCGCGGTGCGCCGCGTCGGACTGGCCGAGGCCGCGGCGGCGATCCGCGACTTCCTCGGCTGATGCCGGCCAGCCTGCCACCCGCGGCCGCTGCCCTGCCGGTGGGCGCCGTGCTGCCCGACCTGCTGGACCGGCTCGCCGGCCATTCGGGCGCGCTGCTGATCGCACCCCCGGGCGCCGGCAAGACCACGCTGGCACCGCTGGCTTTGCTCGATGCGCCCTGGCGCGGCGACGGGCGCATCCTGGTGCTGGAGCCGCGCCGGCTGGCTGCGCGGGCGGCGGCCGCGCGCATGGCGTTCCTGCTGGGCGGGACGGTCGGCGGACTGGTCGGCTACCGCACCCGGCTGGACAGCGCGGTGTCGGCCGCGACCCGGATCGAGGTGCTGACCGAGGGGCTGCTGGTGCGCCGCCTGCAAGCCGATCCCGGCCTGGACGGCGTCGCCGCCGTGCTGTTCGACGAAGTCCACGAACGCTCGCTGGACGCCGATCTGGCCCTGGCGCTGTGCCTGGACCTGCAGCGCGCGCTGCGGCCGGAGCTGCGGCTGCTGGCGATGTCGGCGACGCCCGATGCGGCCAGGTTGGCGCGGCTGCTGGACGCGGCGGTAATCGAGAGCGCCGGGCGCGCGCACCCGGTCGTGATCCGCCACGCCCGCGCGCGACCTGGCCGGCCCGCGCGACCTGCCGGCGGCGATGGCGGCGCGCGGTGCGCGCCGCGCTGGACAGCGAGATCGGCGACATCCTGGCCTTCCTGCCGGGCATGGGCGAGATCCGCCGGGCGCAGGCGGCGCTGGAGGGCACGGGCGCCGTGGTGCTGGCGCTGCACGGCGATCTGCCGCCCGCCGAGCAGGACTGCGGCGCTGCGCCCCGACGCGCAGGGCCGGCGGCGGGTCGTGCTGGCGACCTCGATCGCCGAGACCTCGCTGACCGTGCCGGGCGTGCGGGTGGTGATCGATGGCGGCTTCCGCCGCGCGCCGCGCCTCGATGCGGCCAGCGGGCTGACGCGGCTGGCCACGCTGCGCATCAGCCGCGCCGCCGCCGACCAGCGCGCCGGCCGCGCCGGCCGGGAGGCGCCGGGGGTTGCGATCCGGCTGTGGACCGCGGCGCTGCAGCGCGGCTTGCCGCCGTTCGACCGCCCGGAGATCCTGGAGGCGGAGCTGTCCGGCCTGGCGCTGGACTGCGCCGCCTGGGGGGCCGATCCGGCCTCGCTGCCGTTCGCCGATCCGCCGCCCGCCGGCGCGCTGGCCGCGGCCGGGGCGCTGCTGGCCGGGCTGGGCGCGCTGGACGGCGATGGCCGCATCACCGCAAGCGGACGGGCGATGGTGCGGCTGGGCGCGCACCCGCGGCTGGCGGCGATGATGGTCGCGGCCGCCGACCCCGGCGAGGCGGCGCTGGCCTGCGACATTGCGGCGCTGCTGGAGGAGCGCGACCCGCTGCGCGGACGCGACGCGCCGGCCGACCTGTCGCTGCGGCTGGCGGCGCTCGCCGGCGACGCCGCCGATGCCGATCGCGGCGCGCTGTCGCGCATCCGCGCCGGTGCGGCGCAGTATCGCCGCCGGCTGCGCCTGGATGCCCGGGCCAAGGCGGTCGGCGACCCGGCGCGGCTGCTCGCGGCGGGCTTTCCGGACCGCATCGCCCAGCGTCGCAGCGAGCCGGGGGTCGTTCCGCCTGTCCGGCGGCGGCGGCGCGCGTCTGTCGGCAGCCGATCCGCTGGCCCGCGCGAAGCTGCTGGCGGTCGCTGCGCTGGAACTGCACGCCGCCGCCCGCATCAGCCTGGCCGCTCCACTCGATGCGGCCGCGCTGCCGCCCGGCCTGGCCGCCCAGGTCACCGAAACGGTGGAATCCGCCTTCGACCCGGCCAGCGGCGCGGTGCTGACCCGCCGCCGCACGCGGCTGGGGGCGCTGGTGCTGGAGGACCGCACCGAGACCGGCGCCGCCCGAGGCGGTGGCGGCGCATCTGGCGGCGGCGCTGAAGCTGCCCGAGCTGCCATGGACCGATGCCGCCCGGCAGATGCAGGCGCGCGTCGCGATCCTGCGGGCGGTGGACGGGCGGGAGGCCTGGCCCGACCTGTCCGACGCGGCGCTGGACGCCGACCGCGCCTGGCTCGCCGCGCCGCTGTTCGGCTTGCGCAGCCGCGCCGAGGTGGCGCGGCTCGACCTGTCAGGCGGCGCTGCGGGGCCTGCTCGACCTATGCAGCAGGCCCGACGGCTCGACGCCGACCTGCCGACGCATCTGCCGCTGCCGGGCGGCCGGGCGGCGGTGGACTACACCCAGCCGACCCCGCTGGCCGAGGCGCGGGCGCAGGCGTTCTTCGGGCTGACGGAAACGCCGCGCCTGGCCGGCGGGCAGGGTGGCGCTGCGGCTGGCGCTGCTGTCCCCGGCCGGGCGGCCGGTGGCGGTGACCAGCGACCTCGCCGGGTTCTGGCGCGGCGGCTGGGCCGATGTGCGCCGCGACATGCGCGGCCGCTATCCGAGGCATTCCTGGCCCGACGATCCGAGCGTGGCCGGCGGATGAGCGCATTGAAATCTTGCGACCGTTGCGTCCCGCCGCCATTTCACGCGTCATGTGCCGACAGCAACGGACGTCGCCATGAACCCCCTGCCGCGCCGCCTGATCGTCGCAGGCTTGCTGCTGGTCTCGCCGCTCGGCTCATGCGCGACGCCGCCGGCGTCTGCGCGCACCGGGCCGGACAGCTTCGCGCCGATCGTGCGCCGGGTGCTGCCGGCGGTGGTCAACATCGCGGTGACCGAGCCGGAGCAGGCCAGCGACGACCCGCTGGCGGCGCTGCCGCCGAGCCTTGCAGCGCCAGTTCCGCGACCAGTTGCGCCACCGCGAGACGCAGGGCGCCGGCTCCGGCTTCGTCATCGACCCGGCCGGCTTCATCGTCACCAACGATCATGTCGTGGCCAATGCCGATCACATCGTGGTCACCCTGTCCGACGGCACCGACCTGCCGGCCAGCGTGGTCGGCGTTGACCAGCTGACCGACGTGGCGCTGCTGCGCGTCCACGCCGCCAAGCCGCTGCCGTTCGTGGCCTTCGGCGACAGCCGCGACGTGCAGGTGGGCGACTGGGTGGTGGCCGCCGGCAACCCGTTCGGCCTCGGCGGCTCGATCACCGCCGGCATCGTCTCGGCGCGCGGCCGCAACATCGGCGAGGGGCCGTTCGACGATTTCATCCAGATCGACGCGCCGATCAATCCGGGCAATTCCGGCGGGCCCGTGTTCGACGAGAGCGGCCAGGTGGTCGGCATGAACACCGCCATCGTCTCGCCCACCGGCGGCTCGGTCGGCATCGGCTTCGCCATCCCGTCCGAGATCGTCAACCGCATCGTCGGCGAGTTGCGCCGCGGCGGCAGCGTCGAGCGCGGCTGGCTGGGCGTCGAGATCCGCGAGGCGGCTAGCCCCGGCGGCGGCGTCGGCATCGATTCGGTCGATCGCTCCGGCCCGGCGGCGCGCGCCGGGCTGCGGCCGGGCGACGTGGTGACTGCGGTTGACCGGGCGCCGGTGGACAGCGCCAACGGCCTGATCAAGGTGATCTCGGCGCTGCCTCCCGGGCGCAGCGTGACGCTGAGCCTGCGCCGCGGCGGGCGTACGTCGGATATCGTGGTCACGGTCGGGCGGCGCCCTGCCGACGGCCAATAGCCAGCCGAGAGGGGCACAGGGACAGGCGATGCGGATCCTGGTGGTGGAAGACGACCGCGACGTGGCGGGTTTCGTGGTCAAGGGGCTGCGCGAGGCCGGGCACGTCGTCGAGCACGCCGACAACGGGCGCGACGGCCTGTTCATGGCGGCCAGCGAGAACTTCGACGCGATCGTGCTCGACCGCATGCTGCCCGGCGGCATCGACGGGCTGCGGCTGCTGGAAACGCTGCGCTCGCAGAACAACTCGACGCCGGTGCTGTTCCTGTCGGCGATGGCCGGGGTGGACGACCGGGTGCGCGGGCTGCAGGCCGGCGGCGACGACTACCTGACCAAGCCGTTCGCCTTCGCCGAGCTGCTGGCGCGCGTCGAGGCGCTGGCGCGGCGGCACAAGGGCGACGGGCCGGTGACCAAGCTGGTGACCGGCGACCTGGAGCTGGACCTGCTGTCGCGCGGCGTGAAGCGGGGCGGCCAGAAGATCGACCTGCAGCCGCGCGAGTTCCGCCTGCTGGAATACCTGATGCGCCATGCCGGCCAGGTGGTGACGCGCACCATGCTGCTGGAAGGCGTCTGGGACTACCACTTTGATCCGCAGACCAACGTGATCGACGTGCATGTGTCGCGGCTGCGGCAGAAGATCGACAAGCCGTTCGCCTCCGCCCTGATCCATACGGTGCGCAACGCCGGCTACATGCTGCGCGCCGAGGCCTGACGGGACCATGCGGGTGCGTGGCCGCATGCTGGTGCGCTCGGCCGGCGTGCGCTTCGCGCTGATCTACGCGGCGCTGTTCTGCATCTCGGCGGTGGCGCTGGTGATGCTGCTGTGGTGGTCCACCGCCGGCCTGCTTGGCCGCGAGACCGATGCGGCGATCAACGCCGACACGCAGGGGCTGCACGAGCGCTATACCGAGGGCGGCCTGCTGGCAGTCGGCAAGACCATCGAGCAGCGCATCGACCAGAACGTCGATGACGACGCGATCTATCTGCTCGCCTCGCCGCAGCTGCAGCCGATCGCCGGCAATCTGGACCATTGGCCGCAGCGCGTCGCGCTGGATGCCGACTGGGCGATGCTGCCGGTCGATCGCGCCGGCATCCGCGAGATCGCGCGGGTGCATCAATACGTGCTTGAGGGCGGCTTCCGCCTGCTGGTCGGGCGCGATGTGCAGGTGGCCCAGCAGATGACCCGCCTGCTGGCCGACGCGCTGATCTGGGCCGCCGCCGTGGTGCTGGTGCTGGGCATCGCCGGCGCGCTGACCGTGCGCAGCCTGTTCCGCCTGACGCTCGCCGACGTGTCCGCGGTGGCCTCCGCCATCGGCGCCGGCGATCTGGGGCGACGGGTGCGGGTGACCGGGCGCGGCGACGAGTTCGACCGGCTGGCCGAGACCATCAACGACATGCTGGACCGCATCGGCCGGCTGATGGATGGGGTCCGCCAGGTGTCCAACGCCATCGCGCACGACCTGCGCACGCCGATCGCCCGCGCCCGCGCCCGGCTGGAGGACGCCGCGCGGCCGGGCGCCACCGAGACCGAGCTGCGCGCCGCGATCGAGCGCGCGCAGTCGGATCTGGACGGCGTGGTGCGGGTCTTCCAGGCGTTGCTGCGCATCGCCGAGATCGAGACCGGGGCGCGCCGTTCAGCCTTCACCTCGCTGGATCTGTCGCCGCTGCTGCTGGATTTGGCCGAGCTGTACCGAGGCTCCGGCGGAGGAGGCGCAGCTGACGCTGGAGCGCGAAATACCTCTGCATCTGCCGGCCTTCGGCGACCTGGAGATGATCCAGCAGGCGGTGGTCAACCTGCTCGACAACGCGATCAAGTTCTCCTCGCCCGGCGGAGTGATCCGACTGTCGGCCGGGCACGAGGGCAGCGGGGTGCGGGTGGTGGTGGCCGACCAGGGGCCGGGCATCCCGCAGCCGGACCGGGCGCGCGCGGCGGAGCGGTTCTTTCGTGGCGAGAGCGCGCGCAGCACTCCCGGCTCCGGCCTGGGGCTGACCCTGGTGCAGGCGGTGGCGGCGCTGCATGACGGCAGCCTGCGGCTGGAGGACAATACCCCCGGCCTGCGCGCCGTGCTGTCGCTGCAGCCCGGCCGGTCGGGAGGAGCCGCGATGGGCATGCCCGCGCGCGCAGACATGTCCACCCGGGACGCCGAAATGGAGCAAACTTCACCCGCCTCCCAGCCGCAATTGAGGCTCGGAGCGTCATGATGCGCGCGATGAGAGGCTTGGTGCGCAGCGGCGTCGCCGCGATCGGGATGCTGGCGCTGGCCTCGGCCGCGGCGCTGTCGCAGGCACCACACCCACCCGCCGACGATCGCGGCGTGGCGGTGACTTCGGACAGCCAGCAAGGTTGCGCGCATCTGGCGCGACAGGTCGGCGCGCTGCAGCATGCGGTCGTCGCGCCGCACCAGGAAGCGGACTTGCTGGCGATGGAAGGCCAGCATTTGTGCGCCACTGGCCATATCCGCATCGGCGTGATCCGGCTGCGCTATGCGCTGATGCATCTGCTCGATCTGCAGGCCGGCCGCTGAGCGCAGGCTGGATCGCGACGCTGGAGCAGGCCATCGCCCGCCAGCGCGTCGGCGATGTTCCCGCCGCCCTCGGTCTGTACCGGCGGGCGGCCGAGGCCAGCCCGGACCCGACGCCGGCCCGACTGCTGGCCCTGCTGCTGGCGGAAGGCGGCGATGTGGCGGGCGCGGTGCTATGGGCGCGGCGCGCGCTGGCGCTGGATCCCGCGGCGGCGCAGTCGCACGCGGCGCTGGGGCGCATCCTGGCGCGCGCCGGGCAGGCGGCGGCCGCGGCGGCATCGTTCGCGGCGGCGGTGCAACTGGCGCCGGACATGCCGGCGGCTCGGCTTGGGCTGGGTCAGGCCCTGCTGGCCGGCGGCAACGCCCGTGCCGCCTGCGAGCACTTCTCGGCGGCGCTGCGGCTGCGTCCGCTGGACGGCGCGGCGCGGCGCGGCGGCGCGGCGGCGCTGGCCGCGTCTGGCGATCCCGAGCTGGCCGCGGCGATGGCGGCGGCGCATCCCGATGCAGGCGAAATCCGGCACGCCTTCGGCCAGGCGCTGTTCCGCGCCGGACGCCTGGCCGAAGCCGTCGGCGAACTGGCGCGGGCGGCGGCGCTGCTGGCGGACGATGCGGCGGTGCGTCACGATCTCGGGACCGCGCTGCATGAGGCGGGACAGCCGCAGGCGGCGCTGCCGGTCTATCTGGCGGCGCTGGCGCTCGACCCGGAGCGGAGCGAGACCTGGCACAATCTGGGCAGCGCCCGCCAGGCGCTCGGCGACCTGCAGGGCGCGCTGGCCGCCTATGGCTCGGCGGTGCGCCTGGACCCCGGCTGCTTCGCTCGCGTGGCGCAGGAACTGGCGGCCGGCCGGCACGGGCAGGTGTGGCTGCGCGCCGAGCAGTTGCGGCGGGCCCTGGCGGCAGCCGCGGACGGGCGCTGAACCGGTCCGGCTAGGATTCTACCCGGTGAAATGCACCAGTGTCCGCGATGCCAGATCCACCGTCACGAAGTCGTCCGGCGTCTTGGCGACCGCGCCATCCGCCGCCGGATGATATTCGATCCGCAGCTGCGTCGCCGTGACGATGATGCGCAGATAGCCGTAGTTCGTATCGTCGTAGCTCTCCAGCGTCACCAGATCGGCTTTGGCGCCGGCGGCCTGCACCGCGATCGGAACGCGCAGCGCGACGCCGCCTTTTTTGGTCAGCCGCGCGATCCCGTGCCCACCGCCACCGGCCACGACATAGGGGATCTGCATCGCCCCGTGCGCCCGGGTGAACCGCTGGTAGTTGTGCGCGTGCGCCGACAGCACCGCGTGCGGCCAAACTCCGGTCTGCTGACAGATCGCGTCGATTTCCGCCGTCACCAGCGGGCTCCAGCCATGCTTTGCGCCGGCCGTATAGGCCGGATGGTGGTGGGCGACGATGACCGCGCCGGAGAACTTCTCGTCGGCGATGCGCTGCAGCGCGGTGCGCAGGTACTCGAGCTGCACGTCGCCGACCTGCGGAAAGGCGCCGCCCTGCGAGGAGATGACGCCGGGATCCTCCAGCGTGTTGCTGTACAGCGCGAGGATGCGCAGGAATGGCGCCTCGAAGGTGAAATACACGCCCGGCTGGATCTGCGCCGTGCGGTCCAGCCCCCCGGCCTCGGGCGTCACCGCGAACGTTTCCGAACAGAAGTTGCGCAGGAATGCATCCAGCGGTGGCGTCGCGCTGAGCGGCGACACCATGCCGTCATGGTTGCCGGCCAGCGCCAGGATCGGCGCCGGATACTCGCGATACGGGTCGTAGAACTGGTCGTAGAAGTATTGCGCCTCACCGAAATTGTAGATCACGTCGCCGAGATGAAAAAAGAACGACGGCTTTTGCCCCTGCTCGGCCTCGTCGAAATCGCTGGCCAGCTTGTCGGCGACGAGGTTCTGCGGCGCCACGCTGCGCACGTTGCCGGTGTCGCCGACCGAGTGGAATACCAGCATGTCGGCCGCCGAGATGCTGGCGAGCTGCTTTTTCGCGAATGGTCCCAATACCTGTTCCAGTGTCAGCACCGGCTCCGTGCCGCCGCGCGCCGGCGGAAACGCCGTCGGCCCCAGTTCGCCGGCGCGCTGCTCGGTGTCGAGGATCTTGTACGCGCCGTTGTCGGACGGATGCGGCACCTCGAACGACCCCGGGTCGGCCGTCGGGATCGGCTGGCCGAACTGCGGCCCGTCGGTCGGGTGCGACTGGGTGTTGCCGCCGGCCGGCGTTTGCGAGACCGGCGCGGGTCCGGTGGGCGCAGCGTGAGTGGGGGCGGGGTGGGTCGGCGGATGGCGGCGGTGGCTGCGCGGCGTCGTGCTGGCCATCTGGCTGATTCCCCCAATGAGTTCGTGATCGAGACAGTCTTGCCGCAAGCGCCGGGCCGGCAGGACGACTTTTTCGTGACAACCGCCATGCGATTGCCGCCTGGCCGGAACCGGCTTCACCGCGCTGCAGCCGTCGATTACACATCGGCGATGGATCTGACGCACCCGGCTCCGCCCGGCTATCGCCGCCTCGACGCGCCCGGAATCGTGGCGTTGCTGGCGGGCGTGGCCGCTGTCGCCGCCCGGCTCGGCGGAGCGCCGGACGGCTGGACGCTGCGCGAGGTCAGCGACGGCAACCTCAACGTCGTGTGGATCGCTGCGGGCCCGGCCGGTTCGGTTTGCGTCAAGCAGGCGATTCCGCATGTGCGGCGCGACGAGTCATGGCGCCTGCCGCTCGACCGCGCGGAATACGAGGTGGCGTGGATGCGCCAGGTGGCCCCGGTGGCGGGCAGGCGCATCCCGGCGCTGCATCACTACGATCCGGCGCTGTTCGCGATCGTGATGGAGAACCTGTCGCCGCACGTCATCCTGCGCCAGGGCTTCGTCCAGGGGCGCCGGTTCCCGCTGGCGGCGCCGGCGATCGGCCGCTATGTCGCCGACGCCGCCTTCGCCACCTCGGACCTCGCGCTGCCGTTCGAGCGCAAGTTCGCTTCGATGGCGCGCTTCGCCCGCAACGAGGCGATCCTGCGCATCACCGTTGATCTGATCCTAGCCGACCCGTATCGCGACAGCCCGCGCAACCGCTGGACCAGCCCGCACCTGGACGCGGCGGCCGCCGCGGTGCGCAGCGACGCGGCCCTGAAACTGGCGGCCGCACGGCTCGGCCACCGCTTCCTGACCTGCACCCAGGCGCTGCTGCATGGCGACCTGCATTCCGGGTCGGTGATGGTCACCGAAACCGATACCCGGGTGATCGACGGCGAGTTCGCGCTGTACGGCCCGATCGGCTTCGACCTCGGCGCCTTCCTGGGCAACCTGCTGCTGGCCTGGTTCTCCCAGCCCGGACACGAGTCGGCGCCCGGCGAGCGAGCCGAGTACCGGGACTGGCTGGCGGCGCAGATACCGGCGTTCTGGACCGCCTTCCACGACCGGTTCCTCGAACTATGGCGCGCCGGCGGCGCGGGGGACGCCTATCCGGCCTCGCTGTTCGCCGATGCGGCGGCGCAGGCCGGGCTGGAGGCCGAGCGCGCCCGGTTCGTGGCCGGGCTGTTCGCCGACATGCTGGGCTATGCCGGGCTGAAGATGATCCGACGGATCCTCGGCTATGCCCACGTCGCCGATCTCGAGGACATCGTCGACCCGGCGCGCCGCGCCGCCTGCGAGGCTCCGGCGCTGGCCTGCGCGCGCCGCCTGATGCTGGACGCCGCGGCGTTCACCTCGGCCGCGGACGTGCAGGCGTTGCTGGCGCCTTGAGCGCCGCGCCGCGCCCGCGCGCGATCGCGCCCTCGCCGAAGCGGGCGCGGAGACTCTCGATCGCATCCTGCCGGGCGCCGCGGCGCAGGCTGTCGGGATCGGCCAAGTCGGGCATGTCGGCGTCGCGCGCGGCGACCAGCGGCTGCGCGCAAAGGCCGATCAGCCGGTAGGCGGTGCCATCGGCCTCCCGCGCCAGCAACCCCTGCGCGGCCGCGAACAGCAGGTCGGGCAGGCGCGTCGGCTGGCTCAGGCGCAGGCTGCGGGTGCGGATCGCGAACCGGGCATCCTTCAGCTTCAGCACCACGCCCGCCGCCGCCAAGTCGGCGTCGCGCAGCCGCCGCGCAACCTTCTCGGCGCAACGCCAGAGCGGCACCTCCAGCTGGGCCGCGCCGGACAGGTCGGTGTCAAAGGTGGTCTCGGCGCTGATCGACTTCTCCTCGCGCAGCGGGTCGATCGGCCGCCGGTCGTGCAGCCGCGCCCGCGCCGCCAGGGCCGGCCCGTCCGGCCCGAGCAGCGCCACGGCGCGACGGTCGTCCAGGGATTGCAGGTCGGACAGCAGGGCGATGCCGCGCGCCGCCAGCTTTCGCGCCAGCGCCGGCCCCACGCCGGGCAGCAGCCGCACGCTCTGCCCGGCCAGCAGCGCGGCGGCCTCGCGGCCGAGCACGCAGAAGCCGCGCGGCTTGTCGCGCCCGGCCGCGATCTTCGCGGTCAGGCGATTGGCGGCCAGCCCGATCGAGACGGTGATGCCGACCTGGGTCTCCACGGCGCGGGCGAAGCGGCTCAGCACGGCGGCAGGCGGGGCGCCGTGCAGCGCCTCGGTGCCGCGCAGGTCCAGCGCCGCTTCGTCGATCGACAGCGGCTGCATCAGCGGCGTCAGCGCCTGCATCAACCCGCGCACCTGCCGGGCGGCGTCGCCGTATTTGCGGAAATCCGGGCGGATCACCACTGCGTCCGGGCAGGCGCGCAGCGCCTTGAACATCGGCATGGCGCTGCGCACGCCATGAAGCCGTGCGACATAGCAGGCCGCCGTCACCACGCCGCGCACGCCGCCGCCGACGATCACCGGCAGCGCCGCCAATTCCGGGCGGTCGCGTTTCTCGACGCTGGCGAAAAAGGCGTCGCAATCGACATGCGCGATGGCCAGCGCGCGCAGTTCAGCGTGGCGGACGATGCGGCCACCGCCGCAGGCCGGACAGGCGGCAGGGCAAATCCGCCCGGCATCGGGCGCCAACCAGCCATCGCAGTCGCGACAGAGGCCGGGCGGGCCGGTGTTTAGGGCGCCGGCCACATCCAGGCGGCGCCGCGCACGCCGGACGAATCGCCGTGCTTGTTCTTGACGACCGGCGTGTTGACGAAATCCGAGAACACGTAGCGCTTCATGATCGTCGGCACCTCGCTGTACAGGTGCTCCATGTTGGACAGCCCGCCGCCCAGCACGATCACGCCCGGGTCGAGGAGATTGGTGATGACCGCAAGCCCCCGCCCCAGCCGGTCGGCGTGGCGGGCGAGCGCGTCGATGGCGCGCTGCTCGCCGGCGGCGGCGCGGCCGGGGATGGAACTCGCGTCGCGGGCGTCCGGGCCGTCGCAATCCATCGCGAGCGCGGTGCCCGAAATGTAGCGCTCCAGGCAGTTGTGCTGGCCGCACCAGCATAGCGGACCGGGGATTTCGGCGTGGCTCGGCCAGGGCAGCGGGATGTGACCCCATTCGCCGGCGATCTTGTGCGGCCCCTCGATGAAGCGGCCGTCCACCACGATGCCGCCGCCGCAGCCGGTGCCGATGATGACGCCGAACACCACCTTGTAGCCGACGCCCGCCCCGTCCGACGCTTCGGACAGCGCGAAGCAGTTGGCGTCGTTGCCCACCCGCACGTCGCGCTCCAGCGCGGCGGCCAGGTCCCGGTCGAACGGATGGCCATTCAGCGCGATCGAGTTGGCGTTTTTGACCAGCCCCGTCGCCGGGCTGATGACGCCGGGGATGCCGACGCCGACGCTGGCGCGGCCGCCCAGCGCCTTCTCCGCGCCCAGCACCATGTCGGCGATCGCGCGGATTGTGTCCGGGTACAGCGGCGGGGTAGCGACCCGCATCCGGTGCGTGAACGCGCCATCCGGCCCCAGGGTCACGACCTCGATCTTGGTCCCGCCCAGGTCCACGCCGAGGCGGAAATCGTACGGCTTGCTGCTCGTTGCCATGCCCCACCATGCCGTGAACGATGCGCTTGCTCAAGCGGGCGGCTTGCTCAAGCGGCCGTGCTTGGCTCACCCGGCCTGCGCGCCTTGCCCCGTCACCTGTCCGGGGCGACATTGCGGCGCATGACCGAGACGTTGCTGGACGTGAAAGGCATGGCCTGCCCGCTGCCGGTTCTACGCGCCAACCGGGCGCTGCGCGCGATGCAGTCCGGCGAGCGGCTGCGGGTGCTGGCCACCGACCGCGCCGCGATCGCCGACTTCCAGGCATTCTGCCGCGAGACCGGGCATGCCCTGGTCGCCTGGAGCGAGGACGGCGACACCCTGTCCTTCACCATCCGCAAGAAGGCTGACCCGGCATGACCGTGGCGCTGTTCACCCACCCGGCCTGCCTGGACCACGACCCCGGCCCGTTCCACCCGGAAAGCCCGGGCCGCCTGCGCCGCATCATGCAGGCGCTGGACGACCCCGCTTTCGCCGCGCTGGACCGGCGCGAGGCGCCGCGGGCCACCGCCGGGCAGCTCGGCCTGGTGCATGATCCTCGATACGTCTCGGACATACTCTCGCTGGAGCGGCTGGCGGACTCGCAGGCGCTGGACCCGGACACGATCGTGGGTCCGGGCAGCGTCGAGGCGGCGCTGCGCGGCGTCGGCGGCGCGCTGGCCGCGGTCGGCGCGGTGATGCGCGGCGAGGCGGACACCGCGTTCGTCGCCACTCGCCCGCCGGGCCACCACGCCGAGCGGGCGCGGGCGATGGGTTTCTGCCTGTTCGCCTCGGCCGCCATCGCGGCGCGCCATGCGCAGACCGAGTGGGGGGTGCGGCGGGTCGCGGTGGTTGACTTCGACGTGCATCACGGCAACGGCACGCAGGCGGCGTTCTGGGACGCGCCGGACCTGTTCTACGGCTCGTCGCACCAGTTTCCATGTTTTCCCGGGACCGGGGCGGCCGGGGAGACCGGGGCGGCGGGCAACATCGTCAACGCGCCGCTGCCGCCTGGCAGCGGCGGCGCCCGCCTGCTGGCGGCCTGGACCGGCGCCATCCTGCCGGCGCTGGACGCATTCTCCCCTGAACTCCTGATCGTCTCGGCCGGCTTCGACGCCCACGAAGCCGATCCGCTGGCGCAGCTGCGGGTGCGGACCGAGGAGTTCGGGGTGCTGGCGCAGGCGCTGCTTGGCCGCGCGCGGCAGCATTGCGGCGGCCGGATGGTCTCGCTGCTGGAGGGCGGCTATGACCTCGACGCGCTCGCTGAAAGCTGCGCCCTCTACGTGCGCACCCTGTTGCAGAACTGACACAGCGATGCGCCTTCCGTGCCGCCAGGGTCTCCGGCGCCCCACGAATCGGCTGTAAGCTGCGTTGCCCGCCCATGTAGCCGAGGTGCTGCCGATGATGGTCTTGCCGTAACACCTGGTCGTTGAGCCGCCATGCCCTCCGAACTGCCCTCCGCAACCGATGCCGCCTTGGCCGCCCTGTCCTTCGAGGACGCGCTCGCCGAGCTGGAGCGGATCGTGCGCGGGCTGGAGGGCGGGCAGCAGCGGCTGGAGGAGGCGATCACCGCCTATGAGCGCGGCTCGACCCTGCGCCGACACTGCGAAGCCAAGCTGCGCGAAGCCGAGATGCGGGTGGAGCGGATCGTAACCGCGGCGGACGGCGCACCGAAGCTGGCGGCTACGGGCGCCACCGCCCCAAGCGACGAGGAGATCCCGTTTTGAACGCACCGGCCATCGCCTATGCCGCCGCCAAGCCGGCCACCCCGCTGCTGGACCGGGTGCGCGTGCCGTCCGATCTGCGCAACTTCTCGGTCGAACAGCTGCGCGACCTGGCCGACGAGCTGCGCGCCGAGACGATCGACGCGGTCAGCACGACCGGGGGTCATCTTGGCGCGTCGCTGGGCGTGGTCGAGCTGACCGTAGCAATTCATGCGGTGTTCGACACGCCGGCCGACCGGCTGATCTGGGATGTCGGCCACCAATGCTATCCGCACAAGATCCTGACCGGCCGGCGCGAGCGCATCCGCACCTTGCGCCAGGGCGGCGGGCTGTCCGGCTTCACCCGCCGCGCCGAGAGCGAGTACGATCCGTTCGGCGCCGCGCACAGCTCGACCTCGATCTCCGCCGGGCTGGGCATGGCGGTGGCGCGCGACCTGCTGGGCCACGACAACCACGTGATCGCGGTGATCGGCGACGGCGCGATGAGCGCGGGGATGGCCTATGAGGCGATGAACAACGCCGGCGCGCTGCGCTCTCGCCTGGTGGTGATCCTGAACGACAACGACATGTCGATCGCTCCGCCGGTGGGGGCGATGAGCGCCTATCTGTCGCGGCTGCTGTCGTCGCACAGCTTCCTCGGGCTGCGCGAGGCGGCGGCGCGCATGGCACGGCGCTTCCCGCGCACCATCGAGCGCACCGCCCGGCGCGCCGAAGAGTACGCGCGCGGCATGCTGACCGGCGGCACGCTGTTCGAGGAGCTGGGGTTCTACTACCTGGGCCCGATCGACGGGCACAATCTGGAGCACCTGCTGCCGGTGCTGCGCAATGTGCGCGACGCGGACGATCCCGGCCCGATCCTGCTGCATGTCACCACCCAGAAAGGCCGCGGCTACGCGCCGGCCGAGGCGGCGGCCGACAAGCTGCACGCGGTGAGCAAGTTCAACGTCCTGACCGGCGAGCAGCAGGCCGCTCCGCCGGGACCGCCCAGCTATACCAGCGTGTTCGCCGACGCGCTGATCGCCGAGGCGGAGGCCGATCCGCGCATCGTGGCGATCACCGCGGCGATGCCGGGCGGCACCGGGCTTGACCGATTCGGCCGCCTGTTCCCCAAACGCACATTCGATGTCGGCATCGCCGAGCAGCACGCCGTCACCTTCGCCGCCGGCATGGCGACCGAGGGAATGGCGCCGTTCTGCGCGATCTACAGCACGTTCCTGCAACGGGCGTACGACCAGGTCGTGCATGATGTCGCGATCCAGTCGCTGCCGGTCCGCTTCGCCATCGACCGGGCCGGGCTGGTGGGTGCGGATGGCGCGACGCATGCCGGCAGTTTCGACCTCGCCTATCTCGGCTGCCTGCCCGGCATGGTGATCATGGCGCCGGCCGACGAGGTCGAGCTGACGCACATGGTCGCCACGGCGGCCGCGATCGGCGACCGGCCCTCGGCGATCCGCTATCCGCGCGGCTCCGGCATGGGCGAGACGATCGCCGGCGAGCGGCCGCAGCGCGGGACGGTGCTGCCCCTCGGCCGCGGCCGGATCCTGCGCGAGGGAGCGGATCTGGCGATCCTGGCGCTCGGCCCGCGTCTGCACGACGCGCTGGCGGCGGCGGACCAGCTTGCGACGCAGGGGATCACGGCCACTGTCGCCGACGCCCGCTTCGCCAAGCCGCTCGACGCCGCGCTCATCGAGCGTCTGGCGCGCGATCACCCGGCCTTGGTCATCGTCGAGGAGGGCAGCCTGGGCGGCTTCGGTTCGGCGGTGCTGCAGCATCTGGCTTGGCGCGGCCTGCTGGACGGGCGGCTGCGGGTGCGGCCGATGACCCTGCCCGACCGCTTCCTGGACCACGACGCTCCGGCCAGGCAACTCGCCGCCGCCGGGCTGTCGGTCAACGACATCGTGTCCACGTCGCGCGCGGCGCTGGGACGTTAGCCAACCATGTCAGCCGGCGACCCTCGCTGTCTCACGCGACGCGGCGCTGTCGCGGGCGCGGGCGCGGCGAGTTTTCTGCCCGCGCTGGCGTCGGCGCAGCAGGCCGGTCCCGCGACGCCGATTGCGGCGCTGGACGATGCCTTGCTCGCCGCGATGCGCGCCGGGCGGGCCATGCCGTTCGCCCAGCGCGCGGCGGCATTGGCGCCGGTGATCCAGCGCAGCTTCGCGCTCGAGGCCATCCTGCGGGCCAGCGTCGGGCCAAGCTTCGCGAGCCTGTCGCCGGCCGATCAATCGGCGCTGCTGGCCGCGTTCACCGACTACACAGTGGCCAGCTACGTCGCCAATTTCGACAGCTACTCCGGCCAGCGCTTCACCATCGCGCCACAGACCCGCGCGGTCGGCGCGGAGCAGGTGGTGAGCACGCAGATCGTGCCGGCGCAGGGCGCGCCGACCCGGCTCGACTACGTCATGCGACAGGGACCGGCCGGCTGGCAGGCGGTGGACGTGCTGGTGGACGGCTCGATCAGCCGGGTCGCGGTGGAGCGATCGGATTTCCGCAGCCTGCTGGGCGGCGGCGTAGCCCGGCTGATCGCCTCGCTGCGGGCGAAGACGGCGCGGCTGGCCAGCGGCAGCCCGTCCTGATACATCCGCGCCTGTAATGATCGTGCTCGCCTGCCTTGCTGCGATGACCGCGTGTGCGGGCTTGGGTCAGGCCCTGCTTGGCTACGCCCTGGTCCGGCGTTTCCGACGCCGTCCGGATCCGGCGCATCCGGGCAGCCCAGCCGGCCGTCCCGCGGTGACGGTGCTGAAGCCGCTGTTCGGCAGCGAACCGCTGCTGGAGCAGGCGCTGGCGACACTGTGCATGCAGGACTACGCCGAGTTTCAGGTGGTGTTCGGGGTGCAGGATCCGCAGGATCCGGCCATCCCCGTGGTGCGGCGGCTGCAGGCGCGGTTTGGCGACTGCGACATCGCCCTGGTCATCGACCCGACCGCGCACGGCCGCAACCGCAAGGTCGGCAACCTGATCAACATGATGCAGGCCGCCCGCCACGATGTCCTGGTGATCGCCGACAGCGACGTCCATGCCGCCCCCGACTACCTGTCGCATATCGCCGATGCGCTGATGGGCGACGGCGTCGGCCTGGCGACCACGCTATATGCGGGGCTGCCGTCCTCGCCGTCGCTGGCCGGGTCACTGGGCGCGACGGCGATCACGCACGGCTTCCTGCCCGGCGCGCTGATGGCGCGCGCGCTCGGCCGGCAGGACTGCCTGGGAGCGACGATGGCGCTGCGGCGCGAGACGCTGGAGGCGGTCGGCGGGTTCGAGGCCATCGTGCACGACCTCGCCGACGACGCCATGCTGGGTCGGCTGGTGCGCGCGCAGGGCCTGTCGGTCAGCCTGGCCGCCACGGTGCCGGCGACCACCGTGCCCGAGACCGGGCTGGCGCCGCTGCTGAGCCACGAGCTGC
The DNA here is from genome assembly GCA_963723455.1 of uncultured Pseudomonadota bacterium. Classification (GTDB taxonomy): domain Bacteria; phylum Pseudomonadota; class Alphaproteobacteria; order Acetobacterales; family Acetobacteraceae; genus CAVRQM01. Next base: position 48,691 of record CAVRQM010000003.1, on the reverse strand, counting down.
GCTGGGGCCGCACCATCCTGTCGATCGTGCCGGTGCAGTTCGCGCTCTCGGCGGTCCAATACCCGCTGGCGTGGGCGCTGCTGTGCCTGGCATTCAGCGGCGGCGAGGAATGGGGCGTGGCCGTGTTCCTGGCAGCCTGGGCGGCGCGCGCGGCGATCGGGCGCGGGATCGACCGGTCCCTGGCGCTGTCGCAATCGGGGCTTGCCAGCGCCGTGCCGATCTGGCTGTTGCCGTTGCGCGACCTGCTTTCGGTGGCCGTGGTCGTGGCAAGCTATGCGTCCGACCAGGTGCGCTGGCGCGGGCAGGTGCTGAACGTGGGGGTGATGCCGCCCCATATGGCGGGCATCGACACCACTGCCGTTGGGGACTGACCGACGATGATGAAGACCCTGTTCCTGCAGCCGCCGAGCCTGGACGGGTTCGACGGCGGCGCCGGCTCGCGCTATCAGGCGCGGCGCGAGATCAAGAGCTTCTGGTATCCGACCTGGCTGGCGCAGCCGGCGGCCCTGGTGCCCGGCAGCAAGCTGATCGACGCGCCGCCGGCCCGCGTGTCGCTCGACAGCGTGACCGCGCAGGCGCGCGGCTACGAGCTGTGCGTGATCCACACTTCGACGCCCTCGTTCTCGTCGGACGCCAAGGTGGCGCGCGCGCTGAAGGACGCCAACCCGGCGCTGAAGATCGGCTTCGTCGGCGCGAAGGTGGCGGTGCAGCCGAAGGAGAGCCTGGAGCAAGGCGGCGCGATCGATTTCGTCGCCCGCAACGAGTTCGACTTCACCATCAAGGAAATTGCCGAGGGCCGCGCGCTGTCCGCCGTGGACGGCATCAGCTATCGCGATGCCGCCGGCGCCATCGTCCACAACCGCGACCGCGCCATGCTGCACGACATGGACCAGCTGCCGTTCGTGACCGAGGTGTACCGGCGCGACCTGCGCATCGAGGACTACTTCATCGGCTATCTGATGCACCCGTACGTGTCGCTGTACACCGGGCGCGGCTGCAAGAGCCGCTGCACCTTTTGCCTATGGCCGCAGACCGTTGGCGGCCATCAATACCGGGTGCGCAGCCCCGGCCATGTCGCCGAGGAGATCCGGCTGGCGCGCTCGTATTTTCCGCAGGTGCGCGAGTTCTTCTTCGACGACGACACGTTTACAGACAACCTGCCGCGGGCCGAGGCGATCGCGCGCGAACTGGGCCGGATGGGCGTCACCTGGAGCTGCAACGCCAAGGCCAACGTGCCGCGCGAGACGCTGCGCGTGCTGCGCGACAACGGGCTGCGGCTGCTGCTGGTCGGCTACGAGAGCGGCAACCAGCAGATCCTGCACAACATCAAGAAAGGCATGCGGATCGAGGTCGCCCGCCAGTTCACCAAGGACTGCCACGAGCTTGGCATCAAGATCCATGGCACCTTCATCCTGGGCCTGCCCGGCGAGACGCAGGAGACCATCCAGGAGACGATCCGCTTCGCCACCGAAATCAACCCGCACACGCTTCAGGTCTCCCTGGCTGCGCCCTATCCGGGAACGTTCCTGTACAAGCAGGCGGTCGAGAATGGCTGGCTGGACGCGGATCATGCCGAACTGATCGACGAGCACGGCATCCAGGTGGCGCCGCTGCACTATCCGCATCTGTCGCACACGGAGATGTTTGACAGCGTGGAGACGTTCTACCGACGGTTCTACTTCCGGGCGCCGAAAATCGCCTCCATCGTCAGCGAAATGGTGCGCAGCCCGCAGATGATGAAGCGGCGGCTGCGCGAGGGCGTGGAGTTCTTCCAGTTCCTGCGTGAGCGGCACAGAGAGACGGGCCTGGGCGTATCCTGATCCACCGGGTGTGAGCATGCGCAGCCCGGACCCGCCCCGAACGGGGTGATCCGGGCAGGCAGCCCTCGTCCGCCACCACGATGTTGCGGTGGAGGATGAGATGGTCGGAATCTTCAGGAAGGCGGACGACCCAAAGCGTTCGCTGGAAACCTTCCTTGCCCAGCAGCTGAGCGACGCGGCGCGCGACTATGACGGGCGCCTGCCGTCGCGCATGCCGCAGGTCTTCAGCCAAGCCGGCCCCCTGCCTCGCGTCTGGAAATGAGCCCGCAAGCCATCGCCGGACTGCGCCAGGCGGTCGGCTTCCTGAAGGGGGCCATCCCGCACGCTGCCGTCTATGACGTTGCGGCCACCGTGGTCGTCGGCACGTTCGAGGAATACTTCACCAAAACGATGGCGGTCAGCAAGGCCGGAGATCAGTCCGACGCGCTGCTCAGCTTCAAGCTGGCCAAGAGCGCCGGCGTGCCGCAGGCGGTCAAGGACGAGATCGGCCGGATGGCGCCACCGAATCCGCGCAGCGATCTTCGCCACCGCCAGTTACATCGAGATCCACGGTTTCTCGTCGCTTGCCGAGATCGTCGACTCCGAAGCCAATTCGGTGACCAAGGAGCGGGCGGCCGCTTTCCTGGACGCGCAATACAAGATGCGCGTCTCGTGCAACTCGATCGCCGTCTCGCTGGAACTGTTCCGCAGCACGACGAGGGAGATCGAGAGCCGGATCGCGCAGCACCGCCGCACCAGGAACATCAAGGAGGAACGCAGATGCGTCCTGCTGATGTCGGTGTTCATGTACGAGATACTTGATCTGATCTGTTCCTTTCTGCGGGCGTTCAGGGTCCAGGGCGTGGATGAGCTGCGCGCGATGAACGAACAGATCCGCCGTGAGGTCGAGCCCGGCAAGCTGAAGAACCCGGAGATGGCCAAGCGAATCGAGCAAACGGCCGGGCGCGGAATGCAGCCGGACGAACTGAAGGGTTCCGTCGAGCGCATCGGCCAGCGCGCTGCGGCGCTGGATGAGCTGAGCGCCGTCTGGGACGAGCTGATGAGCAAGACCGACGAGATGGAAAGCAGCATCGGCGAGCTGGACCACAGGATCGACCTGCTTGAACTGAAGCGCGACGAAGCGGCGGAGAACATCAGGATCATGGCGCTGACACAGGTGACCTCGATCGTCAGCCAGAACGTCCGCGTCGTGGAGAACGCGCTGCAGATTAAGCTGCCGAGGCTACCGGTTATCACCCCGGCGGACATCCGCCGCTATATACCCCTGGCCAGTTAGATATAAGCCGCCGGCGTGGCGATCCGGCCGGGCGACGGGTCAGGTCAGGTAGCGCGCCGTCAGATGCGCCTCGAAATCCGCCGGGTCGAGCGGCTTGCCGGTCGCGTGGGCCAGCAGGTCTTCGAAGCCGCGCAGGCTGCCCTGGCCGTGCACATGCAGGCGCAGCCAGCCGGTCAGCGGCGCGAAGTCGCCGCGCGCCAGCCCTGCGTCCAGATCAGGCACGTCGCGCCGGGCCGCGGCCATGAGCTGCGCCGCAGCCATTGCGCCCAGCGTATAGGACGGGAAATAGCCGAACGCGCCGTCATACCAGTGGATGTCCTGGAGGCAGCCCTGCGCGTCATCGGGCGGAGTTATTGCCAGCATGCCGCGCATCAGCTCGTTCCACGCGCCCGGCAGGTCGGCCGGCTGCAGGTCGCCGGCAATCAGCGCCTGTTCCAGCCGGAATCGCAGGATGACATGGGCCGGGTAGGTCATTTCGTCGGCATCGACTCGGATGCAGCCGCGCCGCACCCTGCGATACAGGCGCGCCAGATTGCCCGGCGCGAAGGCACCCCGGTCGCCGCCGAACGCGGCGAGCAGCTCGGGGCCGAGCCATGACAGGAAGGCGTCGGAGCGTGAGGCCTGCATCTCGACGATCAGCGACTGGCTTTCATGCGCCGCCATGCCAGCCGCCTCGCCGACCGGCTGGCGCCGGTACGCCTCGGGCAACCCGCGCTCATACAGCGCATGGCCGGTCTCGTGCAGCACCCCCATGATGCTGCCCGCGGCATCGGCCTCGTCATAGCGGGTGGTGATGCGCACATCGCTCGGCGTGCCGCCGCAGAACGGGTGGGCGGAGCGGTCAAGGCGGAAATGCGCCCGGTCCAGCCCGGCGCGCTCGGCCAGCCGGCGGCACAGCGCCTCCTGCGCCGCAGCCGGGAACGGGCCGACTGGCGCCATCGGCGCGCCCTGCACCGATTGCAGCATCTCTGCCTTGGGCAGCGCCTCCGCCAGCCACGCCTCATAGGCCGCAAACACCGGGGCCACGTCGGCCGCCGCGATCCCGGGCTGGAAGCCGTCCATCAAGGCATCATAGGGCGAGAGGCCGAGCGCCGCGGACAGCGCCTGCGCCTGCTCGCGCACCAGACGCACCACCTCCGTCCATTGCGGCAGCACGGCGCGGAAATCCGCCGTCCGCCGCGCCTCGCGCCAGGTCTGCTCGCAGGCGGAGCAGGCGCGGGCCGCCGCCTCGACCAGATCCGGCGGCACGGCCACGGCGCGGGCGCGGGCGTGACGCATCAGGGCGAGGTTGCGGACCTGCCATTCGTCGCCGCCCGGCGCGGCCTCGGCCAGCTCTGCGGCCAGCTCGGGCGCCGCCAGCTGCGCATGCGCCAGACCCGCGAGCACCGCGAGCTGGTCGGCGCGCGCCGCGCCGCCGCCCAGCGGCATCATCGCCGCGGCATCCCAGCCCAGCATGGCCTGCGCCTCGCCAATGACGGCGATCCTGGCGAAGCGGGCGGCGGCGCGGTCATACGCGGTCATGCGGACAGCACCCTTCGAGCGTGGATGGCGAAGATCACGAGCAAGGTCACGGCCAGACCGAACCAGGTCAGCGCATATTGCAGATGATTGTTCGGCGGTCGCGGCATTTCGGTCGCCGGGGCGGGGAAAATGCCGGGCAGCGGCTGCCCCATCACCACCAGTGCGAACGGCGCCACCCGCGCCGCGCCAAGCGCCTGGCCGATGGTCGCCGGATCAAGCGTATAGAACAGACGCTTCGCCGGATCGTCGGCTGCGGAGAACAGGCCGGGATGCGTCGGCAGCCGGATGTATCCCTCAAACTGTCGGGTTCCGGCGGGAACCGGCACGGCTTTCCCGGTGGGCGCCCAGCCCAGCAGGGTGACGATCGACGGCTTCCCGGACCTGTCGAGCAGGCCGACGACCTGGCTGCCGAGCGCCTGGCCCTGCGGCGTGTCGCGCACATCGACGCCGTAGCGGCCGATGACGCCCGGGCGCAGGCTGCCGGTGACGCGCACCTTCTGGAACGCAGCCGGCTCGGCCGGCAGCGGGACGCCGGGCGATGCTTCGGCCGCGTCGATGCGGGCCAGCAGCGCGGTCTTCCAGTCCAGGCGTCGCAGCTGCCAGATCCCCAGCCCGCACAGGATCGCCAGCATGATCGCGGTGCTGACCGCGGGGACCAGCAGACGCCGGCGCCGGGTCACAAACCCAGCGTCTCCGGCCGGTAGCGGAACTGCTGGGCCACCAGGAACGCCTTGAGCGGCCGCATCATGGCAATCGCCAGCGGGACCAGCACTATCGGCCACAGGATCGCATGCACCCACAACGGCGGCGAGAAGGTGAACTCGACCCAGACCGCCAGCCCGACCATCAGGAACCCGAGCACCAGGATCAGCGGCACCGCGAGCCCGTCGCCCACATCCGCACCGGTCAGATCCAGGCCGCAGACCGGGCAGCGATCGCGGATGGTCAGCAGGCCGATGAACAGCGGCGCCTGGCCGCAGCGCGGGCACCGGCAGCGGAGCGCCGCCTGCCAGACCGGAACCGCCCCCGAATCCGGCGGCGGGACGGCCGGCCCGTTCACCCCGGCCCGGCCGGGCTCCCGCCCCACCAATAGACGGCGACGAACAGGAACAGCCAGACGACATCGACGAAATGCCAGTACCAGGCAGCCGCCTCGAAGCCGAAATGGCGCTGCGGGGTGAACTGACCGTCGCGGGCGCGGAACCAGCAGACGATCAGGAAGCAGGTGCCGACGATGACATGAAAGCCGTGGAACCCGGTCGCCAGGAAGAACACCGCCGGATAGATGCCGCCGCCGTTGAAACGGAACGGCGCGTCGGAATATTCGATCGCCTGGAACAGCGTGAAGCTCATGCCCAGCAGGATGGTCAGGCCGAGCCCCATGATCAGATGGCGGCGGTCGCCCTCAAGCAGGGAATGATGCGCCCAGGTGATCGTGGTGCCGGATAGCAGCAGGATCATCGTGTTGAGAAACGGCAGGTGGAACGGGTCGAAGGTGTGGATGCCGACCGGCGGCCAGGCCGGCGTCGCGGTGTCCAGCACATGCTCGGGGTAGAGCGCGAAGTGGAAGAACGCCCAGAAGAAGCCGACGAAGAACATCACCTCGCTGGCGATGAACAGCGTCATGCCGTAGCGCAGGCCCAGACGGACAACTGGGGTGTGCAGCCCGGCGGTGCGGCTTTCGCGCAGCACGTCGCGCCACCAGAAGAACATCGTCGCCAGCACGGTAGCCAGCCCGAGCGCCAGCAGCAGGTAGTTGTTGAAGTGCGCGACGAACACGATCCCCAGCACCGTCATCCCGCCGCCAGCGGCGCCGACCAGCGGCCAGATGCTGGGATCGACCAGGTGATAGGGCTGCTTCAGGCCGGAACTGGCCGTGGGGAGCGTCGTGCTATGCGTGTCCATGATGCCGCCGTGCCGGAGCTGAAAGGTCGCGCATCATCCCCAATTTTCGCGCCGCAGCAAGCGCCGTGCTGCGGTGCAACCGCTCCGGCCGTCGCCGCGCGCCCAGCGCTCCCGCCGAACCGGGGATCGCACGCGCGCCGGGCGACGCAAGGCCGATGCAGGCTGTCCGCTACCGGCTGACCGGCAGCGGCCCCCGATATGGCCCGACATGCGGCCCGGCATGGGCAAGCGCCCCACTTTTGGCGGCATCGTCCAGCGAGCGGAAAAACGTGTACGACAGGGTGATCGTGTGCACATCGGACGTATTGGGATCGTGCGCGATCGCCGGATCCACCCAGAAGCTGACCGGGAACTGCATGCTCTGCCCGGCCGCGAGGGTCTGCTCGTTGAAGCAGAAGCAGGCGGTCTTGTGAAAATACCGCCCGACCTTGTCCGGCGTCACGTTATAGACGGCCACCCCGGTCACCGGCCGGTCCGCCTGGTTGCGGGCGGCGTAGAACGCCACCGTCTCCTGCCCCAGCCTGACGCCAACCTGCCTCTGCTCCGGCGCGAACCGCCAAGGCAGCTTCGCATCGGTGTCCGCGTCGAAGCGCACGACGACGCTGCCGGTGGCCACGCCCGGGCTTTGCGCCGGGCCGATCTGCGGCGTGCCGCCATAGCCGGTCGCGGCGCAGAACATCTTGTACAGCGGCACCGCGGCGAAGGTCAGGCCGACCATGCCGAACACCATCGCGACCAGCACGGCAGTCATCAGCGGCAGGCGTGTTTGCAGTCTCATGCCGCCTATCTAGGCGCCTGCGCTGCCGGCGTCACCGGGCGGCCGGCATCGGGGTGGGACAGCTTGGCGATGGAGATGAAGTAGAACAGCGCCGCCAGCCCGATCAGCGCCGCCAGCAAGGCCAGGTTGCGCCCGCGCCGACGCCGCCCCAGCGCCTCGGAATCGGCGCGCGACAAATGCGGCGGGCCGCGCCGCGATGCCTCGTCGGGGTCGAAGGCCAAGGCTCAGAAGACCAGGTGATCGACGGCCAGGGCCGAGAACAGGGCGAACAGGTACAGCAGCGAGAACCGGAACGCCGCGCGGGCCGGGACGTCGCGATTGAGGCTGACGCCGCGCGCATCCTGGCGGTCGCGCAGCACCCGCACGGCGCACAACAGGAACCAGGCCCCCAGGATGATCGCCGCCGCGCCATAGATCGGTCCGGTAAGCCCGCAAACCCAGGGCAGCACCGAGGCGGCGGCCAGCAGCACCGTGTACAGCACGATCTGCCGCCGCGTCGCCCGCGCGCCGGCCACCACCGGCAGCATCGGCACGCCGGCGCGCTCGTAATCGGCATTGGCGTACAGCGCCAGCGACCAGAAATGCGGCGGCGTCCACAGGAACACGATCGCAAACAGGAGCGCCGGCAGCAGGCCGACATGGCCGGTCACCGCCACCCAGCCGATCACCGGCGGGAACGCGCCGGCGGCGCCGCCGATGACGATGTTCTGCGCGGTGCGCCGCTTCAGCCACACCGTATAGATGATGACGTAGAAGCCGATCGACGCGGCCAGCAGCAGCGCCGCCGCCAGGTTGGTCGCCAGCCCCATGACCACGACCGAGAACGCCGCCAGCGCCACGCCGAACGCCAGCGCCTCGGCCGGATCGATGCGGCCAGCCGGGATGGGACGGCGCGCGGTGCGGCGCATCACCGCGTCGATGTCGCGGTCGTACCACATGTTCAGCGCGCCCGCGGCGCCGGCGGCGATGGTGATGCACAGGATCGCCGCCACGGCCAGCGCGAGCGGCAGGCGTCCCGGCGCCACCAGCAGCCCGATCGCGCCGGTGAATACCACCAGCGTCAGCACCCGCGGCTTGAGCAGCGTGAGCCAGTCGCCGGCGGTCGAGTCGCTGCCGAGGTCTAGCCCGGGCACGCCGGGGGCGGAGATCGCGGGGTCGCTCATGGAGGAAAGTTACTCATGCGGACGGGGAACGCGGCGCATCCCTAGCGGATGCGCGGCAGTTCCTCAAAAGTGTGGAACGGCGGCGGCGAGGCCACGGTCCATTCCAGGGTGGTCGCCCCCTCGCCCCAATAGTTCGGCGCCAGCGCCTCCTTGCTGGTGAAGGTGCGATACAGGACGTACAGGAAGATCAGCACCGAGACGCCGCCGATATATGATCCGAACGAGGCGACCTCGTTCCAGCCACGGAACGCCTCCGGGTAGTCCACATAGCGCCGCGGCATGCCGGCCAGCCCCAGGAAGTGCATCGGGAAGAAGGTCAGGTTGACGCCGATGAACGTCACCCAGAAATGCACCTTGCCCCAGAACTCGGGATACTGGCGGCCCGACATCTTGCCTATCCAGTAGTAGAACCCGGCAAAAATCGAGAACACCGCGCCGAGCGACAGCACGTAATGGAAATGCGCCACCACGTAGTATGTATTGTGCAGGACCGTGTCGACGCCGGCGTTGGACAGCACCACGCCGGTCACGCCGCCGACGGTGAACAGGAAGATGAAGCCGATCGCCCACAGCATCGGCGTCTTCATCTCGATCGAACCTCCCCACATGGTCGCGATCCAGGAGAAGATCTTGATGCCAGTGGGCACCGCGATGACCATCGTGGCCGCGGTGAAATAAGCGCGCGTGTTCACGTCGATGCCGGAGACGAACATGTGGTGCGCCCACACCACGAACCCGACCACTCCGATCGCCACCATCGCGTAGGCCATGCCGAGATAGCCGAACACCGGCTTGCGGCTGAAGGTCGAGATGACGTGGCTGATCATGCCGAACCCCGGCAGGATCATGATGTACACCTCGGGATGGCCAAAGAACCAGAACAGATGCTGGAACAGCACCGGGTCGCCGCCGCCCTCCGGCTTGAAGAACGAGGTGCCGAAATCGCGGTCGGTAATCAGCATGGTGATCGCGCCCGCCAGCACCGGGATCGCTAGCAGCAGGAGAAACGCGGTCACCAGCATCGACCACACGAACAGCGGCATCTTGTGCAGCGTCATGCCGGGCGCGCGCATGTTGAAGATGGTGGTGATGAAGTTGATCGCCCCCAGCAGCGAGCTGACGCCCGCCAGATGCAGCGCGAACAGCGTCAGATCCATGCCGATGCCCGGCTCGTACTGCGAGTTCGACAGCGGCGGGTACAGCGTCCAGCCGGTGCCGGATTCGCCCAGCAGCAGCCCGGTGACGATCAGGCACAGCGCCGGAACCAGCAGCCAGAAGCTGATGTTGTTCAGGCGCGGGAACGCCATGTCCGGGGCGCCGATCATGATCGGCACGAACCAGTTGCCGAACCCACCGATCATCGCCGGCATCACCACGAAAAAGATCATGATGAGCCCATGCGCGGTGACTACCGTGTTCCACTCCTGCCCGGAGGCGAAGAAGTGCATCCCCGGGCTGGCCAGTTCCACGCGCATCAGGATCGACAGCCCGCCGCCGATCAGCGAGGCGCAGATCGCAAAGACCAGATAGAGCGTGCCGATATCCTTGTGGTTGGTGCTCATCAGCCAGCGGCGCACGAACCCCGGGGCGTGGCCGTGGTCGTCGTGGCCGTGCGCGTGGCCGGGCGCATGGTCGTGGGTGGTGGCACTCATCCGATCTCTCCTTCGAGCCCCGGCAAGCCGGCGACGGGCATGTGGGTCAGGGCTGGATCTGCGCAACGGTCATCGGCGCCGGCGCCGCGGTGCCGGAAGCGACGGACGCGGGCTGGGCTGCCGGAGGCTGGCCGATCGAAGGCTGGCCGATCGAAGGCTGGCCGACCGGAGGCTGGGCGGGCAGGTCAGAGGCGAACTTGACCTTGGCCTGCGCCACCCAGGCGGTGAACTCGGCCGGCGTGACCGCGTGGATGGCGATTGGCATGAAACTGTGGTTGGTGCCGCAGATCTGGTTGCACTCGCCGTAATACACGCCCGGCTTGTCGATCTTCATCCAGGTCTCGTCGGTGCGGCCGGGAATGGCATAGCGCTGCACGGCCACGCTGGGAATGAAGAAGCTGTGGATCACGTCGCCGCTGGTAATCAGGATGCGGATGGTCTTGCCGGCCGGCAGCACCAGCTGGTTGTCCACGTCCAGCAGGCGCTTCTGGCCGGCCTTCAGCTGGTTGACCGGGATCATATAGCTGGTGAAGTCAAGATTTGCCTGATCCGGGTAGGTGTATTCCCAATACCACTGATGCCCGGTCACCTTCAGCGTCATGTCAGGATCGGTGGCGCGGTCCTCATAGTAGATCAGGCGGAAGCTCGGGATGGCGATGACCACGAGGATCAGCACCGGAACGATCGTCCAGGCGACCTCGAGGAACGTGTTGTGACTGGTGCGGCTGGGCTCGGGGTGGCGGCTGGCGCGGAAGCGGAACGCCACCCAGGCCAGCAGGCCGGCCACGAACAGCGTGATCAGGACGATGATGACGCCGAGCAGGTCGTTGAGCTGATGCACCTTGACGCTGACCGGGCTGTGCGCGGCCTGCATCCCGATCTCCCAATTGCGCGGCGCCTGCGCCTGCGCCGGAAGCGCGCCCAGCAACGCCGCGCCAAAAGCCGCAAGGCCGCAAATCCCGGCTGTGCGAACCTGGAAGACGCGCCGGAAGAAAAGCTGCATCGAGTGTCCGTTCCCGCTTGATCGCGGGCCAGCCAAGCCGTCCCGCACTGCGGTATGTGGGCTACAGGACGCGCCCGGCTAGATCAAGGGCGCCGACGCCTCAGCGCGGCAGTTGCACCAACGAGAACAGGCCGAACGGCGGCAGCGCGGCGACGCTCGCGGCGGCGCGCTGGCTGGGGGACAACAGCGCCTCGATGCGGAAATCAGGATGCCACCCCAGCGCGCGCGAGGCCGGCGCCAGCGCCCATTCGGCCCACCAGCGCGGCCCGCTCACCGCCGCGAAATGATTGGCGAACAGCAGGTGGCCGCCCGGCCGCACCAGCCGCTGCATCTCGGCCATCAGGCGGCGCGGATTCGGCACCACCGAGGCTACGAACATCGCCACCGCGATGTCGAACCGCTGCGCCGGCAGGCCGGTGTCCTCGGCATCCAGCTCATGCAGCGCCTCGACCTGGGCCAGCCCGTCGGCCGCGACGCGCCGGCGCGCCCGCGCCAGCATTTCCGCCGACAGGTCGATGCCGGTCACCAGCCTGTCGCGGCCATACAGCGGCAGGGCCAGGCCGGTGCCGACGCCGACCTCCAGCACTCGCCGCCCGGGCAGGGCGTTGACGGCGGCCACCGCGCGCAGCCGGGCCGGGCGAGAGATGCCGCCGAACACGCCATCGTAAACGCCCGCCCAACGCCGGTAGGCGTCGAGCACGTCCTGCGAATCGAGCGCCGTATGCGGCTGGCGCGACTCCGCCACCGTGTTGCCCTGGGTCATTCATCCACCGTCGCTGCTGCGCGCACATGAGCAGACCGCGCGCCGTCTGCAAGGCGCGTCCCGCCCGCCAGGCGCAATGCAGGCCGGTCGGGCCGGGGCTGCTTCCGGCGGGCGATCACTGCCGCCCGCCGGTCGCGGCCAGCTAGTTGGCGGCCAGATCGACCGCGGCGGCCCGCCCGTTCTGCTGCTGCTCGATCTCGAAGGCCAAGGTCTGGCCCTCGTTGAGCGAGTGCAGCCCCGCTTTCTGCACGGCGCTGATGTGGACGAACACGTCCTTGCCGCCGCTGTCAGGGGCGATGAAACCATAGCCCTTGGTTGGGTTGAACCATTTGACCGTTCCTTTGGGCATTGCGACGGAGCCTCCCTCGATGGGGGCCGAGACGGTCCCAGCCCCTTCCGCATGGGCGCCGGACTCGTTCGGACGCGGTCCGTTACGCCGCATCGAGCAATCTTATGCCGCCCCGCCTCGCCCCGCAAGGAAGCCGCGCGCCGGCTCCCGATCAGGCCGCTCCCGTCCGAGTCGCTCCAGAACGGGCTGCGATGGCCCGATCCTCGGGGCAGCCGCTTCAACGCCGAGCGCGCCAGCGGCGCAGCGCCACGACCGACCATACCGCTTCAACCAGACCGAACGGCCAGGCGCCCTGGAGGAAGCCGTAGGCCGACCCCAGCCCGCAGGATGCCGCGAAGGCGAGCACGAACCAGTGGCTGCGGCCCTCGCAGGCGGAGCAGACCAGCATCGCACTGACGGCGACCAAGCCGAAGGCGGTGAGCCTGTCCATCCCGTCAGCCCAACGGGCGCCGCACTCGCCGGCCGGGAACTCAGGCGGCTTCCTCGCGCCGGTCGCGGACGCGGACATAGGCGAGCTGCGCGTGCTCGGCGCAATACGGTTTGCCGCCCAGCGACTCCGCGTCGCAGAAGCGGAACGACTTGGAGCCCGGCTCCCCCAGCGGCCAGCAGCAGGCCTGCAGCCGTCCGCTGCGCGCCGCCGGAATGGCGCGCGGTCCGGCTGGCGTCGCTGGTTGCGCAACCGCTTCCGGCCGATGAACCACCGGCGGCGGCGGGGCAGCCAAGGCCGGCGGCGCGGGATCGTGCAAAGCCGCCGGCAATGGCGGCAGCGTCGGGCCGACCACCCGGCGCGGCGCCTGCGGTCGCGGGCGGCCGGACGCCTCACGCCGGATCGGCGAGGGCCGGGCCGACAGGCCAAGCCGGTGCGCCTTGCCGACTACGGCATTCTTGGACACGCCAAGCCGGCGCCCGATCTCGGCAGTAGAGTGACCTTCGCCCCAGAGCGTCCGAAGGCGCAGGATGGCCTCGTCGTTCCACTCCATGTCGTGGCCCTTTCTGGCTGTCCACACAAGATACGGTAGCGCAGCGCCGCCCCGCACTCAACGAGCCGATGCGCCGGTCCGTCAGAAACTTGTGGACAACTTGGCCTGCGACCTCAACATCTGGCGTATCGGGATCTGATTCCTCGAGATCCGGGGGCATCAGGCTGGGGGCAACGCAAACCGGCTCGCCACCTCGGCGAAGTCGGCGGCGGTGGTGTGGCGGCCCGAGGCGATCGTGGCGTCCTGGGCGCGCACCACCTGGCAGGTGCGCAGGCCGCCCGCCGAGGCGGCGTCGAGTTCGGCCTCGACGTCCGACAGGAACAGGATTGCGACGGACGGGACGCCGATGGCGATGGCGATGCGGTCGTAGCTGTCCGCCTCGCGCTTGGCGCCGGTGGCGGTGTCGAACCAGCCGGCGAACAGTCGCCTCAAGATCGCCCGCGTCCGAGTGGCCGAACAGCAGCCGCTGCGAAGCCACCGAGCCGGAGGAATAGACGAACAGCCGCCGACCGTCGCTCGCCCAGGCGCGCAGGGCCGGCGCCACATCGGGATACAGCGCGCCGCGCAGTTGTCCGGATTCGAATCCCTCGCGCCAGATCATCCCCTGCAACGCCTTCAGCGGCGTCGCCTTGGCGTCCTCGTCCATCCAATGCAGCAGGGTGTGCAGCGGCTCGGCCGCAGGCGCGGCGCGGCGCACCGCGGCAAGCTCGGCCGCGACCGCCGGGTCTCCGGCATTGCGGGCAAGAAACGCGGGCAGGCGGGCGCGCGCAAACGGGAACAACGTATCGCGCACGAAGGCGATCGGGGTCGTCGTGCCCTCGATATCAGTCAGCACCGCCGCGATCGCGTGGCCCATTCCGGCAGCCGCGCCGGATCAGGAGGCCGGGAACCGCTCGCTCAGCGCATCCCCGGTATAGTGCGGCACCCATCCGGAGGAGTCGGTGAACACCCGCAGCGCGGTGAAGGACGGTTGCGGCCCCGCATCGAACCAGTGCTTGACGTTGGCCGGAACGCTGATCAGGTCGCCCTGCGTGCAATGCGCGTCGTACACGCGCGTGCCGACATGCATGATGAAGTTGCCCGAGCCGCGCACGAAGAACCGCACCTCGTCCTCGGTGTGAGTGTGCTCGGAGATGAACTTCTGCCGCAGCGCCGCGACATTCGGGTGGTCCGGCGTCAGGCTGATGACATCGGCCGAGCCGGCGCCGCTGTCGCCCATCAGCCCGTCCAGATACGGCTTGTAGGCGGCCAGCACCGCCTCGGCCGGCGCGTCGTCGGGCAGCGTCACCGGCGACTGCCAGCGCTCGAAGGTCACGCCGATCGACGCCAGCTCGCGCGCCATGCCAGCCGCATCCTCGGTGGCCAGCAGCGGCTGCGCCGGGGCGGCGTCGTCATAGATGGTCAGCCGGCTCATCGCAGCCTCCTTCGTTCCAGTTCGCAGGCCAGCAGGAACTCCAGCCCCTCCGCCTGCGCCAGCGCCTGCTCCATGTCCCTGCCCCAGACATAGGCGCCGTGGCCGCGGATCATGTAGCCGAGCGGCGCATCGCCGCGGCGCAGCAGCGTCTCGGCCGCGCCGGCGAGGCGAGCGATGTCCTGGTCGTTGTCCAGCACCGGCAACGCCAGCGTGGCATCGTGCGTGGCCTGGCCGGGGAACGCCTTCAGCATCTCGTAACCAGAGAAGCTGATCGGCCCGTCCGCCGCCATCGACAGCACGGTGCCCGGCACCGAATGGGCATGCACGACCGCGCCCACCGTGTCGAACAGCCGGTACAGCTGGCAATGCAGACCGGTCTCCGCCGAAGGCTTGCCGGGGCTGCGCGGGCGCCCATCAAGATCGACCAGCATCACGCCGTCCGATTGCAGGAACCCTTTGTGCGTGCCGCTGCGGGTCAGCGCCACGGTCGCCGGATCCACGCGCACGCTGATGTTGCCGGAGGTCGCCTGCGCCAGACCCTGCGCATACAGCCGGCGGCCAGCCGAGACGATGGCCTCGGCCGCCCAGCCGGGAACCGCGCCGGACGCCTCGCCAGATGCCACGCGGAACGCTCGCGACGTCGGCCGGGGGTCAGCTCGGGCGGGCGGCGCCCGTTGTGCTGCCGACCGAGGAGTTGTGCAGGCCGGGAGCGGCGATCGAGCCGGCCGGCTTGTCGGCCCCAGCCTCCATCGACGCATCGGTGTCGTCGGCCATGTTCTTCTTGAACGACTTGATGCCCTTGGCGAAGTCGCCCATCAGGTTGCTGACCTTGCCGCTGCCGAACAGCAGCAGGACGACCAGCAAGACGATCATCCAGTGCCAGATGCTGAAGCTACCCATCCTGTCCTCCACGCCTGTATCAGGGCTGTCTGCCGGAGATGGACCGGACGGGCCTGATGTGCAAGCGGTGTTACGCGGCCTAGCCGCCGCCGGATGCGCGTTCGGCGGCGCCGGCCGCGGCACGGGCCAGCGCGTCGTGGTCGAGCGGCGCCGGCGGCAGGATGAAACCGTAGGCCGGGTACGCGTGGCTCCCCATCGCGCCGGTCGGCGGATACCACACGCGCACCAGCGTCCAGTCATTGGCCGACGAGACATCGATCACCGGCTGGTCGCGCTCCAGTTCGCCCGGCACCCAGTTGGCCTGGATCACCTCGATCTCGCGCCCGTCCAGCACGCGCGAGACCACCGAGACATGGCCGGAGGGCAGCCGGTCGCTGGCGCGCAGCACCAGGATGGCGCCGGGCTGGGGCGTGTGGGCGCGGGCGTAGCGCCCGTCCGCCTGCCCCCACCAGGCCGCCGCTTCGCCGCGCAGCGAAACGCCGGTCAGGGCGCGGGCGAACGGGGCGCAGGACAGGCCGGCATAGCGGGGATCGCCGGAGACCCCGCGGCCCGCGCCGGCGCAGCCGGACAGCGCCGCGAGCAACAGGATGCTTGCCGGCAAACCGGGTCGGGTGATCGGCCTGGTCCGGGGACGCGCTGCGGGCACAAACTGAAGCGAAACATGAGCCGCCGCTCGCAAGCAACGAAAATCCTGAGGTTACTTCACAATTCACCCGGCGCTGACACGGTCTTTACCGTTCAGTGATAGTTTGGCCCCAGAGTGATTCGTGAAGTCGCGTGACTTCGGACTCCTCCCTCTTCCGCCATCCGCTGGCGGCACCTCGGGCGGCCCGCCACGGATGGCGCGCCGCCCTTTCTTTTGGCGTCGCGTCCTGTTGGTGCGGGCTCAGCCCGCCTCGCGTCGCCGGCGCAGCAGCAGCGCCTCGGCTTCGGCGCGCGGCATGTCCAGCGCGCGCCGGGCCAGCGCCTCGGCGAAACCGCCGCGCGCCAGCGCCGCCAGCTCGCGCCGGCGCAGCGGCGGGTCCGCCTCCGGCGCAGCCCGGAACGGCCCCGCCCGCCGGCGGCGGGCCAGCGTCAGTGCGGCCGCCAGGTCGTGTTCGGGGTCGTCCGGCAGCGCCGCACGCGCCAACGCCGGGTCGATGCCGCGGCTGGCCAGGTGCGCGGCGATCGCCCGGCGCGAGCGTCCCGCCCGGGTCAGGCTGCGCGCCCTGGCTTCCGCGAACGCCGCGTCGTCCACCGCGCCGGCGGCGGCGATGCGCGCGACCACGACACGCACCGCGGCGCGGGCGGCCTCGGCCGCGTCCGGCCCGGGCTGCACGGCCCGGGTCCAGCGCGCCACCCGCCGGTCCAGCACGCGGGTCAGCCCGGCGACGGAACACCCGTAGCGTGCCAGGTAGCGCAGCGCCGCCTCATGCAGGTTGGCCTGGTCGGGGTGCGGCGGGTCCGGGCGCTGGCCCGCACGCCGCCCGTCGCCCCGGCGCACCTCATCGGACATCGCCGCAGCATGGCAGAGCGGCGGCGGCAGGCAAGCGGGGCAGCCCGCGAGCCGGACCGCGGCTCACCACGCGAGCCGAACGCCCGACCCCAACCCTATTGGGTGTTGCCGAGGGCGGCCGGCGGCGGCGAGCGGGTGAGGGTGGCGGGACCGTCGCCGGCGTCGCGCGGGGCCGGCTCGTCCGCCGGCGCGGCGGCGAGACGATCCGGCCGCCGCTCGGTCACGTCGCTGAGCAGCACCGCCTGGGCCGGGTTCGCCAGCCGGATGCCGAGATCCTGGAACCGCTTCTTGACGCGCCGGTTGAACTCGCGCTGCACGCCCCAGCGGGCGCCGTCGGTGCATTCGATCTGGCCCACGATGGTCACCGTCGAGGCGTCCACGCGGTCCACCCCCCACAGCGCCAGATCCGAGCGGATGCCACGCGCAAAGTCCGGGTCGGCGCGCATCTCCGAGGCGATCTGCTTCAGGCAGGCGCCGACTGCATCGGTATCCTCGGCGCTGGAGACGATGACGCTGACGGCGGCGTTGCCGATGCCACGGTTGGTGTTGGTCACCGTGGTCACCGAACTGAACGGGATGACATGCACCGAGCCGTCGCCGGCGCGCAGCCGCAGAGTGCGGACCGACAGCGTTTCCACCGTGCCGGACAGGCCCGAGACGGTGACCCATTCGCCCACCTGCATGGCGTTCTCCAGCAGCAGGAAGATGCCGGTGATGAAGTCCTGCACCAGCTTCTGCGAGCCGAAGCCCAGCGCCACGCCGAAGATGCCGGCGCCGGCCAGCAGCGGCGCGATGTTGACGCCGATCTCGCTCAGCGCGGTCAGCACAACGAAGATCAGGATGGCGGAAAGCAGGCAGGTGCGCAGCAGCGGCGCCAGCGTGCGCAACCGGCCGGCCTGTGCCGCAAGGCCGGCGCTGGACAGCCGGTGCAGGTGGCGGTCGATCGTCGCATTGGCCAGTTCCCAGGCAACCAGCGCCACCACGATCACCGCGACCACGCTGACCAGGGTCGAGAGCAGGCGCGCGCCGATCGCCCCGGCGCTGAACCACAGCAGCGCATTGACGCCCCAGGCTTCCAGCAGCGCCACCAGGGCGGCCAGGCCGATCAGCGCGGAGACCAGCTGGCGCAGCGCCGAATGGTAGCGCAGCGCGCGCTGGCCGAAGCCGGGCCGCGACAGCGCTTCGGCGTTGGCGGCGCGGAACATGCGATCGAGCAGGCCGACCACGGCGATCGAGGCGACCCGGAAGCCGACCAGCACCAGCACGGTGATGCCGGTCAGGCGCAGCACGTTCTGCAACCCGTTCTCGACCTGCACCGCCCAGACCAGCCACAGCGCCATGATCGCGACCGAGGCGATCCAGTGCCACCGATCGGCGAACTGGTTGGCAAGCGTCGCCCACACCGCCGAGGATCCGGCGCGCGCGTGCAGCTTGCGCGCCACCCGCCGGCGCGACCGCCAGACGATCGCCACCAGGCCGATATGCACCACCAGCGCAGCCAGCTTGATGATGCCGTCCTGCGCCGCCACGGTCAGTCCCAGCCGGCCGCCGATATTGGCCAGCAGAGCGCCCGCGATCGCGACCGCGGTCAGCCAGCGCAGCCACGGATCCAAATAGTGGGCCACGTCGTCGCCCGGGTCGAGCAGCCGCCAGCGCGCGATGCGATCGGTGAACAGCAGCCGCCCGACGCAGATCACGCCCCAGTACCAGACGAACGCGGTCAGTGCCTGGATCACGATCATCTTGGTGGTGAACAGCTCGACGAGTCCGCTGCCGAGCAGCACCTCGCCGGCGGCGAGGAACGCCAGGGCGGGCAGGAAGGCCAGCACCGCGCGCAGGATCGCCAGGGGCAGGCGGCGCAGCAGCCGGACCGAGCGCGCCGCGCGCACGCGCGGATGCCCCTCGCTCAGCACGGTCTCGTCCGGCTCGGCCTCGCGCCGCCCGGCGCGGCCGTTCTCGGCGCCGGCGCGGTCCAGCACCTGCATGAACCGGCGCAGCAGCCGGCGCAGCGCCAGATGCGCAAGCAGAGCCAGGCCCAGGATCACCGCCGACTTCGCAGCGGCGTCGATGATGCGCAGCCGCACCGACGGATCCACCGCGGCGCGGCGCAGCCAGCGCACGATCGCCGGGAAGCCGGTCACGGCGCGGGTGGTGGCGGCCACTTCCTGCGAGAGCGTCTGCACCAGGCCCGCACTCTGGCCGACCAGCTGCTCGCCGAGGCTGCCCGGCACCAGCGTCGCCTTCGCCGGCGACGCGGCGGCCTTCGCCGGGGCCGCGGCGCTGCGGGCGGCGGGCGCGAGGGCGGCCGCAGGAGCGGTCGCCGCCGCACCGGCCGGGACCGCCGGAGACGCGGCCAGGATGCGCAGCTGATCCAGCAGCGCCTGTCGCTGCTGGACATCCTGCAGCACGCCAAGCAGCTGGCGGGCCTGCGCCGGATCGAGCGTCGTCGACAGCGGCGCGACCGTTTGCGTCGCCAGCGGCGCGGGCTGGGAATCAGGCTGGGCGGCGGCGGCCGGCTGGGCGGCCGCGGGCGCGGCGGCGAGCAGCGCCAGCAGCAGGGCGCCGCCGACGCCACGGAACGCCGCGTCGATTGGGTGGGTCATGGGCAGCGGTATCCGTGCTTCGGTTCTGCTGTGCTTCGGGTCTGCGGCAATGCTGTGGGGCTTCTCTGCCCCGGGGCAGGGCAGCGGGTTCTACTCCCGGGCTGGCGGACGGTCACCCCGCGGCGCGCGGCCGCTTGCCGCGGCCGGTCAGATGTTCTCCGAGACGGCGATCTCGAACGGCAGCATGGTTTGGCTCGGCGGCAGCGGCTCCGGGGAGAGGCTCGCGCGGGCCATCAGCTCCACCGCGCGGGCGGCCACCAGGGCGAGCGGCGTGGACAGCACCACCGTCGCCACCCCGTCGATCAGCCCGGACCGGGTGTCCGGCGTCAGCTCGTTGCAGACCAGTGCCACCTGGCCGGCGCGGCCCTCGTCGCGCAGCGCCTGGATCACGCCCTGCATTCCGCCACCGGCGACATAGATGCCGACCAGGTCGGCATGACGCTGCAGCAGGTCCAGCGTCGCCTCATAGGCGATGCGCGGCTCCTCCAGGTTGACCAGCGTCTCCAGCAGCCGGAACCCCGGGGCGTGCTCGCGGAAATACGCCCGGAAGCCGATCTCGCACAGCTCCTGCCCCAGATAGCGGTGGCTGCCGACCAGGATGCCGACAGCGCCCTGGGCGCGCGCGGCACGCGCGATCATCCAGGCGGCGGTGCGCCCGGCCTTGCGCCCATCCAGCCCGATGTAGCCAGCGCGCGCCTCGGCGGTCAGGTCGGACAGCAGCGCGAACGTGGCGATCCCGCGCTCGCGCAGCTGCGCCACCGCCTCGGACACGCGCGGATGATCCACCGCGACCACCGCCAGCGCATCGACCCTGCCGCCGACCGACTGCATGGCCGCGACGATGCTGGCCGGGGTCAGCTCGTCCATGAACTCCACCACCGGGCGGGCGCGCACGCCGGCGGCCGCACGGGTCGCCGCCGTCAGCTCCGCGCCCAACGCCTGATAAAAATGATCGGCCCGCTTCTGCAGCAGGAAGCCGAAGCGGCGCTGCGGCAGGTCCTGCTGCAGCCGCTGCTGCAACAGGACGGTAGCGTGGAAGCCGAGCGCCTCGGCCGCCTTCAGCACGCGCGATGCGGTGTCCTCGCGCACCGGCTGGCGCCGGTTCAGCACGCGATCCACGGTGGCGACGCTCACCCCCGCCGCGCGGGCCAGGTCGGCGACGGTGGGGCGTCGGGTCACGCGCGAGGCTCCGCCTGCTGCAAACTCTTGCAGGCCCGCCTGACACGCGCAGAGAGGTTTTGCAAGGTTCGCCGCACCGCTGATTGAGCCGCTGCGGCGGCTCCGTTACGCTCCGCGGCATCAGAACCCGCGGGGTGGGCGATGGCTACCGGCGTCAAGGACTACGATCTGCTGGGTCAGGACGGACGCGAGGCCCAGGCGCGCGGGCTGGCCTCGGCCCAGCGGTACGCCAGCCCGATCCCGCGCCGGCGGATGAAGGAGCTGATGCAGCGCCGCGACGGCCCGGCGATCCGCGACACGCTGGCATGGTTCGCGTCGCTGGCGGTGTCCGGCGGCCTGGCAATCGGCCTGTGGGGCAGCTGGTGGTCCGTTCCCGCCTTCGCGATCTACGGCGTGCTGTATTGCTCGGCGTCGGATTCGCGCTGGCACGAATGCGGCCATGGCACCGCTTTCCGCACACGCTGGATGAACGATGCGGTGTACCAGCTGGCCTGCTTCCTCATCCTCCGCGAGCCGACGCCGTGGCGCTGGAGCCATGCGCGCCACCATACCGACACGATCATCGTCGGCCGCGACCCGGAAATCGCGGTGCCGCGTCCGCCCGACCTGCTCGGCATCGCGCTGAACATCCTCGCCCTGCGCAGCGGGGTCACGGCGCTGCGCAATGCGGCCCTGCACGCAACCGGCCGCCTGCTGCCCGCCGAGCAGGACTACATTCCACCGCTCCGAGCACAGGAAGGTCGTCGTCGTCGCGCGGATCTGGTTGCTGGTTCTCTCCGCGGTCGTCGCGTTGTGCGCGTTGCGGCACAGCATGCTGCCGCTGATGCTGGTGGGCCTGCCGTCGTTCTACGGAGCGTGGCTTTATCTGGTGTTCGGCCTGACGCAGCACGCCGGGCTGGCCGAGGACGTGCTGGACCACCGGCTGAACAGCCGAACGGTGTACCTGAACCCGGTGTTCCGCTTCATCTACTGGAACATGAACTATCACGTCGAGCACCACATGTTCCCGATGGTGCCGTATCACGCCCTGCCCGCACTGCATGACGCCATGAAGGCCGACACCCCGCCGCCCTATCGCGGGCTGTGGGGCGCCTATCGCGAGATCGTTCCGGCCCTGCTGCGCCAGCGTCGCGATCCGTCGTTCCATGTCCGGCGCGTCCTGCCGGCATCGGCCCCGGCGGTCGCGCCGCCGGTTGCGCTGCCGGTTGCGCTGCCGGTCGCCGCCGAATAGCCAACTGGAGGAACGCCGATGAGCACGACCAACTGGGTGCAGGCCTGCGCCGTGGACGATGTCGAGCCGGAGGACGTTGTCCGCTTCGATCACGCGGGCCGCAGCTTCGCGATCTACCGCACCGCCGAGGATTCATGGCACGCCACCGACGGGCTGTGCACGCACGAGCGGGTGCATCTGGCCGACGGGCTGGTGATGGGCGCGACCATCGAGTGCCCCAAGCACAACGGCCGCTTCGACCTGCGCACCGGCGAGGCCAAGGGCGCCCCCGCCTGCATCGACCTGCGCACCTATCCGGTGCGCCGCGATGGCAATGCGGTGCTGATCGGGCTGGATGACTGACCACGGATGACGGATCGCCTCACGGCGGCCCGACGCGGCGTGAGGGAACCTGCAAGATAAGTCGGGATTGTCTTGACGTCTTCTGACGCGCTTCTTTACACATTCGAACGAGCCCGAGAACGGGCCACCCGCAGGTTCGGGCTGCGGCAACAAACACAGGGAGACAGTCCAGTGAACAGGCTGATGCTTTCGCTCGCCGCAGCGACCATGCTGGTAGCTCCGGGATTGGCCGCGCCGGCGATGGCCAAGACCACGATCGGCGTGTCGATGGCGAATTTCGACGACAACTTCCTCACCGATCCTGCGCAACGCCATGAGCGGCCGAGGCCAAGGCCGCAGGGCGTGGACACTCCAGTTCGAGGACGCGAAGGACGACGTCGGCAAGCAGCTCAGCCAGATCCAGAACTTCATCGCCAGCAAGGTCGGACGCGATCATCGTCAACCCGGTCGACACCTCGGCCACGCCGAACATGACCACAGCTGCGCGGTCAAGCGCGCATGTGCCGCTGGTCTATGTGAACCGCAAGCCGGATCGACAAGTCGCTGCCCGAAGGCGTCGTCTTCGTCGGCTCGAACGAGAAGGTGTCCGGCACGCTGGAGGCGGAGGAGCTCTGCGAGCTTGCTCGACGGCAAGGGCAACGTCGTCGATCATGGAGGGCGAGCTGTCGAACCAAGCCGCCGTCCAGCGCACCGCACGACGTCCAGGACGTGGTGGCGAAATATCCCGACATCAAGATCGTCGCAGAAGCAGACCGCCGAACTGGGACCGCACCGCAGGCGCATCGACCTGATGAACAACTGGCTCGTCTCCGGGCACGAAGATCGACGCGCGTCGTCTCCAACAACGACGAGATGGCGATCGGCGCGCATCCATGGCGCATGAAGCAGGCCGGCGTCGACACCAAGACGGTGCTGCGTCGGCGGCGTCGACGCGACGCCGGACGGGCTGGCCGAGATGGCGAAGGCGACCTGGAGGTCACCGTGTTCCAGGACGCGGCGGGCCAGGGCAAGGGCGCGGTCGACGCGGCGCTGAAGCTCGCCAGGCGACAAGGTGCGACAGCTACGTCTGACATCCCCTTCCAGCTGGTGACCAAGGCCAACTACATGACGTTCATGAACAAGAACTGATGCCGGCTCCGGGCCGTCGTCGCGCTGAGCGACGACGGCCCGGAGCACGAAACGCAGGCCGCTGAACACCTGATCGCGGGAGCGACGACGGCTGATGGAGCATGACCGTTCCCGCGACGCGCCGAGGTCGTACGCGAAGCGGCGCCGTGCCGGCGCGCGACTACCTGCTCGAGGTCGAGGGCGTCCGCAAGGAGTTCCCGGGCGTGGTGGCGCTGGACGACGTGCGCCTTCCGGCTGAAGCGCGGCACGTGCATGCGCTGATGGGCGAGAACGGCGCCGGCAAGTCGACGCTGATGAAGATCGTCGCCGGCATCTACCCGCCCGATGCCGGGCACATTCGGCTGAAGGGCCAGCAGATCACGCTCGACCTCGCCGCTCGACGCGCTGCAGATACGGCATCGCCATGATCCATCAGGAACTCAACCTGATGCCCTACATGACGGTCGCCGAGAACATCTGGATCCGCCGCGAGCCGCTGCAACGCGCTTCGGCCTCGTCGACCACGCCGAGCTGCGACCGGCGCACCCAGCGCCCTGTTCGAGCGGCTCGACATCGACCTCGACCCGGAGGACCGAGGTGCGCGACCTCTCCGTCGCCAACCGGCAGATGGTCGAGATCGCCAAGGCGGTCTCCTACGAATCCGACATCCTGATCATGGACGAGCCGACCTCCGCGCTCACCGACCGCGAGGTCGAGCATCTCTTCCGCGATCATCCGCGACGCTCAAGGCGCGCAGGGCAAAGGCATCGTCTACATCACGCACAAGATGAACGAGCTGTTCGAGATCGCGGACGAGGTCTCGGTGTTCCGCGACGGCCGTTTCGTCGGCGACCGCACCCGGCCGAGAACGTCGACCGCGACGACATCATCACGCTGATGGTCGGGCGCGAGATCACGCAGATGTTCCCGAAGGCAGACGTGCCGATCGGCGAGGTGGTGCTCGTCGGTGCGACGGCCTCGCGCTGCGACGGCCTGCTTCCACGACGTTTCCTTCGATCTGCGCAAGGGCGAGATCCTGGGCCTCGCGGGGCTCGTCGGCTCGGGCCGCAGCAATGTCGCCGAGACGATCTTCGGCGTGACGCCCGCGACCGCCGGCGCGATCGCGATCGACGGCAAGCCGATCGCGCATCGCACTCGCCGCGGCGTCGCCATGGACGCCGGCATGGCGCTTCCTGACCGAGGACCGCAAGGAGACGCGGCTGCTTCCTGCTGCTCGACGTCATGGACAACATGGAGATGGCGCGTCCTGCGCGACGGCTTCACCCGCGGCGGGCTTCGTCGACCAGCGCGCGATCGAGCGCGCTGTGCGAGCAGCATGAAGACTGCGGCTGCGGGTGCAAGACGCCGCGACCTCGACGAGCGCGTGCTGCAACCTCTCCGGCGGCAACCAGCAGAAGGTGCTGATCGCCCGCTGGCTGCTGACCAACCCGCGCATCCTGATCCTCGACGAGCCGACGCGCGGCATCGACGTCGGCGCCAAGGCGGAGATCCACCGGCTGATCTCGCGAGCTCGCCGGCCAGGGCGTCGCGGTGATCATGATCTCCTCGGAGCTGCCGGAGGTGCTGGGCATGAGCGACCGCGTCATGGTGATGCACGAGGGCCGCATGACCGGCATCCTCGACCGCAAGGAGGCCGACCAGGTCAGCATCATGGAGCTCGCGTCGCAGCTGAGCGAACGAACCGCGACCGCGAGGAGGCGGCAATGGACGCCACGGCGAAGCCGGATCCAGTCCGCCGCAGCGCGCCGATGCGCGCGCGCCGCGCCGCCGCCTGCCGACCGAGCTCAGCATCCTCTGCGTGCTGATCGGCATCGTGCTGCTCTTCGAGGCGCTGGGCTGGGCGTCGCGCGGCCAGAGCTTCATCGCTCAACCCGCAGCGCCTGATGATCATGATCCTGCTGCAGGTCTCGATCGTCGGCTCATCGCCGTCGGCGTCACCCAGGTCATCATCACGGGCGGCATCGACCTGTCGTCCGGCTCGGTGCTCGGCACTGTCGGCGATGGTCGCGGCGAGCCTGGCGCAGACCTCCGACTACACCCGCGCCGTGTTCCCGGCGCTGACCGGCCTGCCGGTCGCTGGCGCCGATCGCGGCGGGCCTCGCTGGCGGGCGCCTGGCCGGGCTGGTCAACGGCGCGCTGATCGCCGACACCGAGATTCCGCCGTTCATCGCCACGCTCGGCATGATGGTCACGGCGCGCGGGCTGGCGCGGCTGGTACACGCACGGCCAGCCGATCGGCGATGCTGTCCGACGACTTCGACGCTGGATCGGCACCGGCGCCGATGCCCGGTGGTGATCTTCCTGGTCGCCGCGGCGGTCTTCCACGTCGCGCTGCGCTACACGCGCTACGGCAAGTTCACCTATGCGATCGGCGCCAACCCGCAGGCGGCGCGCGTGTCCGGCATCAATGTCGGCCGGCATCTCGTGCTGGTCTACAGCCTCGCCGGCCTGCTGTCGGGCCTGGCGCGGCGTCGTCACCGCGGCGCGCGCATCAGCGGTCAGGCCGGCATGGGCATGTCGGCTACGAACTCGACGCGATCGCCGGCGCGGTGATCGGCGGCACGTCAGCCTGTCGGGCGGCGTCGGGCGGATGACCGGCACCGTCATCGGCACGGTGATCCTCGGCGTGATGACCAGCGGCTTCACCTTCATCAGCGTCGATGCCCACTATCCAGGACATCGTCAAGGGCGTCGTCATCGTCGCCGCCGTCATCGCCGACCAGTATCGCCAGCGCCGCCGCCGCAAGGCATAGCGGCCGCCCTACCCGGCTCCGCCGCCGGTCTGGTGCATCAGCGACTTGACCTCGTCCATCGCCTCGACGAAGCGCTGGTTCAGGACCGACAGCGCCTCGCCGTTGGCATGCTGGATCATCTCCGACAGCTCGCGCGTGTTGGCGACGGCCCGCTCATAGGCCCGCTTGAGCAGTTCGGCCTGCTTGGCGGCGCGGTCCTGCGGCGCGTCGCCGGCGGCCAGCGTGCGCATCGTCTCGCTGATCTCGGCCATGGTCTGCTGCATGATTTCCATATGCCGCCGCGCCACCGCCTGCGCGCCCTCCATCGCGGCGCGATTGGCGCGGGTCAGGGCGTCCATGTTGCGCCGGTGCGTCGAGATAAGCGCCTCGGAATCCGGCATGGCCGGCAGCCTCATGTCGGCGAACATGCGGGTGAAGTCGTCGGCCGCGGACTTCGCCTGGTCCATCGCCGCGGTCATTGCGGTGGAAAAGCCGGCGCCCGGGAACGGCGCATCCGGCGGCGCCGTCGGCTTGTCGCTTGGCATGGTTCCCTCCTGCGGTTGGCCGGCCACCTTCGCGCACAATGCGGAGCCGCCCAAGTGGAACCTTCGTGACGCCAGCAACCGGCCGGCCGACCCCGGCAAGCCTTCAGGCCAGCGGCGGCGGCGGCGGTTCCGACGGTTGCGGCGACACCGGCGGCTCATGGCCGGGTTCGACCGGGATCGGCGCGGCGATCGGCTGCGAGGCGACGGGCGCCACGGACTCGGCGGCCGGAGGCTCTGCTACCGGGTCAAATGCCGGCTCGGAGGCGGAGGCTGGCGGCGCAGGGCCGAACTGCAGCCAGGATTCGGCGCGCACGGCGCGGTCCAGCGCCTTGTCGAGTGCGGCCATCGTCGCTGACAGGTCCTCGCTGGTGTCGCGCTCCCAGGCGCGCAGGGCGCACAGCCAGACGGCCAGCATGCCTTTGGTGCGCAGATCGCCGCGCCAGCCGCGCGCCGGCACGCCCGCCGCCTCCAGCAGCCAGGCCATGCTGGCCATCGTGGCCAGCCCCAGCATCATCGTCAGCCCCGGGTCGCGCGGCAGGAACGTCTTCAGCGCCAGCACGCCCTCGCGATGGGTCTGCAGGAAATCGATGCGGCGCATCGTCAGGTCGAACAGGCGGTCGCGGTTGCTGCCGTCCTCGCTCGCCTGCGCCAGCGCATGCTGGTCGGCGAGCCGCCCGAACCGGCCGAGGATCCCGCCGCGCCCGACGAAGCGGCCGCGCGCGCGGTCCAGCGGCAGGCCGGCGGCGCGCGCGGCCGTGGTGACGCTGACCTCCGGCCAGCCACGGTCCCCGGCCAGGCTGAACGCCGAGGCGACCAGGGCGGCGTCGAATGCGGTGTCGTCCATGGCCAAGATATATGCCGGCCCCGCCGAGTGTCAGCCCGCAAGAGCGCGTGAACGCAGGGTCGCGGCGGCGATCGCCTCGCTGACCGCGCGCGGCCAGGCGTCGGGCTGCATCAGGACCGCCAGGGCCTGCTCGGTGGTGCCCCTCGCGCTGGTGACGGCGCGGCGCAAGGCGGCGGCGTCCTCGTCGCTCGCGGCCAGCAGCGCGCCCGACCCGGCCACGGTGCGCCGCGCCAGGCGCCGTGCCAGCCCGGCCGGAATGCCTTGCTCGCGCGCCGCCTGCTCCAGCAGTTCAGCGAGCAGGAACACATAGGCTGGGCCGCCGCCCGAGACGGCGGTGACCGGGTCGAGCAGCGCCTCGTCCTCGACCCAGGCGACCTCGCCCACCGCGCGCAACAGGGTGTCGCACAGCGCGCGCTGCGCGTCGGTCACGCCCGGGCCGGCGCAGGCCACGGTGATGCCTTGGCGGATCGACGCCGGCGTGTTGGGCATCGCCCGCACGACCGCAGCCTCGCCGCCGAGCAGGGCGCGCAGCCCGGCGATGGTGCGGCCGGCCATGATCGACAGGACCACGCCGCCGAACCGGGCGTACTGGGGCAGCACCGCCGCCGCGTTCTGCGGCTTGACCGCCAGCACCACCGCGACCGGCGCGAACCCGGCCGGCAGGTCGGCCGGATCGGCCAGCACCGACAGGTCCGGTCCGGGCGAGGCCGGCAGCGCCGGGTCGATGGCGAACGAGGGCGACAGGCCAGCCTCACGCCAGCCGCCGACCAGCGCGGCGCCCATCCGGCCGAACCCGGCCAGCAGGATCGGCGGGATCATCCGGCCCGGCGTGAAGGCGGAGGCCGGGGCGGCCCTTCGGGTATCAAGGCTAAGCCTCGCCCACGCACTCCAGCATCGCCGCCTCCATCGCCTCGGCCGGCGACTTGCCGCCCCACAGCACGAACTGGAACGCCGGGAAGAAGCGCTCGCATTCGGTGATGGCGATATCGACCATGTCCTCCAGGCTCTCCGAGGACGCCCCGGGCGCGCCGCGCAGCAGCACCGAGTGGCGGAACAGCGGCGTGCCCTCGTCGCTGTCCATGCCGAAATGGCCGATCCACAGCCGCTCATTGGCCAGCGCCAGCAGCTCGTATAGCGCCGGGCGGCGGCGCTCCGGCACCTTCATGTCAAAGGCGCAGGTGAAGTGCATGGCGCTGATCTCGTTCGACCAGGAGAAATACAGCCCGTAATCGCACCACTTGCCGGGCGCCTCGGCCGCCATCTCGGCGTCGCTGCGGCGGTCGAACGTCCAGTCGTTTGCCGAGGCGATCTGCTCGAGCACGTCGAGCGGATTGGCGGAGCGGTCGAGATGATGGCTGGTATGAGCCGACATGCGGAATCTCCCGTCACAGAGGAGGGCCTGAGAAGGCCAGACCAGAAGGCCAAACCGGGGCGGCGCGCGCCCCGGAGAAAGGTTCGGGGTGGGTCGGGTCGGCGCGCGGCGGCTTTCACACGCCAGCATCACAAGCCTAGCGGCCGCGGTTTCCGCGCCGCAAGAGGCGAGCCTGGCGGTTCATATCCCACATGAGCCGCCAGCGCCAAATTGATGGCGGGCGCGGCGCGCGGGCAACGCCGCTGTCACGCGGCGGTCGGTTCAGGCGATCATCCCCGGCCCGCCGCCGACCGCCGCCGCGCTGTCCGGGACATCTCCCGCGGCGCGCGACTCGAGCGCCGCCACGCGCTGCTCCAACTCGGCCAGCCGGGCCAGCGCATCGGCCAGCCGCGCCTCGGCCGTCTCCTGGCCGGCGCGCGCGCGGGCCGCCATCGCCTCCACCGCCTCCAGCTCCTCGCGGCGGACCAGCTGCAAGGCGCGCACCGCCTCGTCCACCCGGGCGCGGGCCAGCGACTCGGCCTCGTCGCGCAGGCCGGCCAGGGCCGACATCGCGCCGCCGGCGACGCCGGCAAGGTCGTCGAAGAAGCGGGGGCGTTCGGCCATCATTGATCTCCATTGCGACACAGGGCGGCGCGCGGGGTCTGGAGCGCGCGCGCGACCGCCGGTATATGGTGCGCGCGCATGATCGTGGTCACCGGCGGCGCCGGCTTCATCGGCTCCAACCTGCACGCGGCCCTGGTGGCGAGAGGCCACGAGACCGTGGTGGTGGACCGGCTGGGCGACGCCAGCCCGGGCAAATGGCGCAACCTGCGCCGCCATCCGCCGGCGCAGCTGGTCGCCCCCGACGCGCTGGACGCCTTCCTCGCCGGCTCGCCGCGGCCGGACATGATCTTTCACCTCGGCGCGATCAGCAGCACCACAGCACAGGACGGCGATGCGGTGTGGCGAGACCAACGTCGCCCTGTCCGCCCGGCTGTGGGAGTTCTGCGCCGCGCGCGGCGTGCGCCTGGTCTACGCCTCCTCGGCCGCGACCTATGGCGACGGCGACGCGAGGGCTTCGACGACGACCCGAACCGGCTGGACCGCGCTGCGGCCGCTCAACCTGTATGGCTGGAGCAAGCACGTGTTCGACCTGCAGGTGGCCCGCGCGATCGCCTCCGGCGCGCGGCGGCCGCCGCAATGGGCCGGGCTGAAATTCTTCAACGTCTATGGCCCCAACGAGTACCACAAGGGCGGCGATGGTCTCGGTGGTCAAGGTCAAGCACGACCAGATCGCCGCCGGCCAGCGCCCGACGCTGTTCCGCTCGGACCGCGCGGACCTGCCCGACGGCGGGCAGCAGCGCGATTTCATCTGGGTGGGCGACGTGGTGGACGTGATGCTGTGGCTGCTGGACGCGCCCGACATCTCCGGCCTGTTCAACGTCGGCACCGGCGGCGGCGCGCAGCTATCGCGACCTGGCGCGCGCGGTGTGCGCGGCCGCCGGCGTCGCCGACGCGGTCGAGTTCGTCGACATGCCGGAGCGCGCTGCGCGGCCAGTACCAGTCCTTCACCGAGGCGCCGATGGCCCGGCTGCGCGCCGCCGGCTACGCCGCGCCGTTCACCGCGCTGGAGGACGGCGTCGGACGCTACGTGCGCGACTACCTGGCCGGACCGGAGCCGTACGTATGATCCCGGTGCTGCTGTTCCCGCAGTTCGACCCGGTGCTGCTGCATGTCGGGCCGCTCGTCGATCCGCTGGTACGCGCTGGCCTATATCACCAGCCTGGTGCTGGGCTGGCGGCTGGTGCGGCGCATGGCGCGCGCGCGCGCCGGTGGTCGCCAGCGGCGCTGCAGGTGGACGATTTCCTGACCTGGGCGACGCTCGGCGTGGTGCTGGGCGGGCGGCTCGGCTACGTGCTGTTCTACCAGCCAGGGTTCTTCCTGACCCACCCGCTCAGATCCTGGAGGTCTGGGGCGGCGGCATGTCGTTCCATGGCGGGATGCTCGGCGTGGCCGTGGCGATCGCGCTGTTCTGCCGCCAGCAGCGCATCCCGATCCTGGGCTTCGCCGACCGCATCGCGGTGGCCGTGCCGATCGGCCTGGGACTGGGCCGGGTGGCGAATTTCATCAATGGCGAGCTATGGGGCCGCCCGGCGCCGGACTGGCTGCCCTGGGCGATGATCTTCCCCACCGGCGGCCCGGTCCCGCGCCACCCCAGCGAGATTTACGAGGCGCTGCTGGAAGGCGTGGTGCTGTTCGTGCGTCATGCTGCTGCTGGCGCGGCGCAGGCGGTGCGCGCGCGGTTCGGCGCGCTGACCGGCGTATTTCCTGGTCGGCTATGCCATCGCGCGCATCGTCAGCGAGTTCTTCCGCGAGCCGGACGCGTTCCTGGGCTTCCTGTTCGCCGGGGCCACGATGGGCCAGCTGCTGTCGCTGCCCATGCTGATCGCAGGACTGGTGCTGGTGGTGCGCGCGCAGCGCCGCCCGGCCTGTGCCACGCCGGCGGCGGATACGGTGTCCGCCTGACCTTGGAGCGGCTCGACGCCTTCTTCGCCCGCGCCAACGCGGCGTACTACGCGAACGCGCGACCCGTTCGCCGACTTCACCACCTCGCCCGAGATCAGCCAGGTGTTCGGGGAGCTGCTCGGCCTGTGGGCGGCGGTGGTCTGGCAGTCGATGGGCGCGCCGGACCGGCGTGATCCTGGCCGAAGCCGGCCCTGGGCGCGGCACGCTGATGGCCGACGCGCTGCGCGCGATCCGCGCAGACTGTCCCGGATTTTGCCCGCGCGCTGCGGCTGCATCTGGTCGAGACCTCGCCGCGGCTGCGCGCGGTGCAGGCCGAGCGCCTGCCGGGGGCCATTTGGCACGATCGGGTCGAGGCGCTGCCGCCCGGCCCGCTGCTGCTGCTGGCGAACGAGTTCCTGGATGCGCTGCCGATCCGGCAATTCCGGCGCGCGCCGGACGGCTGGGCGGAGCGCTGGGTGCGGGACGGCCGGTTCGTGGATCTGCCCTGCGCTGCGCCGGAACAGGCCGAGGGCGACGTGGTGGAAGTGTGCGAGCCGGCGCGCGCCCTGGCGGCGCGACTTGCAGCGCGCCTCGCCCGCGACGGGGGCGCGGCGCTGGTCATCGACTACGGCCCCGAGGGGACAGGACTCGGGCGACAGCCTGCAGGCGCTGCGCGACGGCCGGCCCGCCGATCCGCTCGCCGAGCCGGGCAGCGCCGACCTGACCGCGCATGTCGATTTCCCGGCGCTGTCGGCCATCGCCCGCGCCGCCGGGGCCGCCGTGCACGGGCCGGCGCCGCAAGGCCTGCTGCTGTCCCGTCTGGGCCTGTACGCGCGCGCCAATCGCCTTGCGTCGGGGCCAGCCGGTGCGGCAGGCGGCCGCGGTGCTGGGTGCGGCGGGGCGGCTGGCCGAGCCGGAGCGGATGGGACGGCTGTTCAAGGCGCTCGCGATCTGCGATCCCCGCCTGCCCACCCCGCCGGGTTTCACCGCCGCATGACGCCGCCGTTCCTGTCCAGCCCCGCCCTGCCCGTCCGCCACGGGTTTTTCACCCGCGCCGGCGGCGTGTCCGAGGGCGACTACGCCAGCCTCAACTGCAGCCTGTCCGGCAGGGACGACCCGGCCGCGCGTGACGCAGAACCGGGCGCGCGCGGCGGCGGCCATGGGCTGCGCGCCCGACGCGCTGCTGGGGCTGTCGCAGGTGCATGGGATCGAGGTGGCGATCGTGGAGCAGCCCTGGGCGGCCGGCGACGGGCCGCGCGCCGACGCCCTGGCGACGCGGCGGCGCGACGTGGCGCTGGGCATCGTGACCGCCGATTGCGCGCCGGTGCTGCTGGCCGATACGCGGGCCGGGGTCATCGGCGCCGCCCATGCCGGCTGGCGCGGCGCGGTGGCCGGCGTGCTGGAGGCGACCGTGGCCGCGATGCGCCGCCTGGGCGCCGACCCGGCGCGCATCGCCGCCGTCGTGGGGCCGTGCATCGGGCAGGAATCGTATGAGGTGGCCGCGGATCTGCGTGACGCGGTGCTGGCGCGGGGCGCGGACGACGCGCAATTCCTGCGGCCCGGCAGCCGGCCGCAGCGGTGGCAGTTCGATCTGTCCGGCTACTGCGCCGCGCGGCTGCGCCACGCCGGCCTGGCCACGGTCGGACGCATCGAGGCCGACACCGCGGCCGAGCCGGACCGCTTCTTCAGCCATCGCCGCCGCACCCTGTCGGGCGGCGCGGCAATCGGCCATCAGCTTTCGGTGGTGAGCCTGTCGCCATGAGCCAGCGCATCCTGCCTGCCGGCGATGCTGCCGCTGCTGCTGCTGGCATCGTGCGGCGACCTGCCGCAGCCGTTTGCCGGCAATCCCGGGGCCACCGCGCGGCGCTTGGCGCAGCCGCCGCCGTCGCGGCTGCTGGTGCTGCCGGCCACCGACGCGCTGCTGCCGGATGCCGGGGTCACCGCCTTTCCGGTGGCGCTGGCCTCGGCGCTGCAGGATCGTGGCGTGCCGGCCGTCGCCGCCTATGCGCACACGGGCGACTGGCGGCTGGTGGTCACCGCCGAGCTGCAGGCCGATCGGGTGGTGCCGCGCTTCGCCGTGCAGAACCCGCTCGGCAAGCCGCAGGGCGCGGTGCAGGGGCCGCCGGTGCAGGCGGACCAGTGGACCGCCGGCGACCGGGCCATGCTGACCAGCGAGGCCGCGGCCGCCGCCCCGGGCATCTCCGACCTGCTGGACCGGATCGAGGCGGCGCGCGAGGAGAGCGACCCGAACAGCCTGCTCAACCGTCCGGCGCGGGTGGCGGTGCAGGGCGTGACCGGCGCGCCGGGCGACGGCAACACCTCGCTGGCGCACGAGGTCAGCCTGCATCTGGCCGCCGGCGGCGTGGTGCTGCAGCACGCCACGGCCGGCGCGGACTACGTGGTGCGCTGCGAGGTCCGCTCGGTGCCGGCCAGTCCCGGCGTGACCCGGATCGAACTGCAATGGATCGTCACCGACGCGCAGGGCCGCGAGGCCGGGCGGGTGGTGCAGATCAACGAGGTGCCGAGCGCCGCCATCGCCGGCCTGTGGGGCGAGGTGGCGATCGCAGCGGGGCAGGAGGCGGCCGGCGGCGTGCGCGACGTGATCGACAAGCAGCTGCGCGCCCCCTCCAATGTCGGCCGCGCCAAGCCGCCCCCGGCTTCAACGACAGCCCCGCCCCCGACGACCGCCCCGGCCCCGCCGCCGGCCTCGTGACGCGGAAGGCTTTGCCAAACCGTCACACGTTGCTAGACATGCGCCGCCCGCCCGGAAGGCCGCCTGCCGCCCCATGAAGATCGTCTCCTGCAACAGCAACCGGCCGCTGGCCGAGGCGGTGGCCGCCGCCCTGGGACTGCCGCTGACCCGCGCCTCGGTGCGCCGCTTCGCCGACATGGAGATCTTCGTGGAGATCCACGAGAACATCCGCGGCGAGGACGTGTTCGTGATGCAGAGCACCAGCTATCCGGCCAACGACAACCTGATGGAGCTGCTGATCGCGCTGGATGCGCTGCGCCGCGCCTCGGCGCGGCGGCTGACGGCGGTGATCCCGTATTTCGGCTACGCGCGGCAGGACCGCAAATCCGGGTCGCGCACGCCGATCAGCGCCAAGCTGGTGGCCAACCTGATCACCGAGGCGGGCGCCGACCGGGTGCTGACGATGGATTTGCACGCCGGCCAGATCCAGGGCTTCTTCGACATTCCGGTGGACAATCTGTTCGCCGCCCCGCTGTTCTCGCGCGACATCCAGGAGCGGTTTTCCGGGCGCGACATCATGATCGTCTCGCCGGATGTGGGCGGCGTGGTGCGCGCGCGCGCGGTGGCCACGCGGCTGAACTGCGACCTGGCGGTGATCGACAAGCGGCGCGAGCGGGTCGGCGTGTCCGAAGTGATGAACGTGATCGGCGACGTGGCCGGGCGCGACTGCATCCTGATCGACGACATCGTGGATTCCGGCGGCACGCTATGCAACGCGGCGGCCGCGCTGATCGGCAACGGCGCCGCTTCGGCCAGCGTCTATTGCACGCACGGCGTGCTGTCCGGGGGCGCCGTGGCGCGCATCGCCTCCTCGCCGATCGAGAGCATGACCATCACCGACAGCATCGCGCCGACCGAGGCGGTGCGCGTGGCCGGCAACCTGCGCCAGCTCAGCATCGCCAAGCTGCTGTCCGAGGCGATGCGGCGGATCAGCGACGAAAGCTCCGTCAGCTCGCTGTTCGACTGATGCGCGAGACGCTGCGCCCGATCCCGTTCTGGTTCCTGCGCCACGGCGAAACCGACTGGAACGCGCGCGGCCTCGCGCAGGGCAATGTCGAGGTGCCGCTGAACGCGGTCGGGCTGGCGCAGGCCGAGGCCGCGGCCGGGCTGCTGCGCGGGCGGGGGATCCGCAGCATCGTCTGCTCGCCGCTGGGCCGGGCGCGCGACACCGCCGCGATCGTGCAGCGGGCGCTGGAACGGCCGGTCGAGATCGAGGATGCGCTGCGCGAGGTGCGGTTCGGCGCGCGCGAGGGCCAGCCGATGGCCGGGGAGTGGTTCGGCGAGTGGATCAGCGGCGCGATCACGCCCGAGGGCGCCGAGACCTTCGCCGAGCTGCGGGTGCGGGTTGTGGGCGCCGCGAACCGCGCGCTGGCGCGCGAGGCGCCGGTGCTGGTGGTGGCGCACGGCGCGGTGTTCCGCGCGCTGCGCGCCGAGATGGCGCTGGAGCCGAACGTGCGCCTGGCCAACGCGGTGCCGCTGCTGTGCAGCCCGCCGGGCGAGGCGGGCGGGCCCG
The DNA here is from genome assembly GCA_963723455.1 of uncultured Pseudomonadota bacterium. GTDB lineage: Bacteria > Pseudomonadota > Alphaproteobacteria > Acetobacterales > Acetobacteraceae > CAVRQM01. Next base: position 12,947 of record CAVRQM010000003.1, on the reverse strand, counting down.
TGGAGGCTGGAGCGAGCGGAGCCGGAGGGTCGGGTCGCGGCGCTGTAGCGGCGGCGCGTCAGCGTTGCGCCCGCGCGGCGTTCAGCGCCAGCAGGTGGGCGAGCGCCTGCTCGCGCGGGATGTCGGGGTCGATGCCGTAGGCGGCGGCCACCGCCGCATCGAGGTCGCGGTGCAGATGGTCGAGCCACGCCCCGGCCGGCGTGCCGCGCGTGTTGTACAGGTTGGTCAGGGTGCGGGTTTTCAGCGTCGCGGCGGCGGCCGGGTTTTTCGGCAGGATGCGGTCGGGAAAGCCGGGCACGACTTCCGGCACGATCTCGACCAGGTCCGGCGGGTTCAGCCAGCGGTCGCGCGCGGCGACCAGCGCCCGCGCCGCCGCCGCGATGCGTTGCGCGCGCGGATCGTCGGCGTAGGCGGCGGCGGGAATGTCGGGGGTGAGGCCTTCGGGGAAGGGGAAGGTCTCGAACGTGGTGCTCGGCGTGTAGCGCGGATCGTTCCTACCCCGAGCCAGGTGCCGAGCGCCGAGCGCCCACATTTCATGGAAGCGGCTGTGCAGGATGCCGAACGTGGTGTCGTCGTCGCGGGCGATGACGATGAGCTTGTGGTCGGGCAGAGTCGGCGGCTGGCATCCAGGCGAACACGCGATGCTTTGCGACTTCGGCGTGACGATAAATCGCGCAGAGTCGCTCAGATCGCTCGACGCATTTCAGGTCGCGGCCGACATGCCGCCACCAATAGCGCGCGTAAGCCTCCCGGTTGTTCGTAGGCCCTTATGGGCTTGACGTACGCTGGCCACATGAGCGAATGGCGCAGCATAGAATGACGCCTCGACTCTCGCTCATGGTTCGGCCGAAATCCACGATCCATGTATCCGACGGTCGGCGTGTCACATCCATGCCGTTCGCCCATGGCCGCAGCACGTCTGCATTCGAGCCGCCCGTTTGGGTTCGACGGCATAGCCAGCCAACTCCGCGCCAGTCGCGCCAGGCACGTCGAACGCGCCTCCCTTCTGTATCACCCATGAACGCGACTCCAGCGTTCTGGCGCAACGGCCGCGCGGTCGTCAGGTCCGAGCCGTCAGCCGTCAGGTCAGCGCGGATTGCTTCCACGCCGATCCCGTCCAGTCGCAAGGAGACAGCTGAACACCTGCGGCAAAACAAACGAGAGAGACGCGGACCGCCGCACCCTCAACGGTCCATGGCTCATCCGACCAAGCCTCAAAGATGCTCGCATCGCGCGCGATCGCGTCGAGGACTCGCCGGTTCGCGCCACCGCGAATGCTGTTCGTCGCGACCAAGCCGGCGCGCTGAGCCGCGCCGCAGCTTCGGCTTCGCGTGCGCGTCTCGAACCAGTAGCACACCAGGTCCGCCTCGCCCGGCACGCGACCCTGCATAGGCCGCAAACAACTGCTCGCAATACGCGTCGCCCAGCACGCTGCGCAGCCGTTTGCCGCCCAAGAACGGCGGATTCCCCACGATCGCATCCGCCGCCGGCCACGCTGCCGGCGTGCCGTCCGGCGCCAGAATCGCATCCCTGCATTCGATCGTGTCCAGCGCCCGCAGCACCGGGTTTTCCGGCGGCGGCAGGCCGTGCCGGCGCGCCCACTGGATATGCCCGATCCACACCGACACCCGCGCCAGCTCGGCCGCGTACGGGTTGATCTCGATGCCCAGCACCGCCTCCGGCCCGACCTCCAGGAAGCCGCGCTGCAAGCCCAGCGCCTCGGCGTCGGTCGCCACGCGCAGTTCCAGATCCTTCAGCGCCAGCAACGACAGATACAGGAAGTTGCCGGAGCCGCAGGCGGGGTCCAGCACGCGATAGGCGCGCAGCCGCGCGAGGAACGCCGCCAGCTCGACAGCCGCCTGCGCGCGGGAGAACTCGAACGCGCGCACCGCCGCGCTCAAAGCCTCGCGCGCCGCGTCGTCGGGGCGCACCCGCCTCTGGCGCGGCAGCTCGGGAAACATCTCCATCTGCGCGCGCTCGCGCAGCCGCACCCACACCGCGCGCACCTCCGCCTGCAATCCGGCATGGCGCTCCGCCTCGGCCAGCGCCGCCTCGACCGCCGCGCGCGAAGCCGGCAGGCATCTGCGCGATGCGGGCGCGGATCGCCTCCCACTCGGCGGTCAGCGGGCGGCGGATCACCGGGTCGATGATCTTCTCGATCTTGTCGCGGTCGGTGTAGTGCGCGCCGAGCTGGCTGCGCTTGTCGGGGTCCAGCCCGCGCTCGAACAGCGTGCCGAAGATGGACGGGTCGATTTCCGCCCAGTCCAGTTCCGCCGCGCGTTCCAGCAGCTCGATGTCGTCGCGCTCGAGCGGCAGGGCGGCATCGTCGTCGAACAGGCCGCCGTTGAACCACGGCACCTCCTCCAGCCCGAGTTCGCCGTCCGGCCGCGCCATCGCCGCGAACAGCGCGCCGGCCAGGTCTGCGAACCGCCGCGGCCGCCGCTTGCCGCGCGCCAGCAGCTTGCCGAACATCCGGTCGGGCAGCAGCTTCGTGTCGTCGGCGAACAGGCAGAACACCAGGCGGTTGACGAAATGCGCCACCGCCTGCGGATCGTGGCCGCGCTTGCGCAGAGTTTGCGCCAGTTCGGCGAAAGCGCCGGCCGCCTGCGCGGTCAGCGCCTCGCGCGTCTTGGCCGGGCGCAGCCGGCCGGGATCGGAGAACACGCATTTCAGCCAGTGGCGCGCCGAGGCATCGGTCAGCTCGGCCAGCAGGATTTCGCGCCGCTCGGTGACGGTATCGGTCCAGTTGGTGCGCACCACGATGCGGTTGATGTCGGACACCACCAGCAGCGGCGGGTTGCCGAGCGCGCCGGCATATTGCAGCAACTGCCGGTGCGCCGCCTCCAGGTCGCGATGCTTTCCTTGTACTCCCAGGCGAAGCAGCCGCGCCGCCAGACGTCGGCCCAGCCCTCGCCGCCGGTGGCCTTGGTCGCGCCCTTCTCGAAAGCGTAGGTGCTGCCGTCCGGGTCGCTGTTCGGGGTCGCCTCGCCCAGCAGCGCGCAGAGATCGAGAAAGTGCTCCTGCGCCGCCTGCCGCTCGCCGCGCGTGTTGGCCTGCCACTTCGCGACGAACTGCTCCGGCGTCATGGCCGGATGCTACAGGCCGCGCGAGTTCGCGGGCCAGACGTGGAGCCACCCGGAGAGCCATCCGGGGAGCCATCCGGGGCGGCCGGTTGCAGCGCGCCGGGCGCGAGGCGATGCTTCGCGCCCGCCCCCCGCTCCGGTCAGCCCGCGATGGTCTTCCTCCTCCTCGGCGTCCTCACCTTGCTGGTCATCATGTCCGCGCTGGGCATGTTCTCCCGCGCGCGGATCCGCACGGTCAAGGCGTTCGGCATCTGGGTGGTGGCGATCGGCGGGCTGCTGATGGGCGCCCTGCTGCTGCTGGCCGGGCGCGGGCTGGGCGGGCTGGCGATCCTGGCGCTGCTGGGGCCGCTGCTGTGGAGCTTCCGCGCGCCCAAGGTGGCGCGGCCCGGCGCGCGGCCCAGCGCCCGGCAGGGCGAGCGCCCCGAAGCACGGCAGCGCGCGCGGCCGCGCGCCGGCTCCGGGATGACGCCCGACGAGGCGCGCTCCGTGCTGGGGCTGCGGCCCGGCGCCGACCGGGCGGCGATCCAGGCGGCGTATGTGCGACTGATGCAGGCGGCGCACCCGGACCGCGGCGGCTCGGACTGGCTGGCCGCACGGATCAATCAGGCGCGCGACGTGCTGCTGGGATAGGCGCGCAGGTGACCCGCGCCTTGCCCGGCGGTGACAGCCATGCAACTGATCGCGCCCGTGCGGCTTTGGTTGGCCATGACAGGCAGGAGGAAACGGCGTCCGTGATCAAGCCGCTGCGCAAGGCCGTCCTCCCCGTCGCCGGCCTGGGCACCCGCTTCCTGCCCGCCACCAAGGCGATGGCCAAGGAAATGCTGCCGGTGGTCGATCGACCGCTGATCCAGTACGCCGTGGACGAGGCGCGCGCCGCCGGGATCGAGCAGTTCTGCCTGGTCACCGGCCGCGGCAAGACCGCGCTGGTCGAGCATTTCGACATCGCCTTCGAGCTGGAAGCGGTGCTGCGCGAGCGCGGCAAGGAGACCGAGCTGAAGGCGTTGCGCGACCTGCACGTGCAGCCCGGCTCGATCGTCACTGTGCGCCAGCAGGAGCCGCTGGGGCTGGGGCACGCCATCTGGTGCGCCCGCGCCTTCATCGGCGACGACCCGTTCGCGATCCTGCTGCCCGACGACCTGATTTTGGCCGACAAGCCCTGCATGCTGCAGCTTTCCGAGGCGTATGCCGAGACCGGCGGCTGCGTGGTCGCGGTGACCGAGGTGCCGCCCGAGCAGACCAACCGGTACGGCATCCTGGACGTGGGGACGGATGACGGACGGCTGGTCGAGGTGCGCGGCCTGGTGGAAAAGCCGAAGCCCGAGGTCGCGCCGTCGAACCTGTCGATCATCGGCCGCTACGTGCTGCTGCCGCAGGTGATCGGGCACCTGTCGCAGATGGAGCGCGGCGCCGGCGGCGAGGTGCAGCTGACCGATGCGATGGCCAAGCTGATCGGCAACGCGCCGTTCCACGGGTTGCGCTATGTCGGGCGGCGGTTCGACTGCGGCGACAAGATCGGCTTCCTGGAAGCGCAGGTCGCATTCGCGCTGAAGCGCGCCGATCTGGCCGACGCGGTGCGCGGGTTCCTGCGCACCTACATGGGCGAGCTGGGCGAGCCGGCCGCCTGACATCCCTTTTGCAATCGAGGCGGTCCAACCATGCCATTCCAGCACGAGTTCGACGCGACCACGCTGCGCGAGTACGACATCCGCGGCATCGTCGGCAAGACCCTGCACCCGGCCGACGCGCATGCGATCGGCCGCACTTTCGGCTCGGTCGTCGCGCGCGCCGGCGGCAAGACGGTGGCAGTCGGCTATGACGGGCGGCTGTCATCGCCCGAGCTGGAACGGCCGCTGGTCGATGGGCTGAAGGAATCCGGCATGGAGGTGGTGCGGATCGGGCGCGGTCCGACGCCGATGCTGTACTACGCCGCGACCACGCTGGAGACGGACGGCGCAGTGATGCTGACCGGCAGCCACAATCCGCCCGACTATAACGGCTTCAAGATGATGCTGGGACGCCGCCCGTTCTTCGGCCAGGACATCAAGCAGCTGGGCGTGGCGTCGGCCGCCGGCGACGTGGTGGACGAGGCGGCCGGCAGCGAGCGGCAGGTCGATGTCTCAAGCGACTACGTGGCCCGGCTGATCTCGGACTGGGACGGCGGCGACCGGCTGCTGAACGTGGTCTGGGACAACGGCAACGGCGCGGCCGGCGAGGTGCTGACCCGCCTGGTGGCCTCGCTGCCGGGCAACCACACGGTGCTGTTCCCGGAAATCGACGGTCGGTTTCCGAACCACCATCCCGATCCGACCGTGCCGAAGAACCTGGAGGCGCTGGTCGCCGAGGTGCGCCGGCGCGGCGCCGATGTGGGGATCGCGTTCGACGGCGACGCCGACCGCATCGGCGCGGTGGACGACACCGGCGAGCCGCTGGCCGGCGACCAGTTGCTGATCGTGCTGGCGCGCGACGTGCTGAAATCGCATCCGGGCGCCACGGTGATCGCCGACGTGAAAGCCAGCCAGGTGTTGTTCGACGCGGTCGCCGAGGCGGGCGGCCAGCCGCTGATGTGGAAGACCGGGCACAGCCTGATCAAGGCCAAGATGGCCGAGACCGGCGCGCCGATCGCCGGCGAGATGTCCGGCCACACGTTCTTCGCGGACAAGTGGTACGGCTTCGACGACGCGCTCTATGCCGGGGTGCGGCTGCTGGGCGTGATGGCGCGGATGGACCAGCCGCTGTCCGCCGTGCGCCTGGCGCTGCCGCATGTCGTCAACACGCCGGAACTGCGCTTCGACGCCGACGAGGCGCGCAAGTTCGCGGTGATCGAGGAGGTCGCCGGGCGGCTGCGCGCGGCCGGCGCGAAACTGTCCGACATCGACGGCGTGCGGGTGCGCACCGAGGACGGCTGGTGGCTGCTGCGCGCGTCGAACACGCAGGCGGTGCTGGTGGCGCGCGCCGAGGCGACCAGCGACGAGGGGCTGGAACGGCTGAAGGCGGCGCTGGTCGAGCAGCTTGCGGCGTCAGGCATCGCCGCGCCGGATTTCTCCGGGTCGCACGCCGGGCACTGAACGCGGGCGGCGTCAACTGCCCGGGCCGAACGGGTGGCCCTGCTCCTTGGTCTCGCGCCGGTTGCGCTGGCTGCTGCGGACCGATTTAAGCTGCCACGCGCCGAACGCGAGCACGATCAGCAGCGTGGCGAACGCCAGAAGATAGACCGGGTGCATTGGCACGATTCCCTGGTGAAGACTGCGCCAGTCAACGCCGCCGCATGCCAGGGTTGCGGCCAGCGCAATCACCTGTCGGTGCGCCTATGAACCGGGCGGGCTGCGCTGTGAGCCGAGCAGCGCCTTCAGCCGGGCCACCCGCGCCGGGCCGAGCAGAGTTTCCGCGGCTTTTTTTGCAACATTGGCCGGGGAGCGGTCGGCAAACGGCTGGTCGCGCCAGGGTGTGCGGCTGCGGAACTCCAGATAGCGCGGCTTGGCCGGATGGCGGCACATGAACGTCCACGGCTTCGACTGACCGTTGAAATGCACGATGCGCGCCTCGCGCCGGACCCGCTGGATCTCGGCTGGCGAGACCGGCAGGTCCGCACCGTCGCGGTAGAACGGCGAGATCGCGTTCCACGTATAATCCAGAGTCAGGCGATCCGCATGGAAACAGGCGTTCAGGGCGTCCTGGTCGCCGTACGGCAGCGTCTCGCCGTGCGCCGCCGCATAGGCCAGCAGGGCATCGCGGGCGCCGATCGCCCGCCATTTGGCGACATCGAGCACCAGGACGCCGCTATTGAAGTAGCCGCGTTCCGGGGGAATTTCCAAAGCGCGGATGCGCTCCTCGGAGCCCGGGATCGACACCGCGGCCAGCAGGCGGCCTTCGAGCGGGATGGTGAACAGCGTCTCGACATTGCCGGTCACTACGATGTCCGGGTCGAGGTACAGGACGCGGCTAACATCCGGCGCGAAGTATTCGTCAACCCAGAACCGCGCCCACATTTCTTTGGTATAGTAAGTACTGACCAGCAAGGAGTTGAGCGCCGGACTCGCCTGATCGAGCAATGTGTAGGTGATTGCCGGATACTGCTGCAGCGTCGATTTCAGCCGCGACCGGCTCTGTGGCGCGATGTCGTTGCACACCAGCACGAACTCGAACCGCAGCGCCGGGTTATTCTCGATCAGCGACACGCAGCAGACCGCCATGTGCTTCACATAGGCGTCGTTGCAGCACATGAGGACATGGGCGGACATCAGACTCGCTCCGTCGCGCGGGAGGCGATGGTCTCACCGCCGGCGGGCGGCGTCGAGACCGGCGTTCACGAAATCGCGATCCGGCCGGCGCGGGCGCGTCCGTGTTCCAGCATGGCCGCGAGCAGTGCTGCAATCAGGCCGGCAAACGCCAGCCCGGAGGCCACGAACGGCAGGTCGGCATAGGGCAGCCCGGCGGTGAGCGCGCTCGCGCCGAGCCAGGCGCCGGCGGCATTGCCGGCGTTAAACGCGCTCTGGTTCAGCGCCGAGGCCAGGTTCGGCGCGTCGCGCGCCTGCTCGACCACCCGGGTCTGCAGCGGCGCGCCGCAGGCGAACTGCACGGCGCCCCAGGCGATCACCGCGACCAGGGTGGGCCACACTTGCGTCAGCGCGAAGCCGAGACAGGCGGCGACCACGGTCAGCGCGGCGAAGATGCCGATCAGCGCCGGCAGCTGCCGCCAGTCCGCCAGCCGTCCGCCGGCCAGGTTGCCCGCGGTGATCCCGACGCCGAACAGCACCAGCACCCAGGTCACCGCGCGCGGCGACAGGCCGGTGACCTGTTCGAGCATCGGCGTGATGAAGGTCAGCGCGCTGAACAGGCTCGCCGAGGCGAGCGCGCTGATAGTCATGGCCAGCATCACCTGCGGCTGGCGCAGCACCGACAGCTCGCGCAGCAGCCGGGTCGGGGCCGGCGGCGGCAGGCGCGGCACCCAGCGCGCCACCGCCAGCGCGGCGAGCAACCCGATCGGGACGATGGCCCAGAACGTCGCCCGCCAGCCCAGCGCCTGGCCCAGCGCGGTGCCGGCCGGCACGCCCAGCACATTGGCCAGGGTCAGCCCGGAGAACATCAACGCCACCGCCCGCGACCGCTGCCGCGCCGGGACCAGGCCCGCCGCCACGATCGCGCCGATGCCGAAGAACGTGCCGTGCGTCAGCGAGGTCAGCAGCCGTGCGGCGAGCAGCAGCCCGTAGCTGGGCGCCAGCGCGCAGGCGGCGTTGCCGAGCACGAACAGGCCCAGCAATCCGAGCAGCGCGCGCCGGCGCGGCAGGCGGGCCAGCGCCAGGGTCATCAGCGGCGCGCCCACCATCACGCCGAGCGCATACAGGCTGATCAGCAGCCCCGCGCGCGGCACGCTGACGCCGAGATCGCCGGCCACGTCCGGCAGCAGGCCCATGATGACGAATTCGGTGGTGCCGATGCCGAACGAGGCAACGGCCAGAGCCAGCAGGGGCAGCGGGAGCATCGGCGCGGCTTTCGAACGAAAAACGTTTTGCGTGCGCGGTTATGCGCTCCTCCGGGCCGCGCCGGAAGACGGTTTGTTGCATCGCAGCACGGCGTCGGCATGCTAACGGGTGCCGACCCCGCGGAAAGGCCGATCGATGCTCCCTGCCCTGTTCGTCAGCCACGGTGCGCCGACGCTGCCGCTGAGCGATTCCCCGGCGCGCGACTTCCTCGCCGGGCTGGCCGCGACGCTGCCGCGGCCGCGCGCGATCCTCGCGGTCTCGGCGCATTGGGAGACGGCGCAGCCGGCGGTCAGCGCCGCCGCGCATCCGGCGACGATCCACGATTTCCGGGGCTTCCCGGCGGCCCTGTACCAGCTGCGCTATCCGGCGCCCGGCGATCCGGCGCTGGCCGGGCGGGTGCGCACGCTGCTGGAGGCCGCCGGCTTCGCGGCCAGCCTGGACCCGGAGCGCGGGCTGGACCACGGCGCCTGGGTGCCGCTGCTGCTGGCCTGGCCGGCGGCCGACATACCAGTTCTGCAACTGTCGGTGCAGCGCCTGGGGCCGGAGCATCACCTGCGGCTCGGCGCGGCGCTTGCCCGGCTGCGCGCGGAGGACGTGCTGGTGCTGGGATCGGGCAGCTGGACGCACGACCTTGGCCGGTTCCGCGGCCAGGCGGAGGACGCGCCGGCCGCGCCGGACGTGACCGAGTTCGCAGAATGGATGGATGCCGCGCTGCGCGAGCAGCGGCTCGACGACCTGCTGGACTACCGCGCCCGCGCGCCGCACGCGGCACAGAACCATCCGACCGAGGAACACCTGCTGCCGGTGTTCGTGGCGCTCGGCGCGGCCGGCCCGCACGCTCCGGCCCGCCGGCTGCACGCCAGCGCCATGTTCAGCATGCTGCGCATGGACGCCTACGCCTTCGGCTAAATCGGCTGGGCGGTCGCGGGCGCGGCGCTGCGTCGTCAGGCGCCGGAGCAGGAGCGCTGGCCGGCCCGCCACGCCGCTGCCGCGGCGGCGGCGACGGCCAGGGCGTCGGCCACGCCGTCGTCGTCTCCCTTGTCGAACTCGTCCGCGCCCTGCGCCATCGTGTTCGTCACGTGGGCGAAACAGACCACCGCGCGGCCGCGCGCGGCGGCGAAGGCATACAGCGCCGCCGCCTCCATCTCCACCGCCAGCGCGCCGGCGTCGCGCGCCGCCGCGATCGCCGCCGCGGTCTCGCGGAACGGCGCGTCGGTGGTCCATGTCGCGCCGCGCAGCACCGGCACCGCGATGCCGGCCAGCGCCGCGCCGACCTGCGCGATCAGGCCGGCATCGGCGCAGGCGAACGGCGAGGCGGGGGCGTAGTGCAGGCTGGTGCCCTCGTCGCGCAGCGCCCGGTCGATCAGCACGAAGCCTGGTCCCGGCGGCAGGTCGCCGACGCGGCCGGCCGAGGTGACGCTGAGCAGCAGGGCGCAGCCGGAGGCGAACAGCTGTTCGGCCACCAGTACCGCGAACGGCGCGCCGACTGCGCCGCCGACGATGCCGAACCGCTCCCCGGCATGCTCGAACACGTCCAGCGCCGTGTGGTAGCACGCCCAGCCGGCATGCGGCGATGCGCGACCCGCCGCGCGCAGGCCGCGCACGATGTCTCCATCCGGGTCGAGCAGGCAGATCTCCGGCACCGGCAGCAGCGGCCGGCCCTTCTGCCGCCGCGCTTCGCGCAGCAGGTTCTCCGGCCGGAACACCGAGGGCGCGGCGTATTCCTTGGGCGTCAGGTTGTGTCGGCGCTCGCTGTTACCGTCGTCCGCCGTGCGCCGAACACTGGCAGCGGTATCAGACGGCCGTTGCAGGGAACCCATGCGCGTCAATCCCATCACCGACAGCCTTTCGTTCCTGATCGGCAGAACCGCGGACCATCGCGCGCTGGGCGTCGGCGGCGTCGCGTTGGCCGTGTTCTTCTTCGCGCTGCTGCTGGGAGGGATTACCGTCGCCGCTGTCAACTGGACGCGCGACCCGGCGCAGCGCAGCGCGCGCTGCCTGTGGATCTGGCTGATCCGCACCTTGATGGGGGCGCTGTGGTTCCAGGGCTCGCTGTGGAAACTGCCGCTGCCGGTGTCCGGCGGGCTGCGGTTCTGGACCGGAGAGATGGCGAAATATTCCGCCTTCGCCTGGCACGGGGCGCTGGTGCGCGATGCGATGCTGCCGAACCTGGATTGGCTCGGTCCGCTGGTGTGGCTTGCCGAAATCGCCATGACGGTGTCGCTGGTGCTGGGCCTGATGACCCGGCTGGGCGGGCTGGTCGGCGTGCTGTTCACGCTGAACCTGTGGCTCGGCCTGTATCGCGATCCCGGCGAGTGGCCGTGGACGTACGTCGTCATCATCTTCGTCATGGCGCTGCTGGCGCTGGACCGCGCCGGGCGCAGCCTGGGCCTGGACGCGATGATCCAGCGCCGCGCGGCCGGGCGGCGCGGCGCGATCTGGCGCGTCTGGCGGATGGCGGCGTAGCCGGTTGCCGCCGCCGCGGTTTTATGGAGAGGTTGCGGCAACGAACGGGAGGACGCCATGACCACCACCAGCAAGCACCCCGAGACCATCGCCCTGCATGCCGGCTGGCGAGCCGATCCCGACACCGGCGCGGTCGCGGTGCCGATCTTCCAGACCACCTCGTTCCAGTTCAACAACGCCGAGCACGCCGCGAACCTGTTCGCGCTGAAGGAACTGGGCAACATCTACACCCGCATCATGAACCCGACGACGGCGGTGCTGGAGGCGCGGATCGCGGCGATGGAGGGCGGCGCGGCGGCGGTGGCGCTGGCCTCGGGCCAGGCCGCATCCGCCTTCGCGGTGCAGAATGTGGCGCGCGGCGGGGACAATATCGTCAGCTCGACCGACCTGTACGGCGGCACCTGGAACCTGTTCGCCAACACGCTGAGGGATCAGGGCATCGAGACCCGCTTCGTCGATCCGGCCGATCCCGAGGCGTTCGCCCGCGCCAGCGACGAGCGCACCCGCGCCTATTACGGCGAGACCCTGCCGAACCCGAAGCTCGCCGCCTTCCCGATCGCCGAGGTGGCGGCGATCGGCCGCAGCCTCGGCATCCCGCTGATCGTGGACAACACCGCAGCCCCGATCCTGTGCCGGCCGCTGGACCACGGCGCGGCGGTGGTGATGTATTCGACGACGAAATGGATCGGCGGCCACGGCACCTCGATCGGCGGCATCGTGGTCGATGGCGGCAATTTCGACTGGCAGGCGCATCCGCGCGCCAGCCGCTCCTTAACACGCCCGATCCCAGCTATCACGGCGCGGTCTGGGCCGAGGCGGCCAAGCCGCTGGGGCCGATCGCCTATGCGCTGCGCATGCGCGTCGTGCTGCTGCGCGACCTGGGTGCGGCGATGTCGCCGTTCAACGCGTTCATGTTCCTGCAAGGGCTGGAATCGCTGCCGCTGCGCATCGAGCGGCATGTGGCCAACGCACAGGCGGTGGCAGATTTCCTGGGCCGACGCGCCGAGGTGGCGAACGTGATCCACCCGTCGGTGCAGCAGGGCGAGGCGCGCGCGCGGGCCGACCGCTATCTGGGCGGCCGCTACGGCGGCATGGTGGGCTTCGAGCTGCGCGGCGGCCTGCGACTCGGCCGGCGCTTCATCGACGCGCTGCAGATGTTCTATCACGTCGCCAATATCGGCGATTCGCGCAGCCTCGCGATCCATCCGGCCAGCACCACGCATTCGCAGCTGAAGCCGAGGAGACGCGCGATGAGCGGCGTGACCGAAGGCTATATCCGCCTGTCGGTCGGCATCGAGTACATCGACGACATCCTGGCCGATCTGGAACAGGCGCTGGCGGCGGCCGCATAGCCTCGATCGAATGAGCGCGGCGGCCCTCCGCGCTACGGCTTCGCGGCCGGGGTGACTCGGCGCAGCGTGGCGTCGGACAGGCCGTCGCCATCGCCGTCGCTGATGCGCAGGCCGCTCACGTCGCGCGAGGCGACCAGCGGGGCCGCGGCGGACACCCGGGCGCGCAGATGGTCGATGTCGATGCCCGTCACGTCGCGCATCCAGAACACCGGCCGGGCGTCCGGCGCGGCGCAGGCGATCTCGATATGGCTGAACTGCAGATCGCGAGCGTGGCGGATGAAGATTCCCTGCGCGGGCAGCGGCCCGAAGCGGCCGGGGTCGGGATAGGCGGCGACCTCCTCCGGCGGCAGCAGGCCGGCCATCGCCGCGCCGCCGCCGCCGCGCTGCAGCACGTACACGTCGCTGATGCGGATGTCCTCGATCAGATAGCCCGGCACGCCGCTGATGATAGACGGCATGGCATTGAGCGGCTGCTCGCACACCAGGTTGCTGATGGCCACGCGACGCAGCGCGCCGGGAGCCGCGCCCGCCGGACCGCGCAGCCGCGCGCCCAGGCGCAGGAACAG